>NZ_JBNAFQ010000019.1:0-737 GCF_049800755.1 Psychroserpens sp. S379A | reverse complement strand
CATTTTTTGATTGATATGGTTTTGTTTGATGTAAAAGAAATTCGACAAGAGTAAGAATCCGATAATTTTGATATTTAAACAACTATTTTGTTGGGAGTTATGATTTTCCGAGCAATTTGTTGTAACGAGATTGTGTATGATTTCGTTGTGTTGGCAAGGACTAAGTTAGTAAAAAGAAAGCAAACCAGAGGAAAATTCCGCAGGAATTTTCCGAGTACACACAAACCGAACAATGAATTATACACGTTGTTACAACATTTTGCGAAAGAGCTGAGTAATCACATTTTGCTTTGCCGTAAAATTTTCAGAAATAGAATAGGAGAAAAGCTAAACTTTAGTTTTGCTTTTACGATTGATCGCGAAAAGTGTTTTTATAAACGCTTTGCAGCTTTTAGCGTTTGAGTAATCAAATCCGCAAACTTGCTAAATTCCGTAAGAGTGAGATTCCACTTATTTCGAATTTAAAATACTTTTTAATTGGTTTGACTTTTTTTGATGTAAGATTAATTCCGCAAACAAGCTCAAGAATCCACAAGAGTAAGAATCCAATAATTTTGATATTTAAACAACTATTTTGTTGGGAGTTATGATTTTCCGAGCAATTTGTTGTAACGTGTTTGTGTATGATTACGTTGTGTTGGCAAGGACTAAGTTAACAAAAAGAAACCAAACCAGAGGAAAATTCCACAGGAATTTTCCGAGTACACACGAATCGAACAATGAATTATACACGGTGT
>NZ_JBNAFQ010000018.1:0-1634 GCF_049800755.1 Psychroserpens sp. S379A | reverse complement strand
AACGTGTTTGTGTATGGCTATTTGCGTTGGCTGGAACTAAGTTAACAAAAAGAAAATAAACCAGAGGAAAATCCGTAGGATTTTCCGAGTATGCAATAACAAGCAATTAGTTATACACGTTGTTGTGCGTTCGTTTTAATTCCTTAATGTTTCCAAATCGAATATTTTTGCTCTATCTTTCTTACTCAATTTTTTTATATTGTAATCTATTTTCATTATTTGACTTGGATGTAAAAAGAAAATAAACGATAATTTTTTCTTGAATAATCCTTTATCATATTTATCAAAGAAAATATTTATTTCAGATTCATCAGTTTTTCCAACAACTTCATTTAATGAAGAGTTAAGCATCAATGAAAGTTCTGATTTTACCTTTTCAACCACTTTATCATTAATTTTTAAATCAAAAAGTTTAATTTTTTCGACTAATGCTGGATAAGAGTCTACAATACGATATATATATCCTTTTTCTTTCAATTCACTCAACATCTCAGATTTTGATATTTGATCCGCATCTGAATCCGGACTGAAGTTGAGCATCAATTGGTTTTCCATATCGTGATATAAAAACCCACTTATTATGTTAATTTCTTTTTTACAATTTGTACACTGTTGAATATTCAGCTTGCCATTAATTACTTTGCTTTTAAGACTAGGTTCAATAGTTACGTTAACTGAATTGTAAATAATTAAATTTTGTTCAGTATTGCAATGAGGACAATTATGTTTTATTTGTTTTTCTAAACTCATAGATTGGTTTTAATGACGCACAACGTGTTTGTATATGGTTTGTTGCGTGTTTTGAGTACCTAATTTAGCAAATAAAAAACCTAATAGAAAATCCGCGAGGATTTTCGTAAGTAGGCTAGAACTAGCAATAAATTATATACGGTGTTAGCACACGGTTTTTAATTTTCGTTTTTGTTAATTTTTTACATCCGAATTAAGTCCGACTCCTGTTTTATAGTTTCAATTTTGTCAATTCAGATTGAATTCCAGCGCAATTTTTGGTTCAGTTTTAATTCAGCTAAGAAAAATACTTAATTCTATTTTTTCTTAAATATTCAACAATTTAAATGTTATTCTATTTTTTGATAATATTTCTTATTAATACAAAGAGTACTACAATACAAAGAGTCAACGGGATAAATATAGCTGCAGAAGTCGCTAATTTTTCGATAAAAGTCCCTTCAACATTTGCTGCTATTTGTATTCCTGCAATTATGAACGAAAATATTGCTATAAAAAGTCCAAACAGTTCAATTTGTTTCGAATAAAAGTTCTCTAACCGTTTTTCGAATGCTGAATTTTTTTTATTAAAATTCTTAATTTTCTTTAGCAGTTCATTTATTTTATCTTCTGATAATTCATTTTTTTCGAGCACTAAATTTACGTGCTTTACTAAATCAGTAAAATCTTGTCCATTTATTTTTCGGTCAGGAAAAGGACTTTTATATTTTTCCATATTATTTTATTATTAGTTCTAGCTCGTTGCTCAACTGTGTGCTAACGTGATTGTGTATGATTACGTTGTGTTGGCAAGGACTAAGTTAGCAAAAAGAAACCAAACCAGAGGAAAATTCCGCAGGAATTTTCCGATTACACACAAACCAAACAATGAATTATACACGCTG
>NZ_JBNAFQ010000017.1:0-1711 GCF_049800755.1 Psychroserpens sp. S379A | reverse complement strand
ATAGAATTTTATCAAACAAAATAAATATTACATCTAACTGAAAATTGATTTATCTGCCAAATGCTCGCTAGCGTTCGGATTTGTTCTTATTCCAAAAAAGGTGTTCGTGATTATCGCTTTGGGCAACCTAAATGCTACTGTGTTTGTTTCCTCTAATCTAATGCAACGGTTTCTTGGGTTTCTCTGCTAAGTCTTGGCTAGCATTCTCTTTCGGTTGCTAATTGGACAATCTGCTTTGGTCTGTGATTTATCAATGGTTCGTCTTGCACTACAGTAGGTAACAACGTGTATAATTAATGCTCACTTTTTATTTTCATAGAAAAAAGACTACCTTTAACAAAATGATTTGTTTCATCTGAAAACTTGCCGTTTTCATTCGCACAAATCATACACAATCACGTTGTAACACATTTGACCAAACCATTAAAAATTGAGTGAATTAAGAAAACTAATAGACCAAATCACCGAATTCGGAATCAACCCAAAAGTGGAATTGACCGACAAAGTTGATGTCTTAAAAAAGCTATTAGTTGGAATTTACTCTGAATTTCTAAAAACGGAATTTGAATTTGACGAAACGGATTATGAAGATGAACCAGATTTCGATTATAAAAAAATACTTGAAAATGTTAAGGCAAATTTCCCTGATTTTGGTTGGTATAGTTCAGTTTTGGACTCAAACAAAATGGAACCGAATGTGGAAATCGGAATTGGGGACGAATTAGACGATTTGACTGATATAATCAAAGACCTATTAGTTGTGAAGTGGAAAATGGAAAACACAAGTATGGACGATGCTCTTTGGCAATTTCAGTTTTCAATGCAATCACATTCTGAACAGCATTTGGTTGATTTAATAAAACGACTGAAAGAACGAAATGAATAAAAAACACCTAACACCTGAATTATTAGCTGAAGCTAAAAAACATCCTAATGGATGGGTTTACGTTCTGGATAAAGAATACGAAGGAAAAGAGGAAGTCCCAGCTGAATTTATAAAAGGTGCTTGGAAAGTAAATGAAAAAGGAGAAATAACTGGTGATTTTCAATCAAATCCGAATTATCACGGAAATAAAAAATAAAAAACGTGTTACAACAACGTGTAAGCGCAATAACGGCTGAATTTCCTAATCGGAAATTCAACTCGTTTTGCTAAATTAGGTGCGTCAGCGGAAAGTACTCCCGCACTTTCCCGTTACTGACGCTTACACCAGACCGTTACCAACAATAGTGCAGTTTTCGTGATGATTACTTTATTTCATACTTGAGTTACTAACTTTTATCGTTAGAGGTTTCTTTTCAACTTCTTCCCTATTTTCTTTTTTGGAGAACTTAACGCTTCTGTGGCTTTTCTATATTTGCTGTGGCTTAAATGAATCTTCCTATGAAAAATGAGGAGTTCAATTTATATAGAATTTTATCAAACAAAATAAATATTACATCTAACTGAAAATTGATTTATCTGCCAAATGATCGCTAGCGTTCGGATTTGTTCTATTTCCAAAAAAGGTGTTCGTGTTTATCGCTTTGGGCAACCTAAATGCTACTGTGTTTGTTTCCTCTCATCTAATGCAACGGTTTCTTGGGTTTCTCAGCTAAGTCGTGGCTAGCATTCTCTTTCGGTTGCTTATTGGATAATCTGCTTTGGTCTGTGATTTAACAATGGTTAGTCTTGCACTACAGTAGGTAACAACGTGTATAATTAATGCTC
>NZ_JBNAFQ010000016.1:0-1813 GCF_049800755.1 Psychroserpens sp. S379A | reverse complement strand
AACGTGTTTGTGTATGGCTATTTGCGTTGGCTGGAACTAAGTTAACAAAAAGAAAATAAACCAGAGGAAAATCCGTAGGATTTTCCGAGTATGCAATAACAAGCAATTAGTTATACACGTTGTTGTGCGTTCGTTTTAATTCCTTAATGTTTCCAAATCGAATATTTTTGCTCTATCTTTCTTACTCAATTTTTTTATATTGTAATCTATTTTCATTATTTGACTTGGATGTAAAAAGAAAATAAACGATAATTTTTTCTTGAATAATCCTTTATCATATTTATCAAAGAAAATATTTATTTCAGATTCATCAGTTTTTCCAACAACTTCATTTAATGAAGAGTTAAGCATCAATGAAAGTTCTGATTTTACCTTTTCAACCACTTTATCATTAATTTTTAAATCAAAAAGTTTAATTTTTTCGACTAATGCTGGATAAGAGTCTACAATACGATATATATATCCTTTTTCTTTCAATTCACTCAACATCTCAGATTTTGATATTTGATCCGCATCTGAATCCGGACTGAAGTTGAGCATCAATTGGTTTTCCATATCGTGATATAAAAACCCACTTATTATGTTAATTTCTTTTTTACAATTTGTACACTGTTGAATATTCAGCTTGCCATTAATTACTTTGCTTTTAAGACTAGGTTCAATAGTTACGTTAACTGAATTGTAAATAATTAAATTTTGTTCAGTATTGCAATGAGGACAATTATGTTTTATTTGTTTTTCTAAACTCATAGATTGGTTTTAATGACGCACAACGAATTTGTGTATGATTACGTTGTGTTGGCTAGGACTAAGTTAACAAAAAGAAACCAAACCAGTGGAAAATTCCGCAGGAATTTTCCGAGTACACACAAACCGAACAATGAATTATACACGTTGTTGTGTGCAGTGTTTTTTTATTGCTTCATAATTTGTTATCTCATTTGCATATTCATGACAGAAATATTTGTCGAATTGACAATCACCTAGGTTTAAAAAACTGTTATTTAGTCTGCTGAAAAATTCATTTGAAATTTCTCTTCGAAAGGTTGCGAATAACCAATTATTAAAAGCAAAGCAATACAATTCAGAGTCATTAAATAAACTATTCCATAGTAAATCGCTGTGAGCGTATGATCTGTGATTTTCTGAACTTATATATCCAATATGATTAATAATTTTCTTGTAAATCATCTTACCTAATCCTAATTTTCTGAGACTATAAGGGATTCCAGTTCGATTTATATGTATTCTATTGGAAGAGTTATCTGTAGATATATGCCAATTTAGTTCGTCAAAACTATCGTCTGGATGATCAAATATTAGATGATGGTAGATTTCTTTGTATCTACCATCAAAATCACATTTGTTTTTAATTTTCTCAAAATCATTAATTAATGATTGAGGTAAAGTCAATTGATAGTTTGTAGAAGCTCCATTTTTCGTTTCGTCAATAATTACAATTTCGGACCAAGATAATTTTTTGACGTTATTTTTAAAAGCATCTAATTCAGATTTAATATCCGAAGTGATATCTTTTAATTTTTGGGCTTGAGTAATTCTTTCGTTCATATTTTACATTGCACACAACGTGATTGTGTATGATTACGTTGTGTTGGCTAGGACTAAGTTAGCAAAAATAAACCGAACCAGAGGAAAATTCCGCAGGAATTTTCCGAGTACACACGAACCGAACAATGAATTATACACGTTGTTACCTAATGCTACGACACGTTTGAGTAAGCACGTTTTACTTTGCCGTAAAGTTTTCAGAAATAGAATAGGAGAAAAGCTAAACTTTAGTTTTGCTTTTACG
>NZ_JBNAFQ010000015.1:0-2797 GCF_049800755.1 Psychroserpens sp. S379A | reverse complement strand
TATACACGTTGTTGTGTGCAGTTTTTTTATTTCAGCCTTTTTTTAATGTTCATTCTCTGATGCAAAACTCTAACGATTTCCACAATCTCATTATCTACTTTTCTGTAAAAAATCAGATGAGATTTGATTTTCGTTACTCGATAGTTTTTTCGAGTTTGTTCTGCGGATTTTCCAATCAGATAGTTGTCCGCAATAAATTCAATTTCCGCTATTATTAAATCGTAATATCTATCTGCTTGTTCTTTAGACCACTTGTTAAGAGTATAAATCCAAATTTTATCTAAATCCTCAATCGCTTGTTGGCTTATGCGATATTTGTTTTTACTCATAAGTGTTTACTATGTAATTCTTTCAGATGTTGTTTTGGGTCAAAATTTTCAACAAATCCACTGTTTTCCCCAACTTCGAGAGCTTTAATCAGTTCTCTTTCTTTTTTTTCTTCACGTTCTAACAAACGTAAAGCAGAACGAATTACTTCGCTAACTGAACCATATCTTCCAGAATTTACTTCTTCTCTGATAAAATCCTCAAAATGATTTCCGAGTGATATTGATGTGTTTTTTCCCATTTAGACTCTAATTTTAATCAAATATACCAAATCTTGGTAACGTAGCCAAATTGCACACAACGGTTTTGTGTAAGCGTCAGTAACGGGAAAGTGCGCGAGTACTTTCCGCTGACGCACTAAAGATAGCAAAACGAGTTGAATTTCCGACGAGGAAATTCAGCCGTTATTGCGCTTACACGTTGTTGTGGGTAGTTTTTGAATAATTCAATTTTTTTCGGATTCTAATTTTCGCTTATCATTGTAATACTTCTTTATGTAATTACCTAAAACACTTAAAAAATTCATTTTGATGATTTCAACTTTCTCAAAGTTCTGATTGTGAAAATTATATTTTGACGTTACTAATAGAAAATTCTCTTTTTTTTCACCATCTTTTGTTTGAACTCTTATAAAAACCTTTTCATTTGCTATTTTCATCTCAACTGCTACAGCAGTTTGATATTCTTTAAACACTTTATTTGTGAACTCTTGTACACTTTCTTTAGTAATCTTCTCTTGTGCATTTAAATTATTTGTTAGAACAAATACTAAAAAAATGGATGATATTTTAATTATTTTTTTCATGTAAATAATATTTAATATAATTCCCGATTAAACTGGAACCTTTTAATTCAAACAATTCCAAATTCGAATATGTTTCATTTTTATAATCTGCTGTTTTTAAAATAGCAAGGAATAATTTTTTATTAATAACCACTTCCCAATAAAAAGTTTCGTCAGTTAACTTAACTTGTTTAATGACAACTTTTTTTTCGTTTCCAACATATTCTTGAGTTATTTTTCCTAAAGTATTTTTGTTAACTGTTTTTTGGATATCAGAATTATTGTTCGATTTGGTTTTTTCTACTTGGCTCTTTAATTCATTTCTCTCACTTTCTACTTTCTGCTCTTTAGTTTGACTATTACAAGAAAAGGTAATAGTTGTAATTAAAATCAATATAATTTTTTTCATATTCTTATAATTTTTCAATTGTAGTTGGGAATCAGTAGGAATGTTGCTCTCAAATTACCCACAACGGTTTTGTGTATGATTACGTTGCGTGTTTCAGCGACTAATTTAGTAAAAAAACACCTACGTTAATTCATTGCTTCTGATTTTCCGCGAGGAAAATCAGAAGCAATGAATTATACACGTTGTTGTGTACAGTTTATATCAATTATACTTTTCTGTTTTTATCGCAGAAATCCTTTATTTCCTTGAATGTATAGGTTTCCCAATTTATTTTATCATTACTTAATTTCTCCCATAATTGAATAGAGACTTCATTTTCATCATCTTTTTTATAAACATTAGTCAATTTAATCTTTGCCTTAATAAGATTTAGCATTGCAATTCTAACTTCTTCGGCTTTATTATTTAATTTTTCAGCTGTTGTCTCGGACTCATTTAACGTAAGAAATTCAAAAATTTTGTAGTTAAGAATTTGTCTTTTCTTTGTTGCTGTATTTCTGGGCGGATATATTGGCATAAATTTATTTTAATTCTTCGTAAACAATATCGAAATCCAAACTATTCGGAATATTCAGTTGTTTCCTTTTTCTCTCAAACTGTTCCAAAGTCAAATTAGGACTTTGTTCAGTACTCTTTTTGTCCACTACTATAATGTGATAATATGTCACGCCTTTATTAATTCCACCTTCAAGATTTTTTGGATGACTTTTAGCTATAATAAAATCTCCATTTTCTCCTACGGCAAAAACTGTTTCAGGGACAATTAATCGATTAGAATACTTCTCAGCTTGAAACCAAATACTCATTTCGTCAAGCGAATTATTGGCCAACAAATAGTAATCATCCGTAATTTCTTTTTCGACTATGCCAATTCCAAAATAACAGGATTGTAAAATAAGTAAAAAGTATACTCCTAATATTTTATTTAATTTATTCAATGAAGATTCGGTTGTTTCATAAATTGTACACAACGTGATTGTGTATGATTACGTTGTGTTGGCTAGGACTAAGTTAGCAAAAATAAACCGAACCAGAGGAAAATTCCGCAGGAATTTTCCGAGTACACACGAACCGAACAATGAATTATACACGTTGTTACCTAATGCTACGACACGTTTGAGTAAGCACGTTTTACTTTGCCGTAAAGTTTTCAGAAATAGAATAGGAGAAAAGCTAAACTTTAGTTTTGCTTTTACGATTGATCGCGAAAAGTGTTTTTTAAAACGCTTTGTAGCATTTTGCGTTTGAGTAATCAAATCCGCAAACTTGCTGAATTC
>NZ_JBNAFQ010000014.1:0-7082 GCF_049800755.1 Psychroserpens sp. S379A | reverse complement strand
CGTTGTGCGTCATTAAAACCAATCTATGAGTTTAGAAAAACAAATAAAACATAATTGTCCTCATTGCAATACTGAACAAAATTTAATTATTTACAATTCAGTTAACGTAACTATTGAACCTAGTCTTAAAAGCAAAGTAATTAATGGCAAGCTGAATATTCAACAGTGTACAAATTGTAAAAAAGAAATTAACATAATAAGTGGGTTTTTATATCACGATATGGAAAACCAATTGATGCTCAACTTCAGTCCGGATTCAGATGCGGATCAAATATCAAAATCTGAGATGTTGAGTGAATTGAAAGAAAAAGGATATATATATCGTATTGTAGACTCTTATCCAGCATTAGTCGAAAAAATTAAACTTTTTGATTTAAAAATTAATGATAAAGTGGTTGAAAAGGTAAAATCAGAACTTTCATTGATGCTTAACTCTTCATTAAATGAAGTTGTTGGAAAAACTGATGAATCTGAAATAAATATTTTCTTTGATAAATATGATAAAGGATTATTCAAGAAAAAATTATCGTTTATTTTCTTTTTACATCCAAGTCAAATAATGAAAATAGATTACAATATAAAAAAATTGAGTAAGAAAGATAGAGCAAAAATATTCGATTTGGAAACATTAAGGAATTAAAACGAACGCACAACAACGTGTATAACTAATTGCTTGTTATTGCATACTCGGAAAATCCTACGGATTTTCCTCTGGTTTATTTTCTTTTTGTTAACTTAGTTCCAGCCAACGCAAATAGCCATACACAAACACGTTGTGCTTAATGTGCAAAACCGATAATGGAAGAGCTAAAGAATAAAATAAAGGAATTAATAATCGGATTTGAAAACGGAAAGAAAACCGCTGAAAAGACAGTAGAAAACATTAATGAATTATCATCTGTAAAAATAGATGTAGACTTTCTGAGAAATTATTGGAGAAGTTCTGACTTAGAAAGTTTTGTTGAATTATTATCAACACCTGAAATTGAAAACTGGACAGAAATTGATGATGAATATGCGGACAAATTAATTGCGGAAATTCTGAATAATTTGAGTAACGATGCATTGATTAACAGAAACTCAACAGCATTGGAAAAGCGATTCAAAAAATCGACTGGAACAATATCGGATTGGATTTTTTATGATGATATTACTGACCGAATAAAAATTCTGGAATTATTAAAAGCGAATACGACAATTCAACTCTAAGACTGACTGAATTGATTGTGAAACCTAAAAAAACACTAAGCACAACAACGTGTATAATTCATTGTTCAGTTTGTGTGTACTCGGAAAATTCCTGCGGAATTTTCCTCTGGTTCGGTTTATTTTTGCTAACTTAGTCATAGCCAACACAACGAAATCATACACAATCACGTTGTAAGTAATTTAAAGAATGACTTATCAAATAAGAGATATACTTTATTTTGAAGAAAAAGAATATAGATTAAACTGTTACATATTAGAACCTTATTTTTTCAGTAATCCAAAATTAAGACCTTATGGAAATGGAGGAACAGCATTACGCAGAGGATATATAGGGACTTTCACAATAATAGATGAAAAATTAACGGTAATTAATCTCGAAATTTTAAGTTCAGAGTTTGGCGATCTTGACATTAAATCTGTTTTCAAAAAAACTTTTAATGGAAATAAGATATGTGATTGGTATTCTGGACTAATTAGAATTGATGAAAACAAAGGACGGTTTAACGAAGAAAAAGAAGAATATATATTCGAGTATCTAGAGTTTTACAAAGGAACATTTATTGGAAAAAGAATCATGGATTATTATGAACTCCAAAATTTCAAAAGTAATCAGTACAAAAAATTTAAAGAAACTGTTGAGTTTAGAGAATTATACAATAGAATATCAAAAAGTAAAATTGGCGAATATGAAACGAATAAAATAATAATTGAAAATATATTAGAATTTATTCCAGAGGTATATTAAAAACTACTTACAACAACGTGTATGGTTTATAGCTCTAGTTGGTTAATAGTAAGAAAAAATCTAACGTAAAATTCACTATATTTAAAACTCGGAAAATTGTGCTGAAAAGCGCACGTTTTCCGCGGAAGACCAGCCGCACTCGTGCGCTGACATTTCGCAACAAACCATACACAAACACGTTACCTGTAAGCAGAGATCGATAATATGAAAAAATATTTAATTCTTATTCTAATAACCATTTCAATTAAAAGTTTTGCCTGCGATTGCGGAATAAAAAAACTCTCTGAAATGCAAAAAACCGAAATAATAAACTCGGAATGTATTTTTATTGGTGAAGTTATAGAAGTAAATGATTCAGATTTTACTTTTAAAATAAAAGTAACGGAATCACTAGATGGCGGAGATGCGATTGGAAATATTTATATTGGAAGAAACTGGAAAACTTGTAGTCCATATATTGATAAAAAAGGAAAATGGATTGTTTACGGAAATTTAGAAAATGGATTTTTAAGGTTAAATATGTGTGGAATAAGTAGAAGTTTTGATTATCCTATTGTGGACATGATAATTCCTCCTCCTTCAACAGAAAAAAACGAGTTGGAAAGAAAAAAAAGAATTTGAAAAATTTCAAGCAAAAAATATAAAGGTTGCGTTAAGAAAATTGGAATCAGAAATTACAGCTTTGCGAAAGAGAAGAGATAAGGAATAAAGCCAACAGGTAACAACGTGTATAATTCATTGTTCAGTTTGTGTGTACTCGGAAAATTCCTGCGGAATTTTCCTCTGATCTGGTTTCTTTTTGTTAACTTAGTCCTAGCCAACACAACGTAATCATACACAAACACGTTGGCAGCAATTTTGACCAAACCAAAAACCGATGATTGCAGGACAGACCAAATTCAATCTGAAAATCTTTCAAATCGATAAATCGTATTACGAATTTAAAGATGCGTCTGACAAAGAAATCATTGAAATAATCCAAAATAATCACGAAAAAAAGCTTAGGCATAAATTCGAAGACTTAGCTTTAATTAAACCCGAAGTAACATATCAAAAGGATGGAAAGTTCAAATTCTGGTCTTACTGCTATAATCAGCCAAAAGAAAAGTACTATTGGAAATTATTTCTGCCAGAGGACTTAACAGAAAATCAGAACTTTGAAATTATAGAATTTTCTTTTGTCCTTTTCATTAAATACAAATCCGAAATATATTGTGTGATTAGTGGAAGTGGAATGAGTGTAATTCGAAAATTTATAAACCCAAGTTTCGGTATTGACTTGTATCAAAGGATTGCAAAACCAAAAGAAGACATAATTCAGGAATTGGAAATCAGAGGAGTTGCTAACAATATTTCTCAAAAAAAGCAAATCTTCAATTTCAATCAGACAATTGCAGAGACTTTAGAATATTCTGAAGTTCCGACCAAAATAAAACTTCAAATTAGGGAAGAATTAAAACTAAATGAATTCAAAAAATATTCATTAAATGAAGATGTCGCCCTATTGGAAGTAGGTTCATATTTCAGTCTTAGAAAAAAACTAAACTTTGATGAACTAAAAATTTTAATCAAAGACATTCATAAGATTAGAAAGAATAACAAACCAGTTCAGCTCACCTTATTTTTCAAGATAAATGAACCTGAATTAGTAGATGAACTTGACGAAACCCTCAAAGAAATAATTGTTGACGACATTTTATTGCATAATACGCCTGATAAAGTAAAATTTAATCAAAGTGACGTAATAGAAGTTGTTCATCCATCTAAATTAGAATTGTTTTACGAGTGCAATAATTTTTTAATTCGGGCAAAATATTCAAGAGGCAAAACTGACGTTACAATCAAAAAAAGAGAAGATCTATATTATGAGTGCACAAAACATATATTCGACAATTTAGAGGACGTAAGAGATAGGTTTAAAATTAAAGTGCAATTATTCAAATTAAATATTGTTGGGCTTATAAATAAATCAGAGAAAACTTATGGTCATTTTTTCTCGCACATAACAGCAGAAATCGATTATATCGGTAAGAAATACTTTAAAATTGACGGTCATTGGTACTTACTTGATGATGATTTTTTAGAGTTAATGAATAATGACGCAAAAGAATTTTATACAAAATATAAATTGACCAAAGACCTTTTATTAAAATGGCCAAAAAAGAAAGATGAGGATTTTTATAACAAAAGCCACAATCATCTAAAAAATTATTTTGTCTTAGATAAAGTAATTAATGACAACATAGAATTATGTGACCTGATGGTAATTACAGATGAAAAGGTCTACTTCATTCACGTTAAGAATGGATTTAACACAAAGATGAGAGACCTATACATTCAAGTTGTCTTATCGGCTAAAAGGTTGTCAAATGATTTAAAGGACAATAAAAAAAGTACCTATTTAGAGAAAACATTAAAGCTTTACAACAAGCGAAATCCAGCTAAAAAAATAGATGTTAAGGAAATAATAGAGAGATTGAGAAAAGACCCTTCTCAAGCAAATTTTGTAATGGCGTTTAAAAACAATCATCACAAAGGAAAGCCGATTTTGGAAAGAATTGATTTATGCAAATCCAATATTGCAAAATATGCATTAGTTCAAGTCGTTAAAGAGATGCAACAATTTAAGTTTGGAATTGAATTGATTGACATATCAGACAGATAAAAAACTGCTGCCAACAACGTGTATAGTTCATTGCTCTGCAATGAACATCTATTAAAATCCTTACGTAAAATTCACTATATTTAAACAACGGAAAATTGTGCCAAAGGCGCACGTTTTCCATCGGAAAGCCAGCCGCACGCGTGTGCTGTCATTCCGCAACAAACCATACACAAACACGTTGCCCACAATATGAAAATCAAAAATCTAAAATATTTAATAGTCGGAATTTTATTTTTATTGGGCTACCGATTTTTTACTTATCCAAACTTTGAAAAAATAAGAATCGAATTGAGTGAAAAGTATTCTGACTCTGGAAACGGAACAGATGAGGATAAACTGACATATAAAACTGATGTTTTAAAAGAAAAAACAAACGGAATTGAATTCCCGAAAGCCAAATTGAATTCTGCTAAAGTTTATGGTAAATTCTTTTCAGCCGACCAAAAGTTGAATTCTACTCAAGCTAAAAAATTAACTGAAATATTAAACGATTCTTCATCTTATCGTTGGGGAGAAATCGGAACATTTATTAAACACAAAACGATTGTATTTTATGATTCCGATAAAAATATAATTGGAATTACTGAATTAGATTCTGATTTAAGGCAAACCTATTCAACGCCTTCAACAAAAACGATGAAATGGGGAAACTTATCAGACTATGGATTGAAAAAACTAAAAGAAATAATAACGAAATAAAAATACTGTGGGCAACAACGTGTATAATTCATTGTTCGGTTTGTGTGTACTCGGAAAATTCCTGCGGAATTTTCCTCTGGTTCGTTTTATTTTTGCTAACTTAGTCCTTGCCAACACAACGAAATCATACACAATCACGTTGTACGCAATTTGAGAAACGATGAGTAAAAAATCAATCTTGATTTCAGTCCTGATAATCGGAATCGGACTTTCACTCTGGAATTTTGGATTTTTCAGTCGATATAATTATTTGACTGCCAAAACGGACATTGCAAAAAATAATCCTCAAATCGTTTATGTTGGAGAGTCAATGCTAACACCATCGGATTTGAATAATGTGAGTAAAAAGTATGGTTTTGAAATCGTTGGTTTTGGTTGCATATTAAGCGTAGTAGAACAAAACGGAATTGAAATTTACAATTCCCAAATGGACAACTATTTGGACAAAATAAACGGAATTGGATGGAAATCTAAATACAAAAAAGAGATTGACTCACTTATGAAACTGACTAACATTCCAAAGACCGCATTTTGGATTGAAAAAAATGGAAGTGGATTTTGGTATAATGTGGATTTTATGCACAGTCATAAAAACAACGCAAGAATTTCGATTTTCGACAAATTTGGTGACCTAGTTGCCAAAGGAAAATTTATTTTAGTCTGTCCGACAGACGAAATTGAATTTATGGATGATTTAGAAAAGCAAATTGACTTTTATGATGGAGAGAATATTCAATTAAAAAGCAATTGTTACTTATTAAAAAGAAAATAAAAACTGCGTACAACAATGGCTATAATTCATTGCGGTTGAATTCCTTATCGGAATTCAACGCAATTTTGCTATCTTTCGGCTACGGCGGAAAGAATCCTGCGGATTTTTCCGCAACGAAATCATAGCCGAAACCGTTAGTAACAATAGCTCCGAAAATCGTAACTCCTAACATATAAAGTTTTTAAAATTTAAAATTATCGGATTTACTTACTCAAACTCGGAAATTTATCTTACATCAAAAAGAACTTAATTATTCATCTATTACTTTTATCATTAATAATATTGGAATTTTACTCTTGCGGATTTTTGAGCTCGTTTGTGGAAAAACTTCTACATCAAAAAATATTATATAAATCAAATATTATCTTAAAATCAAATTAATCAGAATCCTACTCTTTCGGAATTTCTTACTCAAAGGATAAATGCTACAAAGAGTTTTGCAAACACTTTTCGCTATCAATGGTAAAAGCAAAACTTGAGTTTAGCTTTTTTCTCTTTTCATTGTCCAATCTTTATCGCTTAACTGATTCTGATTACTCAATTGTGTCGCTACAGTAACTAACAGCGTGTATAATTCATTGTTCGGTTTATGTGTACTTGGAAAATTCCTGCGGAATTTTCCTCTGGTTCGTTTTATTTTTGCTAACTTAGTCCTAGCCAACACAACGTAATCATACACAATCACGTTACAACAAATTGCTCGGAAAATCATAACTCCCAACAAAATAGTTGTTTAAATATCAAAATTATCGGATTCTTACTCTTGTCGAATTTCTTTTACATCAAACAAAACCATATCAATCAAAAAATGTTTTAAAATTCAACATGAATGGAATCTCACTCTTGTGGATTCTTGAGCTTGTTTGCGGAATTAATCTTACATCAAAAAAAGTCTAACCAATTAAAAAATATTTTAAATTCGAAATAAATGGAATCTCACTCTTACGGAATTCAGCAAGTTTGCGGATTTGATTACTCAAACGCAAAATGCT
>NZ_JBNAFQ010000013.1:0-7401 GCF_049800755.1 Psychroserpens sp. S379A | reverse complement strand
AAAGCTAAACTCAAGTTTTGCTTTTACCATTGATAGCGAAAAGTGTTTGCAAAACTCTTTGTAACATTTATCCTTTGAGTAAGAAATTCCGCCAGAGTAGGATTCTGATTAATTTGATTTATATAAAACTTTTTGATGTAGAAGTCTTTCCACAAACGAGCTCAAAAATCCGCAAGAGTAAAATTCCAATATTATTAATGATAAAAGTAATAGATGAATAATTAAGTTCTTTTTGAAGTAAAATAAATTTCCGAGTTTGAGTAAGTAAATCCGATAATTTTAAATTTTAAAAGCTTTTTATGTTAGGAGTTACGATTTTCGGAGCTATTGTTACTAACGTGTTTGTGTATGGTTAGTTGCGTGGTTAAGCAACTAAATTAGCAAACTTTTACGAACCCGAGAAAATTCCGCAGGAATTTTAGCAAGTAAGCACTTAAAAAGCAATTAATTATACACGCTGTTAGTTACTGTAGCGACACAATTGAGTAATCAGAATCAGTTAAGCGATAAAGATTTGACAATGAAAAGAGAAAAAAGCTAAACTCAAGTTTTGCTTTTACCATTGATCGCGAAAAGTGTTTGCAAAACGCTTTGTAGCATTTATCCTTTGAGTAAGAAATTCCGAAAGAGTAGGATTCCGATTAATTTGATTTTAGGATAATATTTGATTTATATAATACTTTTTGATGTAGAAGTCTTTCCATAAACGAGCTCAAAAATCCGCAAGAGTAAAATTCCAATATTATTAATGATAAAAGTATAGATGAATAATTAAGTTCTTTTTGATGTAAAATAAATTTCCGAGTTTGAGTAAATAAATCCGATAATTTTAAAAACTTTATATGTAAGGAGTTACGATTTTCGGAGCTATTGTTACTAACGAGTTTGTGTATGATTACGTTGTGTTGGCAAGGACTAAGTTAGCAAAAAGAAACCAAACCAGAGGAAAATTCCGCAGGAATTTTCCGAGTACACACAAACCGAACAATGAATTATACACAGTGTTATATAATGCTGCGACACGTTTGAGTAAGCACATTTAGTTTAGCAATAAAGAAAGGAACAATAAAAAAGTAAAAAGCTAAACTTTAGTTTTGCTTTTACGATTGATCGCGAAAAGTGTTTTTTTTATAAACGCTTTGCAGCTTTTAGCGTTTGAGTAATCAAATCCGCAAACTTGCTAAATTCCGTAAGAGTTAGATTCCACTTATGCTGAATTTAAAATACTTTTTGATTGGTTTGATTTTTTTTGATGTAAGATTAATTCCGCAAACAAGCTAAAGAATCCGCAAGAGTGAGATTCCATTTATGTTGAATTTAAAAACATTTTTTGATTGATATGACTTTATATAATGTAAAAGAAATTCGGTAGGAGTGAGAATCCGATAATTTTGATATTTAAACAATTATTTTGTTGGGAGTTACGATTTCGGAGCAGTTTTTTATAACGTGTTCGTGTATGGTTTGTGCGGATTGAGCCGAAGCTGTTTTAGCTTCGGATGAGCCACTCGTGGCGAAAAATCCGCTGGAGGAAAACAGCAAGGCTTTGGCTTGTGAGTTTTCCGATTGATTTTAATGTTTCTTAAAAGTAGGAATTTTTCTTTTAGTTAACCAACATAGCATTAACTATACACGTTGTTGTGCAACGTTTTTTAATTCCGTTTCTATTATTTTTCCAAGTTTTACAAGGTTAACAGAATCTTCTTCATTGAATTCTTTTTCGAATTTCAAAAAGATTGAATTGTTCTTAAACTCCAAACTAAATTCATTGACTTTAATTAATTCATCCGTTATTCTTTTTGTTATTATTTTCTCCAATTCCAATTGGCTTAATGACGATTCCAGAATGTATTTTTTATTAAATTCTTTTCTGCCATCAAGTTTTTTATCAAATTTCAGAAACAGATTTGCAATTTTTTCTTTCAGATAAGCTGGTCTTATTATAAGTTCAGGAAGATTTGATTCCGTTTTTAAAATCAATCCATTGTGTTTGCTTTCAGTATCTATTTCAATCATCGACTCTCCACCAGTTCCCATTATTTCAGTTTTATATGAATTGCGAATAGATAATAAATACGCATCAGATTCAAATTCCGTTAACTTCCATGTATAGATATTTTTTAAGAACTTACCTTTTGGAATAATTGAATATTTGCTTAAGTCAAATCTAATTCCACTTGCGACTTCCATTGGAAATTTCTTTTTCAATGAGTTCAGTATTTTTCTATTACTTTTTTCGATTTCGGAAGTCATTATTCAAATGTTGCACAACGTGATTGTGTATGATTGCGTTGTGTTGGCAAGGACTAAGTTAGCAAAAAGAAACCAAACCAGAGGAAAATTCCGCAGGAATTTTCCGAGTACACACAAACTGAACAATGAATTATACACGTTGTTGTGCTTTCGTGCAATCTATTGTTTTTCTTCTTCCATTTCTTTCATATTATAAATAGTACCAGCTTTTTCTATTGGTGTATTTCCAAGCTTATTTTTTGCAGTTTTAATTTCGGACATAAAACGAGTGAATTTCATTGGTTCTTCACCAATTATATCCACATCACATAAAATTGTGTCATTTCGTTTGTAAAGCGAGAAATTATATTCATGTCCTTTCGGTGAACTACTCTTGAAATCTGTAAAAATGAAATGTCGAAATGAGTAATAGAATTTATCATCGTAAATTATTAAAAAGTCATTTTCACCAAAGATTGTCGAAAGATTATTTTTGTATTTTCCATCAAATACAGTTTTCAGATTTGAATTGAATAATTCAGAATCGTTCTCTCGGTTTATTGAAGTAAAACCATATTTGATTTCCACGTTTTCAACTTGCAAATCATTATTAGTATTAACTAGTATTTCATTATTATTTCCACAACTTGTGAATAATGCTATTGATAATACTAAGAGGTTGTGAATTTTTATAATTTTCAATATATCTTGTTTTGAGGCATGAAGCACAACGTGTTCGTGTATGAGCAGTAGCGGATTTTAAAGCACTGCTTTTCAGATTACAATATACTTTAATAAAATGAAATAGCGGTTCAAGTTATAACTCAAACCGCTATTGCTTATACACGTTGTTACCTCTCGTTTTTTCTAAATCAACACTCTTAATTTTGATTGATTTCGATTTGTCTCACAATATCTTTTGATAACGTCAACAGGTAAGGAAAAAGCACTTGCCAATTCAAAATCCGAATAAGCTAATTCAGTTTTGTGCATAGAATATCCCTTTCGGAATAATTCGGGTGTGTCGATGTAGATGTCAAATCCTTCATCTTTTTTTAAGCCTTTTCGACTGAATTCGATATTCAGATATGTGTAAGTATCCTTTGTTATACATCCCAAATCTTTTGCCCTTCTTATAATTGATGCCATAGAAGTAAGCCAATATCTTTTGAGTTCAGCGAGATACGATAGTCTCAAGCTATAAAGAGAGTTTTTAATTGCTTCTTTAGGCATTAAAAATTCAGATGCGAATGTATTGGCTTCATTCTCTAATTCTTTTTCTCTGTGTTTCGGAATAGCAGGATTATTTATTGAATGCATTAGTAGATGACCTAACTCGTGAGCAATGGTAAATCTTTTTCTGTCATTACTGAAATTTTTATTTAAAACAATGACAGGATGATTATTGTCCGACACAAACGAGACACCATCAAATTTTTCAATAGCATCTAATTCCACTATAATAATTCCATTAACTTCTAAATAATTACATATCTCTCTTACAGGTTCATCAGGTCTTAATCCTAAAAATTTCCTTGTATAGGATGCAATGTATTCAGGTGTGTAACCATCTTCAATGTCCAATGTTTTAAAAGTAAATTCTGGCCACATTAAAGAGTCCGCCATTTCGTCTACCAAATAACCAATTAGTTTGTAGCTATTTTCAATGTCTGTTCTATCTTTCTTAGTAATTGTAGTTCTTTTACGGTAATGCGCAGTCTCTGATTCGTTCGAAATGTTTTTACTCAAAAACTCAAATGGAAAGTCCAAAAAGGAAACAATTTTTGATAGTAATTCATCAGATAATGTGCTTAAACCTTTTTCAAACTTTGACAAGTTTGGTTGAGACAATCCATCAATCATTGAAGATAAATCTGTTTGAGAATACCCTCTATATTCTCGCGCAAATGTTAACTGTTTGTGATTGATTTTCATTTTTTTGTTTTCATATTTAGTTAATATAATAATCGGTCGTACACGATTGGATTAATAATTAGCCAACTTTTTTGTCGCCTTCTTTTCCTTTTTTGAGGATAGGTGTGGCTTTTTCCACCTTTCTTGGTAATTGTATAGACTTGTCGATTGTAATATCATCAAGCGTAACAATCCATTGAATCCTGTCTTCGTCTAAATAGACTAATTTAGGTTCTGAAATAACACCAACACTATTTTTCTTGTAGCCAAAGAACAATATAGGTTCTTCGACATAACTTGCTTCATTAAATAAAGGTAAAGATAGTTGTTGCGAGATTGCTTGAACGGAATTAGTCTTAATATTCATAGGCATGTTTTTCTTATCTAATTTCTTAAATAGAATTATATAACCATTAACACGAAGTGTGAATCGTTTATATTTTCCAAACCTCCAGTTATTCGGGAAATACTTTTGAATGCATTGTAACATTTTAGAGTTTAACAATGATGCTTCAAAACCTCTTCCACGAGCTAAAGGTGGTGTTTGAACGATTTCACTTTCATAAAGTTCGTGAGCCTCTTTAAATGCCTTAAACATTAGTGGAAGCTCCTTTTTTAAATCAAATTTAGCACCTTCTTCGGTTGCTAATCGCCTTTTATTTTGGCGGTAATTCACTTTTTTTTCGTAAATTTGTTTCATACTTAAAAAAATATTTAAAAATCGGTACGACCGAAAATTTAGTATCTCTGTTGGCGCAGAGATATTTTTTATCCTACAAATATATAAAAAATAAATGATATTGTATTTTTGACTATATAATTTTAAAATAAAATTGTATTTCGGTCAAAATGAGAGGTAACGAGTTTGTGTATGATTACGTTGTGTTGGCTAGGACTAAGTTAGCAAAAAGAAAACGAACCAAAGGAAAATTCCGCAGGAATTTTCCGAGTACTCACAAACCGAACAATGAATTATACACGTTGTTAGCCACAGTAATTATTTTGGTATACTTCTTACGTAATCAAAAAATAATTGTCTTGTTCCATCGTCTAATCTTAATTCTAATTGAGAATTTTGATTTAACTCTTGAGCTTTTGATAGACAGCCGAAAACCATATCTCTAAAGTTTTCCACATTTATTGATGTTGTATATCGTTCTCTTCCAGTATCTAAAGTTTCGTAATTTCCGTCCCATGCATTTTCAGCTGGTTCATAAATTCCATTAATATCTTTATTATATCTGAAATGATAAAATTTATTCTTATTAACAATATAAGAAGATAAGCTTACGTTATGCAACAGACCGTTTCTTAAAGCATAAATTACATCGATTATCTCATCGTCTTCGCTGAATTCTCCTAAATAGTATAGGCATCTTTTGATTCCGTTTTGAAATCTAGGCTCGCTTTTATCTTTACGATTATAACAAGTTCCCAATTGATCTAATATTGCGCAGAGCGAAATATAAGGTATTAGTTGTTTACTATATTCATTGCTTAAACTATGCTGTATGTTTTGATATATAAAAGATAGGTTCGAACGTAGTATTGCATTTTTTACTGTAATAGGAGAGTAGCTTGTAGATAAATGGACAAACATCATTTCGTCACTTGTTAATTCATCAATTTTTTTCTCGAGCAATTGTATTTCAGTAATGTTATTTGTCATGTTTATGGTTTTATTGTGGCTAACATGTTTGTGTATGATTACGTTGTGTTGGCAAGGACTAAGTTAGCAAAAAGAAACCAAACCAGAGTAAAATTCCGCAGGAATTTTCCGAGTACACACGAACCGAACAATGAATTATACACGGTGTTGCCATTTCGTTGTTTTTCAGAGTTTCTTATTTACCAAATTCGTTTTTATTTAAATATCTTTATTTCCTTTCTTCAGTTTTAATTTTAACTCCTGAATTTCAGCATTTTTATCTTTGACTTCCATTTGAAAATACTTTAGACTTGTAAACAAATAAATAAGTACAAGAATATTCCTAAAATCTATCGAGTTATATTTAGTCAAGAAATCAAATTTGCTCGAAATCCATAAAATTCCAAATAATATAATTGATACTGTAGAAATTATTTTTAGTGTTTTTTTCATTGATTTTCAGTTTACAGCATTTGAGTAAATTCAGTCAGCGTTTAATTCCGTAATATTTTCAATTCCGTTTGAGTGATTTAATTTTGAACAGTTCAGTTTTATAAACTCATCCTAATTCCGATTATTTTTTATGTCTTTCTTCTGGTTTTCTTGTTAACACAAAATATAAAACATATAACCAGCTAAAAATTCCGTGTATAAAAGCTAACAAAACAGATTTATTTCTCTCCCAAGAAACTACAACAGCTAAAACACTTCCTAATCCAATTCCACTTCTTATTGCTGTATTTTTTATTTCTTCGTTTCCTGTTTGTTGACTAAAACATTCTAAAGAGAATAAAAGCATAAAAATTAAAGTCAGTTTTATGTTTTTCATATATTTTTTCGATTTTGAGTGCGTTCCGCCAATGAATGGCAACGGTCTTGTGTATGGCTCGTTGCGGGAAATCCGCGAGGATTTTCCGTCGTAACCGAAAGATAGCAAATTGCAATGAATTCCGATTAGGAATTCAGCCGCAATGAGCTATACACGTTGTTGTGTGCAGTTTTTTTATTTCAGCCTTTTTTTAATGTTCATTCTCTGATGCAAAACTCTAACGATTTCCACAATCTCATTATCTACTTTTCTGTAAAAAATCAGATGAGATTTGATTTTCGTTACTCGATAGTTTTTTCGAGTTTGTTCTGCGGATTTTCCAATCAGATAGTTGTCCGCAATAAATTCAATTTCCGCTATTATTAAATCGTAATATCTATCTGCTTGTTCTTTAGACCACTTGTTAAGAGTATAAATCCAAATTTTATCTAAATCCTCAATCGCTTGTTGGCTTATGCGATATTTGTTTTTACTCATAAGTGTTTACTATGTAATTCTTTCAGATGTTGTTTTGGGTCAAAATTTTCAACAAATCCACTGTTTTCCCCAACTTCGAGAGCTTTAATCAGTTCTCTTTCTTTTTTTTCTTCACGTTCTAACAAACGTAAAGCAGAACGAATTACTTCGCTAACTGAACCATATCTTCCAGAATTTACTTCTTCTCTGATAAAATCCTCAAAATGATTTCCGAGTGATATTGATGTGTTTTTTCCCATTTAGACTCTAATTTTAATCAAATATACCAAATCTTGGTAACGTAGCCAAATTGCACACAACG
>NZ_JBNAFQ010000012.1:0-9025 GCF_049800755.1 Psychroserpens sp. S379A | reverse complement strand
AAAGCTAAACTCAAGTTTTGCTTTTACCATTGATAGCGAAAAGTGTTTGCAAAACTCTTTGTAACATTTATCCTTTGAGTAAGAAATTCCGCCAGAGTAGGATTCTGATTAATTTGATTTATATAAAACTTTTTGATGTAGAAGTCTTTCCACAAACGAGCTCAAAAATCCGCAAGAGTAAAATTCCAATATTATTAATGATAAAAGTAATAGATGAATAATTAAGTTCTTTTTGAAGTAAAATAAATTTCCGAGTTTGAGTAAGTAAATCCGATAATTTTAAATTTTAAAAGCTTTTTATGTTAGGAGTTACGATTTTCGGAGCTATTGTTACTAACGGTCTCGGCTATGAGTAGTTGCGTGGGTTAGCACTTAACTTTGCAAGTACACACCGAACTGAAAATCCGCAAGGATTTTCAGAAGTAGGCGAGAACAAGCAATTACTTATAGCCATTGTTGGCAACTGGCTTTTTAATTCAGTTCTTGAATTCTCCAAATTGATTTAGCTAGTTTAGCCAATTCTCTCTGTCTAGCAGAAACTTTATTTTCATTCCAATCATTATAATCTTGAGGAATTGAATTTGTAGAATGACAATTAGATTTTTTGAAAATCTCTTTTTTATCAGAATAAGGTTTTGTTCCAGCTTCTAAATTTAATTTATTCTCTATTAATGCTAAATTTCCAAGTCTATAAATAGATCTATTTACTTGCTCATTATTAAAATCTCCCCAATTTTCATCTGCACTTTCAGGTAAGATATGTTCAATAGTATAGTTGTCACTTTCTGAATTAATATCATTGTTGAACGAGTGTTTTTCAATTTTTGAATAAAGATATTTTACTATTTTGTGATTTTTAGAGGTTCTTTTAAATTGCTTTGTTTTAAAATCATTTTCAAAGTTAATATCTGAAACATAAACAGATTGGAAATCAGTTAAATTAATAGTCTTGTTTTCTGTAATTGAATTAGCAATTCGATTATAAACGTCCTCTTGCTCATTAGGATTTAAACCTCCAATAATATTATATCTGAATGAAATTACAGAACAGGTCTTTATTAGTTTAGCAAAAGAGTTTATATCTAAATTCTTATAAGCTGCCATTAAAAGAGAATTTGTTTGTTTTATTTGAAATAGTTTAAGCTCTTTCAGAGCTTTAACAATATCAGGTTTATCACTCCAAAGTTCACTTCCAGGATCTTGTATTGCGATGTAAATATCAGTAGATTCTTCTAAATCTCTAATTAGTTCAAAAGTGTCTTTTTTTGAATTTATATTGTTTTTAATGACTTTAAAAAGTTGATTTTTACGTACAGTTTTATTCTTGCTGTTCCAATAATATCTTAAGTAATCTTCAAATTTTTTATTCCCTAATTTCCCAATTATTCTACTCCATAATTTTTCTAACTCTTCGATTTCAGTGTGATGTGGATTTGATTCATCGATTACTGAAAACAAGTAGTTTTTTAGTAAATCAGAAGACGAAAGTTGAACACCTCTAGCATTAAGAGTTTCAAAAACTTTGAATGCATTTATTTGATCTGTTACCGTTATTACAGTAAAAAATAATTTATCAACTATTGTTTCAAGAAAATTTGCAATTTCTTCACCACTCGAATATTGTTTTAATTTTTTATAGAACCATTCAAAACACGACCTCATATTTTTTTCAGAGGTATTTGTGTTTCTAAGAGGTAAATCCTTTAAAAGAACCATATAATTTCTGTAATAGTCATCGCTATTTCTATTAAGTTTTAGCTTATTGTCAGAAATTAAAGTTATGGTGTTTAGACTTCCAATGTAATTATTTCTATATGTGTTTATTCGTATTTCATTATTCTCTACCTCAGAACCTTGATCAACAAAGTCATTTAACCTCTTTAATACAGCTAAGATTAGTATTGTGAGTGTAGTTAATCTTTGTTGTCCATCAATTACAGTATACTTTTTATTATCGGTTGTTTGAAGAACCAAATATCCCATATAATGTTCATTTTCTTGATTCTCTAGGATTAGTTGTATATCTTGCCATAAATCATCCCAGTGTTCTGATTCCCAACTATAATCTCTCTGGAATTTAGGAATAACATATTTAAGTCCATTACCCATTAACTTTCTATATGTCTCGTTTGAAGTATCTTGTATACCTTTCATTTTTTATGTTATTACATTTAGTGTAAAAATATAAAATTAATAAGTTATAACCTTTAATGAAGTCGTGAGTTTTTTCAGCTTGTTGCCAACGTGTTTGTGTATGATTTCGTTGTGTTGGCTAGGACTAAGTTAGCAAAAATAAAATGAACCAGAGGAAAATTCCGCAGGAATTTTTCGAGTACACACAAATCGAACAATGAATTATACACGTTGTTGGCACTAGTTTTTTTATTAATTTTTTATTTCAGTGACAAAATCATGAAGATAAATTATTTTTAGAGGTTTTTCATCTATTTTTTTATCATAAACAATTATTTCGTATTCTACTCTTGGTTCTCCAATTCCTAATTCCATTTCCTTTTTTGCTAAAACAGAAAATTGTTCGTTTTTATCTGATTTAGCAATGTCAGTTATAATTTTTCTTGATTCATGATTAGGATTGGATTCATTAAAATAGTCGTTTGACAATTTTAAAGAGTTTTCTTCTCCTGGATTGTAGTAATATGTGAAAATGTCTGTACCAATCAAAACAAATCCTTTGCGACTAAAATCAGGCGGAAAATTCATTCCTCTATTAGACTCTTCAATGATTATGAATTTATCGATTTTATCAATGTCCAAATTTTTGAGTTTAAAAACTTTTTTATAATTACTAATGTTATTAGTTGTAGAATTTTTTAATCCTTCAGCTTGCATTTCCCAAAATCCTTTTCCTGTTGTTGCTCTATACAAACTGTCCATTTTCGGATCTATTTGGCCAATCATTTCTTTGGTTGGTTCTTTTTCCCATGATTTTCTAAATAATTCATAGTAGCTTTCAGAGAAAGTTTGAGAATATGTAGATATTGAAAATAGGATTAAAATCAGATGAATTAAGTTTCTTTTCATAAATTTTTTCAAATTAGTGCCAACGTGTTTGTGTATGGCTATTTGCGTTGGTTGGAACTAAGTTAGCAAAAAGAAACCAAACCAGAGGAAAATCCGTAGGATTTTCCGAGTAAACAATAACTAGCAATTAGTTATACACGTTGTTGTGGCCAGTTATTTTTTAATTATCGGATACTTAAAGTTAGGATATTGTATATGAAACATTTCATTTTTATCATTTGGTACTCTATTAATTATTCCAGTAGATAAATTTATCGCTCCAAAACCAAAAAACCATTTATCAGTTTCATAATATTGGATTCCCTTGATGCCTAATTTTTCTTTGTTTCCCATTTTTTTATTTATCCAAAATAAATCCTGATCGTTGTACATTCCTCCAATATGAATCATTGCGCTATCAAAATCTATCTGGTCTAAAAAACTTTCAATATTCCATATGAACTCATTAAATTCGTTTAAATCATAACCAAAATATTTGAAAGTTCTAGAAAATGAAATGATGTAGGAATTATAAAAAGAAGGATATTTATTACTTCCTTGAGAAAACATTGAAGCATGGAAATAGTAAAATTCATCCGAAGATGACATTTCATTTATGATTTTTTGAACTTTATCTAAATTCCTATCAATCAATATTGCTCCATAAATATAATTAAATTCGTACATTTTTCTAATTGGCTACAACGAGCTTGTGTATGGTTTGTGCGGATTTTCAGCCCAAGCAATTTTTGCTTGGATGAGCCACTCGTGGCGAAAAATCCGCTGGAAGAAAATTGCAAGGCTGAGCCTTGCTAATTTTCAGTGTTATGTAAATATATAAATTTTAAGCGAAAATTTTCCTTTGTTACAAAATGTAGCATTAACTATACACGTTGTTGTACACTGGCTTTTATTTGTTTTTAAATTGTTTCCACATCAAGAATTTTCTATTAACTGATTCAGAGTTAATTATTCCTTTTTCTTCTACTTTACTTTTTAAAGATGTCAATATTTTCTGAATCGTATGATTATTAAAACTTTTAATTAAATAACCATCATTAAATCTATCTAACCTAATTACACAGGTCAGTAGTTTGCAAAGAACTATAATATCTAATTCAGAATAATCATATTCATAGTCATTAAGAATTTCTTTTCCATTTTCCCAGTTCATCCAATCAAAAGCAGGCGCTAATTCCAAAAGAGTGATAGTTTCAAAAGTCTTATGAACGATTTCAGTTGATTTCCAATACGGAAATGAATACGATCCATCATCTTTAATTTTAGATTCAATTAACTCACCAAATACTTTTGTTTTTTTAATTTCAGTAAGCAAATCAAACAAATAATTCCATTCTTCTTTAGAAAGATTGGTTAAATGTTTTTCAAAGTGTTCTAATTCTATCAATTTATTTTGGTATAGCTTGTGTACAACGGTTTTGTGTATGATTAGTTGCGTGGTTTAGCACGTAATTTAGCAAATAAAAACCGAATAGAAAATCCGCGAGGATTTTCGTAAGTAGGCTTTCACTAGCAATTAATTATACACGTTGTTGGCACACGTTTTTTATTTTAATTCAATTCCGAAAACAATCTTTATTATATATAAAATAACAATAATTAGTAATCCAGATATGAGTTTGTTTTCAGATATTAGTTTCCAAAATTTGATTATCAGATTATTTTTTTTCTTTGGGTTTTCTTTGTTTGATATATTTATTGTTTGGGAATTATTTGAAGTTTCTGATGAATGATTTACTTGACCAATATTTGAATTACTAAAATCATTATTAATTGTCATTCCGAATATTTTTTCTGTTCCGTTTTTTATATCACGTCCTTTGTCTAATAACTTTATCTGTCGTGAACCATACATTTCTGCAATTCCATTACTTACAAAATGTTGCCTGATTTTAAAGGTTAAATCGCTAAAAACTAAATTTTCTTTTTCAGATAATTCCAACTTATTTTTAAGGTCATAGATTGAGAAATTATCAAATTCAGGTGCGTTTTCGATGACTAGAGGAATAAACTTTTTTAGATATTCGTCTGTATTGTAGAGAGGTTTATTCCCGTTCTCGTTCAATTTTATTGCCATAATATATTTAAATGTAAGCCAAACTATATTGGCAAATCTATTCTTTATTTTTCCACAAAATCTACTTCAAAATCAGTAACTCCGTCGAAATTTTTCGGTTCTGTGAAATAGTCAAAACTTGCAGCTCGTCCTGGTCCAAAAGAATCTCCATCATTAACTTTTGCCTTTGTAGAGTAAACAATATCTCCACTCGAATTCAAGAATTTAATTTTAACGTATCCTTTTATTTCGGATGAACTTTCATTTCTAATCATTCCTTCGACAGCCCAAGCAAATTTACTGTCTTCTTTTATTTTTACATTTTCAACTTTCACTTTAGAAGTAGTGACGGATTCAGTTGTTTTCTTTGAAGATTCAAATCCACAAGAGATTAGAAATGACAAAGTCAGAATTAAAATAATTTTGTTTGCTATAGATTTTAATTTCATATTTTTCTTGTTTAGAAACTTGTTAATTTTATAAAATTTCTTTTTTTAGATTGCGATTTGGTAAATGTGTGCCAACGTGATTGTGTATGATTTGTGCGAATGAAAACGGCAAGTTTTCAGATGAAACAAATCATTTTGTTAAAGGTAGTCTTTTTTCTATGAAAATAAAAAGAGAGCATTAATTATACACGTTGTTACCTACTGTAGTGCAAGACTAACCATTGTTAAATCACAGACCAAAGCAGATTATCCAATAAGCAACCGAAAGAGAATGCTAGCCACGACTTAGCTGAGAAACCCAAGAAACCGTTGCATTAGATGAGAGGAAACAAACACAGTAGCATTTAGGTTGCCCAAAGCGATAAACACGAACACCTTTTTTGGAAATAGAACAAATCCGAACGCTAGCGATCATTTGGCAGATAAATCAATTTTCAGTTAGATGTAATATTTATTTTGTTTGATAAAATTCTATATAAATTGAACTATTCATTTTTCATAGGAAGATTCATTTAAGACACAGCAAATATAGAAAAGCCACAGAAGCGTTAAGTTCTCCAAAAAAGAAAATAGGGAAGAAGTTGAAAAGAAACCTCTAACGATAAAAGTTAGTAACTCAAATATGAAATAAAGTAATCATCACGAAAACTGCACTATTGTTGGTAACGTGATTGTGTATGATTTCGTTGTGTTGGCTAGGACTAAGTTAGCAAAAAGAAAACAAATCAGAGGAAAATTCCGAAGGAATTTTCCGAGTACACACAAACCGAACAATGAATTATACACGTTGTTACCCAACGTTTTTATTCCGCATTTTCTTTTTTCGGTCATATTTTATTTTTCAAATATGGTATTTTAATTTTCCAATAAATTTATTCCATTCGTGCCTACTTCCACCCAATTCCCAATTAACGTCAAATTTTGGTTCTGTTTTGTTTGAATTTGGCGATTCTGTAACATAGAAAGGTCTTGGGATTTTGCAATGTAACATTGGTTCATTCCTTTTTACAGTTTCATAAAAGTCAAGTTCGAGCGATGATTTGGGATAATATTGAATTTCAATTATTGTACTTTTCTTTTTGCTTTTATATATGTACAAGTTTATATCGTACAGATTTTCATAAATGTCTTTTAATTCAGCTGTTATTTGTTCAAGTGATTTGTTTTTTTTCTTTTCGTTTACTTTTTTACGTTCAATTCGTTTGTCAAGAATACTCCGATTATCATTTGTTATTTCTGAAATTATGTAACTCGTATTGTCTGAAATTTTATTCCAACAAGAACTTCTAGCCATTTCAAGTAGAGTAGAAGAGGCTTCTTTTAAGTTTTGTTCAAGATTTTCTTTATTCAACTTCTCCTTTGTTTTTTATCCTTGTACCAATTGCATAACTTATCATTCCAATTAAGCCAGCTATAACAACTGAAGTCCAATCAATGCCAGAGTTTTCTTTTTTAGTAACCATTGTAAAAGCTAAGTATGCAATAGTTGGAAAATATATTATAAAATTTCCTAATATTTTTTTATCCATAATTTTGGTCAAATGTTGGGTAACGTGTTCGTGTATGGTTTGTGCGGATTTTCAGCCGAGCAATTTTTTGCTTGGATGAGCCGCGAGCGGCGAAAAATCCGTTGGAGGAAAATAGCAAGGCTGTGACTTGCCAATTTTCCGATAAAACCATTTGTTTGTTTAAAGATAGTATTTTTTCTATGAACTAAGAGGCAAGCATGGACTATACACGTTGTTGTACTGCGTTAATTTACTTTTAATAAACTTAAGAGTTCATCGCTTGCTTGAATTTCGTAAATAGGTTTCGTCCAACCTCCTGGAGTAGGAGAGTTTAAAAATCCGTATTCAATTTCTGGAATAAAACTAAAGAAAATAATTCCGCTCGATTCATTATACATTGCCCTAAAATTAGAATCATTTCCAATCAGGTCAATAATATAATCTGGTGTTTCTCCAGGATAATTTTCAGTTGAAATTTTGAACTCTAAATTTTTCCATAATTTGATTTCCTTTTCTGTTAGGTTTTGAACATTATCATTATTCACTTTAATTTTTGCGATAGATGACAAATCAGAAGCTTTAAGTTTTTCGGGAGGAATTTTAATTCCGAGTAGCATTAATAATCCAATTCCAATTACTACAATTCCGATTCCAATTTTTAATGGAGTTTTAATTTTCATTAATTAATGCTGTACAACGTGTTTGTATAAGATTAGTTGCGTGTTTTAAGCACCTAATTTAGCAAATACAAACCGAATAGAAAATCCGCGAGGATTTTCGTAAGTAGGCTTGCACTAGCAATTAATTTTATACGGTGTTGGCAAATCGTTTTTTATTCGGCTACATTCCATCTTTTCGTTTAGAAAGCCAATCTTTATATTTAATTTTTAATTTATCTCTTTTTTCTTGAGAATCAACTATTATGTCCATTCCTCCATCATAAGGCGCTACAATACATTTTCTTTTCGGACAGACAAACATTGCTCTGAATTCATCATCCGCAATATTAGTCAAAAGTTCGTTTTGAGAATTCATTGTCCAAATGTCAGTTCTGAAATAAACATCATAGAAAAAGTCATCTTCATATTCTTCGGGATAAATTTTATGAAGTTCAATTGTTCTACAATTTTGAAATTCTCCGTAATTAGATAATTCGGTTGAGATTTCGCCAGTCAATTCCATTTCGTATTGACTTGACACAATTATTATTTCAGTGTTCTCTCCAATTAGTTCCGAAATCAGTTTGTTTTGTCTGTCCAGAATTATTTGATATTCATCTTCAGATTCCGCATATCGTTTCGATTCGGGCAAACTATGGATTCGTAGCCATCTATTCGGATAAACACTTTTCAATTCGTGTCCGATTGGATTTGATTCAGGGTAGTTTTTATCCCAATATTTATTGAATTCTATGCTGTTCATCAAATGTTTGCCAACGAGTTTGTGTATGATTTCGTTGTGTTGGCTAGGACTAAGTTAGTAAAAATAAAACGAACCAGAGGAAAATTCCGCAGGAATTTTCCGAGTACACTCAAATTGAACAATGAATTATACACAGTGTTACAACATTTTGCGAAAGAGTTGAGTAATCACGTTTTGCTTTGCCGTAAAGTTTTCAGAAATAGAATAGGAGAAAAGCTAAACTTTAGTTTTGCTTTTACGATTGATCGCGAAAAGTGTTTTTTTAAAACGCTTTGTAGCATTTTGCGTTTGAGTAATCAAATCCGCAAACTTGCTGAATTCCGTAAGAGTGAGATTCCATTTATTTCGAATTTAAAATATTTTTTAATTGGTTAGACTTTTTTTGATGTAAGATTAATTCCGCAAACAAGCTCAAGAATCCACAAGAGTGAGATTCCATTCATGTTGAATTTTAAAACATTTTTTGATTGATATGGTTTTGTTTGATGTAAAAGAAATTCGACAAGAGTAAGAATCCGATAATTTTGATATTTAAACAACTATTTTGT
>NZ_JBNAFQ010000011.1:0-9443 GCF_049800755.1 Psychroserpens sp. S379A | reverse complement strand
GAAAATTCCGCAGGAATTTTCCGAGTACACACGAACCGAACAATGAATTATACACGTTGTTGTGCATAGTTATTTTATTCTTGTGTAAAATGTTCTAACTTCTTCGGCTAAAGCCTTTTTTCTTTCTTTTCTGTCAATAATCATATGTCGATGGTCAAGAATCAAATAGCTCGTTCCTTCAGAGTCAGTTTTTAGTTTAACAAACAATCTATCTTTCCGTTTATGCTTCTCAACATTGAACTCCCAAACTTCATTATTCGCAAAAACGACGCTTCTTGTATTTAAAAAATTCTTGTGATTAAATTCAGGAGTTTTTATTTTTTCAATTCTTGCGGCAATGCTGTCACTTTTGTTTTTAAAAAAGGCGATTGAATCTTCTTTAACGATAATCTTTTTAAAATCAAACATATCAGTCTTTAATTGCTTTAATTCCCATTTGCCTTTCCATTTTTTCATTTCCTTTTTTTGAGCAATTGGTAGTAATGAATCAATTCGAGCATTTGCTTTACGCTTAAATTCTGTTTCTGGTGCATAAGTTCCACATACAAATTGATACTTAAATAATGCTTTTTTAAGTTTATTTCGCTTTAGATATTTTTCAGCTTCTAAAAAGAGTTTTTCCTGTTTTTCTTCTTTAGATAATTCTTGTGCACAAACACTGGTTGTTATCAAAATTAATAATATGATTAGCTTGTTTTTCATAATTATGCACAACGGTCTCGGCTATGAGTAGTTGCGTGGTTTAGCACTTAACTTTGCAAGTACGCACCAAACTGAAAATCCGCGAGGATTTTCAGAAGTAGGCGAGAACAAGCAATTACTTATAGCCATTGTTGTACAGCGTTTTTATTTTAAGTTATATTTTTCTTTTAATTCGCCAATTAAAGTCTCGATTTCATCGTCATATCTAACATAAACAGTATCTTCATTTATGTTAAAATCCAACAAATAATCAAGTAAATTTTGCTTGGAACTTGGATTTATGGTGTATTTCAACATTTTATCTCTTAAATGGTTTTGATTTTCCATTGGTTCAATTGACTTCTCGGAATTTTGAAAAGTGAATTTACCAGATTGAAAAGACCTTCTTTGTTCAGCAATTTTATCTTTAAAATCATCTTCTACGTAAAAACTACTATTTGATATAAGGTCAATATTTTTATCAAATGGGTCAATTCCAAAATGTTCGTCACAAGACCAGTTTAGAGGACTTTTGAATATCCAAAATTGTCCAACTTCAGTTTGATTACTTTCGACTGCAAAAAATAATGCAATTTTAGGGTCAATAGTCCAGTCTAATAATCTTGTAGGAATTCTAAAATGCTGAATTTGTTCAATCCATCTCCAATCATTTTCAAAGTCATTATCAAAATCAGTCAGTTGTATGTATTTTGTTGTGTTTGGACTTTTATTAACCATTTTTTTGAAATCCGAAATGATTTCTGCTTCGAGTTTATTTAGCTCTTCTTTTGTTTTAACATACCGGCTAATTCCAGGCTTTAAAACATATGAATCTTTTGATTGTCCTCGATATAATTCTTGATATTGTTCTCCAATAAAAGGGATTCGTCCATTTCGAATATCATTAACAATTCTTTCGAAATCATCTTTATTATTAATGTCAAATTGTTCTTTCAAAATGTTGGTTTTAAATGCTGTACAACGTGTTTGTGTATGATTTCGTTGTGTTGGCTAGTACTAAGTTAACAAAAAGAAAGCAAACCAGAGGAAAATTCCGTAGGAATTTTCCGAGTACACACAAACCGAACAATGAATTATACACGTTGTTAGCTACTGCCTTTTATTCCATTCTGAGTTAGAAATAATTTCAGTCAGTTCCAATGTTCGTTTTGTTCCATCAGAATATTCCTTTTCCATTTTCACAAGTCCAAGCCCTTTTGCGTAATAACTAAACTGACTATATTCATATTTTTGGTTGGTTTTCGGAACTTCTGTTTTATAGAATCCCTTAAATTTTAAAGCTTTATATTCTTTTCCGAGTACATTTACTTTTACTTCTCCGATAAATTCTCGTCTTTTCTCAAACATTACTTTTCCATAATATTCCTCAGTTGCCTCTGAAGAGTAGCGATATGGATTATCAGTTTCCCATTTGAAAACATCTAATTCAATTGGTTTGTTAATTACTTCTTTTTCTTTCTGTCCATTTTCATTGGTTCTATAACTTATAAATTCAAGTAATTTAGAGCCTTCCTTCGTTAGTTCCTCTTTAAAGAATTCGTATTGTATGAATTCAGAGTTGAACGCCTCTGTAATAAGCGTGTTTTCAGTCAGATTGGAAGTTAGTTTCCAATATTCCGTTTTTGATGGTTCAGATTTGCATTCATATTTATACACTTTACCTTTAGTCAAATCAGACATAGGGAAGTAATAATCTTTTATGGAACATCCTGATAAAGTCAGAATTATGATAAAAATTGAAATTAATTTTAGGTATCTCATTTTTCAGGTTGTAGCTAACGTGTTTGTGTATGATTACGTTGTGTTGGCTAGGACTAAGTTAACAAAAAGAAACCAAACCAGAGGAAAATTCCGAAGGAATTTTCCGAGTACACACAAACCGAACAATGAATTATACACGTTGTTGTACTGCGTTATTTTTTTTCAAATATTTTATTCAGTTTTCCGTATTCTTCTTTATACAATTCAAGTCCGTTAATCATTTTTTGATTTTTTAAATTGTCAAGTACAATTTGAGGGTCAAATTTATCATCATTGAGTTTTACACAAATATCCAACGAATTTGTTTTTTTGTCTGCGTCATTTTTAGTCCAAATAAATTCAAAATCATATTCAATCTTATTCAACAAAATAGGCTCCATAATGAAATATGCTAGATTGTCGTCAATAGTAACATCAAGGTTTTCAATTCCATTGTATTCAGAAAGAATTTTTAACGGAAAGATGAAATGATATTTTTTTTCATTCGGAATATAGTGAGATTTCAAAGTCGTATAATCTTGTCTTTTCATATGAGTGAGTTAATGCAGTACAACGAGTTTGTGTATGATTACGTTGTGTTGGCAAGGACTAAGTTAGCAAAAAGAAACCAAACCAGAGGAAAATTCCGCAGGAATTTTCAGAGTACACACAAACCGAACAATGAATTATACACGTTGTTACAAAACGTTTTTATTTATTCTGAGTATAATCACACTTTTCGTCAATAGTTATTGTTTTATTTATAGTGTGATAACTTACTAATTCTTCTTTAACACTTAAATTTCCATAGGAATCAAATAAAAGACGTTCTTTAAAAATTCCACTGGGAATATTCTTTTTACTTTTCCATTCTTCATAAGCGGTTGGAAAGTAAAAAATTGGTAAGTGAAATTTAGTATTTTTATCTACAATATAAATTTCTGTCGCGAGTTTTTTCTTTTTATGTTTTTTGAGTTTTATTGAGGTCAATTTATATCTGTTATATTCTGTTCCATCAATTATTGTGTCATTAAGATTAAAAAAGTCGTATTTTTTAATTCGATCTTTAAATGGATTATTATAATTATTTACATATTGGCAATCAACATTAATAAATTCAGCCTTGTTTAAATCAGATTTTAAAAAGTTAACATTAAATGATATTCCATTTTCATCTTTAAAATCCATTTGATAATTCAAACTATCCAAGTTTGTAATTACAGCTAAATAGTTGTTTTTTTTGGAGTTTGTAAAGTAATATCTCGATATAGTTTTTTTAGCTAGTGAATCCTTATAAAAAGTTAATTTATATTCAATTATATAATCAAATTTATATTGTTTTTGAGAAAAACAGAATAATGTTGATAAGGTTAAAAGTAATATCGGAAGCTGTTTCATCAAATGTTTTGTAACGTGATTGTGTATGATTACGTTGTGTTGGCAAGGACTAAGTTAGCAAAAAGAAACCAAACCAGAGGAAAATTCCGCAGGAATTTTCCGAGTACACACGAACCGAACAATGAATTATACACGTTGTTGTAGGTAGTTATTTTTTATTCCATTCAGGTGAAACACAAGAAATCAGATTGTTTTCATCATCAGTAGTTCCAATATAACCATAACCCTTTTTGTAATAAAACATATATGTTACGTTAGTAAACTCTCCTTTAATGACTAAAAGATCTTTATAATCACAATATGGAGTTTTCAACTTCCCTTTAAAAGACTCTATGGTATATTTACTCTTTTTGTCGGCAGATTGCCAAGATTTTCCTTTTCGGTATTTAGAGTCAAATCTGATGGTTTCTGAATCACAACATTTTTCAAATTGGTAAATTACTCCGTTTTCTTCTCTTAAAAGAAGACTTTCCGTGTTACCATCTTTCCATATTTGAGCATATTCAATGTACTCTTTATCCTTAATTTTTTTTGTTCCGACGATTTCTTCAAAATAATAAGAATCCAGCCATAGTATCTTCTTTTTTTCTATTGTTAAAGGAAAATAGTCTTCATTTTTAAATTCAGAGCAGAAACTTTGTCCGTCGGTTTGAGAGTACAATGGAAGACAAAATATTAATGTTAAAAAAGTAATTGTTAATTTCATTCGAGATTTTTTGTTTTAATTACCTACAACGGGTTTGTATATGAAAAGTAGCGGATTTTACACACTAACTTTTCGGATTACAGCAGACCTTTAATTTATTCATTTTCTTTTGATTAAGCGATTAAACCGCTATTTTTTATATACGTTGTTAGCAAATCGCCCTTTTTATTTCACGAATATATTTGTCAACATCCTTTTTATAGTTTCATTTTCAAGTTTTAGACCAAGAGGCTGTGAAATATCTTGACCTTCAAAAAGATGTAATGATGTATTATATATAATCCCTAATAGAAAATATGTTTCAGGTATATCAATGCCAATACTTTGTGCGAATAGAAGTTTATTCTTAGTCCCATTGGTTTCTTCTATAAATATCCTTTTGTTGTCCGTATCAGGTATTTTATCATATACAAGTTTTTCAATTTGATACCTTACTCCAAAACAGATTGCAATAGGGTCAATTCTACTATTCTCAAATATGTATCTTCGAATTTCGCGAAATATTTTTTTGAAAAACTTTGGCGGTGTTGCCCAATCTATATTTAGTCTCAAGTCAGTAAATTCTGTTGTTAAATCAATTGTTCCATTATTTGGATGAAAATGAAAAAAATATGCATCTACATTGTCCTTAATAGATTCATCTTCCCTATTGTAGATTAACTTTAACAAGTTTTGATTGGATTTTATATTAATCTCTTTAAGGTAGTTAACCTGAATTTTGGAATCATTGAAACAAAAATGATTGAAAAACAAAGGGTCTAAATGTGTCAGTAAGATTGGGAAAATCCTTCTTTTTTTTCTTTTCATTTCATCTATGAATGTAGATATGTAAAATTGAAAAGAAATAAGATTGGCATCATCCATATAATCGAATATTTCATCAATAATTAGGATGCAATCATTTTTTTTAAAGTCTCTACGAGATTTTAAAAGCAATGTTATAAATGTTAGGATATCTCTTTGTCCATTGGAAATTTCGTGAGCCTTTGGCCAATGAACAATTAAACTGTTTTTTTCTTCTTTGGGTTTTATGTCAAACCTGTCTTTTACAGGGTTAAATGAGGAAATAGTTTCTTTATAATGTTGCTTCTCGGCTAAATAGAATAAATATTTACAAGCTTTTTTGAAATTAGCTCCTAAACTGTTTCTAATTTCTAATACTTGCCAAGTAGTAAGGTATAAATCAGCCTCATTCTCAATTTCTGTAAATCCAAATGAAGCAATAATGTTCATTATCTTTTGGAACTCAGGAAGTTCATCAAGATTGGTTAAAACGTTTTCTATTATCCATTGCTTTATTTCGGAACCTTTTGCATCTATTCCATTAATACTAGATAGTTGTGAAGGTATTATAGTTCTATAAGCTTTAAGATTAAATCGACTGAAGTCTATTTCAGTTTCAAGTCGGTAAAATAATTGACTGCTATTGAAAAGATTGGAAATGTTTTTTAGAATTCTATTTCCATTTACTCCAAAAGCACTTTTCAAAGAAGATGAAGAGTAGCCAAAATCGACTTTCTGTGGTATGGTTTTAACCAAAACAGTCGATTTGATTTCAAGAGTTGTTTTAGCGAAACTATAACCGTTAAATGTCTGAACAGTTGATTTTGGTTCTGTTTGATTGTTTATTACGAAAACATCAAAATCAGAACTTATTGTATTTTGATTATCGTCAGCTGATAATATCTTGCCATTTGATAAAGTAAGTGTTAATTCAGGTCTGTTTGCAGTATTATTGTTTAAATAGTTTTTATCATCCAATACTATTTTACTGCTTTTCAATGAATCAAAAGCAGTTGCAAAAGAACTTTTTCCATAGCCATTCGGTGCAACCAAAATATTAGGTTTGTTTGGTGCTAAATGCAATTCAAATTTTTTATTTGAGATGCCTTTTATGTTGGTTATTTCTATGGACTTTATTTTCAAATTATTCTTTGTCTTGGGTGTTTGCTAACGGTCTAGTGTATGATTTCGTTGCGTGTTTAAGCACTAAAGTTAGCAAATAAAGCACAGATAGAAAGTCCGCGAGGACTTTCGTAATTAGGCTTTAACTAGCAATGAATTATACACATTGTTAGCCACTGTTATTTATTTGTTCAAATATACTTATAGTGTCTTTAGGTACAAATGGATAACATTTAGTCATTAGGAATGAGAGCGTATTTTGTATATCTCCTTCGTTTGAGAATTTATTTAATGCAGGAAATATTAATTTTACTTTTTCAACAATCTCATGTCCTTGCATTTTAAGATACCATTTTGGTATATTGATTTCTCGACCATTTAAATACTTTACTACTTGTTTTTCTGAATCAGCTTTAAAGGCAGGGAATTTCTTTTCAAATTCTTTAAAGAAACAATCAGAGAATTCTTGTAGTTTTTGAGAAGGCTCGTTTCCAATAAGATATTGATTGTAGGTATTATCAATGCCAATTAATGCACAAATGTTGTGCGCATTTTTCATCTCAATTAATAAACAAATGATATAGATAGGGTCAAGAATAAAGTTTTCAACACTATATCGTTGCTCAAATCCATGAACAAATACAAAATCTGTAGGTTTATTTTTTAAATCCCAATCGACAATCCCAAATGAAGTTTGATTTCCAGAATCTCTAATTTCTTTAACTATTTTATAAACTTGGGAACAGTTACTCTTACCTGCAGAATTAGATATAAAGTATAATTTATAAGGTAAACTTTGAAATTGTAAATGCTTGTCCTGTAGACTTTGATAATAATTTACATCAGTTGGACTTTCAACGAAAATTTGTCTGTGATTTTTATAATCAATGCTTAAAGTAGGAATGAAACCAGTAAGAATTTTGAGTGCTTTATTTTTGGTGATTTTCTTTAATCCACTATTACTTTCATTTCTCAATTGAAAAATACTGTCTTCATCTGAAAGTGCTATAGTTGAAGGGGAATGAGTAGTTAAAATTACATTAATTTTAAATTTATCAACAAATGTGTCTTTTAACACATCCAATAATAATTTTGACATTTCAGGATGTAAATGCGCATCAGGTTCATCTAAAATCAATAAATCAGGGAAAGTCATGGATTCACCATAATATTCTGTTGTAAATAATTTGATTATTAACCCAATAATTACCTTTTCACCTGAAGACAAGTCAATAAATGGTATAGAAGCATTTGTTGTTTTTTTGTATAACTTAAAATCAATAGGCGCTTCTAAAGTGAAGTCTCTTTTCTCAACACCTTTAAAGTAAAAATTGATACTATGTTTAATGAAAATATCATTAATTAAATCCCATGGTGGAACAAAATTAGAAACAAAATCTGCATCTGAAATGGAATTGTTATCTTCTCCTTCTTCTTTTTTATAAAAAAACTCTTTTCTGTTTATATCTCTTCTTTTTGCATAATTGTAAAAAATTAATTCTACTTGAGATGAAAACAAATCTCCTGAATCAATAAGGTCTTCTTGGATTGGTGAATTAAAGAAATCTGCATCGGTTAATTCTGATTCAGGTTTGTTTTTTAATTTACATAGTTCAGTAATAAAATGGAATACACTAATATTTGCAGAATTGGATATTTGTCTTATTACTGTATTTTCATGATTGAAGTTTATTGAGGGTACGTCATCTAAAGGTCGATTATTTATCTCACAATAATTTTTTTTAACTAGACTTTTATATTCACTTTTGTTTGATAATGATTCTCTTGTTTTTTTAGATTTTATTTTTGACTGTAAATTTTCATCGACAATATATTTTAAAAACTCTTTTCCAGTAGTTGTTAATTTTTTATATAAATCTAATTGCCTTTTCACAATTGCTTTCCATTGGTCATGACTCACTTGAGTTGTTCCAACCTTTTCAATACCCTCAACCTGAACATTATTAATATTTGGGATTAAATCTATACTTATACTATTTACAGATTTGTCATTTGTAAACTTTTTTCCAATTAAATCTAAAAGTTGAGATTTTCCACTTCCATTTTCACCTGTAATAATCGTTAAGTTATTTAATTCTTCACTTTCAAAAGCTTCTAACGATTTATACTTGTCATTTAATTTTATTTTCATTCTTGATTTGGTGTCTTTGATTATTTGGTTTTAGTGGGTTTCTTTATAATTGTGGCTAACGTGATTGTGTATGATTACGTTGTGTTGGCAAGGACTAAGTTAGCAAAAAGAAACCAAACCAGAGGAAAATTCCGCAGGAATTTTCCGAGTACACACGAACCGAACAATGAATTATACACGTTGTTGTGCATAGTTATTTTATTCTTGTGTAAAATGTTCTAACTTCTTCGGCTAAAGCCTTTTTTCTTTCTTTTCTGTCAATAATCATATGTCGATGGTCAAGAATCAAATAGCTCGTTCCTTCAGAGTCAGTTTTTAGTTTAACAAACAATCTATCTTTCCGTTTATGCTTCTCAACATTGAACTCCCAAACTTCATTATTCGCAAAAACGACGCTTCTTGTATTTAAAAAATTCTTGTGATTAAATTCAGGAGTTTTTATTTTTTCAATTCTTGCGGCAATGCTGTCACTTTTGTTTTTAAAAAAGGCGATTGAATCTTCTTTAACGATAATCTTTTTAAAATCAAACATATCAGTCTTTAATTGCTTTAATTCCCATTTGCCTTTCCATTTTTTCATTTCCTTTTTTTGAGCAATTGGTAGTAATGAATCAATTCGAGCATTTGCTTTACGCTTAAATTCTGTTTCTGGTGCATAAGTTCCACATACAAATTGATACTTAAATAATGCTTTTTTAAGTTTATTTCGCTTTAGATATTTTTCAGCTTCTAAAAAGAGTTTTTCCTGTTTTTCTTCTTTAGATAATTCTTGTGCACAAACACTGGTTGTTATCAAAATTAATAATATGATTAGCTTGTTTTTCATAATTATGCACAACG
>NZ_JBNAFQ010000010.1:0-9916 GCF_049800755.1 Psychroserpens sp. S379A | reverse complement strand
ACACTGTGTATAATTCATTGTTCAATTTGAGTGTACTCGGAAAATTCCTGCGGAATTTTCCTCTGGTTCGTTTTATTTTTACTAACTTAGTCCTAGCCAACACAACGAAATCATACACAAACTCGTTACCAACAATAGTGCAATTTTCGTGATGATTACTTTATTTCATACTTGAGTTACTAACTTTTATCGTTCGAAGTTTCTTTTCAACTTCTTCCCTATTTCCTTTTTTGGAGAACTTAACGCTTCTGTGGCTTTTTTATATTTGCTGTGGCTTAAATGAATCTTCCTATGAAAAATGAGGAGTTCAATTTATATAGAATTTTATCAAACAAAATAAATATTACATCTAACTGAAAATTGATTTATCTGCCAAATGCTCGCTAGCGTTCGGATTTGTTCTTATTCCAAAAAAGGTGTTCGTGATTATCGCTTTGGGCAACCTAAATGCTACTGTGTTTGTTTCCTCTAATCTAATGCAACGGTTTCTTGGGTTTCTCTGCTAAGTCTTGGCTAGCATTCTCTTTCGGTTGCTAATTGGACAATCTGCTTTGGTCTGTGATTTATCAATGGTTCGTCTTGCACTACAGTAGGTAACAACGTGTATAATTAATGCTCACTTTTTATTTTCATAGAAAAAAGACTACCTTTAACAAAATGATTTGTTTCATCTGAAAACTTGCCGTTTTCATTCGCACAAATCATACACAATCACGTTGTGTAACATTTAAGAAAACTATGTGTAATCGAACGAACAAATTGGAATTATGCACTTGTACAGATATAAATGTTGAAAAAATACAGCAATTATATTCTGATGAAATTCGTCAGTTGGATAAAAAAGAATTTCTCAAAGTTATACGTTGGAAATTAAGCAAGTATATTGGAAAAGAATGGAGCGGAATGGATGGCTTGATGATTATGCCTTCAAAAAACCTCACTCAAGATTTGACAGAAAATTATATTTTGAACGAATTAAATGAATACAATTGTTTTGATTTTGATTACAAACCAAATGAAGGCGATAATTTGATTTTTGAAATAGGTTGGCTATTTAATAAAAGAGGGAAAAAGATAAATAGAGAATTAAATTACGCCTATTCTTCCTACATATATAAAAACGAAAAATGGATAGCAGAAAGTTATAACTCGTTTTATGAAAAGACTGAAATAATTAACGAAGGAATATTAAAAAACGTTACACAACAACGTGTATAATTAATGCTCGCTTTTTATTTTCATAGAAAAAAGACTACCTTTAACAAAATGATTTGTTTCATCTGAAAACTTGCCGTTTTCATTCGCACAAATCATACACAATCACGTTCTACGCAATTTGACCAAACCTATGCACGTATATTTTGACTTAAACATTTTTGACAGAATCGAGAAGAAAGAAAATCTTCCTGAATCTGAAAATGAAATATATACGGAATTGGAGAATTTGGTACTTGAGAATAAAATTACTGTCCCTTATTCAAATGCACATCTGAATGACTTATTTCGTGGATTTCAAAAGAATCCGAATTATATAGATGGACATTTAGACAATATTGAAAAACTAACCAATAATCTTTGTATTTGCCAGTATTGGGGAAGAAAGGGAACGACTTGGCATTTTAGAGATATAAGAGAGTTTTTTAACGAAAAACAAACGGAATGGGAATTCGAAGTGAGTTCATTCGATGACTTATTTACTGATATGCCGAATTTTTACTTGCACTTTAAATTAGTTCCTCTACCTAAAGAATGGAAATTAGGATATCAAGACCCAATGTTCGGAATAATGTATCCGAAATCAAAAATTGAAAACAACTATTACGCTTTATTTGAGGACATATTTAACTTTCAAAGTAGATTAAAAACTGATTACAGCTTATATAAAATGCTTAAGGCTTATCTAATAAAGAGTATGAATAAGCTCAAAAACAATAAGGAAATGTTGAAATCTATAAAAGAAAACTTCAAGGATTTACCTAAACACTTGGACATTTTTGAACTTTCAGATTTATATGGACCAAAATCGAAAACAAGCGAAAACAGTAACTACTCAAAATTGATAGAAACATTTTATAAATACGATTTAAAAGGTTACAAGTCAGATGGAAATTTCAACAATATGTTTGATGACTCACTTCATACTTTTTATGGAGCACATTGCGATTTTTTCGTGACCAATGATGATAGGTGCAAATACAAAGCTGAAGAAACTTATAAACGACTGAAAATAAAAACAAGAGTAATAAAAGCAAACGAATATAAAGAAATAAAAAACTGCGTAGAACAACGTGTATAACTAATTGCTCTGTTTGTGATTACTCGGAAAATCCTACGGATTTTCCTCTAGTCTGTTTTCTTTTTACTAACTTAGTTCCAGCCAACGCAACAAGCCATACACAAACACGTTGTACAACATACCCGAAATGAACAAACTGCTAACAATTTCACTTCTGATTTTCTTATTTCTGTCTTGTAAAAACGATAAGAAATCTGAATTGGAATTTTATGCGGAAAACCAAACTTCATTTTTCGATTTGAGAAATGGAGATTGGACAAAAAATTCGTGGATTAGAAAACCTGAAAATCTAAAAATTGTTCACGAATCATTTAAAAAATTTGGTTACGACAAACTCGAACACCTGATTTTTAAAAGTGAAAATGAATTTTTAATTCAAGGAATTTATATAAAACGGAATTTCGAGAATTTAATGGACAGTTTGGAATTGACTTACAGCAAACCAGAAATACAAACAAAATATTACGCTGAATTTTGGAATCGGAGAAAAGCGGAACAAAATGACTCAATTGTTTATGAAATTATCCGAGAATTTAACTCAATGAAATCTGACAAAAAACGACTGAATTATCAAAATCAGTTTGTAAATGACACTTTAGTTGACTTATTGAAAATTGAGTTTGATAACCAAAATCTGAATTCTCAAAAAGCGGAATCTGACTTTTACACATTAAAAAAATACGGACTTAATCAATCAGCTTATAACCTACTCTACGAAAGAGCAGAATATTTGGAATTGGAATTAAACCGAGAAAAACTAAAAAAGGAATTGATTAAAACAGCGGAATATGAACAACCTTGGCTCATCGATAATGAAAAATAAAGTACGTTGTACAACAATGTATAACCGCAATTACGGCGGATTCGACTACGTCCGAATCCACTCGGAATTGCTAATGTTAGTTCTTAATCCGAAAAATATTAACTAACTTGCCCGTAACTGACGGTTATACGAAACCGTTACCAACAATAGTGCATTTTTCGTGATGATTACTTTATTTCATACTTGAGTTACTAACTTTTATCGTTCGAAGTTTCATTTCTACTTCTTCCCTATTTCCTTTTTTGGAGAACTTAACGCTTCTGTGGCTTTTCTCTTTTTGCTGTGTCTTAAATGAATCTTCCTATGAAAAATGAATAGTTCAATTTATATAGAATTTTATCAAACAAAATAAATATTACATCTAACTGAAAATTGATTTATCTGCCAAATACTCGCTAGCGTTCGGATTTGTTCTTATTCCAAAAAAGGTGTTCGTGATTATCACTTTGGGCAACCTAAATGCTACTGTGTTTGTTTCCTCTAATCTAATGCAACGGTTTCTTGGGTTTCTCAGCTAAGTCTTGGCTAGCATTCTCTTTCGGTTGCTTATTGGACAATCTGCTTTGATCTGTGATTTAACAATGGTTAGTCTTGCACTACAGTAGGTAACAACGTGTATAATTAATGCTCTCTTTTTATTTTCATAGAAAAAAGACTACCTTTAACAAAATGATTTGTTTCATCTGAAAACTTGCCGTTTTCATTCGCACAAATCATACACAAACACGTTGTGTGTAATTAAAAAATGAGTTTTAAGATTAAAATTACAGAAAAAATAATCGGTGTTTCTCTTATTTCTTTGAGTTGTTTATTCCTCTATTATTCAATTATTGGTTTCAATCAAATATTAAAATTAATAAATTCTGCAGGCGAAGAAATATCAATATTAAAAGTTATCAAAAACTATCACTATCCATTCATTGTTCCAATTTTGGGAATTGTTTCTGGAACACTTTTGTTATTTAGAAAAAGAATTGGCTGGATTGGTAGTGTTATAATATCTTTCACAAATGGTATAGTAATAGCTATTCTTTTATTGAAATCGTTTAATAACGAAAATTTGGACGAAGAAATGACTAATTCAGAAATAATTATATTTAGTTTAATCGCACTTGTATTCTTGATTTTTGGCATAACTCTTTTGAATAAATCATTTAGAGAAAAATATCAACCAACAAAATACACGTGGTCAATTATCTCAATTATTATATTAATGTTATGTATCGATAAAATTCTTATTGAGTAAAAATAACTACACACAACAACGTGTATAATTCATTGCTTCTGATTTTCCTTTCGGAAAATCCTTGCGCTGAATTAAAGCCAGTAATTTTTTATTAAATTAGTTGCTGAAACACGCAACGCAATCATACACAAACACGTTAGCATACATTTGGGCAAACCTCAAATCTTAAATATAATCAATGCAAATAATACTTTTCTTTTTAATATTCATAATTGGCTTAGGTTCATTAATTACTACATTCATAGCTATTATTCAAATCTTGAGTAATGATTTCAAAGAATCAAAAATTACGTGGATTTTTATTTCGATGATAGCTTTTATTGGGCCTATTCTTTGGTTAACCAAAGGAAGAAAATTAATTGTCAAAAATGGACAGAACATGACTATTGAAAAAATAAATAAAATTGAAAAACCTACACTTAAAAAGCACTATTCTGAATTAATTAAAAACTCAAAAAAGCAATTGAGTATTTTATCTTTTTTATCTATATTCTTAATACTATTTGGATATTTCGTTAGATTATTTGATATATATTTTTTTTGGGAAAGTAAATCTATAGGATTTGGACTTTTGTTAATTACAATTGCAAAGTTTCTTTTTGACGATATCAATGCTCGTCGAAAAAACAAATTGAATAGAGTTGGTATATACATTGTTTTTGGATTTTTATGTCTAGTAATTTTTATCAAAGCGATTTTTATAGTTATTATTCCAAATTCTAACGCTTATGACTCAGCAAAAGAAATTCTAAGAAATGATTCTAATCTTATAGCCGAAGTTGGTGAAATAAACTCTTTTTCCTATTTACCAAAAGGTAGTATGAGTCATCATAAAGACAAATACGGAACAACTGGAAGTGCTGATTTGACAATTATTGTAAAAGGTGAAAAAAAATACTTGGAAACAAATGTTGTTCTTAGAAAGGAACTAGAAGAAGATTGGAAATTGATCCATATGGATTAAAACGTATGCTAACAACGTGTATAATTAATGCTCTCTTTTTATTTTCATAGAAAAAAGACTACCTTTAACAAAATGATTTGTTTCATCTGAAAACTTGCCGTTTTCATTCGCACAAATCATACACAATCACGTTGTGAGCAATATGAGAAAAACGCTATCGATACTAATTTTGCTTCTGATTTTATCGTGTGATAAGTCTGATAATAAAACGATTGATTACGTAGCGTTTGAAATAACCGTCCCAAAAAGTTGGTCGGAATATGAAATAAATGGAATAGACAGTTACGTTAGTGGATTGATAACGGACAAAAATGACACTTTGATTTTTGATTTGGGTTGGTATTCGCCTGATTTGACTAAAAATCCAGAATTACTTGTATTTGAGGAATCTGAATACGCTGAATTTACAACCGAACAAAAAGAAAAACTAAAGGGAACTAAACACTTGGTTGTTGCGGACTATACATCAGCTGATTTTCAAGCAAAAGATTATTTAAAGTACGTATTCGAAATAGACAGTATTGATTGTTTCGAAGCTAAATTTATAAAGCCAAGAAACAAAGGTTTTGGAGCGAGCGGAATTTATATTGACAGTCTGAAAGGTGGTGGACCGAATTCGAATAAAACGCGATTGAGTTTTTATGGAAACAATTTGTCCGACTCAACTCAAGTGGAATTTTTTAAAGCTTTGAAAAGCATCAAACTGACAAAATATTGTGAATAAAATACTGCTCACAACAACGGCTATAGTTCATTACGGCTGAAATTCCTCATCGGAATTTCGAGCCTTTTTGCTAAATTTATGGTTACGGCGGAATGATACTCGCGTACCATTCCATAACGAAACCATAGCCAAAACCGTTGTACACAATACCCCAAAAATGCCGAGAATCGAACTTCAAACTGAAATAAAAGCCGACAGAAATATCGTGTTTGACTTGTCGAGAAGTATCGATTTGCACAAAATATCGACTGAACAAACTAACGAAGAAGCAATAGCTGGAAAAACAAGCGGATTAATCGGAATGAATGAAAGCGTGACTTGGCGAGCAAAACACTTTGGAATTTATCAAAAACTGACTTCCAAAATAACGGAATATGACAGACCGAATTACTTTGCAGACGAAATGGTAAAAGGAGCGTTTGCGAAATTTAAACACGAACATCACTTTGCGGAATCGAATGGCGGAACTTTGATGACTGACTTTTTTGATTATAAATCGCCTTTTGGAATTTTAGGAAAGTTAGCGGACAAGCTGTTCCTGAAAAAATATATGACTGAATTACTAATTGAAAGAAACCGAATTGTAAAAGAGTTTGCGGAATCTGACAAATGGAAAGAAGTGATAAATGAATAAAGTACTGTGTACAACAATGTATAACCGCAATTACGGCGGATTCGACTACGTCCGAATCCACTCTGAATTGCTAACGTCAGTGCTTAACCGAAAAACAATAACTTTAATCCCGTAACTGACGGTTATACGAGACCGTTACCAACAATAGTGCAATTTTCGTGATGATTACTTTATTTCATACTTGAGTTACTAACTTTTATCGTTCGAAGTTTCTTTTCAACTTCTTCCCTATTTCCTTTTTTGGAGAACTTAACGCTTCTGTGGCTTTTCTATATTTGCTGTGGCTTAAATGAATCTTCCTATGAAAAATGAGGAGTTCAATTTATATAGAATTTTATCAAACAAAATAAATATTACATCTAACTGAAAATTGATTTATCTGCCAAATGCTCGCTAGCGTTCGGATTTGTTCTTATTCCAAAAAAGGTGTTCGTGATTATCGCTTTGGGCAACCTAAATGCTACTGTGTTTGTTTCCTCTAATCTAATGCAACGGTTTCTTGGGTTTCTCTGCTAAGTCTTGGCTAGCATTCTCTTTCGGTTGCTAATTGGACAATCTGCTTTGGTCTGTGATTTATCAATGGTTCGTCTTGCACTACAGTAGGTAACAACGTGTATAATTAATGCTCTCTTTTTATTTTCATAGAAAAAAGACTACCTTTAACAAAATGATTTGTTTCATCTGAAAACTTGCCGTTTTCATTCGCACAAATCATACACAATCACGTTACCAGCAACTAGACACAAACTAATAGAATGGAAAAAAATAAAGCTCTTGAAGAATATAATAAATGTAAAACTAGTTATAATCGTCTTGGTAAAAACATAGTAGAAGCTCTGAATACTTTTTTAACTGATAATGGTATTGGATATTTAGATATTTATCATCGTGTAAAAAAGTTCGATTCTTTTTACGAGAAAATCGACCGAAAAGGATACAAAAACCCTTTCGAAGATATTGAAGATATTTGTGGTATTCGAGTGATTTGTTTTTACGCATCCGATGTTGAAAAAATAAATACTATAATCTCGAAAGAATTTAAAATTCTTGAACAAGAAAATAAATCTGAATTACTTGGATTGAAAGAATTTGCATATCGTTCTCAACATTTTATAATACAAATTAATGAAGAATGGAATGCTGCACCAAATTATAGAGGTCTCGAAAAGCTAAAAGCGGAAATACAAGTTAGAACTATATTAATGCACGCTTGGGCAGAAATTGAACATAAATTAAATTACAAAAGTGATGCTCAAGTTCCAGATAAATTTCAAAGAAAATTATTTAGATTAAGTGCAAAGTTTGAAGAAGCTGATGAGCAATTTGATGAATTAAGAAATGGAATTGATGGTTACAGGATTGAATTACAAAAAACAATTTCAAAATCTAAAGTATTTAATTTAGAACAAGATTTTAATCTTGAAACTCTATTATCTTTTTTAAAATTTAATTTCCCGAAATCAAACTGGAACGAAAAGAAAGTATCACGTATTTTCGAATCATTTAATAAAGGAAATCTAGATTTTGAAAAAATTGAAAAAGCGATAAAACTGTCTAAACCTAATTATTCAAAAATTCTGGAAGACCTCAAAAAAAACAACTATGAATCACAAAGTGAAACGGATGAAAAATTTCTTTGGATTGCTATGGATATAGGAAACAATGATTTTTATCAATTAAGACAAAAAAGAGGCCTTCAAGCTAGTTGGAAAAAAGTAGTTGACAAATGGAGGAAAACAATGAAATAGCAGCTGGTAACACCGTGTATAATTCATTGTTCGGTTTGTGTGTACTCGAAAAATTCCTGCGGAATTCTCCTCTGGTTTGTTTTCTTTTTGCTAACCTAGTCCTTGCCAACACAACGTAATCATACACAAACTCGTTGTACAACATTTGAAGAAAACAAAATACATAGCAATATTACTAGAAGTTCTAATCTTATATTCTTGTGGAACTAAACAAAACGTTTTGGAACATAAAAAAGAAAATGAATTTGAAAAATCATACAAGTATATATCAAAAGACACAACTTTTAAAAACAAGCTTAAGAGTTATTTCCCTGATTTGACAAGCTGCGAAAAACTTAATTTCTCTCACAGTGAGTTTGTTGAACCAATAACTCTAAATGACTTTCCTATCTGGTTACTTAGGAAAACTGAATTATTGAATGATATAAACGACTTCGACAATTTAGATAAAACTGAACAAATTAAAGTTTACGATTCTATTCATTTATTTTCCAAATACCCAATTGAACTAAATAAAAATCAGGTTGATAAAACAGATTGTGAAATACGATTGACTTTCGCCAAAAAAGTAAATAATAGACTACCCATTAAATATATAATTATCGACAAAAATGTTGATCCAAGAATAGATTATAAGCCACGAAAAGGTATTTATATAGTAGAGTTCAATGAAGAAAACACAATTATAGAAAGAGGCTATTTAATATTATCACATTAAAAAACGTTGTACAACAACGTGTATAATTCATTGTTTGGTTCGTGTGTACTCGGAAAATTCCTGCGGAATTTTCCTCTGGTTTGGTTTCTTTTTGCTAACTTAGTCCTTGCCAACACAACGTAATCATACACAAACTCGTTGTACCCAATTTGAGAAAATGAACGAACTAACATTTCATATTAATTCTAACGAGGAAATTTGGGAACTTTTTGACAAAGAACTGAATACCATTTTCATTCACAAGTTTGTGCCAAATGAAATCATTGAATGGTGGAAAACGGATTTAAAAACTCAAAGCGGAACCGAATTCAAAAACATGTCTGTTCGACAAATGGAAATGGATATTCAAACAGATTTGAACGGATTGAAAAAAATACTCGAACTTAACACAAAACAATTAAGAATATATCAATTCAATAAACCGATTTCGGATACACTCGAAATTGACAGATTACCTAAAAATAATAGAAAACAGATTTTAATGCAAAACGGATTAAAACACTACTTTTTTGTAAACTTTGAGTTTATAACGATTGGAAGCTTTGAATCTGAATTTATAAGCGGAATTGGATCAAATCCAAAATTTGAAAAACGAATTACGGAAAGAAAACAAAAATTATCTGAATAAAAAACTGGGTACAACACCGTGTATAATTCATTGTTCGATTCGTGTGTACTCGGAAAATTCCTGTGGAATTTTCCTCTGGTTTGGTTTCTTTTTGTTAACTTAGTCCTTGCCAACACAACGTAATCATACACAAAC
>NZ_JBNAFQ010000009.1:0-30529 GCF_049800755.1 Psychroserpens sp. S379A | reverse complement strand
CGTTGTGTGCAATTTGGCTACGTTACCAAGATTTGGTATATTTGATTAAAATTAGAGTCTAAATGGGAAAAAACACATCAATATCACTCGGAAATCATTTTGAGGATTTTATCAGAGAAGAAGTAAATTCTGGAAGATATGGTTCAGTTAGCGAAGTAATTCGTTCTGCTTTACGTTTGTTAGAACGTGAAGAAAAAAAAGAAAGAGAACTGATTAAAGCTCTCGAAGTTGGGGAAAACAGTGGATTTGTTGAAAATTTTGACCCAAAACAACATCTGAAAGAATTACATAGTAAACACTTATGAGTAAAAACAAATATCGCATAAGCCAACAAGCGATTGAGGATTTAGATAAAATTTGGATTTATACTCTTAACAAGTGGTCTAAAGAACAAGCAGATAGATATTACGATTTAATAATAGCGGAAATTGAATTTATTGCGGACAACTATCTGATTGGAAAATCCGCAGAACAAACTCGAAAAAACTATCGAGTAACGAAAATCAAATCTCATCTGATTTTTTACAGAAAAGTAGATAATGAGATTGTGGAAATCGTTAGAGTTTTGCATCAGAGAATGAACATTAAAAAAAGGCTGAAATAAAAAAACTGCACACAACAACGTGTATAATTCATTGTTTGGTTCGTGTGTACTCGGAAAATTCCTGCGGAATTTTCCTCTGGTTTGGTTTCTTTTTGCTAACTTAGTCCTTGCCAACACAACGTAATCATACACAAACACGTTGTGCATAATAATCAAAGTGAGTACAAGCCAACAAAAAATAAGTAAATTAATAAGCTTTTGGCTTAGACATAAACCTCAAGATGGAAATATTCAACTTGATAAATTTGGTTGGGCAAAAATAGATGACATTTTAATTGCGTTAAGGTCAAATAATTTTGATTTTACATCAAGTCAATTGATAGAATTAAATAAGAGTTTTGATAAAATACGTTGGGAAATTGATTTGAAAAATCAGAAAATTAAAGCTACACATGGACATTCTGTTTCAATAGAGCAAGAACTGAATCCTGAAATTCCAAATGAAGTACTGTATCATGGAACTGCTTCAAAGAATCTTAGCGGAATTATAAAAAAAGGATTAATATCTGGACAAAGACAATACGTTCACTTATCAGAAAGCAAAAAAATGGCTCTGGAAGTTGGAAAAAGACATGGAAAACCATTCTTAATCGAAATAAACACAAAAGAATTAATTGAAAATGGTTGGGAATTTTTTAAAACTCAACAAAATGTTTGGCTGACATCCAATATTCCTGCAAAATATTTAGAATTTAATCCTTGGACTTTTAATGTTGATAAAAAACTGAATAAAACTATAAAGTCAGAACTAAAAAAAGAAATAAATAATTCTCATCAACTTTATGGAAAACTAAAAAAACTAGAATTACTTGGATTGCATAATCCAAATGATGATTGTCTTTTTAAGAATAATGATAATGATGAAGTTTATGTAATCCATCCTACTTGGAGTGGAAAAAAAGATAATGGAATTTGGCCTTCGACTCTGAAATATGAAAACTTAGAAAATTGGATTGAAACAAGATTAGTGCAAGACCATGAAGATTGGTATATGTAAAGTATTACTATGCACAACAGCGTGTATAATTCATTGTTCAATTTGTGTGTACTCGGAAAATTCCGCAGGAATTTTCCTCTGGTTTGGTTTCTTTTTGCTAACTTAGTCCTTGCCAACACAACGAAATCATACACAATCACGTTGTGTGTAAGTTTTTAAAAACAGTAATAAAATAATGACTTTTGAGCAAAAAAATTATTTGTAAACATATCGAGTGTAATACTGAAACTCATGATTATCTAGGATATTGTGAATATCACTATTCTGGTGGAGTTCTTGGAACTGGTGAAACATATGAGCAATACCAAGTAATAGAACAAGATTTTATTGATTTTATTAAGGTAGTTCCAATTAACGATGACGAACACTTAAAAGTTCACTCACCTGTTTTAAGAGATATAATTATTAGATGTTGTGTACAAATTGAGGTCTTCTTTAAAGAGTGGGCTAAATTCGAATGCTCAGAAAATAAAAATATAGATTTACTAAAACGTTACAATGAAGTAAATAAAAAAACAAATCAAATTAAAGGAGCTAGAAATTGGAATTTCAGAGATTACTTTTTTATTAAAGAAAAGTACTTACAAACTAGACCTTTGCATGTAAGACCAATGGAAACTGATATTGATTCATTTAAGTCATGGATAATTGAATCTGATTTACCTGAATGGTGGAATATTTATAACGCAATAAAACATGATGGTATTAACAGTAAAAAGAAAGCAAACTTAAACATTGCTCTTGAATCACTAGCTGCGTTATTTACTTTACATTGTTCTAATCGCTATTCAAGAAATTATTTGAAAGAGTTTTCGAACGCAAATATTTCTAATTCCTCAGGAAAACTCAGAGTTCGGTTTGGACAAATATCTAGTCCTTTAGATACTAAAAGGTATCTTTTCAAAGACGTATACAGTCATTTTGGAAGAGGTATTGAAATAGAAACTTCTAAAAAAAGTGAAAACAGAGCACGTGGCATAGGTAAAAGAGTATAACCTACACACAACACTGTATATAATTTATTGCTTGGTTCTAGCTTACTTACGAAAATCCTCGCGGATTTTCTATTCGGTTTTTATTTGTTAACTTAGTTGCTTAACCACGCAACAAACCATATACAAACACGTTACAACAAATTGCTCGGAAAATCGTAACTCCCAACAAAATAGTTGTTTAAATATCAAAATTATCGGATTCTTACTCTTGTCGAATTTCTTTTACATTAAACAAAACCATATCAATCAAAAAATGTTTTAAAATTCAACATGAATGGAATCTTACTCTTGCGGATTCCTTTAGCTTGTTTGCTGAATTAATCTTACATCAAAAAAAGTCAAACCAATTAAAAAATATTTTAAATTCAACATAAGTGGAATCTCACTCTTACGGAATTTAGCTAGTTTGCGGATTTGATTACTCAAACGCTAAATGCTACAAAGCGTTTTAAAAAACACTTTTCGCGATCAATCGTAAAAGCAAAACTAAAGTTTAGCTTTTCTCCTATTCTATTTCTGAAAACTTTACGGCAAAGCAAAACGTGATTACTCAACTCTTTCGCAAAATGTTGTAACACTGTGTATAATTCATTGTTCGATTTGTGTGTACTCGGAAAATTCCTGCGGAATTTTCCTCTGGTTCGTTTTATTTTTGCTAACTTAGTCCTTGCCAACACAACGTAATCATACACAAACTCGTTATGCACCATAACCAAAACCACTCATAAATGTCATATATCTCAACAGTATATCGAATATTAATTGCTTCACCATCTGACGTTTCAGAAGAAAGAGAAGTTACTACAAGATTAATTCAAAACTGGAACGATGTTAACTCGTTTGCAAAAAAAATTGTGCTACTTCCTTTGAAATGGGAAACACATTCATCACCTACTTATGATGTAAGGCCACAAGAAGCTATTAACAGACAACTTGTTGATAGTGCTGATTTAGTTATTGGTTTATTTTGGGCAAAAATTGGTTCTGAAACAGGAATTGAAATAAGCGGAACGATTGAGGAGATAAAAAGAGCTGCTAATAACGGAAAAGACGTTATGATATATTTCTCAAAAAGAGGAATTGACCCTTCTGAGATAAATATTGAACAACTTAAAGCTTTAAACGAATTCAAAAAGGAAGTTTATAAAAATTCATTAATAGAAAACTTTAGTTCTGTAATAGACTTTAGAGATAAATTGAATAGACAGTTAGAATATAAAATACGAGAACTTCAAAAAAACAATACGAAAGACAAGAAAAATCTGGATATATCATTTATTAACAAAGAAACAAATGAATTAGAGGATGATACTTTTATTATTGAGTCTGACCATATTGAAATTTCAAAAAAGCAAATCGATGAAATCCTAAAAAAATTACCAAATAAAAAGGATAGACATTGGGAAGATTATGAATTTAAATATGAGTTAGATGATTTTGTAGATAAAAATAATGCTATCCCTATTGTTCTAGGAGTCAAAAATACTGACAATATTATTCATAGCGACCTTCATATAGATTTGCAACTTAAAGTAAATATTAGTGAAACTATGAAAATTAGCTTAATTGGTGCTAAAGACCAAGGAATGAATAATCGTCTATTGAATGGGAGATTAAAATCAGAAGATGAAAAAAAGATTTTCTCACTTTTTAATGAGACACTAGAAAAAATTGATTCTAAAACAATGAATATATATACTGAATCAATATCAGTATTACCTAATAAAACAAAATGTGTCAAACCTATCATTTTAATAAATCCAACAAAAGATATAGATATTACATTTAACATAAAACTTTTATCAAATAGCTTACTTGAGTCTATTGAGAAAAAACTGAATCTAAAAATAAAGCTAAAGAAGCGAAATTTAAAAGCTGAAGAAATTAAAGATATTATTGAACAAATTTCAGATGTGCCTTTTTAAAATAACGGTGCATAACACCGTATATAATTTATTGCCGGTTCTAGCCTACTTACGAAAATCCTCGCGGATTTTCTATTCGGTTTGTATTTGCTAAATTAGTTGCTTGAAACACGCAACAAACCATATACAAACACGTTACCAACAAGCTGAAAAAAATTATGTGCCAATTCAACTTTTTAGTTATAAAAGAGAAATCTAACAATTCAGAAATCAAGGAAATTGCTTCTGAATTCGGATTGAATTACGCAGAATATACTTTGGACATACCAAATTCTAATGAAATTCGGACTTTCTTAACGACAACTAAAGATTGCGATTGTGGTTCTGTTTTAGGAAAAAAATATTCGAACGATTCATCACAACCTGACTGGAAAAAAGAAAAGAAAAAACTCGAAAGAAAACGATTCTCAAAACGTCGAATTGAATTGCTTCTGGAACAAAAACGAAAAGAATTTACCGAAAAAAACTCTAGCGAATTAAAAGTGGAAAACAAAGAGGCGAAAAAATGGACCGAATTTCTGACTGACAAACGACTGAAAAGCAAACTGAACGAAATCGGAATTTTTTACCACAAATTTTCTGGCGAATTACAAAAAGAACGAATAAAAATAGAAAACGGACAAACGAATGCAGCGGAAAATATTGACGCTGACTTTTTAAAGAATATTAAGGAAAACGAATTAAATTGGATTAAACTCTGATAAAAGCCAGTTGGTAACACCGTGTATAATTAATTGCGGCTGAATTTCCTATCGGAAATTCAATCTTATTAATTATCTTTCGGTTACGGCGGAAAATGACTCGCGTCCTTTCCCGCAACTAATCATACACAAACACGTTATATGCAAGCTTTGGAAAGCGACGAACGCGCATCAATGAAATACTCTAGATCTTTATTAACTTCCATTTTATTCCTAACTGTATTTATCTCATGTAAAGAATCAGAACATGAAAATTTAATCTTAAAATGTTATAAAAAAGAAGCGAAGAAAAAGAATACTGATTTTAAAATTTCCAATTTAATATTCATTGAGAAACAAATTGTAGGAGAAGAGTATTATCGAAATTTAATAATTGATGACTTCAATTCTATTATAATGGATAGCGAAAATATGATTAAGTTGAATGAGGAAAATATTCAATTATACAAGAAACGCATTGAGGAAATAAAGAAGGAAACAAAGGTAAATTATTCAGAAGAAGTTGATAATTTCAAAATTGGAGAGGCTAAAGAGAATATTAAAATATAATATAGTCAATTATAAAAAGGAATTAAGAAAATTTAAGCAGGAAACTGATTCATCAAAATCAGAGCAAACGTTTACTGTTTTGAGACATTACATTAACGCTGATTTTGATGGTCGAACAATAAATGATACAATAGATTGCATATTCAATTCGGACATGAAGTTTTTGGAATTTAATCCTGACTTTTTAAATATTAATTTATAATCATATCATAAATGACATTAAATGAATTAGTTCAAAGAAGAATGTTTCTATTAACAGTCTTATTATTTGTATTTATAGGTTACTTTGGCGGAATTTCAAATGTTGGAATAAATAAAACCGTTGGTTGGGCTTGGGATATAACAAGTTGGCTATATTTTATAAGAGTTTATTTTATTCCAATTTTTATAATAGGATATGGAATATTGGCATTAATGAAATATTCAACACATAGAAATCTTTCTATTTTTCATCTGATTTTAATTACTTTAACTCTTATTTTGGATGATATGGTTTCATTAACTTTAAGCATAGTAATTATTCTGAATCTAATTTCACTTTTAACTTTCTTAACCAATTTCATATGGTCAATCAGAAATAGAAATTCTAAGTTAAAGTGATAAGCCAGCATATAACAACGTTTATAATTAATTGCGACTGAATTTCCCTATCGGAAATTCAATCTTATTAATTATCTTTAGTCCTTAACGGAAAATGACTCACGTCTTTTTCCGCAACTAATCATAAACGAACACGTTGGCAGTCATTATTACCTTACTCATATCAATAAATGAAAATATTAAAAAAAATTCTTACAAACATTTTTGTCATTACCTTTTTAAGTTGTGAAAAACCAAAAGCTGATAATTATATTATTCAAGATGATATGATATTGGAATTTCGAACATTTGGAAGAAATGAAAATCACATTCTAAAGCTATTTGAAAAGGGATCTGAAGAATTTGACAAACTAAAATCTTTAATAAATAACATCAAAGACTTTAAAGAAAATGACTATTCTACTATTTATCCAAATTATGTAATTCTGGGAAAGGATTTGAAAATTTTAATCGATGTTAGAAAAATAAAAATTGAATATAGAGATTATGACAATACAATTAAAAAATTATCAAAAGACATAAGTTCTGATGAATTTCTCAAATTTCGGTTTTTAATTCAATCAAATAATTGGATTACTGATTATGGTAATATTTATGGTAGTGGAAAGTTCAAAACTGATAAATATACTTTTTGTGGTTTAGTTCCTCATGAAGAAGAATATCGATACAAAGTTGGAAATTGGAAATTTTGGAATATTGATAGAGAACTTATTGCAGAAGGAGAATTTGAAATAGACAGTGCTTTAGCTTTAGGTCGTGGAGGTTGTGAATACATGGTTAAAGTTTCCAAAGTAAAAAATGGAAAATGGAAATTCTTTGACGAAAACGAAAAGGAAACAAAGGGAACAATAGAACAGATATTTAAAATAGAAAACGCAGAATAACAACGTCTGCCAACAACGTGTATAATTCATTGCTAGTACTCGCCTACTTACGAAAATCCTCGCGGATTTTCTATTCAGTTTGTATTTGCTAATTTAGTTGCTGAAAAACGCAACGAAATCATACACAAACACGTTGGCAAACATATGAAGAAAAACGACATTTTATACCTAATAATTTTGTGCTTTACGATGATAAGTTGTGCCAATTTATCTGAAAAAGAAAAAAAGGCTCAAGAATATATGGAGCAAATTGCTCTTAATACCAACAAGATGTTGAATCTGCCAACAAAAGTTGATGAATTCACTTTTGCGGAAAAAGTAAGATTTGACAAAAAGACAAACACGATTATTTATAGTTATGTAATTGACAAAAATGATTATGGTTCTGATACAGAATTTAAAAACACTTTTAAACAAATAGAAAGTGAACAAATAAAAAGAGCAATAGAAAATCAAGGAAAAAATCCGAATTACAAAACATTAGGAATTGTAATAAAGTCAATTTATAAAAATAAAGGAAATGACATTTTATACAGTTTTGATATAAATCCAAAAGATTACATTAAAACTGAACTTCAAAAATCAAATATTGAGAATAATAAAAATTTAGTCAACTCATTTTCAGACAACGCTTTTCAAGTAAATTTTAATCAAGGCATAAATTTTACATTTGTAGAAAAACGTAATAAAGACAACAAGAAATGGGATTATATAACAAATGACTCAATAACCACTACAATTTTAAATCTAAAAACAGATATTGGCAATCCATTTGGAGAAATAATAGAAAAATCAGAAATATCTATTGAGATAGTTTTAGAATATAGAGCAGGAATAATAAAATTTCAATCAAAAAAATATCGTGATTATCTATCTGTTTCAGACAAACTAAAAGACTTTAACGTAACTGATTTTTTCAAAGGCAAAACAACAAGTTTGGAAGAACTTCAAAAATACGCAGATTACCTTGATGTAATTAGAACTTATGTTGTAGAGGACAAGTCCAATCAAAACCAGGTTGAACAAAATGAAAAAGACAAAAAATCGATTACTCAAAATACATATAAGTATTCAAATAGCGATTTGAAAAGACTGGAAAAAAATCTTGAAGAATTTGAAGTCTATTTTGACAATAACGAACAATACAATTACTTTATTGATTTAGCTAAAGATACATTTAGTCCGAATTTGATTAATTCAAAAAGTCATTTCTCTTTAAGGTTATTTAATGACTTTGATAAAATTGAAGATACGAATGATATAAAACAAATTCCAACTATAAATAAATTCGAGGCAGAAAATGCAGAAGTAAATATCTATTTAACTGCATCTAACACGAACGGTTTTAATTTTAATGATTTAGTCAAAACAATAAATATTAAAGACAAATGGAACAAACATTTTGTGAAATTTAAAAAGCACGAAAACTAAAAGAATAAATACGATTTGCCAACAACGTGTATGGTTAATAGTGTTTAATCAAAATTCGCGGATTTCTAGCGAAATCCCGTAACTCTTAAATCCTTTTTAACTAACTTGGTCTACAACACTACAAACCATACACAACACGTTGTGCATAATGCGGAAAATCGTTCTAAATATCAACATTTGAACAAAAAAAGCCAACCGCACAAACAGCACATTTATTTTTTCCAGCCACAAAAGCCGACGCTTAAAAAAATAAAAGAGCTGTTTTTATCCAACGCTCAAAACGGAACGCAAAACATAATTAAGAAATAACTTTGCAATACCATTGCATAGAAATTTATTTATCTTTGAGCCAATGAAATTTGTTACTATCATATTATCATTATTAATATTTGTTTTGTCAATCAAACCTTGTTCTGACGGAAATAATGCCGAAGACCTACACCAAGACGAAATAACTGCTAAACACAATCATCAAAATGATAGTGATGATACTTGTCCAATAACTTGTATTTGTAATTGTTGTGGAATCGCAATTACATATCAACCAATTCAAACTTTTGAATTAGGTATTAACAACCAAATTTCTACAGAAATACAATCTGTTTATCAATCAATCTACAGGTTTAATTATCATTCCAATATCTGGCAACCGCCACAATTGATTAGCTAAATTATCGACCAAAAGTCAAAAATTTTTAGTTAATTAATTTTTACATTTTCAATGAACAAATACATATTGAGCATAATGCTCACAATTATATCGTGCTATTATTTAATGGCACAAACCACTGATATCCAAATAAAAGTCCTTTCAGAATCCGAAAACGAACCTTTATTTGGAGCAACTGTATATTTTGAGGAATTAGAAAAAGGAGCAGTAACCGATTTTGACGGAATCGCAACATTTATAGAAATTCCAAACGGAGAACATAGTATCATAATTTCATATTTGGGATATGAAACCTTAAAAACTACTATTCAAATTCCAAATAATTCCAATTTAGTTTTCAAATTAAGAAGTGGTGCAAATGAATTGGACGAAGTTGTATTACAATCTTCAAGAAGTACAAGAACTGTAAAGAAAATCCCGACAAGAATAGAATTCATTGGTGTAGAGGAATTAGGCGAAAAAGCCATAATGAACCCAACTAATATTTCGATGGTACTTCGTGAAAGCACAGGAATTCAAATGCAACAAACCTCTTTAAGTAGCGGAAATACAAATATTAGAATTCAAGGACTTGATGGACGCTACACGCAACTTTTAAGAGATGGTTTTCCATTATATGGAGGTTTTTCAAGCGGTTTGAGTATCCTACAAATTCCACCTTTGGACTTGCAACAATTTGAAATTATTAAAGGAAGTTCATCAACCCTTTATGGTGGTGGAGCCATTGCAGGTTTAGTAAATATGGTTTCAAAAACACCTGACGAAGAACCAACTTTAGATATTATGCTAACGCAAACCCAAGCGTTAGGAAGTACAGCTAATGTGTTTTATAGCAAACGAAATGAGAAATTTGGTGTTTCGCTATATGGCTCTGGTCATTATCAAAAGGCTTACGACCCAGAAGATGATGAATTTAGTAATTTGCCAAAAACAACTTCTATTTCATTCAACCCTAAATTCTTTTATTATCCATCAGAAAAAACAACTTTTTGGATTGGTTTAAATGGAACGTATGATGACAGAATTGGTGGAGATATCACAAAAATTGAAAATGGTGAAAACGGAATCCATCAATATACAGAAGAAAACATCTCAAAGAGATTAAGCAGTCAAGCAGTTTATAAAACACAAATAGATTCAATAAGCTCTTTAAACATAAAAAATAGTGTTTCCTTTTTTGATAGAAACCATACTATTCCAGATTTTAATTTTGACGGTAAGCAAATCAACACATTTACAGAAGTTACCTATCAAAGAGCAACTTCAAAAGCTGATTGGATTTTTGGAGCAAATTTATATACTTCAAACTTTGATGAGAATGATAATGCAACTTTACAACGTGACCAAAAAGACATCACTTATGGAATGTTTGCAAACAACATTTATGACCTTTCAGAAAATTGGATTTTAGAAACTGGATTGAGAGCAGATTACAACACAGACTTTGGATTTTTTCCACTTCCAAGAATTTCATTATTGTATAAAAATGACAATGGGTTTTCTAGCAGAATTGGTGGTGGTTTGGGTTACAAAATACCTGATGTTTTTACAGAAGAAGCCGAATTTATTAATTTTGAAAATGTACTTGGCATTGATAAATCTTCAATTGAGGCAGAACGTTCTTTTGGTTTAAATCTTGATTTTAATTATCAAACACGTTTAACTGACGAGATTGGTTTTTCTGTAAATCAATTATTCTATGTTACTGCAATAAACAACGGTTTATTATTAAATAGTACAGATACTGGTTTGTTTGCATTTGAAAATGCAACCGATGAAATTTTGAGCAAAGGAGCAGAAACAAACATGAAGTTTACCTACAAAGACTTTAGATGGTTTTTAAATTATGCGTTTATTGATACCAACCTAAATTATTTACCAGGTAATCCACAAAAACCTTTAACAACAAAGCATAACGCAGGAAGTGTGCTAATGTACGAATCTGAAAAATGGAGAATTGGTTATGAAACATTTTATACTGGAAAGCAATTTTTATCAAACGGAACTGAAACAACAGATTTTGTAACAATGGGATTATTGTTAATGCGAAACTTCAAGTTTTGTAGTGCTTTTGTAAATTTTGAAAATTTCACAGATAGAAGACAAAGTAGGTTCTCACCATTGGTTTTACCACCACACGAAAATCCAGAATTTCCCGAAATATATGCACCAACAGATGGATTTATATTTAGCGTAGGCATTATAATTAAACCATTTGGAAACGAAGACCACAATTAATTATGCAAACAATAGAAAACTTATTAGAATCTAAAAATATTCGTGTAACAGCAATGCGTTTGTTAATCTACAAGTTCCTTTCAGAAAAGCAAATTGCTGTTACACTAAGCGATATAGAAAATGCTTTTGATAAAGCAGATAGAACAACTTTGTACAGAACCGTCAAAACATTTGAGGAAAAAGATATTGTACATCAAATAGATGATGGCACAGGAATTACAAAATATGCTTTGTGTGTAAAGGGTTGTAATTGCGAAATTGAAACTGATTTACATTTGCATTTTCATTGTAACAATTGTAATGAAACCATTTGTTTAACAGAACATAAAATTCCTCAAATAAAAGTACCTAATGGTTTCGTTTCAGAAAACGTAAACTTGGTTGTGAAAGGAATTTGTGATAAATGTAGTGGTCAATAATTGCAATTCCATTGCATTGATATTTAGAACACTTTTGTAGCAAATTAGAAACTATGTTATTATTTACTTATCTGATATTATATTTTTTATTGGTATTTGTATTAAGGTCTATTTTACTTTGGAGAAAAACAGGAATAAATTCGCTAACGTTTAAAAAGACAGATAATGCTCATGACTATAATGGTAAGGTTTTTATATTTATTACAATCTTTGAGCTTGTTGTTGTTGGAATCTATGCTTTTAAAAATGAGTGGTACGAATATTTACTTCCTATTTGGTATTTAGAAAATCCCTTTTTACAAAAGATTGGTTGGACACTTTTGGTTATATCATTAATTGTAGTATGGATTTCTCAAAGCCAAATGGCAAATTCTTGGAGAATTGGAATTGATGAAAATAACAAAACCAAATTAGTAACTAATGGAATGTTTTCAATTTCAAGAAACCCAATATTTTTAGGTATTATGATTGCGAATATTGGGTTATTTCTTGTAATTCCCAATACATTTACTTTACTCATAACCTCATTATCTACGTTAAGCATGAATACACAAATAAGATTAGAGGAAGAGTTTTTAAAACGTGAATTTGGAAATGAATATATACAATACGCGGAAAAAGTGAGAAGATGGATTTAAACTAAAGACACAGAATTGCCAACGTTCAAAACCATACACATTTCCAGTCGCATCAACCACACTTCACCCAAACTGTAAAAGAGTATGTCTTGCCAACGCTCACTTCTGAACAAAATAACAAATATCGGAAAACCAAGCTGAACGGGAAAAGCACTATGCACAACAACGTGTATGGTTAATGCGTACTTGTTGTTTAATTAGAAGAAATTATCCTACAATTTGTATATTTATATAATCGGAAAACCAGCAAGGTAAGCCTCGCTATTTTACTCCAGCGGATTTTTCGCCAGTTGTAAACAACTTGGCTCACCCAAGCTAAAAATAGCTTCGGCTCAATCCGCACTAACCATACACAAATGCGTTGTAAAACATTTAGAAGAAACATTGAATACTCAAGAAAATAACAACAAACCATTTGACATTGAAGGAGAAGTTTATCTTCCAGCTTGGAAAGGATTTCAAAGCAGAAAAGGTATTTATGGATCAAAAGACTCATCTGCTGAAACTGATTGTGTTTTTGATTATGTTGTTGGAGGTGATTCAACTTTAATTTTGGATAAACCCAAAGATTATCAATATAATGCATATAATTATGTAATTGAAAATCAAGAAACAATTAAGGAAATAATACTCGTCGCTCTATTGAAAAAATACCCTGAAATTCAAAACACTTATGACTATGAGCCTGATGAAAAAGAAGAAATAATGCCAGATATCTCAAATATCAATGAGTTTAAAACGTTAATTGGATTATCTAGATTACATTTTGTAAATGTCCATAAAGACAATGTTGGTTATGTAGGTTTTGAATTTGGTTGTGAATGGGATGACGAACACGGATTAGGTATAATGACTTACATGGACCGAGTTATAAAAATAGGTGGTGCTGATTGTTCATTTCTGCAATGGGTTGCAGAAGAAGATTTATCTGAAAAAGAACTGGAAGTTCTTGAAAAAGAACAAAACTTGGAATTTAAAAAACAACAAGAGGAAAAGATACGATTGGAAGAGGATTTTATTAATAATAAAGTGATAAAACCCTATAAAGAAAAGAAAACCCATTGGTGGAAGTTTTGGAAATAAAACGTTTTACAACAACGTGTATAATTCATTGTTCGATTTGTGTGTACTCGAAAAATTCCTGCGGAATTTTCCTCTGGTTTGTTTTCTTTTTGTTAACTTAGTCCTAGCCAACACAACGTAATCATACACAATCACGTTGTGTGCAAGCTGAAAAATGAACTACGAAAGGAACAAAATAGAACTTGAAGAAAATGGATTTTCCGTTTTAGCTGACTTGTATTCGGACAAAGAAATAAGTGAAATTTTAGCTTGTATCGAAAATACTGAACAGGACGGAAATTCGTTTATGAAAACAAAGGATTTATTTGCGATTAGACAATTAATCAAAAATGTACCTGAATTGAGTGACTTGCTGTTTAACGAAAAGCTGATTGAATTAATTTCCGAACTTTCCCAATCTGAATATTTTCTGACCAAAGCAATCTATTTTGACAAACCAAGCGAATCGAATTGGTTTGTTGCTTATCATCAAGATTTGAGCATTTCGGTTGACAAAAAAACGGAATTGGAAAATTATACAAATTGGACTTTTAAAAAAGGTCAATACGGAGTTCAACCACCAATTGAGGTTTTGGAAGACACGATAACAATCCGAATTCATTTAGACAAAACGGACAAAAATAACGGAGCTCTAAAAGTAATTTCTAAATCGCATCTCAAAGGAATAATTCGAGCTGAATCAAAAGATTGGAATTTAGAAAATGAATTTATCTGTGAAGTCGAAAAAGGCGGAGCAATGTTAATGAAACCTTTGACTTTACACGCTTCGAACAGAACAACAAACGGAAAGAAAAGACGAGTAATACATTTAGAATTTAATAATTATAATCTGACTAAACCGCTGAATTGGTTAGAACATTATGGAATAAAAAAGCCAGCACACAACAATGTATAACCGCAATTACGGCGGATTCGACTACGTCCGAATCCACTCGGAATTGCTAACGTCAGTGCTTAACCAAAAATCATTAACTTTAATCCGTAACTGACGGTTATACGAGACCGTTGTACAACATTTAAGGAATGAGTAAAAATGAGTATTTAAAACTAAAACTTGAGAACAATTCAAAAGATGACAAATTTGAAATCAGTTTAATTCATTTCACTAACTCTGAAGAATTTGATTTTGAATTTGAAAACTCAACTTATTGGATTGAACGAGGTCTTTTAGAATTCTATGATAATGATATCAAAATACAAGATGTAGAGTTAATGCTAATAAATCCGTGTGAAAGAAAAAAAACAACCTATAGAATTAGCCCAAATAAGCCCTTTAATTATAATATAAAAGGTGAGATTATTGACAAAGGAAGTAATATTCTTCTAAAGATGAAAGCAATCAGCTATCTACTAGAAAAAAACAAAAAATATATTTTGAGATTTAAAAGTGAAAAAGTAGTCAATGAACTCGAAATGATTTTTTAAAAACTGTTATACAACATTTGACCAAAATGGGAATATTTAACTTTCAGAAAGGAAAAAAGAAATCGAAAAATATTAATTCGAAAGCAAAAACTGAATCCGAAAGTGTTGACCGAACAAATTGGACTGGAGAAAATTTTGAATTTCTAATTATTGGAGTTGATGAAATTCCAAATGAGGAATATGACAGAATAATGACACCAAAAACATTTGACTGTAAAAAAGTTATTAAAGACGAATGGCCATTTTATATAGTTGGAGAAGATGAATTTAGCTTCTCTTGGGAAATACCTGGAATTCAATTCACTTTTAATAAAGAAGTTAAATACGAAAAGGCAAAAAAAATTGCGGATGAAATTATTGAAAATCTAAATTCAATTGGGCAAAATGCTGAATTATTGATTTTGGAATCGAACAAAGTTTACCGATTTGAATAAAAAACGTTGTACAACAACGTGTATAATTCATTGTTCGGTTCGTGTGTACTCGGAAAATTCCTGCGGAATTTTCCTCTGGTTTGCTTTCTTTTTGCTAACTTAGTCCTTGCCAACACAACGTAATCATACACAATCACGTTGTAGGTAATTTAAGAAAATGTCAGTCGATTTAATAGATAGAGTTCAATATTTAAAAAAAAGAGGAAACGAAAAACCTCAAAAAGAAGTATTTCGTTGGATTTCTGAAAATGAAACCGAACCTCAAAATGAATTCTTAAGTGATGGAAAAAAATATAATTGGAAAATAATCTCATCGGAAAAGTTTAAAAATATTATCGATGAGGATTTAACAGAATGGTTTCTGATTTTTTCAAATGACTCTGAATTTAAAGCTCTTGCAAAAAAACGAGACGGAATAGAGAACTTAATTGGACAAAAAAACGAACCAAAAATTTCAACAATCTGGATTTTAAAATCGGATTTTGAATCGTTGAAAATAAATGACAAACCAATATTAATTTGGACACCACATAGATTTGAACGTCCGATTGAGAATATTGATTATGATTTTAGTCAGCTGATTTCTAAACTTAAAAATCCAAACGTAAAATTGACTGAATTTATACTTGACCCTAAATCGAGAACATATCAAAACCGAATAAGATAAAAAAACTACCTACAACACCGTGTATAATTCATTGTTCAATCTGTGTGTACTCGGAAAATTCCTGCGGAATTTTCCTCTGGTTTGGTTTCTTTTTGCTAACTTAGTCCTAGCCAACACAACGTAATCATACACAAACACGTTAGTTTCAATGCTTGAGCAAGTTTGCGGTCAGACAAAAGCCTGGTGTTAAATCTCATTTTTTTTGAGTTTTAAGACAGATAATTCAGAAAACTATGCTGCCGAATCAAAAAATTTTACGGAATGAAAACTCAAAAAGCGAATGAAAACTGTGCGGAATTTGACAAATATTACCGAATAAAAAAGCTAAACAAAAATTGCGGCGGACTTCCACTCTGCTGAATAAAAAAATAACCGAATTGGAGCAAGTTTGCGGAATTGAATTACGTGGCGGAATTTTACTCAAAACCTTGAAAAAAATAAAACAATACCGATTTTTTTCGGACTGATTTTTAACCAAATAAAAAGCACTAAAACTAACAATGTATATAAAAAATTGCTACTTTTAGCTTAATCTAATCGGAGTTGCTCGTTTGCTTGCTTCCGATTTTCCTTCGGAAAATCGCCGCTCACAAACACGCAACTTTTCATATACGAACCGTTAGGCATAATTTGAACCAATCTTTACGTAAAAAAGGAATTTTTAAAAAGTGTAAGACGTTTCGATATTTTCCCTTTCTAGTTTAGGAACTATCCAACCTTTTATATTTGATAAATATTCTTTAGAATCTTTTAATCTACCTTTCCTTAAGATTTTACCAACTTTTGAAGAAAAGTAGCCATCATATCTGGAACTGTACGATAACTGTCTTAAATTAAGATAATCATTTCTGACTTTTCCATCAACTATCAATTCTGGACGTACACCTATTCCCTGTGATTTTGTCTTTTCGTTGAAATCAGAATGACTTTCTAAATTAATTCCTTTTGTATTGGCGTATGATTTCATATAATGCAAACCACAGTAAAAAACTATTGTAGTTTTCCAATCATAAAAATCTGTTGGATTATTAGCTTCAACTACTTCTAAAAAGTTCTCATTTGATACTGCTTGCTTGCAAAAATTACAAACAGTTTTAGTTTGCAACGGTTCTGACATTAAATAAAATCAAGGATTTCAATAACGTCATCTGAAATAACATCTTCTTTTGTAATTTCTTGTGGTAAGAAATCAATATCTACACTTAAAATGTCGCTATAAGGTTTGCTGTAAAACTTTTCTTGTATTTCATTTCTAAAAGAATCTCTATTCTTAAATGTGTTATCAGAAAGTTTTACTAAAAAAAAGTTCTCATTGCTTTTAGGAATAAACAAAAGTTCGATTTCTTCTTTTCTTTTAGAAAAAATCTCTTCAACCATTTTATTATGAATTAATCTACCCAAAAACATTTTAGATATAGTAGCCATTTTATAATTTGACTCAATTGGATGATTGTGAATTTGCTCTATATTTTGAGCAATCTCATCTTTCTCCCCTTTTAAATCTAATTTAACAACACTACTGTTAATTTTATCTAATAATTCACTAACCTTTTCGCCGTATTGTTCGACTAAAAAAGCAATTACACTATTATTATTGGCTATTTCGGTATTTTGGTCTATTGTGTTCACCACTTAAAGATAGTTAATAAAAAACACTTATATATAAATCCTAATAAATAAAATCAACTGTTTAATATAACGAGACAAATATAGTAACTTATATGTAATACATTATAAATATTCGATAAATTTAACGATATACTAACTGAAAGACAAAAAACTATGCCTAACAACGTATATAAAAAATGGCAAAATCTGTGCCAAAATTAATTTGTATTGCTTATTTAATAACGTTAATTTAGTCTGAAAAGTATGCGTTAATTTACACGCTACTTTTCATATACAAAACCGTTGCCATTCATTGCGAAAAACTCTTTATGAAATTCAAGCATTAATAAAAAAATATGAATAATTATTTATTTGCATTTCTTTTGAGTATATCTTTTTTATACTCTATTTTCAATGTTAGAAAGCAATACTCAAAATATAAGAATTTAAAATCTCTAAATGACTTGAGAACATATAAAGAACTAAAAATATTAATATTTCAAATATCAATTATCTTAATAGTAATTATAATTGCACTAATGTTTTTGGTAGTAAGCTTGTTTGATCTTTGGCATTTTGTTAAATGGAACTAACAATTATATGGAAAAGTTAGAAAAATACTTTAAAGGAGAAAAGTATTGGATTGAATACTCAATAAATTTTGGCGACAGTTGGAATGAATCTGAATTCCAAAAAGAGCTATTGTCACAACTTGACAATAAAATTGATTTAGCTAAAGTTATTTACTATCACTGCGCTGAATCTAGCATTAAATGGATTAATTCAAAAATACCTGCATTAGATAACATAAAACCTGTTGAATGCATAAAAAATGATGAACTAATAAAAAGACTAAAAGTATGTCTAATGAGATTTCCTTGTTAATTATGCAACGTAATGGCAACAACGTGTATAGCTCATGCTTACATCCTACTTTAATTTTAATTTCTATCTTTAAACAAGCAAAATGGTTTTATCGGAAAATTGGCAAGTCGCAGCCTTGCTATTTTCCTCCAACGGATTTTTCGCCACACGTGGCTCATCCAAGCAAAAAATTGCTCGGCTGAAAATCCGCACAAACCATACACGAACACGTTGTACACAATTTATGAAAAACGACTTTCTTCAAGATTTATTTAACAAGTCAACTGACCATCCAATTGTTACAATTGACAATAATAAATATACAAATCATCTTCTAGGAATATCTTTCTATATCCCAAAAAATTGGAATATAGTATCAATCCAAAAATTTAATAAAGAAGCAAGAAAACAAATATTTAACGATCCATATGAAGGATTGAAACCTGACGTATTTGAATTATTTGATTCACCAATAATCGTTATGACTAAATTAGATTCTAATGATGATAAATATGACGGAATTGTATCTCCAACAATTAATTTTAGCATTATAGCCAAAGAGAATGAATATAAAGAAATGTCATTGTATGATTATGCAAATGAAATAGATATTGATGAAAACAAAAAGCTTTTAAAAAGATTTAGTATAATTAAAAAAGGAAGAATCTTTCAAAAAAATGGGTTTGATTATATTAAATTCGATACTGAATACTTATTTGAGCATCCTGAATTAGAAAATGGAATTATGGTAGAATTTTCTATTCTAAATATAGATTTCAAAGATTTTTTTCTAGATTTCAGTATGACACAATGTAAAATACAAAATCAAAATGCAGAAAAAGAGTTTAGATCATTTATTGAGTCAATAAAGTTAATATAAACAGTGTACAACAACGTGTATAATTCATTGTTCGGTTTGTGTGTACTCGGAAAATTCCTGCGGAATTTTCCTCTGGTTTGGTTTCTTTTTGCTAACTTAGTCCTTGCCAACACAACGTAATCATACACAAACTCGTTGTACTTCATTATTTTTATATTTTTAGCCAATTTATAATTCAGTAAATATTTAAAATATTTATTTTTTTTGATAAAATATTTCGCTATTAAATAATTTTTTATTATATTTGTTTAGATAAATTTCGTAAGTATGGAAAATATTTTTACTTTGAGCGAAATGCTTCTTGAACTAGCTAGTAAGCTAGACAATCATTCGTTAAGTGGTAAACCCGCGGAATCATTAAATCATTTGGCGAATCAGTGTAGATTACTAGCCTACAATATAAAGTGTGGGCAGTTTGATGAAGGCATTATTAAGGATGCATACGTTAGTATTGTAAGGCAAGCCTTGGAGATAACTTTACAAATACCAAATCCAGTTGTATAAGTTCTTTAAAAAATCATTATCAATAGATACCCTCAATATGAGGGTGTCTATTACTATCTACAACCAAATTAATTAATCTCAAATTTATAATTAAAAAAGAATACATAAGATAAAATAAGACTAAGATAACAAGACAATTTAAAATCGGACAAATGGCAAACTTAATTAACACCTCGGAAAGGCTAAACATTCCTGAGACTCTAGAGTCTATAAGAATGGAAAAGCGACTATCTAAATCGGATTTTGCTAAAACATGTGGTATTTCACCATCATTTTACTCAGAAATCCTACACAAAGACAAGTCTTTGAATTTAGATACATTGGAAAAAATCTGCATTAGGCTAGAAATACCTATAGATATTTTTATTTTCAAGGCGTTAAATGAAAATACTATAGAAGATGATAATAATAGAAAGTTAATTCGTGAGATTAGACCTCTCATGAATAAGATAACTGAATTATTATATTCTGAAAAGACTAGTGAAGAATTTAGAAAAAATGCTACTGATAATTTATTAGAATCAGCATTTAATTAATAAATTTTGACTTTTAGTATTGAGAAGAAGGAGGAAATTAAATTTCCTCTTTCTTTTTTAATAATAAAATTTAAATAACAAATAACAAAAGTACAACAACGTGTATAATTCATTGCGGTAGTCGGCTAACTAGAAGATTATTTCCTACATTTTGTTATCTTTAATCAATCGGAAAGAAATGTCCGAGCTCAGCCGCTCGCCTTTCTTTCCAACGGAATTTTCGCCGCAAGCGGCTCATCCGAACGCAAAAGCGATCGGCTGAAATTCCGCAACAAACCATACACAATACCGTTGGCTGTAAGCTTGAATCCGAAAACTTGAAAGAAATAATACAAAAAGAATGAATTTATATACACGATGTAATTCTTGCAAAAAAGATATAAGAATAAAGTCAAGTGCTCCTACTCGACCAGAATTGCAAATGGAAAAAGGTGAGGAATTTCAAGTGAATTGTCAAAATTGTGGAAAAATCGAAAAAAAACACATTAATGATATTAAAGCTGAACCAAATAATAAAATCATATTAGTTGGAATTGGAATTGGAGTTTTAGTGACTATCATCTTGTGGAATTACTTTGGAGCAATTGGAACTGTGAGCGTAGCAATTCCAATATTATTATGGCAACAACAAATGAGTGCAACTAAAACATTTAATTCATATATGATTAGAAGAAAATAAAATTATGGATAACGGACTTATACTTATTATAACTTTTTCTACTCCTCTCCTGGTACTAATTATATATTTTATATTGCTATCCAAACAAAAAAAGAGACACTCTGAATCTTTACGAACTGATTGGAATAAATTTGAAGAAGCACTTAATAATAATCACATAAACGGAATCATAAAATATGGGACGGAATTGGTTTGGAATGAAAACTTGACGGATTCGCAAATGAAAAAAATGAAAGAAACAGTTTACCCTCTTGCCGAAGAACACTCAGAATTGGAAAACCTAAAAAATTTGATCTATAACAAATGGTTAGATTGGGATAAAGATATTGTTGGACAACCTTGATATCTTTAAAAGCCAACAGCCAACAACGTTGTTGGCTATTGTTTTATCTTACAATAATCAGTATGATTCCTATTATTACTGCAATTAAGTAAAGAGTTATTTTAATATAATTTTTGATTCTTTCTTTCCTTTCTTTGATATCTGGCAATTCCTTATTTATCTCGTAATCTAATCTATTGTTAATCCAATTCTCAAAATTGTTTTCAATGTTGGAATTTAAAAAAGCAGGAAATAATTCATCGTTCGACATAACTTCATCTATCCAAATTTGCCCGAAAGATTTTCCTTTAATTATTAACCTGATGCCATTTCCACATCCAGTACCTTTCAAAAAAATTGTTCCGTTCGTTACATCAAAATAGTCATATTGAGTTTTATGTAATTCATAAGTAGGATTGGTAAGTGGAAATTTTATAAATGGATTTTCAAAAGGATCATCAATTTGATCAAGATCTTTGAAATCATAATCTGAGATTATATTTTCACAATATCCATCATATTTATTATTACAAGTAATACCATTGGCAATGTTTATAACGAAAAACTTATAGTATTCAGGTAATTTAAGTTGATAATGCTTTTCAAAGTTATCTACGTCTTCTTTTTGGGCAGTTGGTAAGACATCATATTTGTTGTTTAGATTAATTCGAAAAAAATCGATTTTTTCTTTGATATTCATTCGGTTGTTAAAATTGTAGCCAACGTGATTGTGTATGATTACGTTGTGTTGGCAAGGACTAAGTTAGCAAAAAGAAACCAAACCAGAGGAAAATTCCGCAGGAATTTTCCGAGTACACACAAATTGAACAATGAATTATACACGTTGTTACCTAATGCTACGACACGTTTGAGTAAGCACGTTTTACTTTGCCGTAAAGTTTTCAGAAATAGAATAGGAGAAAAGCTAAACTTTAGTTTTGCTTTTACGAATGATCGCGAAAAGTGTTTTTTTATAAACGCTTTGCAGCTTTTAGCGTTTGAGTAATCAAATCCGCAAACTTGCTAAATTCCGTAAGAGTGAGATTCCACTTATGTTGAATTTAAAATACTTTTTGATTAGTTTGATTTTTTTTGATGTAAGATTAATTCCGCAAACAAGCTCAAAAATCCGCAAGAGTGAGATTCCATTTATGTTGAATTTAAAAACATTTTTTGATTGATAAGACTTTGTATAATGTAAAAGAAATTCGACAAGAGTAAGATTCCGATAATTTTGATATTTAAACAACTATTTTGTTGGGAGTTATGATTTTCGAGTAGTTTTAGGTAACGTGTTCGTGTATGGTTTGTGCGGATTTTCAGCCGACGCAATTTTTTGCGTGGATGAGCCAGACTCTAGTCTGGCGAAAAATCCGTTGGATGAAAATTGCAAGGCTGTGACTTGCCAATTTTCAATATAGTTTAATTGTTTGTTTAAAGTTATAAATTTTATTTGAAGTTCATGCGAGAGCATGAATTATACACGTGTATAATTAATGCTCACTTTTTATTTTCATAGAAAAAAGACTACCTTTAACAAAATGATTTGTTTCATCTGAAAACTTGCCGTTTTCATTCGCACAAATCATACACAAACACGTTAGGCAACATTCACATGAACAATAATGAATCAAATATTATTGAATATTATAATGGTGTTTTTGACACTTATGCTGATATAAAAAATTCGATTACACAAAATATTTCATATTCATTCATACTAGAAAAAATTGAACCAAATGATACGAATGGAATTATAAAAATTCTCGAAAAAAATTTTGAATATAAAGACTCGAAAATAATAACTGAAAAGATTAAAGACTCGGAATTTAAAAAGCTACTTTTAAGTTGGCTTGTTAGTTCTGAGGATTTGTCCAACTCAAGTCAAGAACGATATACCAATCTACTTGAGGATCTAGTTAGAAATATTACTAGTGAATTAAAAATTACGGAATTCCTAAAAATATCTGATTCATCTTTTGAGAGAAATGACGGAATCAATCAATATGGTCAACTAGTTGATATAGCAATAATGAAGAATGAACTCTCATCCTATTTATGCATATTTATGTTCGACGGATAAAAAACGTTGCCTAACAACGTTGTTGGGCATAGTTTTTATAATTTAGATAATTTTTGATTTATTTTATTCAAGTCAAAATTCAGTTCGCCATCATTAAAGAAAAGAAAACTTATATTTTTATTTGGTTTGCCAACAACATATAGTTTTCCTTTATATTGACTATCTTTAATCACTACATCATAAATCTCATATAGATTTTCATTTAGAATTAGGTGGTCATTTTTGGATAATTCCATTTTATTTCCTTCCCAAAGCTTATATTTTAAACCATACGTAAATGCTTTGAATTCAACTACACTATTTTCGTTTTGATATTCAAAAACATCAGATATAAAAGCACCTTTTACTTTATTTTTCTCTGAATAGAATGTTGAATGATAGCTATAATTTATAGAATTCTCGTTGTCATATTTAGCAAAATTCGGTTTTCTATTTTTTATCAAACTATCCATAACCTGTTGTTCAATAAAATCGTTCAGGACAATGAATTTAGCATTTTCGTTTTCAGATACAATAACTGCTTGTTTGTCTTTATCTTGTTGACAAGACAAAAACAATGAAATGAGGATTAAAATTTGAAATTTTCTCAATGTCTTTCTTAAATTATGCCCAACGGTCTTGGCTATGAGTTGTTGCGTGGATCAGCACTTAACTTTGCAAGTACGTACCAAACTGAAAATCCGCGAGGATTTTCAGAAGTAGGCGAGACCTAGCAATTACTTATAGCCATTGTTGTAACCAGTTATTTTTATTCGTTTTATTTGATTTTCTATTTGTAATTCCGTGTTCTTAAGTTCATTTTGGTCAAGTCCGTTGTAAATTGAAAAGAAATTTTCCGCATCAGATTCAGATTCCTTTTTCAAAACGAATTCTATTCCGACAAGAATAAATTCCGATTCTTTGTTCTTTTGATAAAAATCATATGTCAAAATATTGATGTCAGTAATTGCCTTATTTAGATTTTTACTTAACTCAATTTTTGGATTTTCTTTCCAAGTCAATGGCATTTCATCTCCGCTTCCATACCAATCCAGTTTCTCGGATAGTTCAAATGAGTTTACAGTCATGCTAAAATCGTCCAATTGATAAGCGGTAAATTCAAATCTTTGACCGTCAATTTCAAGGACTACAGGTCCATCAGCTAACCATTCATCTTCATTTAAGTCCCACATTAACCAATAAGGCTCAATTTTTTTACCGATTAGTTCAGTCAGAGTTTTTTCAAACTCATTTTTAAAACTTTTTCCGCTATTGTGAAATTTTGGTTTATATGATGGAATCCCAAGCATTCTTTTCTAATTGGTTACAACGTGTTTGTGTATGATTTCGTTGTGTTGGCTAGGACTAAGTTAGTAAAAAGAAACCAAACTAGAGGAAAATTCCGCAGGAATTTTCCGAGTACACACGAACCGAACAATGAATTATACACATTGTTAGCTACTGTGCTTTTTAAGTGTTATGGTTTATTTTAACTATAAATTTTCTATTTGGACATATAATATAAAAGTCAATATTTGCCACAACTTCGGATTTAGTAAAATCATGAATGAAATACTCATAAGCGTAATAATTTCCTTTTTCGTTCAATAAATCTTCTAATTCAAAATCCAATTCATCCAATGTGCTATGCGCAAAGTCTAAAAACTTTTGTTCTTTTTTATCGAATGGTGTTTTTTTCCAAAATTCTGGAATCCAATGACTTCTTAATTCAGTTTGTGGATGTTTTGAAAAGAATTCCTCATTGGGATTCTTGAAATATTCAGCTGTTTGTTCATCAATTTTATAAATCCAAATTGAATATCCATCTCCATTAAAAAAACGTTCAGATTCGTACACATAAATTAAGTCGCCATCATTAAATTCAAATCCTGTTAACTCAACGTTGTAATTTTTTTCTTTGGCTAATTCTATTGGTTTCCAAAAAAAGTTCGATCCAGGAAGTATCCTTAAATAAAATCCAGGAATTAAAATTAATAGTGTTAATAGTAACGATAGTTGATATGCTTTTCGTTTATCTTTTCTCCTTATAGCTTTAAATATTCTATATCCTATAACTAGATAAGAAGTTAAAAGACTTAAAACTATAATTAAAAATATTAATAACATTAAAAACGTTTGATTGGCATTGTAGCTAACGTGTTTGTGTATGATTTCGTTGCGTTGGTTTAGCGACTAATTTACTAAAAAATTACTGGCTTTAATTCAGCGCGAGGATTTTCCGATAGGAAAATCAGAAGCAATGAATTATACACGGTGTTCTACGCAGTTTTTATTCAGTTCGTTATAATATTTATTCCTATTTGCAATGTCTGGAATTCCAGCAACTTGTCCATCTCCTAATTCCATTATTATCCAGCCTCCATTTTTCTTTTTTGCAACATCCATTGTAAAGAAATTGCTTTCTATGTTCTTTGCAATGTTTTGGAAGAAATCAATATTAGGTTTTTCAGAATCATAATTACCTTCGTCCCAATAATTGAAAATTTGAACAACTTTTTTATTTAAGAAAACAATTCTAAATTCTTTAGTTAATGGCATTTTGCTTTTTGAGTGTTCAGTTAGAAACTCTAATTCTATAAACTCTCGGAAAACAATTCCTTCATTCAAATAATCTCCTCGTAATTCTAGAAATCGATTGACTATTTCTAGAACTTTAGTTTTGTCAGATGCGTTTGGAATAAAACAAGCGTCATTCCAATTATGCTTTTCCGATTTTACATAATCTTTTACAATAATCGGCTTATTTCCAAATTCATTTGATGACTCTACAATACTGCTTTCGGAAATGTTTTTTGTCCAATTCGATTTTGGTGTTTCGTTAACTATTTTGTGATAAGATTCTGGTAGGTAATGACAATGTTTATATTCTGTTGGATTGTTGATCAATTGAATATTCTTTTTTAAAAGTCCATTGTAAAACTGTTCGTAAATTTTTGGTGTCATCATCCAACCTCGATAAATTCCTAATTCTGTTTTTTCACAAGTTTTAATGAATTTTAGAGCATTATTTATGTTTCCGTCTTCTATTTCCTCCAAGCTGAATATTTCAGTTTCAAATCCGTTTTCTTTCGCAGAATTAAATTCGGTTTCATAGTCAGGTTCGACTATTTTATTATCAATTACGCTGTCGTTAAATATGATTTTCATTGGTCAAATTGCGTAGAACGGTTTTGTGTATGGCTCGTTGCGGGAAATCCGCGAGGATTTTCCGCCGTAAATCGAAGATAGCAAATTGCAATGAATTCCGATTAGGAATTCAGCCGCAATGAGTTATACACGTGTATAATTCATTGTTCGGTTTATGTGTACTCGGAAAATTCCTGCGGAATTTCCCTCTGGTTTGGTTTCTTTTTGTTAACTTAGTCCTTGCCAACACAACGTAATCATACACAAACACGTTGCCAGTAATATGAGAAAAACTCTGCTAATATTAATAATTCTGTTTTCATTTGAACTTTATTCGCAAGAAATAATAAAGTTTTCAGATGCGGAATTTGAATTTTGTCTGACAAAAAAGTGCGGAGAAACCGACTGTGAAATAACTAAAATTGAGGTTCTGAAAAATGGAATCTTAACGCAAACTATAAAACCGAGCAAAAACTATTTCAGTAAAACTTTTCCAAACGACCAACTTTTTGCAATTGAGGATATGAATTTTGACGGGAAAACGGATTTTAGGCTAATGGAATTTCTTCCTGCTGGACCAAATGTTCCTTTTCTATTTTGGATTTTTAATCCGACAAATGAACTCTTTAAAAAAAAACAGAATACGAAGAAATAACTTCACCTGAATTTGATTACGAAAAAAAGCAAATTAATTCGACTTAGAGAAATGGCTGTTGCGAACACGGACGAGACGTTTATGAATTGACAAACGGAATTCCAAAATTGACCGAACGATTTGTTATTGGACACAATTCAGAGGACAAAGAATATTATGAACATTGGAAAGTTGAAAACGGAGAATTGAAACTAATTGAAAATAAAGTGGAATAAAATACTACTGGCAACAACGTGTATAATTCATTGTTCAATCTGTGTGTACTCGGAAAATTCCGCAGGAATTTTCCTCTGGTTTGGTTTCTTTTTGCTAACTTAGTCCTTGCCAACACAACGTAATCATACACAATCACGTTGCCAATAATTTTGAGAAAAAGCATTACCATAATATTATTTTTACTACTTGGAATTAATTTTCAAGCAAATTCGCAGGAAATAATTTTCGCGAACGGAGACGATGAACGAAAAGAATATCCTGAAAATCTATCGGACTTTGTTGAACTCAAAGAACCTCTAACCGACACAATTGTTGTGGAAAAAAATCGCATTTTTAAAATTGTTCTGACATCAAAAGAAGAATCAATTCCAATTATGCTTCTTGGATATCCTATAGAAACTTACGCTACGAAAAACAATCTGAAAATACCAGAATATACTAATGAGGAATATTTAGCTTTATCGGACGAAGAAAAAAATAAAATCAATTTAATGATTCCGAGTATTGAGATAAATAAACAGATTGACTTGAATAATAAAATAGTTATAGAAGCGAAAATTACGTCTGAAAATATTGAACGATTTGACATCTTAATTGACCAAAAAGTTTTTAAGACGTATGAATTACAACTGAATTAAAAAACTATTGGCAACAACATGTATAGTTCATGCTTACGCCTGAACTTCAATTTTAATTTCTATCTTTAAACAAACAAATGGTTTTATCGGAAAATTGGCAAGTCACAGCCTTGCTATTTTCCTCCAACGGATTTTTCGCCACAAGTGGCTCATCCAAGCAAAAAATTGCTCGGCTGAAAATCCGCACAAACCATACACGAACACGTTGCCAGTAATTTGAATAGATATTTTTAACCAAATAATAAATCATTATGAAACATTTACTTTTATATTTCATTACAACTATGTTATTCTATAGTTGTTCAAATGAGCCTAAAATAGGTTATAAAACTGAAGGAGAAGAATTAATGCAATTCAGCAGAGATTGGTCGAATTTGGTCAAGACAGGAGATATGGAAAAGATTATGGCTGGTTGGACTGAAGAATCTGTTATGATGGCGCCTGGTCTTCCTCCTTTAAAAGGTAAGAAACAAATTCAGAATTATTTAATTGAAGGTTCAAAAATACCAGGTTTTGCCATTAGATGGGAGCCTTTAGAAGTTCATATATCCAAAAGCGGCGATATGGCTTATATGATTGAGAGAAATGAAGTTAAGGTTAATGATTCAATTGGAAACCCAATTTTTACTTACAATAAAGTAGTAACTATTTGGGAAAAGCAAGAAGACGGATCTTGGAAAAATGTTGTTGACATTTGGAATGATAACCCAAATGGTAAATATTAAAAACTACTGGCAACAACGTGTATAGCTCATTGCGGCTGAATTCCTAATCGGAATTCATTGCAATTTGCTATCTTTCGGTTACGGCGAAAAATCATAGCTGATTTCCCGCAACGAGCCATACACAAAACCGTTGTGGTTAATTTAAAAAATGAAAGATTTAAGTCATATAATTTGGAAAGGAAACCTGAAAAAAGCGAAAAAGCTACTTGAAAATGGGTATGATATTAATAGCAAATATGGAGAACTTGGCTTTTATCCAATTTGTTCTGCTATGAATAGTGATAATCCAATTGAGTCCTTAAAGTTTGTAATAGAAAACGGAGCGGATGTTAATATTGAAAGAGGCTATCCTTTATCTGAAGCATTTGACTTGCTAATTGACGGAATGTCACAAAGTAACAAAACTGAACCGTTTCACGAAGATGTTTCTATAATTAAAATACTAATTGAGCAAGGTGCAGATTTGGAAATCAAAGATGCTAATGGATTAACTCCTTTTTCAGTGATAAACTATTATTCCAATAGCTATGAGAGATTTGTGGAATTGAAAAACATTTTCTCGAAAATAATCCCGAATATAGATAAATATTTAACGTGGAAAAACTAACCACAACAACGTGTATGGTTAATACTTGCAGTTGTTTAAGTAGAATATTTATTCCTACAATTTACTATATTTAACTAATCGGAAAATTAATAGGTCAAGCCTTGCTCCTTTTCCAACGCGGTTTTGCCTACCTGACGGCTGACTCGGCAAAAGCCGAACCAAGTCGCAAGGCTCAGCCACGACAAACCATACACGAACACGTTGTACCCAATTTGAGAAAATGAACGAACTAACATTTCATATTAATTCTAACGAGGAAATTTGGGAACTTTTTGACAAAGAACTGAATACGATTTTCATTCACAAGTTTGTGCCAAATGAAATCATTGAATGGTGGAAAACGGATTTAAAAACTCAAAGCGGAACCGAATTCAAAAACATGTCTGTTCGACAAATGGAAATGGATATTCAAACAGATTTGAACGGATTGAAAAAAATACTCGAACTTAACACAAAACAATTAAGAATATATCAATTCAATAAACCGATTTCGGATACACTCGAAATTGACAGATTACCTAAAAATAATAGAAAACAGATTTTAATGCAAAACGGATTAAAACACTACTTTTTTGTAAACTTTGAGTTTATAACGATTGGAAGCTTTGAATCTGAATTTATAAGCGGAATTGGATCAAATCCAAAATTTGAAAAACGAATTACGGAAAGAAAACAAAAATTATCTGAATAAAAAACTGGGTACAACACCGTGTATAATTCATTGTTCGATTCGTGTGTACTCGGAAAATTCCTGTGGAATTTTCCTCTGGTTTGGTTTCTTTTTGTTAACTTAGTCCTTGCCAACACAACGTAATCATACACAAAC
>NZ_JBNAFQ010000008.1:0-31501 GCF_049800755.1 Psychroserpens sp. S379A | reverse complement strand
ATGAATTATTATTAATAGGATCATGTCCAACGAATAATGAAGTTGAAGGCTGTTCAACAAATGCAGAGATATCATCCGCATTTGATTTATGGAAGTCAGCAGTGCTTTCAAATTTTAGTGCCACAGGAGGATGTAATGCAGAGGTAGAATATTCTACAGATGTGTCAGCTTTACAAGCACCAATACAATGTGGAAGTGTGGATCAAGTAATATCAGTAGATGTAAAAGCAATAGATGATTGTGGAGAAACATCAGTAACAACATGTAGTTTTACAGTTAAGGCTTTTGAATCTACATTGGAAGTCACAGATGTAGAGGATGAGATTTATGACTCATGTGATTACGCTTCTCAAGGCGAATTAGATTTAGTCTTCCAAGCGTTTCTAGATAAGTTTGGATTTACAGGAGGTTGTGATGCTTCGGGTCAATTAGCGAGTGCTTACAGTGCACCAGATTTATGTGCTGGTGGAACAGTAAATGTAACTTATAATGTGACAGATTTATGTGAGAATGGTAGTGATACAGCAAGTTTCACGATTACACCATCATCAGCATTAGAGGTGAGTTGTCCGACAGGAGTAAGTTTAGATTCATCATCAACAGAGGAAGAGATTCAAGATGCTTACGATGCATGGAAGCTAGGATTCACAATGAATGGTGGATGTAATGCATCAGATAATTTAGATACATTCCCAAGCTTACCAGATTATATTTGTGACACTAATATTAATTTATTGTTTGAATATACAGCAACAGATCGTTGTCATCCAAATGGAGTAAGTTGCAGTTCTACTTTTAGTATTGAAGGACGAGAGCCTGTTGATGCAGGAGCAAATGGGATGCTTACAATTTGTGAAAACGGAACGATTACAGCCGAAGAATTATTTGAAGCTTTAGAAGGAAATCCTAATGAAGGAGGAACATGGAGTCCAGAACTAGAAGGAGCAGGTATTTACACTTATACTGTTCAAGGAACTGAACCTTGTCCTGATGCAACAGCAACAGTAACAGTTGAAGAATTACTTTTAGAGATTTCAGCTAGTGAACCTGTTTGTGATGAAAACTACGGAACTTATTCAGTGAATGTTCAAGTTTCTGAAGGTGCTGTTTCTAGTAGTTTAGGAACTCCAGTTGATAATGGAGGAGGTTCTTGGTCTATTATAGATATTCCAATAGATAATGATATTGTAGTTACAACAACGACAACAGTTTCTAATGATGTTAATTGTACCAACTCTGTCAATGTAATCTCTCCAAATTGTATTTGTATAGAACTCGATTTAGAGTATTCAGATGTTTCATGTTTTGGGCTTGATGATGGTACAATAACTGTTAATTTTGTTACTGAAGGAGCAACAGTTACAGTTAATGGAGCGCCTTATGATGTAAATACGTTATATGTTCCAGGTACTTATACAGTTGTAGCGTATTTTGAAGGGAATGATAATGAAGATTGTATAATTTCAGAAGATATTACTATAGTTGAACCAGCTCTTGTTGATGTTCAAGTGAGCTCTACTGATGCTACTTGTTATGGAGCTGATGATGGCACAATTACTATTGAAAGTTTAAGTGAAGGTGCTTACTATACTATTAAACGTAATGGAGTGGGTTCAGATTTAAGTGGACAAGAGTTTTTTGCGCCTGGTACATATGTAGTTGAAGCGAGATTGAATAGTAATCTGTTATCTAGAAATGCTTCAGATGTTAAAATATCAGAAAGATCTCAAAATCCATGTATAGATGCTAGGTTAGTGGTTATTGGACAGCCAGATATGTTTATGTGTAGAGTTGGAAAATTATATGAAGGCAATGAAATTAGATGTAACGATAGAATTAATAATACTTTAACTGTAAATCATGTAGGAGGAACTGGACCATATACCTACTCATGGTCAATGGATAAGTTAGGGTATTACGGAATGTGGGAAATTCAATCTGGTGGTGATCAAGAAACAATGACTTTTATGCCAGGATTAGGTAGTGCTACTTTTATTGTTGAAGTTACAGATGCAAATGGTTGTATTACAGTATGTGATTTTAAATTAAAGTCAACGTGTACAAAACAGGACTTTTATAATAATGTCTTTAGAAACTCTGAATTTGATTTTGAAATGTATCCAAATCCAACAAAAGGAAGTCTAACAATTACACTTAATAAATTAACAGATAAAGGTGTTGTAGTAGAACTATTTGATTTGGTAGGAACTAGAATGATTAATCAAACATTTAGTAAAATACGAGATAATAAAATTGATATTAACCTTACTGGTTTGGCTAGTCAAGTGTATTATTTAAAAGTGACCACTAAAGATGGTACAAAAATTAAAAAAGTTGTATTAGATAAATAACCAACCAAAAACAATTGATTTATAGCGCTTTCAATGCCTTTAAACTGTAAAAGTTTAGAGGTGTTGTTTTTTTATAAGGTGATTGTTTAATCGTTGTTTTGAGTAGATTCTATTTCCAAAGTTGGATACACATTTTAGTAGTATCAACCCATTTTCACATCCATTCCATTTGAAACCCTTTTTATATAATGCAATTGCTGAAGTGCTTCAAAAGTGATAGCAATTCTGTTAGCTCTTTTTTGAATTTGATTGATGAACTTTTTGAGAATGTTCAAGTAAATCGCTTAATTGTTTAAACTCATGTGGAGAAAGTTCGCGATATTGACCAATAGGAACATCTAAAACAATATTCATGATTCTTACTCTTTTTAATGTTATAACCTCATAATTTAAATAATCGCACATGCGTCTAATTTGACGATTCAATCCTTGAGTTAGTACAATTTTAAATGTAAACTTATTGAGCTTTTCAACCTTGCATTTTTTTGTAGTTTGTTTTAAGTCTTCAAGATAAATGCCTCCAGACATTCGAGTAATAAAGGTTTGGGAAATGGGTTTGTCAACCGTTACAATATATTCTTTTTCATGATTATTACTGGCACGAAGAATTTTATTTACAATATCTCCATCATCAGTTAAAAGAATAAGTCCTTCACTAGGTTTATCTAAACGACCAATAGGAAAAATACGTTTCGGATAATTAATAAAATCTATAATATTATCTTTTTCAACACGAGTATCTGTAGTGCAAACAATACCTACAGGTTTGTTGAATGCTAAATACACAAAATTATTTTTGGTGTTTTTTATCAAAGTTCCATCAACATGGACTTCATCATTTGGTCCTATTTTTGTTCCCATTTCTGGAACAACTCCGTTAATCGTCACGCGTCCAGCATCAATAAGTTTGTCTGCTTCACGACGTGAGCAATATCCAGCTTCGCTAAGAAATTTATTAATTCTTTTTAATTCTTCAGGCATATTCAAAAATACAATAAACTAATGACTTACAAATGCCAAAATATGGTCGTCTACCACTTTAGATTTTAAACCATGACCATAACCTTCGGTAGTTATAAGTTTAGAATTTTTGTAGAAGTTTTTAAAATCTTCGGCATCGCTATAAGGAATAATAGTGTCAAATTTATCGTGAATTAAAAGTCCTTCTGCAGTAAAACTTTCTGAAAATCTAGCTGCATTAAAATACTCTGGTTTATTATTAAAACGTTCGTAAACTATGGTGTTTATAGTTTTTGAAACACGAGTATTATAACCCATCATATTGATATATCTACCAAAAACATCTACAAAATTTGAAGGAGCACCAAGTAAAACTATTTTTTCAATTGAAGGCAGTTGATATTTATGCTGAAAAAATGTCGTTGCCATACCACCAACAGAGTGACCTATTATAATATTAGCATTAAACTTTTTTGCCACAACGTTAATGCATTCTGAGTAGATTACTGCATTAAATAATTTGCCGCTTGATCGACCATGTGCTGGTGCATCAAGTGCAATTATATTATAATCTAATGCCGAAAGTTTGATAATTAAATCTTTCCATCTAAAGGAATTACTTTCCCAGCCATGTGCTAGTAAAATAGTATCTTTTTTACCTAACCAGCGATAGGTCATAATACTAATGTCTTCGTATTGCACATCTTCAATAAAGGCGGTTTCTAAAAAATCTTTTTCAGTTTCTTTTAATCGTTTTCGTTTAGGAGAAGAAAATAACCTTATAGCTAATCTTGCAGCTAATCGAGAGGAAAATAGACTAATGAAATTGATAAAAGCACCAATAATTTTTGCGATTATATATTTCATTTTAGTCCTCTCTGTTAACTAATTCCATTGAAAAAGCAGGTTTGCAAATAGCAATATATTCACAAACGTCTGAAAATGGATTAGAGTATTGAACTCTAGTGTTTTTTTCTATTTTAATAGATTCACCTTCAGTTAAGACTATGGTTTCATCCTCAATAATGAATTGTTTTTTACCTTTAATAATAAAAGTGTATTCATCAAATTGAGGGGTTTGAAAGGGCTCACTCCAACCAGGTGGAGCAACCATATGTGCGATGCTTAAATTAGAATTACCATCGGTTGCAAGTCCGAAATGTTCTTTTATGACTTTTCCGTCAGTTGTAGGTACAATAAATGGGGATCGTTGTACAGTGTATGGTTTCATTATAAGTTATAATTTTCAGATTTGTAGTATGCTAAGAACCACAAATCGACTACCAATATAACATGAAATATTTAATTTTCGCATTATCTGGTATTTGAACTGCTTCAATTTTTAAATCCATATTGTATTGTAAATTGGCTGGCAGCTCTTTTTTATCAATAGTAAATGTTGCATTAATTTCATTTACCGAAACAACTATTGAGTTAATTAATGTTGAAATTCCTGAAATTTTATAGTTGTTTTTTATATCTGCAAATGTGCTGAGTGTAGATATATTTTTATCAGTTTTATAACGAGAATCTAAAATATGAATGCTTGTAATTACAGCAGTCGAATCTAACGACTGAGAAGGCGTTAGCGTTAACAGTTGTTTTCCTGAAGTGTCATAAATTTCAATATCGTTACTGTTACCAGTAAATTCGTCTCCTGTAATATTTTTTACAATAGAATCTGAAGGAAACGCTAATTTTAAATCTTTAACTTGAGTTGAATCGGTTAATAAACCAATGTGTTGTTTGTTAATTTGAAAAGGATCTTGTTTTTTGTCTTTAGTACAGCTTACAATTAGTAATGCTATAAGTACTACTGAAACTAGGAATTTATTCATAAATTTTAAAAATAGGGAATTAATTATTTTAACATCTTTGTTAAGATACCAAGTACACTTCTTATTACAGTCGGACTACTTAATACTTTTATTATAGGGTTTTGTCTAGTACTTGCACGTCGAGTTCGTCTTTTGGTTTCAGCTTTTTTAATAGCCTCTTTTTCTTTGCGTGCTTTTTCTTTTGCTTCTTCAGCTTCAGCAATTTCAATTTTTTTGGTAAGCATTTCGTAAGCGCTTTCACGATCTACTTCGTCATTATATTTTTTAGCTAATTTAGATGTTCCTAAAAGAGCACCTAATTCATGTTCGGTTAAAACATCCATTCTACTCATAGGAGCACGCATCATTGTTGCAGCTAAAGGAGTTGGTTTTCCTTTTTCGTTTAAAGCTGAAACTAAAGCTTCACCAATTCCTAAAGAAGTTAATACTTCTGCAGTATCATAATAATCTGTGTCTGGATAATTTTGTGCAGTGAGTTTGATGGCTTTTCTGTCTTTAGCTGTAAATGCTCTCAATGCATGCTGCACTTTTAAACCAAGTTGTCCTAAAACGGCTTCAGGTACATCTGTTGGATTTTGAGTCACAAAATATAAACCTACACCTTTACTTCGAATTAATTTAACAATACTTTCAATCTGATTCAATAAGGCTTTTGAAGCTTCGTTAAAAATTAAATGTGCTTCGTCTATAAACATGATAAGTTCTGGTCGACCACTATCACCTTGCTCAGGAAAAGTTGAATAGATTTCAGCTAATAGACTCAACATAAAGGTTGAAAATAGTTTCGGTCGATCTTGAATATCTGTTAATCTAATGATGTTAATATAACCTCTTCCTTCATTGTCAATGCGTAATAAATCGTCAACTTCAAACGAAGTTTCACCAAAAAATAAATCGGCTCCTTGTTGTTCTAATTCTATAACTTTTCTTAAGATAGCTCCAGTTGAAGCTGTAGAAATTCGTCCATAAGCTTCAGTAAATTCTGCTTTTCCTTCTTGTGTAGCATACTGAAGGATTTTCTTAAAATCTTTAAGGTCTAATAATGGCAGTTTGTTGTCATCACAATATTTAAAAATAACGGCTACAACACCAGATTGTGTTTCGGTTAAATCTAAAATTCTAGACAATAGTACTGGACCAAATTCACTAACTGTTGCACGTAAACGCACTCCATCTTGTTCAGATAAGGTAAGTACTTCAACAGGAAATGATTTTGACTCAAAAGGCAAGCCAATTTTTTCGTGACGTTCATCAATTTTAGGGTGTCCAGGACTTGGTTGTGCCAAACCACTTAAATCACCTTTAATATCCATCAACAATACAGGAACACCTTTCTCACTTAAGTTTTCAGCTAAAACTTGTAATGTTTTTGTTTTTCCAGTTCCTGTTGCACCAGCAATTAGTCCATGTCTATTCATGGTTTTTAAAGGTACATTAACGTACGTATTTGTCATGGTTTCACCATCCAACATCGCAGATCCTAAGGTTAAATAGTCACCTTTACATGAATTTCCGTCAGTTATTTGTTTTATAAAATCGTCTCGTCTACTCATCATTCAAAATTTGCATAAAAATAGTGTAATTTTAATCAAGTATGAAATAGTTTTCAGCCGTAAGCTTTAGCATTCAATCTTTTGTTTAAAGCTCTAAAAACCATAACATAAAATTACTGTATGCTACTTACTGAATACTGATGACTATTTTATACATTTGCAAGCTATGACAAGACGTGAACGACAAGAATTGATAGACAAAGGATTGCTATTGCCTTTAATGGAAGAATTTTATACCATTCAAGGTGAAGGTTATCATAAAGGTACTGCTGCTTATTTTGTAAGGATTGGTGGTTGTGATGTTGGGTGTCATTGGTGTGATGTAAAAGAAAGCTGGCTAGCCGAATTACATCCTCCTACTGAAACTAAAAGCATTGTAGAGAATGCTGTCAAGTATAGCAATACAATAGTTGTGACAGGAGGAGAGCCTTTAACTTGGGATATGGGACCACTTACAGAACAACTAAAAGCTAAAGGTGTTCAAACTCATATTGAAACTTCTGGAGCGTATAAACTCACTGGAGATTGGGATTGGATTTGTTTATCTCCTAAAAAAATGAAGCTTCCAACTGAAGAAGTTTACAATAAAGCACACGAATTAAAATGTATTATTTACAACAAAGACGATTTTAGATTTGCTGAAGAACAAGCTGCTAAAGTAAATGAAGATTGTATTTTATACTTACAACCTGAATGGAGTAAGCGTGATAAAGTTGTGCCTCAAATTGTAGATTATGTTATGACAAACCCAAAATGGAAAGTGTCATTGCAAACCCATAAATACTTGAATATTCCTTAATAAGGTTTTAGCGTTTCACAATTTTTATTGAAGAACGTCCAGAGTTGTTGTGAAAATCAACAAAATAGGTTCCAGCTGCTAATTCTGAAACATTAAATTTATAAGTTTTTAAAGTTGGTTGTAAAATGATGTCTCGAGATAATTGTTTGATGAATTTTCCGTTGATGTCATATAATTCAATTAGGATGTTTTCATCGCTTTCAAAATTAATGGTAAACTCTAAATAATGTTCTACAGGATTTCCAAGAATTTTGATGTCTAAATGCTCATAATCATTTCTTGATAAATCTTCAGTACTTAAAGTGTCTTCAGTGTATTTGTAAATTGTGGTTCCCGCAGCATAAGCCGAAGTTGAGTTGATGATAAAAATTCGATTTAAGTTATTTCCAACATTTAAATTCGTCCATGTTTGTCCTCCATTTAAAGTTTCGTAAAAACCCGTTGTATGTCCTCCCATCCATCCATGGTTTTCTGTAATAAAACCAACCGCTTGAATATCTGTTTCTGGTGCATCAAAACTCGTCCAAGTTTGTCCGCCATCATTAGAGGTTATAAGTAATCCTGGATTTGCTCCAACTGATGAAACTGCTCCAAACATGATATCAGTATTGCCTTCAAGTGTTTGAAGTTTCCATACATATTCTCCACTTATATTAGAATTGTATATTTCGGTCCATGTAACACCTCCATCTGTAGTTTTTAAAATGGTACCACCATTGGTGTTTCTACCTGCAGTAAATCCTGTGTTTTCGTCTAAAAATAACACTTCAACAAGAGCATTAGCATAAGTAGACATGTCTATAAATGTCCAAGTATCTCCACTATCAGTAGATTTAATAATATAAGCTGGATTAAAATAAGCTCCACAGCCATAAATAGTTGAAGCTCCAACAGCGTCTAGGCCACAAATGGCATTCGGATTAGGAGATATGTTTGTCACTTCAGTCCAATTAGTACCTCCATCTATAGTTTTAAAAAACGTTCCGTTTAGTGTGCCAATAAAACCAATGTTTTCATTTAAAAATTCAATCTTTCTAAAATAATAGCCACCAGGAATATCACTTTCATTAAGTTGCTCAGTCCAAGTCAAACCTCCATCAGTAGTTTTATAAATTCTTGCATAATATCCATTTGCAGCCCAACCTAAATTTTCGTTTAAAAAGAAAACATCATCAAAGCGTTGTCCATTAGGATTTGAAAATGCATTAGGAGCTGGTTGCCAAGTAGGTTGAGCACTTAGATTGATAAAAAACAAAAGCAAAATTAATTGTAATAGTTTCATGTGATGTAGCAAGTTTAAGATTGTAAAGTTACGAATATGTTTTTTGTAGTTTGTATTTCATTTTGTTTTAAAAAGAAGTGTTTTAATATTGAATTATAACTAATATTGAAATTAAAGTTTGAATCAGTTAATATTAGAAGCATATTTGACTAATGAATTATAAAATAATTGAATTATGTGTGGAATTGTATGTGCGTTTGAATTAAAACAGAAATCTGAAGATTTAAGACTTCAAGTGCTAAAGATGTCAAAAAAAATCCGTCATCGAGGACCAGATTGGAGTGGAATTTATAGTGATGAAAAAGCGATATTAGCTCATGAAAGATTAGCGATAGTAGATCCAGCTTCAGGAAAGCAACCTTTATTTAGTGACGATAAACAACTCATTTTAGCTGCTAATGGAGAAATATATAACCATCGCGAACTAAGAAGTCAATTTCCTTCATATCAATTTCAAACTGAAAGCGATTGTGAGGTGATTTTAGCACTTTATAAAGAAAAAGGAACTGACTTTGTTGAAGAGCTTAATGGTATTTTTGGTTTTGCAATTTATGATGTTGAAACGGATGAATACTTTATTGCTCGCGATCACATGGGAATTATTCCATTATATATTGGTTGGGATGAAAATGGAACTTTTTTTGTTGCATCAGAATTGAAAGCCTTAGAAGGTGTGTGTACCAAAATTGAACTATTTCCTCCTGGTCATTATATGAAAAATGGCGAATTGGTACAATGGTATCAACGTGATTGGGAAGCCTATAAAGCTGTAAAAGACAACCAGACTGAAATTGCCGAAGTGCGCCAAGCTCTCGAAGATGCTGTACATAGACAGCTTATGAGTGACGTGCCTTATGGTGTGTTGTTGTCTGGTGGATTAGATTCTTCAATCACTTCTGCAATAGCAAAAAAATATGCTGAGCGTCGTATTGAAGCAAACGATAAAGAACAGGCTTGGTGGCCACAACTGCATAGTTTTTCTGTAGGCTTAGAAAGTTCACCAGACTTAGCTGCTGCTAGAAAAGTTGCAGACCATATTGGTACTGTACATCACGAAATTAAGTTTACAATTCAAGAAGGATTAGATGCTATTAGAGATGTTATTTATAATCTTGAAACTTATGATATTACTACTATTAGAGCCAGTACTCCTATGTATTTAATGGCAAGAGTAATTAAATCTATGGGAATTAAAATGGTATTATCTGGTGAAGGTGCAGACGAACTGTTTGGAGGTTATTTATATTTTCATAAAGCACCAAATGCTAAAGAATTTCATGATGAAACAGTTAGAAAACTGAATAAGCTTCATATGTATGATTGCTTAAGAGCAAATAAGAGTTTGTCAGCATGGGGAATTGAAGGTCGTGTGCCTTTTTTAGATAAGGAATTTATAGATGTCGCTATGCGCATTAACCCGAAAGATAAGATGATTAATGGAGAACCTTTCGACTCACGCTCAAGACAGGCTATGGAAAAATGGATATTGAGAAAAGCTTTTGAAGATTTGTTGCCAGAATCTGTAGCGTGGAGACAAAAAGAACAATTTAGTGATGGTGTTGGTTATAGTTGGATAGATACTTTAAAAGTATTAGTTGAAAAAGAAGTCACTGATGACCAAATGGAAAACGCTAAATATAAGTTTCCTTTACAAACACCAACTAATAAAGAAGAGTTCTACTATCGTTCTATTTTTGCTGAACATTTTCCAAGTGATGCAGCTGCTTTATGCGTTCCGCAAGAAGCAAGTGTCGCTTGTAGCACTCAAATAGCTTTAGAATGGGATGAAACTTTTAAAAACATGAATGATCCTTCGGGAAGAGCAGTAGCCAAAGTTCATGATGATGCTTATGCAAAAGTATAGCTCAAACCTGTATGTATAGAATAGTTAAAGACCAATCTTAAGATTGGTCTTTTTTTTAGTGGTTTAAAATTCAAAGCAATATATTTGTTTTAAACCACTCAAAACCCTTGTGAGTACTAAAGGTAACAGATAGGTGACATTTAAATGACGTGTTAAAAACAAAGCTGTATTTGCAAATAGAAAATAATTAAAAACCAATTGTTAGTTTGTTTAGGAAGATTTAGTGCTTATACATAATCTATTTAGTTTTGAAACTAAATTTATGTGCTTCAGACCGAAATGGAAGAATCTCATTAAAAAAGATTTCTCACGTGTGTTCTAAATTGTACAAGTTAACTAATTCGAGGACTGTTGAGACATTCCATTTTGAAATTTTTTAACCGTTGCTTTATGTTTTTGTGTTGATGTGACAAATCACAAGAATAAAGCTTCTAAATTCAACTATTTCAAACCTTAAATAAGCCGATTTAAGCGTTTTTAGCTGTTTTGCCCTCAGACTGCGTTTAAAAAAACATTCAAAATTTAGTTTAAACAACTTTTTAAGCGATTTAAGACACTTTTGAGTAATTAACAAATGTTGATAATTATTGCATTCAATCCATAAAAAGCTTTTAAAAAGCCTCTTAAATTCGTATCTTTGTTTATGTTCAAAAGGATGCTTAATAGCGTCTTTTTTTATGTTAGAAAGGTTGGTCAAACAGCTTTTAACTAATAAACTTTAAACATTTAAACTCAAAACATGAGCGAAGAAAATAAAAAACAGTATTCAGCAGATAGTATTCAAGCACTTGAAGGAATGGAACACGTTCGTATGCGTCCATCAATGTATATTGGTGATGTTGGTGTACGTGGTCTGCATCACTTAGTATATGAAGTTGTCGATAACTCTATCGATGAAGCTTTAGCAGGACATTGCGATAATATTACAGTTACCATTAACGAAGATAACTCTATCACTACCGAAGATGATGGTCGTGGTATTCCAGTAGGTTTGCATAAAAAGGAAGGTGTTTCTGCACTTGAAGTTGTAATGACTAAAATTGGAGCAGGTGGAAAGTTCGATAAAGATTCGTACAAAGTATCTGGTGGTTTGCATGGTGTTGGTGTAAGTTGTGTGAACGCTTTGTCAGAACACTTAAAAGCCACTGTACATAGAGAAGGTAAAATTTGGGAGCAAGAATACGAAAGAGGAAAAACATTGTATCCAGTAAAAACAGTTGGAGATTCAGATAAAACAGGAACAATTGTAACCTTTAAACCTGACCCAACAATATTTACCCAAACTTTAGAATACAATTATGACACTTTAGCAAGTCGTTTGAGAGAACTAGCCTATTTAAATAAAGGAATTACAGTTCACTTAATTGATAAAAGACATAAAAATGAAGAAGGCGAATTTGAAGGTGAAACATTTCATTCTGAAGAAGGTCTTAAAGAGTTTATTAAATTCTTAGACGGAAACAGAGAACCTTTAATGAAAGATGTAATTTCATTTGAAGGTGAAAAAAATGGAGTACCTGTTGAGGTTGCTATGATTTATAATACATCTTATGCTGAAAATTTACACTCGTATGTAAATAATATTAATACGCATGAAGGTGGAACACACTTATCTGGTTTTAGAAGAGGTTTAACACATACATTAAAGAAGTATGCCGATACTTCAGGAATGCTAGATAAGCTTAAGTTTGACATTGCTGGTGATGATTTTCGTGAAGGATTAACAGCGATTATTTCTGTAAAAGTTGCCGAACCACAGTTTGAAGGACAAACAAAAACAAAGTTAGGTAACAGAGAAGTATCTGCATCTGTGAGTCAAGCTGTTTCTGAAATGTTAACCGATTATTTGGAAGAGCATCCAGATGATGCCAAAACCATTGTTCAAAAAGTAATCCTTGCTGCTCAAGCGCGTCATGCTGCTCAAAAAGCTCGTGATATGGTTCAACGTAAAACCGTTATGAGTATTGGTGGATTGCCTGGTAAATTAAGTGATTGTTCTGAACAAGATCCTGCAAAATGTGAAGTATTCTTAGTTGAGGGAGATTCGGCAGGTGGAACTGCAAAGCAAGGTCGAGATAGAGCATTTCAAGCTATTCTACCACTTCGTGGAAAAATACTCAACGTTGAAAAAGCGATGCAGCACAAAGTGTTTGAGAACGAAGAAATCAAAAATATTTTTACCGCTTTAGGTGTTACTATTGGTACTGAAGAAGATAGTAAAGCTTTAAACTTATCTAAATTACGTTATCACAAAATAGTCATTATGTGTGATGCCGATATTGATGGTAGTCATATTGCAACATTAATTTTAACATTCTTCTTCAGATATATGAAAGAACTCATTGAAAATGGACACATCTATATTGCAACACCTCCTTTATACTTAGTAAAAAAGGGAGCGAAAAAGCAATATGCATGGTCTGATAAAGAACGAGATGAGATTGTAGCAGAATTTGGTGAAAATTCAAAAATTCAGCGATATAAAGGTCTTGGTGAAATGAATGCAGAGCAGCTTTGGGATACCACAATGAATCCTGAATTTAGAACCATGCGTTTGGTACAAATTGATAATGGAGGTGAAGCCGATCGTATTTTCTCAATGTTAATGGGAGACGAAGTACCACCACGTCGAGAGTTTATTGAAAAGAATGCGATTTATGCTAATATTGATGCATAGCAAAAAAATAATTTTATATAAAAAGCCGTTACATTTATGTAGCGGCTTTTTTATTTTAAACAAGCATGACATATCGATTAAATACGTTTTTTATCGATAAAATACATAATCATCAATTTTTTTACTACATTTACCTAAACTTTAATTTGTAGATTATGAAAAAGTTTATCGTAGCTTTTGCGCTATTATTTTCAATACAACAAACCCAAGCACAAGAGTTAGAAACAATTTTATTAGCAGCCGATGATGCTAGCTTGCTTACAGAAAATTATTTAAATCCAGCAGTAAAGGGTTTAATGTATGGTATGAATGGAGGTTGGTATACAACTGCTAAAACTCATAAAAAGTTTGGCTTTGATGTTACTATTAATGTAAATGCTTCTTTTGTACCTAGTAAAGAGCAAATGTTTGCTTTTATTCCAAGTGACTACACGTTTTTAGCATTACCAAATGGAGAAACCAAATTAAATACGGTTATGAGTGAAAATGATTCAGAAACAGAAATTAATATTAGAATTCCAATTGATAATGACGAGTTTAAAGTTGCGAGTTTTGATATGCCTGGAGGTATTACTGATGATCTGCCAATAAATGCAGTCCCAACTCCAATGGTTCAATTAGGATTTGGATTACCTTTTAAAACAGATATCAAACTTAGGCTATTACCAAACTCAAACTTTGATGATAGTGTAGAAGCAAATATTTTTGGAATGGGTTTACAGCATGACTTAATGCAGCATTTTGGACCTTTAGAAAAGTTACCTTTAAATGTTTCTATTTTAGCAGCTTTTACAAATATGAAAGTGACTTATGATGTTGAAGATGAGGAGCCTGATGATGAAGTTGCGGTATATAATGGTGAGGCCGAATTTAAAATGAACACTTGGACGATTCAAGCGATTGCTTCATTAGATTTTAAAATTATCACGCTTTACGGAAGTGTAGGTTATAATAACGGAAAATCTACTGTAAAAATGAAAGGCGATTATACCTTAACTTACGATATTGAAGATGATAATGGTAATGTTATTAGAACAGTTGATGAATCTATTAGCGATCCTATAAGTTTAGATTTTGATGCTAATGGCATGAGAGCAACAATTGGTACAAGATTGAACTTAGGTTTTTTCAAGATTTTTGCAGACTATACCTTACAAGAGTATAATACAGCTTCGGCAGGAATTGCCTTTAGTTTTAGATAGATTTTTATAAATAAAATAAGTCCTTAAAAGCGTGAGATTTAATCTTGCGCTTTTTTCTTTTAAACCTCAAAAAGTTGTAATTTTGCAGTCGAAATTAACAACACAAATAAAAAATATAAAAACATGAAAGTAACAGTAGTTGGAGCAGGAGCAGTAGGCGCAAGTTGTGCAGAGTATATTGCGATTAAAAACTTCGCTTCAGAAGTAGTCATTTTAGATATTAAAGAAGGCTATGCTGAAGGTAAAGCAATGGATTTAATGCAATGTGCTTCTTTAAACGGATTTGATACAAAAATTACAGGAAGCACTAACGATTATTCTAAAACAGCAAATAGTGATATTTGTGTCATCACATCAGGTATTCCAAGAAAACCTGGAATGACACGTGAAGAACTAATTGGTATCAATGCTGGGATTGTAAAATCGGTTTCTGCTAGTTTGGTAGAGCATTCTCCAAACACAATCCTTATTGTTGTGAGTAATCCTATGGATACCATGACGTATTTGGTTCATAAAACTACTGATTTACCTAAACATAAAATCATAGGAATGGGAGGAGCTCTAGATTCTGCTCGTTTCAAGTATAGATTAGCTGAAGCTTTAGATGCTCCAATTTCTGATATCGACGGAATGGTAATTGGAGGTCATAGTGATAAAGGTATGGTGCCTTTAACATCTCATGCAACTAGAAATAGTATTAATGTTTCTGAATTTATTTCAGAAGAGCGTTTAAATCAGGTTAAAGAAGATACTAAAGTTGGAGGAGCAACTTTAACGAAGTTATTAGGTACATCTGCTTGGTATGCACCTGGAGCTGCAGTTTCTGGATTGGTACAAGCTATTGCCTGTGACCAAAAGAAAATGTTTCCTTGTTCTGCCTTATTAGATGGCGAATATGGTTTAAGCGATTTATGTATTGGAGTTCCTGTAATATTAGGACGTAATGGTATTGAAAAAATTGTTGATGTGCCTTTAAGTGATGCAGAAAAAGCACATATGGCAGAGAGCGCTGAAGGTGTTAAAAAAACAAACGGATTATTAGAATTCTAATAATTTAGTTTATAGAATGATACTCAAATAAGGACTGTAATTTACAGTCCTTATTTTTTTTATATATTTGGCGCATGAATAAAAAATGGTACATCAGTGCTTTAGTCATTATTTTAGCTGTACTAGGTGGTATTGTATCGCAAGAACAAAACCAAACACCTAATCAGGAAATTGTATTACAATTTTCAGATAAAACAGTTACTTCAAATGAAGCTCAGCATACGATAACTGTTATAAAAGAACAGTTGCATGCTATTGGTGTTCATAATATTTCTGTGGCAGATTTTGAAGAAGGTTATCTAAAAATAAGCTATTTCAGTAATACAGATGTCGCAAGTATTAAAAAAATACTTTCCGAAGAGGAATCTCTTAAAATAGATCAAGGTATTCCTTTTGAGTTTCCTTCAGATAAACATAATATTACTTATAACTTAGATGTGTATGAAATCCAGAATGGATACGAAAATGCATTTCAGTTATCAGGTAAACTTGGTATTGAGCATAAGACAGACAACGATCGTCTATCTAATGTAAACACTTATGCAAATTCGAAATCTTCAAATTATACGGTTTGCGAATTAAAAATTAATGTTGCGTATAGGTTCCATAGTCATATTGGAATAGCAATAGATCACATTACTCATAAAATCCCAGAGGTTCGAGCAGGACCTAACGCTTTTGGGATTTATGGTATTAGCTAAACGCTAAAACTTCCCATTGAACTTCAAATTACATTTTAAAGAATACTTTTCGTAAGTCATCGAAAAGCATTCTAAACACTATATATAAACCCAAAAATTAATTGTCAGATTAAGTGTAAAGTATATATTTGCGCTTCCGAAAAAAAGGAAACATTTGACATAAAAAACTAAAGAAATGCAAAACAAAGGATTAGTTAAGCTTTTTGCGCTGTTATTTGGATTGGTAAGTATTTATCAATTATCATTTACGTTTAAAGCGAACCAAGTTGAAAAAGAGGCAAAAACCTATGCCGAAAGTAAATTTACAGATAGCGAAGCTATCAACGAAGCAGAAGTCCGTTACTTAGATTCTATCTCGAGTCAAGAAGTCTTCGGAAGCTTCACATTTAAAGACGTTAAAGAGAAATCGATGAATCTTGGTCTTGACCTTAAAGGAGGATTGAACGTGATTTTAGAGATTTCTGTAAAAGACATTTTAAAAGGTCTAGCAAATAATAGTAAAGATCCAGCTTTTAATAAGGCATTAGCTGATGCTGAAGAAATTCAGAAAGATGCTCAAGAATCTTACTTAGAATCATTTTACCAAGCTTGGGACGATATTAAAGGTGATCAAAAATTAGCATCTCCAGATATTTTTGCTAACAGAAGTTTAGATGATGTAATCAATATCAACATGACTGATGATGAAGTGAAAAAAGAAATCGAAACTAAAGTTGATGAGTCTATCGTTTCTGCTTTTGAAGTATTACGTAAACGTATTGACCAGTTTGGTGTTACATCTCCAAACATTCAACGTTTAGGAAACACAGGTCGTGTATTAGTTGAACTTCCAGGAGTTAAAGATGTAAAACGTGCTACAGAATTAATTACTACAACTGCACAATTACAGTTTTGGGATGTAGATAATGGTCAGACACTTGGTAACTTTTTTGCAGCCTCTAATGAGACACTTAAAAAGGTATTAGGAGTTGAAGAAAAAGAAGAAGCTGTTAAAACTCAAGATTCTACGTCAACAGAAGATAGTACTGTAGATGATTTGCTAGGTGAAACGTCTACAGATTCAACTGCTGTAGATCAAGTAAATCCATTATTTGATTTAGTTGGACCACCACGTTCTGGTGGAATGATAGGAATTAAACTTGAAGATAAAGAAAAGTTTCAATCATATCTTGATATGCCTCAAGTACGAGCTAATCTTCCTGCTGATGCAAGAAACATTAAATTCGCTTTTGGATTGCCAACTACTGATGAAGAAACTGGTGTTGAGTATGTAGATTTATATACTTTAAAAGGAAATAGAGATAACGAGCCAGAATTAAGTGGAGCTGTAATTACAGATGCTCGTCAATCGTATAGCAATACAAATAAACCATCTGTTACCATGCAGATGAATGCTAAAGGTGCTAAAAAATGGGAAGAAATTACAGGTAGAGCATTTACTAATAAATCTCAAATTGCCATTGTTTTAGATGATATAGTATATTCTGCACCGACAGCATCTAATGGAGCAATTTCAGGTGGAAATACAGAAATCTCAGGAAACTTCACAGTAAATGAAGCGATAGATTTAGCTAACGTGTTAAGAGCAGGTAAGTTACCAGCTTCAGCAGATATTGTTCAAGCGGATCAAGTTGGACCTTCATTAGGAAAAGAAGCTATTGAGAGTGGTACAAAATCATTCTTAATTGCATTAACATTAGTATTAATTTGGATGGTATTGTATTATGGTAAAGCTGGTATTTTTGCAGATATCGCATTATTGTTAAATATCTTATTAATCTTTGGTGTGCTTTCTGGTTTAGGAGCTGTATTAACACTTCCTGGTTTAGCAGGTATCGTATTAACAATTGGTATGTCTGTAGATGCTAACGTACTTATCTTTGAGCGTGTTCGTGAAGAATTAAGCAAAGGTAAAGCCATGAAAGAAGCGGTTAAAGATGGTTTTGCTAATGCATTGTCTTCTATTTTAGATGCCAACATTACAACAGGTTTAACAGCCTTAATCTTATTTGTATTTGGTACTGGACCAATTAAAGGATTTGCAACAACTTTACTTATTGGTATTGTTACCTCTTTGTTTACAGCTATTTTTATTACACGTTTGTTAGTAGATTGGTATGTAAACAAAGGAAAGCAATTAGATTTCTCTACATCAATTACAAAGGGCTTATTCAAGAACATGAATATCAAATTTATTGCGAAGCGTAAAGTGGCTTATGTAGTTTCTGGTATTTTAATCTTAGTGAGTTTAGCATCGTTGTTTACTAACAAGTTAGATCAAGGTATCGATTTTGTTGGAGGAAGAACTTATCAAGTGCGTTTTGATCAAGCTGTCAGTTCTGAAGATGTGGCTAAAGACTTGAATGCTGTCTTCGGAAGTGCTGAGGTGAAAACGATTGGTGCAGCAAATCAATTAAAAATTTCGACAAAGTATAAAGTAAATGAAAATTCAGCTGAAGCTGATGAAGAAGTACAAACCATGTTGTTTGATGGGTTGAAATCTTACTTACCAGCAAATATTACATATACTGAATTCTCTGAAGCTACTAATGGCGTAGGAAAAGTATTGTCAAGTAAAGTAAGTCCAACAATTGCCGATGATATCAAAAAGGAATCATTTTGGGCTGTTTTAGGATCTTTAGTTGTGGTATTCTTATACATTTTATTCCGTTTTAAAAGGTGGCAATTCTCAACTGGTGCAGTTGTAGCTGTATTCCATGATGTGATTATTGTACTAGGTATTTTCTCGTTACTATATAAGTTCATGCCATTTAGTATGGAAATCGATCAAGCTTTTATAGCAGCAATTTTAACTGTAATTGGTTACTCGCTTAATGATACAGTGGTTGTATTTGATAGGATTAGAGAGGTTATTGCAGAAAGAGCAGGATTTAAAGGTGGTTCAAATATTAACTCGGCAATTAATAGTACTTTAAGTAGAACATTAAATACGTCATTAACAACCTTAGTAGTGTTATTAGCGATGTTTATATTTGGTGCAGATTCATTACGAGGTTTATTATTTGCATTAATAGTAGGTGTAATTGTAGGTACATATTCATCTGTATTTATTGCAACACCAATTATGTACGATACCTTAAAAGATAAAGGAGAAGCTCCAAAAGAAGAGGAGTAAAACTATAACCTTTATAGGTAAAAAAAAGCCATTCATATTTGAATGGCTTTTTTTATGTTGATACAGTTAGGTTGAGCGTAGTCGAAACCTCTTTAAGAAAGCTACTAGGTTCTATTTTGTTTGAATTGTCATTTCGATAGAGAGAAGTATCAACGACGAGAAATCTTTAGGCTCAGTGGAGCTAAGTCTTATAAAATAAATTGTTGAAATTCCTCCTCATGCTTCGTTAGGAATGACATTAAATTTAGTCATTAGTGAATTCTATATAATCTCCTTTTTCTAAAGTCCAAGTGTCACTTAATCCAGCATTGACTTCCAACACATATTTTGCTGGAGCTTCGGAAGGCAACGAGGTTTCATCAAAAGGTTTAGCGTTTTTTTGAATACTTACAATGCGTTTCTCTTCAGAAAGATAAATGATGTCTAAAGAAATTTCAGTGTTCTTCATATAGAAACTTCTGTAATCTGAATCTGGAAAAACAAACAGCATAGCTTGATTGTCTTTCATACTTTTGCGATACATCAAACCTGTTTGAGTAGAGTAGTCATCGTCTGCAATTTCAATATTTAAATGAGATACAATCGAATCTGAAGTTGCTTTTTTGATTTTGAGTTCGCCTTCCTTTTTAAAGGAGATAACAACAGATTTGACAGACGTATTTTGTTTTTCCTCTTTACATGAAACACTCAAAAAACAAATAATACCAAATGAAGATATGGCAAATAGTTTTAACCAATAGCGTTTCATGTTAACTTAGTTTGCTTTTTGGTTTATAAACAAACATAAAGTACAATCCTATTAAAATAAACGGAATACTTAATAACTGACCAGTATTGAGTAACCAATCTGCACGTTCAATGTTTTGAGGTTCTTTTACATATTCTACAAAGAATCTAACGGTCCAAAGTAGTACTAAAAACAAACCAAATAAAAAGCCTTGTTGCTCGCGCTTATTTGTTTTCCAATAGAAAAACATTAAAATTAAAAACACAAATACATAACAAAAGGCTTCATACAATTGTGCAGGATGCCTTAAAGGAACTTGAGCTAGCAAATCGGCATATTTAGGATCGTTTCCTAATGCTGTATAAGCATCTTTAACATCTTTAATGCCTGTAATTTTAACAACTTCATATTTGTTGTAGGTGTCTTGAATAAAGTGAACACCAAATGAAGATTCGGTAACTTTTCCTATAATTTCAGAATTGATAAAATTTCCTAAACGTACAAATACAGCTCCAAGTGATACAGGAACAACCACACGATCAAGAATCCAAAGCACAGTTTTTTTGATTACTTTTTTATTATACAAGTACATCGAAATAATCATTCCTATAGCAGCTCCATGACTTGCTAATCCTTGAAAACCAGTAAATTCAATACCTCCTTTAAATTTAAAAGGAAGAAAAATACTAAAAAAGTCTTCATTGATTAATTCAGATTGATAAAAAAAGACATGGCCTAATCGAGCACCTAACATGATACCAACAACCGAGTAAATAAAAAGCGAATCAAGAGCTTCATTAGTTTGGTTTTCATTTTTATAAATGCGCTTTATAATATAAAAACCTAACAGAAAAGCAACAATCCACATTAAACTGTAATAATGAAGTGTGAAAAAACCTAAGTCAATTCCTTTGGAAGGATTCCAAACGATATTTAAAGCGTGCATATAATTTATTTAGTTGTGTAAAGATAGTATTTATGCTGAAAAGTTGTAAACCTTAAGATAAGTTTTAATCTTCTTTTTCAGGAACAGGAGTAACCAGAACGTACCCAAGGCGACGGAACGAAGTAGAAAATGTTCGGTGAACATTTTTTAGAGAACGTGCGAGAATGCGCTTAGGCAAATTTTTAGTTGTCATCCTTTTCAGGAACAGGATCGTAACCAGAACGTCCCCAAGGATGACAACTAAAAATCCTTTTAATTGCCAGTCTTCCACCTTTAAATAAACCGTGTTTTTCAAGCGCTTCTTTAGAATAATGAGAGCACGTTGGTTGAAATCTGCAAGATGCTGGTGTTATTGGTGAAATAAATAACTGATATATTTTAATGATAAAAAGAAAAGGTGCAACGAGTATTTTTTTCATAACAATTGCATAAAAATAATCACAATTAAATATCCATTATGGATTTAATTGGTCGAAAATGTCGTGCCATCCTTTCCGTCCTTTAGCTGAATGCCTTTCGCAGCCAATTCATCACGAATTTTATCTGATAATGCAAAATCTTTATTGGCTCTAGCGTCTTGTCGTAATTGTATCAATAATTCAATAGCTCCTGACAATTTTTCTGTACTAGTGTCAGATGTAGACGTGTTCACTAAACCTAAAACATCAAATGTAAATGCATTCATGGTTTGTTTTAAGTCTTCTAAATCTTCAGATGTTAGAGAAGCATTATTGCTTTTTATTTGATTAATCAACTTTGAAGCTTCAAAAAGATGTGCAATTAAAATAGGAGAATTAAAATCATCGTTCATAGCATCGTAACATTTTTGTTTCCATTCTGAAACATTAAATGTTGATGTTGAATCAGCTTTTAAGTCGTTCAATAAATTAATCGCATCCATAAGCCTATTAAGCCCTTTTTCACTTGCCGATAAACCATCGTCGGTTAAGTCAAGAACACTTCTATATGAAGACATGGCATTAAAAAAACGAATGACACTTGGTGCGTAGGCTTTACTGAAAAATGTGTTGTTTCCAGATAATAATTCATCTGGATTAACAGTGTTTCCTGTAGATTTAGACATACGCTGTCCGTTTAACTGAAGCATGTTGGCATGCATCCAATAATTTACAGGAGTACAACCTTTGGCAGCTTCATTTTGAGCGATTTCACATTCGTGATGTGGAAATTTTAAATCCATACCACCACCATGAATATCAAAAGTATCACCTAAATATTTTGTACTCATGGCTGTACATTCTAAATGCCATCCAGGAAAACCGTCTCCCCAAGGAGATGGCCAACGCATTATATGTTGTGGTTCGGCACGTTTCCAAAGCGCAAAATCTTGAGGATTTTTCTTATCAGATTGTCCATCAAGAGCTCGAGTGTTGTGAACTAAATCTTCTAACTTACGTTTGCTTAACTTTCCGTATGTTTTAGATTCATTAAACTTGTGAACATCAAAATACACAGAGCCATTTACAACATAAGCAAATCCATTATCAATGATTGTTTTTACAAGCTCAATTTGTTCAATAATATGACCAGTAGCTGTAGGCTCAATGCTAGGAGGAAGAAAATTAAGTGTGTTTAATATGTTATGAAAATCTACAGTATAGCGTTGTACAACTTCCATTGGCTCAATTTGTTCTAAACGTGCTTTTTTAGTGATTTTATCTTCACCAGCATCGGCATCATTTTCTAAATGTCCAGCATCTGTAATATTTCTAACGTAGCGTACTTTAAAACCTAAGTGTTTGAAATATCTGTAAATCATATCAAACGACATAAAGGTTCTTATGTTTCCTAAATGTACATTGCTATAAACGGTTGGACCACAAACATACATGCCAATATAACCTTCTTCAATAGGTTTAAAAACTTCTTTTTTTCCTGATATCGAGTTATAAATTTGAATGGTTTGGTCTTGATATAGCTGCATGTTGTTGTAAATAAGTGTTTAGAAATTAAAACTCTGTTTCTAATTTAATGTAATCTAAAAATTCTCTTTTGGTATCTTTGTTTTTGAATTGACCTCCAAATTCTGAAGTCACAGTGCTACTATCAATATCTCTAATTCCTCTTGAATTTACGCAAAGATGTTTTGCGTCAATAATACAAGCTACATCTTCGGTGTTCAATGCTTTTTGAAGTTCTCTTACTATTTGAATAGTTAGGCGTTCTTGAACTTGTGGTCTTTTGGCATAATAATCTACAATACGATTCATTTTAGAAAGGCCTATAACAGTTCCGTTTGAAATATAAGCGACATGTGCTTTTCCAACAATAGGAAGCAAATGATGCTCACAAGTAGAATACACTGTAATGTTTTTTTCTACTAACATTTCACCATACTTATATTTGTTGTCGAATGTAGATGCTTTAGGTTTTCTCTTTGGATCCAATCCACCAAAAATTTCGTTGACAAACATTTTAGCAACACGATTAGGTGTACCACTCAAACTATCATCTGTTAAGTCAAGTCCTAAGGTTTCCATGATGTGATGTACGTCATCTTTAATGATATCCATTTTTTCATCATTTGTCAATTCAAATGCATCTTTTCTTAAAGGAGTATCTGCAGAAGTGCCTACATGATTATCTCCAATAAAATCAAAATCCTCTATGTCTTTTTCTATTTTCATAATTAAATAATTTCAAAACCAACCTTATAAGTTAACTTTTAGAGCTTGCAAAGATAAACAATTAAAAAAAGTTAATGCCTAGGTAGGAGTTTTTTAATCTTAAATGTTATAGTAATGTTAGCATTTGTCGAAATGTGTCTAGCAATATTAACAGTATATTATTAAAAAATTATTAAATTTCGGGTTTCTAAAAAAAACAAACTATGAAAAATAATCACTTGTTAGTAGTGGGTCTGCTACTAAGCTTTTTAAGTTTTAATTTATCTAATGCTCAAACAGATGTAATAGAGCAAACTAATGAATCAATTAAGTATCATGCCAATGTTAATAATTCTTTAACCAAAAAGGAATTGAGCCAAATTAAAGAAGCTTATGGAGATATGGCTGAAACATTAATTTTAAATCATCCTCAAAGACTAAAAGATTTAAAACATTTATTGCGTAATAGAATTGAAATTTACACCCAAGATGATATAGCAAAGCAAAAACAGACAAAACTTTTGTCTGAAGTCTTGCTTTTTACCAAATACAATAAAAATTTAAAACGAGATACTGAATTTCGTTTAGAGACTTTCAATCCTCTTAAATATGAATTGGATTTTTTTGCCAAAGGAACGTATGTTTATAGAATAGATAATACCAATTATTTTATTCAAATAACTTCTCAATATAGACAATAATTTTTTGAAAGATTAAGATGAAAAGAATTACTTTATTATTACTATTATTAGTATCAGCGATAACTTACTCTCAAGATGTTTTAATGCAAGATGGTGTCTTTAATAGATGCGAGCCAGATATGTTTTATGATTCAGGAGGAGAGTTTGGTTCCTATTCTGATAATGAAAACTTTGTAGTTACCATTTGCGCGGCAACGGCAGGAGATTTTGTGAGATTAAATTTTACAGAGTTTAGTACACAATTAAATAATGATATTTTAACAATTTATGATGGAGATGATATTTCAGCTCCAGTAATAGGAGCCTTTTCAGGTGTTAATAATCCTGGTTTAGTAGAAGCAAGTAGTGCAAGTGGTTGTTTAACATTAGAGTTTGTGTCAAACGGAACTGCAACAACTACTGGTTGGATTGCTGAAATTTCATGTTTAACACCTTGCCAATCAATAGTAGCATCTATAGATAGTACTGTGCCAGCAGCTACAGGTGGTGTTGTAGAAGTTGATCCAGGAGAGATTGTGCAATTTAGTGGTAGTGCAACTTTTTCTAATAGTGGAGCAAATGCTTTATATACTTGGGATTTTGGAAATGGCAATAGTTTAACAGGAGAAAATGTTAGTTATCCTTTTCCTAACCCAGGAACATACACTGTAACATTAATAGTTTCTGATGATAATCCATTGGGTTGCTCAGGTAGTACTTCAATTACAGTTGATGTGTTAGACAATGATACTTGTGCAGGAGCCTTACCAATATGTTCAGGAATTAGTAATGTTCCATCACCTGTAGGAATTGGAAATGCAGAAGCAGGAATTGATTATGGATGTTTAGGATCAGAACCTAATCCTCGTTGGTATTTTTTACAATCAGGAGATACAGCAGGTGACCTAAACTTTACTTTGACGCAGGATACAGGACAAAATGGAACAGGAACAGGTATTGATGTTGATTTTATCATTTGGGGACCTTTTTCAGAACCAGTTTGTGGGTCTGCAAATCTTAATAGCTCTACTGAAGTAGATTGTAGTTATTCAGCTGCAGCTGTAGAGAATATTAATATCCCAAATGCACCACCTAATTCGGTGTATATGTTATTAATAACTAATTTTAATGGTGGAGCTGGATATATTAACCTAGAACTCGATCCTTCATCAACATCAGATACTAATTGTGATATTATATGTCAAGTAGATCTTGGTGATGATCAAGAACTATGTAGTGGAGGTTCTTATGAAATTGTTCCGGATTTCTCTGGTGCTTTTAATGTTTTTGAATGGCAAAAGGATGGAGTGACTATTCCTGGGGAAACAGGTTCTTCGTTAACAGTTACAGAGTCAGGAACATATACTTTACTGGCTGATGGGTTTGATGCTATATTTGGAGACCCTTGTAGTACGCAAGATGAAGTTGTTATTACTATTGAAGACGCATTTTCAATTAATGATATATCAATTGTAGAATGTAGTGCTGCTGCTTCAGCTCAATTTGATTTAGAGAATGAAGTTTCAAACATATTGACTCCTTTAGATCCTGTTGATTATACGGTGACGTTCTATAATACACAAACAGATGCCGAAAATGGATTGAATGAAATAAATCCAGCTAATGACTATACTGGAACTAATGGAGAGATTATCTATGTTAGAGTAGAAGCTGTAGGCACAGATTGTTATGAAACAAGCCAGATTGAATTGATTATTTCTGGAGCACCATTTATAAATCCTGTCTTAGACATGGTACTTTGTGATGATGTTAGTAATGATGGTGTAGAAGCTTTTGATTTAGATTCGCAAATACTAACTGTTTTAGGAACTCAAGATCCAGCACTATATGAAGTGACTTTTCATACATCATTTTCAGATGCAGATTTGGGAGTTGATTCTTTAACCAGTCCTTATACAAATACTGTAAACCAAGAAAATATTTTTGTTAGAGTTACTACAATTTCTAATCCAGTTTGTTATGTGGCTTCGCCAGCTTCTGTTTTTGATTTAATAGTTGATGTGAGAGCGATTGCTAATACTGTAGATGATATGGTAGTTTGTGATGACATTTCAGCAGATGAAATAGAATCTTTTGATTTAAATTCTCAAATAACAACAATACTTAATGGGCAAACAGGTGTGTCTCTTACATTTCATCCAACACAGGCAGATGCAGATGCTAATACCAATGCTTTGACTAGCCCTTACACAAATATATCTAACCCTCAAACTATATATGTTAGAGTAGAAAACGATTTGAATACTTTATGTTTTTCTACGACTACTTTTGATTTAATAGTGAATCCAAAGCCTACAGTTGTTGTTCCTTCGCCATTACAAGTTTGTGACGATGATACAGATGGTTTTGCAGTTTTTACTTTAACTGATGCTAATACAGAAGTGATTAACGGTCAAGCTAATATTGTTGTATCATATTATGAAACACTTGCTGATGCTAATTCATCTATAAATGAAATTTTCTCACCTTACACTAATATAGTTGCAAACTCACAAACTGTTTATGTAAGATTGGATGACACATCAAATGGTTGTTATAACACAACGACATTGGATTTAGAGGTTATAGAGAATCCAATAGCGAATGTAGTAACAGCGATAGAGGTTTGCGATGATGACAATGATGGTTTTACGAGTTTTGATTTAAGTTTAGCTGATGCACAGGCCATAGGAGGACAGGTTGGTATGGTAGTGACGTATCATGAGACACAGAGTGATGCCGACAATGGTGTTAATGATTTACTGGTTCCATATGATAATATTGTACCAAATGTACAGACGGTTTATGTTCGAGTAGAGAGTGGTTCGACAGGATGTTATGACACAACAGATTTAACATTGATAGTAAATCCATTACCAGATACAGTTCCAGTGACAGCATATGAGTTATGTGATTATGATTTACCTGGCGATGAGGTAGAGTTATTTGATTTAACGACAAAAGATGTAGAGGTTGCTAATGGTCAATCGGTAGCTGTAAGTTATTATGAGAGTTTAGCTGATGCACAGGGTTTAGTTAATCCATTAGGGAGTCCATATAGTAATACGAGTAATCCACAGACGATTTATTATGCCTCGGTAAATATGGCTACAGGCTGTATAGCAACAGGGAGTTTTGATTTGGTAGTTAATCCATTACCAGCATTAGTAGTTCCATCAGATTTAGAGGTTTGTGATGATGGAGTTCCAGATGGATTAACGAGTATAGATTTGAGTATAAAGAATGTAGAGATAACAGGTAATAATCCTAATTATACAGTAAGTTATTATTTAACACAATCAGATGCCGATAATGCGGTAAATCCTTTACCAATTCCATATACTAATACGATTAATGGGCAAATAATTTTTGTAAGAGTTCAGGATATCAATACAGGCTGTTATGCAACAACGACCTTAACATTGGTTGTAGAGCAGGCACCAGTAGCATCTACACCAACGCCAATGGAGTATTGTGATGCAGATAGTGATGGGTTTGGAGTGTTTACCTTAACCGATGCAAATACAGAGATAACAGGAGGCGATCCGACGCTGACAGTAAGTTACCATGAGACAATGGCAGATGCAGATAATGATGTTAATGCCTTAACGAGTCCGTATAACAATATAGTAGAAGATCAACAAACGATTTATGCACGTGTAGAGAGTGCTACTATAGCGACAGATTGTGCGACTATAGTAGAGCTTATATTGATAGTAAATCCGACACCACAGATAGAGGACCCAACACCACTAGAGGAATGTGATGATGTTTTAGCAGATGGCTTTGCACAGTTTGATTTAACGAGTAAAGACTTAGAGATATTAGATGGTTTAGATCCTTTACAGTATATAGTAACTTACTATGAAGTAGAGGCAAATGCCGATTTAGGGGTTAATTCAATTTTAAATCCAACAGGTTATATTAATACGACAGCTTTTATGCAAACTTTATCAGTTCGTGTAGAAGACACAGTCAATGGATGTTATAAGTTAACGAGCTTAGAATTGATTGTAAATGCGCTTCCAGTATTGGTTCAACCACAGCCATTAGAGTTATGTGATGATAATAACCCAGGCGATGAGGTGGAAGCCTTTACCTTAGAGGATGCTAATGCGGAGATGTTAAATGGTCAAACAGGAATTAGTTTTACGTATTACGAGACGCAGTTAGATGCAGATAATGGGACGAATCCTATTGTGAGTCCTTATATGAATACGAGTAATGCTCAAACGATATTTGTTAGGGCTACCGATGATGTAACAGGATGTTCAGTTAGTACAACAGCGACGATACTTCTAAGAGTAAATCCAATACCATCACCAGCAGCACCAACAGATTTAGAGGTTTGTGATTTAGATAATGATGGTTTTGAGGCGTTTGATTTAGAGAGTAAGACTGTAGAGATAGAGAATGGAGAATTAGATATTGAAATTACCTACCATGAAACGCAGAGTGATGCAGACATGGATATAAATGCACTTACGAGTTTATATACAAATATTGTTATGGATGAGCAAGTGATTTACATTAGAGCAGAGAATATCAATACAGGCTGTTACAATACCTCACAGACATTAACCATACGTGTATTACCATCTCCAGAGGTTCCAACAGCGATAGATGATTATGTGATATGTGATACGAATGATGATGGCTTTGCCCAGTTTGATTTGAGCAGTAAGGATTCAGAGATTTTGGGCACACAAGTTCCATCAGATTTTATGCTCACTTATCATGTGACAGAAGCAGACGCAGATTCAGGAGCAAATCCAATAGCTAATGTTACCAATTATACCAATGTTACTAATCCGCAGACGATTTATGTACGCTTAGTAAGTAATGTAAATGGATGTGTTACTTCTACAGGTTTCTTTGATATTCGAGTAGAATTACCACCAGAGGCAGTGCAACCAACACCATTAGAGTTGTGTGATGATTTAATAGCCGACGAGGTTACTGTTTTTGATTTAACAGTAAAGGATAATGAGATTACAGGAGGTGAGGCAAGTTGGAGTGTGTCTTATTATGAGACAGATGCAGATGCACAGGCAGAGATTAATGCAGTAGATGCAGAGAATTACACTAATACTTCAGTTAATGGAGCACCAGCAGCCAATCCACAGACTTTATATGTTGTAGTTACCGATACTGATACAGGTTGTGTAGATTATACAACACTAACCATACGTGTGTTACCAAACCCAACACCGAGTTTAGATCCAGAGGATTTAGAGTTGTGTGATGATGTGAATCCTAGTGATATGGAAGAGGAATTTGATTTGACATTGAATGAGGCTTATATCATTAATGGTGAGTCAGGAGTAACGGCAACCTATCATGAATCTGAGGAAGATGCAGAGCTAGACCAAAATGCTATAGCAGATCCAACAGCTTATACCAATACGAGTACACCACAGACGATTTATGTACGTGTAGAAAATGATATTACAGAATGTTATACAATAGTTACTTTTGATATCATAGTGAATCCATTACCAGATGTTGTAGCAGTTACAGATTTTATACTTTGTGAGTTAAACACCGATGGTATTGATGAGTTTGATTTAACTAGTAAAGATGCCGAAATATTAAATGGACAAGATCCTATGTTATTTACAGTAACGTATCATGTATCACAAACAGATGCTGATGATTTGGCCAATCCATTAGTGAGTCCGTATATGAATGTTACGAATCCACAACCGATTTATGTAGCAATTACAAATAACAATACAGGTTGTTCAATAAGTACACCAGTGTTTAATATAGAGGTTCATGAGGCAGCCGAGGCAACATCACCAGCACCATTAGAGGAGTGTGATGATGAGATGGATGATGATGGTGATCCAAGTAATAATAGTACACAGTTTAATTTAACTGATGTAGAATCTCAGGTATTAAATGGTCAAGATCCAGCAAATTATATAGTGACTTATTATGAGACAGTTGCAGATGCTGAGTTAGGAGTAAATCCATTACCATTTTTATATGAGAATATTGTCAATCCACAGGTGATTTATGCACGTGTTGATAATGACACACAAGAAGTAGCGTTGTTGAATTTAGATTTATCAGCAGTAACTATGGCATTAGATTTTGATGGTGATGGTAATGACGATACAATAGATGTTGATAACGATGGCGTATTTGATTTAATAGATGTAAATAACGATACGTTACCTGATGGATTTGATGTTGATGGCGATGGACTTATTGATTATATAGATTTAGATGGTGATGGTTTAGGAGATTTTGTAGATATCGATAATGATGGCGTTATAGATAATTCAATTGATTCATCAATTTGTTATGCAGTAGCACCAGTTGAATTAATAGTACATCCACGACCAGTATTTGATTTAGAAGACAGTTATATATTGTGTGTAGATACAAATGGAACGGAAGTTTTAAATGTACCAGTCTTAGATACAGGACTAAGTACACCAGATTATTTGTTTGAATGGAGTTTAGATAACATGGTGATACCAGGAGCTACAGAAGGGAGTTATATACCAAGTGTTGGAGGAACTTATAGTGTTATCGTTACAGATGCAGTGACAGGATGTTCAAACTTTGATAATCCAGTTGTTACAGAGGTTATAGAGAGTTCACCACCAACAAGTATATTGACAGATGTAACGACAGATGCGTTTTCAGAGTTACATATTATAGAAGTTACAGTGACAGGTTTAGGAGTTTATGAGTATAGATTAGATGGAGGCGCATGGCAGGAGAGTCATATTTTTGTAGATGTCTTGGCAGGCGATCATGTTGTAGAGGTAAGAGATACGATAGGTTGTGGATATGCAGTTGATACGGTAACAGTGATGGATTATCCGAAATACTTTACACCAAATGGCGATGGATTTAATGATACATGGAACATAAAAGGTATTGCTGACCAACCAAGCGCAAAAATTTATATATTTGACAGGTACGGAAAACTAATGAAGCAGATAAGTCCAACAGGCGAAGGCTGGAATGGAACCTATAATGGAAGCCCAATGCCATCGAGTGACTACTGGTTTGTGGTTGAGTACATTGAACCTAATACATTACAACAAAAAGAATTTAAAGCCCATTTTACCCTGAAAAGATAAATTAG
>NZ_JBNAFQ010000007.1:5000-42584 GCF_049800755.1 Psychroserpens sp. S379A | reverse complement strand
AGCATTTTGCGTTTGAGTAATCAAATCCGCAAACTTGCTGAATTCCGTAAGAGTGAGATTCCATTTATTTCGAATTTAAAATATTTTTTAATTGGTTAGACTTTTTTTGATGTAAGATTAATTCCGCAAACAAGCTCAAGAATCCACAAGAGTGAGATTCCATTCATGTTGAATTTTAAAACATTTTTTGATTGATATGGTTTTGTTTGATGTAAAAGAAATTCGACAAGAGTAAGAATCCGATAATTTTGATATTTAAACAACTATTTTGTTGGGAGTTATGATTTTCCGAGCAATTTGTTGTAACGGTTTGGGCTATGGTTTCGTTGCGTGAAAATCCGCGAGGATTTTCCGCCGTAAACCGAAGATAGCAAATTTGCGAGGACTTTCCGCAAGGAAAGTCAGAAGCAATGAACTATAGCCGGTGTTGTGCATAGTGTTTTTTTATTCAGTTCGTTTGTAATTCAGTCCAGTTTTTATTCCGCTTATTGTTAGCAGAATTATTAAAATCAGTTGAATTATTAATAAAATGTAATAAGCATTATTCCATCCATTTCCAGCATTTTCCACAATTCCGCCACTCAAAGGTGGATATTCGGTTGAGCCAGGAATTTCTCGGATAGAATTTACTAATGAAATCAGAAATGTGAAAATCAAAATCAGAGTGATGTCCGAAATCATAAAAATCAGATTTGCGGTCAAGTTTTTAAAATTCCGACGTAGCATTCGGATTAGGTAAACACCAAAAAAAGTCAGCGATATAAATGGAATAATCAAATGTATATTCGCAATCACATAATAAGTGTCGTGAACATTTATGTCAGTAACGGAATCAGATTTAAGTCCGCCAATTCCGAAAATCCAGAGTATTAAAATCAGAACGAAACTTGTTGTTCCAATTAACCAAAATGTTTCTTTTTTTCTCAAATTTTAATTCAGTTTACGGTTTTGGGACATTATGCACAACTGGTTATATGCTAACAAATATAACCTTTTTTAAGTACTAGATTCCGGATATGACAAGTTTTTGCTTTTGTTTATCAGTGTTAATGTATTGATTTACTGCAATGTCTAACGGACTCGTTATCGATAGTAAATCCTTTTTTGCAACATGCGTGTAAATCATTGTGGTTTCTGGTTTAGAATGTCCTAATAAGGCTTGTATGTATCTTAAATCTATGCCATCTTCTAATAAATGTGTAGCATAGCTATGCCTTAATGTGTGTGGTGTTACACGTTTGTAAATCTTTGCTAGCTTACAAGATTTTCTTAGAAAATGACGAACACTTTCTGGACTGTATTTATTATCGTTATGACCTTCAACAAAATAGTGCTTTGGTACATAAGTACTAATGTAATTGTGCAATAATGGTAGGAAACTTTCGGCAATAATGACATAGCGGTCTTTTCTTCCTTTTGAGTTTTTAATTAAAATTTGACTTCTATTGATGTCAATATCTCTTAGCTCTAAATTAATTAGTTCACTAATGCGAAAACCACATGAATAAATCATAGCTATAATAGCTCTATGCTTTAAATTTTTTGTAACTCTAATGAGTTTTATAACTTCTTGTTTCGATAGAACTGTTGGTAAATAGCGATCTTTTTTAGGACGAACAAGCTCAATGGCTTCATAAGCAACCTTTGGATAAAAGGTTTTGAAAATTTTTAATGCACTTATAAATTGTCGCTGTTTGCTTATAGAATAACGTCGTTTGATATATACCTCTTCAATATAGAGTTCAATAGACTTATTGGTTAACATATCAATAGGCAATTTGTGATAATAGGCTAAGAAATCTGCAATTAAAAATGAGTAAGTGTCTACTGTGCTTTTACTGTATCGTTTTCCTTTTAAATATCTAAAAAAATGATTTAATATTGAACGTTGGTTCTGTGTAAGCAAATTTACACTGTGTTCTATTTTTAAACGAGGAGTATTTACTATTTCAGTATCGTCTATACTATAATTATGTAGTATTTTTTTAATAGATTTTAAAGATTCTTTTGAACGCTCAACATACCAACATCTATATACTTGACTCCATTTTCTATTAGGAATTGTTCTTACCAAATCAATAATAGATTTATTGTAATCAAAATAAATAAGAATCTGTTCAGCTCTATTGTGATACTTGGGTTTAAGCTTAATTACTGCTTTTTTCATATGACAAAATCTAATTTTGTAATATAGAAAATAATCAGAAAAAAAGCAAGAAAAATGAGTCTGAATTGTGTTGAATTATAGCATTAATTTTGGTTGTTTAAAATTTGAAAGGCATAAGTTTTAAAAACGAGTTTTGTTAAAATAGTTAGAAGGTTAATTGCTAATTCCTAACAGTTCATCAATCGTATTTACGGTAACCGAATGATAGTTATCGCGTGATTTTTTATAAATCGCTAGAGCTTCTTCAGTTTTACCATTTCTTTCAAAGGCTTTAAAGAGTGTATTTACATACCAACGTCTGCCAACTCTTATTAAAAAGTCTTCAATGTTTTGGTCTACAGCATTGCCATGATAATCTAAATTGATGGCTTGTTCAAACCAAACCATAGCAATATGAGAGTTTGTAGCATTACTTAAATCGAATGCTTCATCTAATCGAGCCATGTCTTTTGCAGTCATGGTTTCAGGGAAATTTCTAACAAAGTGAACCCATTCTAAAGTGGTCCAATCTTTAGTGATTGATACATCAATTGTATCGCTTTCTAGAAATTGATGTAAGGTTTTTTCTGCATTTGCAAACTTATCGGAACTTATCTTAGCTTGATTTGAAGGAATTCCTGGTTGATAAATCCATTCTTCAGTATTAAAAGTAACTTGATTTGGTTCTAAAAGATTAGTGTTGAGATAGTCAATAAACTTTTCGGTTGTAACGGTTGAAAAGGCATGCGTTTTAAAATAACTTTTCAGAAAAGCATCAAATTTTTCACGACCAACTGTTTCTTCTAGCGTTCTCAAAAATAAATAGCCTTTATCATAAGCTATACTATTCATGCCATCATCTGGATTTTTCCCTTTTAAATCTAACTTTAGTTTGGTTCTGTGTGGTTCTTCTTTAAAGCTTTCAATTTCTTCGTCTAAATCTTGTCTGCTTATCAAAGCAATCATGTTTGCTCTATCTTTTCCGTAGAGCGCTTCCATAATTCGTATTTCAAAATATACAGTAAACCCTTCGTTAAGCCAAAAGTCATCCCAAGTGGCATTGGTTACTAAATTGCCTGACCATGAGTGTGCTAATTCATGCGCAATGAGCGATGTTAAACTTTTGTCTCCAGCTATAACGGTTGGAGTTGCAAAGGTTAAACGCGGATTTTCCATTCCTCCAAACGGAAAACTAGGAGGTAAGACAATCACATCAAATTGATCCCAATCGTAATCGCCATATAAATTTTCGGCAGCTGCTACCATTTTTTCCATGTCCGAAAATTCGTAGTGTGCTTTGTCTATCATCGATTTTTCTGCATAAACGCCTGTACGTTCACTTACAGCTTTGTATTCAATATTTCCTACAGCAAGTGCCATTAGGTATGGCGAAATAGGTTGTTCCATTTTAAAGGTGTACACACCATTGTCTGATTTAGTTTTCGGATTTTCAGCACTCATAACTGCCATAAGTTCGTTTGGTACTTTGACTGTAGCATCGTAAGTAATACGAATTTGCGGACTATCTTGTATTGGAATCCATGTTCGTGTTAAAATGGCTTGACCTTGAGTGAATAAAAATGGATGCGTTTTATCTGCAGTTTGTTGCGGATTTAACCATTGAAGCGCTTCAGTTTTGTCTGTAGTTTTATAATAAACAGAAACGGTTTTAGTATCGTTTTCTATGTCGATGGTTAGTGATTGACCTAATTGCTCATCAAATTTACCTAACTTAAAAGTTGTGTCTTTTCCGTCGGCTTCAACTTTTTCAATGTCTAAAAATTTAGTGTCTAAAACAATTTCACTAGCATTATTATTTTCAATTGTGTATGTTGCTTTTCCGCTAATCACTTCAGTATTAAAATCTACATTTACATCTAAGCTTAAATGGTTGATTGCTGAGATGTTAGGTTGAGCAAACGAATGTAATTCTTTAGCGTACTTAACTATGGTTTTTTTATCTTTATTTTCAGTGTTGCAACTCACTAAAGCTAGTAATACTAATGGTATAAAAAGTGAAACTTTTTTAATGGTGTTCATATTTAAATATTAAATTAATCTTGATATAATTGTCCTCGATGAGGCTTTAATGCATCTCTAATAGGTTTCATGATGTCTTCGTCTACAATCATAAATGCAATGGCATGCATATCGCTTATGGCATTAAAGTCTGCAATGTCGATGTTTAATTTTTGAATCGCAATATATTCTTTTAAATGTATGGTGTGATGCTCGGCAGTTTTTAATGCATTCGGTCCACGAAAATCCCAAATAAGTTTAAGTTTACGCATTGGCAACAGATGTTCCGTGTTCTGCAAAATTCTTAAAATCGTTCATGTATTTTAAGGATTGCTTTTTAAATGCATTTGGCATTAAGAATAGCATAATTCTCATCGGTAAACTCAAAGGGATAAATTCATTTTCTGAAGTCCATTTGGTAAAACCATCTGAGGTTTTGGAAAAGTAGTTCTTTTGAATGTTGTTCATGCCTTTAGCTTTATATGAAGCATGAAATTCATTTGGAAAGTCACTTTTAATAATCGTTTCAATAATTTCCATTTTACGCTTACCAAATTTATAGTTGAGTTTTAATTTAGAACCTAAGTCGCCTGGATTTCCCGAAATGTGTTCGGTAGACAGCAGTCCTCTTTGCCAATGTTTCATGTTTTCGATATTATTCATTTTATTAACAAATACATCAAGAGGGACTTTAACTATAATTTCTGTAGTATAAAGCATTACGAGGGATTTATAAAGGTTAAATATACTGTCTTTTTTTTAAAGAAAACTGAAGAATATAAAGTTTCAATCGTCATTTTAGTTCACTGGTTAATAAAATCGGATAAGAAGCATTGTAATTGAAAAAATTAAGAGAGCACATGTTCTATTTTAAGAACTTTTTAAGCATACTAAAAGGTTCTTCTATACGTTTAGAAAAAAGCATCTTGCTAAATATATGAATTGTGTTATTTTTGCTGAAGTTTGATACAATCGTATGATATTTTTAATTCATAATTATATACCAATGAAACAAATTATTACTGCTATTTTCTTTTGCATGTCATTTGCCGCTTTTTCGCAAATTGATAAAAATGACGTCTTGTTTACTGTGGATGATGAGTCAATTATGGCTTCAGATTTTTTAAGAGTTTACAATAAGAATTTAGATTTAGTGAAAGACGAAACGCAAAAAGATGTAGATGCTTACCTTGAACTTTTTATCAATTACCAATTAAAGGTGAAAGAAGCTAAACGTTTAGAGCTTGATAAAGACGCAAAATACATTAGAGAATTTTCTAATTATAAATCGCAGTTAACAAAAAACTACATGTCTGAAAGTAAAGTGACAGATGCTTTAGTAAAAGAAGCTTACAATCGTTCAACAACAGATGTTGAAGCTTCACATATTTTGATTATTCTTGATGAAAATGAAAAAGATACAACACAGGTTTATAACAGGTTGTTAGAATTGCGAGATCGAGTTATTAAAGAAGGTTATGCTCCAGTTCAAAAAGAAGTCCACAACGGAAAAACTGTTTATGCAGAAAACCTAGGTTACTTTTCAGTGTTTAAAATGGTATATGCTTTTGAAACTGCTGCTTACAATACAGAAGTAGGTGAGGTCTCAATGCCTTTTAGAACGCGTTTTGGTTATCATATTGTTAATGTCACAAATAAGCGTCCTTCGCAAGGAGAAGTTACTGTTGCTCACATTATGGTTGCCAAAGATCAAAAGGATAGTTTACTTAACCCAGAAAGACGTATTAAAGAAATTTACAAAAAGTTACAGCAAGGCGAAAAGTTTGAGTCTTTAGCGAAACAATTTTCAGACGATAAAAGTTCGTCTGCAAAAGGCGGATTATTGACTCCATTTACTGGTGGACAATTAGGATCTAAGGAGTTTGAAGATATGGCCTTTAGTTTAAAGGAAAAAGATGAAGTTACTGAGCCATTTAAAACCGATTTTGGTTGGCACATTGTAAAACTCATAAATAAAAAAGGAGTTCAGCCTTTTGAAGATGTTAAAGCAACATTTGTTAATAAAGTAAAACGCGATTCTAGATCTAGACTTATTAATACAGCTTTAGCAAATCAATTAAATGAAAAGTATAAAGTAGCAGATAATAAAATTGCTTTGTCATATTTTGAAAGTCTTATTAATGATAACTTTTTTAAGCAAGCTTGGACTGTTCCTACAGATTTAGAAAATGAAAAAGCATTTATGACCATTGGAAAAAAAACCATCACTTACGAAGAATTTGCTAAGTATTTATTTAAAAACCAACGCAGTTATACAAATAAACAAGTAGACGCAAATGTGTTAATTAATACTGTTTATAAAGCTTTTAAAGAAGAACAAATTATTCGTTACCATAGAGAGAATTTAGAGTTTGAAAACGAAGATTTTGCTCATGTGTTAAAAGAATATCGCGATGGTCTGTTGTTGTTTGACCTTATGGAAAAACAAGTTTGGAATGCTGCTTCAAAAGATACTGTTGGTCTAAAAACATATTACGAAAACCACAAAAGTGATTATATGTGGCATGATCGAGTTGATGCTGTTATGTTGTCTTCAGCAGGCGAAAAAATGATTAAAAAAGCCATTAAGTTACTCGATAAAGGAAAAACGGTTGAATCTATCGAAGCTGAACTTAACCAAAAAGATACACAAAATATAATGTCTACGAAAGGTGTTTTCGAAAAAGGAAATCAAGTGCTTCCTAAAGATTTTGAATTTAAAAAAGGAATTTCAAAACTGTATAATCATAATGATGCTTATCATGTTGTTGTCGTTAATTCTGTATTACCAAAAAGTTCAAAAACACTTGATGAAGCAAGAGGAAAAGTTGTTAGCGATTACCAAAATCAAATTGAAAGCGATTGGATTAATGCTCTAAACGAACGCTACACAGTAAAAGTAAACGATAGAGTGCTTAAAAAAGTTAAAAAACAAATACTTAATTAGTTGTTTAAAAAAGGTTGTGTTATCATATCGTGTTCGGTTTTATTGTTGTCATGTAGTTTTTTTAAACCCATAGATGATAAAATTCCTGTGGCAAGAGTTAACGATTCTTATTTGTATGAAGAAGATATCAAAACACTTGTTAGTGATAATATGTCTAAGGATGATAGCACATTTATTGTCAACGGATTTATAAATCGTTGGGCAACGCAATTGTTGCTAGTAGATGGAGCAGAGCGTAACCTTTCTGAAGCGCAACAGGAAAACTATCAAAAGCTAGTAGATCAATATAAAAAAGACCTTTACACAAAAGCATATCTTGAGGCTTTAGTCAATAAAAGTATCGATACCGCAATCACTAATGAAGAAACACAAGAGGTTTATGAAGTAAATAAAGAAACCTTTAAACTCAATGAAGAATTAGTGAAGTTTAGGTACATAACGCTTCCTAATAATGCGATTAATGAAGATGAAATAAAAGAACGGTTTAAACGCTACGATCAAGAAGATAAACAATATCTAGATTCTATTTCTATGCAATTTAAATCGTATTCGTTAAACGATTCATTATGGATTCAAACCTCTCAGATTGTAAATAAAATTCCTGCAGTAAATTCTGAAAATAAAAAAGAACTGTTAAAAAAATCTAATTTTATACAACTCAAAGATTCATTAGACCTATATTTGGTGCAAATTAAAGACGTATTATTTCAAAATGATATTGCGCCTTTAGAGTATGTAAAACCTACTATAGATCAAATTATTATCAATAAAAGAAAACTGGAGCTTATTAAGAAGCTTGAAACCGATATCACAAAAGATGCTATTAAAAATAAACAATTTGAAATTTATAAATAACACTAGAGTAACGCTTTTCCTTTTTTTAATGTTTTGTGTGCAATTGGTTGTAGCGCAAGAGATTATTGAAGATGAAGTTGTTGCGCCAAAAACGGGAACAGATACAACTAAGGCTGGTAATCGTCTAAAAATTGATGGTGTAGCAGCTGTAATTGGAGATTTTGTAGTGCTAGATTCTGATGTAGATAAAGAATTTATTCAGCTTCAGGCAAGAGGAGTTTCTACAAAAGATATCACACGTTGCCAATTGTTTGGTAAGTTGTTAGAAGACAAATTGTATGCACATCATGCCATTCAAGATAGTATTCCAATTAATGAATTAGAAATTCGTTCAAGTATAGAGCAGCAAATAAGTGCTTTCTTAGAAACAAAAGGAGGAACAATGGAAGAGTTACTCGCTTTTTATAACAAAGATAGCGAACAAAGTTTGCGAGAAGAGATGTTTGAGCTTAACAAAAATGCTAAGCTAGCAGCAGATATGCAGCGTAAAATAGTATCTGAAATTGAAGTGACTCCAGAAGAAGTTAGAGAGTATTTTAATAGTATTCCTGAAGAAGAACGACCAGTATTCGGAACAGAGTTAAAAGTAGCTCAAATTGTAGTTATACCTGAAATAACTGAAGTTGAAGAACAAAAAGTAATCGACAGACTTAAAGAGTTTAAAGCAGATGTTATTGAAAATGGAGCTAGCTTTACAACCAAAGCAGTATTTTACTCAGATGATATTCCTTCGCGTAAAGATGGAGGTAAATACGTATTGAATAAAAAGCATCCTCGAATGGTTAAAGAGTTTCGAGATGTGGCTTTCTCATTGCAAGAAGGCGAAATTTCTGAACCATTTAAAACCGATTTCGGATATCATATTGTATTGCTAGAAAAGATTAGAGGACAAGAATATGACATCAGACACATATTACTAAGGCCTAAAGTGACTGAAGAAGCTAAGCAAGCCGCTAAAACCAAAATCAACGAAGTTAGAGAGCGTATTGTTGCTGGAGATTTAACTTTTGCTGCTGCTGCTAAAGAGTTTAGTGATGAAAAGGAAACTAAACAGGATGGTGGACAACTAATCAATCCTTATACACAAGATTTTAATTTTGAACTCACTAAAATGGATCCAGAATTATATGGACAAATTCAAGATTTAAAAGATGGTGAAGTAAGCTTAGTGTTGCAAGATCAAGACAGAGTAAATAATTTAAAATATAAAATTCTAACGGTTACTGATCGAGTTGATGAACATGAGGCTAATTTTGCAAAAGACTACTTGAAGATTAAAAACTTAGCACTTCAAGACAAGCAGATTAAAGAAATTGCTAAATGGCAAGAAGAGAAGATTATTGATACTTACATTAAAGTTAATGGTACTTACAGAGATTGTGAATTTTCAAGTAATTGGTTAAAAAAAGAAAAACAATAAAGTATGTCTGACGTTGCTGCAATAGAACAATTTGTAAAAAAATATAATGCTCTAAAAACCGAAGTAGCTAAAGTTATTGTTGGTCAAGATGAGGTTGTTAATCAAATCTTGATTTCGATTTTTTCTGGAGGTCACTCCTTGCTTGTTGGTGTTCCTGGTTTGGCAAAAACCTTAATGGTTAATACTATTGCGCAAGCACTTGGCTTAAATTTTAAACGTATTCAGTTTACTCCAGATTTAATGCCTAGTGATATTTTGGGTAGTGAGATTTTAGACGAAAACAGACAGTTCAAGTTTATAAAAGGTCCAATTTTTGCCAACATCATTTTGGCAGATGAGATTAATAGAACACCTCCTAAAACACAAGCTGCTTTATTAGAAGCTATGCAAGAGCGTAAGGTTACTGTTGCTGGTCATCAATACAAACTTAATTTACCTTATTTTGTTTTAGCAACTCAAAACCCAATTGAACAAGAAGGAACATATCCTTTGCCAGAAGCGCAATTAGACCGTTTTATGTTTGCTATTAATTTAGAATATCCTTCATTTGAAGAAGAAGTTCAAGTGGTAAAAACAACGACTACTGATGTGCAAACTACAGTTAATTCGTTGTTTACTGCTGAAGAAATTATAGGCTACCAAAATGTGATTCGTCGTATTCCTGTGGCTGACAATGTGATAGAGTATGCTGTGAAAATGGTGTCTAAAACAAGACCAAAAGCAGATACAGCTTCAGATTTAGTAAAAGAGTTTATTGGTTGGGGAGCAGGACCAAGAGCGTCTCAAAACTTAATTTTAGCAGCAAAAACGCATGCTGCTATTAATGGTAAGTTTTCTCCAGATATTGAAGATGTTCAAGCAGTTGCACAAGGCATTCTTCGTCATAGAATCATTAAAAATTACAAGGCAGAAGCCGAAGGTATTACCGACGAGCAAATCATCAAGAGCTTATTCTAGGTTTAAATACTTATAATATCTTATCTTTTAATTTTTTATAGTATCTTAATTTCCTAATAGGAATTTTAAGCATTATACCATTGATGAATCTTAATAGTAGGTTTCAAAATCTTAAAGGCGATAAACTGTTTTGGGTAAGGTGTTTTGCTTTTATTGCGTTTTTAGTTCCAATGATGGTTGCTCCAAAAATTTGGTTTTCAGAACGCTTATTTCCTTTAATTCCTTTTTTTGACGGCATTCCTGTTCCAAATTTCACATGCGATGTTATTCTAATATCTTTATTTGTATTGAGTTTTTTGGGTTTTGTATTTAGTCCTAATTGGAAGCCAGGTGGAATTGTTATTGCAATTTATGCCTTTTGGGCTTTACTAGATCAAAATAGAATTCAGCCGTTTTATTTCGAAATTATCTTTATGGTGTTGGCTTTAACACAGTTTGCTAATAATCCTAAACGAGTAAAGCAGTGCATACTTTTAATTTTAATTGGCACTTACTTTTGGAGCGGAATGCACAAATGGAATCCAATATTTTTTGAAAAATGGGCTAATGGTTTGAGTAAGCGAATCCCTTTTGTTCCGGAGTGGATGCGATTGGCATTTACTTACGCAGTACCATTTTTAGAAGCATCATTTGGTGTTTTTTTAATATTTGTAAAGACACGAAAATTTGGGATTTGGTTAATTGCTATAATGCATGCTATTATCATTACAACCTTTGTGATGTCTGGATATGGCTATATCGTATTTGCTATGACCTTTTTTAATGTGTTTGTATTGTTCTATTTGTTTTATAATTCATCGTTTTCATTTAAAGATGTGTTTAAAATTAATCACCCAAAATCTTTAGTTCAATTATGTATAGCTATAGTTTTTCCTGCTTTTAACTTATTAGGACTTTACGATCATATTTTGGCATTTAGTTATTTTTCAGGAAAGCCTAAGTATTGCAAGATTCATTTTGAAAGTCCTAAAGCTATTGAAGTCTTGCCAGAACATATTAAACTAAATGTAAAGCAGGAAGCTGAAGATTATTATATCGATTTAAACGAATGGTCTGGTAGAACAATTGGTGTTATTGTGTATCCTGAAAAACGAGTGTATAAAAAGGTGCAACGTTATCTCGATTCTTATTTTGATAAACCGAGTACGACTATTGAATACTATTGATTCAATAAATTATGAATATCTATTTTTAAACGCGTAACATCTTCCTTGACAAGTACATTGTAAAACCCACGAATTTGTTGTTCTTTATCAACTAAAGCGACAAAGCTACTATGGTAAAAATCCGAACCATCTTCATTGGGTTTAAAGTTGGTCATGTATTGTTTAGCTTGCGCTTTGGTGTGTGCTTCTGTAGCTCTTAAAAATTGCCATTGGTGATGAGGAATACCAGTTGCTTCAGCATAGGTTTTTAGAACAGAAATAGAATCGTGTTTCGGATCTATAGTATGTGAGATGAACATTAGATTTTTATCTTCTGAAAATTCTTCAGCAATTTGAATAAGTTCAGTTCGCATTGGTGGACAAATGCTTGGACAACGTGTAAAAAAGAAATTCACAATACAAGTTTTACCTTTAAGGTCTTCCGAAGAAAATGAATGTCCTAGTTGGTTTGTAAAACCTTTATAAGTGATTTTATAATCCTTTCTTTTGCCAGAATCATCAATTGTATAACTTAAAATAGGTAATTTTTTTGTTGAAGTATTGCAACTCAAAAACAATAGAAGAAACGAGCATACTAAGAGTTTTGACATTCTCAAGGTTTATAGGTTTTTAGTTTGTCGTGCATTTCCTTGTCATATAAAAACACAAACATACTAGCCATCATATCCTGATTGATTTTTGTGGTGTTGTTGGTTTGTAATACCAATTCGTAGTTGTGATCTGGATAAAGCATGATGCCTTCTTCACTCGAAAAATAGGATACCTTTTTGAGTCCGATTTTATCCTTGTAATTTTCAGCTTTTGAAACAAATAATGTAGAATCTGAAGTTTTATCTCGTAAAGCCAATGTTTCGGCAAAAGGATGTAAATGCGTAGCAATATGATGCATTGTTGTGCTGTCTTTTAACTGAAGCTGATGCGTAATATCATAATTGTATGTCTCTCTTCCAGGGAAAATTACCCAATGACCAGATAAGGCTTCGCCTTTATCATTTGTATAAGAATGGTTTTTAGTTTCAACTGGTAAACACATATTCGGATTGTCTGCTGTTGGACCTTGAAACGGATTTTTAGTATCAAAAGGTAACATCACAAAAACCGTTTTACTCATTAAGGGTTTCATGTTTTGACTATGAGGTTTGAAACCTAAATTTACTTCATGTTTAATTGTAAACGGATCACCTACAATATTATGATTTAAAGATTGTGTGGCCAACAATAAATTTTCGTTAGAAAACAACGGAAATCCAAAACCTTCAGGAAACGAATAACGTTCAATACCATGACTCATAGAAGTTAATCGTGGATATTGTTGACCAATTCTATCATTAAGTTGCCATCGTGAATAGTGTTCGCCTTCGTATAAATCAATATTGGTATGACAGATGTAATCGTTAGAGAGTTGATCGACTTCATTAGTGCTTAAAGCTCTAGTTTCAAAAGAAGTGAGCCAAACCAATGCTTCTTTTTCATTATTTAATTGAAACGAACGAACCACTTTCGGACCTTCCATAGACTTATAAATATTATCAATCACTAGAGTAGGAGTCACCAAACGAATTGAAGAATCATTTGATTGAATGTTCCAGCGTTCATCTACAATACCTAAACCATGATACAGCTTGGTTTTTATGATAGCTTTGTGTCTGTTCGGAAGTTTTAAATAATAGATACCACCAACAATAGTCAATAAAACTATGAACAGCAACGTATATTTTAGTATTTTGGACTTCATTTTTATGTACTACCAAAACAAAACTAAGGCTTTTTTTGATGCGAATAGATTATGAAAAACGAATTTTTGGCTTAGACCTTATGAGAGCTATTGCCATTATTATGGTCATGTGTTCGCATATACTCTGGATTGTTCCAGATATGAGAGGCATTACTAGAAAGTTATTTAGTGTGTTTGGAATTCTTGGTGTTGATGTGTTTTTTGTATTGAGTGGCTTTTTAATAGGAAGGATTTTATACAAGATGTACACTTCCAAAGATTTTAACTTTAAGGATGTGACTTACTTTTGGATAAGGCGTTGGTTTAGAACCTTACCCAATTATTATCTAACTTTAGGAATCAATATTCTTGTCTTTATGTATATAGGACATCAATTACCAGATCAACTTTGGAAATATGGTTTCTTTCTGCATAATTTTAGTACACAATTGCCTTGGTTTTATCCAGAATCGTGGAGTTTATCGGTTGAAGAATTTGCATACATTTTAGGGCCTTTACTTTTATACTTAGTCTTGTTTTTTAAAACGAAAGTTTCTCGTTCTAAAGCATTTTTGCTGGTAACACTTTTTATATTGCTAGCATTTATAATCTCTAAGTTATTTTATAATCAAAATGAAGAAATTAGACACATGAGGCATTGGACACTCAATGTAAAGTCTATTGTTATTTATAGAATTGACGCCATTTATTATGGTGTTTTAGCGGCTTATATTTCAATTGTTAAACCAAAATTTTGGAATAGCATCAAGTATCTTGCATGTGCTTTTGGAGTTTTAGTTTTAATTGCGATGAACTTTCTCATTCCGATAAAAGGATGGTTTATAACTGAGTATCCTCAGTTTTGGAATGTGTGGTACTTTCTCAATAAATCGATAGCAATTGCTTGTACTTTACCATTATTAAGTGTTGTAAAATCTGCGCCTAGATTAATTAGAATTCCAATAACTTATGTGAGTATTTTGTCTTATGCAATTTATGTGTTTCATTATTCCATTATTATGCAACTAATGAAATATCTTATTCCTTCTGAATCTATGGCTGGATTAGATTTAGTGATTTATATATTGGTTTATGTGTTAATTATGTTTGTAGTATCGTATTTAGTGTATCGTTTGTATGAAAAACCAATGACAGATTTAAGAGATTCTTCCATAATCAAAAAAAATTTTAAGTAAACAGTATTGTTAATTTATTAGTTTATCTCCTAAAAAATTACAAATAGTGTAATTATATATCACAAAAATCAATATTTATTGATTTATATTCAGTATTTCGGACTTTTTGTTACGTATTTTTTAAATATGCTTAAAAATTTGTAGTTTTGCAGTCCTTGAACTCAAGAAAAAAAACGAATATTCACCTTATAAATTATACATATGGCATTTGATATTGACATGATTAAAAACGTTTATTCAAATATGGCTGAGCGCGTTGATGCAGCTCGAGATATTGTTGGTAAACCATTAACACTTTCAGAAAAGATTTTATACTCACACCTTTGGGATGGAAAGCCTAATAAAGCATTCACTAGAGGTAAAGATTATGTAGATTTTGCTCCAGATAGAGTGGCATGTCAAGATGCGACAGCGCAAATGGCTTTGTTGCAGTTTATGCAAGCTGGTAAAAATAAAGTTGCTGTGCCTACAACTGTGCATTGTGATCACTTAATTCAAGCAAAAAATGGTGCAAGTACAGATTTGCAACATGCGATAAACACAAGTAATGAAGTGTTTAATTTTTTAGAATCGGTTTCTAATAAATATGGAATCGGATTTTGGAAACCTGGAGCTGGAATTATTCATCAAGTGGTTTTAGAAAATTATGCTTTTCCTGGAGGAATGATGATAGGAACAGATTCGCATACAGTTAATGCTGGTGGATTAGGAATGGTTGCTATTGGAGTTGGTGGAGCAGATGCTGTTGATGTGATGGCAGGAATGGCTTGGGAATTAAAATTCCCTAAGCTTATTGGTGTAAGATTAACCGGAAAGTTATCAGGTTGGACAGCACCTAAAGATGTGATCTTAAAAGTAGCTGATATTCTTACTGTAAAAGGAGGAACAGGAGCTATTGTAGAATATTTTGGTCCAGGCGCAACAGCAATGTCTTGTACTGGAAAAGGAACCATTTGTAATATGGGAGCAGAGATAGGAGCAACTACGTCTACCTTTGGTTACGATGAATCTATGGAGCGTTATTTACGTGCTACAGATCGACCAGATGTTGCAGATGCAGCAAACCAAGTAAAAGAGTATCTTACTGGTGATGCTGAGGTCTATGCTAATCCTGAGCAGTATTTTGATCAAGTTATTGATATTAATTTATCGGAATTAAATCCGTTATTAAATGGACCATTTACTCCAGATTTATCTACAGCTGTTGGTTCGACAATGACCGAAAAAGCGAAAGCTAACGATTGGCCAATCAAAGTAGAATGGGGATTAATTGGGTCTTGTACCAATTCATCTTATGAAGATTTATCTCGTGCGTCATCTATTGCGCAACAGGCTTTAGATAAAGGTTTAAAAACTAAAGCAGAGTTTGGAATTAATCCAGGTTCTGAACAGGTAAGATATACAGCAGAACGCGATGGTATTCTTCAGGTATTTGAAAAATTAGACGCTAAGATTTTTACCAATGCTTGCGGACCATGCATTGGTCAATGGGCTCGTTATGAAGATCCGAAAAATGCACCTAAAAATAGTATCGTTCATTCGTTTAATAGAAACTTTGCTAAGCGTGCTGATGGTAATCCGAATACACATGCATTTGTGGCATCACCAGAATTAACTGCTGCTATTGCTATTGCTGGTCGCTTAGATTTTAACCCAATGACAGATAAGTTAATTAATGAAAATGGAGAGGAAGTGATGTTAGATGAGCCAACAGGATGGGAATTACCTCCAAAAGGGTTTGAAGTTAAAGATAATGGTTATTTAGAGCCTATGGAAGATGGAAGTGGAGTGGAAGTTAAAGTCGCTTCAGATTCTGAACGCTTACAATTATTAACGCCTTTTGTACCTCTTGGAGATTCAATAACTGGAGCTAAATTATTAATTAAAGCCTTCGGAAAATGTACAACTGACCATATTAGTATGGCTGGACCTTGGTTGCGTTTCCGTGGACATTTAGATAATATTGCAAACAATACCTTAATTGGTGCTGTAAATGCCTTTGGAAAGAAAACAAACTTTGTTAAAAACCAATTAACAGGAGAATATGGAGGAGTTCCAGATACGGCTAGAGCATACAAAGCAGCTGGTATCAAATCGATTGTAATTGGAGATCATAACTATGGTGAAGGTTCTTCTCGTGAGCATGCTGCCATGCAACCTCGTCATTTAGGAGTTGCTGCTGTGATTGTAAAATCATTTGCACGTATTCATGAAACTAACCTTAAAAAACAAGGGATGTTAGGATTGACATTTGCTAACGAAAATGATTACGATTTAATTCAGGAAGACGACACATTTAACTTCTTAGATTTAAATGAATTTGCTCCAGACAAGCAATTAACTATTGAAATCGTACATGCTGATGGAAGCAAAGACACCATTAAAGTAAATCATACATATAACCAATCTCAAATAGATTGGTATAATGAAGGTTCTGCATTAAACTTGATTAAAAAAGAAAATGCAGCTTAATCTTGAATGATGAGTAATATAAAATCCGTTAGAATTTCTAACGGATTTTTTTGTTTTACGAAAGCTTGTGTCATTTTTACGAAAAGCTGCCCTCGAATTAGTTGACTTCTGTAATTTCGAGCGCAGTTGAGAAATCTCATCCTATTAAAGTAAGATGTTTAAGTTTTTAAGAGTCATCACTTTGTTTATGATGACATGCGTTTTTTAAATGGTTTCTTTTTCATTCTAACTGTAAGTTGTTAAGAGTTTTACCGACAGTTGATGTATCTAACAATAAACTCTTCCAACATGCAATCTATTTGGTTTTTTGACGATGTTAATCTGTTTAAAGTATTGTGTCCTCATAAGTTTAAAGCCTATAAGAAAGATCATGACTTCGATGCTTATAAGAAAAAAGATTATATCTATTTTGAAGACGATTCTGCAAATAAAGTCTATCTAATCGAAAAAGGTAAAGTAAAGATAGGTTACTACAATGAAAATGGCGACGAAATTGTAAAAGCTATTTTGTCAAAAGGTGAATTGTTTGGAGAGAAAGCCATTCTTGGTGCAAATACTCGTGACGAATTTGCGCAATCGATTGATAATGCTACTTCTATTTGTCCGATTGGTGTACAAACCATGCATGATTTAATGCGAGATAACCAAACCTTTAGTTTTAAAATTTATAAATTCATAGGGTTTAAGTTTAAAAAGTTAGAACGCAGACTTCAATTGTTGCTTTTTAAGGATACTAAAACACGATTGGTTGAATTTTTAGATGAGCTTTGTGAGGATTATGGTTATGACTGTCCAAAAACAGGAGATCATGTTATCAAGCATCCATACACACAAAAAGATATTGCTTCTCTAATTGGTACTTCTCGACCAACACTTAATATTCTTTTAAATGAGCTTAAAGAGGAAAACTACATAGATTTTAACCGAAAAGAGATTCGTATTTTGAAAAATTCAGCATAAATTTTTAAACTTTTTTTACGAGTGTTAGATAGCTAACATTTTGTAACAATGCCAAGCTATAATTTTGAAGTATTAAATAACTTTAAAATTGTATATGATGATTAAAAAAATGTTTTTAGCAGTTTTGGTTTTAGGATTTATAGCCACTTCATGCAGTAGTGATGACGATAATAACAACAATAACGATCCTACAAACTCAAATTTGACATTAAACCTTACAGGCTTAGAAGCCTTAGGAGATGATTTTGTTTACGAAGGATGGATTATTGTAAATGGCGCTCCAGTATCTACAGGAACGTTTACAAGTGTAACTTTTCCGCAAACGTTTTCTGTAAATTCCGAACAACTGAATAATGCAACAACTTTTGTGTTGTCTATTGAACCGGCTATTGATCCAGATCCAGCTCCTGCTGCTACAAAAATTCTAGCAGGTGATTTTTCAGGAGCATCTGCAAATGTTGATTCTAATGGAATTGTGGCAGATTTTAGTACTTCGACAGGAACTTATATTTTAGCGACACCAACCGATGATGATGATACAAATGAAGAAAGTGGTGTTTGGTTTTTAGATAATTCCAGCGGAAGTGCAGTTGCAGGTTTAGACTTACCTGTATTAAGTGATGGTTGGGCTTATGAAGGTTGGGTTGTGTTTGATGGAACTCCAATTAGCACAGGAACGTTTATTAATCCAGCTTCAGCCGATGATAATGCTACTTCATCACCATTTAAAGGAGATACTGGAAATGGACCTGGATATCCTGGAGAAGACTATTTGCAAAATGCGCCTCAAGGATTGATGTTTCCAACTGATTTAAGAGATAGAACTGTAGTGATCTCGGTTGAGCCAATCCCAGATAATAGTCCGATGCCATTTACTTTAAAGCCATTAGCGCATATGGTTCCTTCAACAGCAATGACGCATACAGCAATCTCAATGGGAATGGGACCAGTGGCATCTATTTCGGGTTCTGTAACAAGGAATTAATTTATTATTGTTAGAAAAAGAAAACATTTAATTATGTTTTGTTGTTAGATTTGAAACGCATTATCGACTATGGTAATGCGTTTTTATTTATTATATCATGGCGAAATCAAAAAAATCTAAAGTTTATAATCTTATTTTTTTAGTTGTTATTATGCTGTTTATCATTCCGCAGACTAGACAACCAATTCAAGTGTTTTTAAGCAAAATTATGGTTATAATTGTTAAGCCTTCATTAGTTGAAGATTCTGAACGTATTTTGATTTCGGATTATAATTGGCAATTAAAAGATATATCAGGTAATGATTTTGATTTTAATTCAGTTAAAGGAAAAGTTATTGTAATTAATTTCTGGGCGACTTGGTGTCCACCTTGTATTGCTGAAATGCCTAGTCTTCAGGATTTATTCGAAAATTATCAGGATAACGAAGATGTTGTATTCTTGTTTGTAAGTAATGAAAATAAGGAGAAGTTGTATGAATTAATGACGCATAATAATTATACGTTTCCAATATATCAACCCTTGGCTCCATATCCTTCAGAGTTTAATGTATCTTCTATACCTAGAACATTTATTATAAATAGAGAAGGTGAAATTGTAATCGATAAAACTGGAGCTGCAAATTGGAATAGTGAAAACGTTCGAGAGGTTATTGGTACAATGCTTATAAAGCATAAATAGAAAGAAATTGATGTCTATCTTGTAATTGTGCGCACGAGAAGACTCGAACTTCCACGGACTAATGTCCACCAACCCCTCAAGCTGGCGCGTCTACCAATTCCGCCACGTGCGCATTATGTAAATAAAGATAAAAAAAAAGTTAAGCAAAAGCTTAACATTTTTTTTTAAAGTGACCAGGCTGGGGCTCGAACCCAGGACCCTCTCCTTAAAAGGGAGATGCTCTACCAACTGAGCTACCTGGTCAATAAGGTTTCTCTTAAATGAGGGTGCAAATATAAAACGTTTAATTAATATTCCAAACCTATTTTTAGATAATTTTTTGTTTTTTTGTTGTAGTTTATCTTATGTTTTTAATAATCAATTTATAAGGAGAAAATGACATTAGTTTTAATTGGGTATATGGGATCTGGAAAATCTACTGTAGGTAGAAAATTATCTAAGATTTTGAATTATGAGTTTATAGATTTCGATATTTATATTGAAAATAATATAGGTATGAAAATACATGAGATTTTTAAAACTAAGGGAGAAGTTTTTTTTAGAAAGCAAGAACGATTGTCTTTAGATCAAGTTGTTAAACGTAAGCATGCCGTTATTGCATTAGGAGGAGGAACACCTTGTTATGGAGATAATTTAAAACTAATTAAACAAGAGAAACAAGTAGTCTTAATTTATTTGAAATCTTCAATTAATAATCTTGTAGATCGATTATTTGATGAGAAAAGTGGAAGACCATTAATTTCTCATTTAGAATCTAAAGATGAATTGTCAGAATTTATAGGTAAGCATTTATTTGAGCGTGCTCCAGTGTATGAGCAGTCTGATATTACAATTAAGACTGATGGATTATCGGTAGATGATGTTGTAAAATCTATATTACTACAATTATTCTAAATAGGCTTCAAATTGTTTGCTAGATAAAATAACTTCTACATGCTCATGTAATGATGTAGATAAAGAAATACCTTTAAAATCTGCTTTAACAGGGTATTTTTTATGGTTTCTGTTTACCAAAACAGCTGTTTTAAATTGTTTTAGAGGAACATCTAAAAAATGTTTTACACCATATATTAATGTACTGCCTGAATTTAAAACATCATCAATTAAAACTAAAGACTTATTGGTATATTCTTCTTTCTTGAGAGATGTTTTAATTTCAGAAAGCGGATTTTTTTTATCTATAGTTACTTTGCAAAGAATGGGTTTGACATCTGAAATTTTTTCAAGGCTTTGCTTGAGCTTTTTTGCCAATATATAACCGTTATCTTGAATTCCAGCTAAGATAATTTCATCTTCATTAACATTGTTTTCATAAATTTGATAAGCTATACGTCTTATTTTATGCTTAATTTCTTGATGATTGAGTATTATGTTTTTAGTAATGCTCATGCTAGTTTTAGATTTGTTCAAAGATAAAAAAGAGTTTTGTAATGCTTGTTTAAATATTAGATATCTTCCTCAGGAGTTTCATAAAAATCATCAATATCTCGTCTGTCTTTTTTAGTTGGTCGTCCTGTTCCTTTTTTTCTGTAATAATCTTTAGAATATTTTAATAATTCTTTAGCTTCAAATGCCTCTTTTGGAGTTGTATCAGTTCTATAAAGATCAACTAATTTAGCACCAATTCGACTTGGTGGAATGTCATTAACTATAATGGTATAGTTAATTTGATCTTTTCGTAATTCAATTTTATCAGTAGCATATACCTCTCTACTAGGTTTTACAACCTGATCGTTGACTTTAACTTGACCTTTTTTACAGGCATTTGATGCCATACTTCTTGTCTTAAAATATCTAATGCACCACAGGTATTTATCTATTCGCATATTAAAGTTGTAAAAATGGCGTTAATTGTTTGATGCAAAAATATATATTATTGTATCTTGCGCCTTAAAAATAAAGAATATTGTAACATCTAGGAAGGTTGCGATATTTTTTATAAATGTAAAAGAAATTAATCTTGATTATGACAATTAGAAGTTTATTATTAATTTTTACTGTAGCAATTTTATGCTTTTTATCATGTAAACCTGATGATTCAAGTGATGCATATATTCAACCAGCTAGAGATAGAACTGTTCAGCAAGAAGCAGATAAAGATTCTTTGTTGAATTATTTAAGTACACATTATTATAATTCTTCAGTATTTGGAATTCCTGGAGACTATACTTATCAAGATATTGTTATTACTGAACTTCCTGATGTAAATAATGATGGTGTTTACGAAGATTTGCCATCACCAGAAACAAATACGCTATTAATAGATGATATTGAAACACATGTAGTAGAATATCAAGATGTTGAGTATGAATATTATATTTTAAGACTAAATCAAGGTGGAGGAGCTACTCCTTACTCATCAGACACTGTGAATATTAATTATTTCGGTCAGTTTTTCGATGGTGATGACTTTGATAGTACTGTCAATCCAACAACATTTGATCTTGCTAATCCTACTCTTATTGAAGGTTGGAGGGTAATAATTCCTAGTTTTGGAACGACTGAAAATATTGATGAGAATGAAGACGGCACATTTTCTTATAGCAATTATGGCTTAGGTGTGATGTTTATACCTTCGGGATTGGCTTATTTTAATAGTCCACCTTTTGATTCAGAAATTTCTCAGTACGAAAATCTAATATTCAAATTTGAATTATATACATCTGATGCCAACGACCATGATGGAGATTTAATCTTGTCTTATTTGGAAGATTTAAATGGAGATGGAGATGTGTATGATGATGATACAGATAATGATGGTTTACCTAATTTTTTCGATGCTGACGATGATGGAGATGGTGTCTTAACCCGTTATGAAGATATTGATAACGATGGTGATCCTACAAACGATGACACTGATAGTGATGGAATTCCTAACTACTTAGATGCTGGAACCACACTTTCTAATCAAGATGATAACTAAAAAAAAGCCGCTATTAGCGGCTTTTTTTATTGGTTTATATTATGCAATTATTTTCTTTTTAAAACTTTTTCTGATGCCTTAGTTATAGCTTTAGCATTCAATCCATATTTTTCCATTAATTGAGCAGGTGTTCCAGACTCTCCAAAAGTATCATTGGTTGCAATAAATTCTTGAGGTACTGGATGATGTTGAGCTAATACTCTTGCGACACTTTCTCCTAAGCCTCCTAAATAATTATGTTCTTCAGCAGTAACAATACAGCCAGTTTTAGATACAGAATCTAGAATGGCTTTATCGTCAAGAGGTTTTATGGTATGAATATTTATAACTTCTGCTGAAATGCCTTTATCATTTAATTCTTTTGCAGCTTCAAGAGCTTCCCAAACTAAATGACCAGTTGCTACAATGGTTACATCATTGCCTTCAGTTAATTGAACGGCTTTTCCTATTTCAAAGTTTTGATTTTCTGGAGTGAAATTTGCAACTTTTGGTCTTCCAAAACGCAAATAAACAGGGCCTTTATGTTCAGCAATAGCTATTGTAGCAGCTTTTGTTTGGTTGTAATCACAAGTATTGATAACAGTCATTCCTGGTAACATTTTCATTAGTCCTATGTCTTCAAGAATTTGGTGTGTAGCTCCATCTTCACCTAATGTTAATCCAGCATGTGAAGCACAAATCTTCACATTTTTATCAGAATAAGCAACGCTTTGTCTAATTTGGTCATATACACGACCAGTTGAAAAATTTGCAAATGTTCCTGTAAATGGAATTTTTCCACCAATAGTCATTCCGGCAGCAAGGCCTATCATGTTAGCTTCGGCGATTCCTACTTGAAAAAAACGTTCTGGATGATTGGCTTTAAATTCATCCATTTTTAAAGAGCCAATAAGGTCAGCGCAAAGCGCAACGACATTTTCGTTAGTTTTTCCCAACTCTGTTAATCCAGCTCCAAAACCAGAGCGTGTATCTTTATTTCCTGTATTCGTATATGTTTTCATTTTTTTGTTGTTCTGATTGATGATTAATAGTCTCCTAAAGTTTCAGCATTTTGTGCTAATCCAATTTCCAGTTGTTCGTCATTAGGAGCTTTACCATGCCAAGCGTGAGTGTGCATCATAAAATCTACGCCATGTCCCATAACCGTTTTTAGTAAGACACAAACTGGTTTTCCTTTTCCAGTTAACGATTTTGCTTCAGTCATGCCTTTTAAAATAGCATCAATATTGTTGCCTTCTTCTATATCAACAACGGTCCATCCAAACGCTTCAAATTTAGCTCTTACACTTCCCATTGGTAATACATCATCAGTAGAACCATCAATTTGTTGTCCGTTTAAATCAATTGTAGAAATGATATTATCAATATTGTTTGCAGCAGCATACATAATACCTTCCCAATTTTGACCTTCTTGTAATTCGCCATCACCATGTAAGCTATACACAAGATGTTTGTCGTTGTTTAGTTTTTTGGTTTCTGCAGCACCTAAAGCAACACTAAATCCTTGGCCTAGAGAACCTGAAGCTACTCTAACACCTGGTAGTCCTTCGTGTGTTGTTGGATGACCTTGTAATCTAGAATCGATAAGTCTAAAGGTGTTTAATTCATCTACAGGAAAGTAGCCAGATCTAGCAAGAACGCTATAAAAAACAGGAGAGATGTGACCATTAGAAAGGAAGAAAAGGTCTTCTCCAATTCCATCCATATCAAACGTATCTTTTCTATCCATAATGTCTTGGTATAGGCTGACAAAAAATTCTGCGCATCCTAGAGAGCCTCCTGGATGACCAGAATTGACTTTGTGAACCATTCGTAAAATATCTCTACGAACTTGAGTTGTTAAATCTTGTAATAGTTGTGTGTTAGGCATATAAAATGTATGAGTAGTTTGAGCGTCAAAAATAAAGTTTTCACAAGCCTAATCAAAAATAGAAAAGGGTCACTTATTAACGATTTTAAACAGTTGCTAACAATTTAATATGATTTAAAATAATCCATCAGAATTTTAAGTTTTTAGAAGTATAATTTTATTAAATGTTTAAGAGCATAATACGTCTATATGGTTATCTTTGCTCACTGATTTACATATTTATGAATTTCGAATTAAAAGCTAAAGACACTCAAAGTAAAGCCAGAGCTGGAGTAATTACTACAGATCATGGTCAAATTGAGACACCTATATTTATGCCTGTAGGAACAGTTGCTTCTGTTAAAGGCGTGCATCAACGAGAACTTAAAAATGATATCAATCCAGATATTATTTTAGGAAATACGTATCATTTATACTTGAGACCGCAAACACCTATTTTAGAAAAAGCTGGTGGTTTGCATAAGTTTATGAATTGGGATAGAAACATTTTAACCGATTCTGGTGGTTACCAAGTATATTCTTTGTCTGCAAATCGTAAGATAAAAGAAGAAGGTGTGAAATTTAAATCGCACATTGATGGTAGTTATCATGTATTTACACCTGAAAATGTCATGGAAATTCAACGTAGTATTGGTGCAGATATTATCATGGCTTTTGACGAATGCACACCTTATCCTTGCGATTATAACTATGCAAAACGATCGATGCACATGACACATCGTTGGTTAGAGCGTTGTTTAACTCATTTAGATAAAACACCTTTTAAGTATGGTTATGAACAAACTTTTTTTCCTATTGTTCAAGGGAGTACGTATAAGGATTTAAGGCAGCAATCAGCAGAATATATTGCAAATGCTGGAGCGCAAGGAAACGCGATTGGAGGCTTATCTGTTGGAGAGCCTGCTGAAGAAATGTATGCTATGACAGATGTGGTTTGTGATATTCTACCTTGGGACAAACCACGTTATTTAATGGGAGTAGGAACACCAATAAATATTTTAGAAAATATTGCCTTAGGAGTTGATATGTTTGATTGTGTAATGCCAACTCGTAATGCTAGAAATGGGATGTTATTTACGGCTCATGGAACCATAAATATTAAAAATTTGAAATGGGCTGACGATTTTTCTCCAATTGATGAAATGGGAATTACGTTTGTAGATACCGAATATAGTAAAGCCTATTTAAGACATTTGTTTACGGTTAATGAATTGCTCGGAAAGCAAATTGCTACCATTCATAATCTCGGATTTTATTTATGGTTGGTAAGGGAAGCTAGAAAACATATCTTAGCAGGAGATTTTAGAGCATGGAAAGATAAAATGGTAAAACAAATGGATAACAGATTATAGTTTAATTAATAATTAAAATAAAACAATGTAATTATTTGAATTTTAATAAATTGTGATTTTAAAATAATACTATTTGAAAATATTAGATTGGTACATATTAAAACGATATCTATTCACTTTTTTGATGATGTTATTACTGTTTATTCCTATCGGAATTACAGTAAACCTTGCTGAAAAAATTGGAAAAATACTTGAGAAAGAAGTGCCTTTTCATGCAGTGGCACAATACTATTTAGACTTTACAATTTACTTTGCCAATTTATTGTTTCCTATATTTTTGTTTTTATCTGTTATCTGGTTCACATCCAAATTAGCAAACAATACCGAAATTGTTGCATTCTTAAGTTCAGGTGTGTCTTTTTCTAGATTTTTAAGACCTTATTTAATTGGCGCTACAATTGTTTCAGCTTTTGCTTTGGTTCTAGGATTATATTTAGCTCCAAAAGCAAGCAAAGGGTTTAATACATTTAAATATAAATATTTGAAGAGTAGCAAGGATATTGTACAAACGCATAATATTTATAGGCAGATTAATGACAACGATTTTATTTATGTGAGTAGTTTCGATCCAAAATCTAAACGAGGAAACAATTTCACATTAGAACATTTTGAAGATAATGTTTTAAAGTATAAGATTTCTGCTAATTCAATAACTTATAAAGATACTACATACAGACTTGTTAATTATATTAAGAGAACAGTTGGTAAACATGAAGATATTATTGAAACAGTTAGACGAAAAGACACGTTGTTACCTTTTGATGTTGACGATTTAACTCCTGTTGAATACATTGCAGAAACCCTTCAGTATGGAGAATTAAACCGATTTATTGAAAAAGAAAAGCAAAGAGGTTCTTCAAATATTGGTCGCTACGAAGTGGTTAAATATAAGAAATGGAGTTTGCCTGTTTCAGTATTTATATTGACCATTATTGCTGTTGCTGTATCTTCTGTTAAACGAAGAGGTGGAATGGGAGTAAACTTAGCCTTCGGAATTACAATTGCCATGGTTTATGTCTTTTTTGATAAAGTGTTTGGTGTGATGGCTGAGCAATCCGATTTTTCTCCAATTATAGCAGTCTGGTTTCCTAATTTACTTTTTGGTATATTAGCTGGATATCTCCTATACAATGCCAAACGCTAAATTAAAAAATTACCTTCATCTTCATTTTTTAGTGTTTATTGCTGGCTTTACAGCTATTTTAGGTGAATTGATTTCAATTGGTTCTACTGCCTTAGTTTGGTATCGTATGTTAATTGCAGGCATTTTAATGTTTGTCTATATTAAACTAATCCGATTAAAAATTAAGGTTGATGCAAAAACTAAGCTGAAATTTTTTGGAGCTGGAATTATCATCGCTTTGCATTGGATTACCTTTTTTGAAGCCATTAACCAATCTAATGTATCGATTACGCTAGCCATGTTTTCTACAGGTGCATTTTTTGCGTCATTTATAGAACCATTGATTTATAAAAGACGAATTATTTGGTATGAAATTATATTTGGTATCATTGTCATTATTGGAGTCTTTTTAATTACCCAAAGTGAAATAAAATATATTAACGGAATCATTTTAGGAATATCTTCAGCGTTGTTTTCCACATTATTTGCAGTGATTAATGGTCGTTTTATCGAAACACATCAAGCTACTGTAATTTCATTTTATGAGTTTATTAGTGGTGTTGCCTTTTTAACGCTTTTTATTGTCTTATTTCAAGATGGATTTAGCACAGAATTTTTTACACTCAGTAACAATGATTGGATATACTTATTCATTTTGGCTTCAGTATGTACAGCTTACGCCTTTATTGGATCTGTAGATGTCATGCGACATATAAGTCCATATACTGTAATTTTAACCTATAATTTAGAACCTATTTACGGAATTTCTTTGGCTTTACTATTGTTTCCAGAAACTGAAATAATGAGCACTCAATTTTATTATGGAGCCATTTTAATTCTGATAACAGTATTGATGGATGCTTTTTTAAAAAATTATAAACAAAAAAAGCATCTCGCATCTGTTTCAGATAAAACGACTTAAAGTTTGTCTACATATACACATATTCATTATTTTTGTTAAACCTTAAAATCGAACTTACCTTTCGCGTGTCTACAATCGAAAAAAAATGTAGTTTTGTACGCTAACTAAAATTAAACAATTGTTTAAATGGAATATTTAGAATTTGAACTTCCTATAAAAGAATTGCAAGATCAATTAGAAAAATGTCAAATCATTGGTGAAGAAAGTGATGTTGATGTTACTGAAACTTGTAAGAAAATTGAAACAAAATTAGCTGAAACTAAAAAGGATATATACAAGAATTTAACCGCATGGCAACGTGTGCAGCTATCTCGTCATCCTAACAGACCTTATACTTTAGATCATATCAATGCACTTTGTGGTGATTCATTTTTAGAACTTCATGGTGATAGAAATGTGAAAGACGATAAAGCTATGATTGGAGGTTTAGGTAAAATAGGTGACCAAACATTTATGTTTATTGGTCAGCAAAAAGGTTACAATACCAAAACCAGACAATATAGAAACTTCGGAATGTCAAATCCTGAAGGGTATCGTAAGGCATTACGTTTAATGAAGTCTGCCGAAAAATTCGGAATTCCTGTGGTGACTTTAATTGATACTCCAGGTGCATATCCAGGTTTAGAAGCCGAAGAGCGAGGACAAGGTGAAGCGATTGCAAGAAATATTTTAGAAATGTCTCGACTTAAAGTACCAATTATAACCATTGTAATTGGCGAAGGTGCTTCTGGTGGAGCTTTAGGAATTGGTGTAGGAGATCGTGTGTTAATGCTAGAGAATGCTTGGTACTCTGTTATTTCACCAGAAAATTGCTCATCCATCCTTTGGAGAAGTTGGGATCAAAAAGAACAAGCTGCTGAAGCCTTGAAATTAACAGCTACAGATGCTAAAAAACTAAAAGTAGTAGATGGCATTATAAAAGAACCTTTAGGTGGAGCACATTCAGATCGCGAGGCAACATTTTTAGCTGTTAAAAAAGCAATCGAATCAAATTATAAAGACCTAAAAAACTTATCACCAAAAGAGTTGGTGAAAGAACGCATGGAAAAATACTCTTCTATGGGAGTTTTTAAAGGCTAAACCTTATAACATAAAGGATTAAAAAAACTGAAACTTTGGGTTTCGGTTTTTTTTGTCACTATTAACAATATAATCAACTTATTAACAGTTAAATTGTTGACGACCTGTTAAGATTGAAAATTCCCAAAGTTCAATTTTAGGTCACAATTGTTTTACTTTCGTAGTTATGAAACAACCTAACCAAATACAAGGCTATAAAGTCGATAAAAGTACAATTATCAATCTTGAAAAAGGAAAAATACCACCTCAAGCTATTGATTTAGAAGAAGTTGTGCTTGGAGCAATGATGATTGATAAAAAAGGGGTTGATGAGGTTATTGATATTTTAAGTCCTGAAGCATTTTACAAAGAAGCGCACAAAACCATCTTTGAAGCCATTTTCAAATTATTTGAAAATAGTGAACCTATTGATTTATTAACCGTTTCTAGCCAGTTAAAGAAAGACGCTAAATTAGACTTAATTGGAGGTGATTTTTACCTGATTTCACTCACACAACGTGTGTCATCTTCAGCACATATTGAGTTTCATGCTCGTATCATCCTTCAAAAATATATTCAGCGTAGCCTTATTAAAATTTCAAACGAAATTATTGAAGAAGCTTACGATGAAACTAAAGATGTTTTTGATTTATTAGATAATGCTGAAGCTAAACTTTACGAAGTCACACAAGGTAACGTAAAAAAATCGACAGAAACAGCACAAAGCTTAGTCATCCAAGCAAAAAAGAAAATAGAAGAGATTTCTAATAAAGAAGGGATGAGTGGTATTCCGACAGGATTTACCAAATTGGATAAATTGACTTCTGGATGGCAACCTAGTGATTTAATAATTATTGCTGCGCGTCCAGGTATGGGTAAAACAGCTTTAACCTTAACTATGGCAAGAAATATTGCTGTAGATAGTAATATTCCTGTAGCATTTTTCTCTTTAGAAATGTCATCAGTACAGTTAATTACGCGTTTAATTTCTTCAGAAACAAACCTGTCTTCAGAAAAACTAAGAACAGGTAAGTTAGAAAAGCACGAATGGGAACAATTAAATGTTAAAGTAAAAACGCTTGAAAAAGCACCTTTGTTTATTGACGATACACCTTCCTTATCTATTTTCGATTTACGAGCAAAGGCTAGACGTTTGGTATCGCAGTATGGTATTAAAATGATTATGATAGATTACTTGCAGTTAATGACAGCAGGAGGAAGCCAAAAAGGAGGAAATCGTGAGCAAGAGATTTCTACAATTTCAAGAAACTTAAAAGCTTTAGCAAAAGAATTATCTGTTCCAGTTATCGCCTTGTCTCAGTTATCTCGTGCAGTTGAAACTCGTGGCGGAAGTAAACGACCTTTATTATCCGATTTACGTGAATCTGGAGCAATTGAGCAGGATGCAGATATTGTAAGTTTTATTTACAGACCAGAGTATTATAAAATTGACGAATGGGACGATGATGATCGTTCTCCTACTGAAGGTCAAGGTGAATTTATTGTCGCGAAACATAGAAATGGTGGTTTAGAAAACATACGATTGAAATTTATTGGTCATTTAGGTAAGTTTGATAACCTTGATGATTTCGATACGCCTTTTGGTGAATTCCATTCTAAAATGAATGCAGCGGCAAATGACGATACCTTTAAGCCAGATAATTTCCCATCAGCTTCAGATGCTTTTGATGCTCCTGAAGAAGATGATAATGATGTGCCTTTTTAGGATTTTTTGAAGATAATTACAATATAAAAACATTAAATTTGTTTTCTGCTACGAAAAGAAAATTGCCTCATGTTAGATCAAAGACGAACCACAAATACACTTTTATTGTTTATCGTAATTCCTTTAGTGTTTTACTTACTTAAACTGTTGTCTTTTATTTTTATACCACTTATATCATCAATGTTTATTGCGTTACTGTTTTTACCTTTAATGCGATGGTTAAGTAGAAGAAATGTACCACGATTGGTTAGTATTATGATAGTGATTTCTCTTATCGCTATTGGTGTATTTATTGGTATAGAATTGGTACAATTGTCTAGTCGCCAAATCTTATCAAATAATACAGGTTTCTTTGGAAAAGCTGAAGTAAAAATCCATGACTTAATGGTATATCTACAAGAGAAGTTTGGTATTGTTTATAATTCTGAAGGCAATATTATCGGACAATTCTTTCAGAAGGAAAATATCGGTTCTACATTTGATTTCATTAGAAAGTTTTTAACCAACATATTGATGATTACGTTTTTTACCATTTTATGGTTGTCGGAATCTATTAATATGCACAAAGTGATGAATAATACCATCTTAAAACGTAAACACACGTCTATAAAAGCGTTTATGAAGATTGAAAAGGATTTGATTACCTTCATTAAAGTTAAATTTTTAGTTAGTTTACTTACAGGAGTTTTTACTGGATTAGCTTGTGTATTCTTTGATGTGAGTTTTCCAATTTTTTGGGGGCTTTTTGCCTTTTTAATTAATTTCGTTCAAATGGTAGGTTCATTTATTTCGGTAATATTATTATCTATTTTTGCCTTTGTAGAGCTTGATCCTACAAGTACATTATTCTTCTTCATTTTATCAATTACTGGAGTGCAAGTGCTATTTGGAGCCATTTTAGAACCAATATTTATGGGCAAATCATTCTCAATAAATGTGATTACGGTATTGATAATGTTGATGCTTTGGGGTTTTATTTGGGGAATTCCAGGTTTAATTATGGCAATTCCTATTACAGTGTTTATTAAAATTATTCTAGAACAATTTCCAGGAACAAAAGTCATCGCTTCTTTATTGTCAGGACCAGAACGGAGTATCAAACCGCTTAAATAAATAAAATTGCTTTCAAGTATTATAACTACTACTTGAAGAATGGTTACCTTATTACAGCCAATGATCACAAAAAGCATTGTTTTAATAAAAAGAACTATTTAGTTAAAAAATCTAAAACTATATTAAAGCATTTAGTTTGGGAATAATTTTTGAGTATCTTTCGAATATGAAGAAGATCGTTATCCTATTTGTGTTTTTATGTGTAGCCTTTAATAGTTATGCCTCTTACATTTTAATACCTATGGATGCTGAAGGTCAGCAGAACCATTTAAAAGCTTATGGTGTTACTTATTGGACTCTAGAAAAGCAACAAAAAGTAAAGTGGTTATTGAACTACAAAGGAGGTTCATTTTTATTACCAGATGCTGAAGAGATTCGAAGAGAATGTACCATTAGAGGTGTGAGTTTTGAAGTAATTTCTAATTCTAAAGCAGAAGAGATTCTTGACTTGATTGCCAGTCCGTCGCAAAACATGGAAGCTGTAGTTTTAGAAAAAGCTCCTAAAATTGCGGTCTATACACCTAAAGGCTTACAGCCTTGGGATGATGCAGTAACAATGGTATTGACCTATGCAGAAATTCCTTATGAAACCATATACGATGAAGACGTTTTAAATGATGGCTTATTATTATATGATTGGCTGCATTTGCATCACGAAGATTTCACAGGTCAATATGGCAAATTTTACAGAGCATATAAATCGACCTCGTGGTATATTCAAGAAAAAAAAGATGCCGAAGCATTAGCACGAAGTTTAGGTTACGATAAAGTCTCTCAAGAAAAATTAGCAGTAGCAAAAAAAATACGAGATTATGTAATAGGAGGTGGCTTTATGTTTGCCATGTGTAGTGCTACAGATAGCTTTGATATTGCTTTATCTGCAGAAGGAGTTGATATTTGTGAACCTATGTTTGATGGTGATGGTAGTGATGCAGGCTATCAAAATAAAATTGATTACACTAGAACCTTTGCTTTTAAAGATTTTATTTTAGAGCGTAGTCCAAATGTATACGAATTCTCATCGATAGATATGACTAGAAAGCGTCGTATTCCTATGACAACAGATTATTTTTCTTTGATGGAGTTTTCTGCAAAATGGGATCCGATTCCTTCAATGTTATGTCAAAATCATACCGCATTGGTAAAAGGTTTTATGGGACAAACAACATCATTCACACGTGAAGAAATAAAGTCAAATGTATTGATTATGGGTGAAAATAAAACCAATGGAGAAGCCAAGTACATTCATGGTATCAAAGGAAAAGGTTTCTTTACATTTTATGGAGGTCATGATCCAGAAGACTATACACATAAGGTTGGAGATCCAAAAACCGAACTCGATTTGCATCCTACTTCACCAGGATATCGATTAATTTTGAATAATGTATTGTTTCCTGCTGCTAAAAAGAAAAAGCAAAAAACATAATTTATAGCATTGAAATTCTTTCAGAAAGAGATCGTATTAAAACCATATTCTAGAGGTTTTCATTTAATAACTGATAAAGTATTAAATGCGATACTTGAAATACAACAAATCAATATTGGACAGCTTCATGTTTTTATCAAACATACATCTGCTAGTTTAACCATAAATGAAAATGCAGACGCTACTGTTAGAGAAGATTTTGAATCTCATATAAATTATATGGTTCCAGAAAACCAACCATATTACAAGCATACTTTTGAAGGAGCAGATGATATGCCTGCGCATATAAAAGCCTCACTAATGGGTTCATCAATACAGATTCCTATTACAGATGGAAAACTAAATCTTGGTATTTGGCAAGGAATTTATTTGTGTGAGCATAGAAATAATGCATCAAAACGAAAAATAGTTGTTACTGTTTTTGGTCTATAGTATATAAAAAAACCGACTCATTTCTGAATCGGTTTTATAAGCGAATTGTTATTGTTAATTAGGCAAACGCCTTACTTTACTTTGTTAACTATTGCTTCAAAAGCTTCTGGGTTATTCATAGCTAAATCTGCAAGAACTTTACGGTTCAATTCGATATTGTTAGCTTTAAGTTTTCCCATAAACTTTGAATAGCTCATTCCGTGTTGTCTAGCTCCAGCGTTAATACGCATAATCCAAAGTGAGCGGAATGTTCTTTTTTTAACTCGACGGTCTCTGTACGAATATTGCATCGCTTTATCAACCGCATTTTTTGCTACTGTCCAAACGTTTTTACGTCTTCCGAAGTAACCTTTTGCTTGCTTAAGAACCTTTTTTCTTCTGGCTCTTTTTGCTACTGAATTTACTGATCTTGGCATTTCTTAAATTGTTTTTTGTAGTAGGCGGTTTATTAGTAACAAGTAATTAGAATTAATAATAATCACTTTTCAACTTTACACTCTTTGTAGCCTAACTCCAGGGTTTATAATTTGTTTTAACCGATTAAAACGATATTACTTTAAACGTAACATTGTTTTAATATTGTCCTCATCTGCTTTGTGTACCAAAGTGTCATGAGTTAAAGCTAGCTTACGCTTTTTAGATTTTTTAGTCAAAATATGACTCTTAAAAGCGTGCTTTCTTTTAATCTTACCAGTGCCAGTTAGTTTAAAACGTTTCTTAGCACTTGATTTAGTTTTCATTTTAGGCATTGTTTCCTAGTTTTATTTACGTTTCGCTTATTATCTTCAATGCTGAGCTTTTCAGCTTTAATTCTTTATTTAGGCTTTTTTGGTGCAATAAACATGGTCATTCGCTTACCTTCCAATCTTGGCATTTGTTCAACTTTTCCTAAATCTTCAAGATCTTGAGCTAATCTTAATAATAAGATTTGACCTTGCTCTTTAAAAACAATTGAACGTCCTTTAAAAAACACAAAAGCTTTAAGTTTTGCTCCATCTTTTAAAAACTTCTCTGCGTGTTTCTTTTTAAATTCGTAATCATGGTCATCAGTTTGAGGTCCAAAACGAATTTCTTTAATTGTCACTTTAGAAGCTTTAGCTTTAAGAGCTTTCTCTCGTTTCTTTTGTTCGTAAAGAAACTTTTTGTAGTCCATTACTTTACACACAGGAGGATCAGCTTTTGGTGATATTTCAACCAAATCTAACCCTTGATCGTCAGCAATGGCAAGAGCTTCTTTTGTTGAATAAATACCAACCTCTACATTGTCACCAACAAGGCGTACCTTTTCGGCTCTAATTTTAGAGTTAATTTTGTGTTGATCTTCTTTTACTACTCGCTTAGAGTAATTTCTTCTACGTATTGCTATGGCTATAAAATTTTAATTAAACTTATTTTTATTTAAATGTTTTTAATGTCTTTTTTACTTCATTATCAACAATTTCTGAAAATTCATTTACACTAATCATGCCTAAATCTTCTCCACCATGTTGACGAACTGAAATTTTGTTTTCTTTTTCTTCATTCTCACCTATGATAACCATGAATGGGATTTTATTCATTTCAGCTTCTCGAATTTTCTTCCCAATTGTTTCATTTCTATGATCTGCGAGGGCGCGAATTTCGTTATTTTCTAGCAAATTTAAAACTTTTTCAGCGTATTTTTCATATTTCTCGCTAATAGATAATATAATAACTTGAGTTGGCATAAGCCATAAAGGGAAATTTCCACCAGTATGTTCAAGTAATATTGCTATAAAACGCTCCAAACTTCCGAAAGGAGCTCTGTGAATCATTACTGGTCTGTGAAGTTCATTGTCACTGCCTTTATAGGTTAAATCAAATCGCTCTGGAAGATTGTAGTCAACTTGAATTGTTCCTAATTGCCAGCTTCTACCTAGAGCATCTTTAACCATAAAGTCTAATTTTGGACCATAAAAAGCAGCTTCACCAGTTTCAACAACATAGTCTAAGCCTTTATCTATTACTGCATTTAGTATGGCATCTTCAGCTTTTTTCCAGTTCTCATCGTTACCAATATACTTTTCTGGATTTTCAGGATCTCTAAGAGATACTTGGGCTTTAAAATTTTCAAAACCTAAAGATCCGAAAACATAAAGCACGAGGTCAATAACTTCTTTAAACTCAGCATCTAATTGATCAGGAGTACAGAAAATATGAGCATCATCTTGAGTAAAGCCTCTTACGCGAGTAAGACCATGTAATTCTCCGCTTTGCTCATATCTATATACTGTACCAAATTCAGCATAGCGTTTAGGTAACTCTTTATATGAAAAAGGTTTTGCGTTATAGATTTCACAATGATGAGGACAATTCATTGGTTTTAATAAAAATTCCTCACCTTCAGCTGGAGTATTAATAGGTTGAAAGCTATCTTCTCCATATTTAGCAAAATGACCTGATGTAACATATAATTCCTTTTGACCTATATGTGGAGTAGCTACCATCTCATAACCAGCTTTCTTTTGCGCCTTTTTAAGAAAATTTTCTAGACGTTCTCTCAGAGCTGCGCCTTTGGGTAGCCATAAAGGGAGTCCTTGTCCAACTTTTTGAGAAAAAGTAAACAATTCTAATTCCTTACCTAGCTTTCTATGATCTCTTTTTTTTGCTTCTTCAAGCAACTGTAAATATTCTGTTAGTTCTTTTTGCTTCGGAAAAGAGATACCATACACTCTTGTGAGTTGCTTATTATTTTCATCGCCTCTCCAGTAGGCTCCTGCTACTGATAACAACTTAACAGCTTTAATAATTCCTGTATTTGGTATGTGTCCTCCACGACATAAATCGGTAAAAGTAGAATGGTCACAGAAAGTAATAGTGCCATCTTCTAAGTTTTCAATTAGCTCTACCTTATATTCATTATTCTGAGATTTATATAAAGACAAAGCTTCGTCTTTTGAAACAGAGCGCATTTTGAAGTCGTGTTTTCCTCTTGCGATTTCAATCATTTTGTTTTCAATGGTTTTGAAATCTTTTTCAGACATTGAATGTTCACCAAAATCTACATCATAGTAGAATCCATTATCAATAGCTGGTCCAATAGATAATTTAATACCAGAGTATAATTCCTCTAGCGCTTGTGCTAACACATGTGAAGTTGAATGCCAAAAGGCTTTTTTTCCCTCATCATTTTTCCATGTATATAATATGAGTGTTCCGTCTCTGTTTAATGGAGTGTTTGTTTCAATAGTTTCATTGTTGAAGTTTGCTGAAATTACATTTCGGGCAAATCCCTCACTTATATTTTTTGCAACTTCCATAGGTGTTGTACCTTTTTTGAAAGTTCTAATAGTTTCATCTGGTAATGTAATGTTTATCATGACAATGATTGTAATTAAGTCGGCAAAGATAGTGTCTTAAAATATTAGATACAATAATATATAATTAAATTAAGTGATAGTATTTTGGTTAGATTTTGAATAATAAGTTGTTAAGTAAGAAATAAGACAAGGTTAATTTGCTTAAAATGAATTGTTAGTAAAATAAATTAAAAAAAGGTTAATAAATATTAGGTAAAGAATAAAAAAGGGTTTTATATTTGCGCCCTCAAAACGGAAAAGGTTTTGGTAAGTTCATATCAGTATTGTTTTTTTTTTTAGGATTAAAAATATTTAAAAAAAAAAAGTCAAGATAAGTATTGTTAGAATGAAAAAGGGTTTTATATTTGCGCCCTCAAAACGGGGAAGTTTTGATAAAAGTTCTAGGGTATTATTTTGATTTTAAAGTTTGAGAAAAAAAATCAAAAAAAAACAAAAATAGTATTGTGGGAATGAAAAAAGGGTTTTATATTTGCACCCGCTTAACAAGGTAACGTTAAGAAAAAGTAAAGAAAAAGTTCATTAACATATTGAATTGACAGCGTAAGAAAGTTATTGGAAACGATAATTTTCAAGACAAAAGAATAGACCATTTTGAGTACTGAAATTAAACAATTTCGATTAGTTGTTAAAGAAATAGACGTAAGTCTAAAAGAATAACGATGAAGAGTTTGATCCTGGCTCAGGATGAACGCTAGCGGCAGGCCTAACACATGCAAGTCGAACGGTAACATAGAGAAGCTTGCTTTTCTGATGACGAGTGGCGCACGGGTGCGTAACGCGTATA
>NZ_JBNAFQ010000007.1:0-2500 GCF_049800755.1 Psychroserpens sp. S379A | reverse complement strand
GGTCCGCAGCCGTAGCGAAAGCGAGTCTGAATAGGGCGCTTTAGTTAGTAGTGGTAGACGCGAAACCGTGTGATCTACCCATGGGCAGGGTGAAGCTGTGGTAACACATAGTGGAGGCCCGAACCGGTTGACGTTGAAAAGTCTTCGGATGACCTGTGGGTAGGGGTGAAAGGCCAATCAAACTCGGAAATAGCTCGTACTCCCCGAAATGCATTTAGGTGCAGCGTTGATTTATAGTTTTATAGAGGTAGAGCTACTGATTGGATGCGGGGGCTTCACCGCCTACCAATTCCTGACAAACTCCGAATGCTATAAAATGATAATCAGCAGTGAGGGCATGGGTGCTAAGGTCCATGTCCGAGAGGGAAAGAACCCAGACCATCAGCTAAGGTCCCCAAATGTATGTTAAGTTGAATAAACGAGGTTGAACTGCTTAGACAGCTAGGATGTTGGCTTGGAAGCAGCCATTCATTTAAAGAGTGCGTAACAGCTCACTAGTCGAGCGGTTCGGCATGGATAATAATCGGGCATAAACATACTACCGAAGCTATGGACTTGAAAAAGTGGTAGGGGAGCATTGTAGTGTCGTCGAAGGTTTGCTGTGAGGCATTCTGGAGAAGCTACAAAAGAAAATGTAGGCATAAGTAACGATAATGCGGGCGAGAAACCCGCACACCGAAAGACTAAGGTTTCCTCAGCTATGCTAATCAGCTGAGGGTTAGTCGGGACCTAACGCGAACCCGAAAGGGGAAGTGGATGGACAACAGGTTAATATTCCTGTACCTGCTCACACTAAAAGTGACGGAGGCGTATATTTGGTGCGTGCTGACGGAAATGCACGTTGAAGCCAGTGGTAACACGGCAATAGTACACTGAGACTACGGTCAAGGTGATAATCCAGAGAAGCGACTTCCAAGAAAAGCGAGTGAAGCAGCCCGTACCCTAAACCGACACAGGTAGTTGGGATGAGAATTCTAAGGTGCTCGAGAGATTCATGGCTAAGGAACTAGGCAAAATTGACGCGTAACTTCGGGAGAAGCGTCGCCCACAGTAATGTGGGCCGCAGTGAAAAGATCCAAGCGACTGTTTATCAAAAACACAGGGCTCTGCTAAATCGAAAGATGATGTATAGGGCCTGACACCTGCCCGGTGCTGGAAGGTTAAGTGGAGGGTTTAGCTTCGGCGAAGATCTGAAATGAAGCCCCAGTAAACGGCGGCCGTAACTATAACGGTCCTAAGGTAGCGAAATTCCTTGTCGGGTAAGTTCCGACCTGCACGAATGGTGTAACGATTTGGATACTGTCTCAGCCATGAGCTCGGTGAAATTGTAGTATCGGTGAAGATGCCGATTACCCGCAGTGGGACGAAAAGACCCCGTGCACCTTTACTATAGCTTAGTATTGGTTTTGGATAAGTAATGTGTAGGATAGGTGGGAGACTATGAAATGGCGTCGCTAGGCGTTGTGGAGTCATTGTTGAAATACCACCCTTTGCTTATCTAGAATCTAACGTCTAACGACGGACAGTGCTTGGTGGGTAGTTTGACTGGGGTGGTCGCCTCCAAAAGAGTAACGGAGGCTTCTAAAGGTTCCCTCAGCACGCTTGGTAACCGTGCGTAGAGTGCAATGGCATAAGGGAGCTTGACTGAGAGACATACAGGTCGATCAGGTACGAAAGTAGAGCATAGTGATCCGGTGGTTCCGCATGGAAGGGCCATCGCTCAAAGGATAAAAGGTACGCCGGGGATAACAGGCTGATCTCCCCCAAGAGCTCATATCGACGGGGGGGTTTGGCACCTCGATGTCGGCTCGTCACATCCTGGGGCTGGAGAAGGTCCCAAGGGTTGGGCTGTTCGCCCATTAAAGTGGCACGCGAGCTGGGTTCAGAACGTCGTGAGACAGTTCGGTCTCTATCTACTGTGGGCGTTAGAAATTTGAGTGGATCTGACTCTAGTACGAGAGGACCGAGTTGGACTAACCTCTGGTGTATCTGTTGTCACGCCAGTGGCATTGCAGAGTAGCTACGTTGGGAAAGGATAAGCGCTGAAAGCATATAAGCGCGAAACCTACCACAAGATGAGATTTCTTTAAAGGGTCGTGGAAGATGACCACGTTGATAGGCTATAGGTGTAAAGGCAGTAATGTCATAGCCAAGTAGTACTAATAACCCATAGGCTTATTGTACACCTGTTTTTTAGAGTACAAACAAACTTTTTATGTAATTTTCTCAATATGTCAACAATATTAGTGTTGATTATTTATAACAACCATATCCTGAACAAGTTTAGGATAAAAATTTAAGGTGGTTATAGCGATGGGGCTCACCTCTTACCATTCCGAACAGAGAAGTTAAGCCCATTTGCGCCGATGGTACTGCATTTGTGGGAGAGTAGGTCGTCGCCTTTTTTAAACGCCCTTACTATAGTTTAGTAAGGGCGTTTTTCTTTTTATATATTATCTCCCAATACCAGCTCTTAATCAAATAGACTGCTCATAATTGT
>NZ_JBNAFQ010000006.1:0-200000 GCF_049800755.1 Psychroserpens sp. S379A | reverse complement strand
ACATTATGGTGTTGTCTAAAGCAAATTTACCTAACTTAATTTCTTTGTTAACTTTTGCTTTGAAATAGTTAATTTGATCATCACTTTGAAATGGTTTAACTCTAACATTTTCTGTAGACTTCGTAAAAAAAGTATAATTATTAATGTTTGTATAATCTAAAGTAACATTGGCTATTTTAGATGATATCATTTCAAAGACAAACTGCTTCGTATTTACGTTTTCAAATGATTCAATATTATTCCAATTATAATTAATATAATCACTCTTATATAATAAAAAATTATAATTAGGCGCAGATGAATTTAATTTTAGTAATGCTTCAAGTCTTAAATCACTATTAAACTTATAACTAGCATTAGCTACAACTGTATTTCCTTCAAATTCACCACTTATATTAGCTAATATTTCTCCAGAAACAAATAGTTTATCAAAATTATTCTCATATTTAGCTCCTAGGGCAAAAGTTTTACCCTTAATTCTATTTGGCAAAATAATGTTATCTAATACTGTTACACTATTGTATCCGTAATTATAATTATTGTAATCTAAGTTAAACTGGAACTTACCAAACATTTTGTGGTCATATACCAAATAAAAACGATTATAAAAATTCTCAAGTGTGGTTCTGTCAACAATAGAACTTAAAAAAGCATCTCCAAAAAAATCATTCTGACGTGTTTGATCGAACTGATAGTATTTATCTTCAAAATGAATAACCTGTCCTACTACCAAACTATTATTTGCAAGAGAATCCTTTGATTTATTAATTAAAAATTGATGATCTAAATAAAATCGTTTTCCTTTAAGTAAACTTTCAGCATTTTCAAATTGAGGATCAAAAACTGCTCTATCAATAAAGTCTTCATCACCTGATTCAAAATTTTCGATATCCTCATCTTTAATTCCTCCATTTTCTTGATTTAAAAGATCTTGAGTTACCATATGGGCCATTAAATTATACCGATTGTTTTTCGTGTGAAAATTTGTTGTAACTCGAAAATTACCTGTGCTCGTTAATATATGTTGATAATTACCAAGAGATCTTAACCCCTTATAAGCTATTGAAAAATTAAATTGCGGAGAGGTATTAACAGTAAAAAAAGCATCTAATACTTGTCCTTGTTGAAACGCAGTTTTAAAAAACAATTCTGTGACAGGTGTAGGAACATAATAATAGTTTATGTCTTCAATCTCCATATAATTGAAATGTCTAGCCCTTGCTCCAAACAATGGTAAAGTAGATTTTTTATCAAAGTTCTTACTTAAAGAATTATATGTTTGTCCTATGTTAGAAAAAGGGATTAAACCAAAATTATCTTTTCTAAGATAATTGAACTTATAATCTTTTTTAATTGACAATGTAGTATCAATGTAAGTTGAATCATCTTCACGCGTAAATATTTTATAAATTTCAATAGAAGGTTTTTCCTTTCCTGATTTTTTATTACTAGATGTAGACGTTCTTGACACTGAAGTAGTATCTATATTAGGAGAAGTTTGTAATACTTTTTTTATCCTTTTTTGAGAATGCATAGTCATTGAAAAAAATAAAAAAATAAAAACTACAATAACTTTCTGAAACATAATCTTAGCTTTTATAAGCAAATAAACACATAAATTATTGATACAACTAATAAATATTTATTAAAAAAAGCCTTCAAGTTTGAAGGCTTTTTTTTTAAACAAACTACTTGAGAGTAATTATTCTACAATTAATTTATGTGTAGAAATATTATTACCTACTTTCACCTCAGAAATATATATCCCAGATTTCATACTAGACAAATCTATGGTAGTATTATATTTTGAAGTCGCACTTTGAAATACATCATCATATACAAGTCTACCACTTAAGTCATAAACTTTAATCTGAACATTCTCATTTAATGATGAATTAAAACTCAAATTAAACTTACCCTTACTTGGGTTAGGATAGATTCTAAAACCATCAAGAAAAGAATTTTCTTTAACACTTAAAGTTAAATTATTACCTGTTAAGATTAAAGAAAAATCTTGGCTTTGAGGAGCTGAAGTAGTTTCTGAAGAACCTACAATAGTTCCTTTGTGAGAAACTGTAAGTGTATATTCTCCTGAAACCGGCACTTCAATTTCTACTTTTTCAATATTATCTCTAATGTTATCTCCCTTTGTGCTTGTAATTCCAAATTGTCCCAACTCTAATCTCCATGGCAAAAAAGTATCTCCATCTTTCGTAACTCTTAAATCTAAATCATTAACTAATCTAGGAGTTTGATTGTTCAAACTTCCATTTGCAACTACAGTACCAGGAACATCTGTCCAACTTATGGTAGCAGATAAATTTTCTCCTGCTTGGGCGTTAAACACATACGTGTATACTTGTCCTTGATTCAATGTCAATTCATCAACTATTGCTTGGTTATTATTTGCATCAGTAATAGTCTCTGCCGAAGCTTTAGCATCTAAAAATCCCCATCCAAAAATAGGATCTGGCCCTGCAATATTAGCATCTATAGCAGTGTGGCAAACTAAACCTTTTAATGTTGATGAATTCATGTATTCACCATTCAATTGTTCATAATATTGCTGTAATAAAGCTAAAGTTCCTGTAGTATTTGGTGCAGACATAGACGTACCAGAAGAAACCGAGTAAGAACTCCCTTCAGCAGTAGAAAGTAAATTTGTCCCATCAGCAGCTAAATCAGGCTTAACCCTTAAATCATCCGTTGGACCTTGACTGCTGCCACTATTTATAGCTAAAGTTGAAAGTTCATAATTACCACTTCCTGAGGGTTGTTCTGTTACAGAAGGATTAGCATTAGCTATAACAAGGTTATTTTTTGAATTCTTGTCAGATGTAAGTTTATCAAATCCTGGAAAAAGACTTTGTGAATTAAAGAAGCCTCCAGAGTTTCCAGCCGAAGCAACAATTAAATATTTTGGGTTAACTCTAGAAATAAAATCAATATCTCGAGCATCTTGAGTATATGCGCCTAAAAACCAATTATCTACATTATCAGCTGGGATTCCATAAGAATGATTAGATAAATAAATAGGATTACTATTATCATTAACTGCTAAAATCATTTCTGATTCATCATTTGCCCAATTATAAGATTTTATATTAATATTAGTAGCCATTCCTTTTGCGGCAAAATTTAAACCTTTAGCCGCTATTGTTCCTGCAACATGTGTTCCATGACCACTAAAACTTCCTGTATCGCCATCAACTATTGTCATATCAATTGCTGTTACACGAGACGCATTATTTTGGAAATTAAGAAACTCAGGATGATTAAAATCTACAGGACCTCCATCCCAAACACCTACAGTCATTCCTGTTCCATCTAGATCTAAGCCTAAAGCTCCTCCAACTTGCAATTGGTTAGTCTTAGTTGCTCTTGATGCTTGAAGATTTTGAATAGTTTTATAGACTGGCCTTCCATCTATTATATCGTATACATATTTACTATTGGTGCCTTCATCAATAGCATTTCTAAAACTTGGGTTCTTTTCTAAATATAAACTAATTCTTTCTTTTCGCTTTTCTTCTTGAATATTTAGTTCTTTTAAAAGTTCAATATTAGCTTCAGACATTTTTATTTGCTCATTCTGAGAATATCCAGAAAAACCAAATACAATGATTAATAAAAGTGTAAAATTTTTCATTTTCATTTTTTTTTAATTTTACGCAATATAGCTGAATTTTATATAATGTAGTTTTAATTTTATCTTAAAAAGTTAGGTTTAACCAATATCTTCTCTTTTTTATAAATCTAATTTTTTGCTTAAAAAACTAGTGTTTTTTTCCATTGAATTATTAGAAAGATAAAGGAATATATTGTAAAAATGAACCAAGTTCAACTTAATCAACTTATTAAACCTAACAGTATATTAAATCCTTGTTAAATAACTCTTCCATAATATCTAAAACTTGTCTATAGACTAGTAAAATACTAAAAGTATCAAGCTCAACACTAAAACTTATAAAACTGTCAAGTTTAAGATACAACATAATACTGCTTTGTAAAAAAAAAGTCATCATTAAAATGATGACTTTTTTTAAAATAAAATTAATATCTAAATTTTTGTTAAGACAAATGAAGATAAGAAAGGTCCTCCACAAGATCCTAATGGATCTTCTGTATATGTAATTACAATTTCTTGATCATTACATATGTCCCAGCTTGCACTATCAGCTGCAGCTGCAGAATCAAACCCATACTCTGGAGCTCCAGCTCCACAAGCTATATTAAGACCTGTGAATCCAGCTAAAGTTACAGTATCATTGTCTGAAAACAAAAGAGAAAAAGCAAATTGAGTTCCTCCAGTAAAAGCTGGTAATCCACCACTAGTAAAGTTTCTTAGATTAGGATTGAATACATCCACAGCTAATGTTACTGTACCTGCCTCAAAATTAGAAGTATTATTACCTGGACCAATTGTACCAGTAACATCTGCGATAGTGTACTCTCCTACAAAGAAATCATTTGGCAAAACATCTGGATTTGTACAAGGTATAGTAACTCTATAACTAAGTACAGAATTATCATCTACACCAACTCCAACAGAACTAACATCAACATTTGTAATTATTACGTCAAAAGTAATAACTTCTGATCGTAAAACATCTAGATTGATGAACCCAATATTAAATCTACCTATTCTATCATTTGCATCAAACGCATAAGGATCAACAAATCCAGTACCTGATGTGTTGGTAACAAATGGTGTAAAATCGCCACTAACAGCTTCTAATCTATATGAAACATTTAAGCCATTTGGATAAGCAGGAACATTAACTCTAAAAGGGACAGCTAATTGAGTTGTCGCCTCACTAGCATTAACTGTAGCTGAATTTGCAGATGGATCAAAATCAACCCAGCCTGAAAGTTCATTTTCATCAAATTTATCTTCTAAATCATTTTGATCACAAGAAATTACTAAAAACAGCGACAAAAATGCAAAAATATATAACTTATTAATTTTCATAATTTATTGTTTTGTTAATTTATAGGTTGTAGTTACAACTGGAGCACAGTCTTCTTGAACATCATTTAAGAAAGATATCATAAATACGCTATCATCGTCTGGATCATAACTTTCGTTTGAATCAGCAGTTCCAAACCAATCTGTTCCATCTGCACAAACACAAGTGTTATCTTGTACAGGAACTGATGTTGTAAAAGGTGCGTTACCAGAAAGAGTAAAGCTAAATGAATTAAAACCTGTACAGTAGTTAGGGAAAAACTGAGTTTCTATAATTCTAGATAATCCTGAAGGATCTGAAGCATCAAAACTAATACTTACAACCTGTCCGTCACTTAAAGTTGGTCCATCTACATAATCAGTAAGTTCTTCCAAAAGATATGAACCAGTAAAAGGAGTATCTTCAAACATAGACACAACAATTAAATTAGAATCAAAACTCTCAGAAAATTGATTTGGAGATGCAGTAAAAGCTATCTGTAAAATCTCTCCTAGACTTAAACTATCATCCAAATCATTACCTTCAATAACTGCAGTCCCAAAATAAGAATTTGCAGGAATAGTAATAGAAGCCGGAAGATTAAAGTTAGAAATATCAGCTGTAGTTTCTTCTTCTAACAAATTTAGTGCATAACTTCTATCTTGTGAAGCTAAAAAACTAGACTCTAAAGTTATAACAACTTCTCCAGTTCCTAAATTTGCAACAGGTAAATCATAAAATCCATCATCAGTAAAAGACAAAAATGTTAGTTCCGAATTACCTCCGTCTTGATAAATAGTTCTATCAACTTCATCATCACATGAGTATGCTAAAAATAAAGATAGAACAATTGTAAGTAAAAATAATTTATTGTTTTTCATAATATATTTTTTTAATATTCTGGATTCTGTGATATCATTGAATTACCTTCTAATTCAGAAGTTGGTATCGGTAAAGTAAACTTAAAATCGTTAGCTGGCAAATTACATGGTGCTGTAAAAGAAAGACAATCAGAAGACTCTCTACTTATTCCAATACCAAGTTCTCCGCCAATACGTTTTAAATCTAAATATCTATGCCCTTCAAAACACAACTCAATTCTTCTTTCTGCTAAAATATCAGTAAGCGCTACACTTAAGTCACCTCCATAATCTGGTGTAGGTGGAGGGTTAGGCCCAATATTTCTGAAAGTTCTTAAGAAAGCTATTGAATTTTGAGCTGCTTGAAAATCCATTAATCTGGCTTCGCATTCTGCTTTAATCAATTGTAATTCAGAAGCTCTAAATAACTTAATATCATTAGTAAGCGCATTAGCGCCTCCTGGATATTTATTAATAAAAATACGATTAGTTAAAAGATTTTCTCCATCTATAGTACTCTCTTCATTGACATTTACCTCAAATCTAACATCATTACTATCAAATTGATTAAATAGGTCATTTGACATTTCGATATAAGCTCCACCAGTAGCACCAACATCATTAAAATAGAATAAACCAGCCACTGAAGCATCTCCATCTAAACGTTGTAGCTTAAATATAACCTCAGTATCATCACTATCATCAAACATATCGATATACTGTTGCGATGGTGCTAAAATATAATTATTTAAAAGTGCAGCAGATAAATCATAAGCTGATTGATAATCTCCAGTAAACAATGCTAATCTTGTTCTAATAAAATTTATAGCATCATTATTTAAATAAATATTACCAGCCGCTAAAGCCAAATCTGAATCTAAAAACTCTTCAGCTGAATCCAAATCATCACTAATAAATGTAACTGTCTCCTCTACTGTATTTCTTTCATATTGTTCACCTCCAGCTAAAGCATTATCAATATCTGGGACAAAATCAACATTAATAATTGACAAATCTGTAGGATTTTGATAATCTACTGTAAAATATTGAAACAAATCTAAATGAGCTAAAGCTCTAAGTGCATATAATTGCCCTCTAATATGTCTTAATTCATTAATAACATCAGTCTCAAAAGCTGAACCAAGTTCAATTTGTAATCGTTGGTACTCATCAGAAGCCTCAAAAGTTTCAATACCTCTAAAAACTCTATTAACTCTGTTAATTACAGCATATCTGTTTGACCAAATAGTTCCTGGTGTATCTGATCCTGGTTGAAGAATAAACGAATATGTAGACACTCCTTGTCCATTATTATCAATTCCTCTTTTAACGTTATCGGTGAAAATTTCATTAAAGTAAATTGCATCTACTCCAGCATCATTGCTGCCAAAATCAGGACCATAAGCAGAATAAGCTGAATTTAGCCCAGATTGAATATTCTCAACAGAATTAAATGCCTGAGGCTCATAAAGTTCACTTTCTTGCACTATATCTGTAGCATTTGAACAAGAATATGCCAAAACACCTAAAAATAGTATCGAAAATAAAAATTTTAATGTGGTTTTATATTTCATAATTTTATTTTTTTTTATTAAAAGTCAATTGATATACCAAGTGTATAAATTCTTGGTGTAGGATATTGTCCTCTATTCGTAGTTCTAAATCCGTTCTCTGCATCCCATCCTCTAAATGATGTGAATGTTACTAAATTCTCACCTTGAGCAAACACTCTAAGACCAGTAATAGGCAGTCTTTCTAAGGTTCTCTTTGGCAAATTATACCCAAGAGTAAGGTTTCTTAATCTCAAGTAAGATGCATCTTCTAAATAACGATCTGTAGAATTTATATAATCAATTGCATTAAATGGTTGACCAACTCTAGGTATATCTGTAACATCTCCTGGGTTTTGCCAAGCATTTTGAACTGAAGTCACTCTGTTTGATCCATCATCAAGCACTTGAGTTTCTTCTAACTGAGCCAAATCTAAATTGTTCAAATATACATCAGCAACCCAATACCATTGTGTAGATAACTCCCAAGATTTGTATGATATATTAGTTCCAAATCCACCTGTCCAAACTGGCACAGCCACTTTATCTGTAAACCTTCTATCATCATCAGTAAACGTTTCTGAAAGCTGACCATTAGCTTTTACAAACAATGGGTTACCATTAGCTGGGTTAACACCTGCGTAAGGTACAACATAAAAAGAATTAAGTGGGTGTCCTTCAGCAATAATCGTAGATCCTCCACCAAATATTCTTCCAGTAGATGATGCAACTTCTTCAACCTCATTCTTATTATATCCAACATTAGCATTCACTGATATTCTCCAATCATCATTATCAATTATTCTATAGGTTAATTGTGCTTCAAAACCGCTATTTTTCATACTACCAATGTTATCATTAATACCACTAGCTCCATTAATTAACGATATATTTCTTCCCTGATACAAATCATCAGTAGTTTTTTGGTATACATCAAAAGTACCTGAAACCTTATTGTTCCATAACCCAAAATCAACACCAACGTTAGCTTGAGTAATAACCTCCCAACGCAAATCTACATTAGCAAATTGACTTACTGCAGTACCTGGAGATCCAGCATAAGCAGTTCCTTGAGCATAAAGTTCTCTAGTTAAACTAGCACCTCCATACACACCACCAGTAACTCTTTGATTACCTGCAGTACCATAAGATCCCCTCAACTTAAGTAAATTAAACGCAGTATTCTGCATAAAACTCTCTTGATCAATATTCCATCTAGCACCAACAGACCAAAAAGTACCCCATTGATTATCATCTGTAAATCTAAAAGAATTATCTCTCCTTATAGTTGCTGTTAAACCATATTTACCATTGTAATCATATTCTAAGTTTCCAAATACTGAAAACAATCCTGCTTCAGCTGTAGTATCAAATACAGTTGGTATATAAGGAAACTCTCCATTATCAATCACTCCATCTCCATTCAAATCCTCATACACATCTCCACCGATAAATGCAGCACCAGAACCAAGCAATCTAGGGTCGAGTCCAGATTGAATAAAACCATAGTTATCCAAGTGAGCTTTAAAATATTCAACATAACCTGTTAAATCTAAATTATGTTTGTCAGCAAACGTATTATTATAATTTAAGCTAGCAACTGTGTTAAACCTAAAATCTCTAGTCCAATCTTCATCCCATCGACCTCCAAATTGAGTATTAGCAGCTCCTGTAACTTGAAAAGGTCCGAGTATACTTTCTGGATGCAATAATTCGAAACGATTTTGAGAAGAGTAGTCAGCACCTAATTGTACAGCTGCTGTTAAATTTTTAGCAAAGTTATAACTCACATTAAAACCAGCTAACAATTTCAATTCCTCCTCTTGATCTGTATTCATACTAACTGAATTAAGCAAGATATATGGAACTGCTGAATTTTGATTAGCTGTAATGGCATTAATATCACCTGGAGCTATCCCGCCATCTCTAGTTATAGAACCATCAGGATCAAAAGCAGTTAAGTAAGGCAAACCACTCAAAGCAGCGGTAAATGGCGCAAAGAATATAGCATTACTACCAGAACCATCAATCTCATTAGTTTTCGAAAAACTCATTGAAAGATTTGCTCCATAATTAAGCTTTCCATTTTCACTATTCCCGCTAAAATTATTTCTAAAATTAAACCTCTTAAGGCTCGATTCTAGAAAAATACCTTCTTGGTCAAAATAACTCAAAGACGTAAAATTAGTAGAATTCTCTCCACCAGTTGAAATTGACAAATCATGAGAAGAAGTAGTTCCTCTTCTAAAGAAAATATCAGTCCAATATGTATCAACTTGATTAGCAATAGCAGATATTTGAGCATCACTCAAACCATTACCTCTACCAAAACTATATAACCTTTCTAATTCTAAAAGCTCTCTAGAATTCATCAAGTCTAAATTAGCATCTTGCAACTCAGTATAACCATACTGAGAATTATACCTAAACTTTAAGGCTTGATTCTTCTTACCTTTCTTTGTAGTTACAATAATAACTCCATTCGCACCTCTATTACCATAAATAGATGTCGCAGCAGCATCTTTTAGAACTGAAAAAGTTGCAATGTCATTAGGATTTATACTTCTAAAATTATCCTCATCAACAGGGATCCCATCAACCACAAGCAACGGCTCAATATTACCATTAATAGACCCAATACCCCTTAAGATAATTGTACTGTCCGCACCAGGTTGACCTGAGGGCGTAGCAATATTTAAACCTGCTGCCTGACCTTGTAAATTCTGAATAACAGACGCATTTGCTCTATCTTCAATATCTTCAGCACTAATTTGAACTAACGAAGAGGCACTTTTAACAAAATTAGAAGTACCATAAGCCACAACAACAACTTCTTCTAGCGCTGCAACATCTTCCTCCATATTCATATTAATTGTATTACTAGAGCCAACTTGAGCAGTTGTTTCTTTCATACCTAAAAAAGAGAACACTAAAACTTCTCCTTCACTTGCTTTGATAGAATAATTACCATCAAAATCTGTTTGAACTCCTCTTGAAGTTCCTTGCACAATTACATTTACACCAGGCAATGGCAAACCATCAGCTGAAGATGTAACTGTTCCTGTGATTGTCTTCTCCTGTGCAAAAGAAAATTGCATCACAAACGCCATAAATAGCGTCATTAACCATGTTAACTTTAATTTCATAAAACAATTATTTGAGTTAGTCTAGCGCAAACTTCTTAATAATATATTAAATAAACAAGTATTTATGCCAAAAAAATGTTAACAAGCTGACAATTAAAATGTTTATTAAATAATTGCACAATTAATAGGTTTACTGCCCTTTAGATGCATTTTTTTGTAAAAGGTTGCGTTAAAATTTTAACTTTGTCTAAACTTTAACTTTTTGAGTCTTTTAACCAACTTTTCAAAATTAAATTTAGAATGTGGAACAGACGAAGCAGGACGAGGCTGTTTGGCTGGACCTGTTACTGCTGCTGCTGTTATTTTGCCAGAAAATTTCAACAATACCATTTTAAACGATTCCAAATTACTTACAGAAAAAAAAAGAAATCTCCTAAAGCCTATAATAGAATGTAATGCCGTCACTTATTCTGTGCAACATGTTTTTGAAGACGAAATTGACAACATCAATATTTTAAATGCTTCAATTTTAGCAATGCACAAATCCATCACACAGCTCAACCCTCAACCTAACTTTATAATTGTTGACGGAAACAAATTCAAACCCTACCAATCAATACCACATCAAACCATTATAAAAGGCGACAGCAAATTTCTCTCTATAGCTGCAGCTTCAATTCTCGCCAAAACATACAGAGATTTATATATGGCTAAAATTCACGAAGAGTTCCCAATGTATAACTGGAAACAAAATAAAGGCTATCCAACTCAAGAACACAGAGAAGCAATTAAAAAATATGGTGTCACAAAATACCATAGAAAATCTTTTAGATTATTACCAGAACAATTAAAATTAGAACTCTAACTTTTTATATTTGTAAAAATCTTTTTTCAATGAAAAACACTTGGTTACTCATCGCTTTTTGTATACTGATTTTCAACTGTCAAAGCAACCCAAAAACAGCTTCAGATATTTTTAATTATATACCTAAAGATGCATCTGTAATTATCAAAACCAATTCCCTCGAAAGCTTAAAAAGCGGCATTTCTAATAATACTTTACTTCAAGAAGTACTTAACTATTCACAAATTCAAGATTTCAACAGCAAACTAAAACCTATATCTTTTCTAAAACCAGAAAACGAATGCTTTATCACCTTATCAAAAGACAAAAACGACAGTCTCGAAATTAGCTTCATTACAAACTATAAGAATTCTGTTTTTAAATTGGACTCCATTCCAAATTTAGTTTCTGAAACATTTACGTCAAACAATAATTCTATTTCAAAACACGACATAAACAATTCTATTTTCTATTCAACAATTAAAGACAGTATATTATTCGTTTCTAATCGACTTAAATTAGTTGAAGCTACTTTTATAAACAATACACTTAATCCTGAAGTAAAAAAACTGCTTCGTGTTTCAAATAAAGATAAATCCGTTTCAGTTTTACTCAATCTTAAGCAAAATAATTTTAAACCTCTACACTTTAAGAATTCTAAAATAAATGCAGCTCAAATTTCAAATTACATTCTTCTAGATGGTGATATTTCGCAAAATGACATTGCACTAAACGGAATCACTAAAGCTTTAGATTCTACCAAAAGCTTGATTAATAGTTTTAAACACACAATTCCTCAAGAAAATAAATTAGCATCTGTTATTCCATTTGATAGCGATTATTTTTTAAGCTTAACCTTCAATGATATTAAAACTTTTAAAGAGCAATTATCAAAACATAAAGCACTAGATAGCTTAACACAAGATTTGCAGTCGTTAGGAACTATTGTTGAAGCTGGCTATGTTGAAAAAAACAATAGCAAGGCTATTATTCTTAGATCTATTGACGCTTCAAATACTCAAGAGGAATTATCGCAAAATAATCATGCCACTTATAGATCTGTAAATATCTTTAATTGGGATAATACTGAAATGATACACACGCTGTTTTCGCCTTTTATTCCCGAAATAAAAACTGCTTACTACGCCAATATTGAAGACTTCTTTATTTTAACGGAAGAGATTGATTATTTAGAAACTATAATCTCAAATTTCCAAAACAATACTACACTAAGCGAATCCTCTAAGTTTCAAGACATGATGCTTCAACTGAGCGATGAAGCTTCGCTTTTTATATATGCAAATGAAAAAGACTTAAACTCCATTTTAAATCTAAATTTTAATGACGATAAAAACTTAAACTTAAGCGATTACAAGACCTCAGCGATACAATACATTTATGATACAGATTTCGCTCATGTAAATGCCATTTTTAAGACTCATAAATCTCGATCTAGAAACAACACTATAACCGAAGATTTAAACATCACACTTGATGCTAGCATTTTAAACAACCCTCAGTTAGTCAATAACCACACTAACAACCAAAAAGACATACTCGTTCAAGATGTCAACAACCATCTTTATCTAATCTCGAATCAAGGAAAAATATTTTGGAAAAAGAAAATTGACGGAAGAATTTTAGGTAAAATCGAACAGATTGACATGTACAAAAACGGACGACTACAATTAGCTTTTGCCACTTCAAAAAAAGTATATGTTTTAGACCGAAACGGGAAGAGCGTCTCTCCTTTTCCTATTAATTTCAATGACGAAATCACCCAGCCACTTTCGGTGTTTGATTACGACAAAAAGCGTAAATACAGACTACTTGTTACACAAGGCAAAAACATGTTAATGTATGACAAAAGAGGAAAAATGGTTAGTGGATTTAAATACAAGTCTGCAAAAAATAATATTTCAACCCAACCTAAACACTTTAGAGTAGGTCGAAAAGACTACATTGTTTTTGCTGACGGAAACACAATGGAAGTCTTAAATCGTGTTGGGAAACGAAGAGTAACCGTTAAAGAGACCATTGATTTTTCTAGCAACGATATCTTTCTTTACAAAAACAAATTCACTACTAGCAATTCTCAAGGCGAATTATTAGAAGTCAATCAAAATGGTCATGTAAATTACAAAAATTTAAATCTACCTGAAGAACATTTCATCACAACCACAAGCAAAACTCTTGTTGCTTTATCTGACAATAAACTGACGATAAAAACCAAAACTATTGATTTGGATTTTGGTGATTACACACCTCCAAAAATATTTTACATTAACGACAAAATATACGTTACTGTTACAGATCTACAAACAAAAAAAGCTTATTTATTTGATAGCCAAGCTAAGCCAATAAACAACTTTCCTGTGTATGGAAATTCATCAATTGAAATGGATGATATCGACAACGATAATGCTCTAGAAGTAATTGTAAAAGGCGACAACAATTCTATCATTATTTACGAAATAAATTAAACCAAATACTTCTCAAAATATTATTACAGTTAAAAAATGATTAAACGTACAAAAGCTTCAATTTCAAAATGCGTCCTTCATAAAGTTGGAAACAAATTTAATAGCACAAAAAATGCATTTTCTGAAAAAGAACTTGAGTTTGATGAGATGAGTTACGACCTTATTTTACCTTACTTATTGCGACCGTTTTCTAACTTAGCTGAGTCTTATCGATTTAATCATCACTCTAATATTGAACTTAATGAAATTAATAGTTATGCTTCAAAATTACTACTTGATGATTCAGATTTTATAGAGACTTCTAAGCATATTGTCATGCATTTATTTGAACAATCTAATTCTGCTCAAATTAAAACTGGAGACGTCATTGTTTGTGTGCTTCACGATTTACAATATGAAGATTACCTAACAGATGCTGTAGGCATTTTTAAAATTGAAAATAAAGCGCATTTTTTTCAAACCTATTTAGAGAATGGAAGCTACGATATCATCACTCAAAAAGGTATTGCTACAAAAAAAGTAGATAAAGGCTGTTTAATACTTAATGCCGCAGATGGAGAAGGTAAAATTGTATTAAGTGTAGATCATAATAATTATGATACGCAATACTGGATTAAGAGCTTTTTAAATGTTAAATATCCTGACGATTCTAACGAGCATACCAAAAACTATATTGAAATGTGTCGTGAGTTTTCAAAGGATGTGATGCAACCTCAATTTGGTGGACAAGAACAGAGTAATTTCTTAGCAAAAACGGTCGACTTTTTTAAGGAACATGACATCGTAAACATTGAAAGTTTTAAGGATGACGTCTTTGAAAAAGATGATGCTCTAGAACTCTTTGAAGACTACAAAAAAACTTACGAAAAAGACCACAACATCTTAATTAGAAATCAATTTGATGTTTCTGAAATTGTACTTAAAAAGCAAAAACAAAAAATTAAAACTGAAATCAAACTAGATACCAACATTCAAATTAAATTAGATGTTGATGCTCCAGATGCTTCAGCAGAATATTTAGAACGTGGTTATGACGACGATAAAAAAATGCACTATTACAAAGTGTTTTTTAATGAGGAAGGCTAGCTAACAAATTCAGCCTCAAAAAGCGTTTTAAAATGCTTTAGTAGCTTTTGCTTTACTTCATTCTCATCTACTTTATCGACACCTAATTCAACATTTAGAGAAGTTACCGCTTTACCTCTTATTCCGCAAGGAATTATATTATCAAAATAACCCAAATTAGCGTTGACATTAAGTGCAAAACCATGCATCGTTACCCAACGACTTGCCCGAACTCCCATGGCACAAATCTTACGAGCAAATGGTGTTCCAACATCTAACCAAACACCTGTTTCTCCAGGACTACGTTCAGATTTTAAACCATATTCTGCAAGTGTTAGAATAATCATTTCTTCTAAAAACCTCAAATATTTATGAATGTCTGTAAAGAAATTATCTAAATCTAATATTGGATAACCTACAATTTGCCCAGGACCATGGTAGGTGATATCTCCACCTCTATTAATCTTATAAAACGCAGCGCCTTTTTGAGTAAGTTGCTCTTCAGATAATAACAAATTTGAAATATCACCACTCTTTCCTAAAGTATATACATGAGGATGCTCTACAAACAAAAAATAATTATCAGTTTGTAAACTTAATGCTTCTCTTCGATTCTTGATTTTAGCATCTAAAATCCCTTTAAAGAGTTGCTCTTGATAATCCCAAGTGTCTTTAAAATCTTTAGTGCCTAAATCTTTAAGCTCAATAGTCTTATTCATAGATAGCAAAATTACGATATTTTATAAAATTCACTACTTATAAAATCTAAAGCAATAAGATGCTTATCGCTCAGGATTGTTTAAAATAACTAAGGCTGCAATGACTCCTGGAACCCAACCGCAAAGCCATAATAAAAATACTATAAGAATAGATCCGCAACCCTTTCCTATAACAGCTAAAGGCGGACAAACAATAGCGAGAAGTACTCTCCAGAAACTCATAATTAAAATTTTGATGATTGATGTTGTAACTGTGTGACGTACTATTTATTAATTTGTTACACAATGACAATTATATTAAATCACAGGTTCTATTAAAAGAAATTATAGTAGTTTAGTGCTGTGAGATATTACATTTTAATAGCAGGATTTATTTTCTTCGGAAACATCACTTTTGCACAACATCATTTTGATGGTTACATTGATAATGAACGCTGGCAAAGCGATGTGTATTTATCTGTTATTGAAGATTATCGAACACTTAACGGCATTAACGATGAGCAAATCATAACAAAAGTAGCATCAGACAGTTCTGGGTATTTTCAGTTTAATGGCAATCAGTTAGATACACAGCAAAAAATCTACAAATTGCATGTCGATAATTGCGACACTTATAATCAAAGCAGCAATCATTTTGATGGTCATTGTGCAGACAGCAGAGATATTCTCTTTATTGCAAAAAGCACAGATAGCATTTCATTTCCATTATCTTTTGAAGCACAAATGTTTTGCGATATTATCTCTAATAATCCAAAAACAGCAGCCTTCATTAAAATTGATTCGTTAAAAGAAGAAATGAAGTATGCATATTCTGAATTTAGAAGTAAAGCCAATCGAGAATTAAATAACAAAAAGTGGTTTAAAACTTTACAGAATTATGGCGAAAGTTTAAACGAACCTTTAGCCGAATTATATATCTACGCATTTTTATCTGAAAGAAGTAATCAATTTCACAACTATTATTTAGACGATTTAAAAACCAATTCTTATTACGACAAATTGCTTAAAAGACTTAAAAATGAATACCCAAATGCTAGTTACACAAAACAATATGAAGCCGAATTGACTTCAGATAAGTTTATAGCATCACCTGATAAGATCAATTCAAATTTTAATTGGACTTATATTTTATCAGGACTTCTTTTTTTGTCATTATCATTGAATTTTTGGCTAGTGTTTTCAGCTAAAAAAAGAAAACAGAAACAACATACTGAAGCTAAAGAGCAGTTGACTAAACAAGAGCAGAATGTTTTAGATCTTTTGCTTAAAAACAATTCTAACAAAGACATTGCAGAAACACTTTTTGTAAGTGTAAGCACAGTAAAAACTCACGTAAATAACGTTTACAAGAAATTAAATGTTAATTCTAGAGATGAATTAAAGTCGCTGTTTAACAGCTAGTTACAAAATTCAACCTAGGTACTAGTACTCTTTTCCAACCCTAAATAATCCTTGTTTTTTATTTCAAATCTTGATGTTTGTGATTGTATTAATCAAAAAAACAAACAGATATGACACATCAAGCATTCCTTAAGAAAAGAACCCAAATCAACCAACTTATCTCATCTACAATCTTCTTTTTTGTACTGTTATTTAGTTGCTCAAACGAGGCTCAAAACTTAGATTCTAAAAATGATCTAGGTGTCTTCCATTTTGAAGAAGAAGTTATCGATTATGGCAACATTGCACAAAATGACAATGGTTTAAGAACCTTCAAATTCACAAATAGAGGTCGCGCTCCAATTGTAATTTCAAAAGTAAAAACCACATGTGGCTGCACAGTTCCAACTTATCCTAAACAAGCGATCCTACCTGGAGAAACAGCTTCAATAGACATTAAATATGCAACAAATCGAGTTGGTTCATTCTCAAAAACAATTACAGTAATATCTAATGCAGACGAGCCTCAAAAAAAACTTAGAATTAAAGGCAATGTGATTGCAAAACCTAAATCATCTATAAACTAAGACCGATGAAAAACTATATTTTATTAATTGTAGCAACATTACTCTCAAGTATTATTTATACTCAAGACATCAACAGAGAAATTAGTATTGATAACGAAACACCTTTTTTACTCGGAAAAATCAACAAAGAAGGTTTAACTTCAGAACATTATAACGATTGGTTTTCAAAATATTACAACGATTATGAACTGAATACAACTCTTATTGAAGCCATAAAATCTAAACTAAGCGAATATCAAATCATACTATTCATGGGAACCTGGTGTGGAGATAGCAAAAAAGAAGTGCCTCGATTTTATAAAATCTTAGAAGCTTGCAATTTTCCCGAAGACCAGCTGACTGTTATTGCGTTAAACCGAAAATCTGATATGTATAAACAAAGTCCAAATCACTATGAAGCTGGTTTAAATATTCATCGTGTACCAACGTTTATATTTTACAAAAACAGGAAAGAAGTCAATCGTATTGTGGAGCATCCAGTCGAAACTTTAGAAGATGACATTCTGAATATTATAACCACAAACAATTATAAATCTAATTATCAAATTGTAGCTAAAGTGAATCATATTCTAAAGAATGAAGGTTTAAACGGACTAAAAAAACAACGCAGAAAACTGATAAAATCCTTTACAGGAAAAGTGACCAGTATGTCCGAACTAAACACTTATGCACGTACGCTATACTCAACAAATAGATTTAGTGAAGCTATAGAAGTTTGCGATATAAACGCCAAGTTATTTCCAAATAGTTCAAGAGTATATGATAGTTTATCTATTGTTTTAGATGCTGACGGACAAACAGATAATGCTATAAAAGTTCTTGAAAAGGCGATTAAAAAATTTCCAGAAAATGAAGATCTTAAAGATAATTTGAAAGAATTAAAAACAAGATAAACCAACAACTTAATCAAAAGACCATTAGGATTTATAATCCTATTGGTTTTTTTGTAAATATTCTTGTAAATAATGTAATTTTGCACCTCAAATTACATTTAGCATGCAGCTTTCAGAACAAGAAATCGTACGTCGCGATAAACTCGCAAAATTAAGAGCCCTAGGAATCAACCCTTATCCTGCAGATTTATTTGCTGTAGATCATACCACTAAACAGGTTAAGGACACTTTTAAAGAAAGTAAAAAGGTTACTATTGCTGGTCGATTAATGTCTCGTCGTATTCAAGGAAGTGCAAGTTTTGCCGAACTACAAGATAGTGCTGGTAGAATACAAGTGTATTTCAACAGAGATGAAATTTGTTCAGGAGACGATAAAAGCAAATACAACGATGTTTACAAAAAGTTGTTAGATATTGGTGATTTTATTGGTATCGAAGGCGAATTATTCACCACTAAAGTTGGTGAAAAAACTGTAATGGTAAAAGATTTCACACTATTGAGTAAATCTTTAAAACCATTACCACTACCAAAAACCGATAGCGAAGGCAATACCTTTGATGAATTTAACGATCCTGAGTTACGTTACAGACAGCGTTATGCAGACTTAGTTGTAAATCCGCATGTAAAAGATGTCTTTGTAAAACGTACGAAGCTATTTAATGCTATGCGTTCATTTTTTAATGATGCTGGTTATTTTGAAGTAGAAACTCCAATCTTACAACCTATTCCAGGAGGAGCAGCAGCACGACCATTCGTTACACATCACAATAGCTTAGACATTCCGTTATACATGAGAATTGCTAACGAATTGTATCTAAAACGACTAATTGTTGGTGGATTTGATGGTGTGTATGAGTTCTCTAAAAACTTTAGAAATGAAGGTATGGACAGAACACATAATCCTGAGTTTACAGCGATGGAAATTTATGTGTCGTACAAAGATTACAACTGGATGATGGATTTTTGTGAACGCTTATTAGAACATTGTGCAATAGCTGTTAATGGAACTACTGAAGCTACATTTGGCGAGCATAAAATTAACTTTAAAGCGCCTTATGCTAGAGTCACAATGGCAGATTCTATTAAACATTTTACAGGTTTTGATATCACTGGGAAATCTGAAGCTGAAATTCGTCAAGCAGCTAAAGACATGGGAATTGAAGTTGATGACACTATGGGTAAAGGAAAGCTTATTGACGAAATTTTTGGTGAAAAATGCGAAGGTAATTACATTCAACCAACGTTTATAACCGACTATCCAAAAGAAATGAGTCCATTGTGTAAAGAACATCGTGATAATCCAGAATTGACAGAGCGTTTTGAGCTGATGGTCTGCGGAAAAGAGATTGCAAATGCTTATTCAGAATTGAATGATCCTATCGATCAACGCGAACGTTTTGAACATCAACTAAAGCTCGCCGAAAAAGGTGATGATGAAGCTACCGAGTTTATTGATTATGATTTTCTTCGTGCTTTAGAATATGGCATGCCTCCTACTTCAGGTATGGGAATTGGAATGGACAGGTTAACCATGTTTTTAACTAACAATCAATCTATTCAAGAAGTCTTATTCTTTCCTCAAATGCGTCCAGAAAAGAAACAAGTTGAAATGACTGAAGAAGAAAAAAGTGTTTTCGAAGTACTAAAATCTAATTCACCAATAGATTTAGTTAGTTTAAAATCACAATCTGGATTGAGCAATAAAAAATGGGATAAAACCATTAAAGGCTTAACAGGAAAAAAAGTAGTAAAAGTCACTAAAAATGATGATGGTTTATTTGTAGAAATGATGTGATTATTTAGCTAAAACTTTAAAAAACAGATTAAGGAGTTACAACATTGTAGTTCCTTTTTTTTGCTATCTATTGAAATAATCACGAACTTTCTACGACTATCATTACAACAAAAAAATAATCTCATGAAAAAATTAGCACTTTTACTTACAGTTTTCTTTGTAGCAAGTATTTCAACTTTACAATCACAAACCATAAACGAGTCTAAGTCTAAAGTAAAATTCCATATTACTGGAGGAGGTTTTTTTAAAGTAAAAGGTACGTTTACAGGAATGAAAGGCGATTTTAACTTTGATGCTTCAGCATTAAAAGATGCAAATTTTAATATCTGCATAGATGCTTCAACCGTAAATACAAAAAATAAAAAACGAGATGCACACTTAAAAGATCCCGATTTTTTTGATGTGGTACAATATCCTAACATCTGCTTTAAATCTTCTTCTGTTTCTAAAACTAATGAAGGTTATATCGTAAAAGGGAAATTAACCATTCTTGAAGTAACTAAAGATGTTGAAATTCCTTTTACATTTAATAATAAAACCTTTACAGGAAGCCTTATCGTAAATCGGTTTGATTATAACTTAGGTAAAGATTTTGGAACCTTTCGTGTTGGCAAAGAAGCAACCATTACAATTATTTGTGAAGTCAATTAATTAAACATTTCATCTGTTATTTTTTCTATTTAACTAATTAATAGCCTATTTCTTATTAAGTTAATATCATTTTTACTATTTTCACGACTGCTTTAAATCATTGTTCATGAAAAAATTAGTAATTATTTTATTAGCCTTATTTGTTGTTGCGTGTAATAATGATGACGACTCTGTTGTTGACACATGTGACAAAGCAACAAATACGCAAGCAAACAACATTACAACAACCTCTGCAACACTAACTTGGAGTGATTCTAATGCTGCTGGTTCTTATATAATAGAATATGGAGTTTCTGGATTTGCTTTAGGTTCTGGCACAACTTTAACTGAGACTACTACTTCGGTAGAAATAGAAAGTTTATTACCTCAAACCACGTATGATGTTTACATACAAGTTGTTTGTAGTGCTGATAATCTAAGTATGTATTCAGATGTCTTCAGTTTTACTACTGCAACATTGCCTGTCATTCCAGAGCTAAGACCAACGCTTTCCGAATTAAATTTATTCTCTGGAGCTTTAGGAGATTTAAATCCGAGCTCAAAAACTTTTGAATATGATTTAAACACAAAACTATTTACAGACTATGCTAGTAAGCAACGTTTAATAGCTTTACCAGAAGGAGAAACAATGACTTACACTGGTGACGGATTGCCTTTATTTCCTGACAATACAGTGATTGCCAAAACCTTTTATTACAATAATAACGAAACCGATTTATCTCAAGGAAAAAATATTATTGAAACAAGAATACTATTAAAAACAAATGGTGTTTGGGAACTTGGAAACTACAAATGGAATGACGCTCAAACTGAAGCTACACTTGATACAGATGGCGCAGTTGTTCCTGTAACATGGATAAATACTAATGGAGAATCCCAAAGTGTTGACTATAAAATCCCATCAAATACAGACTGTTTTACTTGCCATAGTAACAACTCTCAAGTTGCAGTAATTGGTCCAAAATTAAGAACATTAAATTTTAATGTTAATGGTTCCAACCAATTACAAGCTCTTATAGATAACAATATGCTTGAAGGCTTAACAGATCCGAATACTGTAAGTGTTTTACCTAATTGGGAAGACGAAAGTTTAGGTCTAGAAAGAAGAGCTAGAGCCTATATAGATATCAATTGTGCGCATTGTCATATTGAAGGTGGTTTTTGTGCAGAACAATCTAACTTAAGACTAGCTTATGAAACACCTTACGAAGAATCTAATATTTATCAAAAAAGAAATAGTATTGAAGCTAGAATTCAAAATAACATTCCAGAATATGGAATGCCTTTAATTGGAACAACCATTATTCATGATGAAGGTGTCGCTTTATTACTAGATTATTTAAGTTCTTTAGAATAAAACAACACAAATAAACATGAAAAAAAGTCACTTAAACAGTGGCTTTTTTTTCGTTAAAAAAGTATTAAAAACACCTCATGGCTTAACAACTAGGCTAAGATTTAGTATTTTCACGTACTAATTTAAAATTCAACCATTTTGAAACATCTTTCCTATAAACTATTAGCACTAGTTTCGGTTTTTTTTGTTGTATCGTGCTCATCAACAAAAGAAGCCAGTAAATCTAAAAAAGGAGCTCCTATTGCAGCTAAAAAGCCTGCTAAAAAACCTGGCAAAAATGACATAAAACCTTTTAGTAAAGTCATTACAAAAGATGCCAAAAGTGACGAAGGGTTATTTACTGTACATACTTTAGACGACAAATTCTTTTACGAAATTCCAGACTCACTTTTTGAGCGAGAAATGTTAATGGTAACACGTATCGCTAAAACCGCAAGTGGTTTAGGTTTTGGTGGCGGAAAACAAAACGAACAAGTCTTGCGTTGGCAAAGAAAAGACAAAAAAGTTGTCTTACGTGTTGTCTCTTATAATGTTTTTGCAGCAGATTCTTTACCTGTACATGAAGCTGTAAAAAATTCAAACTTTGAACCTGTATTATATACATTTCCTATAAAAGCTATCGGAAAAGACTCTACAAGTACTGTTATAGATGTTACTCCTCTATTTGAGAAAGATGTTAAATCATTAGGATTACCTAACTTTAGAAGACGACCTTATAAAGTCACTCGTTTAGAAAGTAATAAATCATTTATTGAAAGCGTAAAAAGTTATCCAAGAAATATTGAAGCTAGACATGTAAAAACCTATGCTGCTGGTGCTCCTCCATCAAATTCAAGTACAGGAAGCATTTCTATTGAAATCAATAACTCAATGATTTTACTTCCAGAAAACCCAATGAAGCGTCGTTACTTCGATGAACGAGTTGGTTGGTTTACAAGTAGTCAAACAGATTATGGTCAAGAAGATCAAAAAAGTAAAACACTTGAATATTTAGACCGTTGGAGACTAGAAGTTAGAGATGAAGACATCGAAAAATTTAAACGTGGCGAATTGGTTGTCCCTAAAAAACAAATTGTGTACTACATTGACAGAGCTACACCTAAAAAATGGCGCAAATACATCAAGCAAGGTGTTGAAGATTGGCAAGTAGCTTTTGAAGCAGCTGGATTTAAAGACGCAATCATCGCAAAAGATCCACCAACTATTGAAGAAGATCCAGAGTGGACTCCAGAAGACGTACGTTATTCTGTAGTACGTTATTTAGCATCTCCTATACCAAATGCAAATGGTCCTCACGTTAGTGATCCTAGAACTGGTGAAATTCTTGAGAGCGATATCAATTGGTACCACAATGTAATGTCTTTATTACGTGGTTGGTTCTTTGTACAAACAGCAGCTATCAATCCTGATGCTCAAGGTGCTCAATTTAAAGATGAAGTTATGGGACGATTAATTCGTTTTGTTTCTGCGCACGAAGTTGGACATACCTTAGGCTTACCTCATAACATGGGAAGTAGTGTTGCCTACAAAGTTGAAGATCTAAGAAGCGCTGAGTTTACACAAAAAAATGGAACAGCACCTTCAATTATGGATTATGCTCGTTTTAATTATGTGGCACAACCAGGCGACGAAGGCGTAGCTTTAATGCCAAATATTGGTATCTACGATAAGTATGCTATTTCTTGGGGTTATAGACCTATTTTAGACACATCTGCTGAAGAAGAAAAACCTATTTTAAATCAGTGGATTATGAAACATGCAGGAGATCCAATGTATAGATTTGGTCATCAGCAAGTTGGAGACATTCACGATCCTAGTTCTCAAACTGAAGATTTAGGTGATGATGCTATGCTTGCGAGTGATTATGGAATTAAAAACCTTAAGCGTATTGTTCCTAATTTGATTGAATGGACTACTGAAGCTGGTGAAGATTATGACGACTTACAAGAAATGTATGGTCATGTTTTGTCTCAGTTTAGACGTTATATGGGACATGTTTCTAATAATATTGGTGGTGTTTACGAACACTATAAAGCTGCCGATCAACCAGGTGCTGTCTATACTCCAGTTCCTAAAGACCATCAAAAGCGTGCCATGAAGTTTATTCAAGAGAATTTATTTGACACACCAGATTGGTTGATTGATAAAACCATTTTTGATCGAATTGAATATTCTGGTTCTGTAGATCGTGTTAGAAGTTTACAAGTTAGAACACTAAATAATATCATGAGCTTAGGGAAAATGCAACGTTTAACCGAAGCTGAAACTCATAATGGCAGTGATGCTTATAAGCTTTTAGATATGATGAGAGATTTACGTCGAGGCATTTGGAGTGAGTTACGTACAGGAAAGCGTATTGATACTTATAGACGTAATTTACAACGTGCTCATATTGATCGATTAGGATATTTAATGACTGCTAAAAACCAAAGTGGTAGAACATTTACACCTTATATTAAAGCAACTGCAGTAAATACAAGTCAGTCTGATATTAGAGCTGTTGTTAGAGCTGAATTAAAGTCGCTTCGTAGTCAATTACGTGCTGCACGTGGAGCTGACACTATGAGCCGAATTCATATTGCTGATGCTCTAGAACGAATCGATGCTATATTAAATCCGAATGGATAATACATTAAATTATGTATATAAAAAAAGCTTCAGAATATTCTGAAGCTTTTTTTATTCTAAAATTGAAATGATTCCTGCTTTATACTTCTCAAAACTTATCAAATTATTATGTTCTCCTCCTTCAATGGTAATAAAATTGGTTTGTTTTTCTGGTGCAGCAGATTTTAATTTTTGAGCAGAACTGTAAGGAATCACAGTATCTTCTGTACCATGAAACATTGTAATCGGACAGCTTACTGAGGTAATAAATTCATTAGAAGGAAACTTATATTTTAGCAATGCTGTAACAGGAAGTATTGGAAATCGTTGTTTCGCTACATCAAGGATACTGTAGTATGGAGTTTCTAAAATAAGTTGTCTTGGTTGATGCTTTGAAGCTAAATAAGTCGCAATTCCTGTTCCTAAAGAGCGACCATATAAAACGATATCTTCTTCAGTATAGTATTGTAATAAATAATTATAACAATACTCTGCGTCATCATAAAACCCTTGCTCATTCAACTTTCCTGTACTCTTTCCGTAGGTTCTATAATCCATAATAAGCACATCGTAATTGAGCGATACAAAATGCTCACCAATAATTCCCCAACGACTTAAATCGCCTGCATTTCCGTGAAAATATAAAATAACACCTTTAGGGTTTTCAGTTTTAAAATGAATCGCATTAATAGAAACATTTGCTTCAGTTTCAAAAAACAATTCTTCAAAAGGATATCTAAACTCATATTGATAATCTTGAGCTAAAGTTGTTGGCAGAAACAAAATCTTTTCTTGAAAAAAATACAATGAAGCTCCAATCATAACATAGAGAATTAAAAGAATTTTAAAAGCTCTTTTAAGCCTTTTTCTTATTGGGTTTTGACGAGTGAATGACATTAATACTTGTGGTTTTTAAATCTATAGGTTTTGGTTCTTTATTAATAATATCATCTAACATGCTGTGGTACGATTCAAAATTATTTAAATTTTTGTGTCCTCCACCAATAATTGTATGCAGCTTTGTAAGTTTTGGGTTCACTTGAGATAACTTTACACTAGTTTTATACGGAATTAATTTATCATGTGTACCATGAATGATATGAATAGGACACTGCACATATTTTAACCATTTGTAGGTTGGTAAAGGGTATTTCATGAGTAACGACAATGGCATAAAAGGTGCATAACGTGCTGTAACCTTTGTTAAACTGTAATAAGGTGCATCGAGAATAAGCATTTTAGGATGGTTCATAGACGCCAACTTTGCTGCAAAACCAGAACCTAAAGATCTTCCATAAAGAATGATATTATTTTCTGAAGTCAATTCTTTCAGCTTGTTATAAACCAATTGCAAATCGCGTTTAATGGCCTTTTGAGAGCGTCTGCCTGTACTTTTTCCGAAGCCTCTATAATCTACCATCAACACATTATAACCATGTCTTGTGAAGTCTACAGCAAACTTTCCCCAACCTTTTATGCTTTTTGAATTTCCTTTAAGATACAATACCACACCTTTACTTTCTCCTTTCGGAAAAAATCGAAGTCCGTTAATCACTGCTCCATCTCTAGTTTCTAAATTATATTCTTTGGTATCTTGATTGTCGTAGTCAAATTGAAAATCTTTAGGAAGCTTCTCAGGTTTAAATAACATATAATCCTGCAAATAGTATAAAGCTACACTAATTGCGATGTAAATAATTAAAACAGTAAAAGCTATAGACAACCAATATGACATACTGAAGGTTTTAAGCACATACAAGATAGGAAATTAATTAAGAATCGTTTTCTTTGTATTTCAATTAAAGACGCGATGTATTTTTTACCCGAAAAATTAGATGACTATGTTGTAGCACATTCTCAAGAAGAACCAGAATTACTGCAACAACTTACTCGAGAAACTTATCAAAAAATTTTACAACCTATCATGCTTAGCGGACCTTATCAAGGTCGAGTATTAAGCATGATTTCTAAATTAAAATCGCCAAAAACCATTTTAGAATTAGGCACCTTTACGGGTTATGCAACCTTATGCTTAGCTGAAGGCTTACAAAATGATGGCATCATTGACACAATTGATATTAACGAAGAGTTGATTGATTTTCAGCGTAAATACTTTGACAAATCAAAATATGGAACACAAATACATCAACATTTAGGAAGTGCTTTAGATATTATTCCAACCTTAAAAAACACTTATGATTTGGTATTTATTGATGCTGACAAACCTAACTATTCTAACTATTTTAATTTAGTGATAGACAAAGTAAATTCTGGTGGCATTATCTTATCAGACAATGTACTTTGGCATGGAAAAGTTGTGGAACCACTTAACGATAAAGACCATTCAACAAAAGCTGTATTAGAGTTTAACACACTTTTAAAAGAAGATCATCGTATTGAAACTGTATTATTACCCATTAGAGATGGCTTAACAGTGAGCAGAAAAAAATAAGCAGAAATATTATCGTTCTCTTTTTATAGAACCTGAAAAATCTTCAATTTCGTCTCTTACCTTAGTAATTTCTTCTTTAATGTCTTGAGTGACATTAGTTTCAAGCTTTTGACTTTCGATAGATGATTTCTTTATTTCAGATTTAACTTCGTTTGAAGCATCTCTTAAGCTTCGCATTCCTTTTCCTAAGCCTTTAGCTACTTCAGGAATTTTATCTGCACCAAAGACCATTACAGCGATCACGAGTATGAACATGACCTCTGGAGTTCCGATAAATAAAAATGTTGCTAATAGATTCACATTGCAAATATACTAAGATGTTTCGATTGGTGTGAAATTGATAGTTAAATTATTTTTCAAAATGTTTCACATTCTAATCATCATCACTTTCAACTTGAGTATTAAATGCCAATAGTTTATCAATTAAAAATTCAAAAATCTTGATATCACTTTCTAATTTGCATAGCTCTAAAAATTTTGGATCTTCTGAAGCATAATAAAAGAACTCTGCTTTAAGTTCTTCTTTTAACTCTATATGTCCAAAAAGCTCATCAGACAATTCAGCCATAGCTATTTTCATGCAAGTATCTTGTTCTTCTAATCTTACTATGTGTTTTAATTTCTTGGTTCGTCCAGAGATTCTATTCAAAATTTTATGAATATTAATCGACGCAATCAACCCATAGTAATACACAAACTTACCAGCATCTGCATCATGTAAGCGTCGTTCTTTTTGGGTTTTTGGTGTTCCTGTATAGCCAGGAATGCCAACATCATAAAAGTTGATGTTTGGTTTGGCATCACTGTTTTCAATATCAGATCTCAAATCGCCTGTAAGCACTTTTCCAACGACAACTTCATCGAGTTCATTTACTCTATCTTCTAGCTTAATTGTTACAAACCCTGATGCAATTAAATCTTGAGATACAATTATGGTTTTTGGGATGTACTGAACACTAGATACTAAAATGGTATCATTACTTTTTGTAGTAATTGTAAAAGCACCTTTATTATTTGTAACTGTATATTCTTCGGCAGAAATGTTTAATATATGAATGCCTTCTAACTCTGCATTAGCTTCAATTTGTCCTTTTAAATTAATCGTTTGAGATATGCCTAAAAACATATTCGCACAAAGTATGCATAAAAGTAATATGTGCTTAATTATCTTCAATTTGAGATTTAAATGCTTGCAATTTTTGTTGTAAAAACTCTAGCATTTTTAAGTCGTTGTTTGTTTTACTCAAAGGTAAGAAATTAGCATCATCTGTTACAAAATAGAAAAACTCAACGCGTTTTGAAGGCTCCAAATTATCAATATTGAAAAGCATTTCAGATAAACTTGACATTGTTTTTTTCATCGCGTTGTCAATGTTTTCTCTAGCTAGTTGTGCCTTTAATTTTTTTGTTCGACCAGAGATCCAATTCAATATTGGGTTTAAAGGCACTATACCTCCTCCTGTTGTCGCTTCATGAAGTCGTCTTTCAGATTGTGTTTTTGGTTTTCCTGTATAACCAGGAATTCCTAAATCATAAAAATTTAAGTTCGCTTTAGCATCACTATTTTCAATATCAGACCTTAAATCGCCTGTAAGCACTTTACCAACAACAACCTCATCTAACTCTGTAATTTTATCGTTGAGTTTCACCGAAACAAATTTAGACTGAATCATTTGTGATGTCACTAAAACTTCCATCGGTTTATACTGAATGGCAGAAATTAAAATTGTATCGTTTACTGATGCTGTGATTAAGAATTCACCATTATCGTTTGTAATGGTAAATTTATTAGCTGTTTTATTAATTACATGAATGCGATCAATGTCTGAACTCGCAGTAACTTTACCACGAATTTCAGTAGCTTGAGAATGTATTAAACCAATCTGAAATACACATAAGATTAAATAAACAATTGCTTTAACCTTTATCATTATCTTTATTTAAAAAGGCTTTGCTTTTTTGGTTGAGCACTTCAAGAAACTCTAGCTCTCTACCATAGTTAAGTAAAGTAAAATCGAAACTCTCATCGTCCTCAACATACCTGATAAATTCTTCAACACGATGTTCTGGAATTTCAAAATTATCGACTAAAAATGCTGAACCAAAATAGTGTTTAACTGCACTCACAGGTACATCAGAAATCCCAACAGCTTCTTTATCTTTTACTTTAGATCTAAATAAAGGCAGCAATAACTGATCTACAACATTAATTACATTTAAACCGTTAACCATGGTTTGCGATTGAGAATGCATTGCGATATTGTTTATTTCAGATCTGTTATCATCAGTAAATTCATACTCGTCGCTTTTTTTAATTCCGAAGTAAAGCGCATCTAATTTTGGATTAAAGGTTTTTACACTATTAATATCTGTATCTAAATCACCTGAAAGCCCTTTAGTCATAACTAACACCTCATCTAGCTTATTAATTTCCTCAATTAAAATCACACGAATGCGTTTTGATTTTAAGATGGCTTCACTAACCTTAAAATCGAAATTCTGATATTGTAAGGCTCTTACTTCAATAAAATCGTTTAAGGCTACAGCAATTGTAAATTCACCATTTTCATTAGTTACTGCACCTTTATTAGATGATGTATTGTAAACTGTTATACCTTCAATATCATCGCCTTCAACAATAATTTTTCCTTCAACGTTTACACGTCTAACATCTTGAGATATTGCATAAAAACTAATGCAAAACACTACTATTGATACTAATTTTTTCATAGGTTGATAATTCATTATAAAAATAATTTCTATAGATTTAATTTCAACATAAAGCCTTGTAAACTTTTGTTAAATTAAAGGTTTACTTAAATTTACGATAAATAAACTAAAATTTTGAATAGACCTTTAACAGTTTTAAAAAATTATTAATGAAACAAATCATAATAGCCAGTACATCAACCATTCATGGTAGTGGTCCTTTAGAATATTTATTAGACGAACTTTCTGTTTTTTTTAAAGATATTTCCGAAATACTTTTTATCCCTTATGCAAGACCTGGTGGAATTACACATGATGAATACACAGCCAATGTAAATAAAGCGTTTACACAAATAGGAAAAGTAGCTAAAGGTATTCACGAATTTGAAAATCCGAAATTAGCTGTTGCAAATGCTAAAGCTATTTTTACTGGTGGAGGAAACACTTTTGTATTGGTCAATCAACTTTATAAAAATGATTTGTTAGAACCTATAAAACAAGCTGTTAACTCTGGCACTCCTTATCTAGGAACTAGTGCTGGAAGCAATATCTGCGGACTCACAGTAAATACAACCAATGATATGCCAATTGTATATCCTCCAAGTTTTAAAACCTTTGGTTTGGTCCCTTTTAACATTAATCCTCATTACCTAGATCCAGATCCAACAAGTACTCACAAAGGAGAAACTAGAGAAACGCGTATTAAAGAATTTCACGCGTTTAATACGCAACCTGTAGTTGGAATTAGAGAAGGCAGTTGGTTAGCTGTTAATGGGCATAAAATCACTTTAAAAGGCCCTTTAAGTGCTCGAATTTTTGAACACAACAAATCACCTTACGAAGTTGAACCTGAAACCGATTTAAGTCATTTAAAATAATTATAAAGCTCTTAAAAAGTGATAGCCTAAAATTTCAAAACCTTCATTGTAATAAAATTTATGCGAAGGATAGTTTTGAACATACGTATTTAATTCTGCAGTAGTCACGCCTTTGGTTTTTACATAACTGTAAATCCACTCTAAAAACTGTTTCCCTAAACCTTTATTTCGGTAAGCTTCATCAACAAACACATGATCTAGTTCTACACTTTTTCCTGCGTAATGTCTCGTGCAATACCAAAGTCCGCAAACACCTATTAATGTCTTACCATCATAAATGACAGCACATTCATAATTTTGAGTTACCATTTCTGAAAAACGTTCTTTTAAAATGGCATCAGAGCATTTATGGCTCGTTAATTGTTGTATCAATGGTATGATATCATTTATTTTGGAAGACTCTAAAATTTGAAACTGAAAAGACATGGCCTTAATTTAAAGTGAAGATAGATATTTTTAACTAAATTGAATTAGCAACTTCACTCTAGCTTTAACAAAAAAACAAATTGAAACGTAGACACTTTATAAAATCAGCTTTCGCTTCAGGTATTGCTGTATCTGTACTTCCACAATTAGCATTTCAAACTCACACAAGTCAAATTAGCTATGAAGAATTGATTGGAAAAGGCAAGCCTAAACTTTATGGTGAAGGATTTCAATTGCAAAAAGAAGTCTATAATGCCTTTATGCAGATGAAAGCTGAAGCTCTTAAAAGTGACATTCACATTCAAATTGTGTCTAGTTATAGAAGTTACAACCATCAAAATAGAATTTGGGAACGTAAATATAATAGAAACATTAGCAAAGGTTTAACACCTCAAGAAAGCATAAAGAAGATTATAGAATATTCTACCATACCAGGAACTTCAAGACATCATTGGGCTACAGATATTGATATTATTGATGCTAATGCTGTACAACCTTCATCTGTTTTACAACCAAAACATTTTGAAGACAAAGGCTGTTATAGAAATTTAAAATTATGGATGGATAAATACGCTAGTCATTTTGGATTTTATTTAGTGTATACAAATGCTCTTAATCGTAAAGGGTTTAAATATGAACCTTGGCATTACAGCTACAAGCCAATTTCAAGCATGTATTTATCACAATATAAAAACTTAAGTATTAAAGACATTATCACAAATGAAAATCTACTGGGAAATAATTATTTTTCAGATGAATTCACACACAACTATTTAAAAAACAATATTTTAGATATAAATCCAGAACTTTTGTAAATTTAGAACAGAAACCACTAAAACCATGAGAGGAAAAAATTTAAAAATCAGAATATTCATAGCTTTAGCTGTGGTTGCTTTTGCTTATTTAAGAAAATGCAGCCAAGAAGAGGTTAATCCATATACTGGAAGAACTCAAGCCATTTCCTTATCTCCAGAACAAGAGATTGCTATCGGACTTCAAAGTGCTCCTGGAATGGTTCAACAACATGGTGGATTGCATCCTAACACACAATACCAAGCTCTGGTAGATAATGTAGGACAAAAACTTATAAGTAATAGTGTTGCCAAAGCAACGCCTTATGAATACGAGTTTCATTTGTTAGCAGATCCTAATACCATCAATGCCTTTGCATTACCAGGTGGACAAATATTTATAACCTTTGCACTATTTTCTAAATTAGAGAATGAAGATCAACTAGCTGGTGTTTTAGGTCATGAAATTGGACATGTTTTAGGAAAGCACTCTAACGAAAGAATCACGAATGCAAACTTTTGGAAAATTATTGCCATGGGAGCATCTTCTGTAGATTTAGGAGGTGTTGCTCAACAATATGGAAATGGAGAATTACTTAAAAATGGACGAGGTGATGAATTGGAAAGCGATGATCTAGGTGTAAGATTTATGATGCAAGCAGGATATCAGCCTGAAGAAATGATTGACGTTATGGAAATTTTAAAAGCGGCTGCTGGTCCTAATCGAATTCCAGAATTTCAAAGCACACATCCAGACCCTGAAAACAGAATAGATCATATAAAAGCATCAATTGAAAAATACAAAAAGACGCTTTAATAAAAGCGTCTTTTTGGCTAACTAACTCAAATAATGTCCTGTTTCTAGGCTGTTTTATCTTTAAAACGTTTTAAAAATTGTTCAGCATCTTTTGCTTTAGATTTTTGTGCAAGTCTTAATGCAGAATAGCCTTGGTCACAAGATCTATGTATTTTAGAACCTGCTGTAATTAAAATTTTAATAATTTCAACGCGATTGTATTTTGCTGCATAATGAATTGGCATCATACCATTTGACTTGGCATTGACATCTACTCCATTATTTATTAACTTTTTAACTTCTTCTACATTACCTTTAGCTGCAGCTTCGCATAAAGGACTAATTTTTGATTTTTTGGCAACTACCTCTTTAGTTGAAGTATTTGTGATAACATTTTTTGCATTCAATGTACTTACTGAAAATGCCATTGCGATTGCAACGATAACTACTGATTTTTTCATGATGAAAGATTTTAAATTAATTGATTGTTTTTTGATTATACTAAATAGACGATATATTTCTGAAAGTGTTACACTAAAAAAGCACAAATAACATTTTTTTAACTATTTGCAAACAAACACGTTAAAGGCTTCACCCGTCAAAAAGTAGGTTTAACATATTCTGAATCATCATATAATATCTTCTTTAAATGTTATATTTTGCTCTTTTATTTTTATCATTTCGAATGATAAACTTTTATCTTTGAAATCAAATGTAATGTTATGAATAAAAAAGTCATTTTGATGATTCTTGACGGTTGGGGAAAATCACCAGACCCAAAAGTTTCTGCCATTGATAATGCTTACACTCCTTATATAGACTCTTTATATAAGAAATACTCTAATGCATCTCTTAGAACCGATGGACTTCATGTTGGCTTACCTGAAGGACAAATGGGAAATAGTGAAGTTGGACACATGAACCTTGGAGCTGGACGAATTGTTTATCAAGATTTAGTTAAAATTAACTTGGCAGTTGAAAACAAAACCTTAAAAGATGAACATGAATTGGTTGAAGCTTTTAAATATGCAAACACTAATAACAAACCTGTACATTTTTTAGGTTTAGTTAGTGATGGAGGTGTACATTCGCATATTAATCATTTGTTTGGTTTGGTAGATGCTGCCAATAGTTGTGGTGTTAAACAATCTTACATACATGCCTTTACAGATGGTAGAGATGTTGACCCAAAATCTGGATTCGGTTTTATAACCTCTTTAGAATCTCATATTAAAAACACTAACACAAAGCTTGCCTCTGTAACTGGTCGTTACTACGCTATGGACAGAGACAAACGCTGGGAACGTATTAAACTAGCTTATGATGCAATTGTAAACGGAATTGGAAAGTATTCAAAAAATGCGACAGATTCGATTCAAAATAGTTATGATGAAAACATAACAGATGAATTTATCAAACCTATTGTAATGTTAGATGACACTAACAATCCTGTAGCCAAAATGAAATCAGGTGATGTGGTAATTTTCTTCAATTTTAGAACAGATAGAGGAAGAGAACTAACTGAAGCACTTACTCAGCAAGATTTTCATGAGCAAAACATGCACAAACTAGATTTGCATTATGTGACCATGACAAATTACGATGAATCTTATAAAGATATTAAGGTGATTTATAATAAAGATAATCTCTCAGAAACTCTAGGCGAGGTTTTAGCAAAACATCAAAAAACTCAAATTAGAATTGCTGAAACTGAAAAATATCCTCATGTTACGTTTTTCTTTTCTGGTGGTCAAGAAGAACCTTTTAAGGGAGAAACTCGTATCTTAAGAAACTCTCCAAAAGTTGCTACTTACGATTTAAAACCCGAAATGAGTGCCTATGAACTTCGTGATGCCTTAGTGCCAGAACTACAAAAAGGAGACGTAGATTTTGTGTGTTTAAATTTTGCAAATGGAGATATGGTTGGTCATACTGGAGTTATGGAAGCTGCTATTAAGGCTTGCGAAGCCGTAGACGAATGTGTTAAAGATGTTGTTGAAACTGCTCTTGAAAAAGATTATACTACGATTCTTATTGCAGATCATGGCAATTGTGAAACCATGATTAATCCTGATGGAACTCCACATACTGCTCATACTACAAATCCAGTTCCTATTATTTTAATTAACAATGATAAAACCACTATCAAAGATGGAATATTAGGCGATATTGCTCCTACCATACTGAAACTAATGGATATTGAAAAACCTGAAGCTATGACACAAAAATCATTAGTTACTCTATAATTCAAAAAAGATAATTATTGTACTTTTGAAAACTATAAGGAACTAGCCTATGAATTTTTTAGACAAACTTGTTATTGCCATTGATTTTGATGGAACCATAGTTGAAGATGCCTATCCAAAAATAGGAAAGCCTCGTATCTTTGCTTTTGAAACTATGAAGCGACTTCAAAAAGATGGTCATCGTTTAATTTTATGGACGTACAGAAGTGGTTCTAAACTTGATGATGCTGTACAATTTTGTAAAGATAATGGCATTACATTTTATGCTGTAAACCAAAGTTTTCCTGAAGAACAATACGACAATAGTGTTAGTCGTAAAATTTATGCAGACATCTATATAGACGACAGAAATATTGGTGGTGTTTTAGGTTGGGGAGAAGTATTTCAAATTATTACCAACGACACACCAGGTATCAAGGCTCCTAAACGTAAAAAAGGGTTTTTAGGTTTATTTAATAAATAAGTTTACATCATTTCAAAATAAGCCTTATCCAACGACTCTCTATGATTTGGATGTGCAATTTCTACTAAAGATTTCACACGTTCTTTAATCGTTTTTCCATACAAATTGGCAACTCCATATTCTGTAACAACATAGTGAGTATGTGCTCTGGTTGTTACTACTCCTGCTCCCATTTTTAATGTTGGTACAATTCTACTAATGCCATGTTTTGTAATCGACGGTAATGCAATAATTGCTTTTCCTCCATCACTTAAAGATGCGCCTCTAATAAAATCCATTTGACCACCAACTCCAGAGTACATACTAGCTCCAATTGAATCAGCACAAACTTGTCCTGTAAGGTCAACTTCAATAGCAGAATTGATAGCTACCATTTTTGGATTTTGCTTAATGTATGCTGTATTATTAGTATAATTAGATGCTCGCATTTCTACAAAAGGGTTATCATCAACATAATCATACAAACGCTTCGATCCCATTAAAAAGGTCGTTAATGCTCTTCCTCTATTAATTTTTTTGTAATTACCATTTATGACATCATTCAAAATTAAATCAATCACGCCATCTGAAAACATTTCGGTATGCAAACCTAAATCTTTGTGATTAGTTAATCGCGATAATACAGCATTAGGTATAGAACCGATTCCCATTTGAAGTGTACTTCGATCTTCAATTAAATTGGCTACATAATCTCCTATTTTATTTTCAATAGCACTCGGCTCTGCCATGTCGTGAGTTGGGAGCGCTTCATCACACGCTACAAAATAATCTATTTCAGTATGATGAATAATTCCTGCACCATGAGTTCTAGGCATTTGCGGATTAACCTGAGCTATAACCGTTGTGGCATTATCGATGGCTGCTAACGTAGCTTCAACAGAGACACCTAATGAGCAATAACCATGTCGATCAGGAACTGAGACGTGTATTAAAACAACGTCAAGATCAATTATATTTTGCTTGAATAAACGTGGAACTTCGCTTAAAAACACTGGTGTATACGAACCATTACCAGCTTTTAAAGTATGTCGCACATTTTTTCCTATAAAGAAAGAATTCACATGAAAACTTTCAGCATATTTTGGATTTGCATAAGGTGCATCTCCTTCAGTATGCAATTGACATATGGTTACATTTCGTAATTCTTCATGTCTATTAGCTAGTGCCTTAATTAAAACGGTTGGCACAGCTGCTGCTGCTTGAATATAAATTTTGTCGTTTGATTTTACGATTTTAAGTGCTTCTTCAGCGCTAACAGTCTTAAACATATTTTTCAGATTTAATGAGATTACAAAGGTAATGTAGAATTCAATTTTAAAAACTGTCATATATCATGTTTAGGTTAAAAGTTTTACATTTTAATTTTAAGTATCTTTGCACATATTTTTTTAAAAGATGATTATAGTTAAGACCAAAGATGAAATTGAGTTAATGCGTCAAAGTGCATTAGTTGTTTCAAAAACTCTAGGAATGCTTGCTAAAGAAGTTAAAGCAGGTGTTACCACAAATACATTAGATAAACTTGCTGAAGAGTTTATTAGAGAACAAGGTGCTGTTCCAGGTTTTTTAGGCCTATATGATTGCCCTTCAACTTTACTATGCAGTGTCAATGATGCTGTTGTTCATGGTTTGCCTACCGACAGACCTTTAGAAGATGGCGATATTGTTTCGATAGATTGCGGAGCTATATTGAATGGCTTTTATGGTGATCATGCTTACACTTTTGAAATTGGTGAAGTAGCTCCTGAAACAAAAAAGCTCATTCAAGTGACTAAAGAATCTTTGTATGTTGGCATTAATGAGTTAAGAGTTGGTAATCGTGTAGGAGATGTTGGTTATGCCATACAGAAGCATTGTGAGGCTCATGGTTATGGAGTTGTTAGAGAATTGGTTGGTCATGGTATTGGAAGAAAAATGCATGAAGATCCAGAAATGCCAAACTATGGTCGTAGAGGTCGTGGAAAAAAATTCATTGAAGGTATGGTTGTTGCCATTGAACCTATGATAAATGGTGGAACGCATCGTGTAAAGCAATTAAAAGACGGTTGGACTATTGTAACTCAAGATGGAAAACCAAGTGTGCATTTTGAACATGACATTGCTATATTAGATGGAAAGCCTGAAATCTTATCAACCTTTGCTTATGTTCATGAAGCTTTAGGCATTACATCTGACGAAGAAAATGAGTTTAGACAGCAGGCTTTAATTCTTTAATTTCTCATTATGAATACTATTGAGTTTATTGAAAAGGAACTTAAATCATTAAGAGACTCCTTAAATAATCACGACCTATACAAAGCACTTTCAACACCTGATGATATTAAAATCTTCATGGAACAGCACGTATTTGCTGTTTGGGATTTCATGTCACTTTTAAAAGCGTTGCAAAACCAGTTAACAACAACATCGTTACCTTGGTTACCTGCAAAAAATCCTGCAACTGCTCGTTTTATCAATGAAATTGTTTTAGGTGAAGAAAGTGATGTTAACGAACTAGGAGCTCCTAAAAGTCATTATGAAATGTATCTAGATGCCATGAATCAAATTGGAGCTAGCACATTTCAAATCCAACAATTAATAGAGCTTTTAAATAATGGCGATTCGCTTGAGGATGCGATAAAAAATTGTAAATTAGAAACTGCTACTGAAAAATTTATCAACTATACGTTTGAAATTATTAGCACAAATGAACCTCACAAAATAGCTTCGGCATTTACATTTGGTCGTGAAGATGTGATTCCTGATATGTTTTTTCAAATTATCAATCAGTCACAAACCAATGATAATTCTTACAGCAAGTTAACCTATTATCTTAACAGACATATAGAACTTGATGGAGACGAGCATGGACCTTTATCCTTAAAAATGATTGAAGAACTTTGCGGTAATGACGACCAAAAATGGCAAGATGTATTACAAGTGGCTAAAGATGCATTAAAACAACGTATTGCGCTTTGGGATGGCATTTATGAAAATATACTTTCTAACAAAACCATATTAGCTTAAACTGTTTGAAAAAGCTTTTTAAAATACTACTAAACCTCATACCTAGACCGTTATTAATCAGGTTTAGTTATTTAGTCCGTCCAGTTATAGCGACATTTTTAAAAGGAGAAAACCACACAGATCCTATTGATAGTAAAAGCTTTAAAACCTTTTTACCTTATGGTTATAGCACACAACGCAACAATGTTTTGTCGCCTTCAACCTTAAGTTTAGAACGTCATAGGTTGTTGTGGTTGTATTTAAAAAATGAAACTGATTTCTTTTCAGCAAAAAACAAAGTGCTCCATTTTGCTCCAGAACAGTGTTTTTTAAAACGTTTTAAAGCACTAAAAAATATAGATTATACAACCACAGATTTACTATCACCTATTGCTGATGTAAAAGCTGATATTTGTAACCTTCCATTTGCAGATAATAGCTATGATGTTATTTTTTGCAATCATGTTTTAGAGCATATTCCTGATGATACTAAAGCCATGCAGGAATTGTATCGCGTTATGAAGCCTGGTGGTTTTGGTGTTTTTCAAATTCCGCAAGATTTAAACCGTGAAACTACGTTTGAAGACGATAGTATAACTGATAAAAAAGAACGTGATAAAATTTTTGGTCAATATGATCATGTGCGTATTTATGGTCGTGATTATTTTGACAAATTAAGACGTATTGGTTTTAAGGTTGAAGAAGTAGATTACACCGCATCGTTATCTGATGCTGACATACATAAATACTGTTTAGCAAAAGGTGAAATTATTCCGGTTGTTTATAAATAACTCTTAATATGACACAACAAGCATTTATAATTACAGGCGCTTTATTCGGAATGTTAGCTATAATATTTGGTGCGTTTGGTGCTCATGCATTAAAGAAAACACTATCAGAAGACCAACTTAAAAGTTTTGAAACTGGTGTGAAATATCAAATGTATCACGCTATCGTTTTGTTAATACTTGGCTTTAATCAAGAGTTCTCTACATCAGCAATGTATTGGTGTTTTATTATTGGAATTGTTTTATTTTCTTTTAGTATCTATGGCTTAATTTTAAGTGATGCCAAAGGAAAGAAATTACGTTTTTTAGGACCAATTACGCCTATTGGTGGTTTACTTTTTGTTGCTGGTTGGTTGCAAATTATTTTACACACTATTCAATCATTATAAATAGCTTTTTAATATATACACAACAAGTTTTTTACTCTCTAGTTTCACTTCATTTGTTTTATTAATTCAGGGTAGAATTCATTAAAAGTTCTGTACGTATTTCTATTTAACTCATAACCTTTCAGAATTCCTAGAATTTTCTCAACGAGCCCAAATCCAATAGATTTTTCAAAATCTAGTAATTTTTCAGCTTTTTCTTTTCCAAACTTCTGTTCGGCTATATGAATTGTTATTGCCCTTAAGAGAAGCTCATTAAAAACATATTTCCACGCGTTATATCCTTGTTTTTTTGCATTTTCTTTTAGCTTAATATTATAATATTTAGAATTTAACCCTTCTATTTCTTTGCTGTATTTCTCAATTAATGGATTAACAAACGAATGGCCAAACTCATGAAGAATTAAGTCTGTCTCTATAAAGTCTTTATCGAAATAAGGAACAAAATCAATTTCTCCATTCGGACCTAAAAGCGCATAGACTTCGCTTTCTCCCTTTTCATTTATTATTTCCGAATTAAACCCTCCAGCATGGATTAAGGGTGAAAGAATAAGATGATATGAGTTTAATTTTTCTCCATAGTATTCTTCTAAAAACAAAGGTAATTTGTAGATGGTCTCAGAACTTTTTACTTGAGAAATAACTTTTTCATTTAAAGGCTCAACAACTCTTAAGTATTTTTGAAAAAGTGTATCTTGATTGAATTTAATCAGTTCTAATCTAAATTCCTCAATTAGATGCTTTTTGGCTTCAGGAACTATTACGTAATCATCAGCTTTTTCTTTGATTTTTTTAAACTCTGGAAAATTTGAATATTGAAGTATCCATTCTACAGTTCTGTTATATGAAAAATTATGTTTTGTAGATAAACTATCAAAAAGCTCAACAGCTTTGTGTGTTTTTAATTTCTGAAAATTCTTCCGCAATGTCTTTTTGTACAAATTCTCGTGATTATTGACCAAAAAATAATCATTAAAATAGGCTACAGCATATAATGTTTCAATACGCTCATCAATTGTAATATTAAATTTTGAGTCCTGTCCTAAACCATTTAAGGACACTAATAAAAGTACTATTTGAAATATGGTTTTATTCATTTGGTCTGCTTTTCAGTTAAAGATACTTCTTTGCTTGTTTTGTTACAGTTAAAATAATGCAACTAGAAATATCAATTCTATCTTTTATTTGAAGCTTTTAAATCAACCATACGGAAACCTTAATTTTAGAGAAGGTTCCGTATCATGATTTTTTTTGAAACACATTATTAGCGCTTTATAAAGCGCTTGGTTACTGTATGACCTTCTTCTGTTTTAATTTTTATTAAATACAATCCTGATTTTAAATGAGATACGTCAATAGTTTTTGATTCAGTTTTTAAAATGTATTGTCCAATGATGGAATAAATAACTCCGTGTTTAAAACTCCCTTGTTTCATTTTGATATTTAAAACTGATGTTGCTGGATTAGGAAAAACACTGATGTGCTTTAAATTGAAGGCATTATCATTCAGATGCAAGGTAGAACTAAACTCAAAAGCCCCTCGATCTACCGTATTATTAAAAATACGTTGGTTTCCCAATAAATCATTAGTAGTGGTTACCAAGCTATTATCTCCTGTATCTATTGCATAAGACCCAGTGCTTAACTGAAATGCTGGATTTAAATTAGGGTTGGTTACATAAGTACCCGTTGGCGCACTTGGAAAAGTTGAAAAGCCATCTTCATCGGTATTGTTGGCTACTACTAGCGTACCAATGGCTCCTACAGAACTGGTATTGTCAAATTGGTCTGTACTATTAGAAGATTTCCCTATTGATTTTGCTACTTGTCCGCCATTTTCTGTATTGCCCCAAAATATATTATTCGCTATGGTAACATCACCAAATTTCCCGTTATTTCTTGATAATGTGATTACAGGGAAGTTACCCGAACTAGAATTGTTTGTGCCCAAACTTTGATTATTCACAAAAGTATTATTTACTATAGTCGTATTGAGAATAACGTTACTAAAGTATGCGCGCAATCGTGCTGCTGCTCCACCATTACCTACTCTACTTAAAGTAGCATTATCGGCAGTTTTATTAGCATTGAATAAGGAATTTGTAATAGTTATTCCAAAAGTTTTGTTAGATCCCGATAAATGATAATCAATTCCAGCTCCTACATTGGCCAAATTGTGTTCTATAATACAGGCATCTATAGTGATATTAGAATCATCATTGCTTGTTAGCGATAAGGCAGCACCAGAAAGTGCCACATTGTTTTTTATGACACAGTTTTTAACACTAAAAAAATTCACTCCCAATGATTTAAAAATCCCTCCGCCAAATCTATCGTTTCCTGTAGTTGCATCGGCGTAGCCACCTTGTACGGTAAGCCCGTTTATTTCTATATGATTTGCCTGAACTTCAACAACATGATAACTGTTGTCATCTCGTGAGGTATCATTAAAATCTACCGTAGCATCATCATCGCCTGATAAATCACCGCTTAAAATGGTTTCGTTGGTGGTATGTATCTCCGCAATATCTCTATCAGACAGAGTAGTTTCAGTACCTGCAAAACCACCATATATATTGGCGTAAACAATAAAACTTTCATTTCTATTGCCTGTTGTACTTGGCTTGTAGGTTCCTTTGGCTATCCAAATAATATCGTTAGAAGATGACACCGCATTTAAAGCCGTTTGCAAATCGGTATAAGCATTTGCCCAACTAGAGCCATCATTATTTCCGGTTGCATTTATATCTACGTAAATTCTTCCGTTTCTAAAGCGTACATAATTAGAGTAATTTGATTGTTGCGGATTAGTTGAGCTTGTACAATTTGTTCTCACATACACATCGTATTGATCGCCATAGGTTAAACCAGAAATGGTAGTGCTTAATCCTGAAACCCCTGAAATGGTAGTTCCAGAATTTATATTACCACCTGCAGCTACATAAGTAACATCATAAGAAAGTGCATTGGCCTCCGCATCCCAAGTTACCGTAGCAGTGTTGTTAGCATTTACGCTAACCGTAATATTTGTAGGTGAAACACAACCTGCTGGCAAATTGGTGTCGGTATATTTATAAATACCAGGATTTGTTCCCACACAAGCCACATAAATATCTTGCCCATCAATATCTAAACCTCTGGGGTTAGGCATAGAAGTTTGACCAACAACATCCACTAACCCTACTCCTGACTTGTGTACTTTACGGATATAGCCCGTATTAAGCCCAGATATAAAATACAAGTAATCATCTACAAAATGAATACCCCAAGGGGTAGGTAAACTGCCTTTAACAAGTTGAAATGTTGGTGTTGTAGCAGACAAATCTATACTATAAATGGCGCCCGATTGGCCATTAACGGTTCCTATTGCAGTAATATAAAGTGTACTACCATCGTTTGTAATATCCCCTATTCCTTGATGCCCCACAGGCAAGGCGGCTACCAACACGCTAGAGTTTAATCCGGTTACTTTTCTCAACTCATGCTGTGTATTATTGTTGGGGTTGGTGCCTGTATAATAGAGTTCCCCATTATACACATAGGCACAAGACACCGAGCCAGAGGTGTTGTGGTTGTAACCTGCCCCTGTTGGTACTGCACTTAAAACGTAAGTGCCATAAATACCGCTTGCTCCGCCTCCAGGAATGTACATAATTCCATTATATTCTGTGAGGTTATAACCATTAGTTAAGCTATGGAATCCTGTAGCAACGAGCTCTGGAGTAGATGTGGTTTCATTTTTTAGGGCTCGGTATAGCTTATCTCCGTTTGCAGTATAAACATAATTATCAACAACTTGAACTCCTCTTGGACCACCCAAGTTGCTCACAATTTGGGTTTGCGCAAAAGTAAACCCGCTCATCAATAGTAATAGATAAAGCAATCTTGTTTTCATAAGTAGATATTTTTTTATTTATGAAAACGAAATTAGCAACTATACAACGCTGTAAATGAAGGTAACTTCTGAAAATTGAGTTTGAGTTTCTAAAAGTATATTTAACCAATATTCTGTACAATAGTTAAAAACTCTTCTTTTTTATCCTTTGAGATAGAAACTGTTTCATTAGTGTCCATAACAATATATCCGCCATCTTTTTTAGAGTATTCTTTAATGTAAATCAGGTTAATTAAATAAGATCTATGTGGTCTATAAAATGTTGAAATAGGCTCTAACAGTTCTACAAAGTGCTTCAGAGGTTTACTAATTATAATTTCTGCTGAATTAAGAATACTTACTCTCGTGTACATCCCATCAGCTTTTAGAAGAATAATGTCTTCAAAATTTACAAACTTAATACCGTCTGCTACTGGCAAACCTATTTTTTTAAAATTTGCAGATTTTAAGCTTTTCTGTAGCTCATCGAGTTTTTTATTAATGTATGCTTTTCCAATACTATTAAGTGCCTTGGCTATGGCCTCTTTTATTTTATCGGCACGTAATGGTTTTAGCAGATAATCTATAGCAGAGAGTTCAAATGCTTTTATCGCATATTCATTATAGGCTGTGGTAAAAATTATTTCGAAATTATAATTGGAAGAATCAATAAAATTAAAAATCTCTAAACCAGAATATCTTGGCATTTCTATATCTAAAAACACAACAACAGGCGAGTGTTTCTTAATAAGCGTAACACCTGAGAGTAAATCTTCGGCTTTAAATATTTGGGATATTTGTGGACAGTTTTCCTTTACCAATATTTCTAATAAATTTCTGGCTTTAGGTTCGTCGTCGATAATTACAATATTCATGGTTCTTGTATTATGGTATTAAAATAATTACACCCTTATTGCATCGTATAAGGAATACTTAAGCTTACTCTTGTCCCTGTTGGTTTTTCGTTTTTAAATAAATCGGTGATCTCAACACCCACTTGTTTTTCTTTTCCTCTATTTAATAAATTTAACCTGTCTTGAGTTGCTTTAGTGGCAAAGGGTTTGTAATAATTATTTTCATTTTTTGCTTTGATAGCTTTTGCTAAACCTCTTCCAATTCCATTGTCCTCAATTACACAAACAATCACATTTCTGGATGCTTCTATAGAAAAAGTAATGGCTAACTTTCGGTTGGTCTTTCTGTGGAGTAAACCATGTTTAATAGCATTTTCAACATAAGGTTGTACAAGCATAGTAGGTATTAATAATTCCTCGGGATGCATTTTTGAAGGTCTTACAGCTATGTTGTAATCTAGAGTATCTTCAAATCGTAATTTCTCGAGTTCTAAATACTTTTCTAAACAGTCAATTTCTTCTTGTAAAGTAATCTCTCCTTTGGCACTATGATTTAAATAAATTCTAATTAAATCTGAAAATTTCCCTAGATAATCGCTCGCGAGGTTTTTTTTATTCAGAATAATGTATTCTTGTATAGAATTGAGTGCGTTGAAAATAAAATGTGGATTCATCTGCGATCTCAAATTCTCTAGCTTTAAGGTTGTTAGTTCATTGTCTATAGAGAGTTCTTGTATCTGCTTTTGGCGTGCCAACTCTTTCTTTTTTAGCGCATGCCTAAAATAGAGGAAGATAAGACTAAATAAGGCAAACACACACAGCGTTATGAACCACATTTTTTGCCATAACGGTTTGTTTATTGTAAACTTAAATGCTTCTATATTTCCTGTATCGTTTTGAGTATTAGAAATAGCTTTTACCTGAAAAGTATAATTTCCGGCCGATAAACTACTGTACTTTACACTGGTCTCTCCTGCGTCTGCACACACCCACTTACTGTCATAACCTAGCAAACGGTACTTATATGTTCCTTTTTTATTAAACTGATATCCGTTTACATTAAACCCTATTTTAATTGCGTTTTGGTTATAGTCTAACTGAACATTATTTGTATCGGTAATGCGCTTGTCGTTTACTTCAATTTTATCAAAATATACTTGAGACGCTGAGGAAGGTTTAGTTACTTTAGCCTTATCAAAACTAAAAAGTCCAGCATTAGAGGCTATAAACACCTCATTTCCCACAACTTCAATACCAGATATTTTATACGATAAAATACCGTCTGTAGCTACTAAATTTTGAAACGTTTTTGATGCTGATTTAAAGTACTGCAAACCATTAGAACTTGCCACCCATAGATTTTCGTCATCAGTTTGTAGGCATTCTATTTGATTAGACAACAAGCCATTACTAACATTGTAATGAGCTATTACCTTTCTTCCTTTTATGGCAAAAATGCCATTTTTAAAAGTGGCTATCCATATTGTACCATCCGTGGTCTGCTCAATAGCATTAGCTAAAATAGGCTTGTTTTTATATTTAATATCAAAACCTTGTAAATGGCGATTAAAAGCGATTAATCCATCTACATAACCGATATAGATTGTTTGGTCTTCCTTGTTGTAATGAACCGTATAAGCGCGCTTATTGTCGCTAACAGGGATTATTTCATTTTTACTTTTAATATGAAAATACGCATTATCGTACTTGCAGTATAGCGTCGTGTCTTTGTTTATAATAGCAATATCTTTTGCGGCGTTAAAAAACCCTTTTTCTAAAGTATTGATATTGTTCGCATTAATAATAAACGAATTATTATCAGTAGATACATAATGCTCGGCTTGGTTATTAACACTCAAAATAGAAGCAACTCTTGATTGTAGTTTAATATAAGATTCTACTGTTTTTGTTTCTAAACCAAACTGCCCCACATAACCGTTTGATGTTCCTAATACCAAGACTCCTTTCTGGGGTTTATCTAAAGCTGTAATTTTTTTAAACACCTTGGGTAAATGGTATTGTCGCATTTCTATATTTGGCATTAAAAACAAACCATTGTTTAAAGTGGTTAGCCAATAATTAGAATCTTTATCCTTTATGCCTTTGGTTATGTTTTCATTTTTTAAGAAATGATTTTTTAGCACAAACTTTCCGTTTTCCACATCATAAACAAAAGCTCCTTGATTGGTTAAAACCCAAAGTGAAGCATCAATTTGAATAATATTATTAATGCGTGCTTCATCAATTCCTTTTAATACAGTTAGCGCTGTAATCTTAGAGTTAAATGTATCATTAACATTGTATATAAAATTCTTATTATTATATTTTTGATGATAAAAAATATCATCTTTAAACTTAAAGAGATATGGTCGTAATTGAGGCCTTGTGTCTCGAGTATTTAAATGCTTTAGTTTATAAGATCTTTTCTCTGTAAATTCTCTTTTTAAATCCCATAGACTATCCGAACTGATAAGTAAATAATCATCATTAAATGCCAATGCGTTACTTAACGAAGAGTTACTGACGATTTGTTGATTGATAATTTTTTTAGATTGCAAATCTATAGTGTATAAATTCTTTAAACTGGTGACAATAAGATACGTTTCAGACACAGCTATACTAGAGAGACGTCCTCTAAGTTCGTTTTGTAAATCAATAAATGTAACTAGCTTATCATTATCGGTATAAAAAAATTGACCTGAAATATTTGTACACCAAATACGACCTAATGGATCTTCGAAAAGATTAAAAACGGATAGACCTCGTTTTGAAGGATTGGTATAATGCTTATATGACTTACCATCATATCTATATAAACCGCTATCTGCAGCCAACCAAATATAACCTTTGCGGTCTTCTAACACATCATAAAACTCCACGTCTGGGAGGCCTTGTCCATCTGTAAGGTGAATTAAAACAGGTTCTTGTGCATGTAAAAAAAAGGACAGCACACAAGCGAGAACAACTAAAATAGGTTTAATCAAAATAAATTCAATGCTATTGAAGCATTAAAACTACAGATTTTGTTTTACAATACAATTAGTAACTGCTGAATGTATCTTTTCAATTTTTAAAAATTCCTAAACTGTTAATTACTCCGGAAAACCATTTAGATTTAAAGTTTCTAATTCTTTATTTTCATTTTCAAAAACAAGAAATGCTTTTAATTCTGGATGTGATTGAAGAAAGTCTTTTACAGCCTCAATTCCCATAGCTTGAAAAGCCGTTGCATAAGCATCTGCTGTCATACAATCTTTTGCAATAACAGATACACTTAGTATATTGGTTTTTGATGGATAGCCTGTTTTTGTATTGATGATATGTGCATAACGATTTCCATTTTCATCTGTTTTAAACTTTCTATACGTTCCAGAGGTTGCCATACCAACATCTTGTAAAGAAATGGCTTTTAAAACCGATTGTTCACCATCAAAACGAGGTTGATCTAATCCAACTTTCCAATTACTATCCTTCTCATTATTAACACCTTTACTTCTAATCTCTCCTCCTATTTCAACTAGATAATTATCTACTTTTTTCTGTTCTAAAAAATTAGCAATAACATCTACTCCATAACCTTTTGCTATAGCATTAAAATCTATAAATGCACCTTTAAGTTTCAAAACCTTATTTTCAACTCTATTCACTTTATCAAAACCAACATATTGCATAAGACTATCAATTTTTAAGCTATCTAGCGCAACAATTTTTCCTTGCGGACCAAAATCCCATGCATTTACAACCACACCTATAGTTGGGTCAAAAGCGCCTTGAGTATTGTTATAAATAACTTTAGATGTATCGAAAACGGTTTTAAAATGGTCGTCAATAGAATTGCTCTCGTTTCGGTTTATTTTAGAAATATCTGAATCAGGAATATAGGTAGATAACGAGGTATTAATTAGCGTAAAAAGACTATCAAATGACTTGGTGTAGTCAATGTCTTTATCATAAATAATTGAGTAACTTGTACCAAATACATCACCTGATATTTTAGTGTTTGAAGGTCCTTTTTTACATGTAAAAAAAACTGATGCAATCAGTAAAAAAACTAAAACTTTTTTCATTTAATTTAGATTTGTTTCAACAACTTGAATGCCATTATACTCAATTAAGTAATCTTCATTAAAATATACTGGTAAATGTTCACCATTTGGGTTTCCTAAACCTACACCTGCAAACAAAACCTTAGCATTCTTTTCGTAAGCATGTTTTTTAAAGGTTTCCATCCAAACTACATCGTAATTATTTGGATTTTCAGGTAGCATTACAGCTTTTACAATAACGAAAAAATATTGACTGTTTTTATCTATACAAACAAATTGCGGATGCTTTTTTAGCTGACTATTAATGGCTACAAATTCAAAACCACGCTGTTCTAAATCTTTACCAACATGGTTCATTGCCAAATTATGAAGTTCTTGTTTTGTAAGGGCTTTGCTCATCTTACAAAGATACAAACTTACTATTTAAACCTCACAAATTTTGAGCTTGAAAACGTATAGTTTGATACTGAAATCTCTTCGTCTTTTTCAAGCTTATACCAAGGTGAGATTTCAGAATTTTGAAGGTTTTTAACTAAATGAACACTTTGTGCTGGTGTATTTCCTTGAAATAATAAGTATAGTTTCTCTCCTTTATCGTTAACAATCTCATCACAAATCATTACAATATGTCCTGGTGTACCTCCTTTAATGAGCATATCTCCAATTTGAAGCTTTGAAGCATCTTCTATTGAAGGTAATTCGTTAAACAATGACAATGTTCCAGAGTAGGTGTAGATTAAATTTAAATATCTATAAAAGTTAGCTTTAGACACATCTGCTTTAGCAGTTTTATGAAAACTTACTTTATTAGCATTTATTTTTGGTCTATAGCCTTCAGCATATCTAACCCATGAACAATAATCTCCAGAAGTAAAATTAAAACCAATTTCATCTTTTCGGTTATTATCCCAAAGATATTCGCTTCTAATTCTTATTAATGCATCTGCACATTGTTGCAATCCGTTTTTAGGAACAGGAATATCTAAAATTCCTATGTGACCGCCTTGCCAGAAATAATTAGAATCATCATAATTGATAATCTTACTTCCAAAGGGTTTTAACTCATAATTTCTTAAATAATCTTGAAAGCTACCTTTAGCATATTCAACACGTGTATAACCTTTAGGCGCCTTAACTCTATTATAAATAGTTTGGCTTTTCTTGTTTACCAAACTAGGTGTTTCTACGGCAGATATTATTGAATTTGTAACAGTCTTTACTGGTTTAAATTGCAAAGCTCCTGCACTTAAAAAGAGAAGAATAATAATTGTAGCAAGGTATATAAGTAGGTGCTTCATGAAAATGAAACGCAATCAATAAAACGTTTCGTATTTCGATATCAACAATTAACGTTTAATTATGATTTTGTTATGTTGGCTAGGTTTAAACTAGCAAAAAGAAAACAGACCAAAAGAAAATTTCTGCGAAATTTTACGAGTATACATGAACCAAACAATGAATTACACCGATTGTTAGTAATTTCAGTAACACAAAAAAGTAAAGCGTTTTGCGGCTTTAACTAAATGCTACAATCTATATTATTCCGTTTTTAAGTTCAATTTTTTCAAGTTTACGATATCTACGTATGATTATTTACTTATTGAACACCAGTACGTTTTTTTTAACTACAAGCAGTATTTAAAATGCTTTTAATATATCTGATTTAAGTTATTATTCTAATTTATGACTCCTTTTACCCGAACTTAATGTAGCTTACACCTGAATAACACCCGAACCACATCTGGATAACACCTGAACTAAACACGGGTGAACATCGGATGAACATTGGGTGAACATTGGGTGAACTTCGGGTGAACCTTAAGGCTAAATTGATGTAGATGCAACCATTTGATTAACAGTTGCTAATTGTTTGATTAAATTTAGTTTATTTTGAGTTAATTACCAATTTTGAGTCATCAACTTATCTATTTGAGCACATAATTCTGTAAACAAGATGAATTGTTTTAAGATAATTGTTTTGGTATATATCACATAAACTCGAAAAAAAATCGTGAGAAACACTAGGCTTTTTTTTGTGATGATGGGTGTAAGAATTCAAATATTATTTTCGATTAAGTGTTGATTGATATTCGTTTTCGATAAATAAAATCAAGTAAGTCTTTTTCACTTGGAGTCGGTATTTTGGAACTGTTTTTGCTAAGGTTACATTATGGATTAACCTTCTAACAAACATCACTTAACACGCTCAAATAAAGATATTTACACCATTTAACCATAAATTTCATTACCTTTATCATTCACAACATAAACCTAACATTATGAAGCTATTAATCACACTATGTTGTGTGTTAGGTTTTAGTTTACATTCTTACACACAACAGGATGCTCCATCTCCTATTTTATTTATCTACGATGCCAGTGGCTCAATGTGGGCGCAAATGGATGGCCAGACCAAAAAAGATATTGCTTCAAAGGTATTATCTACAACTGTAAACAATCTTCCTAGTAACCAAAACATAGGTTTAATAGCTTATGGTCATCGTAAAAAGGGAGACTGTGATGATATTGAATTTTTAATCGACCTAAAAAATTCTACAAAAAAGAATGTTGTTAATACTGTAAAAAACATGAATGCCTTAGGAAAAACACCTTTGGCGCGTTCGGCTGCACTAGCTATAAACTCATTAAAAGAAAGCAAAACCAAAGCCACCATCATTTTAATTACTGATGGTATTGAATCTTGTGATGGCAATATCTGTGCTATTGTATCTGAAGCAAAATCTGATGGTATCGACTTTAAATTGCATATTGTTGGTTTTGGTTTAAAAGATGGCGATACAGAACAGTTAAAGTGTGCTGCTCAAGCTGGTGACGGTAATTACTATGACGCATCAAATGCGAGCGGTTTGAATGAAGGTCTTACCGAAGCTACATCTCAAACCGTTGATGAACCAGATGGAAATTTTTCGATTTATGCTAGTAAAAATAACGAAGCTGTAGACGCTTGGATTCGCGCCAAAAGAATTGGCGAAAAACGTGATATAGATGGTGCTAGAACCTATCGTGATACAGGTTGGGTGTATTTACCACCAGGAAAATATACTATTGAAATAAAACCGTTAGAAGGTTCAGATATTCCATCGAGATCAATTACAGTTGAAATGAAAGAAGGCGACATTAAACACGAAAACATTAGCTTTGATGGTGGCAAACTAGAAGTATCTGCAACCAATAATAGTGAGGGTTGGGATGCTACAGTTAAGCTGTATGATATTTCAACGGGAAAAGTTGTTTCTACCACAAGAACATATGGAAAATCTAAAATTCTAGAAGTTCCTGCAGGCCAATATCGTGTCGCTTATCAGGCTTTAGTTCTCAAAGGTTTAAATGTGTCGTATGAATACGAATCTGTAGAAGTAATTAGTAATAACACCACCTCTTTAAATCATGATTTTGAGTCAGGTATTGCAATGATTGGCGTACAAACAGCAAGTGGAGAACTCATTGATGCTACGGTAAATTTTCATGACATTAGTACAGGAAAAAATATTACAGCTGCAAGGACTTATACTTCAGCAAATAACAATCCTCGACAATTTTTACTCAATCCTGGCACTTATACTATAAAACTTAGAACCTTGGGTGTGCATAAAGGCAATTCAAAAACCTTTACAGTTGAAGTAAAAAAAGGTGAAACCATTACCAAAATTATTACCTTCTAATTATGGCACATCGCGCAATAAAACCCTATAGTTTACTCTTGTATTTGTTAGCACTTGTTGCCGCTTTCTTTTTAGGATTGGTGTATGCTAACATAACTGAGGCAGGAAAAGGACAAATGCTTGCTGGAGGAGCCATTGTATTAGGTTATGCCGTTTTGGGAGCTTTAATAGGCCTTGTTTTATCTTTAATTGTAGCTTTTAAGAGCAAACGTTCAATTATTATTAAGCTTAATATACTATTGGCAGTCCTTATTGTGGCTTCAATTATATTTTTCAGAATTAGATATCAAAAACGCCAACAAAAGAAGTTAGAAAATGAACCTATAAAAATTGAACAACCATCAACACCTAAATCAGTCGCTTCTTTTACAATGAGCGAACCCATTGCAATGCTTTTGAGTTCTGATACAGGTAAACCAACTGAGTCTATTATAGGCTTAGGCATGTTTACGCCAAATTTTTATGAACATAAAAAACTCTATTTCTACCGAAACTTAAGCTCTGGAAAATCGGTTCAAGAACATATACCATACGATAGTATTACTTTTAAACGAACTGAATATGGTGGTTTTGACATTGTAACAGCACCAGCTTGGTTGGCTCCTGAGCATTTAAAATTAGACTATGACTTGCTACAATTTAAAGCAAAATCTATTAGTCATGATTGTATCGAGATTGTGGTAAATACAATTACTAATCAAACCGCTTTTGTAGATCGACATTCAGGAACGCTTCAATATTGGCCAGAATATTTATTAGGAGTTCACAGTGTTGAATTTTTAGACCCAACAAGTCAACAAGTACATGTGCGATCGTTTAAAAATTCGAGCCTAATAAATACTTCATTTCGTTTTATGAAACCTATTAAAATACAAAGCAACTGGATGCATGTAGCATTACTTAATAGTAGCTTTGAGACGATTGGAAAAGGGTGGATACAATGGAGAGATGAAAAAAAACTCCTAGTTCGCTATTCGTTATTGAGTTAATTTTAATATGTACTGAAAAACAAAAACCAACTCAAAATGAGTTGGTTTTTGTTTTTGATGAGCTTCTGAACCAAATTCAGAATAACTATGAATTTTGAATATTAGCCTCCAAAATCATCGAATCTAATGTGTTCATCAGGAATTCCAAAATCTTCTCCCATTTTCTGAACCGCTTGATTCATTAATGGAGGACCACAGAAGTACAATTCAATATCTTCAGGAGCATCATGATGATTTAAATAATTGTCAATTACACAATTATGTATAAATCCTACAAAGCCATCACCTGCTTCATCATTAATATCTTTTTTAACTTTCCAGTTATCTTCTTCCATAGGCTCAGAAAGTGCCATATAGAATTTAAAGTTAGGGAAGTCTCTTTCTAATTTTCTAAAGTGTTCAATGTAAAACAACTCACGTTTTGAACGACCACCATACCAATAAGTCACTTTACGACCAGTTTTAATGGTTCTGAACAAGTGATATAAGTGTGAACGCATTGGTGCCATTCCAGCTCCTCCACCTACGTACAGCATTTCGCTTTCAGACTCATTGATGAAGAATTCACCATAAGGACCAGAAATCACAACTTTATCTCCAGGCTTTTGAGCAAAAATATACGATGATGCCACACCAGGATTTACATCCATCCAAGCATTTTTATTACGATCCCATGGTGGCGTTGCAATACGTACATTAAGCATGATTTCACGACCTTCAGCAGGATAAGAAGCCATAGAGTAAGCTCTTTCAACGTTCTCGTCATTTTTCATCACTAAAGGCCAAAGTCCGAATTTATCCCATTCTGCTTGAAACTTATCTGGAGTTTCATGCTCTTCAGGATGCGCTGTAATATCAATATCAGAATATTTAATTTCACAAGGTGGAATTTCAATTTGGATATATCCACCAGCTTTGTAGTTCATATCTTCAGGAATCTCAACAACAAACTCCTTAATAAATGATGCTACATTGTAATTTCGAACAACAACAGCTTCCCATTTTTTAATTCCGAAGACCTCTTCAGGAATGGTAATCTCCATGTCTTGTTTTACTTTTACCTGACAAGACAAACGTGCTCCATGTTGTAATTCTTTTCTACTAAAGTGAGGTGTTTCGGTAGGCAATGCTTCGCCTCCACCTGAAAGCACATGACACTCACATTGAATACAGGTTCCACCACCACCACAAGCTGATGGTAAGAATATTTTTTCAGCACCTAAGGTAGATAATAATGTTCCACCAGAAGCGACTTCAATTTCTTTTTCACCATTAATTTTAATTTTTACGGGACCAGATGGTGATAATTTTTGTTTTACAAACAGCAATAATGACACTAGTATTAATGTTACTAGTAAAAATGCTGCAACTGTTGCTAAAACGGTTCCTAATGTACCTGCTGCTAAAATCATACTACTCTTCTATTTTAGTGTTATTAGCTAATTCTGTATTTTCTGTATTATTAGTAGACAATTGAACTGTTGTCTCTTCTTTTGCGGCTTCGTCATCACCTCCAGTTAACATACCACCAAAACTCATAAAGCCAATAGCCATTAATCCAGTAATAATAAATGTAATTCCTAAACCTCTAAGTGCTGGTGGAACGTTAGAATATCTAATTTTTTCGCGAATAGCAGCAATTGCTAAAATAGCTAAAAACCATCCGATTCCTGAACCAATACCATAAGTTGTTGCCAATCCTAAAGTTGCTATTTCTCTAGACTGCATAAATAAAGAGCCACCTAAAATAGCACAATTTACTGCAATAAGAGGTAAAAAGATACCTAAGGAGTTGTATAATGATGGTGAGAATTTTTCAACTACAATCTCTACCAATTGTACCATGGTTGCAATGGTTGCAATGAACATGATAAATGATAAGAAACTTAAGTCGTAATCTGCATACTCAGCTCCTAACCAAGTCAAGGCTCCTGGTTGTAATATATATTGATCTAATAACCAGTTTAAAGGCACTGTAATTGCTAAAACAAAAATTACAGCAGCACCAAGACCAACAGCTGTTGATACTTTTTTAGATACAGCAAGGTAAGAACACATTCCTAGGAATGTAGCAAACACCATGTTATCTATAAATATTGATTTGAAAAATAATTCTAAATGTTCCATATTCTTTTTAGTATTCAGTATTCAGTGTTCAGTGTTCAGTAAAGGCTTACTACAACTGCCAACTGCTTACTAATTTTTTAATCTTCTACTAATGCTTTGTTTCTTGTACGTTGTACCCAAATAATGATTCCAACAACGATTAATGCCATTGGAGATAATAACATAAATCCGTTATTTTCATAACCTAGAGCATATAATCCTGTTTTCTCAATTGGATCTCCTAAAACTGGAATTCCTAATAAGGTTCCAGAGCCTAATAATTCTCTAAAAAATCCTACAATAACTAAGATTACAGCATAACCCAATGCGTTACCAATACCATCTAAAAACGATCTCCAAGGCCCATTACCCAATGCAAAGGCTTCAAAACGTCCCATAATGATACAGTTGGTAATGATTAATCCAACAAAAACAGATAGTGTTTTACTCAATTCGTAAGCAAAAGCCTTCAGCACTAAATCTACAATAATTACTAAGGTCGCAACAACAATAAGTTGTACGATAATTCTAATTTTTGAAGGAATAATATTTCTCATTAAAGAAATCACGACGTTACCAACACCTAATACAAACAATACAGATATTGACATTACAATTGACGCTTCTAACTCTGCAGTAATCGCTAAAGCTGAACAAATACCTAATACTTGAATGGTAATTGGATTGTTATCTGCTAAAGGATCTTTTATTAAAGCTGCATCTTTTTTTGAAAGTAAGCCCATAGTATTAATTTTTTAAGTTTTTGAAAAAAGGCACATAAAGCTTTAAATCGCTTTTAATCATTGCAGACACACCATCACCTGTAATGGTTGCACCTGCGATTGCATCGACCTCATTATCTGTTTTATCATTGTTTTTAGGATCGGCATTACCTTTAGCAACACTAATGCCTTTAAAACTTCCGTTAGACATTAGGTGTTCTCCAATGAAATCATCCATAAAGAAACGTTGCTTAATGTTGGCACCTAAACCAGGCGTTTCACCTTTGTGATCAAAGTAAGCCCCTTGAACTACCATATTTTCGTCCATTGCGACATAAGCCCAAATGGCATCCCAAAGCCCTTTACCTCGTATTGGAGCGATATAGTACTTTTTACCTTTTTCATCTTCGCCAACAAATAAAGGTAGTTGTCTTTCTTCACCAGCTTTTGCTTTTGCTTGTTCCTTTTTTACATCAATTAAGTAAGCCTCATTATTTTCAGTAGATGAACCATCTGAACTAACAACTAACTGTTGTTTGATGTACTTTTCAAATAATTTTGGAGCTTCTTCAGTTGATACAAAATTTGCTGAACTTCCTTCATTATTATTAATACCCATTGCATAGAGAATATTTTGTTGTTTCTCTAGACGTTGATTTTCAGAAATTGTAGGTTTTAATGATGCTGCCAAATATGCCAACAACGAACCAACAATTAATACCATTACGATGGCAAATATTATAGTGTACGAATTTTTATCTGTTCTCTTTTCCATCGTTAAGCTGTTTTAACTTTTAGACGTTTCATACGACGTTTTACATTTCCTTGAACCACATAATGATCGATAGTTGGAGCAAAAACGTTCATTAGTAATATAGCAAGCATTACACCTTCTGGATACGCTGGGTTGAATACACGAATCATGATTGATATAAATCCGATTAAGAATCCGTAAATCCATTTTCCTTTGTTGGTTTGCGATGCTGTTACAGGATCGGTTGCCATAAAGACAGTACCAAAGGCAAAACCACCAATTAATAAGTGATGCCAGAATTCAGTACTCATTAAGCCGTAAAATTTGCTTGTTTCAGAAATCCATCCTGAACTCACAACACCATTAAAGATTAATCCCATCACTAAAGCTCCAATAACAGAAGACAACATAATTCTCCAGCTTCCTATTTTGGTAAAGATTAAAAACAATCCAGCTAATAAAATCAACACTGTAGAGGTTTCTCCAACTGAACCAGGAATTAAACCGTAGAACATGTCCATAACCTCATAACCAGCACCTTTATTTTGAGCTAGGCTTCCTAAAATAGTTTCTCCAGAAATAGCATCAAGGTTTTCTCCTGCAGCAATCATTTGGTCACGTTCAACAGCACCTTGAACCCACACTTTGTCTCCAGACATCCAAGTTGGATATGCAAAGAATAAGAAGGCTCTAATTGTTAATGCTGGATTTAAAATATTCATTCCTGTACCACCAAATACCTCTTTACCAATTACAACTCCAAAAGCTACTGCTACAGCAAGCATCCAAAGCGGTGTATCGATTGGTACGATTAAAGGCACTAACATTCCTGTTACTAGGTATCCTTCTTCAACTTCATGGCTATTTTTAATAGCAAATAAAATTTCGATTGCTAAACCTACACCATAAGACACAATAACTAATGGAAGGACTTTCCAGAAGCCAACCATAAAGTTATCCATCGTCCAAAATGCAGAACTAAAAAAGCCTCCAGTGGCTTGTTGAATTTCTCCAAAAGCAAGGTGATGTTGGTATCCAGCGTTAAACATTCCGAAGATTAAACAAGGTACCATTGCCATAATTACGGTATTCATGGTACGTTTTAAATCGTCGGCTGCTTTTATATGAGTTCCATTATGAGTGGTCTCATTAGGCAAGAATAAAAAGGTATGTATTGCCGAAAATGCTGGCAACCATTTTTTGTCTTTATTCTTTTGTCTGAAGTTATGTAAATTACTTTTTAAACCCATTATCCTATCTCTTTAAGCATTAAGTCTAAACCTTTTCTAATAATATCTTGATGTGGTTGTTTAGATACACATATAAATTCTGTCAATGCAAAATCTTCAGGTGCAACTTCGTACATTCCTAAAGCTTCCATTTCGTCTAAATCTTCATACATACAAGCTTTTAGCATTTGTAAAGGATACATATCTAAAGGAAATACTTTCTCATACGATCCTGTGACAACAAAAGCACGATGTTCACCATTAGTATTGGTATTTAAATCATACTTCTTTTTAGGATTCAACCACGAAAATGTTAAGGCTCTTGAAGTTGAAATTTTATTGAAGATTGGTTTATTCCAACCAAAAAATTCATAATCGTCTCCTTCAGGAATTACCGTAATTACGTTGTCGTAAAACCCTAAACTTCCGTCTGGTTTTAGTTGCTTACCTGATAATACGTTTCCAGAAATGATACGATCATTTCCATCTTTTTCAACGCCATTATCGTACACCATTGTTGCTACTTCGCTACCTATTTTGGTTTTAAAATATCTTGGTTTTTTTACTGAAGAACCCGCTAAAGCGACGATACGCTCGGCATTAAATTTGCCTGTTAATAATAATTCTCCAATAATAACTAAGTCTTGAGCATTAACGGTCCAAACCACTTCACCTTTATTAATTGGATCAACTTTATTGATTTGCGTACCAACATTTCCTATTGGATGAGGACCAGACACCATATGAATTGTAGCATCCTTCATAGTCGCCAAAGGCGAATTGTTAGAACCAACAGCAATGTGAACCTGACCTTCGGTTAATTTAGCCAAAGCAGAAACAGCAGCTTGTAGCTCTGCCTCTTTACCTTGTAATGTAAAGTCTAAATCGGCAGCTAAAGGTGCAGAAGCATACCCTGAAATAAAAATCGATTTTGGCGATTTTTCAGGATTAGCAATCACATCGTAAGGTCTTTGTTTAATAAAAGGCCAACATCCTGAAGCCAATAAATGAGCCTTAGTTGCGTTAGCATCTGAGCTCATATTAAACTTACCGAAGTCTTTAAATGACTGTTCCTTATCTGCTTGAATCTTAATCGCATCAATACGTCTTTTAGGACCTCTTAATACTTCAATCACAGTTCCAGAAACTGGAGAAACGAACTTAACCTCTTCATTCGATTTATCATAAAAGATAACATCTCCTGCTTTTAAGGTAGCTCCTTCTTTTGCAATAAGTTTTGGAATAACGCTGTGAAAATCTTCAGGTCTAATCGTACAGAAATTACTTATAATGGCTTGTTCTACTGATTTTTCAGCTTCGCCTATAAGTTTTATATCTAGACCTTTTTTAATCTTAATGTCTTTTGACATACGCTTTTTATTGAAATTATTGTCTAAAAATCCGTGCAAAAATACAAATTATTACGAGTAAAAAAGCGACATATCAACGAAGACTTATTATTTTTATTGATTCTAAATAAGGAGTTTTATTAGGTCAATATCTATGCAATATCAAAGCAACGACAAGTGTTTTGTAGAAATGTAATATTATTGAAATGTAAAGTTTATAAAAATACCACGCGTTTTCATGGATGAAATATTGCTCGTCCAAGGACTATTAGGATCTACATCCTTTACAATTTCATCAGTCATGGCAAATACACCTCTAATAGATGGAGAAAACTTAAACCACTGATTATAAAAATCAATCCCAAAGCCTATTTCATAAAATGTTACGTTTTTGGTCGTTCTAAATTGCCCCACACTATTATCGTCGGGATTTTCCTCATTACTTGACAAGTTGATGGCTGCAGAAACACCTCCAATTATAAAAGGCTTAAAATTATTAAGTCGCTTTGTAGAAATTTTTAATAACAATGGAAAATGCACATATGTAGACTTTACTTCGCGTAGCAAATCGGAGTCGTTATACTCTACGCCTTCAAAATAACTTGGATCATACATTATATTTCTTTGAGAGATAAAAAGTCCTGGCTCAAACCTTAAATCGAAATAATCATTGATTCGTAAATTAGAAATCAAACCAACACTAAAACCAACATTTGTTTCAACAAGTATATCTTTTAAATCTTCCTCATAATTGAACTGGTAATCATAACTATTAAGCCCTAGATAAAATCCCCAAGACAATCGTGCTTTATCAAAATTCTCGTTATTTTTTATTTTTTCTCTACTAAACAATTGTGCAGTCGCTGTTTGCGATACAATTAATAAAGCTAAGATGATAAATATTCTCTTCATAAATTTACATTATGCTTTGGATGCACTGTAAATAGTTGCAACACCAAAGGTCTGTGGCTGATCTACAACGTTAATAAACCCAGTTTTACGTAAAATATTGTTTAAGGCTTCACCAAATGGAAAAACAGATGCCGATTCACTCAAATAAGCATAAGCCGATTTATCCTTAGAAAACACTTTACCAATAGTAGGCAAAATATATTTAGTATAAAAGTTATACCCTTGTTTAAATGGTGTTTTGGTTGGCACAGAAGTTTCGAGAATCACAAAAACACCATGAGGTTTTAAGACGCGATAAATTTCTGCTAAGCCTTTTTCTAGAGTTTCAAAATTTCTTACACCAAATGCCACAGTAATCGCATCGAACGCGTTATCTTCAAAAGGCAAATTTTCAGAATCTCCAATAACCATACTGATTTTATCATCTAAATTTTTAGCACTTATTTTTTTTCGACCAACTTCTAGCATCCCATCACTAATATCAAGACCTACAATCTTATCAGCTTGAGTTCTCGTTAAATTAATAGCTAAATCACCTGTACCTGTAGCGATATCTAAAATAGTTTTAGGCTTTGTTTTAGCCACAATATCAACCACTTTATTTCGCCATTTGATATCTATACCAAATGAAATCACACGATTTAACCCATCGTAATCCTTTGATATGTTATCAAACATTTGGGTTACCTGCTGCTTTTTATTTAGATCACTATCTTTATATGGTTTTACTTTTGACACTTCAAATTTTTTGGCAAATATAACTAACTATCTTATAGTATTTAAGAATTTCTGTTATGAATTATAATCAAACGCTATTTGCATCAAATGAGATAATATTATAGTATATTTGCATGTTTTTTCAATACATTTTATTTAATGAAAATAATAATTGCTGGTGCAGGAGAAGTTGGATTTCATTTGGCAAAACTATTGTCTTACGAATCCCAAGAAATTACTCTTATTGATATTAATAAGGAGAATTTAACTTATGCTAATGACCATTTAGATATTAGAGTTATAAAAGGCGATGTGACTTCAATTGCTATTTTAAAGGAAGCCAGAATAAACACCTCAGAACTTTTTATAGCTGTAACCTCTTCTGAAACTACAAATATTACCGCTTGTGTTTTAGCTAAAGAATTAGGTGCCAAACGTACCATTGCCAGAATTTCAAATTCTGAATTTATTGACAATAAAGATGTTGGGTTTACCAAGTTTGGTATTGATGAGCTTATTTCTCCTGAAGCTCTTGCTGCTTGTGAAATTGAATTATTATTAAATCAATATGGATTTAATGACACTTACGAATTTGAAGATGGTGCATTAACCATGCTTAGTTTACGTTTGTCTAGAACAGCATCGTTTATTGGTAAAACAGTAAAAGAAGCTGCGCAAGTATTTCCAGAACTTCACTTTATTCCTATTGCTATTCAACGATTTGGAACACAATATACCATCATTCCTAGAGGTGACACACAATTTAAAGAAGGCGATAAAGTTGTATTTATGACTTCAAAAGGTGGTGATGATGAGCTTTTTGAGTTGTCAGGTCGTGTTAAAGCCGAAATAAAAAACGTGATGATTCTTGGAGGAAGTAAAATAGGTTACAAAACCACAAGAGATCTTTGCAAGAGTAAATTCAACGTTAAAATTATTGAAAAAGATAAACATGCTGCTTTTGAACTTGCCGATGAATTATCAAAGGCTTTGGTTATTAATGGTGACGGAAGAAATGTTGAACTTTTAGAAGAAGAAAACATAAGCGATATGGACGCTTTTATTTCGGTTACTGGAAATTCTGAAACCAATATCATGTCTTGCCTAGTAGCAAAATCAAAAGGTGTTAGAAAAACCATTGCACTTGTTGAAAATATGGATTACTACCAACTATCACAATCTATTGGTATTGATACATTAATCAACAAAAAGCTTCTTGCAGCAAATAATATTTTTAGATATATTAGAAAAGGTGATGTTTTAGCCATGACCAAACTTTCTAACATGAATGCCGAGTTGTTAGAGTTTGAGGTTAACTCTCCTAATTCTAAAATCACTAAAAAGGCTATTAAAGACTTAGATTTTCCGCGATCTGCAATTATTGGAGGAATTATAAGAAATGAAACAGGCATTATTCCGTTAGGCGATTTTCAAATACAGGAAGGCGACAAAGTTGTTGTATGTTGTTTGCCTAGATCGATCACTAAAGTTGAATCTTTTTTCTTCTAGAACATAAAGCACAGTAATGAAACTCAATTTTAAAATCATTTTCCATTTTTTCGGATTGTTATTCCTATTCAATGGTGGATTTATGCTACTTGCTGCCTTAATGAGTTTTATCTATAACGATGGGGCAACTATCGAGCTTTTACTATCTGGCTTAGTGATTGTAATTATTGGTGGTATTTTGATGTTTCTTACTAAGAATCATAAAAAAGAACTCAATAAACGTGAAGGATACCTTGTTGTCGCATTTGGTTGGATTGTTATGGCACTAACAGGCACTTTGCCTTACTTATTAACAGGCTCAATTCCGAGTTTTACAAATGCCTTTTTTGAAACCATGTCTGGCTATACCACAACAGGTGCTTCAATACTTAATGACATTGAAGCTTTGCCTGAAGGTATTTTGTTTTGGAGAAGTTTAACACACTGGATTGGTGGTATGGGAATTATTGTTTTAGCTATTGCCATTTTACCTTTATTGGGTATTGGTGGTATGCAATTGTTTGCAGCCGAAGCTCCTGGTCCAAATGCCGATAAGTTACACCCAAGAATTACTGATACTGCTAAACGTTTATGGCTGATTTACTTTGGATATACTGCTGCCGAAACCATTTTGCTACAAGTAGCTGGCATGTCTTTTTTTGATGCCATAAATCATTCACTATGCACGCTTTCAACAGGAGGCTTTTCTACTAAAAATGCAAGTGTTGCCTATTGGAACGGACAACCCATTATACAATATATAATTATCCTGTTTATGTTTTTAGCAGGTACCAATTTTATACTAAGTTATTTTGCTTTTAAAGGAAAAGTACAGAAAGCTATACGTGATGAAGAATTTAAACTCTATTTTAAGTTTGTTGCCTTATTTACAATTATAGCAGCACTTATTATTTATTTTAGAGCCGACTTTTCGATATCATCTATAGATCATCCAATGGTATTTGGTAAAGCTGAAGCTTCAATTCGTCATGCCTTATTTCAAGTGATTGCTATTGTTACTACTACAGGTTTTGTCACTGCAGATTATACTTTATGGACTCCTTTTTTAGTTGTTTTCTTCTTTGGCTTAATGTTTTTAGGTGGATCTGCTGGAAGTACTTCTGGAGGTGTTAAAGTGGTACGACATATGATTATGATTAAAAACGGTTTTCTTGAATTTAAACGCGCACTTCATCCAAATGCAATTTTACCTGTTCGTTACAATAAAAGAAGTGTTTCTGGAGACATTGTGTTTAATATCTTAGGGTTCTTTATTCTTTATATGATTTCATTTATTGTTGGAGCCTTAGTGTTTTCTATGCTACAAATAGATTTTGAATCTGCTATCGGACTTTCAGCATCGAGCTTAGGAAATGTTGGTCCTGCACTAGGAAATTTTGGACCAGTACACAACTATTCTGAATTACCAACTATTGGAAAATGGTGGTCGGCTTTTTTAATGCTCATAGGTCGTTTAGAACTCTTTACGGTATTGATATTATTGACTCCTTTTTTCTGGAGGAATAGATAAGAAAGTTCCCGTTTTCTATTTTCAACAATTTTAATTTGTATTAGCAAACACCTATCACCACAAAGACTAACAGTTGATTTATAAGCGTTTACAAAAACATGTTTTGTAACATTTTTTGTAATTATACGTCATATAAGTATAATCATAAAAAATCAACCATCATGGAATTAGCAATTACACAAGAATTAGAACCGTTACCCATACGTAACTTAGCACACCAATTTGAAACACCAGAAGGTCTTTTAAATTCGAACTATAAAAACGTTGTTAAATGTAATTTAAGCAACCACAGTTCAACTTCAATTTTTGGTATTAAGCAACGTATAAAAAGCAGACAATATCAATTTACTTCAAATATTGAAACCCTTTTAAAAGTGTCTGTTTTTGTAATCACACTTGCAGTAGTATTCTAACACTGCTTACAATTAGACCCTTTAACTGGTACGATTGAGCACATCTCAAAACTATCTTTTACATACTATATAAATGCTTCCTTTGATTAGTATTATACTGAATCAACACATATTTATATACCTCAATTTAAATGTATTAACCTCTCTGAAATATTTCAGAACAAAAAAAAGATACTATGGGCTCAATTTCATTTATGAACGTTACATTAAATAATAATAGAAAATTATTAAAAAACGGAAAACGCAAACCATTCTCAAAAAGGAATGGAGGCTCAAGTAAAACAAGCAGCTACAAACCATATGTTTTACCTCGATTACAACCTCATGTGTTGCGACGAATTAGATTAAAAGTTAAACGTGAAAACCGAAGACTATTAATTAAGAAGTTAATTATAGGAACTCTTGTTCTTTTATTAATCACCTATTGGATTTCCCAGTTATAAAAAAAGCCAGTTTCATTAAACTGGCTTTTTAATGTATTTACAACATCAAGTTTTTACCCTAGCGTTTTGGCGACTTTTTCAACTGCTGCAATAGTTTCGTCTAAATCTTGATAGCTAAGTGCATCAGTAATGAACCAGGTTTCGAAAGCACTTGGAGCGATATAAATTCCTTCGTTAAGCATCCCGTGAAAAAAGGCTTTAAAGGTTTCGTTATTTCCTTTTGCAGCACTATCAAAATCTACGACTTCATCTTCAGAAAAATGAATCGAAATCATTGAACCCATTCGGTTAATGGTATGCACAACCTTGTGTTTTTGTAATGCCTGAGCACAACCGTTTTGCAGATATGCGGTCTTTTCGTCAAGACGCTTAAACAATTCGGCATCATTATGTATGGCATTTAACATGGCAAATCCTGCTGCCATAGCTAAAGGATTTCCGCTTAAAGTACCTGCTTGATACACGCTTCCTAAAGGTGCGAGGTGATTCATTATTTCGTTACGTGCTGCAAACGCACCAACTGGCAGTCCACCACCTATTACTTTTCCGAAGCAAACAATATCAGCATCAACTTTAAATAATTCTTGAGCACCACCTTTAGCCAATCTAAACCCTGTCATGACCTCATCAAAAATTAATAACATGTCATTTGCATCACAAAGCGCTCTTAATTTTTGTAAAAAACTATCTTTAGGAGGAATACAACCCATATTCCCTGCAACAGGTTCAAGAATGATACAAGCAATTTGGTCACGATTAGCTTCGACAAGCGCTTGCACGTTGTTGATATCGTTATATTTTGCCAACAAGGTATCTTTAGCCGTACCTTGTGTTACACCAGGACTATTTGGACTTCCGAAAGTGACTGCTCCACTACCAGCTTGAATTAAAAAAGCATCGCTATGACCATGATAACAGCCTGCAAATTTTATAATTTTATCTTTTCCTGTATATCCTCTTGCTAATCTTACTGCACTCATACAAGCTTCAGTTCCTGAATTAACAAAACGAATTTTATCAATATTAGGAACCATAGACACTGCTAACTCAGCAATTTTAGTTTCAATTTCTGTTGGCATTCCGAATGAGGTTCCCTGTTTTGTTTTTTCGACAACGGCATTGACCACTGGCTCAAATGCATGCCCAAGCAACATTGGTCCCCAAGAATTGATATAATCAATATAACGATTATCATCTTCATCATACACATAAGCGCCTTTTGCAGATTTTGCAAAAATTGGAGTTCCTCCAACAGCTTTAAAAGCTCTTACAGGAGAATTTACACCTCCAGGAATGACGAATTCGGCTTCTTTAAAAAGCGCACTACTTCTTTTGTATAACATGGGTATTTATTTAATGATCAAAACCTGACCAATTGATAATTCATTGTCTTTAAGACCGTTTATTGCTTTGAGTTGTTTAACTGTTGTATTGTACGTTTTAGACAATGAGTATAAGGTGTCTCCTTTAATAACTGTATGGCTTTTTATATTAGACTCCTTAACAACTTTTGCTGAATGCTGCTTGCCTAAAACCTCATCGTCAAACCGATATAATTGGTAACGCTCAATTAAACTAATTAATTTTTGAGGGTATTTTCTGTCGGTTGCATATCCTGCAGCTCTAAGCCCTTTTGCCCAAGCTTTGTAATCGTCTTCTCTTAACTGAAATAATTTTGAATAACGACTTCTTGACGTTAAAAATGTAGAATGATCTTCGAATGAAGACTCCGCATGTTTATACTTTCTAAAACATTCTTGTGAAGCATCATCGTCGTGATAAATTTTTTGCCCTGTCCATCCATGGCATTTAATTCCGAAGTGATTGTTTGCTTTAACCGCTAAGCGTCCTTGTCCAGAACCAGACTCTAAAATGCCTTGCGCTAAGGTTATACTTGCAGGAATTTTATATTTGCGCATTTCTTCTTTAGCAATACCACTAAAATTAGCGATGTAAGCCTCAACAGCAGTCATATGAGTTCCCGTTTTTGAAGGCGACTTAGGTGTTGGTTTTGTTACTGGTTTAGTGGTTTTTAAAACCCGTTCGGTTTTAGGCTTACTGCTTTTCTTTTTTGTAACTATTTTTTGTTTAGACCCACAGCTTACAATTACAAAAGAGATTAAAAAGACAATACTATATTTTTTCATAAATACTAAACGATTAAGGGCTTGTTTTGTTGTTTCAGTTTTACATTCATACCTTCAATACCTTGCAATCCTCCTGTGTGTATGGCTAAGATTTTTGAATCCTTTTTAAAATACCCTTTTGAAATCAAATCGTAAATGCCATACATCATTTTTCCAGTATAAATTGGATCTAATGGTACGTTATGCGTTGCTTTAAATTGATTTATAAATTGGATTAAATCTTTATTAACCTTAGCGTAACCTCCAAAATGATACTTAGAAACAAGTTCCCAATTGGTTTTGGTTGCAAATTTAGTGATTTCTTTACTTAAAAAATCACCTTTTAATGCTGGAAAGCCAATAATTTTTTGGTGTTGCGCACTTGAGTTTATTAAACCAGAAATGGTGCCTCCAGTACCCACAGGACAGCAAATATAATCAAAGGTCTTGTCTATATCATCTAAAATTTCTTCGCAACCTTTAACCGCTAAAGGATTGGTTCCGCCTTCAGGAATGAGATAAAAATCACCAAATTCGTCTTCTAGCTGATTAACAAATTCAGTAGTCATTTTGTTTTTATACAATGCTCTAGAAACAAATTTAAACTGCATTCCGCATTGCTTAGCAAATGAAAGCGTTGCATTGAGTTGCTTTGAATGATGCAGTTCTTCGCCTCTAATAATTCCAATGGTTTTAAAACCATGTTCATATCCTGTATAAGCCACAGCTGCAATATGGTTTGAAAACGCTCCTCCAAAAGTTAACAATGTGTTTTTTTGTAAGATTTTTGCTTCAAGTAGATTGTATTTTAGTTTTCGTTTTTTATTACCAGAAACATGTTTATGATTTAAGTAATCTGGCTTTATAAAAACATGATTATCAATTGCAATACGGTTTTCATCCATAAAATAAAACACTTTATCAAATAAGTTAAGAAATCTTTAAATTTTTATTAAAATTATATAATTTTGAGTAAATTTGGAGGCCTATACAAATATAGTTCTTCCTGATCTTAATAAATCCTACGAAAATTGACTGCAAAATGAGTCATTTTGTTGTGCCTTAAATTTAAAAATTATGATTAGAAAGTTACTTTTCTTCGTTGTATTTACATTTACAACCTTATATGGTATTGCTCAAGCTCCAGGTAATGGCGATGTGCTTGCAAATGTTGTACCAATCACCCTAAACTACGGAACCACAACCTCTACAGGTTTTCAATATGTGCTATTACCATATCAAAATAATGTTGCTGAAGCCGATATATGTACTGGGTTTACTCTTTACGGAACTAGTCGTGATGGCATGTACTCTATAGACGTTGCTGTTGCAGGTGATTATAGGTTTCAGTTTGCAAATAATGGGACGACTTGGAAATCCTTATCTCTATACTCTGCATTTCCAGTTAATGCAGGCAATTGCATAGGAGCTGCAGAAACTGCAGGACAACGTGATGCTGCAATACCTCTCGATATTAATTTATCTGTAGGCACATATTATATTGTTATTGATGGTTGGACCGCAGCAGCTGGGTATCCACCTTCAACCACTCACCCTGCTCCTTATGTAGGAGGACCATGGAATCGTCCAGTTTTTGAATTATTAATAACAGCTCCTATCTCTAATGATGAATGTGTTGATGCTATAGAGTTGTTTTCTGATGTTGATTGTTCCTTAGTGACCTATACCAATGAAGGTGCAACGGGTTCAACTGGTCATCCTGCTCCAGGCTGCGCCAATTACCTAGGTGGCGATGTTTGGTTTAGCTATGTAGTTAATGACTCAGGAGAATTTACAATCACTACTGAGCCTGGTGTTATGACCGATAGTGGTATGGCGGTTTACTCAGGCACTTGTGGTTCTTTAACACTGGAAGATTGTGATGATGATTTTGGAACTGGAGCTATGTCTACAATCACACTTACAGGTAGAACCCCTGGAGAAATCATATATATACGACTATGGGAATACGGAAATAATAACAATGGTACTTTTGATATTTGTATTACCACACCTTTATTACCTGGCGACAATGGCGTTTATGCCGACTGCCCTAACGAACGCAGTAAGTCGTTAACTTCAGACTTTGCTTGTCCGCCTGGTATAAATACATCAGATACCGTTTTTGGGAATCTACAAGGTGGTGCATTAGCAAATAAACCCGTATCTGCAGCTAATTCAACAATTTGCTCATTTACAGGATTATCAAGACGTTATGAAGAAATCAATTTTACAGTGCCAACTACTGGTGTTTATGTAATAGAAATGACCGCAGCTGCAGGATTTGATGGTATGGGCTATATTGTTGAAACTGGGTTTACACCTGGCGTTTGTGGTGCAGGATTTGTGGTAAGAGATGATGACTCTGGTGTAGGACTTCGTTCTGAATTAACTGCGACTTTAACCGCAGGTGTTAATTACACCTTAATTACCACAGAATGGGGAGGACCAGGCAGTGGTAATAGTCCTTATACTTGGGAAGTTACAACAGGACCTGATATAAATTGGACAACAGCATCAGCTCCAATAGAATGGTACACAGCGGTTTCTGGAGGTACTCCTATAAAATCGGGTGCAGGTTTTAACCCAGTAAACTATCCTGGTTCTGGGTTAACCGATACTAGCACACCAGGTATTTATTCGTATTGGTATGCTTGTCCCGGTAATCCAACAGCAAGAACACGAGTAGATTATGTTATTGGTAAGATTTGGACAGGTGCTACATCTAACAATTGGAATACAGCAACAAATTGGTCTGGAAATACAGTTCCTACGGATACGCAGTGTGTGTATATTCCAACAGGAATAACTCCTCCAATTATTAGTGATAATGGCAATGCAGATGCTTACAACCTTACTGTTGAAGATGGCGCCTTGCTTGTTTTAGCTGCTAACACTAATGCAGACAATGCTGGATCAACATTAACCGTTCAAGATTTTATAGACATCCAAGGCACTGGATCTTTAATTGTAAGAGATGATGCTAGTTTAATTCAAGTAAACGACACACCAGCCCGACCAAATAGTGGAGCAATTGAACTGCACAGAAACACAAATATAAGACTACTTGACTATGTATATTGGTCTAGTCCAGTCGAAAACTTTGATGTTTCAGATGTATATGACATAAACACACCTACTAATCGTATCTATGAATGGATTCCAACTACAGCAACAGGTTATTTAGGTATGCCAGGAAATGTGCCCATTATTACTGGCAACTGGAACAACCTAAGCTCTGGTATTATGGACATTGGAAAAGGTTATGCGGTTAGAGGACCTAATGGCCACACAACTGCTGCTTCAATAGCTTCTGCAACGTTTAATGGTGTAGCCAATAATGGGGTTATTACTCAATCGTTAAGTAGTGGTGGTTATTCTGGAGGAGGCTTAATGTACAATCCTTATGGCACAAACAGCCTAAGTGTAACTCAACTAGACGACAATTGGAATCTTATTGGTAATCCATATCCTTCCGCTTTAAATGCCAATGCCTTTTTAACCCATCCTAGTAACAATTTAATTGAAGGTGCAGTTCATATTTGGACACATAATATTCCTATAGGCGGTAATGGAGATTCTTTTTATGATGATTTTGCCTACACCTATAGTGTTAATGATTATGTGACGTATAACATTTCTGGTTCTACTTACCCTAATGAAACGTTTGCAGGTCAAATCGCTTCAGGACAAGGCTTCTTTGTTTTAGCTTTAAATGACAATGAAACAGGCAGCGTCACCTTTAACAATAGTATGCGTGATAGAACTTATAGTAATACTGCTTTTTATAGAACAGCTGAAGCTAACGAAAGTACTTCGAGTACAAGTGATTATCAGAATATTGAACGTCATCGTATTTGGTTAAGTTTATTAAATCAAAATGATGAAGCATCAAACACTTTAGTAGGATATATTGAAGGTGCTACACAGGAAAAAGACCGATTATACGATGCTTATGCTCGAGAGGTTAACAATTTAAATATTTACTCTAAAGCTAACGACGATCGTCTTACAATCCAAGGACGTTCATTACCTTTTGATAACAATGACCAAGTTCCTATAGGAATCGTTATTCCTCAAGCAGGAGAATACACTATTGCAATAAGTAAAGTAGATGGCTTATTTACAAATGGTGATCAAAACATTTATTTAGAAGACCTTTACAATGATGTTATTCATAATTTAAAAGCTACTCCGTATACTTTTACTGAAACTGAAGCTATTGATTATGAAGATAGATTTGTGTTAAGATATACCAATGAAGCCTTAAGCGTTGATGATTTAGAATTAAGTGATTTAAGTATTACAGCTCCAAAGGGTAAATATGTAAAGGTTAACACTAACAACAATCTAGTTGATTCTGTTGTAATCTATGACCTTTTAGGTAGAGTCATGTTAAACAAAACTTCTATTAGTAACGATGAATTTGTTTACACCAATCACAACTTATCTAGTGGTGCTTATATAGTTAAAGTAACCTTAGAGAGTGGTCAAACTAAAACACAAAAAATAATACTAAAAGATTAGCAAATACTATTTTTATAGTATTGAAAAGCCCTTAATTAATTAAGGGCTTTTTTTATTTTCAAAAACACAGCATTCACATTACAAAAATGGATTTTATCTAAAAAACACAACACTTTAACAAAAAAACAAATAAATTCATAATTTTTATCTAAAATTATGTAATTTTTACTACATTGTTTTTGTTATAGTGCCTCACCTCTATTTTTAAAACTTTTAACCTCACTTAAAAGCCTATATAGGCTATGGTTTTGTTTTAAATTTTGCATTATGGCCAGAAAACTACTCTTACTTATTTTAATAACAATCATACCTAAATTAGCTCAAACACAAGCTCCAGGTGTTGATTGTGGTTCGGCGACTCCATTAGCTCTTGTTCCTGGCGGCACAATATCAACAGGTTTGCAAACCACTGCAGGATTAGGCGACGACTATGGTGTGATTGGTTGCTTAGGAACAGTATTTTATGGTGATGCAACAGATGGTGTATACTCCATAAATGTTACTAGTGGAGGTGACTACACCTTCGATTTTGCTAATACAGGTAATACATGGAAATCACTCTCTATTCATTCGGGTTGCGCACCCACAAATGGGAATTGCGAAGGAGGTATTGAAACAGGAGGAGATCCATTTGGCACATCTGGCCCAGTAACCTTGACACCAGGCACTTACTATTTAGTTATTGATTCATGGTCTGTTCTCACAACAGATGCTAATTTTACTTTAGAAATCACTTCTCCTATAGCCAATGACGATCCTTGTGGCGCTATTGCTTTAAGTCCAAACATTCCTTGCTCTTATACAACCTTCACTACTGAAAACGCTACAGCTTCAGCTGGAATTCCTGCTCCAGGCTGTGCTAGTTATAATGGTGGTGATGTTTGGTTTACAACAGTAGTTCCAGCAAGCGGAACCATTATAATTGATACAGATACTGGCGTGATAACTGACAGTGGAATGGCTATTTATTCAGTGACTGGAGTTTGCCCTACACCAACATTAACCTTAATTGAATGTGACGATGATGACAGTATTAACGGTGGCGCTTTAATGTCATCAATTACAAGAACCGGTTTAACTGCAGGTGAAACGATTTATATTCGCGTTTGGGAATACAATAATGACAACCCTGGAACTTTTGATATTTGTGTTACCGAACCTCCCGGACCACCTGTTAATGATGATCCTTGTACTGCTACTAATTTAAGTGTGAACTCTCCATGTTCATTTTCAACCTATACAAATGAAAGTGCTACTGCTTCTACTGGTGTACCTGCTCCTGGTTGTGCAGGTTATAGTGGTGGCGATGTATGGTTTACAGTTACAGTACCTACAAGCGGAAGCATTATTGTTGATACAGATACAGGTGTAATGACTGATAGTGGTATGGCTATTTACTCAGGTACTTGTGGTTCGCTTTCACTCATTGAGTGTGATGATGATGATAGTGATAATGGTGCTATGTCTTCGATTACAAGTACAGGTTTAACTCCTGGAAGCACAGTTTATATAAGAGTTTGGGAATTTGGAAATAACAACAATGGAACTTTTGACATCTGTGTTACTGAACCACCACCTCCACCAACAAACACAGATTGTGCTTCTGCAACAAGTATTAATTGTGGGCAATCTATTTTTGCAACAACAAATGGAACTACTGGAAGCACTGCTCATGGCACTGTATGCACCATGAGTGATTATGGGGTTTGGTTTCACTTTGTGGGAACAGGAGATTCAACTACAATTGAGGTCACTCCAAATGGTAGTTATGATACTGAAATTGCAGTATTAGAAGGTAACTGTGGAGCACTAACCAATATTACTTGTCAAGATGGTTTTGGCAATGATTCTTATACCTTTACAACAACAAGTTTAACCGATTATTATGTGTATGTAGCACATTATAGCGACTTTGGATCTACAACTGGTGATTTTACAATTGAAATCACTTGTACGCCTCCAAACTGTACCGCAGGTTCTGGAACAGGAGTGTCATCACTAGGTTTACCTAACTTGACTGCTTCAGATATTAATGGCAATAATCCAGCTGTCACTTCTTGTGGTGTTGTAGGAAGTGTCGATCTTGAGGCAACTTATCTACAATTAGGTGACCCAAGTAATTATAGTGTGTCTTCAATTGCTTACAACCCACCATATCAATTTGATTGTTTATCTAATCAATTCTCAACGTTTAATGATGACACCTGGTCTCCTGTAGTCAATATGCCTTTTGATTTTTGTTTTTATGATAATGTGACTGCTAATGCTTTGTCGCAATTACAAGCAACTGCCAATGCCGTAATATCTTTTGAAAGTTTTGCACCTGGGTCTGGTTGTGGCTACTATAATGATTGGAACGTACCCAATGCTATAAACTCTAATGGCGGACGATTTTTTGGTCGCTCAATTTACGGCGTTTACCATGATATTGACCCAAGTCAAGGTGGTGAAGTTGGTTACGAAACTATCACACTTGATACTGGAGAAAGAGCCTTTATAATGTCTTGGCATGATATCCCAATGTTTTCAGACAACTCTATACTCTATACTGGTATGATTGTTTTATACGAACACAGTAATGTTATAGATGTCTATATTGAAGAGAAAAACATTGACAACAATAATATTTCTCCTTGGAATGACGGAAATGCAACCGTAGCCATACAAAATGATGCCACTACTGGTTTGGCAGCGCCCAACAGAAACAGTTTAGATGCTAACTGGAATACCACACAAGAAGCGTGGAGATTTACTCCAATAGGTGGTGGTTTAGGATCAATTTCTACTTTAACTTGGTATGAAGGTTCGGCGTCAGTAAATGGCAACTCGACAACTGGACTTACATCTTTAGGTAATAATGATGTGATTACAGTTGCTCCTACTTCTGATACAACCTACACTGCTGAAATCGTTTATAATTTTTGTGATGGCACGACAATGACTAGATTTGAAGAAATTTTAGTTCAAATATCAAGCACTAAAATTTGGGATGGGTCTGAAGCTACCGACAACTGGATGAATCCATTAAATTGGTCAGACGATGCCATACCAACAGCTGTTGACTGCGTCGTTATACCTGTAACTGGCAATGACCCTGTTATTTACGACAATAATCATGGAGATGGTTTAAATTTAACGATTGAAACAGGAGCTACATTAACTTTAACTTCTGATACAAATAATAATAATTTTGCTTCCTCATTAACCATTCAAGACTATATTGAGATTCAAGGTACTGGCGAATTAATTGTTCAAAATGACGCTAGTTTAATTCAAGTATATGATAGCAGTACTTCAGTAGCTCCATCACAAATAAATTCCGGAAATATAGAGCTCTACCGAAACACTAGCATTAGACAAACTGATTATGTTTATTGGTCAAGTCCTGTTCAAGGTTTTGATGTCTCCAATGTATATGGTGCTTTTACACCATCAGGTTATATTTACCAATGGACACCAACAGTGCCAACTGGCACTTTTACACCTGGCGTACTTCCAACTGGTGGCATACCAATTTGCTATGGTAACTGGAATCCTTTAAGCTCTGGGACAATGGCTCTTGGTAAAGGCTATATTGTTAGAGGTCCTACAAACCACACTTCAGGAACATCAATAGCTACTTCTGTGTTTACAGGAGTACCAAACAATGGCGTTATTACTCAACCTATAAGTAGTGGCTCAAATTCTTTTGGAAATAGTAATTATACTTATAATCCTTATGGCAATGATGTATTAACAGTTACCCCTTATGATGACAATTGGAACCTTTTAGGAAATCCTTACCCTTCAGCTTTAGATGCGAATTCCTTTTTAACACATCCAAGTAATAATTTAATTGAAGGCTCTGTTCATATTTGGACTCATGGTACACAAATTGGCAATAATGGCGATTCATTCTATGATGATTTTGCCTTCACCTATGATGACAACGATTACATCACTTATAACTTATCTGGTGTCTCTAATCCTAATCCAATTTTTAATGGAAAGATTGCTTCTGGACAAGGCTTTTTTGTACTAGCATTAAATGACAATGAATCTGGGAATGTAACTTTTAACAATAGTATGCGAGATCGATCTCATAGCAATACTGCATTCTATAGATCGGCTAATCCTAATGAAAACATTTCAAATTCTGATTCTATTGAGCGTCATCGCATATGGTTAGACTTAATTGATTCAAACGGATCTTCATCAAATATTTTAGTCGGTTATATTGAAGGTGCTACTCAAGAAAAAGACAGACTGTATGATGCATATATTAGAGAAGTAAACAACCTTAGCATGTATTCTAAAATAGATAATAAGCGTATGGTCATTCAAGGACGTGCATTGCCGTTTGATGTAAATGACCAAGTGCCTTTAGGAACCGTTATTCCTCATGCAGGAGAATACACTATTGCCATTAGCAGTGTTGATGGTTTATTTTTAGATGTCAATCAAAATATTTATTTAGAAGACGTCTATGAAGGTATTGTTCATGATTTAAGAGCTTCTCCTTATGTGTTCACCGAAACTGAAGCAATAGATTATGAAAATCGTTTTGTTTTAAGATACACAAATGAAACTCTTAGCACCATAGATTTAGAATTAAGTGCATTAAGCATCATAGCTCCTAAAGGAAATTATATAAAAATCAATTCTAATAGAAGTGCTATAGAATCTGTTATAGTTTATGATCTTTTAGGTCGTGTTTTATTTAACAAGAACACTATTAATACAACTGAGTTTATCATAAATAATCACAACCTTTCTAGTGGAGCATACATCGTTAAAGCTACATTAGTAAACGGCAAGTCAAAAGCTCAAAAAATAGTGTTAAAATAAGACGCTTTATTACATATAATTTAGAAAATTATAAAACGACCTTGACTTTAAATAGTTAAGGTCGTTTTCATTGGCATATGCTTCCTTTTCAAACGAAATATTCTTATACGCTTTATGCCATTTTTTGTAAATCAAAAGTCGAATTAAAAACTCAACACCATACCATATATAAAATATAATTAAAAAAAGTTCTAATTGCTGTCTTAAGTGAATCTTCTCATGATTTAGCAACACATTATTTATACTTAAATGCTTATATTTTAAAAGTATAAAAGGGAAAATTACAATTCCAACATACCCTTTAGGAACCAAATATCTAGAGACTAAAATCATAGTATATTACAAACAAAAATCAGTCCAATTTACATTATCTTTGTAAGATATGAAGAAAATTATTCCATTAGAGGAAGGCGATTACTATTTAACACCTGAAGGATATCGCTGCTTTACAGAACAGTATCATTTAAAACGAGGTTACTGTTGTGAAAGTGGATGCAGACATTGTCCTTATGGTTTTAACAAAAACAAATTAAAAAAAAAGTGATGCATACAACACAAAACATATCTTTTCAAGATCAAATAAAAGAAGGTATTCCAAAAAACCTACCTCAACCTAAGCCATATGATAATTCAATTAATCATGCACCTAAACGTAAAGACATTCTATCAAACGATGAGAAGAAACTAGCTCTAAAAAATGCTTTACGATATTTTGATAAGTCTCATCATTCTGAATTAATTTCAGAATTTAAAAACGAGCTTGAAACTTATGGAAGGATTTACATGTATCGTTTTCGTCCTGATTATAAAATGTATGCTAGGCCTATCGCAGAATATCCAGCAAAATCTCAACAAGCTGCAGCGATTATGCTAATGATTCAAAATAATTTAGACTATGCTGTTGCTCAACATCCTCACGAATTAATCACCTATGGTGGAAATGGAGGTGTATTTTCAAATTGGGCACAATACAGATTAACAATGAAATATCTTTCAGAAATGAATGATGAGCAAACTCTTGTGATGTACTCAGGACATCCTATGGGTTTATTCCCTAGTCATAAAGATGCACCAAGAGTAGTTGTTACAAATGGTATGATGATCCCTAATTACTCAAAACCTGATGACTGGGAAAAGTTTAATGCTTTAGGTGTTACTCAATATGGGCAAATGACTGCTGGTAGTTACATGTATATTGGTCCGCAAGGTATTGTTCATGGTACTACGATTACAGTATTAAACGGGTTTAGAAAAATTAAAAAAGAACCTAAAGGACACCTATTTGTAACTTCTGGACTTGGAGGTATGTCTGGAGCACAACCAAAAGCTGGTAACATTGCAGGATGCATTACAGTTTGTGCCGAAGTAAATCCTAAAATTACGCAAGTTAGATTAGACCAAGGTTGGATAGATGAAAAAATTACAGACTTAGATGAGCTTGTTACTCGAGTTAACAAAGCCAAAGCTGAAAAAGAGACGGTTTCAATTGCATATTTAGGTAATGTTGTTGATGTATGGGAAAAATTTGATACGGCAAATATTCATATCGATTTAGGTAGTGATCAAACGTCTTTACACAACCCTTGGGCTGGAGGCTATTATCCTGCAGATATCTCTTTTGAAGATGCCAATGATATGATGGCGAATAATCCGATATTATTTAAAGAAAAGGTGCAAGAAACCTTACGTCGTCATGCTATTGCGATAAATAAACATACTGCCAAAGGCACCTATTTTTTTGACTACGGAAATGCTTTCCTTTTAGAAGCATCGAGAGCTGGAGCAGATATTATGGCAGATAATGGTATTGATTTTAAATACCCAAGCTATGTTCAAGATATTATGGGACCTATGTGTTTTGATTACGGATTTGGACCCTTTAGATGGGTTTGTGCTTCAGGGAAGCCTGAAGATTTAGTTAAAACCGATGAAATAGCCTGCAAAGTTCTTGAAAAAATAATGCTAAACTCACCGCAAGACATCCAACAGCAAATGGCTGACAACATACAATGGATAAAAGGTGCTCAAGAAAACAAACTGGTTGTAGGTTCACAAGCAAGAATTTTATATGCTGATGCTGAAGGACGAATGAAAATCGCTGAAGCCTTTAATAATGCTATTAAAGATGGGCAAATAGGTTCTGTAATACTTGGGAGAGATCATCATGATGTCTCTGGAACAGATTCTCCATATCGCGAAACCAGTAATATTTACGATGGATCTCGTTTTACAGCAGATATGGCCATACATAATGTTATTGGCGATAGTTTTAGAGGCGCAACTTGGGTAAGCATACACAATGGTGGAGGTGTTGGCTGGGGAGAAGTTATTAATGGTGGATTTGGTATGGTTCTTGATGGTAGTAAGGATGCTGAAAGACGCTTAAAATCTATGCTATTCTGGGATGTAAACAACGGAATTGCTAGACGAAATTGGGCTAGAAATGAAGGTGCAATTTTTGCAATTAAACGCGCTATGGCTGAAGAACCAAATCTTAAAGTCACGCTTCCAAATACTGTTGATGATGATTTACTAGACTCGTTATAACTTTAAAAAATTATTGCTATGAAAAAAATATTAAAAATTAGTCTTGTACTACTTATTACCCTTACAACAGCTTGTAGTTCTGTTAGAGTTGCTTCAGATTACGATAAAGAAGCAAATTTTGAATCCTACAAAACGTTTGCCTTTTTCAAAACAGGAATCGATAAAGCAGAAATTAGTGATTTGGATAAACGCAGAATTTTAAGAGCCATTGAAGCTGAATTACTAGCAAAAGGTTTTACAAAGTCTGACAATCCAGACATGCTAGTAAGTATCTTTACTAAATCGCAACAACGAGTTAACGTTTACAACAATGCTTGGGGTTGGGGAAGTTTTGGTCCTGGTTGGGGTTGGGGCTGGAACAATCAACCTGTTGTTTCTACCCAATCTGAAGGCACTTTATTTATCGATTTAATTGATATGAAAAATAAAGAACTCATATGGCAAGGTATGGGTACAGGTTATATTTCTCAAAATATGGAGAAAAAAGAGGCTCAAATTAAAGAATTTGTAATGAAAATAATGGAGAAATATCCTCCAGAAATACAATAACAAACGCTTAATTTATTATATCACCAAGCATCAACTTAAAGTTGGTGCTTGCTTGTTTTATAGCATGAGTTTTAAGCTTATTATATAAATAGCTTATATTTGCCGACTTTTAAGAGCATACATTATGATATTAGGTCAAACCACTAGAAAAAACTTTACACAAAACCCTAAAAACGATATCCTTTCAGGTTTAACTGTTGCATTAGCACTAGTTCCTGAAGCAGTTGCATTTGCGTTTGTTGCTGGTGTTGATCCATTAGTTGGACTTTATGGTGCTTTTATGATGGGTATTGTTACCGCTCTATTTGGCGGAAGACCTGGAATGATTTCTGGAGCAACTGGAGCCATGGCTGTAGTTATGGTTCATTTAATTCAGAAAGGAAATGAAGTCGGTATTAACCTTGAAACACCAATAGAAAACCTTGGCTTACAATGGCTTTTTATCACTTTATTGTTTGTTGGTGGCATTCAAATATTAGCAGGTGTTTTTAAACTAGGAAAGTTTGTTAGACTTATTCCGCATCCAGTTATGATGGGATTCGTAAATGGTTTAGCCATTGTTATCTTTCTTTCACAACTCGGCTTATTCCCTAACGCTGTTCCTAAAGACATTTCTATATGGACTAATACTTCTGAATGGTTTTCTGCTTTGTTTTCAAATGCAACGTTTTGGAAAATGATGGGTTTTATTGGTTTGACTATGGGAATCATGTATGGACTCCCTAAACTTACCAAGAAAATTCCAGCTGCTTTAATTGCTATTATAGTTGTCGCGTGTATTACTATTTTTGGCGGCATTGAAATGAGTACTGTAGGCTCGTTTATTAGAGAAGGTGGTGGTGAAGGCTTACAAGGTGAATTGCCTACATTTCAAGATCAAATTTTTGGTTTATTTAGCACCTTATCTGGACATTGGGATTTAATCTTTTCAACAGCATTTATCTTAGCTGCTGTTGGTTTAATTGAATCTTTAATGACGCTTAACCTTATTGATGAAATGACTGAAACCAGAGGAAATGGAAACAGAGAATGTATAGCTCAAGGTAGTGCTAATATGTTAAACGGATTATTTGGAGGAATGGGTGGTTGTGCCATGATCGGACAATCTATTATTAATGTAGATTCAGGCGGACGAGGCAGACTATCTGGAGCAGTTGCTGCAGCAGCGTTATTATGCTTTGTTCTTTTTGGAGCTCCTTTGATTGAGCAAATTCCAATTGCAGCTCTTGTAGGTGTTATGTTTATGGTCGTAATCGGAACCTTTGCTTGGAGTAGTTTTAGAATCATTAGAAAAATTCCGTTATCAGATGCAATTGTATTAATAGCTGTATCTGCAATTACTGTTTGGAAAGACTTAGCTATTGCTGTAATTGCTGGAGTTATCATTTCGGCATTGGTATTTGCATGGAAGAATGCCACAATGATTAGAGCACGTAAAAGAATACAACCAAATGGGACTAAAACCTATGAAATTTGGGGACCGCTGTTTTTTGGATCAATACAAAACTTTAATTCTAAATTTGATGTAAAAAATGACCCTCAACATATTGAAATAGACTTTATTGAATCTAGAGTAAGTGATCATTCTGCTCTAGAAGCTATTTTTAATTTAGTAAACAAATATGAAGCAGAAGGGAAATCAATAAAACTGAGACATCTTAGTGAAGATTGTAAAGTTTTGCTCTATAAGGGGAGTCCAAAATTTAAAGAAGTAATTGTTGAAGATATTGATGATCCTAGATATCATTTGGCAGCAGATCCTGAGAAATTTACAAAACCATTATCTGAATACAACATATAAAAAAAGCGACCTAAAATGGTCGCTTTTTAATTAAATTAATATTGAGTGAGTTATAAGTCTTTGGCTTTTGCTAAGTACTTTTTCAACTGATCTTGATTTAAAATGTCTTTCATCGAATCTGAAACATATCGCTCCATTCTAGCAGTAAAAGCAGCTTTTTGCTTTGTGTCTTCTTTAGCTTGTAATTTACCAATCTTCTGTCCAACTTCTATAAAAAGATTATAAACTTGCTCTTGTTGTTTATTATTTAGATCTAAATAACTGATTAAGCTTTTAGTTTTCTTCTTTGCGTTTGCTTTAATATAGCTCAAATCATAGGTCTTAACTTCCTTTTCCATTTTTGCCTGTGCATTAATAGATTGATTTCCTAAAAACAAAAATAAAGCAGCAACTATGAGAAGTATGTTCTTTTTCATAATAAAAATTTAGATAGTTAAAGGTTCAATATACGAAATTTCAAAATATTTAAGCATTAAAAATTTTAAAACGCTAATAATTTATCAACGTTTCTATTTTTTCCTTCACTTTTTCTGTTGAAGGAATCATCGTTTGTTCTAAAGTAGAATTTAAAGGAATTGCTGGCATGTTTTCACTACCAATAGTCATTACAGGAGCATCCAAATATTTAAAACACTCCTCTTGAATTTTCCCAGCCAATGCTCTTGCAAAACTATTGTTAGAAGGCTCTTCTGTAACCACTAAACATTTTCCGGTTTTCTTAACTGAAGTCATGATAGTATCTTCATCTAAAGGAAATAAAGTTCTTAAATCAATAATTTCAATTTGATCTCGCATGTTCAATTCTCCTGAAGCATTATAAGCCCAATGCACTCCCATTCCGTAGGTTACAATAGTAAGTGTTTCAACCTCGTCTTGTTTCCAAATTTCTTGTAACACCCAAGCTTTTCCAAATGGTAACACATAATCTTCAGAAGGTTCAACAGAGGTAGCTGTTAAAGTTCCTGGCACTTTAGACCAATACAAGCCTTTATGCTCTAAAATCACCACAGGATTTGGATCGTAGTAAGCCGCTTTCATCAAGCCTTTTAAATCGGCTCCATTACTAGGATAAGCTATTTTTATACCACGAATATTGGTAATTACACTTTCGACAGAAGATGAATGATATGGACCACCACTTCCATAAGCTCCAATAGGCACACGAAGTATCATGCTTACAGGCCATTTTCCGTTAGACAAATAGCAACTGCGACTCACTTCTGTAAATAACTGATTGAGTCCTGGCCAGATATAATCTGCAAACTGAACCTCAACTATTGGTTTTAAACCAACTGCACTCATCCCAACGGTAGAACCTACAATAAATGCTTCTTGAATTGGTGTATTAAATACACGATCATCGCCAAACTTTTGCGCCAGAGTAGCAGCTTCTCTAAAAACACCTCCTAATCGTCCACCAACATCTTGTCCGTAAAGCAAACATTCTTTGTGTTTCTTCATGAGTTCTTCAACTGCAAATAAGGCACAATCTACCATAACTACTTTATCTGCACCTTCTGGTGAACGCACTCCCTTTTCTTCAGTAATAGGCGTTGGTGCAAAATCGTTTGTGAATAAATCCTCTGGTTTTGGATCTTCTGCTTGAAATGCTTTTTCAAAATCGGATTGCACTTTCGTTTTTGCAGAATTTTCTATTTGGTTGACTTCTTTTTCTGAATATCCATTATCCAGCAATTGTTGTCTTAAAACAGGATAAGGATCACGAGAACGCGCTTCCTCTAAATCGTCACGATACCATTCCATTCGTACACCAGACGTATGATGATTTAAAAGAGGTACTTTAGCATGAACCACAAATGGTCGTCGTTCTTCTCGAATAGTTTTAATTACTTTTTCTATAGCGTCGTAACTTTCCATAAAATTTGCGCCATCAATAGAAATTGCATCTAGTCCATGAAATCCTTGTGCATATTCAAATGCATTTTGAGCTCTAGTTTCAGCTTCATTTGCAGAAATGTCCCAACCATTATCTTGAACTAAATATAAGATTGGCATTTGTTTTAAAGCTGCCATTTGAAAGGCTTCAGCGATTTCCCCTTCGGTTACTGAAGCATCGCCAAGGCTACAAACTGTTATTGGATTTTGAGACTCTTCGTCTGCGCTCAGAGTGACAGGGTTTTTCAAATTCTGCTTTTCTAAGTATTGCATTCCCATAGCAACACCAGTTGCAGGAATAGCTTGCATTCCAGTTGCAGAAGACTGATGCGGAATTTTTGGTTTATCTGCATCCTTTAAACTAGGATGTGAATAATAAGTTCTTCCTCCTGAAAATGGATCTTCTTTTTTTGCCAGTAACTGCAACATTAAATCATAAGGTTTTAAACCAAATGATAATAACATCGCATCATCTCTATAATACGGAAATGCATAATCTTGAGGTAATAATTGCATTCCTAATGCCGTTTGAACAGCTTCATGGCCTCTAGAAGTAGCGTGTACATATTTTGAAACTTGTTTGAAATTAGCTTCATATAATTCTGCCATAGCTTTGGCTGTACATAGATTTGAAAATCCTTTTTTTAATATATCTTTATTCATCTCTTTCTTTTTGTCATTGAAAAGAGAAACAACGTGGCAATCTTTTTTATTAGATTCTTTGCTTCGCTCTGAATGACATTTCAATTATATTTTTCTATTTATATCAAATTGCTCAAAGTAATCGGCAACTCTTCTTACAAAACTTCCTCCTAAAAAGCCATCAACAACACGATGGTCAAATGATAATGATAAATACATCATACTACGAATTGCAATCTCATCTCCTTTATCTGTTGTGATCACTTCAGGTCGTTTTTTAATAATCCCTAATGCTAAAATTGCAACTTCAGGTTGATTGATAATTGGTGTTCCCATAACACTTCCAAACGTTCCTACATTAGAAATCGTAAATGTACTTCCTTGAATATCGTCTGCTTTTAAATTATTCTCTCTAGCTTTCAAAGCTAAATCATTGACATTAGCTGCTAAGCTTTTTAAATCCTTTGTATCGGCATTTTTCACAACTGGAACAATTAAATTTCCACTTGGCAATGCCGTTGCCATTCCGATATTAATATCCTCTTTAACGATGATGTTTTTTCCATCGACCGAAGCATTGATATTTGGAAAATCTTTAACCGCTTTGGCAACCGCTTCTACAAATAATGGTGTAAATGTTAATCGCTCTCCATACTTTTTTTGAAAAGCCTCTTTATTGGCATTTCGCCAATTCACCATATGGGTTAAATCGGCTTCAACATAAGCAGTGACATGTGGTGATGTATGTTTGGAATACACCATATGATCGGCAATCATTTGGCGCATACGATCCATTTCAACAATTTTGCCTTTGCCTTTATCGAAACTTAATTGCGGAATGCGATAAGCTGTTGGGTCTTGCGTTATTGGTTGCGCAAATTTGTATGGTCTTCCGTCTTCGATATAATTGAACACATCACTTTTTCGCAATCGTCCTTCATGACCTGTCGCTGGAATTCTAGCTAATTCTTCAAAGCTGATATGGTGATTCTTGGCTATTGAAATGATTAGTGGTGAAAAGAAAGTATTAGAGTTATTTACTGAAAATGACGTTGATTGAGACATCTCGACTGCGCTCGATGTAACAGCTCGTTTCTTTTTTGAAATATTCTTCTTTTGAGATTCTTCGCTCCCGCTCTGTATGATAGCTTCCTTTTTTGATGCTTTTTTTGAAGATGAAGCATTGGCATCAGCATTTATAATAGCAATGGTTTCTCCTATTTTAATCACGTCATTTGCATCGTACAAAATTTCCTCAATGACTCCTGACACATTTGAAGGCACTTCAGAATCTACTTTATCGGTTGCTACCTCAAGAAGCATTTCATCTGCTTCAATAGTGTCGCCAACGCTTTTAAACCATGTGATTATGGCTGCTTCGGTAATACTTTCGCCCAATTTGGGCATTTTAAATTCGAATTTCGACATTCTTTATATTTTCTGTCATTGCGAGTACGAAGGTCGTGGTAATCTTTTTAAAAGATTTTTCGACTATGCTCGGAATGACACTTTTACATTTATTTCTTCATAAAATCCCTTAAAGTATCATAGACACCTTCTTGAATTTTCATATTCTCTGGTACTTCTCTTAAAGGCTCAACTTGTCTCAAGTTCTCATGACAATCGGCTGGTAATTGCTGATACAACTGCGTACCTTTTGTTTTCCATGTAATCATTTCGTCTGACACTTCCTTTACCACTTTTGCTGGATTACCAACTACTAAACTTCGTTTTGGAATAATCGTTTCAGCTTTAACAAATGCCATAGCTCCTACAATAGATTCGTCGCCAATGTCGGCATCGTCCATGATGACAGAGTTCATACCTATCAAACAATTACGTCCCAAATTAGCGCCATGAATTATAGCTCCATGACCAACATGCGCACTTTCTTTGAGTGTTATAGATTTGCCTGGAAACATATGTACTGTACAGTTTTCTTGAACATTGACTCCATCTTCTAGAATAATTTGTCCCCAATCTCCACGAATAGCTGCACCTGGACCAATATAACAGTTTTTACCAATGATGACGTTTCCTGTTACTGCTGCCAAAGGATGCACAAAACTAGATTCGTGTACTACTGGTGTATACTCTTTAAATTTGTAAATCATTTATAAGTCTTGAGTTTTGAGTTATTAGCTATGAGTTACTTACTTCTTTAATTTTTTACTTAATGCTGAAATCATTTTTCCAATTTCCGTTAAAGTTGCACGGTTACTTTCAAATTGTTCTTTGGTAATATAGTTTCTCAAAAAAGCTTTTGTATTCCAAGTAACACATTCGTGGCTACTATCCCACGCCATTTTTAAATATCTATTGAAATTAGCATCTGTACTCGCCGAGCCTTCTGAAATATTTGCTGCAATAGAATCTGCTGCTCTACTAAACTGAGACGACAGACGAAACATTTCTTTTTTAGGAAAAGTCTCTACTAATTTGTTTACTTCTTCCCCAAAAACTATTGATTTTTGACAAACAATCAAATTTTCAAAACTAAAATGATAACTACTTTCAAAATCCATAAATCTCAATTTCTAACAGCTCATAGCTCAAAACTACCTATAGGTTTTTAATTTCTCTTTTGTAAAATCACTCAACACCAATCTTCCACTGGTTGCTGCTCGTTCTGCTAAAAGCTCATCCCAATCATCTGTGCCTTTCCAGAAGATTTTTTTCATTTCTAACATGGCTTCAACATTATATGTACATAAATGTTCTGCCGTTGCTTTAACAGCTTCATCTAGCTCATCTGTGCTTTCGTATACATGCGTAAATAAGCCTTTTTGTTTTGCCCATTCGGCAGGATAAAATGTATTTGCATCAATGGCTATTTGTGACATGGCACTTAATCCCATTTTACGTTCAATGGCTGGTCCAACCACAAATGGTCCAATACCTATATTAAGTTCACTTAACTTAATGGCTGCAAATTTTGTTGCCATACAATAGTCTGTTGAAGCTGCGAGTCCAACACCTCCTCCAACGGTTTTTCCTTGAATTCGTCCGATGATAAACTTTGGACATTTTCGCATGGCATTTATCACATTGGCAAAGCCAGAAAAGAATACTTTTCCCGTGGCTTCGTCATTAATATTTATTAATTCTTTAAAACTGGCTCCTGCACAAAAGGTTCTGTCTTTTCCACTTTTTAAAACAATAACTTTGATGTCATCGTTTTGACCAGCTTCGGTTATGGTTTGTGCTAATTTTGCCAATACATCTCCTGGTAAGGAATTATGCGCAGGATGAAAAAACTCGATATATCCTACCTCATTTTCTATGGTTTGTTTTACGTATGGTTCGCTCATGATTGTTGTTTACTTAACTCTTCAATTTTTATTATATAACTTTTTGCATTATCATTTTCTGGGTTTAATTCCAGTGATTTCCTGTAGTTTAGCAATGCCTTACCATAATCTTTCACAGTAAAATATGCTTCGCCCAAACTGTCATATGCGTTTGCATCTTTAGGAAACTCTTCGGTTATAAATTTAAAAACCTCTATTGCACTTTGATATTGATTCTCTTTTAATAATTGATAACCCAAATTATTAACACTTCTCGTATTTAAATAATAAGCAGCAGTATCTGTTTTTCGTTTTCTGAATTCAGCCATAGCTTTTTCTGGGTTATTTTTAAATTCAGATTTCAAACTTGAACTTAAATTCAGTTTTGGGTATTTAATCAAATCTGGTTCAACATCATAAAAAAGTAAAGTTCCCCAATCATTAAGTGCTTTATCTGATGTATTATTTACCATTAAAACTATTCCATAATTAGAATCTGGACAAATTAAAATACCGCTTTGCGTGCCATGAGATGTGCCTGTTTTAGAATAGAAATAACCTTCTTCTTCGGCAAATCCAATATTTTGCCATAGATAACCTATTTGCTCACCATCCTCCTCATCAACAAACAAGGTTCGGGAGGCTTCCTTAATCCAAGGTTTATTTTTATGCTCTATTAAATATTGCATGTAAATTGCCATATCTGGCAAGGTTGAAATCGCACCTCCAGCTGCGCCATAAATCGGACAATAATCTATTGGTGATAATTCAGAGCCTTTGTAACCTCTAACCAAGTTGTTTAAATACTTTTCTGATTCGTTTAAATAGGTGTTGTGCATACCTATTTCATTAAAGAATGCTATCACTTGCTCATCAAAAGATTGCTGATTTACTTTTTCTAATATATAGGCCAAAAGCTCTGGGCCAATGGAAGTATACTCAAATACGGTTCCTGGTTTTTTATCAATTTCTACTGTTTTTAACTCTTCTAATAAATTTTGAATGGTGTAAATGTCTATTTTATCAACGCTTTCACCTGAATTCATTTTTTTGTTAAATATTTCTAGTCGTTCAGGTGTCTTATATTTAAATCCGAGGCTATGCGTCAATAAATTTTTAATGGTAATGGGATGACCTTGATATTCTAAATTAGAATAATCACCTTCAAAATAGGTTCTGATATCGTCTTCTAAAGTAATTTTACCATTCAAAACAGCTTTTGCTATCAATGAACCTGTAAATGTTTTGGTTATGGAAGCGATTTCAAAAAGCGAGCTATCGTTGGGTTTATTATGAGCAACATTATCAATCTCTCCATAATAGTTTTGATACATTTTTCCATCCTTATAAATGGCCAAAGCAAATGAATTGACATTACCTCTATCTAGCGTTTGATCTACATAATTATCAATTATACTTGTTAAAACCTCAAATGTTTTATCTTCTGAAAACGTTTCTCTTTTTGATTCTTTTTCAGAATTACAACCAAAGACAACTAAAGTTAAAAGTAAAATTTTTAAATATTTCATAACTATATTAACCCGAATTGCTCAAAGTGATGATTTAAATGCTTGCGTTCCAAAAGATACGATTCGTAGCGATTTAATTCACCAAACACCAAATTCTTTAAAACGGCTTGTGGGTGTTCTTTAAAGAAATTCTTATAGTTTTCTCTAACTTCTAAAAACTTTGCTTTTGCTGTTTCTAAATCTGGATATTTTAAATCGTCTAATTTGTCTTTTTCTAACAATGGAAAATTGGAATTCTTCGGAAACTTCTCATAGTTATACAGCGAATTATGCACCTTTTCCAAAATCTTTTCGGGTGTTGCAATGTCGAAATCTTGAATTTCACCTGAAGCAATTCTATAGGTATATTCCAAATGTTCAACCATATGTTGTGGCGTCATGATTCCCCATTTTGGTTTGATGTCTTCTGAAAGCTTTTCTAAACATTCATCAATCTTTTCATCGGTCATCTCTATAAAAGTCTCTTGTTTCTTTTGAACCATAGTTAAAATGGTTGCCACAGCAACTAACGGACTATCTTTTTCTGTTTTTTGACTTTCTGGTCTGTTTTCAAAATTGGCATCAAATACTTCAACATGCCATTTAACAATTCCGCTTGGGTGTTCTGCTGAAGCAACATCACGATCTACTTTTTCCTTGCAAGTTAAACGTACATAAATCGTATCGTTATGATACAATGGTCGTAAAAATCGAATACTATCTAAACCATAATTAGCCGAAACTGGTCCTTTATTTGGGTAGACAAATAATCCAGCTGCAGCCGAAATAATAAAATAACCATGAGCTGTTCTCTTTTCGAAGATGCTTCCGTCTAAAGATGTGATATCTGTATGCGCATAGAAATGATCCCAAGTAAGATTCGCAAAATTAATGATATCAGTATCTGTTAAAGTACGATTGTGAGTTTTAAGCGACATACCTGGCTGAATGTCTTCCCAATGGTATTGAAATGGATGCTCTTCAGCTTCTTTATATTTGGCATTTTGTTGGTAAACACCTGTGATTTCAGTAATCGTTGTTGGTGATCCTTGAATAGCTGTACGTTGCAAATAATGTTTAATACCACGAACACCTCCCATTTCTTCTCCACCACCAGCACGACCAGGACCTCCATGAACTAGGTATGGTAAAGGTGAACCATGACCAGTACTTTCTTTTGCACTTTCACGATTTAAAACCAATATTCTTCCATGATGAGATGCAGCATTTACAACATAATCTTTAGCAATTCTATCGTCATTTGTTGCTATTGAAGATACTAAAGATCCTTTACCCATTTGCGCTAAGGCAATCGCTTCATCTAAATTTTTATATGGCATTATTGTACTTACAGGACCAAAAGCTTCGCGCTCATGAATAATCGTGCTTTTAAATGGATGATCAGCTCGTAAAAGTATTGGACTTATAAATGCGCCTTTTTTAGCATCAGCTCCAATGGTTTCAATTTTATCTAAACCACCATAAACGATTTGCGCTTCTTTAGCCAAATCACTTACTGAAGCTTTAACAGCTTGAACTTGCTGATGACTTACCAAAGATCCCATTCTGACTTCTTTCAATCTTGGGTCTCCTATAGTAATTTTATCTAATGCTTTTCCTAAAGAAATTTGAACATCCTCTATTAAGTTTTCAGGAACGATAATTCGTCTAATGGCTGTACATTTTTGACCAGCTTTAACAGTCATTTCTTTTCGAACTTCTTTAATAAACAAGTCGAACTCTGGTGTTCCAGGAACTGCATCCTCTCCTAATATAGAAGCGTTTAAAGAATCTGCTTCCATAGTAAATGGTACTGACTCCTGAATTAATCTTGGATGTGCTTTTAACAATCTTCCTGTTTGTGCAGAACCTGTAAAGGTTACTACATCTTGAGATTCTACAGTATCTAAAATGGTTTTAACTGTTCCGTTAATAATTTGTAATGCACCTTCTGGTAATATTCCTGAATCTATAATTGTTCGTGCTACAGCTTCAGCTAAATACGAGGATGAAGGTGCAGGCAATACAACTGCTGGAACACCTGCCATCCAATTTACAGCACATTTTTCGAGCATTCCCCAAACTGGAAAGTTAAAAGCGTTGATATGAACAGCAACACCTTTTTTAGGTACCATGATATGATGTGCCATAAAACGTCCACCTCTCGATAAATCGACTGGATCACCTTCGACATGATAAGATTGGTTAGGAAACAATTTACGCAACGATGCGTTAGCAAACAAGTTCCCAAAACCGCCTTCAATATCTATCCAACTATCAATCTTGGTAGCTCCAGTTCTGTAGCTCAACTCATAAAATACATCTTTTCGCTTTACAAGATAAAATGCTAATTTTTTGAGCATATTCCCACGCTCTTGGAACGTCATTTTTCGAAGTTGTTCGCTTCCTTTTGTTCTTCCGTAGTTTAAGATTTCTGAAATATCTAATCCTTCAGTTGCTACGCTTGCGAAGGCTTCACCTGTTATCGCATCAAGGATTGGTGTTCCTTCTTCTTTACCTGTAGTCCATTGTCCTTGGACGTAGTGTGGAATCTTATTCATTTTTCATTATTTGAGATTCTTGAATCAGTGATTTTTGGTTTTTAAACTTCTTAAATCGACAATCTTAAATCATTAACTTTATCTTTTCAATTGATACCTCTCGACTGCGCTCTAGGTAACATCTATTATAAGTTTGTATTTTCGATAATACAAGCATACCCTTGACCAACTCCAATACACATGGTAATTAAGGCATAGCGTTTTTGCTGTTCTTGTAATTCTAGTGCTGCAGAATAAGCGATTCTTGTACCTGTAACACCTAATGGATGACCAATAGCGATTGAGCCTCCATTTGGGTTTAGTCTTGGATCATCATCTGCTAATCCCCAAGCTCGAGTGCACGCTAATGCTTGAGCTGCAAAAGCCTCGTTTAATTCAATAACATTTATATCATTCATGGTTAATCCTGCTTTTTCTAGAGCTTTATTAGACGCCTCAACTGGACCAATTCCCATAATTCTCGGTTCGACACCTACAACTGCAGAACTTACAATCCTTGCTAATGGTTTAAGGTTGTATTTTTCAACAGCATCTTGTGAAGCGATAATTGTTGCTGCTGCTCCATCATTCAATCCTGAAGAGTTCCCAGCAGTTACGCTTCCGCCTTCCTTTTTAAAAGCAGGTCGTAACTTTCCTAAAACTTCAAGAGAAGTATTTGGTTTAACAAACTCATCTTTAGCAAATCGGATTGGATCTTTTTTACGTTGAGGTATTTCGACAGTTACAACTTCTTTAGCGAGTCTTCCGTTTTCTTGAGCTGTTGTAGCTTTCATTTGACTCCAATAAGCAAACTTATCTTGATCTGCTCGAGAAATGGCATATTTTTCGACCAAATTCTCAGCAGTGTTTCCCATACCATCAGTTCCATACATTTCTTGCATTTTCGGATTAATAAAACGCCATCCAAATGTAGAATCGTATAGTTTAGAATCACCTCCAAAAGCAGTTGAAGGCTTTGCCATAACATATGGTCCACGTGTCATATTTTCAACACCACCAGCAATGAATAAATCTCCATCACCTGCTTTAATTGCTCGATTGGCATGAATGATTGCTGATAATCCAGAGCTGCAAAGTCGGTTAACCGTTTCTCCAGGAACTGTAAATGGCAATCCTGCTAATAAGGATGCCATTCTTGCCACATTGCGATTATCTTCACCTGCTTGATTGGCACAACCCATTATCACATCATCATATGCTTTTTTTGGGATGTTTGGATTTCGTTCAACTACTTCTTTTATTACTAATGCGCCTAAATCGTCTGTTCTCACAGCAGATAGTGTTCCTTTGTAATTTCCTATTGGAGTTCGCACTCCGTCTATTATGTATGCTTCCATGTTTGATTTTAAATTGTTGATTGTTGATTGTTGATTGTTGAATTTTTAAATCAAAATTCACTAATCATTAACCTTCAATCGTTAATCATTTTCTTCCCAATCTTTTTGAGTTCTATATACAACACCTTTAAAAAGCGCAACTAATTCATCGTCACGCTTTACTTCAATGATGTTGAAGCCTAATTTATTATTTACTTTTTCAATTACTGATTCAGCAGTTAAATAATCTCCTTCATTTAATGCTTCAATGTGATTGATACTCGTTTCAATTGAAACTGCATATTTACCATGCGTATTCGCAGCAAAACCAAAAGCAGTATCTGCTAACGAATAGCTAATTCCACCATGTGCTTTGTTCATACTATTAAGCATTTCTTTACGAATCGTCATACCAACTTTGCAACGACCTATTTCACATTCTAAAATCTCAATCCCTAACCATTGACTATAAGCATCTAGACTTAGCATTTTGTATGGTATTTGTTCTCCTTTCATATTTATTTTCTTCGAAAGAGGTAATCTTATTATGAGACCTTTCGACTGCGCTCAAGGTAATATTTTGTTATTTTTGTCATTTCGAGGACGAAGGACGTGGCAATCTTATTATGAGATTCCTCGGTTGCTTCGCAATTTACTTTCAATCAAAAATATATTTTTGATTGAAAGTAGTGCTCTGAATGACAGTACTAATTAAAAAACGTTTTATTTTCTCTATTCATCTTCCTTAATAACGGACTACAACGGTAACGATCTTCATGGTATTCGTTATAGAGTTCATCTAACTTAGAAACGCACCAATCTATGCCTTTTTCATCTGCCCAAGCCAATAGCCCTTTTGGATAATTGACACCTTTGGTCATGGCATTGTCTATGTCTTCTGCGGAAGCAATGTTTAAAAATAGTGCATCTGCAGCTTCATTGATGAGCATGATTAAAACGCGGTTGAAAATCTTTTCAGATAGAGATGTCTCGACTGCGCTCGACATGACATCTTGAGATTCCTTCGCTTTGCTCGGAATGACAATTCGACCATTTTCGTCATAATCGTAATAGCCTTTTCCAGATTTACGACCTAAATATCCAGCTTCAGCAAAACGTTTTTGGGTAAATGCTGGTTTATATCTAGGGTCAAAATAGAATGCTGTAAACACGGTTTCTGTTACTGTATAATTGACATCGTTTCCAATAAAATCCATAAGTTCAAATGGTCCCATTCTGAAACCACCAACCGTTTTCATTGCTGTGTCTATTGTTACAAAATCGGCTATGCCTTCTTCATAAATTCTTAAAGCTTCACCATAGAATGGTCGTGCAACTCTATTTACGATAAATCCTGGTGTATCTTTAGCTACAGCAACAACTTTCTTCCAATTGGAAATGGTTTGAACTGCTGTCTCTAAAACTGCTTTTGAAGTTTGAATGGCAGGAATGACCTCAACCAACTTCATCAAAGGTGCTGGATTAAAAAAGTGAATTCCGATGCAACGTTCTGGTTTCTCTAGTGATGCAGCAATAGATGCAATTGATAAACTCGACGTGTTTGAAGCAATGATACAGTCTTGAGAAACATAGCTTTCTAATTCTGAAAACACTTTCTTTTTAATCTCTAGGTTTTCAATAATCGCTTCAATGATCAAGTTAGAATCCTCTAAATCCTTTAGACTATCGACATACGAGATATTACCTTGTATTCTCATTTTTTCGGCATCGTCAATGCGTCCTTTTTCAATGAGACGATTTAATATTTTTTCAAGACTTGCTTTTGCTTTATCTAATGCTAATTGGTTGGTGTCGTATAATTTTACTTGACAACCAGATGTTGCAGCAACTTGTGCAATACCACTTCCCATGGTTCCTGAACCTATAATTCCTATATTCATATCATTTCCTGCAAAATCAGGAATCTTTTTTATTAAACTTCTATTGCAATTTTACTTTGTTCTTGACTTTTCTCGAACTCATAGCAAAATTATTAATGAGACCCTTCGACTACGCTCAGGGTGACACTTGTTTTTATTATCTTCCTTTAAAGTTTGGTTTACGTTTTTCGATAAATGCTGCAACACCTTCTTTATAATCTTCACTTTGTGCTGCTTCGATTTGTAATTTAGATTCTAATGCCAATTGTTCATCTAAAGTATTAGTGATAGATTGATTGAATAATTCTTTAATCATACCCAAAGCCTTGGTTGGCATATTAGCTAATTTTAAAGCCAATTTGTTTATATTTTCATCAAACTCTTCTAAAGACACACATTTGTAAATCATTCCTAATCGTTCGGCTTCTTCAGCGGAAATTTTATCGCCTAACATTGCTAGAGCTGAGGCTTTTTGAAATCCGACTAATCGAGGTAAAAAGAAGGTTCCTGCACTATCTGGAACCAAACCGATTAAGCTAAACGCTTGAATAAAACTTACTTTTTCATGAGCTACCACAATATCACAAGCCAAAGCAATGTTTGCTCCTGCTCCTGCAGCAACACCATTAACTGCTGCTACAATAGGTTTTTTAATATTACGTATTCTGGTAATGATTGGATTGTAATGTTCTTCAAGTATTTTTTTAAACCCAGGATTTAAATCGGGATCTGTGACTTCTTTTAAATCCTGTCCAGCACAAAATGCTTTTCCGTTTCCAGTTAATACAATGGCTCTAACGGCATCGTTGGTTTCACAATCGTCCATAATGGATTGTAAACTTAAAGCCATTTCGCGATTGAAACTATTAAAGACTTCTGGTCTGTTGAGCGTGATGTACGCTACTTTGTTTTCAATTTTTAAAAGAATTGAATTATTGCTCATACCTTATTTTTGTTTTGCGTTAAGGATTGAGGCTTTGTTGGAGCTCCTTGAAAAGAGCGACTGCCGAAAGCCTGACCCTTGGGTAACGCTATACTTATTTAATTAATCTTTGATATGATCTTAAATCATACTTTGACTATGCTTAGTACAAGAGTTTAAGATCTGATCAAGTTGTCATTTTAAACATTTAAAATAGTCGAATGGCTCATGGCAATCTTCGCATTGAAATTGTGCCTTGCATGCTGTTGAGCCAAATTGACTTACCAATCGTGTATTTTGCGAACCACAATTGGTACACTTAACGATTCGTTTTTCGTTTAGCAATGCATCTTTATCGGCTTCGGCTTCTAAAGGTGCTGCTATCCCATAATCTTCTAGAGCTTTTCGACCTCTAGGTGTGATCCAATCGGTCGTCCAAGCTGGATGCAAAATCAAATCGACAACAGATTCGTAACCTGCATCGTGTAATGCTTTTTTGATATCGTCGCCAATGACATCCATTGCTGGACAGCCACTGTAGGTTGGTGTAATTTCTACTTTAACAATACCATCTTTGATAACAGCAGAACGTACAACTCCCATATCCATAATGGATAATACTGGAATTTCAGGATCTGAAATTTTTTCCAGTATTGGAATTAAAGTATGGTCTATATGTTGTTCTGTTGCAGTCATATTTATTTGAAACTGAAATCTAAATCTAACAATTCAACTTCATATTAGATTCGAATTCAAGTTCGGTTTAGGATTCTTTACCACTCCATATTTGGATAGGTGCGTTGCATATATTGCAAGTCAGCAAGTAAATACCCTAAATGTTCTGTATGAATGCCCTTTTTTCCTCCTTTTTGGAACCATTTGGATTGAGGAACATCAAGTGTTGCTTCATTTAAAAGTTCACCTATTTGTTTGTAATACTCATCCTTTAGTTTGGTCACATCTACACCAACGCCTTCAGAAACCATAGCTATATCAGCTTCGGTTTGATGAAACAATTCATCTGTGTAAGTCCACAAATCATTGATAGCTTCTTGCATTTTCTTCTTGCTTTCTTCTGTTCCGTCACCTAAACGTTTTACCCAATCTGATGAGAAACGTACATGATAACTCACTTCTTTAATACACTTATTTGCAATGGCAGACAATGTTAAGTCTGTACTTTTCTGTAATTCTGAAAGAAACGCTAAGTGATACACATCAAATAAAAATTGACGACCAATCGTGTAGGCAAAATTTGTATTAGGTTGCTCTACTAATAATACATTTTTGTATTCGCGTTCTTTACGAAGCATGGCAATATCGTCTTCAGTTCTATTGTCACCTGCAATTTTTGCTGCGTATTGAAAATAGCTTCGCACTTGTCCGAATAAATCTAAAGAAATATTAGTACAAGCGATATCTGTTTCTAAACTTGGACCATGGCCTGTTAGTTCGCCTAAACGTTGCCCAAGGATGAGACTATTATCTGCGACACCTAATATGTAGTTGTATAAATTTTTGTTTTTCATTTTTACTCAATTGAGATGCTTCCACTAGCTCAGCATGTCATTTAGTTTTGATAATAAGATTCCTGCCTGCGTAGGAATTTGTTACATATGTTTTACTTCGTCTGGTAAATCGTAAAATGTTGGATGACGATAAACTTTATCTTGAGCAGGCTCAAATAATTCGCCATTATGTTCTGGATTTGAAGCTGTAATATGCTTTGATTCTACAACCCAAATACTAACACCTTCATTGCGCCTGGTGTAAACATCTCTTGCGTTTTCGAGAGCCATTTCAGCATCTGCTGCATGTAGGCTACCAAAATGCCTGTGTTCTAATCCGTTTTTACTTCTTACGAAGATTTCCCAAAGTGGCCAGTTTTTTGTTGACATAATTTTTATGTATTGTTTCATCTTATTCTCGATACAAAATTGCTAAAAAGCAATTTCACTCGAACTGACGATAAAATTTATACTGCTTGTTTTTGTTTTCTTTCTTGTTTCTTTTCGGCATGTGCCATAGCTGCATCACGAACCCATTCGCCTCGTTCCCAAGCTCCAACTCTTGCTTTCATTCGTTCTCTATTCATTGGTCCATGACCTTTTACGACTTGCCAAAATTCGTCCCAATCAATCTCACCAAAATCGTAACTCTGACGTGCTTCATTCCATTTTAAATCTGGATCAGGAATTGATAATCCGATTAAATCTGCTTGAGGAACAGTTTGGTCAATAAACTGCTGACGTAAATCGTCGTTTGATTTTCGTTTTAATTTCCATTTCATGGATTGTTCGGTGTGAACTGACACATCATCTGTTGGACCTAACATCATAAGACTTGGCCACCACCAACGGTTGAGTGCATCTTGAGCCATTTCTTTTTGCTCTGGTGTTCCGTTAGCCAATTTTATCATGATTTCATAACCTTGACGTTGGTGAAAACTTTCTTCTTTGCACACACGAATCATGGCTCTTGCATAAGGACCATACGATGTATTACATAAAGGTACTTGATTGATAATTGCTGCTCCATCAACCAGCCAACCAATGGCTCCCATGTCTGCCCAAGTTATGGTTGGATAATTAAAGATACTTGAATATTTAGCTTTACCAGTATGTAGTTGCTCATATAACTCATCTCTTGATACGCCTAAAGTTTCGGTAGCTGAGTACAAATACAGACCATGACCAGCTTCATCTTGCACTTTAGCTAATAGTGCTACTTTACGTCTTAAAGAAGGTGCTCTAGTAATCCAGTTTCCTTCGGGAAGCATCCCAACAATTTCAGAATGTGCATGCTGAGACATTTGTCTGATATGTGTTTTACGATATTTTTCTGGCATCCAATCTTTGGGTTCGATTTTTTCGTCTCTTGCGATACGTGCATCGAATTCCTTTTCAAGATTTTTTAATTGTTCTTCACTCATTTTTTTAAGCTTTTAGCTGTTGGCTATTAGCCTTTAGCTTGTTGAACTTCTTTTTTATTAGCTGTTGGCTGTTGACCTTTTGCTGTTGGCGCGTTAAGGATTGAGCAATTGTTGGAGCTCATCTCTGATAGCGACTTGCGAAAGCCTGACGCTTTTTTGCCATTAAGAGCAAAAAAGGGTAACGCCAAAATTATTATTTTAAGATTCCTTTTTTTTAAAGGAATTTTACACGTCGAAATCGACGATTACTTTATCTGTTGTTGGTACTGCTTGACAACTTAAAACGAAATTTTGAGCGACTTCTTTTTCTTCAAGCGCATAATTAATTTTCATCTCTACTTGACCTTCTATGACTTGGCATTTACAGGTACTGCAAACACCTCCTTTACAAGCAAATGGCAAATCGGCTCCAGCACCTAAAGCTGCATCAAGAATGTTGTCGTATTCTTTAGTCATTGTAAACTCAAACTCTTTTCCGCCATCAATGATTGTCACCTCAACACCTTCAACATTTTGTTTTGCTAAACGTTCTGCTCGTTTGATATCTTCTTCTGAAAGTCCAGTAACAAACAACTCATAATGCACTAGTTCTTTTGGCAATCCTGCATTTACAAGATAGTCACTCACATAGTTTACCATTTTTTCTGGACCACAAAGAAACACCTCACTTGTATCTGGAATATCAATGAATGTTTTGGTTAAAATTTGCATTTTTTCGTCATCAAATCTTCCATTAAACAACTCGATATCTCGACGTTCTTTAGTCAAGAAATAGTAAATTTCTAATCGTCCGAAATACGTATTTCTCAACTGTTCTAATTCTTCTTTAAAGATAATGGATTTTGCGGTTTTGTTTACATAAAACAACTTGCAAGTTGAATTTGGCTCAGCTTCAAGATGTGTTTTAATCATTGAAAGCACTGGTGTAATCCCACTGCCTGCGGCAAAAAACAAATAATTTTTCCGTGTTTTAGGCTTAACAGAAACTCCGAATGTGCCACTTGGAGTCATTACTTCAAGTTGATCTCCTGTTTTTAATTTTTCATTTATGTAGGTTGAAAATTTTCCGCCAGGAATTAATTTTACAGCCACTCGCCATTGATTTTCGATAGGACTAGAACACAATGAATATGATCTACGAATGTCTTCTCCGTTGATATCGGTTTTTAAGGTTAAGTGTTGACCTTGCCTAAATTTAAATGCGTCTTGCAAATCTGATGGAACTTCGAAAGTAATAACTGAAGTATCTTCTGTTTCCTTATAAATATTTGCAACTTTTAAATTGTGAAATTCTGCCATAAGCCTAATCTTCTACTAAAAAGAGAATTTATTTCATTTATTTTTTAAGATTCCTCGATTTCACTCGGAATGATAATCACAAACTAACACTTGTTAGTTTAAGAACAAAGATACAAAATTTAATTGTTATGTGTATTGATTCCTTCAATGAGGATTTCGGTTAAATCGTTTGCCAAATCACCTGCATTTAAGTCTTCTTTTTTAGGAATCCATAAATACAATGAACGTAACGTAGTTAGCATTGAAAACATAATAATTTCGGGATTGCTTTTTTTTATTTCTGAAGAATAAATTCCTTTTTTTATAATGTTAAGAAAATTAGATTCATATTCATTTCTAAGCTGAAGGTAATACTCTAACTGGTCTTCGAGATGCATCCAATCGTTATTTAAAGCTGCCATTTCATTGGTATTATGTGCTGTAATATTTATATGCAATTCAACAATACTTTTTAGTTTAGAAATACTAGATGCTTCAGATAGAATGATAGTATTCATTCCTTTAGTAAATTCTTCTGCAATAGAAATGATTATAGTTTTTAATATGTCTTGTTTAGAGTTAATATGATTATAAAGACTTGCAGCTTTAATTCCCATTGCAGTTGCCAAGTCTCTCATTGTAACAGCACTAAATCCTTTTTCTTTAAAGAGTTTAGCTGCAGTAGTAATGATTTCATTTTTACGTGTTTCTGATTTCATTTTAAAACTTAATGCTCTTTAAAGATTCAAAATCTGAGATTGAAGACTGCTTATATTCTAAGGTCCAACCCAAAGAATTGGTTAGAATATAAAATTTAGCAAGTTCACTAATGAGTCTATTTTTAGCGTTAGATTTTAACTCAGATGCTTCTACTTTTTTCATCAAAGACTGTTTAACTGTTGCTTTGATATTGTTGTAATCTTTAGCTTCAAATTGATTGAAAAAGTCGGCCTGCATATCGTAATATTCGAAATCTGGATTCAGTTTTATTTCTTCTTTTGGAAGGCTAAGTATGCGAAGTGTTTTTGTTGCTTTGTCAATATCATATTCAACTTGACTTAAATCGTAAGCAATCGTGACTTCAGCATTAACAACTACTAAAGCTTTTTTTTCAGCTTCTAAAAAATCGCCAAAAATACTTTTAGAATTTTCGTATGTAAACACTTCACTAAAATAGCCTTCGGTAACTATCAATTTACCCACATTTTTAATTTGCTTTTCGATTAGAGCCGAATTTTGTTGTAATGTAATCTTATGCTCCTTTTTATCTCCACAATATTTATATGTGAATAGAATAAGTAATGTTATTATGACTCCAAATAGTGTTTTTCGCATAGGCTAATTTAGCTAAATTAAATTGTTAAATCGATGTTTCCTATGATTGAAACATTGTAAATCTAAATCTAGATTCATTCAAATTAATATTTTTATCTATCTTAGTATTACCAAATCTACAAATCATGCCTAAAACCGCCTACATTTTAGCAGCTATGTTATTCTCTATATTTAGTTATGGACAACAAATTACGTTTCACAAAAATGTAAATTACAGAGCTAATTCTCTACAACAAGATCTTAATAAGGAAACTCATATGCTTCTTTTAGAAAGCAGTATTGATTCAATTTCTAAAGTAGAAATCTTTAATGACAACTATTCAGAAAATATCGCTGTGAATAGTAATCAAACCAAAATTGATCTTAAAACACTGCCATACGGAAATTTTGTAATTCAAGCCAAAGTAGAGAACCAATGGATTATCATGTATTTGGAAAAAACGGAAGCTATTGAACTTACTAATTCTGATAAAAAACAAAAACAGAAAACTTCTGAGGTCGTTGCTTCTCAGCAAAAACTAAAAACTATTAACAATAAACAACAGATATTTATACCAAAAGTAAACACAATTGATAAGCCTAAAAAACCCATGTATTATTGGGTTGTGTATGAAAGCAATTCTGGTTTTGGATCGAGTAAAACTATGCGATTAGAATATAAGGATGCTGTAAATAGACTCATTTCAAAAAACAAGCGAGAATTAAAATCAAATGTAGGAAAAGACAATACGCTTATTATATATGAAGTATATAATAAATCGGAGTTTATGAATAAACAGTTTAGAAATCCTACCTATTATAAAACAGTAGAGGCTTCAAAATTTTTGAATACAAAACCACTTTATGCTTCAAGCAACGAAATAGAAAGCGATTTCTAACTTTAGTTTTTTTGAAGCACAAAATTTTATTTGACATTATTTTTACACTAGAGACAATCTTCAAAATAAAGTGCATTTTACTAATTATCAGATAAATGACATGAGATTAAAGTAAGTTAATATTCGTACATGTTAATATTTATACGTATCTTATGTTAACCAAATTCTCAAAAATCATGTCTAGAATCTCCTACATTTTAGCAATCATGCTCTGTACCATCTTCAGTTATAGCCAACAAATTACCTTTGAGCCTAATATAAATCCTGATGCTCAAGAATTAAAACAAATTCTTACTAAGAATAAGGATAGTTTAATTTTGGAAAGCAAGCAAAATATTCGTCAAGTCGATATATTTAATGAGAACTATTTTAAAAGTCTAATTGTTGACAGCACTATCACGACAATTGATTTTAATAAGCTCCCATTAGGAAACTTTATTATTAAAGCAAGATTAGGTAAGAAAAGAATTGTGATGTATTTGAAGAAACAAAATGAAAACAATTCTGAAGCCAAACATACAACGCTTGAAATTAAAAAGGAATTAGAAACCTCATCTTCTATTAACAAAGAAGGAACCATCAACCAGTCAACTCCTTTATATTGGGTTGTTCATGAAAGTAATAGTAGTTTCGGATCCCATAAATCTATGAGTTTAGAATATAAAGACACAGTCAATAGGCTGATTTCTAAAAACAAGTTAGAGCTAAAGTCAGAAATAAGCAAAAACAACAAACTGCTTATTTTCGAAGTCTATAACAAATCTAAGTTTATGACCAAGCAACTTAGAAACCATCATTACTACAAATCAAAAAAATCTAAAGTATTTAATGTTGTTCCTATTTACAAGTCTGCAAATACAAGTAAGATAAATCCTTAAATTCATTAAAGACCACTTGTTACCTCTCTATTTGACCTCAATTATTGAAACTAACTTTTTTTCAACTCGAGTTTCTCAGCAAAATAGTCACAAAAATCCATCATAGTAGCCGACATCTTTTCGTCTTGAGTCGCTCTGTGAAAGGTTTTACTCATTTCAACTAATGTTTGATGAAAAAATAATTTCATTTCATCTACTGGCATATCCTTAGTCCAAAGATCTATTCTAAGAGTTTCTTGCGCTTTACTATCCCAAACAGCAAGCATCATTGCTTTAGCTTCAGCATTAGTAATTCCTCCATCTTCGGCAGTCCAATGCAATTGTTCTGGCACTCTATTTTCATCAAGCTCAATGCTAAGTTCTATTTTTGAAGTATGATTTTTCGCCATTATTTAGGTGGTTTATAATTTGAGTTATTAAAAATTTCGACTGCATCTTTTTTCATCATATCTAAAAAAGAAACCTCATTATTATTCATATAAGCCTTTACAATTTGCCAACCTATATATTGACCTAGTCGTCCTGGCGACTCTCTATCTAATTGCAAATAAAACTTAGAAAAAGGCGCATCAGCAATAAAGCGTCCAGGCAAACTAGTATCTGTACTAAATAGATATTCATTTTCGATAAAGTTAGTCCAAATTTGTCCTTCATTATTTTTTGCAAATTCCAATTGTTTTGCTGAATAACCAATTTTTTCTTCATCGGTTTTAAAAGGAATCATTTTATCTTTAAAATACAATTGCTTTCCAAAGTATATCATATCATCTAAAAGAGTTTTCTTTTGCGTTTGATAGATATAACGTGTTGCATACTCTGATGCCAAATTAGGTACAATTTGAGATGCTTTCATGTTTTGTGTAATATACCTAGGAATGTTTGCATAAAACGGATGCTCGTGACCTAAATAATTATCTAATGGAATAAGCACAATCGTATCGGTTACAATGACCTTATCTCTATATTTAACATCATTTGTTAAAGTAACCACACGAGGTTCAGAAAACGTAATGTCGTAATATTTTAAATGCTGAAATAGCTTAGTAAGTTCATTGTCAATAGTTGAAAAATCATCAAACTTCTTATGTACTTCTTGCAATAATTCTCTTTGTAAAGAATCGTTCATTCGTGCAGTAAATATCGAATCTGGAACTTGTTTTGAAAATAAAAATGGAAATGTTTTTTTTAGCTGTCCCAAATCCTTTGGAGTCGCTTCATAAAACGCACGATCAAAACGCTCCACTATAAAATCAATATCTATTTTAGAAATTTCTTCTTCAATTTGATTTTCATTTTTACACGAGTAAAAAGCTAAGAACAAAAAGAGAATACAAGAAAAATTTTTCATAATTAGTTTCAAAAAAACTTAAGTGTTATTAATTTTTATTACTAACGCTATTGCTTTATTTTTGTTTTGCAAAGGTACTATTCTTTCATATAAATTCTAATAAAAATGCAAACAGAAAAAGTTACTGATTATATTATAAACTGGCTTAAAAACTATGCTACTAATGCTAAAGTAAATGGTTTTGTTGTTGGTATCTCTGGCGGAATTGATTCTGCAGTAACATCAACACTTTGCGCAAAAACAGGCTTAGACGTTTTATGTATTGAAATGCCAATTCATCAAGCTGAAAGTCATGTAAGCAGAGCACAAGAACATATTGCTCAATTGAAAGCACGTTTCCCAAATGTAAAAGACATAAGAACAGACTTAACTCCTGTTTTTGAAGAGTTTAAAACTGAAGTTTCTCTTGAAGGAAAACAAAGTGTTGTTGATATGGCTTTAGCAAATACAAGAGCACGATTACGCATGACTACCTTGTACTATCATGCAGGACTTTTAGGATTATTAGTTGCTGGAACAGGAAATAAAGTTGAAGATTTTGGAGTTGGGTTTTACACCAAATATGGTGATGGAGGTGTCGATTTGAGTCCGATTGCAGATTTATTAAAATCTGAAGTATATGCGATTGGTGAATTACTAAAAGTTCCTGAATCTATTATGAAAGCCGCACCAAGCGACGGACTTTTTGGTGATGCCAGAAGCGATGAAGATCAAATTGGAGCTTCTTATCCAGAATTAGAATGGGCAATGCAACAAAAAAATAATGGAAAAACTGTTGATGATTTTGAAGGACGACAGCGTGAAGTTTTTGAAATTTTCACACGTTACAATACTAATAATCAGCATAAAATGTTGCCAATACCAATTTGCGAAATTCCTAAAAATTTAAAATAATTAATGAATTAATCGCTACAAAAAGCGATTCTTATTGATTTTTTTTCTATTTTTGCACTTGAAATCTCCACATTCTAGAACTTAATCAATTTAGGTTCTGGTCGCTTATAACCAACTAAATTAAATATCATGATTAAGGTATTAGTAGTAGATAGTCATCCTATTGTTAGGACTGGCTTTGAACTCTTATTCAAAGAACATCACGACATCGAAGTTATTGGTACTGTTGGTAGTGGTGTAGAAATATTTGAATTTGTACGACGCCATCAAGTGGATGTTATCGTCTCAGAAATTGACCTTCCCGAACTTAACGGAATTACCGCATTAAGAGCTATTAAGAAAGAACACAGTAATATTAACATTATCATGTTTAGTTATCATCCTGAAGAAATTTACGCTATAAGCACTATAAAGGCTGGAGCATCAGGATATGTTTCAAAAACGGAATCTACTGAAGTTATCGAAAAAGCTATTAGACTTGCACACAAAGGCGATTTATATTTAAGTGAAAAAATGTCAAAACATCTTAAATATAATGATACCAAGCAATCTAAAAGTAGAATTTATAAACGACTTTCTACTCGCGAAGTAGAGGTTTTAAAATTATTATCGTCTGGTAAAAAGAATAAAGAAATTGCTTTAGAACTTGATATTAACGAAAAAACTGTGAGCACTTACAAAGCAAGGCTATTCAAAAAACTTAATGTAACCAATTTAATAGACCTTGTAAACCAAGGCAAACATATGGAGCTGACTTAAACTTTTTAGCTTATCACTTTTCCTAATTTTCGTGATAGCAACATTTTAAGTCCGAGATAATCTTTTACATCTTCTAAAATTCCTCTTGAATTTGAATCTTCTTTAAGGGTTTCATTTTGATATTCGGCTACTTTTTTATCAATCAAATAACATCGCAATGTTAAAATGGTTTGGTTTACAAGCTGAGGAATCGATTGGCTTTTTTCTTTAGGAACAATATGATTGCGTTCCCAATCGTGTAAGTTGTAGCGCTCATCATTCATTAAAATTGTAGTCACTTCTTCAGCCAAATCTTGATCTAATTTATTCACAAAATTACGAGTAGAAAACTCAGATTCTTGATGCAATGTGTCAATTAATGTATAATACAAGGTTTTAAAAACTGAATTAGAAAATTGCATTTCATCTTCTTGCAGGTCTAAATATATTTTTTCAAACACTTTAGCATTATGAACTACTGGTTCAAGTTTTAACTCACCATCATCACCTTCTTTTAAAACCAAGTCTTCAAAATCTTCAGTCTTATTTCCGTAGAGCAATAAAATTTCGATGATTTTACGCTCCAATTCATATTGCAAATCTACTTTAGGCGCTTTAACATCTGGCTTTACGACATTAAAAGCTTTTTGCTGAGCTTTATAGGCCTTATTTTCTTCTTGATTGGCTTTTTTATTGATTTGTGCTAAAGTACTAAAGAGTACTTCTTCACTAATATCCATAATTCGAGAACACTCTTGAACATAGATTTCCTTTTTAATTTGGTCAGGAATTTTAGAAATACTATTCACAATTTCTCGAATAGTCTCTGCTTTTTTTATCGGATCATTATTAGCTTCTTTTACCAACAAAGATGCTTTAAACTGAATAAAATCTTGTGCATTGTTTTCAAGGTAAGCCGACAATTCTTCAAGTGTATTTTGCTTAGCAAAACTATCTGGATCCTCGCCTTCTGGAAAGGTACAGACCTTAACATTCATGCCTTGTTCTAATATAAGATCAATACCTCTAATTGATGCTCTAATTCCTGCGGCATCACCATCAAAAAGCACTGTAATATTTTTTGTTAAACGATTAACAAGTCTTATTTGTTCTGGAGTTAATGCAGTTCCCGAAGATGCAACGACATTTTTAATTCCTGTTTGATAAAACTGAATCACATCTGTATAACCTTCAACTAAATAGCAGTTATCTTGCTTAGCAATGTATTTTTTAGCATGAAACAAGCCATATAGGATTTTACTTTTATGATAGACTTCACTCTCAGGAGAATTTAGGTATTTCGCAGCTTTTTTGTCTGTTTTTAAAATTCGCCCTCCAAATCCTAAAACACGACCACTCATACTGTGAATTGGAAACATCACACGACCTTTAAAACGGTCGAACTTTTTGGCTTCTTTAACAATTGTGAGTCCTGTTTTTTCCAAAAACTCTAACTGATATCCTTTTTTCATCGCCTCATCTGTAAAGGCTTGCCATTCGTCTAAAGCATATCCTAGGTGAAAAGTTTTAATCGTTTCATTAGTAAAACCACGCTCTTTAAAATAACTAAGTCCGATTGCTTGTCCTTGGTCGGTTTTGAACATAACTTTTTGAAAGTAATCATTAGCAAATTCATTTACCAAATACAAGCTCTCACGTTCGTTAGCTTCTTGCTTTTGCTCATCACTCTGTTGAGTTTCTTCTATTTCAATATTATATTTTTTTGCTAAATATTTTATAGCTTCAGGATAGGTAAAATGTTCATGTTCCATTAAAAAGGTTACAGCATTACCTCCTTTTCCGCTAGAAAAATCTTTCCAAATTTGTTTTACAGGTGACACCATAAAACTAGGAGAACGTTCATCACTAAACGGACTTAGACCTTTGAAGTTACTTCCTGCCTTTTTTAATTGCACAAAATCTCCAATAACCTCCTCAACACGAGCGGTTTCAAACACTTCTTCTATAGATTGTTTTGAAATCATTTATTAGCCTAAATTACTCAATTAAAAAGCAAAGGTAAATTTAAATAAAGAATTTGTTTTAAAAACTAAGTGAGTGAATTAACTTTGAACTATTACATTAAAATTAATTAATACCTTTATTGAAAAATAATTATGAGATTTTTTAGATATAGCTTTGCTTTATTTACATGTGCATTCTGTTTAAATTGTCAAAATGATGATGACATTGCACCTACAAATGACACTCCAGATCCAATTCTTACCGAAAACATTGAAGTTTACAACGGCAATTTAATTGATAATAGTTACACTTTAGCCGTAGAAAATGGAGGCACACAATCTTACTTATTAGATAAATCTGGTAATAAAATAAAAGAGTGGCAATTTGACGACAATCTTGGAAATGACTTAGAGTTATTGCCTGAAGGAAAGCTTTTAGGTATTTTTAAATCTGACAACCCTTCAATCACATTTGGAGGTTTTGGAGGCATTGTTAAAATTATAAATAATGATGGCAGTATTGACTGGGAATACGAATACTCATCTGAAGATTACATCTCTCACCATGACACTGAGATTTTACCAAATGGCAATGTATTATTTATAGTTTGGGAAAAAATTGACATTGCTGAAGCTCAAGCTAATGGAGTTAATACAACTGTACCTATTTATCCTGAAACACTTATTGAAATAAACCCTTCAAACAATCAAATTGTTTGGCAATGGCGAAGTTTTGATCATATCATTCAAGATGAAGATGATACACTTTTAAATTTCGGAAACATTAGTGACAACCCTCAACTCATAAATATTAACTATAATATCGTTGACAATGGAGATATCATGCATGCTAATGGTGTTGATTACGACGCTACTAAAGATGTCATCTATTTAAGTGTAAATTATTATAATGAAATATGGGTCATTGATCACAGCACTTCGACTGCTGAAGCTGCAACAAATTTAGGAGGAAATTACAATAAAGGAGGTGACTTACTGTATCGTTTTGGCAATCCTAATGCATATGAAAATACCGAAGGCACGCGCTTATTTTACAATAATCATTTCCCTAATCTTTTAGAAGATGATGAGCCTGGAGAAGGCAATGTTTTAGTTTATGTTAATGGAAGTAATACTGGTCAATCTGTTGTTTATGAACTAGACATGCCTAATGATTTTGAACTCACACCTAACTTAAATAATGAGCCTAACATTGTGTGGAGTTTTACTGATCCTGCCTTATTTCACGGAAGAGTTTCTGGAGCTGTTCGACTTAAAAACGGAAATACTTTAATTGCTGAAGGTGATTATGGTTTTTGGGAAGTAACAAACAACGGAAGCATTGCTTGGAAATACAATGGCTTAGGCACTAATTTTTGGAGATGCTACGCTTACGATTTTGATGACCAAGAGATTCTTGACTTAAATCTTGAAGAATAAAATTATTTAGATAAAATAAAAAACCGATTCAAATTGAATCGGTTTTTTAGTGCTTTAATGATTAATGCAAATCAAATCGTAATCCTAAAGACACATTATGCTGATTGATAGCTTGATCTTTAAATAACGGATTTAAATCGTATTTAGCATATAAAGCTATTTGACCTATACCAACATAACCACTCAATCCATAAACAAAATTAGAAGCATTAAAACTACGTCGAGATTTTTCTTTCACAAAATCTCCATCTTCCTTGTAACGTAATTTTCTTTGTGTTGCTAATCGTACTCCAGCATAACCTCCAATTCCTACTTTAAACTTACGGTCTGTAAAATAACGGATTCTATTTTTATATTCTTTTAATCGAGAAGGTCCAAACTCAAAATGTACAGGAACCACTAAATTGGTCACTCTTAATTGCGATTTTCGTAAACCCACAGGAAATTCTTCTAAAATGGTTTCATTGTCATTTTGAACAAAATACAAATCATCTTTTACATTTAATTTATTCCATTGAAAAGCTAAACCATAATTAAGTCTTGCAAAGTTTGACTTTTTAGCTAGACGTGTTTCCCAAATCCAACCTAACTCTAAAAATCCAGAACCTCCAAGTTCGTATGGTGTATTACTTAAATCTTGACCATCTCCAATAGCATTATTGAAACCTATAGAGAACAACAACTTATTTGTTGTTCTAATATCATACTTAGGTGGTTTTTTTTCATCCTTTTCTAAGTCGATTACAAATCCTTTAGTACCAATACTGATAGACATAGAGTTATCTTCATCATCTGGAACATTAGCTATATCTGGATTTCGCTTTAAAAGATTAATTTTTGCATCTATAATAGCAATGCGATCTTCAATGTTGGCTGCACGTCTCAAAGCAGCTTCCTTTTTTAATTGTTCAGCTTCAGTATTGGTAATTTCTCCTCTCTCTAAACGTTGATTGATTACTTCAACTTCTTGTTTTAAAAATTCACGTTCTTCATTAGTTATGGTCTTTTTTGTTTCTTCTAGCCTATCTATTTTTAACCCATTGGCTCGATAAGGAATTGTATCTTTTACAACAGTATTTTGTTTTTCTTGAGCAGTAATTGTACTTGCAATAAGGCATAGAACAAGCAGCACTACATGTTTAGTAATAGTGTTCATAATGTTTAAAATTTAATTGATGTTGAGCTTAACTCTTCGTTTTTTGATTAATGATATTTAATTAGTTACGACGTTCGGCAACTGCAGTTTTTACCGAATTATAACTAGATTTTAATGCTTCGAATACTTTATCTCTAAACGATTGTTCTAACTCTACCTCAACGTCTTGAAGTAAGGCTTCTGCACTAACCGTTTTGAGTGATTCATCGAATATACGTTGCTTTAAAATTTCTCTTTGCGCTTGTTTTAAAAGCGAATCTATTTCTCTATCAGACACCGAAGATTTATCTGTTTTTAGTTGTTTTATAGCATCTACAACTTCCATGATTTTTAATTCTTCTTGTGATAAAGCCTCAATCATCGTCTGGTTTTCTTCTTTAGACTTTGCATTATTATTAGAAGCAATAATTTCTTTAGAGATTTCTGGTTGTGTGATTACACTTGCTTTTTTAATTGTTTTTTTCGCTTCAATAGTTTTAGCATCTGAAGTTGAAGTCGCTACATTTGTTTGAGTATCTTTAATGATTTCAGTTTTTGATTCAAAATTTGGAATAACATCAATAGACTTGTTTGTTGTTTCTGTTTCGCTTTGCAGAATTGTTTGCGTATCAACAACAGCAGGTAAGTCTTTTGTATCAGCATTATCTTTATAAAACTGAGTTGTTATTAGAACAACTCCTACAATACTTGCTGCAATACCAAGCCACCAAAACTTAGCGTTATTACTCTTTTTGTTTTCTTTATCTAATTTATCTGCAAGAGTACTCCAAGCATCAGCTGATGGTGTTAAAGTTCGATTTTCGAGCTTATCTTTTAGCTTTTCTTCAAATTTAATTGGTGCCATAACTCGTTTTATTTAATTCTTTAATTTTTTTCTGAAGCATTTGTCTTGCTTTAAATAATTGTGATTTAGAAGTGCCTTCGGAAATATTTAGCATGTTTGCTATTTCAAAATGTTTATATCCTTCAATGGCATACATTACAAATACCATTTTATAACCTTCTGGCAGCTCATCTATTAACTGCTGAATTTGAGCAACTTCAATTTCAGTATTAATATTATTTGAATAATCATGCGGAATGGATACATCTTCAGTTAGAAACTCTACTTGTTTTTGTTGTCTAATAAAAGAAATCGATTCTCTTACCATTATTTTTCGCAACCATCCTTCAAAACTTCCTTTGTCCTTAAAGGTTTTCAAATTTATAAACGCTTTAAAAAACCCATTAAGCATTACAGACTCTGCATTTTGAATGTCCTTTATATAATATCTACAAACGCTTAACATTTTAGGCGCATGAACCTTATATAATTCATGTTGTGCTTCACGATTGTTTTTAGCTGCCTTTTTTAAAAGTGCTGTGTTATTATTATGTAACTGAATAACTTTCAAATGTGCTTATTTAAGTCTTCTATTTATAAAGACGCAAGAATAATGCAAATGGTTGCCTGATGAAGAAAAAAATTATTTTTTTCTATCTATAACATAATTAACCATAAGCTGTAGTGCAGATTTGTATTGGGATTCTGGATATGAATCGAGAAGTTGTAAAGCCTCATTTTGAAAGGATTTCATTTTATTAACAGCATATTCTAATCCGTTATTTTGCTTTACAAATGCAATGACTTCTTTTACTCGTTTTTTATCTTTATTGTGATTTTTTATCGAGTTAATTAACCACGATTTTTCTTTTTTTGAACACGTATTAAGGACATGAATTAAAGGCAAGGTCATTTTTTGCTCTTTAATATCTATTCCTGTTGGTTTACCAATCGCATCATCACCATAATCGAATAAATCATCTTTAATTTGGAATGCCATACCAATGAGTTCTCCAAATTTACGCATTGTATCAACATCTTTTGAATTAGGCTTAACTGATGCAGCTCCAAGACTACAGCATGCTGCAATTAATGTGGCTGTTTTTTGTCGGATGATATCGTAATAAACCACTTCAGTAATATCGAGCTGTCTTGCTTTTTCAATTTGAAGCAATTCACCTTCACTCATTTCTCGAACAGCAACCGAAATAATCTTTAACAAGTCAAAATCATTATTATCAATTGATAGTAGCAAGCCTTTTGACAATAAATAATCACCAATGAGAACGGCAATTTTATTTTTCCAAAGCGCATTAATTGAGAAAAAACCTCGACGTCTGTTACTATCATCAACAACATCGTCGTGCACTAAAGTGGCAGTATGAATTAATTCAATTACAGAAGCTCCTCTATACGTTCGTTCGCTCACTTGACCATTATCTACCATTTTAGCAACTAAAAACACAAACATAGGTCGCATTTGCTTGCCCTTTCGGTTTACAATATAGTGCGTAATTCTGTTTAACAGCGCAACCTTACTTGACATAGACAATAAGAACTTTTGCTCAAAAAGTTCCATTTCATAGGCAATAGGTTGTTTTATTTGTTCAGTTATTTTCAATGTAAAAGTATCTAATTGCTAAATTACTAATTAACTTAGACTTGATTTATAATACCTGTAATTATTAGTTAAAATAATAACGTTTAACAGTTCAACCTCTATTTTTTTGTATATTTATCATCAATTAATCAAAATTATACACTTATGAAAAAAATTACTTTATTATTAGCGTTAGTCTTCTCTTCAAGTCTAATGTTTGGTCAAATTTATTTTGAAGATGACTTTGACGGTTCAGGTCCTGGAATTGCAGGATGGTCTTTAAATAATGTAGACGGACTAACACCTAATGCTGCTGTAGCAGAATTTACTGATGCATGGATACAAGTTGACAGAGATGGTACTGCTTCTGGAGGAGGAAACTATGGTGGACCTGCTGGTAATTTCGCAGTAGCAAGTACATCTTGGTACACACCTGCAGGAACCTCAGACGATTGGTTAATCACGCCTCAAATCAATTTACCTGCTGACGCAACTTTATATTGGGATGCTAAAGCTCAAGATGCGACTTATGCCGATGGTTACGAAGTAAGAGTATCTACTACTGGAACTGCTGTAGCAGATTTTACAGACATATTACTTACTGTACCTAATGCAATGTCTGATTGGGAATCTCTACAACTTGATTTATCTGCTTATACAGGTCAAGATATTTACATTGCATTTAGAAACAACTCTACAGATCAGTTTGTACTTCTTGTTGATAATGTTGAAGTGTCTCAAACTCCTTCATGTGTTATTCCAACCGATTTAGTAGCAGAGGATTTAACATCTTCTACTTTTGAAATAAGCTGGATGGATGCTAATTCTGGAACTCCAACTTGGGAATTTGAAATAGGTGCTGAAGGTTTTACCCAAGGTGGTGGTGGAACACTAATCACAAATGTGATGTCTTCTCCATATACATTTATGAGTCTATCTCCAAATTCTAGCTATGACTTTTATATGAGAACTAATTGTGGTGGTGCCAATGGTGAAAGTGATTGGATTGGACCATTTACATTTAGAACTTTAAGAGATTGTACTGGTGAAGCTATATCTACTTACTATACAAACAACTTCCTTGATGAAACAATCTTAGATTGTTTTGAATTTGAAGATATAGATGGTTTAAGCCCAAGCTGGACATTTAACACTGGGATTAATGACCTTGATGGTGACGGAACTACAGATAACTTTTTAGTAATGTTCCCTCAAGCTGCTACTGAAACTGAAAAGGATGATTGGTTATTTTCACCTCAAATTAATATGACTGTAGGAAATGATTATCCTATAAGTGTTATTTATAATGCTTTTGATTTTAACACCGTTGCTAATGAAAGTTTTGAGCTATATATTGTTGATGATCAATCATCTACTGCAGCAACACAAATTTTATTAGGCACTTATTCTAATATAACACAAGCAGGTGTTTTTGGTGATACTGGAGGAAATGATATGATTACTCAAGCTTACACAGCATTTGAAACTTTCTCTCCAACTACTGATGGTGCTTATTACGTAGCAGTTAAAGCTACATCTACAGGATCTCCTAACCTATTAATGGTTTTAGATATTATTGTAGATGAAACGTTAAGTGTTGATGAGTTTGAATCAAATAACTTTAGTTATACGTATAACAAGAATACAGATCAATTAACATTAGAGTCTTCTAATATGGCTTTCAATGGTATTGAAATGTATAGTATTCTTGGTCAAAATGTAATATCTAGAGAATTATCAAGTCAAAATGAGGTAATTGATTTATCTGGTTTAAATGATGGTATTTATCTAGCAACTGTGACTATTAATGGTAATAATAAAACTATCAAGATATTAAAACAATAGTTTTAACATCTTTTAATATCAAAAGAAGAGCTACAAATTGTAGCTCTTTTTTATTATGACTTATTGGCTAGTTGACCACAGGCTGCATCAATATCTTTGCCTCTAGATCGTCGTACTGTAACTGTAATTCGGTTAGCTTCTAACATAGACACATACATATCTAATGCTTTGGAATTGGCTTGTTGAAACTCACCATCATCTATTGGGTTATATTCTATTAGATTGACCTTACTTGGCGCAAATTTACAAAATTCAATTAAGGCTTCAACATCTCTTTTAGTATCATTAATACCATCCCAAACCACATACTCGTAAGTAATTCTGTTTTTGGTTTTGGCATACCAATACTCAAGTGCTGCTCTTAAATCTTTAAGCGGAAATGTGGCATTAAAAGGCATTATAGATGTACGAACTTCATCTATTGCAGAATGTAACGACACTGCGAGTTTAAACTTCACTTCTTCATCTGCCATTTTTTTAATCATTTTTGGCACTCCTGAAGTAGAAACTACTATACGTTTTGGCGACATCCCTAACCCTTCTGGCGAAGTGATTTTATCAATAGCTTTTAAAACATTATTATAATTCATGAGTGGTTCTCCCATTCCCATAAACACAATATTACTTAAAGGTCTGTTATGATACAATCGACTTTCTTTATCAATAGCAACAACTTGGTCGTAAATTTCGTCTGGATTGAGATTTCTCATGCGTTTGAGTCTTGCTGTGGCACAAAATTTACAATCTAAGCTACAACCAACCTGACTAGACACACATGCTGTTGTTCTATTTTTAGCAGGAATTAGAACTGACTCAACTATTAAGCCGTCGTGTAGTTTTACAGCGTTTTTTATGGTGCCATCTGCACTACGTTGCATTTGATCTACTTTGATATGATTGATGGTAAAGTTAGCTTCTAGCATTTCTCTAGTTTGCAAAGAAATGTTAGTCATATCTTCAAAGTTATGAGCACTTTTACTCCACAACCATTCATAAACTTGATTTCCACGAAATGCTTTATCGCCTTGACTTACAAAAAAATCACGCAATTGTTCTTTGGTTAAAGCTCGTATGTCTTTCTTTTTAATTTCCATATCTGCTGCAAAAGTAAGGAAAGGATTTTTGATAACTCATAATGTGTAAATTTAAAACTGATGTTTTGCATTAGTGATTGAAGTGGCATCCTTTTACAGTAAGCTGTAAAAGATATAGCGGAAAGCACGACACTACATTGCTTTTGCAAAGTAGTGGAATGCCCAAAATAAAAAAAGCCTCATTAAAAACGAGGCTTTGTAAATATTATAGAATGTTAGTTTAGATGATTAACATCGCATCACCATAAGTGTAAAAACGATACTTTTCTTTGACAGCTTCTTCATAAGCTTGCTTCATAAAGTCATGTCCAGCAAAGGCAGATACCATCATTAACAATGTAGATTTTGGTGTATGAAAATTAGTAATCATACAGTTTGCAATGCTAAAATCGTAAGGTGGAAAAATAAACTTGTTAGTCCATCCCGAAAACTCATTTAATGTACCATTTGAAGACACAGAACTCTCAATAGTTCGCATTGCTGTTGTACCAACTGCACAAACACGTCTTTTTTCTGCAATACCTCTGTTAATTACATCTGCTGCGCCTTCTAGAATCTCTATTTCTTCACTGTCCATTTTGTGCTTAGACAAATCTTCGACCTCAACTGGGTTAAAGGTTCCTAAACCAACATGTAGAGTCACTTCTGGTAAGTGAACCCCTTTAATTTCTAAACGTTTTAACAGGTGTTTTGAAAAGTGTAAACCTGCTGTTGGTGCCGCTACAGCACCTTCTTTTTTTGCAAAAATGGTTTGGTAACGCTCTTCGTCTTCTGGCTCTACATCACGCTTAATATATTTTGGCAATGGTGTTTCGCCTAATTCGGTTAATTTATGTCTGAATTCTCTGTAAGATCCATCGTAAAGAAAACGTAATGTTCGTCCTCTTGATGTAGTGTTATCAATAACCTCTGCAACTAATGTATCGTCATCTCCAAAATAGAGTTTATTACCAATTCTAATTTTTCTAGCTGGATCTACTAACACATCCCAAAGACGCTGTTCTTGATTAAGTTCTCTTAATAAAAACACTTCAATTCTTGCTCCTGTTTTTTCTTTATTACCATATAAACGTGCAGGAAACACTTTTGTGTTATTTAAGATCATGACATCATCTTCTTCAAAATAATCGATAACATCTTTAAAAAGCTTGTGTTCAATGGTTTGATTTTTACGATCTAAAACCATTAACCTAGCTTCATCTCTAATGTCTGAAGGATGTTCTGCTAATAATTCTTCTGGTAAATTAAAATTGAAGTGTGATAATTTCATAAAATTTTTGTTTTTTTCAAGTCGCAAATATACAATCTCAAAGTAGGCCTTGTCAAGTAAATGGGCTGATTTTATTCAGAAAATTTAAATCCGAGCGTTTTTAGGTCTTCCCAAAATGACGGAAACGATTTTGAAACGACATCTGCATCATTAATTTGAATTGGTATTTTTAATGCTAAAGGTGCAAATGCCATTGCCATTCTATGATCATTATACGTATCGATTGATACATTTTCATTTAAAGTTTTAGCAGCTTTTAAGTGTAATGAGTCTTCAGTGATAGAAGCTTGTCCTCCTAATTTTTCTATTTCATTTTTTAAAGCTGCTAAACGATCGGTTTCTTTTATTTTGAGTGTATGTAATCCTGTAAGGTGACATTCTATATCTTGCGCTAAACAAGTCACAGCAATGGTTTGCGCAATATCTGGTGAATTGTTAAGATTATATGTTTTTGGGTTTAAATCTGCTTTTGTTTTAACTAAAATTATAGCGTTATCTTGAAATCGTGTTTCTACACCAAAATCTTTATAGATATCGACTAAAGCCGAATCCCCTTGTAAACTATCTTTTTTATAAGATGATAATGATATTTGAGTTCCTATTGGACTCAAGGCTACAATACTATAAAAGTAGGATGCCGACGACCAGTCTGATTCTACAACTATAGTTTGTGAACTATTGATTGATGCTTTTGGAAAAACAGTAATGACTTTATCTCTAAATTCTGTTTTAACACCAATTTGGTTTAATAAATCTAAAGTCATATTAATATAAGACCTAGAAGTAATGTTTCCTTCGAGCGTTAATTGTAAACCATTTTTGAGTTTTGGCGCAATAAGCAATAATGCTGAAATATATTGACTACTCACATTTGCACTTAAAGTCACCTCATCTTTGATTAATCTTTGACCTTTGATTGCTAAAGGTGGACAATCTTTTGTTTCTATGTATGATATCTCTGCACCTAAAGTATTTAAAGCATCTACCAAAATTTTAATTGGTCGTTCTTTCATTCGAGTCGAACCTGTCAAAATTACGCTTCTGTCTTTTTGAGTTGCAAAATAAGCTGTAAGAAAGCGCATGGCAGTTCCTGCATGATGAATGTCTATACAACCTTCAGAAGTGTTTAATGCATATTGCATGACTTTAGTATCATCACTATTAGAAAGGTTTTTGATCTTTATTTTTGGAAACAAGGCTTGAAGCAATAACAATCTATTAGATTCACTTTTAGAACCTGTAATTATGATCGATGATTTTTGCTTAGCGATTGATGATTTTTGAAGCACAACAGTCATCGTTACTTTAACTTTTGATTGTTGTGATGCCTATCATGGTCGCGTTTCGTTTTTTTATCCATTTTTTTATCAAACGCTTCCTGAAGGTTTATTCCTGTTTGGTTGGCTAGACATAGCACAACAAACATAACATCGGCTAATTCTTCGCCTAAATCTTTGTCTTTATCACTTTCTTTTTCGCTTTGCTCACCATATCTACGAGCAATAATACGAGCAACTTCACCAACTTCTTCTGTAAGTTGTGCCATGTTAGTCAACTCATTAAAATAGCGAACACCATGTTCTTTAATCCAATTATCAACTTCGGTTTGAGCGTTTTTAATGTTCATTTTTTTAAAACTAAATTAGACTTTGTTTTTAGTATCAAAAATAATCGTAACTGGACCATCATTTAAAAGTTCTACTTTCATATCTGCTCCAAAGCTTCCAGTTTGTACCTGTTTTCCTAGATCTGATTCTAACTGCTTAACAAAAGCTTTATAGAGAGGAATAGCAACATCAGGCTTTGCTGCTTTAATATAACTTGGTCTGTTTCCTTTTTTTGTACTTGCATGTAATGTAAACTGACTGACAACAATGGCATCTCCATTAGTGTCTTTAAGCGAACGATTCATCACATTTTCATCATCGGAAAAGATGCGAAGATTGACAATTTTATTGGACAACCATTTAATGTCGTCTGAAGCATCTTCATTTTCAATACCTAAAAGAATAAGCATGCCTTCAGAAATAGCAGCAACACATTCTGAGTTTATGGTAACACTAGCTTTGGAAACACGTTGAACAACAACTTTCATGTATAAAAACTATTTTTATTCTTCCCAATTATCGGTTCTGTAATGCTCATCTTCACCTTCTAATATTTGAAGATAACTTCGATATCTAGAAAAGGAAATTTCATCATTATCTAATGCTGCTTTAACAGCACATTTTGGCTCTTCTTTATGCAAGCAATTATTAAATTTACAATATTGTTTTAGCTCAAAAAACTCTGGAAAATAATCACCAACTTCTTCCTTATCCATATCTACAACTCCAAACCCTTTTATACCAGGAGTGTCAATAATTTTTGCTTCAAAGCTCAAATCAAACATTTCGGCAAATGTTGTGGTGTGTTGACCTTGGCTATGTTGTGTTGAAATGGCTTTAGTTTTTAAATCTAAATCAGGTTCAATTGCATTTACTAATGTAGATTTCCCTACACCAGAATGACCTGCAAACATACTGACTTTGCCATGCATGAGCGCTTTTACCTTATCAATATTTTTTCCAGTTGTTGCAGAAATACCAATACACTCATAACCAATTTTCCTATAAATATGAGCCAAATATTTTACCTCATCTAGTGTTGATTCGTCGTAAGTATCAACTTTATTGAATAGCAATATGGTTTTCACAGAATAGGCTTCTGCAGTGACTAAAAACCTATCAATAAAGCTTGTAAATGTTGGAGGATTGTTAATTGTAATCAGCAAAAAAACTTGATCAATATTAGAGGCAATCACGTGAGTTTGCTTAGATAAATTAACCGATTTCCGAACGATATAATTTTTACGATCGTGAATGGTATTAATCACACCTGTTGTGGTATCATTGTTGGTTTCTAACTCAAAATCGACAATATCACCTACTGTAATTGGGTTGGTACTTTTTATACCTTTTAATCTGAACTTTCCTTTTATTCTACATTGATATATTGCGCCAAGATTTGTCTTAACGGTATACCAACTTCCTGTAGATTTATAAACGGTTCCTGTCATTTAAAGTAATAATAAGCAAAGTAACAATTTTAATTTCTATTAACCAGATTGAAGTGTATTTGATACTATTTTTAATGATTGATAATTTTCTCTTGATGATTAATAGACTCTTGGTGAATGGCTTTAAACAATCGTAAGATGAATTCTTCACTCAGTCCTTTTTCATTTCCTTCAAGAACCATTTTTCCTAAAATTTCATTCCATCGTTTACTTTGTAAAACAGCAACATTTTTACGCTTTTTAAGTTTTCCGATATCATCAGCAACTTTCATTCGTTTCCCTAACAACTCAATCAATTGGTTATCGACAACATCTATTTGAGCTCTTAAATTGTTGATTTCATTATTGTATTCTGCTTCAGGATCGGTTTCTTTTCTAATTCTTAAATCGGTCATGATTTGTACTAAACGCTCAGGTGTAACTTGCTGAGCTGCATCACTCCATGCTTTATCTGGCGTTGTATGTGTTTCAATCATAAGTCCATCAAAATTAAGATCTAAAGCCGTTTGAGACACATCAAAAATCATGTCGCGTTTTCCAGTAATATGTGATGGGTCATTAATTAATGGTAAATCTGGAAACCTAGTTTGTAACTCAATAGCAATTTGCCATTCTGGATTATTTCTGTATTTAGATTTTTCATACGTTGAGAATCCTCTATGTATGGCTCCTAAATGTTTAATATTTGAAGAGGCCAAACGCTCAATAGCACCAAGCCACAGTGGTAAATCTGGATTGACTGGATTTTTTACCAATACAATTTTATCTGTTCCTTCTAAGGCTTCAGCAATTTCTTGAACAATAAATGGACTAACTGTGGAACGTGCGCCAATCCATAACAAATCGATATCATGCTCAAGAGCTAATTCTACATGGTTTCTATTCGCAACTTCAGTTGCGGTTTTAAGTCCAGTTTCTTCTTTTACTTTTTGTAACCATTTTAAACCTAAAGCACCAACACCTTCAAAATTTCCAGGTCGTGTTCTAGGTTTCCAGATTCCTGCTCTATAATAACTAACATCAGTATTTTTTAGCTCGTGTGCTATTTTTAAAACTTGTTCTTCGGTTTCAGCGCTGCATGGTCCAGCAATCACTAAAGGATGATTTAATCCTAAATCATCTAACCATGTTCTCATTTCCTTTTTATTTTTCATAATCTTTTCTATGCAATTCCGTTTAAAATACTTTTTATATGATTTGTATTTTGCATTTCGTTGAATATCTCATCAAAATCATCAGATTCCATCAACGTTTTAAACTGTTTTAAGTTATTAATATACTCCTCAAGTGTTTCGATAACATTAGCGCTGTTTTGTTTAAAAATGGGTGTCCACATTGCTGGAGAACTTTTAGCTAGACGTACTGTACTTTCAAAACCACTTCCAGCCATATCAAAAATATCACGTTCATTTTTTTCTTTTTCAATGACAGTTTTCCCTAACATAAATGAGCTTATATGTGATAAATGTGACACATAAGCTATATGCTTATCATGAGCTTCAGGATTCATATATCGTATACGCATACCTAAATTAGAAAATAGTTGCATAGCTTTCTCTTGAAGTTTGAATGTTGTTTTTTCAACTTCACAAATGATATTGGTCTTCGTCTGAAACAACTTATGAATTGCGGCTTTTGGCCCCGAAAATTCTGTACCAGCAATAGGATGTGTGGCTAAAAAATTACGTCTATTCTTATGAGTACTTACGGCCTTACAAATTGGGTTTTTAGTTGAACCTACATCTAAAACCAAGGTAGTGTCTGAAATAGCATCTAATATTTTAGGCAACTCTAAAACGGCTTTATCTACAGGAATAGACAACACGACTAAATCAGCATTTACCAAATCAGTATAAGTTGCCTTTTGATCAATGATACTAAGGTCTAATGCTTCATCTAAATGCGAATCGTTAGTATCTATCCCAAAGATTTTAGCATGCTTATAGTTAGACTTGATATCTAATGCCAAGCTTCCTCCAATTAATCCAACTCCTATAATGTATATATTGTTCATACCTTATGTTAATCTCTTTAAAGCCTCTTCTAATTTATCTTGAGGTGCACACAGTGATATTCTAATGTATCCTTTTCCGTTTGAGCCAAAAACCGTTCCTGGTGTGATAAACACAGAGCGTTCTTTTAATATCAAATCGATATACTCTTCAGAGTTAAAATGGTCTGGCAATTTGCACCAAACAAACAATCCTGAAGCATTTTTATCGTAGGTACATTTAAGTGCATCTGCTATTTTCCAAACAATTTGTCGACGTTGCTCATAGACGCTATTCAAGCTCATATACCACATATCTGAACAGTTTAAGGCTTCGACTGCGCCTTTTTGAATGCCTAAAAACATGCCAGAGTCCATATTGCTTTTTACACGCAATACAGCTTTGATATATTCTGATTTTCCTAATAACATGCCAACACGCCAACCAGCCATATTAAAAGTTTTACTCAAAGAATTAAGCTCTAAACAAACCGCTTTAGCATCTTTATATTTTAGAATACTTCTCGGATAGCGATTAAGAATAAAACTGTAAGGGTTATCGTTTACAATTAAAATATCATTACGCTTTGCAAAGGTGATTAAATCTTCAAATAATTTATTAGTTGCCTGTGTTCCTGTTGGCATGTGTGGATAGTTTACCCACATTATTTTTACTTTTTCGACACCTCTTTTTTCTAATGCAATTAAATCTGGAAACCAATTATTATCTTCAATTAAATCGTAAAACACAGGTATAGCTCCAACCAAATTTGTAACTGATTTATAAGTTGGATAACCTGGATTTGGAATTAACACCTCATCACCTTCATTTAAAAATGCTAGAGAAATATGCAAAATTCCTTCTTTGCTTCCCATAAGTGGTAACACTTCGGTTAACGGACTTAAAGGCACATTAAAATTTTTCTTATAAAACCCAACTATAGCTTCTCTTAATTCTGGAATACCTTGATAACTTTGATACTTATGCGCTCCATCTTCATTAAACGTTTCAACTAGTGCATTCAATACACGTTCTGGAGGATTCATATCTGGACTTCCAACACCTAAATTTATAATAGGTTTTCCTTGTGTTTGAAGTAAATTAACCTCTCTGAGTTTTTTTGAAAAGTAATACTCTTCAACATTTTGTAATCGGTTAGCTATTGGTATCATAATCTTGCATTTTTGTATTCTCCCAATACTTTAAAATCTTGAGCCATAATTTCTATAATAGATTTTGCTTTTTTAAAATCGCTATACATCTCAAAAGTGACGTCAACGAAGAAAGCATATTTCCAAGGGGTTTCAATTTTAGGAAGCGATTGTATCTTTGTTAAATTTAGCTTACAATCACTTAATACATTTAAAATAGTTGCTAAACTTCCTCTTTTATGGTCTAATTCAAACTTTATTGATGCTTTATTAATGTCTTTTTCTAGAACTTCAGAATTTTTAGTCTTGACAATAAAAAATCGTGTTTCATTATGTTTTATTGTTTGTATGCTTTCAGCCAAAATCTGAAGCTCAAATAACTCAGCAGCTAATTGCGATGCAATTGCAGCTACGTGCTTTAATTGTTTACTCTGTATGCGTTGTGCAACTTCGGCTGTATCTTTATCTTCAATAAGCTTTATATGTGGAAACTGTTTGAAGAAAGTTTTGCATTGTAATAATGCCATTGGATGAGAGTAAACTTCTTTAATATCATCTATTGTTTGATTTGGCAATGCCATTAAATGATGTTGAATATCTAAATAATGTTCACCTACAATATGCAAATTATAGTTGTCTATTAAAGCATAATTTGGAATGATTGAGCCAGCTATTGAATTTTCAATTGCCATAATTGCTGCACTGTGTTCCGTATTTAATACACTATCTACTACACCATCAAATGTGAGATTTTCAGATATGCTGACCGTTTCATCAAAAAATTGTTGTGACACAATATGATGAAATGATCCTTTTATTCCTTGTATAGCTACTGATGTTATCAAACTTACTTTACTAATCTTATGAAATCTCGAAATACATTCGAAATGTATTCAACTTTTTATTTTGAATTCATTTTACTTCTCAAGATAACATTTCACAAAAAAAAGTCCCGATTTTCATCGAGACTCATATTAAATTTATAATTATAAATTATACATACAACATCTCTCTCTTTTAGCTAAAAAAGAAATAAAACCAGTTATAATATGTACGATTTATAGTATTCATGTCGTTTATTAAGTTGCTAAAGTAATTATTATTTTAGGAAATCAAAATTGTTAGCCTTTATTTTTAAATATCTGCTTTAAAGAATTATAGATTTCAAGCCTGTCATTGGTTATAATTACTATTTTTGAACAAATACAATTAATATATGTCTATTGAAGTTGAAAACATTTCTAAAGTTTATGGCGAACAAAAAGCGCTAGATGATATATCCTTTACTGTGAGCAAAGGTGAAATTGTAGGTTTTTTAGGTCCGAATGGCGCAGGAAAATCTACTTTAATGAAAATACTAACAACCTATATCAATGCTACTGAAGGCCAAGTAAAAGTTAATAATTTTGACGTTCTAGAAAACAAACAAAACGTTCAAAACAGTGTTGGGTACCTTCCAGAGCACAATCCTTTGTATCTCGAGATGTATGTTAAAGAATATTTAACCTTTAATGCTAATGTGTATAAGGTATCTAAAGCGCGAATAAATGATGTTATTGATCTTACAGGACTCACTCCTGAAGCTCATAAAAAAATCGGACAACTATCTAAAGGTTATCGTCAACGCGTTGGATTAGCCAATGCATTATTACACGAACCCAATGTTTTAATCCTTGACGAACCAACAACTGGACTTGACCCTAATCAACTAATAGATATTAGGCATTTAATAAAAACCGTTGGCAAAGACAAAACTGTATTTTTATCAACGCATATCATGCAAGAAGTAGAAGCTATTTGTGATCGTGTTATTATTATAAATAAAGGACAAATTGTAGCCGATAAAAAGCTAAAAGATTTACGTGATGACCAAGAACAAACGGTAATTGTTGAATTTGACTATAGAGTTGAAGATGCCTTTTTATTAAAATTACCACATGCCAAATCTGTAACTAATACGCATGATTTTATTTATGAAGTTACCTTTTCAACTACTGAAGACATGCGTTCTCATGTGTTTGATTTTGCACATGACAATGAATTAAAAATTCTTCAATTAAATCAAAAAAATGCAAGTTTAGAAAGCTTATTTAGAGAATTAACGTCTTGATTATGTAGGCTGTAGGCAAAAAAAACTATTAGTTTTCAAAAATAAGTTGACCAGTATAAAATTCTTCAACCTCAACTGTTGGTGGTGTATTAACTGAAATCACATCTCCTGTGCTTCTAATTTCACCTATAAGAGATTGTTGCGGATTGACAATCATATCGTTACTACTACGTTGAAATATTTCAATGTTCTGAGCGATTAAATGTCTGCCTTCAAAACGTGCGTCACCAGAATAATACCCAATAAATAAATCGTCTACTTGACCACTTATAAACATAGATGACAAATTATTAACCACACAATCTAACGCAGCACAATCTACCTTGACATTAAAATCTCCATCAGAATTTACATCACCTTCAGCATTAAAATCTTCAGAGATTAATTTTAAGTTATCAAAAGCTAAAATACCATCACTACTAACTGTTAATCCCGAACCATTTCTTATTTCGGTAAGGTTTGGAGCACTAACATATACTTTAGTTAAACTATAATCTCGTGTTAAATTACAGGCATTATTATTAATAATTGACAACCTATTATTTTCTACTTTTACTTCAATATCGTTAAGTAAATACTCACCTGTTTCAACAATAACACTTTGAGTATTGCTTTGCTTAACAATAAGTTCAACTCTAGAAAACACAGTGATTTTAGTAAAATCACTTACTACAAATTCCTCTTGAATGATATCTCCTGAATTTTGAAAACAATTAGGTGCATCTTCGTTATTACAAGATGACAATACAATTACTAAAAGGATGTATACTAAGTTTTTCATAATCTAACTCCTATTCCAAATTCTACAGCTTCAGCTTTGGCTCCATGAGATTTTAAAGTAATCGCTCCATAAAAAGTGTCGCCAACATAACGTTTCAAACCAATTCTATTATAAACACGTCCTTCAAAATCGTAAGGATAATACACATAATAACCCAATTGTGTGATGATAGACATTTTATTGACAAACAACTCATGACCAACAAAAACACCTACACGTTTCCAATCTTCATCACCACTCACACCCAATTCTGGAAATGCCACAGAGTAATAATAAATGAGTTCTTCTAAAAATTTAGAAAAGAACACATCTGCTCCTACTTGAATGGCACTTTTTCTATTTAAACGTTTATCTGCATAGGCAGAAATGATATAAAACGGAAATTGACCTACACCAATAACATCACTTTCATTAACACCAGTTCTAAACGCTAAATTGTATTTTATTTTCTCTGTGAATTTCTTGTCTTCAGTTAATGGAATATATTCTGGTTCATTTTCATGATCGAACAAATACGTTGTTCCTAAGTTAAACACAAATGAATTTGTAGATGTATTAGGTGCTTTAAAATTAGCATTAGAATAGTGAATAACTGAAATACCAGCTTGCACACCAAAACCCTTAAATATATTTTCTTTTTTATAGTTAAGCATCAAATAGGTTGTGCTCAACAAATGCGAACCATAGGCATTATTTTTAAAATTGGTTTCTTTATCATAAGGGTTGGTATTGTAAGCTATACCTTGTCCGATTCTTAAATTGAGGTTTCGTTTAAGAAAATAAAAATTGTAATGTGCATATACACTATAATTTTCTCCCAAAACAGGGTTTTTCATATCTTGATAAATAAATGAAAAACCCCAATCTGGATAATTAAATCTACTTTCCCAAGCATTTAAACCATAGGTTTTTTTATTGTAGCTTAATATAAAACCTGTAGGATGGTCTGTAATTAAATGTGCAATATCTGGATTATGTTCTAAGATTGTGCCATAAAATAGACTGGCATCTAATGAAAAATTGTTATGATTTTCATCTTGTGAAAATAGTAATCCACAACAAAGGGAAATAAAAATCGCTAGGTAAAGTTTCATGTATTTTAATCTGAAGCAAAAGTAACAGAATAATTTAAACGCTTTACGATAAATTAGCTAAGGCCTTTTTTAATAGTTCAAAAATGGTATCAATGTCTTCTTTTTTAGAAGTCCCAACAGATAACCTAAACCAATTAGAGGTTTGCGATGTTCCAAAAGCATAAAATGGTACAATAGCAAGTTTAGCCTCTTGAAGTAAATAGCTTGTAACTTCCTGAATTGTTGTTAGTGTGTTTCCTTCTGAAGTTTTCTTACCTATAAGATCAAATTGTACTGTCAAATACAACGCTGCTTCAGGCTCGATGGCATCTACTGGAAACCCTTTAGATTTAAGGAGTTGAAATTCATCATAAAAACGATTCAATCTAAAATCTAATTCGCTTTTAATATGCTCCAAATATGAAGTCACTGCATTAGTCTGACGTAAATATGAAGCTGTAGCCATTTGTTCTGCCTTTGGTGACCAAGCTCCAATATGACTTAACATAGCTTTCATTTTATTAATCACATGAGTCGGTCCAAAAGCCCAACCTACACGAACTCCAGTAGCAGCAAATGCTTTAGACATACCATCTATAAAAATAGTGTAATCACGCATTTCTGACACCAACTCAACAGGATTATAATGTTTTGTATGCCCATAGGTTAATTGCCAATAAATTTGATCGTACAACACATATAGAGGTTTTATGTTTTCTTCTAATCGACGTTGATTTTCAGTTACTACAAGTTTAGAAATTTCAGTTAAAGTTTGTTTATCAAACGTTGTTCCTGTTGGATTTAAAGGAGAACACAATGCTATTAAATTCACCTCTTGAATATGAGGTTTAAGATCTTCAACCGTTGGCATAAACTTATGTTCAGGTTTTGTTTCAACGATAACAGCTTTATTTCTTGCCAAGTAGGTATAGGCATCATTATTCCAAGAAGGCACAGGATACAAAACCGTATCATCTACATCTAAAATGGTTTGATACACTGCATAAATCAAAGGCCGAGCACCTCCAGAAATTAAAATCTCATTTTTAGAATAGTCTAAACCAAGACTTTTAGATAAATATTCAGAAACACTTTCACGAAGCACTTCCATACCATTAGCCGCAGGATAATTCGTGTGGTTATTATTGTAAGCCGATACAATTTCTTCTTTTAATTCTTGAGGAATAGGAAAAATACTCGCATCAAAATCTCCAATAGTTTGGTTATAAATCGTTTCTCCTTGTGCTTTAAGGGCATTAACCTCTCCTGCAATTTTTATGATTTCAGAACCCTTTAAACCTTCAGCTAATTTTGATGTTTGCATGACTTACTATTCTAATATTTTAATGCTGCAAAAGTACAGTTTAAATAAGGATTTCTAAAATAGAATTTAAGTCTAATCGTATGATCTTTTTAATCCATGTCGTTGGAGAAAACTATACTTTCAATAATATTGTCAATACTAAAGAAGCCATCGTAAGCACTAATAGTTTAAAGAAAAATATTAGTTCTAGTTTATACTTTTTCATTGTGTTGTAGGTTTAGTTTTACACTGCAAGATTAGAGTTTTACTTTATCTTTATCATTAGCATATTTCAAACAAATTGTTAAGATTCAACAAAGAACTATTTAACAACTCATTGGTTTATTTTAAAACTTCTAATACCAATTTAATTTGTTTTCATTTCCATTTAATTGTTATGTTTTCTAGTTTCAATATTATACGTACTTTTGTCCTCGATAAAAAAGAGGAAAAATTTGTCCTGATTGCAACCTCTAGTACTAAACTTGTTTTAGTACCTGTTTGAAAATAACAGATTCTGAAATGAATTCAGAATAATAAAAATGCTAAAGCAGTTGGTTTTTTTTAACTTCTCTAGCGATTAAGCAATCTCATTTTTTTCTAAAACCATTAAATATAAATTATATGCCATATTTATTTACTTCGGAAAGTGTTTCAGAAGGTCATCCAGATAAAGTTGCAGATCAAATTAGTGATGCATTAATAGATAATTTTTTAGCTTTTGATAGCGAATCGAAAGTAGCATGTGAAACACTTGTTACTACAGGTCAAGTGGTTTTAGCAGGTGAAGTAAAATCGAACACCTATTTAGACGTTCAAAAAATTGCTCGTGATACCATTAATAAAATTGGTTACACAAAAAGTGAATACATGTTTGATGGCAATTCTTGTGGTGTATTTTCTGCTATTCATGAACAATCTGAAGATATTAATCGAGGTGTAGATCGTGAATCTAAAGAAGAACAAGGTGCAGGTGACCAAGGCATGATGTTTGGTTATGCGTCTAAAGAAACTGATAATTATATGCCTTTGGCTTTAGATTTATCACATCGTATTTTAAAAGAACTGGCAGACTTACGTCGAGAAAACAAAGACATTACCTATTTACGTCCAGATTCTAAAAGTCAAGTTACTATTGAATATAGTGATGATAATGTTCCTCAACGTATTGATGCCATTGTAGTATCTACACAGCATGACGACTTTGGGACAGACGAAGCAATGCTTTCAAAAATTAGAAAAGATATTATTGAAATCTTAATTCCGAGAGTCGTTGCAAAACTACCAGAACACATTCAGGTACTATTTAATGATGATATTACCTATCACATTAATCCGACAGGAAAATTTGTAATTGGTGGACCTCATGGAGATACTGGCTTAACAGGTCGTAAGATTATTGTAGATACGTATGGAGGAAAAGGTGCTCATGGTGGTGGTGCATTTTCTGGAAAAGATCCAAGTAAAGTTGATAGAAGTGCTGCTTATGCTACAAGACACATTGCAAAAAACATGGTTGCAGCAGGTATTTGTGACGAAATTTTAGTACAGGTGAGTTATGCCATTGGTGTTGTTAAACCAACGTCTATTTTTGTAGACACCTATGGAACTTGTCCGTTTAATTTAACAGATGGTGAAATTGCTGAAAAGATTGCTGACATCTTTGATATGCGACCAGCAGCTATTGAATCTCGCTTAAAATTACGTCAGCCAATGTATAGCGAAACTGCGGCTTATGGACACATGGGAAGAGATTCTGAAACGGTAAGTAAGACTTTTGAGCAACCAAATGGAGCTCCTAAAACTATGGATGTTGAATTATTTACTTGGGAAAAATTAGATTACGTCGATAAAGTAAAAGACGCTTTTGGATTGTAAGTTCCATTAAATAAATTATAAAAAAACCCTTCTCAAATTGAGAAGGGTTTTTGTTTGCGTTAAGGATAGTAGTGGTATCCTTTTTGTTATGTTAAAGACCTTTCGTCAACTTCGTTGTGTGCTTTCAATAAAAATATATTTTCATTTCATCAATGCTCAAGGTGACACGACAAAAAGATAAAACGAATAGCCTGACCAACCGAAGTTTTAACGTAGGTTGGAAACGCCCTAAATTTTATAACGAATAAATCACTCTAAAGGTTACAAATCTTGGTTGTATAAACGTTTCTGAGCTAAACACCGAAATATTTCCTGCGCTGTTATTAACTTTAGAATCGATATCTAATAAATTGGTAGCTTTTACTTCAAATTCCCAATTGGCATCTTTATTTTTTCGGTATGCTAAGCTTGCATCCCAAGTTTGAAAAGATTGCGATGGTCTTACACCATCATCTTGATTGGTATAGGTATAATCTGTTCTGAGTGTTAACGAATCCCATAGGTAAGCATCAAATTCTACGGAAGGTGAATTGGTAACAAACTCTGTTGATGTAGAACCTTGATCGTTGTTTGTGATTGAATACGTATATCTTAAACGTACGTTTGGTGCTTTTCTAAAATTGGTACGTAATTCTGGAGTATAACTATGCGAAAAGCTTTCGCTAACTGTTTTTCTTCCTTGTACAAACTGATTTTGTTTTGCATACGAAAAACGCGCTCCAAGTCGCGCTCTAATTTTCTTAAAGGTTCGCTCTACGCGTCCAAACACATTTGCAGATTCATCGGCAAAATTGGAATTGAAATAAGAGCTCGTTCTAATGACATTATCAAAATTGGTGGTACTTCTAATTTGATCAATGTTTTTGCTATAATTTGCAAACGCAAATACATTGGTATAATTAAATAGATTGAAACTAAAGTATCGTAAACTCAGATTATGTGACAGCGAATTTTGAAGTTCAGGATTACCATAACCTATACTACTAAAACTGTTTAAAACCAATCCTTCGGCAAGGCTTGTTACATCTGTAAATGCATTGGTCATGTTATAAGTAAAGGTTAAGCTTTCGCTCTTTTTAAATTGAATTAGGGTTTCAAATTCTGGCATAACTCTAAAGAAATTGTCTTTATATTCTACACCAAATTGCGTGTTTTTGTTTCCGTATGAATGTAATGAAAATCCAGGTGTAATGGTAAACTTTCCTGTTTTAAGTCTATAACGAAACCCTAAATACACATCACTAAAATTGTATTCTGTATCATTTTCATTTGATAACAAATTACCATCATCATCTAACAGTGTTGCAACTGGATCGAAAAATGAGCCATCATCTAAAAACTGAAAAATGTTAGAGTTAAACTTTTGATTGCTTAAGATTGTTCCTAGTGTTAGATTAATATTACTTTTCTTATTCAAGATGTAATAGTAATCTAGTTTAGCATCTAATTGATTTGATTTGATACGTCTGTCTTGATTAAGATTATATCCAAACTGATCTCTATTAAGTCCTAAGGCTAAAGCTGTATTATCAAAAGCATCTTGATCTTGAGGTGCATCATTATTATTTGTTGGATCATTAACGAGCAACGCATTATAAAATGGATCTTCATCTTTTATTAAGTGTTGTGCCTCTAAAGCAAAAATATTTTTTTCACTTAACGTATAATAATAATTAAGATTTTGGTTGATGCTAAATGGCTTCACTTCTCTTAACTGATTTGTATTTCCAACAACAGACGAAGATTCATTTTGTTGTTCAGAATCGCTTGAAATTCGACCTAAAATATCGTAATCTAACTGATTATTGAAATTTGGTTTGTACGATGCACTTAACTTTGCCAAACCTTGATCTGAAGCTTCTTTACCTGTTTGAACCGTTTCTTCGTTTGGAATTCCTAAATCTGGATCAATATATCTTACAAAACTTTCTTCACGTGTTCGTAAACGAGTACTGTTATAAATTAAGAAGCCACTAAGGTCTAATGCCTTATTTGGAGCATAACTAAAATTCATGGCTCCAAGTTTAGATTCAATTTCTTGAGCATTTCCAAGATTGGTCAATCCGCTAAGACCATTATCTCCTAAATTAATACTAGTTCCACTGCTTTGACTAGGCAATCTAAATCCGCCTCCAAAATTTCTCAAATCTCGATTGGTTAATGCTGGTTCTCCAATATTATTCAAGTCGCCAATAACATTAATACTGTATTTGGGACTATAATAAAATAATTTTGGCTGAAATAAGTATAACTCATCATCTGTAGCTACACCAGTTCCAGCAGTCACATCACCAAACCAGAAATTCTCTTTTCCTTCTTTTAGTTTGATATTTATTGCAACATTATCTTGGTTATTTTGAACGCCTCTAAGCTGACCAACTTCGGAATAGTTTCGTAACACTTGTACTTTATCTACTGCATTAGATGGAATATTTTTTGTTGCTAATTTTGAATCGCCATCAAAAAAATCTTTACCATTAACCATGAGTTTATTGACGACTTTACCTTCAACTTCAATTTGTCCGTCGTCATTAATTTCTACACCTGGAAGTTTTTTTAAGACATCTTCAAGTTTTCGTTCTGATCCATCTTTAAAGGAATCTGCGTTATACACCAAAGTATCTCCTTTAATTGTTACAGGCATTTCATAAGTAAGCTCAACAGCATCAAGTGCATTATCATACTGAAGTGTATAATCTTTTGCGATATTATCTTCTTTGGTAGTTAGCTCTTCAGAAAGCGTTTTCATACCAATATAACTCACTTGAACTGTATAGGTTGTATTTTTATCTAAATCTAATTTAAATCGACCTTTATCATTAGAAATGGCATAGGAAGCCATAGCCTTGGTCGCTTTATTGATTGCAATAACATTTGCTAACTCAAGAGGTGACCCAATACTATCTTTTACGATACCTTGAACTGTAATTTGAGCACTAGTAAAGCTCGTTACAAGTAGTAACGCTAGTATACATATATTTTTCATTTGATTGATTTTTGTTTCAATACCGTTTTTACTTGGAAAAACTGAAACATTAGTTGTTGATTATTAATTAATTTCGGCGATCTCTTCCGCGTCCTCCATACATTTGTCGCATCTCTTCAATCTTTTCTTTCATAATCGTATTGTATTCTTTTCGAGTAACGACTTCTCCAGTATCTGGTTTTTTAATGTCCTCTTTATCTTGAGGATTCATCACTATTTTTGTGCATAGCATAACAGTTCTATCTGCTTGTACTTCAAGAATCAATCCTGGAAGTCCATGATATTCAGCTGGTCCAGCACTTACTGGTATTTGTGGTGTATACCAAGCGGTAACTATTATAAATTTAGGCACTTCTACTTCGTCTAAAGGATTGTCTGATTCTGTTTTAGTGGAATCAGCTGTAGTTTCGCCTTCCTTTTTTTCATCGTTAGATTTTTTTTCTTTTCTACGCATGCTCATAAAATCCATCTCATCTACGGTCTTAGTTGTTGTGGCTTTAAAGCACGTGTATTGTCCTATTTGTTTGGTTTCATTTTCAAGCTTCCATTCTAATTTTGGCAAAGAATCTCTCACTAAAAATTGTTTTCCAAAAAACTCTTGCTCTTGTAAAATGACATTATCTTTAATATTTTTATACTGAGGACCACCTGTAAAGCTACTCATCATGCCTCTCCATGGACTACCACCTGCTCCAGGAGCATCTAGTTTTTCTTCTTCTTTGTATGTAGATTCGCTACGATTAAAATTAAGCACATAGGTTTTTTCTAACATACTCTTCATACGCTCAGCAATCATCTTTTTTTGCTGTTCACTCATTTGTCCACCTCTTCCCCAACTACTCATATCTACAGTAGTTTTAGTTTGATAAATGGCTTGACCTTGAAAGTCTTGTGCTGCTGCATCTACACTCATTAAAAGTATTAATGCTATACAAAATTTAGTAATTACATGTTTCATTGTTGTAGTCTTAGTCTTTAATTGAGTCAAAATTAACTCATTATATTTTAACTTAGACTTTAAAAACTACAAATAGTTAAACCTATAAAGGTTAAATTTATCTTAAAGCTTTAAACTAAATTAACCACCAATTCTAATCTCAATACGCTCTCCATCTCTACCTCTATCATTAGTTCTGTAACGCTCTTCCATTTCTTTCATTTTCTTTTCCATGATTTTATCATAAGCCTCTTGTGTTACTTCTTTACCATTGTCTGGCTCTACAATTTTAACAGCGTTTTTGGGATTGATGACAATTTTACTACAAATAACGGTTTCAGAACCATCATTAACCTCTAATATTAATCCTGGTAATCCATGGTAGTTTCCTGGACCAGCACTTACAGGAATTTGAGGCGTATACCAAGCTGTAATGGTAATTTCTTTCATTTTTGGCTCTTTATCAGCAGTACTCAAATCTTTATCTCCATTAATACTTATTCCACTTTCAATATCTTCAACTTCTCTAGTTGTAGTTGCTTTAAAACAGGTATAATCTCCAATATTTTTGGTTTCAGAACCTAAGGTCCATTCGATGTCTCTTAAGTCATCTTTAATCAAAAACAGCTTACTAAACGATTCGTTTTGATTGGTGTATCGTTTTTCTTTAATATTCTTGTAAAGCACATCAGATCCACCAGACATTACCATGACCATATTCACACCTTGAGGCTGTGGTGCAGCTAAAGCTTCTTCCTCTTTATAAAGGGATTCAATTTTACTAAAATTTAATCTATAAGTCTTTTCAAATTGCTTTTTAAGCATTTCCATCATCTGCTCTGCCATACCAGAAGCCATTTGAGTACTATCTAATTTAATATCAATTTTACGCTTTGATTTATAAGTCGCTTCTCCTTGAAATTCTTGTGCATGAACATTGCTAAATGTTACTATTAATGCTACCAATAGTATTTTAATGATTGTATTCATAACTTCGTTTTTTGATTTATTTTACAAATATCTAAACTTGTATGCTTTATAATGGTTAACAAGTGTTAACGTGTGTTAAGCGATTAGCATTACAATCTTTTAACATTTACATTTGAATTATGAATGCTTCAAAATACAGGTATGTTTTATACTTAATTGCCACAGTTATTATCTGTACTATTGGCATACAAGTGTATTGGAATTTTATAAATTATAAGAATAGTAAGCAACAGCTTATTAATGACGTACAAATAAGTTTAGACAATGCTGTTAACAGATATTATGAAAATTTAGCCCAAGAAACCACTTATGGCTTTGCCATTCAAGCAGATTCACATGAAGACTTATTTTCAAAAAAAGGTTCCTTAGACAGTTTAATAAAATTAATAGACAGTTCTCATCAAAATCATATCGATTTTAAAGTATTAGACTCTAGTGCTATTTCTGGTATAAATGTTATAAAAGCTGTTAGTAGAGATTCAATATTTCAAGAGTTAAGATTAACGCATCACGATTCGAGCAATCGAGCTGTAATTGCTCAACAATGGTCTTCAAAACCTGAAACTAATCCACTGTTAAACGAAGACATTAAAATTTTAACTTCAAAAGTTATATTATCGATTACCAATGACTCTTTAAATCTTAAAAAAGTTGATAGTCTTGTAAAATTAGAACTTAAACGAAAACATGTTTCTGTAGATTTTTATCTAGATTATAACACTAGTTTTAACAATACTAAAACACAAAATGACTGGTCTAATAAGTTATTTAGAACAAAAGATTATCTTACCACAAGCTCTCAATCTTCATTTTTACCTCCAGATTACTCATTAACAATTGCTTTTACAAATTCAACCAAAGCAATATTAACTCGTATGTTGGGAGGTATACTTATTTCAACATTACTCGTTCTGGCTGTAATTAGCTGTTTATTTTATCTATTAAAAATTATTAAACATCAAAAACAATTATCTGAAGTTAAAAATGACCTTATAAGCAATATCACTCACGAATTTAAAACACCCATTGCAACTATTGGTGTGGCATTAGAAAGCATTCAAAGCTTTAACACTATAGATGACAAAGAAAAAACCAAAACATATTTAGACATGTCTAACCAACAACTATCTAAATTAAATATAATGGTTGAAAAACTTCTAGAAACCGCAACTCTAGACAGTGAGAATTTAGAACTTAACAAAGACCGTTATCACATTTCTGAAGTTGTAATTTCAATTATAGAAAAGCACAAACTTCAAAATAGCAAATCTGTAAATTATGATATTGAAGATAATGTATTTGCTAATGTTGACATTTTCCATTTTGAAAATGCTGTCAATAATATCATTGATAACGCTTATAAATATGGTGGAGAAGACATTGAGGTTTCATTACTTGGGAAATCAACACATATAGAACTCGTAATTTCAGATAATGGCACATCGCTTTCAAAAGCTAATAAAGACAGGATTTTTGAAAAATTTTATCGTGTTCCTAAAGGCAATACGCATGATGTAAAAGGGTTTGGAATTGGATTGTATTACACCAAAAAAATCATTGAAAAACATCAAGGAAATATTCAATTGAGTATAGACAACAAGAATACGTCATTCAAAATCACTTTACCTTATGCTTAATAAAACAACCATACTACTGGCTGAAGACGAACCAGCTTTAGGCTTGATTATAAAAGAAAGTTTAGAAACCAGAGACTTTAATGTATTACTATGTGATAATGGTGAAAAAGCACTAGATATTTATCAAACTAAAAACCCTGAGCTTTTAGTGTTAGATGTGATGATGCCTAAAAAAGATGGTTTTACTTTAGCTAAAGAAGTTAGAGCTATAGACGATACAATTCCGATTATTTTTTTAACAGCAAAATCGCAAACTCAAGATGTGGTCGAAGGCTTTACTATTGGTGGAAATGATTACCTTAAAAAGCCCTTTAGCATGGAAGAATTAATTGTTAGAATTAATAATTTATTGAGTAGAACGCGAACACAAAAAACAGCAAACATTCTTAAGATAAGTGACTATGCTTTTGATTTTCCGAAGCAAACTCTTCAATATCAAGATCAAGACATACAACAACTCACACATCGCGAAGCCCATTTATTATTTCATTTGGTAAAAAATAAAAACCAAGTGCTTGATCGCTCAATAATTTTAAATAAGCTTTGGGGAAACGACGATTTTTTTAGCGCCAGAAGCATGGATGTTTTTATAACAAAACTTCGTAAAAAACTAAACAAAGACAATTCTATTCAAATTTTAAACGTTAGAGGTTTTGGGTACAAATTAATCTGCTAAAAGTGGTTTGATTTTTGTACTTTTCAAATCACAATGCGACACTTTCTTTACATCTGCTTATTTATATCAATCACTATCAATAGTCAAGAATCTATTGATGCTACATTAATAGATTCTTCAAACTTAAATGCAGACCAAATAATAGATATCGATAATTTTGAAACCCTATATTTTATAAAAGACCATACCATTTATAAAAACCATAGCAATAAAAAATCTATTAATTACAGCAACTACCAATTAGGAGAAATTACAACAGCTAATGTTTTCAACCCTTTAAAAATCAATCTGTTTTACAAAGATTTTAATACTGTTGTTATTCTTGATAATCGCTTGGCAGAAATTTTTAAAATCGATTTCAACACCATTCAGCCTTATAAAAATATAACTCAAGTTTCAACTGGGTTTGACAATACACTATGGATTTTTAATATCGATTTTCAACAATTAGAACTCTACGATTATAAAACCAATACAACCCGATTTTCAGCAGTTCCAGTACAGTCTGATGTTTTAGACTTAGAAAGTGATTACAATTACTGTTGGTTACTTACAAAAAACTATCTCTACCAATACAATTATTTTGGCAGTATGATTTCAAAAATTGAAAATACTGGATTTACCGAAATCTCAAAAAGCAACGGTCATCTCATCTTAAAAAAAGACAATATTTTATATTTTAAACACAAGAAAAAAGAAGAAATACAACCCGTAAATCTTCCCAAATTGTTAATAAATCAGTTTTTATTGACCAATGAAACCTTGTATATTTACGATCTTGAAAAACTCCATAAATACCAACTAAAAATCAAATAGATATGCATTTTGCAGTTGCAGGAAACATAGGTGCTGGTAAAACAACACTCACAAAATTACTCGCTAAACATTACAAATGGGAACCTCAACTCGAAGACGTTGTAGACAATCCTTATCTCGATGATTTTTATAACCAAATGGAACGTTGGAGTTTTAATTTGCAAGTCTATTTTTTAAATAGCAGATTTCGTCAAGTCGCACAAATTCGTCAAAGCGGAAAAGAAATTATTCAAGACCGAACCATTTACGAAGATGCACATATTTTTGCACCAAACCTACACGCAATGGGTTTGATGACCAATCGCGACTATGAGAACTATCGCTCGCTTTTTGACCTCATGGAATCTTTTGTGCAAGGTCCAGATTTATTGATTTACTTACGCAGTTCGATTCCTAATCTGGTTGCTCAAATTCATAAACGTGGTCGCGACTACGAAAACACTATTAGCATTGATTACCTCAGCCGACTTAACGAACGTTACGAAGCTTGGATTCATGGCTACGACAAAGGTAACTTGCTCATTATTGATGTTGACAATCTTGATTTTGTGGCTAACCCAGAAGATTTAGGAGGTATCATCAATAAAATTGACGCACAAATTAACGGTTTATTTTAGTTTACTGAGTACAGCAAAGTGGGCGTTTCCAACCTACGTTAAAACTTCGGTTGGTCAGGCTTTCTGCTATATCTTTTTGTTTTTGTTAAAGACCTTTCGTCAACTTCGTTGTGTGCTTTCAATAAAAATATATTTTCATTTCATCAATGCTCAAGGTGACAAAAACAAAAAGGATGCCGCTTCAATCCTTAACGCATGGCTAGAACGTATGATTTCAATTTATATACTTAATTCAATAGCATTTACCTTTGTGTCTTGGTGCATAGGATTAGTACTTAATAATATCATTAAAAAAATGCCATTCTATTCTAAACTCTCACATTTCAACTTTATAAAAAAGGAAGCTACGTATCGAGCTATCGGAATGTCTGGCTTTAAATGGATTCTTAAAAATTCATTCTTCAAATACTTCAATCAGAAATTAAAATTTGAAACCAGACCAAGCATTGCACAATTACTAGAGATAAGAAAGGAAATGACTTACTCAGAAATTGGCCATTATATTGCCTTCGTTTTTATCTTAGTGATTACAATTTTAAAACTCTACAACGAACAGCTTATGTATGCTACAATTTTATGTATCTGTAATATTATTTTTAACCTCTATCCTTCCTTACTACAACAACAAAACAAAAAACGAATTGATCGTATTCTCAAGCAATAAAACCATGTTGCTTTGCATGTCTAATAGCCTGTTCACTACTATCTACAAGCAATACTGGAATCTGATTATAATCATTAAAAAGCGATCTAACTCGACGCATTTTCTTTTTATGTTTTACGCTTCGTAAATAAATAGCAGCAATTTGAGACGGAAATTTTTCGGCTACATCTAAATAAATATCTGCATCATACTCACCACTATCACCTATTAAAATAAACTTTAAGTTTGGATAGGTTTTTAAAATATTCAAAATTTCAATTTGCTTCTGAGCTAAATCTCCCGATTTCTTTTTAAAAATATCTTTAAAGCTTCGCAATAAAATCGGTCCTTTTGGGAAATTGTTCTGCTTTAAAAAGAATTCGAGATAGCGATACAAATTCCACGGACTATGACTTACATAAAAAATCGGATTGGCATTTGTTCCAGAGACACCTCTGTGCAACTTGTGATAAAAATCTGCCGCACCTTCTAAAGGAATTCGGCTAGCTGCACTTTTAAAAATACTATTCAACAATACTTTCCACTTTAGTGTAGATACTACACCTGTATGGATAATAGTATCATCAATATCGCTAATCACACCAAATTCCGACTGTGAACATGGTAGTAATAATTCTCCTAGAAATCGATTTTCGTTCTGAATATGTCTTTTTATGGTTTCATTATCATAAGACATCTTATACTCAAGCCAACCATTTTGATTTGTTAAATCTTCTAAATCGTCAGCCTTTATATCAATCTTAAAATAGCCATGATTATCTGTAGTTGTAGTAATGGTTTGACCATTTATCAATGTTACTTTTAAAGTAGCATGCTTAATTTCATCCGTTTCAAAACGCTTCCAAGAATTCAATAACAAACCAAATAAGCCTTTCTGTTCAAGATTGATAGTTTCATCTTCTAAAGCACGTCCACGTATATAAAAGTGCGTATTTGTTCCGTAACTTTTAAAGGTTATAATTTGTAAGGGATCTTTTTTGAACCAGCTCATTAATTGCTTTGAAAAATTAAAAACTAAAAGTAACAAAAAAAGCCACGACTAGCGTGGCTTTATATTTAGTAAAAAACAGTTGTTATTGCTTAATAACTTCCATCTCTTTAATTACATTTTTACCTTCAGCGTCTTTGATTGACTTTTCAAAAGCTCTTAGTTTTGCTTCTACTTCAATCTCAGTACCATTAAACATTTTTTCCTTAGTCACTTCCTCTCCATTTTCAACAGTTGTATAAGTAATTGTAGCTTGAGCTAAGTCTTTAGATTCAATCGTTTTTTCGATTGTAACATCTTCAGTTGCCACAGTAGAATGATCATCTGTATGACCTCCTAATATTGGAGCAATTACTAAACCAATCAAACAAGTTAATTTAATTAAAATGTTCATTGAAGGACCAGAGGTATCCTTAAACGGATCTCCAACAGTATCACCAGTTACAGCAGCTTTATGAGCGTCTGAACCTTTATATGTCATTTCACCATTAATCTCTACTCCAGCTTCAAAAGACTTTTTAGCGTTATCCCAAGCTCCACCAGCATTATTTTGGAAAATTGCCCATAACACACCAGAAACTGTAACACCAGCCATATAACCACCTAACATTTCAGCAATTGCAATTGGATCCATTCCAAATAACATTGGAACAAAAGCAATGATTAAAGGAAATCCGATAGTTAATAAACCAGGTAACATCATTTCTTTTAAAGAGGCTTGAGTAGAAATCGCCACACATTTATCATATTCTGGTTTCCCAGTACCTTCCATAATTCCAGGAATCGCTTTAAACTGACGACGTACTTCGTGAACCATTTCCATAGCAGCTTTTCCTACTGCATTCATGGCTAATGCAGAAAATACTACAGGCACCATTCCACCAACAAATAGCATCGCTAAAACTGGTGCTTTAAAGATGTTAATTCCGTCAATTCCAGTAAAAGTTACGTAAGCAGCAAATAAAGCTAATGATGTTAATGCAGCAGAAGCAATAGCAAACCCTTTTCCAGTAGCAGCCGTTGTATTTCCAACAGAATCTAAAATATCTGTACGTTCTCTAACAATAGGTTCTTGTTCGCTCATTTCAGCAATTCCACCTGCATTATCAGAAATTGGTCCAAATGCATCAATTGCTAATTGCATCGCAGTTGTTGCCATCATAGCAGAAGCAGCTAATGCTACTCCATAAAATCCAGCAAATGCATAAGATGCCCAAATTGCTCCAGCAAATAATAATACTGAAGGGAATGTAGAAATCATACCAGTTGCTAAACCAGCAATAATATTAGTACCAGCTCCAGTAGAAGACTGCTGAACAATTTTCAAGATTGGCTTTTTACCTAATCCTGTGTAGTATTCAGTTACTGAAGAAATTACAGCACCTACAAATAAACCAACTAAAGTTGCATAAAATACTCGCATTGAAGAAATCTCTTGTAAGTCTTCTCCAAAGAAGTTCATTTGCATGGTTTCTGGTAACATCCAAGTTACAAGGCCAAAACACGATACAGCAACTAAAACAATTGATGTCCAGTTACCAACATTTAAAGCTCCCATTACTTGAGCTTCTTTTGCATCGTTACTTTTAATCTTAACGAGCATTGTACCAATCACAGAAATAACAATTCCTGCACCAGCAATTGCCATTGGCAATAAGATTGGACCAATACCTCCAAAAGCATCAGAGATAGCTCCTCCCATATCTTTAATAACATAGTTTCCTAACACCATTGCAGCTAAAACTGTAGCCACATAAGACCCAAATAAATCGGCTCCCATACCTGCAACATCACCTACATTATCACCAACGTTATCTGCAATTGTAGCAGGATTACGAGGATCATCCTCAGGAATACCAGCTTCTACTTTACCAACTAAATCGGCTCCAACATCGGCAGCTTTTGTATAAATTCCTCCACCTACTCTAGCGAATAATGCAATAGATTCAGCGCCTAAAGAAAATCCAGCTAATGTTTCTAATACAATAGTCATATCCATTGTGTTGGTCCATTCATTTCCCATAAAGAACCAGAAGAAGAATATAAAAAATGCTGTAAGACCTAAAACAGCTAAGCCAGCTACACCAAGACCCATTACTGTTCCACCTCCAAAAGAGATTTTAAGTGCATTTGGTAAACTTGTTCGAGCAGCTTGTGTTGTTCTAACATTTGTTTTCGTTGCGATTTTCATTCCGATGTTCCCTGCATAAGCAGAAAAAACAGCTCCAAAAATAAAAGCAATAACAATTAACCAGTGTGTCGTTGGCACAATAAAGGACACAGCTGTTAATGCAGCTGCTACGATAACAACAAAAACGGCTAGCAATCTGTACTCAGCATTTAAAAATGCTAATGCACCTTCATAGATGTGATCTGAAATTTCTTTCATCTTACCATCTCCAGCATCTTGTTTCATAACCCATGATTGTTTTGCTATCATGTAAATTAATCCTAAAAGTGCCAAAGCAATTGGCATGTAAATCATTAGTGATTCCATATTTAAATTTTATTTGGTTTATTAATTAGCTGGGTAAAAGTAATGAAATCCAATAAAACTAAAAAACCCTATTGCTTTTACGCAAAAGGGCTTTCTTAATTATTGGTTTATTTGTCTTTAAATAGTAAAATCTCCATTGGTTTTATGCTCACTAGTTTCATACCTCTGAATACATTTGTTAAGAATATCGTAAGCTTCTTGGGCATTTCCCCAACCACCAACATCAACTTTTTTCTTTTCTAAATCTTTATAGACTTGAAAAAAGTGAGTAATTTCTTTTTTTCTATGTGGATTTAAATCGGTAATATCTGTATAAGAATTCCAGATAGGATCAGTTACAGGCACACAAATTAATTTTTCATCTGGTCCTTTTTCGTCTGCCATATGAAATACACCAATAGGTTTTACTTCCATCACACACATTGGAAACGTTGGCTCTGTTCCCATGACTAACACATCTAATGGATCGCCATCTAAGGCTAAAGTTTCTGGTATAAAACCATAATCTCCAGGATACATCATAGAAGAGAATAGCATACGATCGAAACGTATTTTATTCAGTTCAAAATCGTATTCATATTTATTACGGCTTCCTTTTGGGATTTCGATTAGTACGTCAAATGTAAGTTTACCAGTTGCTGTCATATTATAAATTTTGGGCTGCAAAGATAATGTATTGTTTGAGTTTAGCAATTAATTTTTAATCTAAAAATAAAAGCCAAAGCTTCCAGTAACACCAAAGCGTCTAGCATCTGGTTGATCAAGATAATTACCTCTAAAATTGAAGTCAATTCGCAACACTTTAAAAATATTTGCGACACCAAAACTGTATTCGTAATACATGCGAGTATTTGGTGAAATTAAAGGAATTTCGGCTGGATTTCCTGTTGTATTCAAAGCAATATTGTCGTCTGATAAATCTCCCCAAACACCTCTTAATCCAAGTACAAATCTTAAATTATACGCCTTTAAAAATGGAATTCTTGAAAATAAGCGTCCATTAAAGTTATGCTCAATATGCATCGATGTGTAGGTGTCTGTTACAAACTCATAAAAATCGAGTTGAGGAAAGGTATTATAGATTGAGAAATAGGTTTGATTTCCAGGCACAACACTTAACAAGCCTAAAGGCACTTCGCCAAAGGTCTTACCTGCTTCAATAGATGTTGTTAAACGTCCAAAACCTCCAACTTGCCAAGGTTGTATGTATGAAAACTGAAGCTTTGTATAATCAAAATCGCTATCAAACCAGTCACGATTGCCGCGACTTATCTGTGCAAATAATCGAGCAAAATCATCATTTTTAAACTTACGCTCTACACCAAAACCTGTCATCTGACGATTTGGATAAAAACCCAATGACAAACGACTTTCAAATTGTTTTATTTCAGAAGAAACACCTGTAGACGATTCTGGATCGTTGTAATCTAAACTAAATGTTGGTGAAGCTGAACGAAGCGTTCTATAACTACCATCTAATCGTACTTCAAAATTACGTGAAGGTTCAATAGAAACGCCTAAATTTGCTAAACTGATGTTAGTTAATTTATCATTTGTACCAGCAGTAATGACAGCATTTGAGGCTAGACTTCTACCTAATACATCTGTTGAACTGGTTAAACTAGCTCCTATTTGTTCAACATCTTTACGATAACCACCAAAAACGGTAAATCTACTTTTTTTATCGAGCAGCCATTTTCCCGAAATACCATATTTAAACTTTTCATCTTTAAAGCCATAGGCTACAAATCCTTCAAGTCGCCATAAGTCATTTGGCCCAAAATACGTTCGTCCTCCTGTTCGTAAACGCAACCCTTCAACATCATTAAACCCAAACGTTGAAAATATTGGTCCATAATCAAAATTAATACTTGGAAACTCCACATAACCTGAAGCTAAAATGCTTCCGATATTATATAAACGCTTAAACTTTTTTACGGTTTTAAGCGTATCTAACATTTTGTAAACTCCTCTTTCGTCTTTGTTAAGTGATTCTAATCGATTTTCATCCCAAAAGGCATCATCACGATTGTAAACATCTTCATCATAAGAATATACTTCTTCGTCATAAAACGTTTCACCTTTTGGAATATCGAATGCATAATTTTCATAAAGTGTTGTACGCTTTCCGTAGACACCTCTAGATTTTTCCTTTTTATTAAAGGCAAAATCCGACAACATATAATCGCGCTTAATTAAAAACACAGAATCGTTTAAAACCTCAAACTCTTGCTCAATATAAATCTCTTTAACCCAATTTATATTAGCGCTCTTAGAGGCTTGCAAATTGATGTCTTTAATCGCGTAAGTCGAATCGTTTACCCAAAAGTCACCTTTAAAGGTCAATTCGTTTTTTCGACGTGGATAATAAATAATATTATAACACCATTTATTATCGATAAATGCACTATCGGAAAGCACATAGTTATAGGTTTGAATTCCTGTTCGTGATAACGGACTCACAAAACTTTTATCGAAAAACTTTAGATAGTTATCATATACATTAAAATCGGCATATAAATCATCAATAAAGTCGATAATTACTTGATTGTTACTAAAGCCCGAATTTTTATTTCCTTTTAAATCTTCTTTTTCCTTTTTTAGAAGGTTGTCGCCATATACTTTACTTATAGCTTCGTTTATAAAAATAGGCAGATAGGTTTTTCCTGTAACACTAGACGTATCAACCTCATTAAAAACAAATTCCATACCCTTAAATAGTTTGCTTTTTATAAGTGTACTATCAATGGTATTAAGGTCAAACTCTACCTTTTCGTATTTATCGTATTCGTACTGTTTAAATTGATTTAATCCATTTTTTCGCTTGCGTTCCCATATTTTTTTAAGGATTCTAATGGCTGGATTTTCGGAAGCTTTTTTAGATTGTTTTCCTGAAACAATTACCACTTCATCAAGCGCAGCAGCTTCTTCTTTTAAAACTAATTTTAGATCGTAGTTTACTTTTTGGTCGAGTTTAATTTCATTGATTTCATAGCCTAAAAATGAAACAACAATGGTGTCCCAAGTATTATCAGACTCTAAATAAAAGCGTCCATCTTCGTTAGTGATGGTTCCTTCTGTAGAACCTTTAAAGATAACATTAGCAAATGCCACAGGCTGATTATTTTCATCAAGCACATGACCACTAACTTTGGTTTGGGAAAACCCAAATACTATTCCGAAGAAAAAGAAAAAAAGAAGTAGCTTATAGTTCATAGGCAAAAAACTTCATCAACAATTATGCTAAATGTGTTAATGAAGTTTATAAACGTAAAAAAATACGATTTATTAGGCGTTAATATACATTACTTTTTTTACAGCCTTAACTACATCGTTCATATTAGGCAACCATTCTTCTAATAAAACTGGAGAGTAAGGTGCAGGTGTATCTGCTGTATTAATTTTTATAATTGGAGCATCTAAATAATCAAATGCTTCAGATTGTACTAAATAGGTAATTTCGGTTGCTACATTTCCAAATGGCCAAGCTTCTTCTAAAACAACCAATCTATTTGTCTTTTTAACAGATTCTACAACAGTTTTACGATCCATAGGACGAACCGTTCTTAAATCGATAATTTCACAAGAAATTCCATCCTTTTCTAACTCATCTGCTGCTTTATAGGCTTCTTTAATAATCTTTCCGAAAGATACGATTGTTACATCTGTACCTTCACGTTTAATATCTGCAACACCTAAAGGAATTGTATATTCACCTTCTGGCACTTCGCCTTTATCACCATACATCTGTTCACTTTCCATAAAAATCACAGGATCATCATCACGAATAGCAGATTTTAGTAGACCTTTTGCATCATAAGGATTTGAAGGCACAACCACTTTTAAACCTGGCGTGTTTGCAAACCAACTTTCAAAAGCTTGAGAGTGAGTAGCAGCTAGCTGTCCTGCAGACGCTGTTGGTCCACGAAATACAATTGGACATTTAAACTGTCCGCCAGACATTTGTCTGATTTTAGCAGCATTATTTATAATTTGATCAATACCAACTAAAGAGAAGTTAAACGTCATATACTCAACAATAGGACGATTTCCAGTCATTGTAGAACCAATGGCAATACCTGCAAAACCAAGCTCTGCTATTGGTGTATCTATAACACGTTTAGCTCCAAACTCATCTAACATACCTTTAGAAGCTTTATAAGCACCATTGTATTCGGCAACTTCTTCTCCCATTAAATAAATGCTTTCATCTCGACGCATTTCTTCACTCATCGCTTCTGCAATTGCTTCTCTAAATTGAATTGTCTTCATGTATTTTTTTTTAAATCGAATAGCAAAAGTAATAATTATTGCTAATAAAATAACATAAAAATTAAGGTAGAATATTTTCTAACTTATTGTACTTTTTCTTATCTTTAGTATCCAATAACAAGGAGATATGAAAAAAAACTACTTATTCGCTTTATCGTTTTTACTATTTAATTCTATCCTATTTGCTCAACCACATGAAATTTTATGTAACTTACTCGATACCAACATTAAAATTGAAAACACTTCTGATATACCAACTGCAACCAATAATGGAGATGGAACTATAACTTTGATTCATCCAGATCAAAATATTACAGACATCTTCTCGAATCATACTATTTATGAATTTTATCAAACATATCCTTCGGCAAATCCTGAAGGAGAACTCTTCAAATATTACACAATAGTATTTGATAACAAAGATTTTATAAATGATTTGTACGATTATACCAATCCCAATATCTATTTAATGGATCCAGTTGAAAGCACATCTATTGACACACCATTTATAAATTCTTTAAATAATAAAACCTTCAAATTAATAAAACAATGCTTTGAATCTTCAGAATCAGGTGCAGAATGCCCAATTGATGAGGATAACATTCCTGAAGATGTTGAAGTAAAATTAACGTTCAATTTTGATGCTGTTAATGATATTCTTTATCTTGAAACAGATGATATAACTACATGTGGCAATTCATTTTCTGCAGGATTTAAAGGTCAAACAGATGATGGTTTAGGCTCTAATACTGACACCACACTACAACTATGGTCTTCTCAACCTGGCATTTCAAATACAACAGATTATGATCAACCTTGTCATATAATAGAAAACACAGTGTATTCTGTTCTCGATATTGGATGTAGTGATTATAGTTATGGAAATATTAGACTCTATCAAAATGGTGTTGGTCAACTTGTAATAACTAGACATAATATGATATTTGCTCAAGATTTTTTAACCTTTGAAGAAGACAATCTCTCTATCGTAGACAACACATTCAAATACATTAAACCTTTCAAAACGTCTAACAATCCGTTTTTACAGATTTCAAATCCTGAAAATCAATCCTTAAATATTGAAATACTATCTATTTCTGGTCAAATTGTCTTAAATGAAATGCCATTTGAAAACAATTCTATTCTACTTTCAGATTTTGCAAACGGACTATATTTTATTAAAGTTAAAACTTTAAACAATCAGCAAAAAATCTTTAAGCTCTTAAATAATTAGCTTACTTAAGAAAGATAGAACTGATTTTTTATAAAATTTATTATGCGTGCATAGTAAATTTTATAATTATTATAATTATCTTCGTGCTCTAGAAAAAAATATACACTCAAAATAAATAATTTCGATATGAAAATATTAGTATGTATTAGCCACGTTCCTGATACGACTTCAAAAATTAATTTTGCTGAAAATGACACCAAATTTGACACGAATGGTGTTCAGTTTGTGATCAATCCAAATGATGAGTTTGGATTAACTCGTGCCATGTGGTTTAAAGAAAAACAAGGCGCTAACGTAACCGTTGTTAATGTTGGTGGACCAGAAACAGAACCAACACTTCGTAAAGCATTAGCAATTGGCGCTGATTCAGCAATTAGAGTAAACACTGAAGCTAAAGACGGTTTTCAAGTTGCTAAAGAATTAGCTAATGTTGTTAGCGAAGGTGGATACGACCTAGTCATTGCTGGTCGCGAATCTATTGATTATAATGGAGGCATGGTTCCTGGTATGTTAGCTGCCTTAACCAATGCTAATTTTGTTACCAACTGTATTAGTTTAGAAATTGAAGGTTCAAACGCTAAAGCTGTTCGTGAAATTGATGGCGGAAAAGAAACTGTATCTACAAGTTTTCCTTTAGTAATAGGAGGACAAAAAGGATTGGTTGAAGAAAGTGATCTTCGTATTCCAAACATGAGAGGAATTATGATGGCACGTCAAAAACCACTTTCGGTTGTTGAACCTGCAAATGCATCTTCAGAAACCTCAACAGTTAAATTTGAAAAGCCAGCTCCAAAAGGTGCTGTCACTTTAGTTGATGCCGATAACATTGATGAATTAATCAATTTACTTCATAACGAAGCTAAAGCGATTTAAGGATTGAAAATCATCCCAAACTTGATTTGGGATCTTGAGAAATTAACAAAATTAATAATGAGATCCTGAATCGAGTTCAGGATGACAAAATAAAAAATTATGTCAGTTTTAGTATATACAGAATCAGAACAAGGGAAATTTAAGAAAACAGCCTTAGAAGCAGCTTCTTATGCAAAAGCCGTTGCAAACCAAATGGGAACGACAGTTACTGCTGTAACCATTAATACCAATGATACTTCTGAATTAGGAAATTATGGTGTAGATAAAGTTTTAAACATTAACAATGACACTTTAAATGCATTTAATGCTAATACCTATGCAAGCGCTATTGAGCAAGCTGCAAAACAAGAAAACGCAAAAGTTGTTATTGTGAGCTCAAGTGCAGACAGTAAATATTTAGCACCAATTTTAGCAATTGGTCTCAATGCTGGTTATGCGTCTAATGTGGTTGAAGCACCTTCAAGTACAGCTCCATTTACGGTAAAGCGAACAGCATTCACTAACAAAGCATTTAATATGACCACTATTGATACAGATGTGAAAATTGTTGGTGTTTCTAAAAATGCATTTGGATTGGTTGAATCAAACGGAAATGCTTCTGCCGAAGATTTCTCTCCTTCAATCCCAGAAACTGGAGTTAAGGTAGAATCGGTTGATAAAGCAACAGACAAAGTAACCATTGCTGATGCTGAGATTGTGGTTTCAGCAGGAAGAGGATTAAAAGGCCCTGAAAATTGGGGAATGGTTGAAGAATTAGCCGAAGTTTTAGGTGCAGCTACAGCCTGTTCTAAACCTGTTTCAGATTTAGGATGGCGACCACATAGTGAGCACGTTGGACAAACAGGAAAGCCTGTGGCATCAAACCTATATATTGCCATTGGTATTTCTGGAGCCATTCAGCATTTAGCTGGAATTAACGCTTCAAAAGTAAAAGTTGTTATTAATACAGATCCTGAAGCGCCTTTCTTTAAAGCTGCAGATTACGGAATCGTTGGTGATGCTTTTGAAGTTGTACCAACACTCATCGAAAAATTAAAAGCTTTTAAAGCTCAAAACGCATAATTTTTTATAAATTGTATGTTGAAAAGGGCTGTTTAGATTTGGTTCTTTAATTACAAATCTGCATTTTGCAGTTGTTAAAGTCCTAATTTAAACAGTTCTTTACGTTTTATATATTATGAGCTTAGTAAAACTAAATATAAAAGGAATTTCATATAGCCAAACCCAAAATGGTGCTTATGCTTTAATTCTGAATGAAGTTGATGGTGATCGCAAACTCCCTATTGTTATTGGTGCTTTTGAAGCACAATCTATTGCTATTGCTTTAGAAAAAGAAATCAGACCTCCAAGACCGCTTACTCACGATCTATTTAAAAATTTTGCAGACCGTTTTGATATTGTTGTAAAACAAGTCATCATCCATAAATTAGTTGATGGTGTGTTTTACTCTAGTTTAATTTGCGAACGCGATAAAATTGAAGAAATTATTGATGCTAGAACCAGTGATGCTATTGCTTTAGCACTTCGCTTTCAAGCACCAATTTTTACTTATAAAAATATCTTAGACAAAGCTGGTATTTATCTAAAAGTGAATCCTAAAAAAGGAGACGAAGAGCAAGATAGTATATTGGTAGATGACTTTGTAGCTGAAGAAATTGAAGCCAGTGTTCAAGATAATTACAAAGACAAAAGTCTTAAAGAACTCCATACACTCTTAGATGAAGCTGTTGCAAATGAAGATTATGAGAAAGCAGCCAAAATAAGAGACGAAATTTCTAAACGTTAAAAATATTCATTCAGATGAAACAATTTCTATTAGCTATTACAGCTATTTTTTTTGTAGTTACTGCAAGTTTTGCTCAAGACATAGAAAAAGATTGGCAATTTGATGCCATTCAAAATGAAAATGGTTCATCACTTTTTGAAATATTAGATACAGACGCATTTTCACTTAAAGCTGGTGAATTTGAGTATTCACTTAATGCCAAAAACTTAAAAGCCTCTGGAGATTATATCTATCAAAATAATTTATTGGTTTTCTACTATTCGAAACCAAATGACACGATTAGACGTTACAAAATTTCTGAACTCACAGATTCTACCTTAGTCTTTTCAGAACACAATACGGTTTACAAATTCAAAACACCTAAAACAATTGAAGCCTCAACAGCTGCAGTAACAAATGAATCAACCATCATCCCAAGTCAAGGGTTTTCTATGAATAGTCTTTGGCGTGGTATTCTTGGAATGGTTTCTTTAATTTTTATTGCGTTTCTTTTTAGTAGCAATCGCAGAGCTGTAAATTGGAAAACTGTAGGTATTGGTCTAGCATTTCAATTACTCATTGCTATTGGTGTTTTAAAAGTTGGATTTATTAAATCTGCATTTGAATGGGTTGGAAGTTTATTTGTAAGTGTCTTAGATTTTACTCGAGCTGGAAGTCAGTTTTTATTTGATGGACTTGTCATGGATATGGATACATTCGGATTCATTTTCGCCTTTCAAGTATTACCTACAATTCTTTTCTTTTCTGCTTTAACTTCAGTATTGTTTTACTTAGGCATCATCCAAAAAGTAGTCAAAGGAATGGGCTGGCTTTTATCGAAACTTCTTGGCATTTCTGGTGCTGAAAGTTTAAGCGTAGCTGGAAATATTTTCCTAGGACAAACTGAAGCACCTTTAATGATCAAGGCTTATCTCGAAAAAATGAACAAGTCCGAAATTTTACTTGTTATGATTGGAGGTATGGCAACTGTTGCTGGAGCTGTTTTAGCAGCTTATATTGGTTTTTTAGGTGGTGATGATCCAGAGTTACGATTATTTTATGCCAAACATTTATTAGCTGCTTCAGTAATGGCTGCTCCTGGAGCTATCGTGATTTCAAAAATATTATTCCCACAAACTGAAGACGTTAATACTGATGTTTCTGTTTCTCAAGAAAAAATCGGTTCTAACTTATTAGATGCTATTGCCAATGGAACAACCGAAGGTTTAAAACTAGCTGTTAATGTTGGCGCAATGCTATTAGTTTTTGTAGCTTTTATTGCCATGTTTAATGGTATTTTAGGTTGGATAGGCGACGTTACAACGCTTAACGATTGGGTTGCGAGTCATACTCCTTACCAAAGTTTATCGTTAGAACTCATTTTAGGTTATGCTTTTGCTCCTTTAATGTGGCTGATTGGTGTAAGTTCTGAAGATATTGCCTTAATGGGACAACTTCTTGGTATCAAATTAGCTGCTAGTGAGTTTGTAGGTTACATTCAATTAGCAGATTTAAAAAATGTCGCAAGTGCAACGCATCTCAAATACGAAAAGTCAATCATCATGGCAACCTATATGCTTTGTGGATTTGCAAATTTTGCATCCATAGGTATTCAAATTGGTGGTATTGGTTCTTTAGCGCCTGGTCAACGTACACAACTATCAAAATTTGGAATGAAAGCCTTAATTGGTGGAACTATTGCATCATTAATTTCTGCAACTATTGCTGGAATGATTATTGGTTAATGGTGAATCGCCATAGATTGATTATCTCACTCTAATGTTTTAAAAATAAATCGTAGTTTTCGTTAATAACTTTTAATATTATACACAGCATCAATTCATAAGACTTGAAGCTTTTTTCTATTTTAGCAACGATGTCATACTGAGCGCAGTCGAAGTATCTTTAAGAAAAAACTACTAATTTTGAGTGTGCCTATTTAAAACTTATTTGAATTTAAAAAAGATTTCCGCTAATACGGAACATGAATATGAAACAATACCACGACTTAGTAAAGCACGTTTTAGAACACGGAAATGAAAAAGGAGATCGCACAGGAACTGGGACCAAAAGTGTTTTTGGTTATCAAATGCGATTTGATTTAAGTGAAGGTTTCCCAATGGTAACGACAAAAAAGTTACATTTAAAATCTATTATATACGAGTTACTTTGGTTTTTAAAAGGTGATACAAACATTAAATATCTAACAGAAAATGGTGTACGCATTTGGAACGAATGGGCAGACGACAATGGTGATTTAGGTCCTGTGTATGGTCACCAATGGCGCAATTGGAACAGTGACGATATTGATCAAATCAAAGACATTGTTGAAACTTTAAAAAACAATCCGAATAGTCGTCGAATGTTAGTTTCTGCCTGGAACCCTTCAGTATTACCAGACACTTCAAAATCTTTTGATGATAATGTTGCTAATGGAAAAGCAGCGCTTCCGCCTTGCCATGCTTTTTTTCAGTTTTATGTCGCTAACGGAAAGTTGTCTTGTCAATTATACCAACGTAGTGCAGATATCTTTTTAGGTGTTCCTTTTAATATTGCATCTTATGCTTTATTAACTATGATGATGGCTCAAGTTTGTGGTTATGAAGCTGGAGAATTTATCCATACCTTTGGTGATGCACATATTTATAGCAATCACTTTGAACAATTAGAATTGCAACTATCTCGAGATATTAGACCACTTCCAAAAATGATTTTGAATCCAGAAATTAAAGATATTTTTGATTTTGATTTTGAAGATTTTACACTTGTAGATTACAATCCGCATCCTCATATTAAAGGTGCTGTGGCTGTATAATTCATTTTATGAAACATCTTATTTTCTTTTTTTTTTATACTCTTTGGACTGCATTCTTTTGGACAATAAATTATTAAAAAAGGCAAAATAAAAGACATTAATGCCAAAGCCAATCATAAAGCCATCGCTATAGAAGCTATAAATGTCGCTAAACGTCTTCCAAAATTTAAAGCTCCAGGCATTTGGGAAGGTATTGCTGTTGATACTCCTTTCAGTTTGTTAATGACTTTAGATTTTTACTAAATATATTATTTTAGTTTAGGTATCTGTTTCAAAAAAACAGAATAGATTTAACTCGAACCTTTTACAATCTTTACATTAAAAAATCATAACTTTATACTTGTAAATAGTTACAACTATGTTCGGAAAAAAGAAAACGAAACCAGCTATAGACCAAGAGCAATTAGCATTAATTAAAGCCGCTGAAAAACGTATTAAGCAAAAAAAGCGGTTATACATTCATTTTGTATTGTTTTTAATTGGTGCTGTATTCCTTATTGTAGCGAATACAATTTTAGGTGTTGGAAAAGAATTTAAAATTGCTGGATTAGAATGGTTTGTCTTTGCTATTGGCTTATGGCTATTCTTTTTTATTTATCATTTCATTACCGTTTTTATAACTCATAGTTTTATGGGTAAGGCTTGGGAAGACCAACAGCGCGAAGCGTTAGTTGCCAAACAACAAAAACGTATTGAACAACTCAAACAAGACTATCTAAAAGAAGAAAAGAAGATTGCTAAATCTCAAGCTTATAATGAAGTTTTAGACAATAAAAATACTTCAGAAAAAAAAACCTCTCAACTTACCATCATTGTTGCTGCAGGAGAAAATAATGCTATTGGTAAAGACAATGATTTAATATGGCATTTAAGTGACGATTTAAAACGATTTAAATCACTTACCAATGGTCATCATATTATTATGGGACGAAAAACTTTTGAAAGTTTCCCTAAACCATTACCAAACAGAACTCATATTGTCATCACAAGACAAAATGAATATAGAGTTCCTGATGGTGTTATTGTTGTAAATAGTTTAGACGATGCCATTGATGCAGCAAGGAAAGACAAACAGCCATTCATTATTGGAGGTGGAGAAATCTATAAACAATCTATGGCTTTAGCCGATAAAATAGAATTGACTCGTGTACACCATAGTTTTGAAGATGCTGATACTTTTTTTCCTGAAATAGATGATTCTATATGGAAGGAAGTTAATCACCTAACTCATGATGCAGACGAGAAACATGATTATGCGTTTACATTTTTAACTTATGAAAAAAGATAAGTACATCTATTTTCGTTTTGGAGTTCTTAGTTTTTTGTTCGGTTTATTTATTATTATTCAAGGACATTCGCAATCTATATACAAAACACCTTCAGGAAAAAAATACCATTTAGCAAGTTGTAGAATGGTTGAGAATGTTTCAGAAAAAATCGACATCCAAGACATTTCAAAATACCAGCTTTCACCATGTAAAATTTGCAAACCGAAAGTAAAAGAACAAATTTCTAACAACTACTCTAACTCCAATAAAGCAGTTGGCACTTCGGCATCAGTAAGATGTAAAGGCAAAACACAAAAAGGTACAAGATGCAAGCACAAAACACGATTAGCAAATGGATATTGCTATCAACATACCAAACAAAACAGCACATCTACATCTAAGACATCTCCACGTAATTCTACAAGTTCTATTTGTGGCGCAAGAACTAAATCTGGAAGTCTGTGCAAGCGCAAGGTTAAAAATGGAGGTCGTTGTTATCAACATTAAATGGTATTATTAGCACCACATTTAGTTATACCCAAAAAATAGCTATTTTTGCAGCATAAATTTTGAATATTATGAACGCGTATATATTTCCAGGTCAAGGTGCACAATTCTCAGGAATGGGATTAGACCTTTATGAAAACTCACCTTTAGCTCAAGAACTCTTCGAAAAAGCAAATCAAATTTTAGGATTTCCTATCACTGATGTAATGTTTGAAGGTTCTGCTGAAGATTTAAAAGAAACCAAAGTCACACAACCAGCTATCTTTTTACATTCGGTTATTCTGGCAAAAACCTTAGGTGACAATTTTAAACCAGATATGGTTGCTGGACATTCTCTAGGCGAATTTTCTGCTTTAGTAGCTGCTGGAGCCTTGACTTTTGAAGATGGCTTAAAGTTAGTTTCACAAAGAGCTCAAGCCATGCAAAAAGCCTGTGAATTACAACCAAGTACAATGGCTGCTGTCTTAGGTTTAGATGACAATATCGTGGAAAACGTTTGTAAAGAAACTGAAGGTGTTGTTGTAGCTGCAAATTATAATTGTCCTGGACAATTAGTCATATCTGGCGAAGTTGAAGCCATCAATAAAGCCTGCGAAGCTTTAAAAGAAGCTGGAGCAAGACGTGCTTTAGTACTACCTGTTGGAGGTGCATTTCATTCACCAATGATGGAACCTGCTCGCGAAGAATTAGCTGCTGCAATTGAAAATACAACCTTTTCAAAACCAAACTGTCCGATTTACCAAAATGTAACAGCTTCTGCTATTACTGATGAAAACGAAATTAAAGCTAATTTAATCTCACAATTAACAGCTCCTGTACGCTGGACACAATCTGTAAAGCAAATGATTGAAGATGGAGCAACTCTGTTTACCGAAGTTGGACCAGGAAAAGTGCTTCAAGGTCTTGTTAAAAAAATTAATAGAGCCTCTGAAACGGCTTCTGCCTCGTTAGAAACCAATGCCTAAGATTATATGAAGCTAACTAGGAATTTGAGTATTTTTTTACTCATAATCTTTAACATTGCTATTGATCAAATTTCGAAAGTAATTGTTAGAGCCAACATAGACCTAAGAGAAGTTATTGAACTTATTGGTGATAAATTTATACTAACCAATGTTTACAATAAAGGTGCTTTTCTAGGTATGGGAAGTGATATGAATGATACTTTAAGACTCCTATTACTACTAATCCTTCCTACGTGTGTATTAGGATATCTTATCTATTATATCATTACAAATAAGTCGTTAGACAAATGGAGTACAATTGCACTAAGCTGCATTGCTGGTGGTGGAATTGCAAATGTATTTGATCGTATTGCTTTTGGAAAAGTTACCGATTTCTTCTTTATCGATTTGGGTGGTGTTTTTAAAACTGGTATTTTTAATGTAGCTGATATGTCTGTTTCTTTTGGAATGATTATACTAGTTTATACTTGGTTTATTTCTTCAAAGAAAAAACAAAACACATAATAAAAAAGCTCTTCAAATTGAAGAGCTTTTTTTTAAGTTATCTTGCTAAACTAATATTCTCACAATCCTTTACTTCACCATAATAGGTTTTTCTATACTTGTGAAGTGTTTTAAATGGGATATTCAAAAATTGCTTCTTAATGTAAGTCACTTTAATAGATAATGCTCCCATTTTTCTTGTAAATCTTACTTCAGGTTTCGTTTCTCTTTTAATACTAATCAGTTTCATTGGTTTTCATTTATCATTAACTTCAAATAAACAAAACAGAACGTCCAATCACAAATTATAAGTATTAAATCATTGTTAATCAATTTATTAAATTAAAAATTGATAAAATTTAGTATTATTCATTGACAGATTAATAATGATAATCGTTATCTATTGACAAATCTATAATGCTCTTTTTAGTACACATTAGAGATTTCTAATATTTTTTTCCCATTTCCATGCTGAAAGCATTGCATCATCAAGTGTTGATTTAGCTTTCCAACCTAACTCAGTATTTGCTTTAACTGTGTTAGCATAAGCTTTAATAACATCACCTTCTCTACGAGGTGCAATCTTATAATTAAGAGATTTCCCAGATACTTTTTCAAACGATTTAATAACTTCTAAAACAGAACTGCCAACACCTGTACCAACATTAAAGGTTTCATAATTAGAGGCATTGTTATTTTGTAAAAGTCGCTGTAATGCGACTACATGAGCCTTAGCTAAATCAACCACATGAATATAATCTCTTATACAGGTTCCGTCTGGTGTTGGATAATCATCTCCAAAAACAGACAAACACTCTCGAAGTCCAGCTGCTGTTTGTGTAATAAATGGCACTAAATTTTGTGGAACACCAATTGGCAATTCTCCTATTTTTGCAGATGGATGTGCTCCTATTGGATTAAAGTAACGCAAAGCAATAGCATTAAAATCAGAATGAACTCTACAGGTGTCTTTGATAATCTCTTCTCCAATTTGTTTTGTATTTCCATAAGGAGATTCTGCTGGTTTTACTGGAGCGCTTTCAGTAATTGGCATTTCATCAGCTTGACCATACACAGTACACGATGAACTAAATATAAAGTTAGAAGTCTCTAATTTGAGTACTTCTTTCAGCATATAAATAAGTGTATTAAGATTATTCTCATAATACAATAATGGTTTTTCAACACTTTCACCAACAGCTTTACTAGCTGCAAAATGAATCACTCCTAAAATATCATAATGCCTTTGAAAAAATTGGTCTACTGAAGCCTTGTCTTTCAAATCTACTTTTTCAAAAATTGGTGTCGTTCCTGTAATACTAGTAATTCCTTCAAGAACATCTATTGAAGAATTAGACAAATCATCAATAATAACAACGTCATAACCTTCATTCTGCAATTCTACAACAGTATGCGACCCAATGAAACCCAATCCACCAGTGACAAGGATTTTTTTCATGTGTTTTATGAATTTACAAAATTGATAACTGTAGACGTGATGAATTCAATTTGTTCATCATCCAATTCAGTATGCATTGGTAAAGAAATAACTTCTTTTACAAGTTGATTGGTAACTTTAAAATCGGCTTCAATATATCTAGCATCTTGATAGGCTTTTTGTAAATGCAACGGAATTGGGTAATAGACACCACACGGAATTCCCTGTTCATTCAAGTGTTTGACTAAAGCATCTCGATCTGTATTTAAAACCCTAAGTGTATATTGATGAAACACATGAGAATCTGTAGTTTCAAAATCTTCTTTTTGACCAGAATTTGTACTAGGAGTGATTATATTTTTTTCGTCCTTAAAAGCTTTAGAGTATTTACTTGCAGTAATCTGCCTTGCATTATTATAGGCATCTAATTGCTTCAATTTTATATTTAAAATAGCTGCTTGAATTGAATCTAATCTAGAATTGACACCTACAACATCATGATGATATCGAACATACATGCCATGATTTACAATACCTCTAATGGTGTGCGCTAAATCGTCATCATTTGTAAAAATCGCGCCTCCATCTCCATAACATCCTAAGTTTTTGGATGGAAAAAAAGATGTCGATGCGACATGACCAATGGTTCCAGCTTTAGCTTTATTACCATTACTATAAGTATAGGTAGAACCAATAGCTTGTGCATTATCTTCAATTACAAATAAATCATGCTCTTGAGCAATTTCCATAATGGCTTCCATATTGGCACACATACCAAATAAATGAACAGGCACAATGGCTTTTGTTTTAGGAGTAATTGCCTTTTTAATGGCATCAATATCTATATTAAAGGTTACAGGATCGACATCTACTAAAACTGGAGTTAATTGTAACAATGCAATGACCTCTACAGTTGCAGCAAAAGTAAAATCGGCAGTAATTACCTCATCGCCTGGTTTTAAACCTAATCCCATCATTGCTATTTGTAAAGCATCTGTACCATTAGCACAAGGGATTACATGTTTTACACCTAAATAATCTTCAAGACTCTTTTGAAACTCATGAACTTTTGGTCCATTAATATATGCAGTAGAATCTAACACCTCTAAAACTGAGCTATCTACTTCAGTTTTTATTTTGTTATACTGACCTTTAAGGTCAACCATTTGAATTTTTTTCATATCATACGAAATTACAAAATTCGTTAGCATTAAGCAATGAAATTATATCAAAGAACAGTATTTTAGCAATAACAAAATCTTAGATATTGTATAATTTATCAATACATATACTTTCTTTCGTTTTAAAAATTTTTGCTTTATTTAATCTTAAGATTAAAAAAGGTGTTGAAGGCCGTCGTCAAACCTTTAAAATTTTGAATGAAAGCTTGTCTTCCAAAGATAAGATCATTTGGTTTCACTGTGCTTCTTTAGGTGAATACGAACAAGGTTTACCTGTTTTTGAAGCCATAAGAAAACAATATACTTCTCATAAAATCGTATTGACTTTTTTTTCGCCTTCTGGTTATGAAATTCGAAAAAACACTCCTATTGCTGATGTTGTCACCTACTTGCCATTAGACACCAAAACAAATGCTAAACATTTTTTAAATATTGTAAATCCTGAATTTACAGTATTTGTAAAATATGATATTTGGCCTAATATTTTAAATGAATTAAAACGAAGACAAGGTCGTGCAATTTTAGTTTCAGCACTATTCAGACAAAATCATTCTTATTTTAAGTGGTATGGAAGTCATTTAAAGAAAGCCTTGCAAGCGTTTGAACATTTTTTTGTTCAAAATGAAGATTCAAAGCAGTTACTTAAAAGTATACATATTACTAATGTTACTGTTTCTGGAGACACGAGATACGATCGTGTTTCAAATCAGTTAGTACAACAAAATGACTTAGACTATATTTCAGCATTTAAGCAAGATAGTTTATGTATCGTTATTGGAAGTTCATGGCCTGAAGACGAAGCAATAATACTACCTTATATTAACAAAAAGGCTTCAGAGCAATTAAAATTTATTATTGCACCACATAATGTCAATAAAACTCAAATTGAAAATATTACAAAAAAACTCACTGTAAAAGCAGTTTTATTTTCAGAGTTAGAGCATAAATCTGTTACTGATGCATCTGTTTTTATTTTAGACACTATTGGAGTATTAACAAAAACATACAGCTATGCAGACATTGCTTATGTTGGTGGAGCAATGGGAACTACTGGTCTGCACAATATTTTAGAACCTGCTGTATTTGGAGTTCCAATAATAATTGGACAACATCACAGTAAATTTCCAGAAGCTAAAGCCATGATTGAAAATGAAGGCGTTTTAAGTGTTAAGAACAAGGAAAATCTTGAAAAAGAACTAGAAAGTTTGGTTAACTCTTCTGAAAAAAGAATACGACTCGGAACAAAAAACGCAGATTTCATTAAAAAAAATAAAGGCGCAGTCAACCAAATTATGGATTACATTCGTATATAAGACTGAAATTAATAGTAAAATCTTAACTTGTTAACAAAAAGTTAATTTTATTGAGGTCATTTCAATATAACTTATTAATTTCGTGTATTATTAATTAACACTAAAACAATTACAATGAAAAAATTATTATTAAACATGGTATTGGTATTGGCACTTATTGTATCTGTATCATGTAGAGAAACTAAAGAAGGTGCTGAAGAGGCTGGAGATGCTATTGAAAATGCTGCAGAAGAAGCAGGTGAAGCTATTGATGAAGCAGCTGATGCTGCTGGTGAAGCTGCAAACGACGCTGCTGATGCCGCAGGAGAGGCAATGGATGATGCTAAAGATGCTGCTAGCGATGCTGTTGATTCTGTAAAAGAAGGAGCAGAAGATGCTGCTAACAAAGCTAAAGATGCTGTTGATGGTGCAAAAGATGCTGCTAAAGATGCTGCTAAAGATGCAGTAGACAAAGCTAAAGATGATGCAAAAGAAGCTGCAAACAATGCTGTTGATAAAGCTAAAGAAAAAGGTGCTGATGCATTGAACAAAGTAAAAAAAGATAACTAAACTCTAGTTACTTTTATAAAAAAAAGGTCTGATATACATCAGACCTTTTTATTTTAAATATGTTTTTTTAAACCAAAAAAGCCAGAACTTTCGTTCTGGCTTTTTCTTTGTACTGAAGACGGGACTTGAACCCGTACGTCCTAAACGGACATTGGATTTTAAGTCCAACGTGTCTACCAATTCCACCACTTCAGCATCTTAGTCTCGACAAGACTAAATTGGTATATGTTTAAGTGTAGAGCGAAAGACGGGATTTGAACCCGCGACCCTCACCTTGGCAAGGTGATGCTCTACCCCTGAGCTACTTTCGCATTAGCAATGTATAAGAACGTTCTTGATTATTGCGAGGGCAAATTTAAGACTTTTATCAGAAAAGCAAAGCCTTTTTTAAAAAAAACTTAGATATTTTTATGCATGCTTCTTTTTCAGCAACATACGTTTTATTTCATTAAGCTTCATTAAAGCTTCAACTGGTGTTAAAGTGTCTATATCTGTATTTACAATTTCCTCTTTAATTTGCTCTAAAAGCGGATCATCTAAATTGAAAAAACTCAATTGCATATCACTTTCTAAGGTTTTAACCTTATCGGTTAGCTCTTCACTAGAATGTGATTTTTCTAGTTGCTTTAAAATTTTGTTAGCACGATGAATTACTTGCTGAGGCATTCCTGCCATTTTTGCTACATGTATTCCAAAACTATGTTCACTTCCTCCTTCAACCAGTTTTCTTAAAAACAATACATTGTCTTTTAGCTCTTTTACAGACACATTAAAATTCTTAATGCGCTCGAAGGTTTCAGACATTTCATTGAGTTCATGATAATGTGTTGCGAATAAGGTTTTTGCTCGACTTGGATGCTCATGCAAATACTCACTTATTGCCCAAGCAATAGAAATCCCATCATAAGTACTTGTTCCTCTTCCTATTTCATCTAATAAAACCAAACTTCGCTCGGAAATATTATTCAAAATGGAAGCCGTTTCATTCATCTCTACCATAAAGGTTGATTCTCCCATTGAGATATTATCACTAGCTCCTACTCTTGTAAAAATCTTATCTACCAATCCAATTGTAGCTGCTTCCGCAGGAACAAAACTTCCCATTTGCGCTAATAAAACGATTAATGCTGTTTGACGCAAAATAGCTGACTTACCAGACATATTCGGACCAGTAATCATGATGATTTGTTGCTGTTCTCGATCTAAATACACGTCATTGGCAATATAAGGTTCACTGTGAGGCAATTGCTTTTCAATAACTGGATGCCTTCCGTTTTTAATATCTAATTCATATGCCTCTGTAAGCTGTGGTCTCGAATAATTATTTTCTTGGGCTAACCTAGAAAAACCAGATAAGCAATCTAATTGAGCGATTAATGCTGAATTTTTCTGAACAGACCTAATATAGTCAACCATCCAATGAATCAACTCAGCAAACAATTGTTGCTCAATGGCTAAAATACGCTCTTCTGCACCTAATATTTTAGTCTCGTATTCTTTTAATTCTTCAGTAATATATCGCTCAGCACTAACTAAGGTTTGCTTACGTATCCATTCTTTAGGAACTTTATCTTTGTGTGTATGTCTAACTTCTATATAATAACCAAATACATTATTTGAAGCTATTTTAAGCGATGTAATTCCTGTTCGCTCACTTTCGCGCTCTAGCATTTGATCTAAGTAATCTTTTCCTGAAGCCGAAAGCGCTCTAAGTTCTTTTAATTCTGAAGAAAAATCGGAAGCAATTGCATTTCCTTTTAAGATATTAACTGGAGCGTCTTCATTAAGTGTGGCTTTAATTCGTTCACGTAAAATTTCACACAAATCTATTTGTTCTCCTATATGCTGAAGGGCTTTATTTTTAGATTGGCTTGCTAAAGCTTTAATTGGAACAATAGCTTCTAAAGCATTTTTAAGCTGAACAACTTCTCTCGGATTGATTTTAGCTGTGGCAACTTTAGAAATTAAACGTTCAATGTCTCCAATTTGTTTCAATTGATGCTGAAGCTTTGTCAATAACACATCATCTTGATTAAGAAACTCTACAACATCATGTCGCTGACGGATTGCGTCAAGATTAATCAATGGCAAAGCCAACCAACGTTTGAGCAGTCGTCCTCCCATTGGCGAAATGGTTTTATCAATCACATCAACTAGAGTCACTGCATTTTGGTTCGTTGATTGATACAATTCTAAATTCTTAATCGTAAAACGATCCATCCATACGTACTCACCTTTTGTTAAACGTTGAATGGAAGTAATATGCTGTAATTTATGATGTTGTGTTTCAGCCAAATAATGCAAAATTGAACCAGAAGCTACGATACCTTCATATAAATCTTCAATCCCAAATCCTTTTAAAGATTTAGTATTGAAATGTTTTAGTAACGTTTCATTGGCATAATCATCTTGAAACACCCAATCTTCTAGGTAAAAAGCATGGAAATCATTTCCAAAAGCTGAATTGAACTTTAATTTGTTGGGCTTAGAAACTAAAACTTCACTTGGCTTAAAATTTTGAAGGAGTTTATCAATATAATCTTCGTCACCTTGAGATATAAAGAACTCACCTGTAGAGACATCTAAAAAAGAGACACCTAAGCTTTTTGGTGTAAAATGAACAGCTGCTAAAAAGTTATTTGTTTTAGAATGTAAAATATCATCATTAAGCGCAACTCCTGGAGTCACTAATTCAGTAACACCACGTTTTACAATGGTTTTAGTTTGCTTAGGATCTTCAAGTTGATCACAAATAGCAACACGACAACCAGCCTTTACTAATTTAGGCAAGTAAGTGTTTAGAGAATGATGCGGAAAACCAGCCAATTCAGTTTCTGTTGGACTTCCTGCTCCTCGCTTTGTTAAAATAATATCTAGAATTTTAGATGTTTTAATAGCATCTTCTCCAAAGGTTTCATAAAAATCACCTACTCTAAATAACAATAATGCATCAGGATACTTTGCCTTGATTGCATTGTACTGTTTCATTAATGGTGTTTCTTTTTTTACTTTTTTAGCCAATGGTTTTGTGTATTTTTGTGAAAATTGTAAGACTGCTAATGTACTTATATTTTGAAGTTTTATAAAGGCTTACAACTAGAAGTTATTTACAATTATTGATAGATTTTAACAACTATTGAAGTCATTCTGAACATCGTAAAGAATCTAGAAGAAAGACTAGATGCTTTGACTATGCTCAGCATGACAATAAAAAACAATGTAGTAGATTATTCTATTTATTGGAATGATAAACTAAATGAGATTACCGCTTTCGCGGAAACTAAAGATGAGAAAACTAAAAAACAGCGAACTAAATCGGTTAAATATCGACGAATTTAAGTCGGCAAAAAAAACACCTATAATTATTATTCTTGACAACATTAGAAGTTTGAATAATATTGGCTCAGTGTTTAGAACGAGTGACGCGTTTTTGGTTGAAAAAATTTACCTCTGCGGAATTACAGCTACTCCTCCTCATAATGACATAAGAAAAACAGCTTTAGGAAGCACTGAAACCGTAGATTGGGAATATGCCGAACACACTTTAGATGTTGTTAAAACACTAAAATCTAAAGGCGTAAAAATCGCTAGTATTGAGCAAGCCGAACATGCGACTATGCTAAATGACTTTCAACCTGAAATTGATACAAAATACGCTTTAGTATTTGGCAATGAAGTTAAAGGTGTAACGCAAGATGTTGTTGACTCTAGCGATATTGTGTTAGAGATTCCACAATTTGGAACCAAACATTCGCTTAACATTTCGGTGAGTTGTGGTGTGGTGGTTTGGGATTTGTTTTCGAAGTTAGTGGTTAGTAGTTAGTAGTTAGTAGTTAGTAGTTAGTAGTTAGTAGTTAGTAGTTAGTAGTTAGTAGAATATAAACTTTTGTCATTTCGACAGAGCGTAGCGACGAGAAATCTCTCCCATTCTTATAAACTGAAACATAAGTGAAAGTCAAGCGACAAGAAATCTAAGTTTCACGAATTTTATCTAGGATATAAAAATAGATTCCTCAATCGTTCCTCATTTCGGAATGACAATTGATTCATATGAAGAATGAAAGAAAAAATTAAAAAACCTTGGCCAACCAAAGCTGCTATGAGTCAAATTTATGAGCAGCATCTTTGGGGTGGAAAAGCGTTTGACTTTTATTCTGGAGAAGGTTCTCACATTCCAAATATTACGAAACCTTACCTCGATGCTGTAACCTCGTTTTTAAAATCTCATCGCAATAGTTTATCTGTTTGCGATTTAGGATGTGGCGATTTTAATATTGGAAAACAACTTTTAAATAACACCAAAAGATACATTGCGATTGACATTGTTCCGTCGCTAATTGAACGAAACAAAACGAAATTTAAAGTCAGTCATTTAGAGTTTCATTGTTTAGATATTTCTAAGGATGAACTTCCTATTGCAGATTGTGTTATCTTACGGCAAGTGCTTCAACATCTATCAAATGCTGAAATTATAAGCATTATTAAAACGCTAAGAGTTTACAAATACCTTATACTAACCGAACACCTTCCGACAGGAGATTTTATTCCTAATAAAGATATTATTTCAGGGCAAGGCATTAGACTCAAACATAATAGTGGTGTAGATTTACTAAAATCACCTTTTAATTTAAAAGCACTTCAACAAAGGGTTTTGAATAAAATCACTTTAGAGGATAACCAAGGTGAAATTGTAACAACTTTATTTACTTTGTAAATTCTAAATCAAGTAAAAAGGAATTTTATTGGTTTTGTCATTCCGACTGAAATGGAGGAATCTTATACAAATTAAAAATCTGATTATTATGAAATAGATTTCTCGGCAAGCTCGAAATGACACATTTTAAATCTTCAATTTTTGTCATACCGAACTTAAAACAAATTTGTATTATCATTTCAACCAAAGTGGAAAAACCTCATCTAAGTTAGAGATTTCTCGTTCACACTACGACAAGTACTAAAATGAGCTTGTCGAACTGCTCAGTGACAACTCTAAATGACAAAAAACTAAGATTTTTTTATTATCGGAATCCAAATCTCTTCCTCGATATTCTTAAGGTCTTTACTGTAATCTTCGTTTAAAATTTCAAAATGTGCTTTTTGGTCAAGTTGATATCCTGAATTTGGTAACCATTCTTTAAAAATATAAACTCTACTTTTAGAAAACTCAGACTCAGAACCTTTAAAATTAAAAACAACATAAGTTCCAGATGAAATAACAAAAGTTTTCATACCATCAGGTACATTATTAAAATCTGTAACCTCTACACCAACCCATTTTTCAAATTCAGATTTTGGGTCTGAAGGCGTAAAGCTTGATCCATAATTTTGAATTGAAAACACATGCTTTCCTATTCTAGAATTAACTTCAGCTCGTCTAGGCATAAAGATTTGTGCCAATTGTTTTGTATCTTCATTAATGTTTAAAAACGAAGTTTGTATTGCCATACCAACAACCAAACGATCTTCAATTGTTTCAATGCGAGATATCATCATACTTTACAAATTTCATTGAGTAACCATAAATAATCTGCTCTATGTTTCACAAAATCTTTTTCAGATATATCAATGATTTTCACATTGAGGTCACTTTGATTTTTCAAAAACTCCAAATAGCCCGAATTGATTTTTTCTAAATATTCACTATCTATATTCTGCTCATAATCACGACCACGCTTTTTAATGTTTTCCTGCAAACGTTCGGTATTTTGATAGAGATAGACATATAAATCTGGTTTAGCAATATCTTTATACATTAAGTAAAATAACTTTCGGTATAGCTTAAACTCATCTTCAGGCAAAGTGATTTTTGAAAAGATTAGTGATTTATAAATATCATAATCGCTTACCATAAAATCCTTAAACAAATCTAATTGCGATAAATCGTCACTAATTTGCTGATAACGATCGGCAAGAAATGACATTTCTAACGTAAAAGCATAACGCTGTGGTTCTTCATAAAACTTTGGTAAAAACGGATTATCGGCAAAGCGTTCTAAAATGAGTTTTGCATTAAAATCACGTGAGATTTTATGAGCTAAACTTGTTTTGCCTGCACCAATATTTCCTTCGATAGCAATGTAATTATGATTTGAAAAACTTAATTGTTTAGCTGGATTTTTTAACCAAATTTTAATTTGCTCAACTTCACTAGTGTCATCACAAGATGCTAATAATTCTGAAACACTTTGTTCTAAAACAGGATGCTTCAGTTGTGAAGCAATATCACTTAATGGTTGCAATACAAACTTTCGTTTTTGTAATTCTGGATGCGGAATTATTAAGTGTTCTGTTTCAACAACAGCTTCATTATAAAACAGAATATCTAAATCTATCGTTCTCGCTTCATAAACTTTTGTTTTAGATCTTGATCGTCCTAATTGTGTTTCAATTGCTAAAAGTTTATCTAAAACTACTTCCGAAGCAAAACCTGTTTCAACATGTAAACAGGTGTTTAAAAAATCGTCACCATCAAAACCAAAAGCTGGTGTGTTGTATACTTTTGCAATACTAATAACGTTTCCAATCTCTTTAAAAATCGAGTCAACAGCATCTTGTAGATATTTTAATCTGTCGCCTTTATTGCTTCCAAGAGCGATGTAAACGTGGTTAGGTGTCTTCATAATGATTGCCAAAATAATGAAAAGAAAATCACTTTAACGTATATTTACAGGAAGTATTTATTCACAATTTATGACCTTAAAAGATAAACTTCTTGCTCAAAAAATATATTTGTTCTTAGCAGCACTTTTTATTACCTCTTTGGTAGTATCTAACCTTATTTTTCAAAAGTTTTTTTATTGGTATCCTTTTGATGTGGAAATTTTTGGCGCTAAGCTTTTTGAAATTTCAGTTGGTCTCTTACCTTATCCATTAACTTTTTTAATAACCGATTTAATTAGTGAAATTTACGGAAAGAAACGTGCAAATCAAGTAGTTGTTGCTGGAATCTTTGCGTCTGTTTTTTCATTACTCATTATAGTGATATCTAGTAATGTGCCAGCAACCTCATGGTCACATGTTGATGATGAAACTTTTACTTATGTGTTTGGAAATTCGGCACTAGCAGTTTTTGCAAGTATGGTTACCTATTTATTTGCTCAGTTTGTTGATATTCAAATCTATCACTTTTGGAAACGGTTAACCAAAGGAAAACATTTATGGCTAAGGAATAATTTTTCTACTTGGTTTTCACAATTTGTTGACACTTTGACTATATTGATTTTATTATGCGCTTTTGGTATTATTCCTTGGGAGAATTTTAAAGGCTTACTTATTAGTGGTTTTATATTCAAAGTTATTGTTGCTGCTTTAGACACACCATTTTTGTATTTAGGTGTGTTTCTTTTTAGAAAGCGATTCAATTTAAAAATCAATGAAGAGATTGAACTCATTTAAACAAATAGTATTTATCTGTTTAGTATCAAAAATCTGTAATTATCTAAATCGGGTGATTCTGAGCGACGAAAAATCGTATCTAGAATCTGTTTTTTAGTTTAAATTTTCACTAAACTTTAATATAATTTGGTCTAAAGTAAGACCTGCTTCGTATATATTTACACACAAATTACTACTGATACTTATTTTATGAAAAAAGCCTTTAAAATTGCAGGTATTTCTATACTCATTATTTTCTTTCTTTTATTAGCCATTCCTTTTGCATTTCAGTCTCAAATTAAAGACATGGTAAAACGTTTTATTAACGAAAACCTAAATGCGCAAGTAGAATTTAGTGATGTAAGCTTAAGTCTTATTAAGAGTTTTCCTCAAGCTCATGTTGAAGTTGATGACCTAGTGATTACCAATTTTAAACCTTTTGAAGATGAAACTTTTGTCACTGCCAAGCACATTTCGTTTACAATGTCTGTAAATGAACTTTTTAAAACCTCAAGTGATGAGCCTATTGTTATCAACGCCATCAACGTTGATGAAGCCTTGTTGACATTAAAAACTGATGCTTTAGGCAATGCTAACTATGACATCACTAAAGACAAAGAAAGTAGTGCTACTGAAACTGAAGCCTCTAATTCTAGTTTTTCGTTTGACATTGAAGATTACGCCATTTCTAATAGTGCCATTACCTATTTAGATGCGATTTCTAAAATAGAACTACACATGACCGAATTAAATCATTCTGGTCACGGAACATTTTCAGCAGATAATTCTGTACTCGATACCGAAACGAGCACAACTATAAGTTTAAGTCTAGACAGCACTAAATACCTTAACAACAATCACATAAAATTAGATGCCTTAATTGGGCTAGATTTAAACAATCAAAAATACACGTTTAAAGACAACAAAGCTTATATAAATAAGTTACCACTAGAGTTTAAAGGTTATGTGCAAATACTTGAAAACGCTCAAGATATCGATATTACTTTTGAAAATCCTGGATCGTCTTTTAAAGACTTTTTAGCAGTCATTCCTGAAGCCTATTCTAAAAATATTGATGGTGTTGAAACCACTGGAAATTTTAAAATTAACGGAACTTTAAAAGGAAAAGTTACTGAAGAAACCATCCCAACATTAGACATTAGAATAACATCAAACAATGCTTCTTTTAAATATCCAGATTTACCAAAACGCGTAAGTAATATCACAATTGATACTGCTATAAAAAATGAAACTGGTATCGTTGATGACACTTACATTGACATTAAAACTCTTAATTTCAAAATTGATAAAGATGTGTTTAAAGCGTCCGCTAAGCTGAAAAATCTCACAAAAAACATTTTTGTTAACGCAAATATTGATGGCTCACTTAACCTAGGAAATCTCACCAAAGCCTATCCTATAGATTTCGACAAACAATTAAGCGGACTTTTAAAAGCTAAGCTCAATACACAATTTGATATGAATGCTATTGAAACTAGTGCTTACAATCGCATTAAAAACAATGGTAATGCAAGCATAACCGATTTTGTGTTTTCATCTCAAGACATTGTTAATCCAATTCAAATAAGTAATGCAGATATCGTTTTTCAGCCAGGAACAGTAAAACTCAATAGTTTTAATGCTCAAACTGGAACTAGTGATTTTTCTGCAACAGGAAACATTAAAAACCTTCTCGGATTTTTACTAAGCGACAAAAAGCTTCAAGGTAATTTTGATGTCAATTCAAATAACTTTGTTGTGAGTGATTTTATGGTTGAAGATGAAACTGCTTCAGAATCTTCAAACAAAACCACATCAGATGCCGAGTCACTAAAAATTCCTGCGTTTTTAGATTGTAAAATAAATGCTAATGCTAAAACTGTAGTTTATGACAATCTGAGTTTAAAGGATGTCAAAGGAACCTTATCTATAAAAGATCAAGAAGCAGATCTTCAAAATATGACTAGCACTATTTTTGATGGTAAATTGGCCATTGCAGGAAAAGTATCGACCAAGACAGATACTCCAGTGTTTAATTTGAATCTTGGTGCAGACAATTTTGATATTTCAAAATCATTTAAAGGCTTAGATTTACTACAAAGTTTAGCACCAATCGCTAAAGCCTTACAAGGAAAACTGAACACTAACATAAGTTTACAAGGCACTTTAGATAGCGAATTTTCGCCTAACCTCAACACCGTTTCTGGAGATGCATTTGCCGAATTATTGACCACAAATATTGACCCTAAAAAAGGGTCTGTGTTAAGTAAACTTGAAGGCGCAATAAATTTTATAGACTTTAGTAAATTAGATTTAAAAGACCTTAAAGCCAATTTAGATTTTTCAGATGGAAAAGTAAATGTAAAACCTTTCAACCTTAAGTATGAAGACATCGACATTCAAGTTTCTGGTTCGCATGGCTTTAATACAACACTAGACTACAATGTAGTATTTCAAGTTCCTGCTAAGTACTTGGGAAGTGATGTTAATCGTTTAATAGGTAAAATAAACGATTCAGAAACCAACAAAATTAGCATTCCTGTTACTGCAAATATTACTGGCAACTATACGAGTCCGAATGTTAAAACCGATTTATCAAGTGGCATCTCCAACTTAACCAAACAGCTTATAGAAATTGAAAAGCAAAAGCTTATTAATAAAGGAAAGGATCAAGTAACAGATTTACTAGATGGACTTATAGGCGGAAAGAAAGACGATACAAAAAACAACACTCAAGACTCTTCCTCAACAAAAACAGATGACACAAAAACTAAAGATCCTATTAAAGAAGGTGTAAAAGGACTCTTTGAGAATATTCTAAAAGGTAAAGACAAGAAGAAAGATTCGACTAAAAACTAATAACCGATAGGCTTTAAAAGTTAAAAAAATTATAAAAAAACGTGGTTTTCCTATATTTTTTATAAAGAATTGCGTTTTTATTTGCTTTTCTCAAATTAAAAGTTACATTGAACTCTTGCAAACTTTTAAAACACGACTGAATACATGAGGCAATTAAAGATTACTAAACAAGTTACCAACCGCGAATCTAAATCACTAGACAAATACCTACAAGACATCAGCAAGTTACCAATGATAACTGCTGAAGAAGAAGTTGAACTCGCTCAGCGTATTAGAGAAGGAGATCAAATTGCTTTAGATAAGTTGACAACGGCTAACTTACGTTTTGTAGTTTCTGTTGCTAAACAATATCAAAATCAAGGATTAACACTTCCTGATTTAATAAATGAAGGCAATGCTGGATTAGTAAAAGCTGCAAAACGTTTTGATGAAACCAGAGGATTTAAGTTTATTTCTTATGCTGTGTGGTGGATTAGACAAGCAATTTTACAAGCTTTAGCAGAACAATCTCGAATAGTTAGATTACCTTTGAACAAAATTGGTTCAATAAACAAAATCAATAAGGCATTTTCATTTTTAGAGCAATCACATCAAAGAGCACCTAGTGCTGAAGAAATTGCTCATGAATTAGACATGACAGTTTCAGAAGTAAAGCAGTCATTAAAAAATTCTGGTCGTCATTTATCAATGGATGCTCCTTTAAAAGAAGGCGAAACGTCTAGCTTATATGATGTTGTAAAATCTGGTGAGTCACCAAATCCAGATCGCGATTTAATGAAAGAATCATTAAACCTAGAAATCAATAGAGCCTTAGATACCTTATCACAAAAAGAAAGTGATGTGATTCGTTTAAATTTTGGCTTAAGCAATGAACCACCAATGACACTTGACGAAATTGGAGTTACTTTCGATTTAACAAGAGAGCGTGTAAGACAAATACGCGAAAAAGGAATTAGACGTTTACGTCAGGATTCAAAAAGTAAAATATTAAAGACCTATTTAGGATAAACCATAACCATTAAAATTAATACATGATTAAGATTTTAGTAAAAGAAGGAGAAAGCATTGAGAGAGCTTTAAAACGTTACAAAAGAAAACATCGTAACGTAAAAACAATGCAAAACATTCGTGAAAATCAGTTTTTCACTAAGCCTTCAGTAAAAAGAAGAAGAGAAATTCAAAAAGCTGGATACATTCAAGGTTTAAGAGATCAAGAAAATATCTAGTAGAATTTTATAACAATAAAAAAAGCATACTTTATATAGAGTATGCTTTTTTTTATTTAAGTTATAATAAACTTCACAACCAAGCCTTCGTTTGCTCTAATATTGAACACAGTATTGTCTTCAAAAATGAGGTATTGTCCTTTTACACCAACTAATTTTCCAGTATAAGATTGCTCTTTTTCTATATTTAAACTTTTAGGCTTTTTAGGATAACTTAACACAGGAAACTCTAGATTAGTTTCGGTATTAGATGCAATATAATAGTCTTGAGCTTCTTCAGGAATATAAGATTTAAGTCGTTCTCTCCACTCCACTAAATTTTCATCTTCCACATCATTTTTCAGCATTTTTCGCCAATTGGTTTTATCTGCCACATGATCTTTTAAAGCAACTTCAGTAATGCCAGCGAGATATCGATTAGGCACTTCAACAATTTCAATAGCTTCATGAGCGCCTTGATCAATCCAACGTGTTGGCACCTGACTCTTTCTAGTGACACCAACTTTTACATTACTTGAATTAGCGAGATATACAATATGTGGTTGTAATTGTACTTTTTTCTCATATTCTAAATCACGATCTTCTTTTCCTAAATGAGCAGTGCTTAATTCTGGTCGCATGATCCAATCACCAGCCTGAGGAATATCGAAAAAATCTTGTTTACAAAACCCTTGTCTGTAAATTGGCTTATCTAATCCGCATTTTAAGCATTGGTATTTTACAAATTGCATTGTGATGGTTTTTTCAAGTAACTGATTCATATTCAGGAAATCATTCTCAAGCACCAAATAATATTGAATAGGTTGTGCGTATTCCGTTTCCATTTTTGTCAAAACACCTTGATAAAACATATAAAAAAAAGTATTATTTTTAAACCATAAAGATACTATAAAATGCCGATTCCTTTAGTAAATTCAATTGCATCATGGTTCTTAAAAAAACGATTTCATCAAATAGAATTGTTTTTAAAGTATCCTAATGAAGTACAAAATGAATTGCTTTTTCATTTGCTTTCTAAAGCAAAAGACACTGAAATCGGTAAACAATATGACTTTCATTCGATAACAGATTACAAGACCTTTTCAGAACGCATTCCAATTTCTTCTTATGAAGATTACCAGAATATTATTGAACGTTCTCGTAGAGGAGAACACAACATTTTTTGGCCAACACCAATAAAATGGTTTGCAAAATCTAGTGGCACTACAAATGCTAAAAGTAAATTTATACCAGTAAGTGAAGAGTCTTTAGAAGATTGCCATTATGCTGCTAGTAAAGATTTATTGTGTATGTATTTGAATAATAATGAAGACTCACAATTATTTACAGGAAAGGGATTGCGTCTTGGTGGCAGTAAAGAGCTTTACAGAGAAAATGGAACTGTTTTTGGAGATTTATCTGCCATTCTTATAGACAATATGCCATTTTGGGCAGAATTTAGCAGTACACCTAGTAATCGTGTATCGTTAATGAGTGATTGGGAAACTAAGATGCAAGCCATTGTAGAAGAAACCATTAATGAAAATGTCACAAGCTTAGCTGGTGTCCCTTCATGGATGTTGGTTTTACTTAACAATATATTAGATGCTACTGGAAAAGACAGTTTATTTGATATCTGGCCAAATCTAGAAGTTTATTTTCATGGAGGTGTAAGTTTTGTGCCTTATGTAGATCAATACAAAGCCATTTTACCAAAATCAGATTTTAAGTATTATGAAATTTATAATGCTTCGGAAGGATTTTTCGCTATTCAAGATCAAAATGATAGTAGTGAATTATTACTAATGCTAGACTATGGTATTTTTTATGAATTTATTCCAATGACTACTTATGGAACTCCTAATGTTAAAGTGATCCCATTAAGCGAAGTAGAAGTTGGTGTAAATTACGCTGTTATTATAACAACTAATGCAGGACTTTGGCGCTATAAAATTGGAGACACCATAAGATTTACTTCAACAAATCCATACCGAATAAAAGTGTCTGGAAGAACAAAGCATCATATTAATGCTTTTGGTGAAGAATTAATTATTGAAAATGCCGAAGATGCGCTTAGAGAAGTATGCAAATCATGTGATGCAGAAATTGTAGACTATACAGCTGCTCCAATTTTTATGAAAGGAAAAAGTAAAGGCGCACATGAATGGCTTATTGAATTTAAAACACCACCAAAAGATGTAACGCAGTTTAAAGAACTTTTAGATAATACACTGCAATCTTTAAACTCTGATTATGAAGCAAAACGTCACAATAATATGACACTTAACATGCTTGAAGTTCATATTGCACGTAAGCAATTATTTTATGATTGGCTAAAACAACATAATAAACTTGGAGGCCAACATAAAATTCCGCGTTTATCAAATAGTCGTGAATATATAGATGAGCTGCTTCAGTTAAATACTAGTGAAACTACTTTACGCTAACTTTAAAAACTATTGTGAGTATCGATGAACGGAAAGAGATTTCAAATTTTTCCGACAAACGACATCAGAATTTTCCGCATAACGAGTTTTTAATCGGGTTCATCCAAAACTGCCAAAAATCGTTTTTTATCTCTATGTTTTGCTCTTATATTTACAAAGTAATACAAAGAAAAACACTCACAATTACAGATTTTATCCCTCTAAAATATATTGTGATTTTTTATAAATATTGTTCAGCAATGTTAATTTTTAAATCCGAAAAAATAAAAACCACTCAAAGCGAGTGGTTTTATTTTTTATATCAAAAAAGATGTCTTTAAGATACTGCTTTGAGTTTCTTCAACGTTGTTTTTTCTAGTTTACCTTCGGCATAAGATTTAGTCACATTTAGCTTTGTTTCTTCTCCGCTTGGTAATTCAAACATGGCATCAGTTAAAATCTCTTCACATAGGGAACGTAAACCTCTAGCGCCTAATTTATACTCAATGGCTTTATCTACAATAAAATCTAATGCGCCATCAGTAATTGAAAACTCAATATCATCCATAGCAAACAACTTTTTATATTGCTTGATGATGGCATTTTTAGGTTCGGTTAAAATTGCTCTTAAGGTTTTCGCATCTAAAGGATCCATATAGGTTAATACAGGAAGACGACCAATAATTTCAGGAATCAATCCAAAGTCTTTTAAATCTTTTGGAATAATATATTGTAATAAATTATCGGTATCTAAAGTATCTCCATCCTGAGCTGCCTTATAACCAATTGCTGCCAAGTTTAAGCGTTTAGAAATTTTCTTTTCTATACCATCAAAAGCACCTCCAGCAATAAATAAGATATTCTCAGTATTGACTTCAATAAATTTCTGATCAGGATGCTTTCGTCCTCCTTTTGGCGGAACGTTTACTGTAGTCCCTTCTAAAAGTTTCAGTAAAGCTTGTTGTACACCTTCACCAGACACATCACGAGTTATAGAAGGGTTATCACTTTTACGTGCTATTTTATCAATCTCGTCAATAAAAACGATTCCTTTTTCTGCTTTTTCAAGACTGTAATCTGCCGCTTGTAATAAACGGGTTAAAATACTTTCAACATCTTCTCCAACATATCCAGCTTCAGTTAACACAGTTGCATCAACAATAGCCAAAGGCACATTCAACATTCTGGCAACTGTTTTCGCCATGAGTGTTTTTCCTGTACCAGTCTGACCAACCATAATGATATTACTTTTCTGTATTTCAATATCATCATCAGTTGGTGGCTGTAATAAACGTTTATAGTGATTATAAACAGCAACAGACATTACCTTTTTGGTGTATTCCTGACCAATAATATATTCGTCTAGAAACGTTTTGATTTGAAGTGGTTTTCTGAGCATTAGCTCAGAAGACAACTCTGCATTATCTGACTGTTTAGATTCTTCTAAAACAATACCATGTGCTTGCTCGATACAACGATCACATATGTGAGCATCTAATCCAGCGATTAATAAATTAGTTTCTGGCTTTTTTCTACCACAAAACGAGCATTCTAATTCTTCCTTTGCCATGTTTTTAGTTAAAAGTTTGAAAGTTTGAAAGTTTGAAAGTTTTACAAAAAACTTAAGCTCAAACTTTAACTTCCAGTATTTATTATCCTCTAGATAGTACTTCGTCTATCATTCCATATGCTTTTGCCTTATCAGCTTTCATCCAGTAATCACGATCACTATCTTCATAAACTTTGTCGTAATCTTGACCTGAATGCTTACTAATAATTTGATATAACTCTTCTTTAAGTGTTAATATTTCACGAGCTGTAATTTCTATATCACTTGCTTGACCTTGGGCTCCACCTAAAGGTTGATGAATCATTACACGAGAATGTGTTAAACCACTACGTTTTCCTTTTTCACCAGCACATAACAAAACAGCTCCCATTGAAGCTGCCATACCTGTACAAATAGTAGCCACATCTGGTTTAATTAATTGCATTGTATCGTAAATTCCCAATCCAGCATACACGCTTCCTCCTGGTGAATTGATATAAATTTGAATATCTTTTGATGCATCTGTACTTTCTAAAAACAATAATTGTGCTTGTATAATATTTGCAACTTGATCGTTAATTCCCATTCCTAGAAATATGATTCGATCCATCATTAATCTTGAAAACACATCCATTGCAACTGCATTCATCTGACGTTCTTCAATAATATTTGGTGTTAGTCCTACAGGATACATACTGCTTATAATTTTATTGTAATATGTACTACTTACACCTTGATCTTTTATTGCGAATTTTTCGAATTCTTTTCCGTAATCCATAGATTTTCTTAAATCATTTATTGTGAAACAAAAAGCGTAAAACTATTAAGTTTTACGCTCAAATATAGTAATTAAAAATGTATTTATTAGCTATAAAACTCTTTTACAAAATCATCATAAGTAATCTCTTTTGTCTTAAGATTAGCCTCAGATTTATATAGATTTAACAATTTTGTACTCATTAACTGTTCAGACAAACGTTTTACTTCATCTTTATTAGACAATACACGAGATGCAATACCATCTAACTCTTCATCTGAAGGATTCATTTGACCAAACTGAGCCATTTGACCTTTAATCATTTCTTTAGCATGTGCTTGAAGATCTTCAAACTTAACCTGAAGGTCAAATTTTTCAATTAATTTACCTTCTATTAATTGGTAACGCATGCTTTTTTCAGACTTTTCGTATTCTTCTTTAGCCTGTTCTGCATCCATTTCTTCTTCACCTGCTGTTTGCATCCATTTTTGAAGAAATTCAGCTGGCAACTCAAATTTTGTATTTTCAACTAAATACTCAGTAACGTCATTTAATAATTTTTGATCACCTTGTTGAGCGAATTGCTTTTCAGAATCTTCTTTGATTTTTTCTTTCAACTCAGTAACAGAAGTAACAACACCTTTACCAAATAATTTATCAAAAAGCTCTTGATCTAAATCGGCTAATTCTCTTGAATTGATTTCGTTGATTGTAAAATTTACTTCAACATCTAAACCATGTGCATCATCATGCGATACTTTTAAAAAGGTCATTAAATCATGATCGTCATTAAATAAACCTTTTGTTTTTAAAGTGATGACATCACCAACTTTAGCTCCAACAAACTGCTTTTCTGTAGACTTTCCTTTAAACTTATCTAAAGTAATTGTAGCTGAATTATTAATCGCCTTTTCTTCGTTTTCAAAAACACCAGTAATTTCTGAATCTTTAGCTACTGTATCTTCTGAAACGATTTTACCATATTGTTTTCTGATGTGCTCTACTTGGTTGTCGAGCATTTTCTTATCAGCCACAATATTATAATGAGTGATGGCTTTCTTTCCTTTTAAGTTTACTTCAAACTCAGGAGCTAAACCTAATTCGAACTCAAAAGAAAATGCATCAGCATCCCAATCTAAATCATCTTGAGGCTTAGGTAATGGGTTACCAAGCACATCTAATTTTTCTTCAGTAAGATATTTTCCTAGTGCGTCTTGTAAAAGTTTATTAACCTCATCTACTAAAACGGCTTTACCATACTGTTTTTTAACCATTCCCATTGGCACATGACCTTTTCTAAAACCAGGAATGTTAGCCGATTTACGATAATCGCTTAATATTTTTTCAACTTTATCGCTATAATCTTCTTTTGCGATATCTACTTTTACCACTGCATTTAATGCATCGATGTTTTCTCTTGTGATGTTCATTTTAAATCATATCAAAATTGGGCTGCAAAAATACACATTTTTTTACAACCCAACAATATTTTAAACACCTGATTATTAGTCTATTTTTTATCTTCTTTTAAAAATGAATATGCAATAGATTGGGAGATAGATAAGAGGATACTAAATAGCAAGGCTGTCCAAAACCCATTAACACCAAAACCATCAACAAATTTATCTGCTAAAAGAATAATACATGCATTGATAACCAATAAGAATAAACCTAAAGTTACAATTGTAATTGGTATGGTTAAAATTACTAAGATGGGTTTTAATATGGCATTTAATAACGCCAAAACGACAGCTACAATGATAGCTGCTGTAAATCCGCTTACAGCAACTCCAGGTAAAAAATGTGCTAATAACACAACAATACCTGCAGTGATTAAAAGCCTAAGAATAAGATTCATACTATTGTGATTTATCTACTAAAGGTAATAAAACTTATGACAGCATCATAAAAGTCTTTAGGATTTTCAGCATGCAACCAATGACCAGCATTTGAAATGGTTTCAATTTTAGACAGAGGAAAATGTTGTTTAATCAAACCTTCATCGTTTGGCATCACATATTCACTTTTATCACCTCGTAAAAAAAGTGTTGGTTTTTCAAATTTTGAATGTATTGGCAAGGCTTCACCAACTTCAGACACATTTTCTTTTAAAACATCTAGATTAATACGTAACGCCAATTGTCCTTTTTCAATCCAATATAAATTTTTAAGCAAGAACATTCGAGTACCAACTTCAGACACATAATTTGATAGTACTTTATCAGCTTGACTTCTACTTTTAATTTCTGAAAAATCTAATGTGCTCAAGCCATTCAAAATTGTATCATGATGTATTGGATAAAAACGCGGACTGATATCTGCAACCAATAATTGAGACACCATTTTTGGATATAATGTAGCAAATAGCATGGCAGTTTTTCCTCCCATGGAATGCCCTAAAAGAATGACATTTTCTAATTGATACGAGTCACAATATCTCTTTAAGTCTTCAGCTAAAACATCATAATTAAATTCATCATCATGAAAGCTACGACCATGATTGCGTTGATCAACTAAGTGCACCTGAAAACCTGCTTCACTAAATTTATTACCTAGTGTTTTCCAGTTGTCACTCATACCTAAAAATCCGTGAAGAATAATGAACGGTTGTCCTTCGCCTAAAATTTTAGAGTGTAGTTTCATTTTACTTTTCATATTATACAAAAATGAGACATCTCGACTGCACTTCAACTTAGCTCAGTGACCACGATTAATGTGACAGTTTTATTACTATTTTAACTTTTGAAGATACATTTGTATAACGTTTTCTATACCTAAGTATAAGCTTTCAGATACTAAAGCATGACCTATAGAAACCTCTAATAATCCAGGAATATTATCTTTAAAGAATTTAATATTCTCTAACGACAAATCGTGTCCAGCATTCACACCTAAACCTATTTTATTTGCCAATTCAGCAGCTTTTGTAAAAGACTCTACTTCTTTTTTGTTTCCTAAACTGTATTGATGCGCAAAACTTTCGGTGTACAATTCAATACGATCTGTTCCTGTGGCTTTAGCACCTTCAATCATTTCTAAAACTGGATCTACAAAAATAGAAGTTCTAATTCCGTTAGATTTAAGTTCTGAAATCACTTCAGTTAAAAAATCTTTATGAATAATGGTATTCCAACCTGCATTAGAAGTCAATGCATCAACAGCATCTGGAACTAAAGTGACTTGCGTTGGCTTAACTTCTAAAACCAAATCCATAAATGATGGAATAGGATTACCTTCAACGTTAAACTCTGTATACACTTCTGGTTTTAAATCTCGTGTATCTTGGTATTTAATATGACGTTCATCTGGTCTAGGATGCACTGTGACGCCTTCAGCTCCAAAACGTTGAACGTCCTTTGCAAATTGCACAACATTAGGTGTATTTCCACCACGAGAATTACGTAAAGTCGCTATCTTATTTATGTTTACACTTAACTTCGTCATTTGTTCATATTTTAACTACAAAAATACAAAGTACTTCCTGCTTTTTATGGTTATTTTTAATTAATTTGCAACAGATAATAAACCAAAATATGCCTTTACAACAATACATCATAAACGACATTAAACCTTTGAACATTAATGACAAGGTTAGTGATTTACAAATGCTGTTTAATGAGTTGACGTATTCTCATATACCTATTGAAAATAATGGGACTTATCTAGGCTGTATCTCAGAAACAGATGCGCATTGTTTTGATGGTGCAAAATCAATTGCTGATTGTAATTACGCTATAGAAGGATTTTTTGTGAAGACAAAAACCAACTGGTTAGATGTGCTCGAAACATTTGCACAAAACTCATGTAATATTATGCCAGTTTTAAGTGAAAAGAACACCTATTTAGGTTATTTTGAACTAAATGATATTATTGGGTTATTTAACCAAACTCCTTTCTTTTCTGAACCTGGAGGTATTTTAATTGTTGAAAAGGGAATTTTAGACTATTCATTTAGTGAAGTGAGTCAAATTGTAGAATCGAATGACGCCAAAATACTAGGTGCTTTTGTTTCGAAACTTGAAAGTGATGTCATTCAAATTACTTTAAAAATTGGCAATTCTGGATTAAATGATGTCATTCAAACCTTCAGAAGATATAGCTACAATATTGTATCTGGACATGAAGAAGATAATTATGTTGAAAATTTGAAGGATCGATCAGAATACCTTCGAAAATATCTAGATATATAATGAAAGTTGCGATTTACGGACAATATTATCATGCTAACACTCAAGAAAGTATTGAAAAACTTTTAGAGATTTTGTCACAAAAAAATGTAGCAGTTTGTGTTGAGAATGATTTTTTCAACATTATCAAACACGAAAGTAAATCGCCTTCTAGGTTAGATGATTTTGAAACGTTTGAAACCTTAGATGAGTCATTCACTCTTTTAATTAGTATTGGAGGTGATGGTACGATTTTAAGAGCCATAACTTATGTGAGAGATTTATCAATTCCTATTGTTGGCATCAACACAGGAAGGCTAGGTTTTTTAGCTACTATTCAAACCAATCAAATTGAATCTGCCATAAACGACATTATTAACGGACACTATAAAGTTTCAAAACGCACACTTTTAAGTGTAGAAACCCAACCTGAAAATAGCGATTTAGTTGACACCAATTTTGCTTTAAATGAAATAGCAGTTAGTCGAAAAAACACAACATCTATGATTACTGTTGAAACGCATTTAAACGACGAATATTTAACGTCATATTGGGCAGATGGCCTTATCGTTTCAACTCCAACAGGCTCCACTGGTTACTCTTTAAGTTGTGGTGGACCAGTAATAGCTCCCGAAACAGATAGTTTTGTATTAACTCCTATCGCTCCTCATAATCTTAATGCAAGACCATTAGTAATACCAGATGAAACCAAAATACAACTCAAAGTTAGCGGTCGAGAAGAACATTATTTAATATCGCTCGATTCTCGAATTGCTACCTTACACAACTCGACAACAGTCACAATAAAAAAGGCAAATTTTGAAATAAAAATGGTAGAATTATTACAAGAAAGCTTTATTGACACACTGCGAAAAAAAATGCTTTGGGGAGAAGACAAGCGAAATTAAACAATAAAATCAAACAAAAGCTGTTAATCTGTAAGACTATTTGCCTCAAATTGTTATAGGCAATTCATAATTGTTATATTTGCAAACTTTTAAAAATTTATGAGATATTTAATCTTATTATTATTGAGTGTGTTTTTCGCCCAAACCAGTCATTCTCAAATATATGAAGTTGGTGTGTTTGCTGGTGGAAGCAATGTAATTGGTGATGTAGGAGCAACAAATTATATTTCGCCCAACACAGCTGCATTTGGCTTGATGTTGAAATGGAATCGAAGCCCAAGACATTCTTGGAGAGTCTCGTTAATATATTCAGATTTAAAAGGAGATGATAGTGAATCTGATGACCCAAGACGAGTAGAAAGAGATTTTGAGTTTGACTCGAATATTTTAGAAATATCAGCTGGAATGGAGTTTACATTTTGGGAATTTGATCTTCACACATCAGATTTCAAAATTACACCATATTTGTACTCAGGAATTACTGTAGGAAAGCATGATAATTTCTTTTACGATCTAAATGGAGAAATTATTGATGAGAACACCACAAGTTGGGCATTTGGTATCCCAATGGTTTTAGGAGTAAAATCAAATATTACAAATCATGTAATTTTAGGTTTTGAAATTGGAGCAAGGTATACGTTCTCTGATGAAATAGATGGCAGTGTTCCTGATGGTGATTTTGAAGACCAAGTTGGTATAGGGAATACTAATAGTAATGATTGGTATGTTTTTACTGGCTTTACTCTAACATATACTTTTGGACAAAGACCTTGTTATTGCAATTTTTAAATGAATTTAAAAGACCAAATATTAGAAGACAAATTACCTAAACATGTAGCCATAATTATGGATGGCAATGGTCGTTGGGCAAAACAAAAAGGAATGATTAGAGCCATTGGTCACGAAAATGGCACCAAGTCTGTAAGAAATGTTGTCGAAGCAAGTGCTGAAATAGGCATTAAACACTTAACCTTATACGCCTTTTCAACCGAAAACTGGAAACGTCCCAAACTAGAAGTACAAACCTTAATGAAGCTTTTAGTAAAGTCTCTAAAAAAAGAAATTAAAACATTACAAGATAACAACATAAAGCTTTCATCTATTGGAAATCTTAATGATTTACCAAAAAAAGCGCAAACAGAATTACTCGAAGTTATTGACAAAACAAAAAGCAATACTCATATGACATTAACCTTAGCGCTAAGCTATGGCTCACGTGAAGAAATAGTAAATACAATTAAAGAGATTGCAACGAACGTTAAAAATAATATAATTTCTGTTGAAAGTATTGACGAATCAATTATAAATAAGCATCTTTACACGCAAAACTTACCAGATGTAGATTTGTTAATTAGGACTAGTGGTGAGCACAGAATAAGTAATTTTTTGCTTTGGCAGATTGCTTATGCCGAATTATATTTTACAGATATATTATGGCCAGACTTTACAAAACAAAACCTATATGAAGCTTTGATTAATTATCAAAATAGAGAACGACGATTTGGAAAAACTAGTGAACAACTTAGCTAATAATTTACTTTTGAAAACTTACCTAAAGCAACTATTTACATTAATAATCTTCATTGTTTCAAGTGCAAGTGTTGCTCAACAAACTAGCTTTGATAACGGAAAAAATTATATTATTCAAGAAATTACTGTTTCAGGTAATACAAATTTTAGCGAATCAACAATTATATCTTTTTCAGGATTACGTAAAAACCAAAACATTATCATTCCTGGAGAACAAATTAGCAATGCTTTAAAGAAATTATGGGGAAGTAAATTATTTAGTAGTATTGATATTTACTTAGTTAAAACTGAAGGTAATAAAGCATATTTAGAAATTAACCTCTTTGATTTACCAGAACTTAATGAAGTAGAAATACGAGGCATAAAAAAGAAGAAAAAAGAAGAAGTTATTAAAGAAAATAATCTTTCTAAAGGGGTTAAAGTAACTGAAAACTTAGTAACAACAACTCGTAATTATCTTACTAATAAGTATAAGAAAAAAGGATTTCTAAATACAAAAGTAACGGTTAACACAAATGATGTTACAAACGATTCAATCCCAAAAAGTCGTGTAGACATGCTTGTTTACATCGATAAAGGTGATAAAGTTAAAGTCAACAAAATTATATTTAATGGTAATGAAAAATTTTCTGATAAAAAACTCAGAAAGGCCATGAAAAACACTAAGAAAAAGAACTTTTTACGCATTTTTAAGCGTTCAAAATATATTGAAGAAGACTACAAAGAAGATCTTGCTAATCTTATTGATAAATACAAAGAAAATGGATATAGAGATGCAAGAATTATTTCAGACTCTATTATATATAAAAACGATAAAAACATAAGTTTAGAAATTACCCTCGAAGAAGGCGAACAATATAAGTTTGGTAAAATTACCTTTGTAGGGAACAGTGTTTATACAGACGAACAGTTGCATTCTGTTTTACGAATTAAAGAAGGTGAAACTTATAACGGAGTTGCATTGCGAAAACGTATTGCTGATGACACAAAACCTGATGCAATAGATTTAACAAATCTCTATCAAAATAACGGTTATTTATTTTCTACTATTAATCCTGTAGAAACTAGTGCAGAAGGAAATGTAATTGATATGGAAATTCGTATTTCTGAAGGTAAACCTGCATATTTCAACAATGTTAGTGTAACTGGTAACGACATTACAAACGACCATGTTATTTACAGAGAACTTCGAACAAAACCTGGACAGTTATACAGCAAAGCCAATGTCATTAGAACCATTAGAGAACTTGGACAATTAGGCTTTTTTGATGCCCAACTCCTTACTCCAGATTTCAAAAACATGAACCCAAATGAAGGAACTGTAGATTTGGAATATACTGTTGTAGAAAGAGGATCAAGCCAAATAGAACTACAAGGTGGTTATGGTGGAGGAGGCTTTATAGGTACACTAGGTTTGTCTTTTAACAACTTTGCTATTAAAGATATTTTCAAAAAGGATGCCTACAAACCTTTACCTAGAGGTGATGGTCAATCTTTAGCTTTACGTTTACAAGCCTCAAGATTCTTTCAAACCTATAGTTTTTCTTTTTCTGAACCTTGGCTTGGTGGTAAGCGTCCAGTAAAACTATCAACATCCTTATCACATACAAGACAGTTTCTTTACGATCCTGTAAGTAGAGATGCAGACAAAGACAGACGATTCAATATTACAGGTATTTCAGTAGGTTTGGCAAAACGCTTAAAAGTTCCCGATGATTACTTTACATTATCTCAATCTATTAGTTTCCAACATTACAATCTTAAAAATTACAATACTGGCTTATTTACTTTTGGTGATGGTTATTCAAACAACTTATCATATACAATTGGTTTAAGTAGAAATAATTTATATACTGATCCCATTTACCCTGAAGGAGGTTCTAGCTTTTCTATAAGCGCTAAAATGTCTTTGCCCTATTCACTTTTCAACAATGTAGATTATAAGGCCTTGAAAGAAGAACGTGATGCCTTAGACCTTACAGACCCTGAAGATGTAGAAAGAATTGGTGAAATTGACCAAGAACGTTACAATTGGTTAGAGTTCTATAAAATAAAAGTAAAAGGTGATTGGTACACACGTATAGTTGATAAATTAGTCATTAAATCTGGTCTAGAATTTGGCTTTTTAGGTGCATATAATAATGATAGAGGTGTTATCCCTTTTGAGCGATTTTTCGTAGGTGGTGACGGTTTAGGGAATTTTGCTTTAGATGGTAGAGAAGTTGTTCAGCTTAGAGGTTATCCTAATCAATCATTATCATCACAAGATGGAGGTACTATTTATAATAAGTTCTCATTAGAGTTAAGATATCCAATTACACTTGGTGCTCAAGCCAAAATTTTTGGTTTACTATTTGCTGAAGGTGGAGCATCGTTTGACCAATTTAGAGATTATAATCCTTTTAACGTTAATCGTTCAGCAGGTTTAGGACTTAGAATATTTATGCCAGCATTTGGATTATTAGGTATAGATTTCGGACATGGATTTGATGCTATTCCTGGTACCACTACTAAAAATGGATGGGAAACTCACTTCATTATTGGACAGCAATTCTAATTTTGGCACGATATTTTCTATTAGCAATATGACGATTTAATGGATGCGTTAAAATTTTTCAAAATATATTTCGTTAATTTGAAAAGTAAAACATTGATGGAATCGTTATATTTATCTGTCAATTTAATAATCTCAGAAGATATTAGTAAATAATAAAATAAAACAGATGAAGTATAAAGTTCTTTTTTTAGTGACAATGATTGGTCTTATGAGCTTTGTTTCTAATGCTCAAGGTCGTGGTGTTAGAATAGGTTATATAGATACTGAATATATTTTACAAAATATACCCGAATATCAACAAGCCACAACTCAATTAGAACAAAAAGTACAACAATGGAAAACAGAAATTGAACAACGTTTAAATGCTATAGATCAAAAGAAAAAGCAGTTAGAAAATGAAAGTGTCCTTTTAACTAAAGAATTATATGAAGAACGCTTAGAAGACATTTCTTATGAAGAAGCAGATATTTTAGATTATCAACAAAAACGTTTCGGTCCAAGTGGTGATTTAATGATTCAGAAAAAGCAATTGATGCAGCCTGTACAAGATCAAATTTTTGCTGCAGTTCAAGAAATTGCTGGAAACAAAAAATATGATTTCATTTTTGACAAATCTGCAGATGTGGTAATGCTCTACTCTGCTGAGCGATTTGATATAAGCGATTTAGTTATACGAAGCATTACAAGATCTTCAAAACGAACCCAAGCAAAATCAAGAGCTGAACGTAAAAAAGCTAGTAAAGAAGATGTAGTACCTGAAATTAATAAAGAGCTTGACGAACGCCAAAAAGCTATTGAAGACAAAAAATCTGAACGTGAAGCTGCTATTGCAAAACGACAAGAAGAACAGCAAAAACGTAGAGATTCATTAAAAAATGCTGCTGCCGAACGTCGCCAAAAAATTCTTGACGACAGAGCCAAAGCCAAAGCTAAACGCGATAGTATAAATGGTGCTAAAAGAACTAAAGCTCAAGATACAACAGCAACAAAAAAAGATGGAGCTAAAAGCGAAGCTAGAAAAGCGGGAAGCAGTTCTGAAAAAACACCAGCTCAAATAGCAGAAGAAAAGAAACAACAAAAATTAAAAGACCGAGAAGCAAGACAAAAAGCCCTTGACGAACGTCGAAAAAAAATATTAGAAGACCGTAAAAAAGCTAAAGAAGAGCGTGAAGCTCAGAAAAAAAAGAAGGACTCTGTTCCTGATGAAGATAACTAAAAACAATAATTATAACACGTAACAAATTTTAAAATGAAACAATTAAAAACCCTTTTATTTGCAAGCTTACTTTTTGTTGGAGCTACAAGTTTTTCAGCAGCACAAACTAAAATTGCACACATTAATACAACGCAGTTAGTAGAAGCTATGCCTGAAATGAAAGCGGCACAAGCTGAAATTGAAAAACTCTCAAAAACTTATGAAGCAGAAATTAAAACAATGATGACTGAGCTTCAAAATAAGGTAAAGCAATATCAAGCAGAAGTTGAAACTAAAACTGAAGAAGAGAATACAGCTAGAGCTCAAGAAGTACAAACAATGGAGCAAAGTATTCGTCAGTATCAAGGTCAAGCACAACAAGATTTACAGAAAAAAGAAGCAGATTTGCTAAAACCAATTTTTGAAAAAGCTAAAGCAGCAATTGATAAAGTTGCTAAAGCTCAAGGCTTTCAATATGTACTAGACTCTACACAAGGTGGTGGTGTTTTAGTCGCAGATGGAAAAGATTTATTAGCAGATGTAAAAACAGAATTAGGATTCTAATTACATCTTAAAAATAATTGAATATGAAAGCCACTTAATTAAGTGGCTTTCATATTTTTGTAACACAAATGAACACGCAACCTATTGGCATATTTGATTCAGGCATTGGTGGCACATCAATTTTTAAAGAAATTCATGCGCTTTTACCTTATGAAAATTCCATATATCTTGCCGATAGTAAGCATGCTCCTTATGGTAATAAGAGTAAACAAAAGATTATAGAACTCAGTGTAAAAAACACGGAGTATCTGTTATCAAAAGATTGTAAACTCATTGTAGTAGCTTGCAACACAGCAACAACAAATGCCATTTCATTGTTACGAGCAACTTATACCATTCCGTTTATTGGTATTGAACCTGCCATAAAGCCAGCAGCACTTAACACAAAAACAAAGGCTGTTGGTATATTAGCTACAAAAGGTACTTTATCTAGTGCCTTGTTTCACCAAACTACAGATTTATATAGCAATGGTATTAAAGTTATTGAACAAGTTGGAGAAGGCATTGTTCCTTTAATTGAAAATGGAAAAGCAACATCAAATGAAATGAAATCTTTGCTAACCGAACATCTAAAACCTATGATTGATGCCAACATTGATTATTTAGTTTTAGGTTGCACGCATTATCCTTATTTGATGCCCTTGCTTTTAGAACTTTTACCAAAACATGTAAAAATTATAGATTCTGGTTTAGCAGTAGCTAAACAAACTAAAACAATACTTGAGCAAAACCAGCTATTAAATCTTAACAATACTACACCTCAAAACTTGTTTTATACAAATACAAACACAACTGTTCTAAATGATATCCTTAATAAAAAGTTTAAAGTAGACTATTTAGATTTTTAATTACTTCAACCAACTCGAATAAGTCACATAATTATTGGCTATTCTGTCTATTTCACCAGAGATTAATTCTTGACTAATATCTTTGATCTTCTTTGCAGGAACACCAGCATAAATACTTCCAGATTCGATTCTAGTATTTGCTGTAACTACAGCTCCAGCAGCAATAATACAATTACTTTCTACCACACAATCGTCCATAACAATACTTCCCATGCCTATTAAAACATTATCATGAATTGTACAGCCATGTACAATAGCATTATGACCTATAGACACATTATTACCTATTGTTGTCGGCGATTTTTGATAGGTTGCATGTATAACTGCTCCATCTTGAATATTGACTTTATTGCCCATTTTAATAAAATGAACGTCTCCTCTAATAACAGCATTGAACCAAACGCTACATTGGTTTCCCATTGAAACATCTCCAACTATGGTTGCGTTTTCTGCAATGTAACAATCGTCTGGTATTTGTGGATGAATTCCTTTTATCGGTTTTATAATTGGCATGATATAGTTGTTAGTTGTTAGTTGTTAGTTGTTAGTTGTTAGTAAAATACTTATTTAAAATAAGAAAGAAAATTGGCTTTTTTAGAAGCAGATACCATGATTTGTTTCCCGTTACTTAATACGACGCTTCCTCCTTTTCCTTTCAGATATTTAGTGACTTCATTAACATTGACTAAATAACTTTTATGAACTCTAGCAAAATTACTTCCGTTGAGCGCTTCTTCAAAATATTTCAAGGTTTTACTTACTAATTTCTTTTTATTATTATTCAAATAAATTTCTGTGTAGTTATCATCAGCTTTACAATACATGATATTTGCTGTTTCTAATACTTCAAATCCGTCTTGTTGCGGAATTGTAATCTTTCCGTTTACTATATTGGTTTTAGGCACCAAAACCTGATCTTGTAAAGCGTTTTCCTTTATTTTAATTTCAGATACATAATCGACCGCTTTAATTAAGTCATCAATTGAGATGGGTTTCATCAAATAATACGATGCATGAGCGTTTAAAGCTTCAATTGCATAATGATTATATGCTGTGACAAAAATGGTTTCAAAATCGATATCACCAACTTTATCTAGTAAATCAAACGCATTTCCGTAAGGCATTTCAACATCAAGAAATACCAAATCTAAGTCGTGATTTCTAATTAAAACTAGAGCTTCATCTACATTAGCTGCTTCGCCTAAAATTTGAATATTCGGACAATATTTTTTGAGATAATTCTTTAAAATCTCTCGACTTGTTTCTTCGTCTTCTACTATGATGGATTTTAGTTTCATTTAATCTTTTTTTAAGGTTACAACCACTTTGGTTCCAGTGTCTTCTTCATCTTGGTAATTATCAATAAACACATCAACTTTATCTTTATACATCTCATTTAAAATGGCAACACGTTTCTTAATATTTCCCATGCCTTTTGAATTTTGCCTTTTTTGATGTTCGGTTTTTAACGCTTTAGAACGTTCTCGTCCAATACCATCATCTGAAACACTAATTGTAATTTCGTTGCTGTTTTTTTTATCGATAGAAATATATAAATGTCCTTTTTCGGTCTTATAACGCAATCCATGCCAAACTGCATTTTCAATATAAGGTTGCAATAACATAGGCGGAATTTGATATTCTGAAATAGCTACAGCTTCATCAACAGTAATGCTATAATCAAACTTATCCTTAAACCTAAAATGTTCTAATTTAGTATATAAGTCTAATAATTCTATTTCTTTTTGTAACGGAATAAAGTCTTCTTCACTATTCTCTAAAACTGATCGCATTAAATGCGAAAAATCTGATAAATACTTATTTGCAGTTCGTTCGTCATTGCTAGCAATAAAACTATTTACCGAGTTAAGTGCATTAAAAATAAAGTGTGGATTCATTTGACTTCTTAACGATTTTAAAGCCAGCAAATTATTAGCCAATCGTTGCTGCTTTATGTATTTATACATTACAAAGGCTGTAACGGTTAACAGTAACATGCCACCAATTAAGGCATAAATTAAAATTTGCTGATTTTTATTGCGCTCAGCAACAAGGCTTTCGTTTAATGCTCTATCACTTTCAAGACTGGTGATTCTGTTTTGTTGTTCAGAAATGTTTCGCCTAAATCGATCTGCTTGAGATAATTCTTGCTCTCGTTTTACATATAACTCATCTACAACTTCTGTATAAGCTCTAAACGTTTCAAGCGCTTTTTGATAATTTCCTGTATCTACAAAAAGATCAGACAGCTTTTTTGTAGCGTCTTTTTTTACTATTAAATCTTCCTTATCATCAGCTTCTTCAATACTCTTTTCTAAATAAGGAATGGCATTATCATAATCCTTTTGAAGCGCATAAGCACTTCCGATTTTATAGTTTTGCTTTTGAAGCGTTAGCGCACTTTCATTTTCAATTACTGAGTCTGTTTCCACCTCTAATACATCTTCAATAATTTCTTTTCTGAGTTCTATTTCTTTATCATAGTTTCGATTTATATTTTGAAAATCGGCTACCGTAACTTTTTCTTCAAGTGCTCGTTTTTTTGTTTGTTGTGTGGCAAGGTTCATTGAATTATCAAAATATGCTTCGGCCGCTTCAACTTCTCCTTTAGCATTATACGTCTGCGCTATTTTTGAATTAAGATCAACTACTTTTGGTGATATTAAATGTTTTTTAGCTATACTAAGTGCTTTTTGATAAGCTTTAAGTGAAGCGTCGTAATCTTTTATACTAAAATTGGTATCACCTAGTCCTTCATAAAGTGTTACAAGTTGATAGTTCCCTAGTTCTTTTTTATTAATAGCATTATATGTTTCAATACTTTCTTGATAATTTTTATTAAGCTCATAGGCTTTAGCCAGTCCTAACTTAGAGTCGTTGATTTCGATATTTTGAAGACTTATTCTATAATTTGTAACAGCAAGATCATACTGTTTCCAAAACATATAAACTTCAGCTAAAACTTGATAAGCTTCAGCGTTTTGAGATATAGAACTACTTTGAGTTAGAGCTTCGCCAACAAATTTTATGCTTTTTGCAACATCTTTCTTTTTATAAACAAGAGCAGAATCTATTAACGAATTAAAACGTTTTATATCACGTCTAAACTTAGAGTTTACATTTTTACGTACTACTGGTTCAACTTCAATAGTAATGCGTTCTTCATTAATTATCGTATAATAAATAGTTTCAAAATCTTTATGTCGTACAATAAGTTCGTCTCCTTTCTTGGCCTTTATTGTAAATCGACCTTGCATATCTGTAATAGTATATGCACCTCCATTAATCTCAATATTAACTTTAGGTATTGGCTTGTAAGTATCACTCTCTCTTACCGAACCTCTTATGTGTAATAAAGGTTCGTCTTGTTGAGCAACCATATTATGAATTGGCACAACAAAAAAGAATATAAGACTATATATTAAGACCTGTTTCATTTTGATTAATTTCTATAGACTAAACTTACACACTTTAATTCATTAAATAAAATTGAAAAAAAGCAAAACACACTTTACAACTTTCAAAAAAGAAGCGTTAACTCAATACATAAGCAAGTTAACTCATTCATAAACTCACTTTACTAATCGTTGTTTTTTATACAAAAAAGATCCCTCTAGTTTTATGCTGTCAATCTTAAAAAACAAAATGATGAAAACAATTTTCAAATCGATAGTCTTAAGTACATTAATAATATCATGTCTATCTTGTAATGCCAATAACAAAACCAATAACGCCAAAACAACTTTAGCCGAAGTAGTAAACCACAGCACAAACAATCAATTTATAAAAGTTGCTCTTCTACTAGATACTAGTAATAGTATGGACGGATTAATAGATCAAGCCAAAGCCCAACTTTGGGACATCGTTAATGAGCTTTCTTATGCAAAATGTGGTGATGAAAAACCAAATCTAGAAATTGCTTTATATGAATATGGAAATGATAATCTTAGTGGTAGTGAAGGTCATATTCGTCAAGTATTAGCTTTTAGTAATGATTTAGATGAAATCTCAAAACAATTATTCTCTCTTACCACAAATGGAGGAAATGAATATTGCGGACAAGTGATCAAAACATCACTAAACCAACTAACTTGGGGAAAAAACCAAGACGACCTAAAACTCATATTCATTGCTGGTAACGAACCATTTACCCAAGGTCGTGTAAGCTACAAAGAAGCTGCAAAGCTGGCTCATAAAAATGATGTTACAGTTAATACTATTTTCTGTGGTGACTACGAACAAGGTATTTCAAGCTACTGGAAAGATGGTGCAGATTTAGCACATGGTGATTATATGGCAATTAATCACAACAAAGCAACAACTTATGTAGCGACACCTTTTGATGACCAGATATTGCAATTAAATCAAAAACTTAACAAAACTTATGTCGCTTATGGTGCAGCCGGAAAGTCAAAAATGATGCAACAATCACTCGAAGATGATAATGCTATGGGTTACAGTAGTGCCAATGCAGTAAGTAGGACTGTAAGTAAGAGCTCACATTTATACAAAAACTCTACTTGGGATTTGGTTGATGCCGAAAAAGAAGATGATTTTAAATACGAAGACTTAGATAAAGATGAATTGCCTGAAGAGTTAAAAGACAAAAACACATCAGAAATAAAAGCTTATGTTACTAAAAAGCGTAAAGAGCGTGAATCAATTCAAGAAGACATTCAAACCCTTAATCAAAAACGTAGAGCCTATATTTCAAATCAGCAAAAGGACAATAGTAGCAGACTTGATAATGCCATGATACAAGCCATTAAAACACAAGCCAAGGCAAAAAAATATAACTGGTAATGCATTTAGGGCGTTACCAACTTACACTAAAGTTATCGTTGGTCGTGCTCTCGGCAGTCGCTTCCAAACTTTAATAAAGTTTGGAGAGCTTCAACAAAGCCTCGATCACTAACGCAAAAAGTCTCGAAAATTTCGAGACTTTTTATTTGTATATACTGAGTTTTAATTAATTGCAGGACAATTACACTCGTATTTCTCTTTTCTACAATTAAAGTTATAACCCAATGTTATTTGGTGAAAACCACCATTATTAAACACTACCGAATTTGCTTGATAAGAATAAGTATAAGCAAATACAAAATTGTTATAATCTACTCCAACAAATGGTGTGAAATATTGTAATTTTTGACTACTCACTCCAGAACCTTCAGAAAATTCGGCACCATCAAAACTTCGTCTATAAGATATTCCTCCCCAAAGTTTACCAAAATCCATTGCTCTGTAAATTTTTGCATTCACATCAATTGAAGATTCTTCAGTCGCATCTCTATACATATACATAATTGACGGTTCATAACTCCAATCACTACCATAACTGCTAAAGGTATTTCCAGCAGATATTAAATAAGTTCTTAAATTATCAAAACTCAATCCTTGTTCGTTAAAATTAACACCATCATTATTAAGTATGTTTTTAACTGTGGCATGAGCATAAAAATCAATTAAGTGATACGAAAACCCAAAATCAATATTAAAATTTGTTGCACTAGGTTCAACATCTCCAGGAACCACTAAAGGATCAAATCCTTCGTTAAAAAATTCAGACTGATCAAGTCTGTATTGTATAAATCCTGCACTTAAACCAAACGACAGCATGTTTAGGTCAATTTCATTTCGCGAAAACATTAAGTGGTGTGCATAAGTTAAGTAAGCTCCTGATTGGGAGTGAAATCCGTTTTGGTCATTATAAACTATCGCACCTATTGCAGAAGGAGAATCTCCTATTCTGCCATTGGCACTCAAAGTAAATAATGCTGGAGCATCATCGACACCAAACCATTGTTGTCGTGCTGTAAGTCTAACTTTTGCACAATTTGCAACACCAGCCATCGACGGATGTATTAAATAATAATTGTCGGTTAAATAATCTGAATAAATCGGTAATCCTTCTTGTGCGTTACCAATTTGGGTAAATAAAGCTAAGCTTGCTATTAAACAATATTTTTTAAAATTCATATCTAATTTATCTTTTCAGGGTAAAATGGGCTTTAAATTCTTTTTGTTGTAATGTATTAGGTTCAATGTACTCAACCACAAACCAGTAGTCACTCGATGGCATTGGGCTTCCATTATAGGTTCCATTCCAGCCTTCGCCTGTTGGACTTATCTGCTTCATTAGTTTTCCGTACCTGTCAAATATATAAATTTTTGCGCTTGGTTGGTCAGCAATACCTTTTATGTTCCATGTATCATTAAATCCATCGCCATTTGGTGTAAAGTATTTCGGATAATCCATCACTGTTACCGTATCAACTGCATATCCACAACCTATCGTATCTCTTACCTCTACAACATGATCGCCTGCCAAGACATCTACAAAAATATGACTCTCCTGCCATGCGCCTCCATCTAATCTATACTCATAAACTCCTAAACCTGTCACTGTAACTTCTATAATATGTAACTCTGAAAACGCATCTGTCGTTACATCTGTCAATATACTTGTTGGTGGTGAACTCTCTATAACCTCTGTAACAACTGGATTATCAAAGTTTGAACATCCTGTCACTGCATCTGTAACGATAACACTATAAGTTCCTCCAACACTTGGTATATAACTCCCTTCTGTAGCTCCTGGTATCACCATGTTATCTAAACTCCATTCAAACAAATAATCTGGTGTACTTAGTCCTGTATCTAAGACTGGTACATTTAAAACTTCCGTTCCATTTGTATCTACACACAATATATAACTGTCTTCTAAATCAAATACTGGTCGTGGATGTACTATTAATTCAACTGGTGCTACTGCATAACAAATTGATGAATCAATTGAATTATCTATAACGCCATCATTATCGATATCTACAAAATCTCCTAAACCATCACCATCTAAATCTATATAATCAATAAGTCCATCGCCATCAACATCAAATCCATCAGGTAACGTATCGTTATTTACATCTATTAAATCAAATACGCCATCGTTATCAACATCTATTGTATCGTCATTACCATCACCATCAAAATCTAATGCCATAGTTACTGCTGATAAATCTAAATTCAACAACGCTACTTCTTGTGTGTCATTATCAACACGTGCATAAATCACCTGTGGATTGACAATATTCTCATATAAAAATGGTAATGGATTTACTCCTAACTCAGCATCTGCAACTGTCTCATAATAAGTCACTATATAATTTGCTGGATCTTGACCATTTAATACCTGAGATTCTACATCAGTTAAATTAAACTGTGTACTATTATTACTTGGATCACCATCATCATCCATCTCATCATCACACTCCTCTAATGGTGCTGGTGATGTTGCCTCGGCTGCCTCATGAACCTCTATATTAAACACTGGTGTACTTATTGAACAACCTGTATTGTTATTTGTAATTGCTACATAAATCGGTTGTGGATTCGTAACATTCATATACGGACTCACTAATGGATTGGCCAAATCATCAGCATCTGTTTGTGATACATGATACGTTACTGTAAATAACATAGGATCTTGTCCATTTAATATTTCGGCATCTTTACTAGTTAAATCAAACTCATCAATACCATCGGTGTTTAACTCACAAAGTATAAAATCTGTAACTGCTACAACATCTGGTAATGGATTCACTATGATATCAAAAGTAACTATTGTATAACATTCTGTAATATCATTTTCTACACGTACATAAATCGTCTGTGGTGTACTCGTATTGGTATAAGCTGTTGGATCTGCTATAGCATTTTGGTCTAGCTCTGCATCTTCCTCAGATTCATGATAGGTTGCCGTTACTCCTGACTCACCATTAATGATATAAGCCTCATTCAATGTCAAATCAAATTCCTCTTCCATATCACTAGGATTCACATCATCACACAACTCTAAATCCTCTGGATCTAAACTCGGTGTTGGGTTTGGTAACACACGTATGGTTAGTGTTGTATAATCTACACAACCTGTATCAGTATCGGTAACTACAACATATAAAGTCTGTGGATTGGCTGCTGGTGCTCCATTAACTGAAGTATTAGTGTAATTCTCTGCATCTACTGCATTAATCTCTGCCTGTGCATCTGCATCTGTCTCATAATAAGACACACTCCAACTTGCCTCACCTCCTGTAATCTCATTATCCTTTACTGTTAAATCAAAAACAGTAACCTCGTCGGCTATTAAATCATCACACAACTCTAATGGTGTTGGTTGCACTGCCTCTGGTGGTAATTCTACTCGAATATCAAAGAAACCTGTAGAAGTAACACATCCATTTACATTACTTACTAAGCGTACATAAATCGTCTGCGGATTAGTAACATTGGTATAATTGGTAACATTAGCTATTGGATTTGCTCCTGAATCTGCGTCTGCTTCTGTCACATGATAAGTGAGCATAAAATCTGATGGAACTTGTGTGCCCAAAATCTCTGAATCCTTACTGCTCAAATCAAACTGGGCAAAGCCATCATCATTCGTATCACATATCACATAATCATCTATCGCTGTTGGAACCTCTGGAGATGGTAATACACGTATGGTTAATGTCTGTGAGGTATTGTAACAGCCTGTATTGATATTCTCTGCTCTAATGTAAATCACTTGCTCATCCATAACAATATTTGTATATAAACTCGTAAGTGCATTTATATCCATGTCTGCATCACTCTGCGTTTCATGGTAGGTAATTTCAATATCTAATTCTCCATTCTCTATCTCTACAGTCTTACTCTCTAAATCAAACGCCTCAAAACCATCATTATCTAAATCACAAACCTCTAAATCTGTTGGTGCTGCTGGTGATGGTATTGGATTTACTCTTAGAAGTATCGTCGCTGTTGTACTAACTGAACATCCTGTTACATCATCGGTAGCCCTAACAAATATCGTTTGAGCATTACTCGTATTCATATAAGGACTCACAATAGGATTCGTCCCATTATCTGCATCTAACTGCGTCTCGTAATACGTAAAACTAATTCCTGTTTGACCATTTAACATCTCCGCATTAGCATCCTCTAAGGTAAAGGCTTCCACCTCATCGCCTGGGTTATTATCATCACATAACTCTAATGGCTGTGGTTGAACCAATACTGGAAGCGCATTTACAATCAATTCTAAGCTCGTTAACTTATAACATCCATTGACTGTGTCTTCTACACGAACTGATAAAGTTTGCATAAAAGCTGTCGTATTAATATAACCTGTTGGATTTAAAATTGAATTAACCCCTAAATCGGCATTTGCCTCTACTTCATAGTAAGTTACTATATACTGTAAAGGATCTAAACCATCTAATATCTCTAAGTCTTTACTCGTTAAATCAAACTGTGCAAAGCCATCTGCTAAAACATCATCACATTCCTCTAGTGGTGTTGGGTCCTCTATCTGTGGTGTCGGATTTACTATCAATATAAGCTCTACTATAGTCGCACAATCTGTCGCTATAGTAGCACTCTCTACACGTGCATAAATCGTTTGTTGATCTTCTACTATATTGTTATACGGACTCGTTAAGGCATTAACATCATTATCTGCATCTGCCATTGTCTCATGGTAACTTACTGTCAGCGTCGGATCGCCTCCTGTTATCTCTGTATTTGCATCGGTTAAGGTAAACACTCCAAACCCATCACTATCTGCATCACAATACTCCATTGGCGTTGGTGTAGATGCTACTGGTGCCTGCTCTACAACCAATGTTAAGGTCGTTGTTGCATAACAGCCTGTATTGATATCCTGAACTCTTACAAAAATTATTTGCCCATTAATCGTATTAGTATATGGAATTGGTAAAGGATTTACCGCATTATCGGCATCTGATTGTGTTAAATAATAACTTACTGTATAATTAGGATTATTACCTGTTATCTCTACATTCTTTATACTCAAATCTATACTCGTTAATCCATCTGGAACTCCATCATCACAAACCTCTAAATCTGATGGAACTACTAATGCTGGTAATGGATTAACTACCAAATCAAAACTCCCTGTTGCTATACAGCCTGTAGCCATATTTACCGAGGCATAATAAATCGTCTGTGGATTACTCGTATTACTATATGGACTCCCTAATGGATTAACTAAACCCTGTGCATCAGCTAAACTCTCATAATAACTTACAGCTACCGATTGACCATTAGCAACCTCTACATCTTTTGTCGTTAAATCAAATAACTCTACCTCATCGCCAGGTAAATCATAATCACATAACTCATATGCTGTCACTGGAACTGTATCTGGTAATGGATTTACTATCAATGTTAAATCTGTTGTGTCATAACATCCTGTCGAACCACTCTCTACTCGAACATAAACCGTCTGTACATTTGGTACAATATTATCATATGGAACCAGTAAATCATTAACACCATTGTCGGCATCACTCTGTGTCTCATGATACGTCACTACCATACCAACCTGTCCTCCTATGGCCTGTGCATCAGCTAAACTTAAATCAAAACTCGTAAAACCATCATTGTCATCATCGCAAACCTCTATCGCTGTTACTACATTCGCTATTGGATTCTCTATAACCTCTAAATCCAATGTCGT
>NZ_JBNAFQ010000005.1:5000-229753 GCF_049800755.1 Psychroserpens sp. S379A | reverse complement strand
GTAGCACTTACGCCTGTTAAATCTAAATCACAGTTTGTGTTGGCTACATTGCTAACATCTATGCTTGTTGTTGTCGTAATTCCTAAAACTGAAATCTCTAATGTTCCATCAACTGGTAGTGTTGCTGTTACTGAAGCTCCTCCATCTAGACTATAAGTCACAATATCTCCTGCATCGCCTGTAATAACAAACTCACCATCTTCGCCTGAACACACACTTGAATCTGTAGCTGATACTACCACTGCGTTTGGTGATGCGTTAACAACAATAGATATACTTTCTTCTTCTGGACACCTATTGTTTACGGTAGTCACTTCTATGCGATAAGTATTTGCATCAAAACTCGCAGGAACATTATTAATTGTTAATATCGCTGTTTGTGTACCAGAATACTGAGCTCCATCTGTTAATGCTGTTGCACCTAAATACCATTGATAGGTATAATCTGTAGCAGGTATAGCAATTGTAGTATCATCACTTGTGCTTCCAGTTAAACCAAAATCGGTTACACGAACTCCAGTTGTTGCTGCTGTCAACACCAAACTCTCTGATTCACAAATAACAGCAGGATCTGGATTAGGTGTAATAGTAATACTGGTTACAGTATCACTAATAATTTCAGTTCCATTAACACCATTATAGCCTCCAACGCCTCCAGTTACTAATCCATTACTATCAACACCTGTTCCATCTAATACTCCATCATTATTATCATCTGTACCATCAGATTCAAAAACATCATAACAACCATCATTATCACTGTCATCATCTAAGTGGTTAGGAATTCCATCTTTATCTATATCAAATAGTGTTGTGATTGGGTTATTAAAATTATCAACACAATTAAATTCCACACTATGCCTTCTAGTAATAGGGTTATTAGGAGTAATAACACTTAACCCAAGTCTTATTATCTGACTTGAAGTATTCAAATACCTCGTTGAAAAATTTACAGAAGGGTTAGTATTAGAAGTGCCTGTAGAATTAGTGCTACTAGAAATTCCAACTAACCATGGACTATCATTCGTTATAACTAATTCTGTAGGACTATCAACAGTATAACTAATTGGATGTTCTGTCCAGTTTTGTTCTAATATGTCAGCATTTCCATCAAGATCATTGAAATTAATGAATAACTCAGGAATTACAAAAGCAGTATTTGTTCCAGATTGAACAAAATCAAACTGATACTCTACATAAGGATGTTGTCCAGAAGGCACATTGCCTAAACGTGTTTCTGGTTTAAAAAATGTTGGATCAGTTGAGTTTTCATCAATAACAGTAACAAAACAATTAAATACTTCATTAATTGTAACTAAAGCATCAACTCCTGGAGCAACATTTGAAAACCTAAACACTTCACCTTCAATTACAGAGTTTAAATCTCCATCTCCAACTTCCTCTGTTGGAACATTACTAAAATCTAAGGTTGTTTGTCCGCCACAAATTGGCTGACTATTTACTGTATATCCTTTTTCAATAACATCAAGTATCCCATCATTATCATCATCATCATCACATCCATCAGCATATAAATCGCCATCACTATTTTGTGTATCATCAAAACCTGGACACTGGTCATTATTATTACTTACACCATCTCTATCATTATCACACTCTCCAGATATTGCATTAGGATTAGTTGAATTAAGACTAATATCATTTTGTTGCCCAGATAAACCTCCAACCAAAGGAATACCATTTGCATCTACTATATCTCCAAGTGTATCATCTTCATCTAAATCTCCTAATGTATAACCTCCATCACCTTCAAGAGCATCAGGACAACCATCATTATCACTATCTGAATCTAAAAAATTCGGTATTCCGCCACCATCAGTATCAAGACAAAGCTCAACAAACACATTATCTAATCTAAAATCATCTGAAACACCTACACCTGCCGAAAAGGCTCTAATACTAATATTTGCTGTGCCTGTAGGAGAAACAAAAAAGAAAGTTTGTGTTGCAAACACATTCACTCCTCCATTATCAGCTTGAATTTCAGCAGCTGTTTTACTATAAACAATTGTTCCGTCAATTGACACTTCTAAAGTTGCATCAATAGGGCTAGAAGCATCAGCTGCGTCTTGAAATGTAAATGCAGTTAAAACATCTTCGTAAACTGTAAAGGTTTGTTCAAAAGTAGAATCTGAATTATCAGCTGTAAACCTAGCAACTCCACCTCCAACACCAGACCTAAACCAATCTGCATTACCAGATTCTGTCCAACCAGTAACTAGGTTAGAATCAAAATTACCATTGACTAATGCATTAGTAGCATTACACTCTACTGTATCCAAAAGTCCGTCATTATCATCATCTAAATCACAACCGTCTGGAATTAAATCGCCATCAACATCAGCAGTATCATCAAATCCTTCACAAATATCTGAAGCATTAGGGACTCCATCATTATCACAATCGTTAGTTGGAAAATCTAAACAGTTACCAACTTCAATTGTCACATTAGCTGTATCACAAATGGTATTATTAACATCTAAACAAATCGTATATTCTACAGTATAAGCACCAGGAGTGCTATCCGCAGGAATATTTATTGTTCCATCTGTATTAATAGTTACTCCTGTTAAGCCTCCATTATTACTTATAGCTATTGTAGTATTGTCAATATTAGCATCGGTTGCTGGAGAACCATCTGCGTCATCAACTCCATTTCCATTATCTACAAATACACTCACAGTTGTTCCGCCTGTAACAGGATTGAATGGCGTTCCACTAAAATCATCATTATTTGCTGTGATAGTTTGTGAAAAAGAGTTTTGAAATGAAAAAACTAATAAGCATAAGGCTATACTTAAACTATTAATTAACGAGAATCGAGTAGAGATTTTCATAAAATCTTATATAAATTTATTATTCTTAAATTTTCATATAACACTTTAAGATTGGTCTACTTAAAAGCAAAAAAGCCTTATTTCATACATGATTAATGTATAAAATAGGCGTACTGCTTGTGTTTGTAGGCTCAATGTTTAGTGCTATTAATCTGGTTCAAATGTAATAATTTTGTAAAAAAAATACTATAAATTTTAACACTTGTTTAATCGATAAAGCGCCTGCTTTTATCGATTAAAAGCAAAATTAATGTAATTTTCCTAATTACCAAAGTTCAATGTTAATAATTTAAAGTAACGAATTAACTTATGCAACCTTATTTTATTAACAACCTTAACAACAAAACTAATTTATTGCCCAGTATAAATTCTGACACAGAAATTAATTTAAAGTCACTCTTGAGAGAGATATTGTAATTATATTTGCAGCTACAAAATTTAAGTATGAGTTTTTTAAACGAAATCAACAGGCGTCGAACTTTTGGAATTATATCACATCCTGATGCAGGTAAAACAACACTAACTGAAAAGCTATTGCTTTTTGGAGGTGCTATTCAAGAAGCTGGAGCTGTAAAAAGTAATAAAATAAAAAAGGGAGCTACTAGTGACTTCATGGAGATTGAACGCCAAAGAGGAATTTCAGTTGCGACTTCTGTTTTAGCATTTGAATATGATGGTATAAAAATTAACATTCTAGATACTCCTGGTCATAAAGATTTTGCTGAAGACACCTTTAGAACCCTAACCGCAGTTGATAGCGTTATTGTTGTTATTGATGTAGCTAAAGGTGTTGAGGAACAAACTGAAAAACTTGTAGAAGTTTGTCGAATGCGCAATATTCCGATGATTGTTTTTATTAATAAAATGGATCGAGAAGGAAAAGATGCTTTCGATTTACTTGATGAGATAGAACAAAAACTAGGCTTAAAAGTTACACCTCTTAGCTTTCCTATTGGAATGGGTTATGACTTTAAAGGCATTTATAATATTTGGGAGAAAAACATTAACCTTTTTAGTGGTGATAGCAGAAAAGATATTGAAGAAACTATAGAAGTTAATGATTTATCATCTCCTGAATTAGATCAATTAGTTGGAGATAAAGCAGCTCAAACATTAAGAGATGAAATAGAACTCGTTGAAGGTATTTATCCCGAATTTAACAAAGCAGATTATTTAGATGGTGAATTACAACCTGTCTTTTTCGGATCTGCATTAAACAACTTTGGTGTTCGCGAATTATTAGATTGTTTTGTTGACATTGCACCTAAACCAAGACCAAAGCATAGTGAAGAGCGTCTTGTAAAACCAGATGAAAACAAATTTTCAGGTTTTGTATTTAAAATTCATGCCAATATGGATCCTAATCATCGTAACCGATTGGCTTTTGTAAAAATTGTTTCTGGAGAATTTAAACGAAACACGCCTTATTTACATGTAAGACATCATAAGAAAATGAAGTTTTCTAGTCCGAATGCTTTTTTTGCTGAAAAGAAAGAAATCGTAGACATATCATATCCAGGAGATATTGTAGGATTACAAGATACTGGAAACTTTAAAATTGGTGACACTCTCACTGAAGGCGAACAACTCAATTACAAAGGGATTCCAAGCTTTTCACCTGAGCATTTTAGATATATCAATAATGCAGACCCTTTAAAATCTAAACAATTGTACAAAGGTATTGATCAACTCATGGATGAAGGTGTCGCTCAGCTATTCACCTTAGAACTTAACGGAAGAAAAGTTATTGGGACCGTTGGAGCTCTTCAATATGAAGTTATTCAATACCGACTTGAACATGAGTATGGCGCCAAATGTACTTATGAAAATTTAAATGTACATAAAGCCTGTTGGGTAGATCCTAAAGATTCCAAAAGTGAAGAATTTAAAGAATTTATGAGAGTAAAACAGCGTTTCCTAGCAAAGGATAAAGCTGGACAACTCGTCTTTTTAGCAGATTCGGCATTTTCACTACAAATGACACAACAAAAATATCCAAGTATTACATTTCATTTAACATCAGAATTTAATTAATGTTAATAACATATGAATAATTTGAAAATACTATAAAATACTTCAACCATTATATGTAATACTTTTACAACAATAAATTTAAAACCCTCACAAAATGCGAAGTATGAGCAATTATTTTAAAATAATTGTACTTTTTTTTCTATTTATTCCTGTTGCGCATAGTCAAAACGATTCTATTAAACATGTCATAAAGAAAGGAGAAAATGTTTATAGAATTTCTTTACGTTACAATGTGTCTATGACTGAAATTTTTAATTTAAATCCTGGTTCTAAAGAACTTATCAAGGCAGGAGAGATTTTATATATTCCCCAAAAAACTTCAAAAGCACCACAAAAACCAACAAAAAACTCTCAAGGCTACCTAGTTTCTAAAGGAGAAACGAAATATGGCATATCAAAATCATTTAACATAAGCATCACTGAATTAGAGAACGCAAATCCGTTTATTAAAAATGGACTTCAAGCTGGTCACATTCTTAAAATTCCTCAAAAAAACAATTCAACGGAAGCTATTAATAGCAATACAAATCAACATATCGTTCAAAAAGGAGAAACTCTATGGGGAATTTCTAACAAATACGGAATACCTCTAGAAAATTTAATTAGTCTCAATAAAAATCAATTGGGACAATTTTTACAAATCGGACAAGTACTCGAAATATCTAAGCCTACAAACAATAAACAAAACTCAACTTCTTATCTAGTAAAAAAAGGAGATACTAAATACGGTTTATCAAAACAGTTTGGAATAAGCATATCAGAATTAGAGCGTTTAAATCCGCAAATAAAAAATGTTTTAAAGGAAGGAAGCTTATTAAAACTTGAAGAATCAGTTATAGAAAAAGCTGAAACCATAGTTTTAAATGATTCTAAAGATGAGCAAGAACAAGAGAGCTTAGATGATTTGCATATCATAAAACCAAAAGAAACCATTTATAGCATTTCAAAAAATGCTGGGATTTCTAAAGAAGAGCTAATCGCTTTAAATCCAAAATTAAAAACCGCTGTATTAGCTGGAGATACTATTAGACTTTCTAAAAATGGTAAACAGACTATTTTAAACAATTCAAAAAAAATAGAACAGTTTGATCAATTCAACGCCGAATTATATTGGGTAGATTCTTCCATCGAAAAAAACGCTACAACAATCAAAAACAAAAACGATTATCTTTTAGGACTTAGATATGCTATGAATAAAGCCAAATCTAAATTTCCTAATATGGCATTAGAGTTTAAAAACACAAATTCATCAGATGATTTAATTTCTGAAAGTAATGAAGATAATTCAATTCGATTTAAAATAAAACCAAATCCACAATTTGAAAATGATCGTATTAGCCAATTAAGTTCTTATGTGGTATCAGAAACAAAGAACAATTCTGACAATACTATTCTAATTAAAGCTCTTCCTTCTGAAGCAGAAATGCAAAGAAAAGTCATCCAATATTTAAAACATAAAGATGAAAATGTGATTTGCTTATTTGATGATGACCATATAGAAAACTCTAAAACAGTTAAAGAACGTCTTCCTAATTCTAAACTAATAAAGATTAATAATAAAAATAGTTTTAAATCAAAAGAGCTTGAAAAAAGCCTTAAAAAGGAAGCTCTTAATTTTGTAGTAATAGAAAGCTCAAAAGTAGGTGTATTTTTAAGTGCAACTAGCTTACTACTTAAAAAATCGTCTTCTTATAACATTCAATTAGTTGTGCTTAATCATAAAAATATTCCTGATAGCACAAAAATATCATATAATCGATTTAAAATTCTAAATTTAACTTACCCAATGCCCTTTAACCCTAACTCCCTTAGAGAACACTCAAGCAGTTATAATGTTGCGTATTTAGTTGGTTCTGAAATTCTAAATAGACTTAACACCAAAGGCATTGAAGCTTTTAAAGACAATAATCCTACTTCATTTTTAGGAACAGTTTTTAGATACGATTTCAAAGAGAATACTGCCGAAAACAAAGCAGTTTCTATTTATATGTTTAATGATGATTCAAATAGTTATTTAATAAGTACTTACTAGATAAAAGGTTGATTTATTCAGATAAAACACAATAATTAAATTTCAAAACACATTACATCTGTAAAATTTTACCTTTCATCGTAAGATTTTATTTCATACCTTTGAAACTAAACCTTTAATCAAACCAACTAAACTCCACATAAAAACAGCTTAATTATTGTATGATTTAATACATCTCAATGTCACTTGTTATTTAAGCTTTTTTTAGTGGAAACCTAAATGAAAAGTCCCAAATTCATACTATATTTATTTTTATTATGCAGTTTAGCATGCTTAAAATCTTATGCGCAATGCCCAACTGTAATTAATAATGAGCAAACGTTTTGTGATTTAGATTCCTTGCTTGTTTCTGACTTACAAGCTATTGACGCTGGTGGTGGTGTTGCATGGTTTGAAACTACAACTAGCTTAATTCCGTTAAATGATTCTGATTCATTAATTGATGGTCAAACCTATTATGTAGATAATTCAACTGGCACATGTGGAAACAGACAAGCTGTTTTAGTAAATGTCTTAGGTCCACCTATAGGATTAAACTTTCAAGGTGTATGTGTTGAAAATGCTTCAGATGCTACTTTAAACAATTTAGAAGCTTTCGGGAATGATGTTCAATGGTATTTGTCTTCTTCTGGAGGCACACCATTAAACACCACAACTATTCTCTCAGACAATACAATTTATTATGCAGATCAATCTAGTCCTTTTACAGGTTGCAGAACTTCAAGGCTTTCAGTTTTTGTAAATGTTGGAGTTGTAGATGTTCCTGTAGGTGATAGTATTCAAGAATTTTGTATTATTAGCGGCAATAATAACCCAACGATAGGAGATTTAGTTGTTAGCGGAACAAATAATTGGTATCTTTCAATATCATCTGCTTTACCATTAGAACTTAGTGAACCACTAATTGATGGACAAACTTATTATGCGACTTCATTGGATCCTCCTTGCGAAAGTGATAATAGAAAAGCTGTTACAGTAAACCTAATCCAGCAACCTAATCCAGGCATTAATGGTACTATAGATTTATGCGAAAACGAATCGAATTCTATTAATCTCTTTGATAGTCTTGGAGGAACACCTGATGCTGGTGGAACTTGGTCGCCTGCGCTTAATAGTGGAACTGGTGTGTTTGATCCCAACATCGATGCTCCTGGTGTTTACACCTATACTGTAGCTAGCGCTAGTCCTGCGTGTTCTGATGATTCTGCGAATGTTACTGTAGCTTTTATTACACCTCCTGTGGCTGGTACTGATGGCACTATAGATTTATGCGAAAATGAATCGAATTCCATTAACCTCTTTGATAGTCTTGGTGGAACACCTGAGGCTGGTGGAACTTGGTCGCCTGCGCTTAATAGTGGAACTGGTGTATTTGATCCTAACATCGATGCTCCTGGTATTTACACCTATACTGTAGCTAGCGCTAATCCTGCATGTTCTGATGATTCTGCAAATGTCACTGTAACATTCATTACAGCTCCTATGGCTGGTACTGATGGTACTGCAGATTTATGTGAAAATGAGTCGAATTTAATTGACCTCTTTGATAGTCTTGGCGGAACACCTGATACTGGTGGAACTTGGTCGCCTGCACTTAATAGTGGAACTGGTGTGTTTGATCCCAACATCGATGCTCCTGGTGTTTACACCTATACTGTAGCTAGTACGAATCCTATTTGTGAGGATGATTCTGCAAATGTCACTGTAACATTCATTACAGCTCCTATGGCTGGTACTGATGGCACTATAGATTTATGTGAAAATGAATCGAATTCTATTAACCTCTTTGATAGTCTTGGTGGTAATCCTGAGGCTGGTGGAACTTGGTCGCCTGCGCTTAATAGTGGAACTGGTGTGTTTGACCCAAACATCGACGCTCCTGGTGTTTACACCTATACTGTAACTAGCGCTAATCCTGCGTGTTCTGATGATTCTGCAAATGTCACTGTAACATTCATTACAGCTCCTATGGCTGGTACTAATGGTACTATAGATTTATGTGAAAATGAATCGAATTCTATTAACTTATTCGATAGCCTTGGAGGAACACCTGATACTGGTGGAACTTGGTCGCCTGCGCTTAATAGTGGAACTGGTGTGTTTGATCCTAACATCGATGCTCCTGGTGTTTACACCTATACTGTAGCTAGTGCTAATCCTATTTGTGAGGATGATTCTGCAAATGTCACTGTAACATTCATTACAGCTCCTATGGCTGGTACTGATGGCACTATAGATTTATGTGAAAATGAGTCGAATTTAATTGACCTCTTTGGTAGTCTTGGTGGTAACCCTGAGGCTGATGGAACTTGGTCGCCTGCGCTTAATAGTGGAACTGGTGTGTTTGATCCTTCAATAGACCCAGAAGGTGTTTATACCTATACTGTAACTAGCGCTAATCCTGCATGTTCTGATGATTCTGCAAATGTTACTGTAACATTCATTACAGCTCCTATGGCTGGTACTGATGGCACTATAGATTTATGTGAAAACGAGTCGAATTCTATTAACCTCTTTGATAGTCTTGGTGGAACACCTGATGCTGGTGGAACTTGGTCACCTGCGCTTAATAGTGGAACTGGTGTGTTTGATCCTAACATCGATGCTCCTGGTGTTTATACCTATACTGTAGCTAGTATGAATCCTATTTGTGAAGATGATTCTGCAAATGTTACTGTAACATTCATTACAGCTCCTATGGCTGGTACTGATGGTACTATAGATTTATGTGAAAATGAATCGAATTCTATTAACCTCTTTGATAGTCTTGGTGGAACACCTGAGGCTGGTGGAACTTGGTCGCCTGCGCTTAATAGTGGAACTGGTGTGTTTGATCCTAACATCGATGCTCCTGGTGTTTACACCTATACTGTAGCTAGCGCTAATCCTGCATGTTCTGATGATTCTGCAAATGTTACTGTAACTTTTATTACACCTCCTGTGGCTGGTACTGATGGTACTATAGATTTATGTGAAAATGAATCGAATTCTATTAACCTCTTTGATAGTCTTGGTGGTAATCCTGAGGCTGGTGGAACTTGGTCGCCTGCGCTTAATAGTGGAACTGGTGTGTTTGATCCCAACATCGATGCTCCTGGTGTTTACACCTATACTGTAACTAGCGCTAATCCTGCGTGTTCTGATGATTCTGCAAATGTCACTGTAACATTCATTACAGCTCCTATGGCTGGTACTGATGGCACTATAGATTTATGTGAAAACGAGTCGAATTCTATTAATCTCTTTGATAGTCTTGGAGGAACACCTGATGCTGGTGGAACTTGGTCGCCTGCGCTTAATAGTGGAACTGGTGTGTTTGATCCCAACATCGATGCTCCTGGTGTTTATACCTATACTGTAGCTAGTACGAATCCTATTTGTGAGGATGATTCTGCAAATGTCACTGTAACATTCATTACAGCTCCTATGGCTGGTACTGATGGCACTATAGATTTATGTGAAAATGAATCGAATTCCATTAACCTCTTTGATAGTCTTGGTGGTAATCCTGAGGCTGTTGGAACTTGGTCGCCTACGCTTAATAGTGGAACTGGTGTGTTTGATCCTAACATCGATGCTCCTGGTGTTTATACCTATACTGTAGCTAGCGCTAATCCTGCATGTTCTGATGATTCTGCAAATGTTACTGTAACATTCATTACAGCTCCTATGGCTGGTACTGATGGCACTATAGATTTATGTGAAAACGAATCGAATTCTATTAATCTCTTTGATAGTCTTGGAGGCACACCTGATGCTGGTGGAACTTGGTCACCTGCGCTTAATAGTGGAACTGGTGTGTTTGATCCCAACATCGATGCTCCTGGTGTTTATACCTATACTGTAGCTAGTGCTAATCCTGAGTGTTCTGATGATTCTGCGAATGTTACTGTAACATTCATAACAGCTCCTATGGCTGGCACTGATGGCACTATAGATTTATGTGAAAACGAATCGAATTCTATTAATCTCTTTGATAGTCTTGGAGGCACACCTGATGCTGGTGGAACTTGGTCGCCTGCGCTTAATAGTGGAACTGGTGTGTTTGATCCCAACATCGATGCTCCTGGTGTTTATACCTATACTGTAGCTAGTACAAATCCTGCGTGTTCTGATGACTCTGCAAATGTTACTGTAACGTTCATTACAACTCCTATTGCTGGTGCTGATGGCTCTGTAGATTTATGTGAAAATGAATCGAATTTAATTGACCTCTTTGATAGTCTTGGTGGAACACCTGATGTTGGTGGAACTTGGTCGCCTGCGCTTAATAGTGGAACTGGTGTGTTTGATCCAAACATCGATGCTCCTGGTGTTTACACCTATACTGTAACTAGTACGAATCCTGAGTGTTCTGATGATTCTGCGAATGTTACTGTAACGTTTATTACAGCTCCTATGGCTGGTGTTGGTGGCACTGTCGATTTATGTGAAAATGAATCGAATTCTATTAACCTTTTTGATAGTCTAAGTGGTAATCCCGATGCTGGTGGAACTTGGTCGCCTGCGCTTAATAGTGGAACTGGTGTGTTTGATCCAAACATCGATGCTCCTGGTGTTTACACCTATACTGTAACTAGTACAAATCCTGCGTGTTCTGACGATTCTACGGCTATTATTATAAACATAATTTCGGCTCCTAATGCAGGAGAAGACAACTTAATCAATCTTTGTCAAGGAGACAATGAAATAGTAGACCTTTTTGATAGCCTTGGAGGAACACCTGACGTTGGTGGAACTTGGTCGCCTGCGCTTAATAGTGGAACTGGTGTGTTTGATCCTTCAATAGATCCAGAAGGTGTTTATACCTATACTGTAATAAGTAATAATTCTATATGCAATGACGATTCAGCTTCAATAGTCGTAAACTTAACAAATCCGCCTTTTGCTGGTACAAATGGTACACTTGATATTTGCGAAGATGACACAACTATTTATAACCTCTTTGATAGTCTTGGTGGAACACCTGACTCTGGTGGAACTTGGTCGCCTGCGCTTAATAGTGGAACTGGTGTTTTTGATCCCAACATCGATGCTCCTGGTGTTTACACTTATACTGTTTCAAGCAATAACACAATTTGTGAAGATGTCTCAGCTGATATTATAGTTTCACTAATTTTACCACCTTCAGCTGGTATTGATGGTATATTGAATCTTTGTGAGGACAGTACGAACTCTGTTGATCTTTTTGATAGTCTTGATGGTAATCCTAATTTTGGTGGCACTTGGTCACCTGCACTTAATAGTGGAACTGGTATTTTTGATCCTTCAATAGATCTTCCAGGTATTTACACTTATACTGTAAACCAACCTGAATGTAATTTAAATGACTCTTCAGAAGTTGTCGTAACAATTAACGAAAATCCCAATATAAATAATATCAACATAAGCATACCTAATACTTGCTTAGGTCAAGATGTTAATGTAATGTTTTCTGACCTTAATTTACTTTTAGATGGTTTATATTCATTAAGTTATAATATAACTGGACCAAGTAATAATATTAGTGATAATGTTATGATAACTGTCACCAATGGAAATACGTCTTTCTTAATTCCTAATAATAGTTTTTTAATTCCTGGAATTTATGAGTTTAGTTTAATCGACTTTTTTAATCCAGTAACAAATTGTCAAGCAGATTTAAGTAATTTAACCTCTTATAGCTTTGAAATTTTAGAAGCTGTCACACCTGAACTCACAGACAACGGAAATTTATTTTGTACTGAAGATAATGCTACAATACAAGACTTATCAAATAACATTACCACAAATGGAAATATACAATGGTATAATGCTGCAATTGATGGCATGTTATTAGACAACAATGAACTACTTCAAGATGGTGTAAGTTATTTTGCATCAATCACAATAGATAATGGTTGTTCAAGTATCAATAGATTAGAAGTTATTGTGAATATTGAATCTTGTGACGAAGACATAATTATTCCTGATGGTTTTTCGCCTAATGGAGATGGTATTAATGACACGTTCGTAATAAAAAACCTTGAAGAAAATTATCCAAATTTTAAGTTAACCATTTATAATAGAAATGGCAACAAACTCTATGAAGGTAATATTAATACTCCTAAATGGAATGGAACGACTACTGTTTCTCGACTAGGTGGTGGTAATCTACCTGTAGGTGTATATTTCTACATTTTAGAATTTAATGATGGACTAACTAACGACAAACAAGGTAGAGTTTACTTAAGCAGATAATGATGCATATAAAAAATCAAATATCGCTTCTTACAATCATCACTTTGATGATTTCAGCAAATCTGTTTGGCCAACAAGATGCTCAATATACACAGTACATGTATAATATGAATGTTATTAATCCTGCGTATGCAACTGATAACTCTGACCATATTAATTTTGGCTTGATCTATAGATCACAATGGGTTGGAGCTGTTGGAGCTCCAAGTACTGGATCTTTTTTTGCTCATTCTACCATAACCGAAAAGTTAGAAGGAGGAATTTCTATAGTTCACGATCAAATTGGTGATGTTGTTAAAGACACTAATTTATTTATTGATATTACATATGTTTTCCCTGTTAGCGAATCTGCAAAACTATCTTTAGGCGTTAAAGCAGGTCTTTCGTTTTTCTCTACAGATTTTAACGGATTTGTATATTCAGATCCTTTACCAGATCCAGCATTTGCTGAAAATTTAAGTAGAGTTTTTCCAAATATAGGAGCTGGAGCTTTCTACTTTACTGAAAAATTTTATTTCGGGTTTTCGGTACCAAACATGTTGCAATCTAAACATTTAGAAGATGATAGTGGAATTGTTGCCGAAGGTTCTGAAGCCTTACATTTTTTTACAACTGGAGGCTATGTTTTCAATATCAATGATAAGTTAAAATTAAAACCTGCATTTATGGCTAAAGCTGTAATTGGAGCTCCTTTAACATTAGACATAACCTCAAATGTTCTATTAAATGATAAAATCGAATTTGGTTTAGCTTATAGAATAAATGATGGTATTAGTGGACTATTCAATTTAAAAATATCGAAAGCCATACGAGTTGGATATGCTTATGATTATACTGTAAGTAACTTAGGACGTTTTAACTCAGGTACACATGAAGTGATGTTATTATTTGATCTTTTCAAATCAGAAAAAGGATATGATAAATCTCCAAGGTTCTTTTAAACTTAAACACTATGTATTTTAGACTGCTTTGCATATTATGTTTTACACAACTCGCCTTTAGTCAAAACACTAAGCTAAATAAGGCAAACAGATTGTATTTAGAGCATGCCTATGTAAAAGCAGCATCCTTATACGAAGAGTTTGCATCAGATCAAGAATCGTTAATAAAACTTGGTGATTGTTATTATTACAATGGTCAAATGGAGCAAGCAACTGTAGCGTATTCAAGAGCAAAAAAAGAAGCCGAATATGAATTTTCAAAGGCTGTTAGTTTTAGATATGCACATGCTCTTTACGGTTCTAATAGCATAGAAAAAGCAGATTCTGTAATGAGTAAGTTGTATTCAAAAACAATAAACACTAATGATTTTATCACTTCCTTAATAAATGGTGTTCCTTATGTATACACGGTTGAAAAAATAAAGCATGGCAGTTTTCCAGGAGATTTTGGAATGAATTATTTTGGAGACGATTACGTTTTTTCATCATCTAGAAATAATAACACCAAGCATTATACTTGGAATGAAATGTCTTATCTAGATCTATTTAAAGCTCAATTGACTGAAGACAAATCACTTATCAATATAGAGCCTTTAGATAAAATTATTAACTCAAATACTCATGAGAGTGGAGCTATTATATCTAAAGATGGTAACACTATGTATTTTTCGAGAACAAATAATAAACGCTATGAAGTTAATGGAGAAAAAGTAGCAACTGTTAAACTTTTCAAAAGCACACGAATAGATGATTCTTGGTCTGAAGCAGAAGAACTTCCATTTAGTAGTGATTACTATTCTACACAACATCCCAGTTTAGATGAAGCTAATGGCAGACTCTATTTTTCAAGTGACATGCCAAACGGTTTCGGATCTTTCGATATCTATTATGTTGATATACTAGAGGATGGCTTCGGAAAACCAATTAACCTAGGTTCTAAAATAAACACAAATCATAGAGAACATTTCCCTTATTATAGCGATAAAGGCTTTCTATATTTTTCTTCTGATGGACATCAAGGACTTGGTGGCTTAGATATTTTTATGGTTGAAAAAGATTACAATAATTGGCATACACCTCTAAATTTAGGAGAAACGATTAATACCAATTTAGATGATTTTGCTTTTGTAGTTGACTCAAAAAATAATACTGGATTTCTGTCTTCAAATAGAGATGGCAAAGATGATTTATATGTTTTTGAGCGTGAAAAAAACTTAAGAACCTTTATTGTTGAAGGCACAGTTAAAGACAAAAATTCTCAAGAATTATTGCCTGGCACATTAATAACACTTTTTAATGAACATAAAGTTGCTATTGATTCTGTTGTAGTTTCAGATGATGGAACTTACAGTTTTAGAACAAAACCAAATACTACATATATTATTGAAGGTTTTAAACCTTTATACATACCAACTAATAAAGACTTTAACACAGATGATTCTGGAAGAATTGAACTTAATATAGAATTAGAATTAGAATCATATGATGATGCTGAAGAAATCATTGTAGAAAAAGAAGATGGATATGTATACATCGAACTAGAAAATATCTATTTTGATTTAGATAAATGGAATATAAAACCACAAGCAGCTCGAACTCTAGATGTACTTGTAGCCTTAATGAAAAAATATCCTAGAATGGAAGTACAATTAGGCGCTCATACAGATAACAGAAGCTCTGTTGAGTACAACTTAAAACTTTCTAATAACAGAGCACAATCATCTCTTGAATATTTAATAGCCAATGGTATAGAATCATCAAGATTAGTAGCCATTGGATATGGAGAAAGTCAATTATTAGTTAATTGTGGTGATAATTGCACTGAAAATGAACACGCAGTAAATAGAAGGTGTGAGTTTATAATTACAAAATAAATATTAGCTTAAAAACGATAACACTTCAGAGTTTAACTGAAAAAGCATGTATTTCATCGATAATTAAGAATAAATTATACATTTAATCGTGTTTTTTATACATTTAAACGATTATTTTAATGTTCGTCCATTTTAGTATCTACATTTAAAATTAGATTTAACCCCAAAATCGACCTACTTATGAAAACTGTACCTCACGTTTACAGTAATGACAGCATTACTGTTACTTACAATCCTTGCCAATGTATTAATGCTGAGCGTTGTGCTAAAGAACTTTCAAATGTATTTCGACAATCAGTTATTCCTTGGATAGATTTGGAAGGCGAATCGACAGATAAAATTATTGAACAAGTAAAAAAATGCCCTTCAGGTGCATTAAAGTTTCATATCAAACAAAAAGAAGTCGCTTAACGATACTGAACCAAAAATCCCATTACACTTTTAGTTGTAATGGGATTTGTATTATTACGCTTGCCCAATTCAATGGAATTGGAGGTTATTCTAAATTACAGTTCGACCAACCTATTCACAATTCTTTTTTTTATGCTTGTCCTGTTGGTCCAAAATTCAATGGAATTGGAGGTTGTTCGTAATCTTTGATTTCACCATGAGCCTTTTCAAAACGATGAACATTATCACCAAGAGCTTTTAAAAGTCGCTTAGCATGTTGTGGTGTTAATATAATTCTAGATTTTACTTTACTCTTAGGTGTTCCAGGCATGATACTTACAAAATCAATTACAAATTCAGAAACTGAGTGATTAATAATGGCCAAATTAGAATAGGTTCCTTCGGCTATCTTTTCATCTAATTCTATATTGATTCCTGGCTTTTTGTTTTTATTGTCTTCTGCCATAATATTTTATTGCTTTTATTTAAACGTATTTATTAAAAAGCCTTCAAACAAATTAATGTGTGAAGGCTTTTATTTTTATTAAATTCCTGCCTTCGCAGGAATGACAACTGTATTAGTTGTAGTTCATCTCTTCTTTTGCTTTCATCATCTCATTGAATTCTTCTTTAGAACCTACAATAATGTTATCAAACTTTCTAACACCTGTTCCTGCAGGAATTCTATGACCAACGATTACATTTTCTTTTAAACCTTCAAGCGTATCTACTTTAGCATTTACTGCTGCTTCATTAAGAACTTTAGTAGTTTCTTGGAACGATGCTGCAGAGATAAATGACTTCGTCTGTAATGACGCTCTAGTAATACCTTGTAAAATAGGTGTAGCAGTTGCTGGCTTCGCATCTCTTGCAACAGCCAATGCTTTATCCTCTCTACGTAGTATTGAGTTCTCATCTCTCAACTCTCTAGCAGATAAAATTTGTCCTGGTTTAAGTGTTTCAGAATCACCAGCGTCTTCAACAACTTTCATTCCGAAAATCTTATCATTTTCTTCAATAAAATCTGCTTTATGAGCCAGTTGATCTTCTAAGAAAATAGTATCACCAGAATCAATGATTTTAACCTTACGCATCATTTGTCTTACAACAACCTCGAAATGTTTATCATTAATCTTCACACCTTGTAAACGATATACTTCTTGAACTTCGTTCACTAAATATTGCTGAACCGCTGAAGGTCCTTTTATATTTAAGATATCATTAGGTGTAATAGAACCATCAGATAATGGCATACCAGCTTTTACATAATCGTTTTCTTGTACAAGAATTTGATTAGATAATTTCACTAAGTATTTCTTAATCTCACCTAATTTAGATTCGATAATAATTTCACGATTACCACGCTTAATTTTACCAAAAGACACCACACCATCAATCTCACTTACAACAGCAGGATTTGAAGGGTTACGTGCTTCGAATAATTCTGTTACACGAGGTAAACCACCAGTAATATCACCTGCTTTAGCTGACTTACGAGGTATCTTAACTAAGATTTTACCAACCTTAATTTTCTCACCATCATCAATCATTAAATGTGCTCCAACTGGTAAGTTGTATGAACGTATCGCTTCACCTTTAGCATCTTCGATAATAAGCGTAGGAATTAATTTCTTGTTTCTAGATTCAGAAATTACTTTTTCCTGATAACCAGTTTGTTCATCAATTTCTACTTGATAAGTGACACCTTGCTCAATGTTTTCAAATTTAACTTTACCAGCAAATTCTGAAATAATTACACCATTGTATGGATCCCATTGGCAAACGACATCTCCTTTTTTAACCTTACTACCTGGTTTCACATAAATGTATGATCCATAAGGAATATTATTAGTACTTAAAGTAATTCCTGTTTTAGCATCAACTAGTTTCAATTCTGAAGTTCTAGAGATAACTACATCTACCTCTTTACCTTCATTATCTTTAGTTTTAACCGTTTTTAGATCTTCGATTTCAGCAACACCATCAAACTTAACTACTAATTTATTTTCTTCAGAAATGTTACCTGCTACACCACCAACGTGGAATGTACGTAAAGTAAGCTGTGTACCTGGTTCACCAATTGACTGTGCCGCAACGACACCAACAGCTTCTCCTCGTTGTACCATTTTACCTGTCGCTAAATTACGACCATAACATTTAGAGCAAACACCTTTTTTAGCTTCACAAGTTAATGCAGAACGCACTTCTATAGCATCCAATGGAGACTCACCAATACGTTTAGCAATAGCATCATCAATATGTTCTCCTGCGCCAACTAAAAGTTCTTCAGAAACTGGATCATAAACATCATTTAATGATGTACGACCAACAATTCTAGCTTCAAGAGTTTCTATAACTTCTTCGTTTTTCTTTAAAGGTCTAACCTCAATACCTCTTAATGTTCCACAATCTTCACTATAAATGATAACATCTTGAGATACATCAACCAAACGACGTGTTAAGTAACCAGCATCGGCAGTTTTAAGTGCAGTATCGGCAAGACCTTTACGTGCACCGTGAGTTGAAATAAAGTAATCTAAAATTGAAAGTCCTTCCTTAAAATTAGCAAGAATTGGATTCTCAATAATCGATCCTCCACCTGCAGTCGATTTTTTAGGTTTCGCCATTAATCCACGCATACCTGTTAACTGACGAATCTGTTCTTTAGATCCACGAGCTCCAGAATCAAGCATCATAAATACTGAGTTGAACCCTTGTTGATCCTCACGGATACGCTTCATCGATAACTCAGTTAATTCTGCATTTGTAGATGTCCAGATATCAATAACTTGGTTATAACGTTCGTTATTCGTTATTAATCCCATGTTATAGTTATTCATGATACCATCAACTAAGCCATTAGCTTTGTCAATCATACCTTGTTTTTCAGGTGGAATAATAATATCACCTAAACTGAATGATAGTCCACCTTGAAAAGCAAACTTATAACCTAAAGTTTTAATTTCGTCTAAGAATGCAGCTGTTACTGGTACACTTGTCTTTTTAAGAATTCCATGAATAATATCTCTCAAAGATTTCTTTGTTAATACCTCATTAATATAACCTGCTTCTGATGGTACTTTTTCATTAAAAAGTACACGACCAACAGTAGTTTCAATGATTTGAGTTGTTAACTCTCCTTCCTCATTAAAATCTTGAGTTCTTACTTTAATACCAGCGTTTAAGTCAACTTTTTTCTCATTGTAAGCAATTGTAACTTCTTCAGGAGAATAAAATGTTAAGCCTTCGCCTTTAATTGTAACATCTTTGTCTGTTTTACGCAACTTCGTCATGTAATACAGTCCAAGAACCATATCCTGAGAAGGTACAGTAACTGGAGCACCATTTGCTGGGTTTAGAATATTATGTGATGCAAGCATCAATAATTGTGCTTCTAAAATTGCTTCTGGACCTAAAGGTAAATGCACAGCCATCTGGTCACCATCAAAATCGGCATTAAAAGCCGTACATACTAATGGGTGTAACTGAATTGCTTTTCCTTCAATTAATTTTGGTTGAAAAGCTTGAATACCCAATCTATGTAATGTAGGAGCACGATTTAAAAGTACTGGATGTCCTTTTAAAACATTTTCTAAAATATCCCAAACTACAGGTTCTTTTCTATCTATAATTTTCTTTGCAGATTTTACAGTTTTTACAATTCCTCTTTCAATTAATTTTCTAATGATAAAAGGTTTGTATAGTTCTGCTGCCATATCTTTTGGCAATCCACATTCGTATAATTTTAATTCTGGTCCAACAACAATTACAGAACGTGCAGAATAATCAACACGCTTACCAAGTAAGTTCTGACGGAAACGTCCTTGCTTACCTTTTAAAGAATCTGATAACGATTTTAATGGTCTGTTAGAATCTGTTTTTACAGCTGAAGCTTTACGCGTATTATCAAATAATGAATCTACCGATTCTTGTAACATACGTTTCTCGTTACGTAAGATTACTTCAGGTGCTTTGATTTCAACTAAACGCTTTAAACGATTGTTACGAATTATAACACGACGGTAAAGGTCATTTAAATCTGAAGTTGCAAAACGTCCACCATCAAGAGGTACTAATGGTCTTAATTCTGGTGGAATGATTGGAATAGCCTTCATGATCATCCATTCTGGCTTATTCTCTCTATTTAAGTTTGAATCTCTAAACGCTTCAACAACTTGTAAACGTTTTAACGCTTCAGTCTTACGTTGTTTAGAGGTTTCAGTATTTGCTTTATGACGTAGCTCAAAAGATAAATCATCTAAATCAATTCTAGCTAAAAGGTCGATTAAGCATTCTGCTCCCATTTTAGCGATAAACTTATTAGGATCTGTATCTTCTAAATACTGATTTTCTTTAGGAAGCGTTTCCATGATATTTAGGTACTCTTCTTCCGTAAGGAAATCCATTTTTTGTAGAGGTTCTCCTTCAGCATTCATTGCTTCACCAGGTTGAATCACTACATAGCGTTCGTAATAGATAATCATATCTAAACGCTTAGATGGTAAACCAAGTAAGTATCCTATTTTATTAGGTAACGAACGGAAGTACCAAATATGAGCAACAGGAACCACAAGGTTGATGTGTCCTACGCGATCACGACGTACTTTCTTTTCAGTAACTTCAACACCACAACGGTCACAAACAATACCTTTGTAGCGTATTCTTTTATATTTACCACAAGCACATTCGAAATCCTTAACAGGACCAAAAATACGCTCACAGAATAAACCATCACGTTCAGGTTTATGTGTTCGATAATTAATAGTTTCAGGTTTTAAAACTTCACCACGAGATGCTGCTAAAACAGATTCTGGAGATGCTAAACCGATAGAAATTTTGTTAAATCTCTGTACTGTATTCTTATCTTGTCTTCTTGCCATAATAACTTTATAGTCTTCAGTCTTCAGTCTTCAGTACACAGTAAAAACTGTATACTGTTGACTGCTTACTATTTTTTTATTCTTCTAATCTAATATCTAATCCTAATCCTTTTAATTCGTGCATAAGTACGTTAAAAGATTCAGGTAATCCTGGTTCTGGCATTGGCTCTCCTTTTACGATAGCTTCGTAAGTTTTAGCTCTACCTATCACGTCATCAGACTTTACTGTTAAGATTTCACGTAGTGTACTTGATGCTCCATAAGCTTCAAGTGCCCAAACTTCCATCTCACCAAAACGCTGACCACCAAACTGTGCTTTACCACCAAGAGGTTGTTGCGTAATCAATGAGTAAGGACCAATAGAACGTGCGTGCATCTTATCGTCAATCATATGACCTAGTTTAATCATATAAATTACACCAACGGTTGCTGGTTGATCGAAACGATCACCAGTTCCACCATCATATAAATGAGTATGACCGAATCTTGGCACACCAGCTTCGTCTGTAAACTCATTGATTTGATCTAGAGTTGCACCATCAAAAATTGGTGTTGCATATTTACGACCTAATTTTTGTCCAGCCCAACCAAGAACCGTTTCGTATATCTGACCAATGTTCATACGTGATGGTACACCAAGTGGATTTAATACGATATCAACCGGAGTTCCATCTTCTAAGAATGGCATGTCTTCTTGACGAACAATACGTGCTACAATACCTTTGTTTCCGTGACGACCTGCCATTTTATCACCAACTTTAAGTTTACGTTTTTTAGCAACATAAACTTTAGCTAATTTGATAATACCAGCAGGTAATTCATCACCAACAGAAATTGTAAACTTCTCACGACGTAATGATCCTTGAAGATCGTTTTCTTTAATCTTATAGTTGTGAATTAAATCTGCAACTAATGAATTTAAGTGATTATCGGTTGTCCAAGTTCCAGATGTTAAATGCGTATAATCATCAACAGCATTTAACATTTTAAGCGTATATTTCTTTCCTTTAGGAATAATTTCTTCACCTAAGTCATTGTAGATACCTTGAGCAGTTTTACCATTAACAAGCGCGAATAATTTTTCGACTAAAACAGCCTGTAAATCATCAAACTTCTTGTAATAGATATTCTCTAATGCTTCAATATCTTCTTTATCTTTAGCTCTTTTACGCTTATCTTTTATCGCTCTTGAGAATAATTTTTTCTCAATAACGACACCATGTAAAGAAGGAGATGCCTTTAAAGACGCATCTTTAACATCACCTGCCTTATCACCAAAGATGGCACGTAATAATTTTTCTTCAGGAGTTGGATCAGATTCACCTTTTGGTGTAATTTTTCCGATTAGGATATCACCAGGTTTAATCTCTGCTCCAATTCTAATCATACCGTTTTCATCAAGGTCTTTTGTAGCCTCTTCAGAAACGTTAGGAATATCATTAGTTAATTCTTCGTTACCTAATTTAGTATCTCTAACTTCTAATGAATATTCATCAATATGAATCGATGTAAATATATCGTCACGAACTACTTTTTCTGAAATTACAATCGCATCCTCAAAGTTGTAACCTTTCCATGGCATAAATGCCACTTTCATATTACGACCTAAAGCTAATTCTCCATTTTCAGTAGCATAACCTTGACAAAGTACTTGTCCTTTCTTCACTTTATCACCTTTCTCAACGATTGGTTTTAAGTTAATAGACGTACCTTGGTTGGTTTTTCTAAACTTCACTAATGGATATGTTTTGGTATCACTATCAAAACTTACCATTGCTTCTTCATTAGTACGTTCGTACTTGATTGTGATTTCGTTTGCATCAACATACTCTACAACTCCATTTCCTTCAGCATTAATTAATACTCTAGAATCTGAAGCTACTTGACGTTCTAGTCCTGTTCCTACAATAGGAGCTTGAGGACGCAATAAAGGTACTGCTTGACGCATCATGTTAGAACCCATTAAGGCACGGTTTGCATCATCATGCTCTAAGAACGGAATTAATGATGCTGAAATAGAAGCAATTTGATTAGGAGCAACATCTGTATAATGGATGTCTTTTGGATCCATTACAGGGAAATCACCTTCTTGACGTGCAATAATTTTATCTTCTAAAATCTTACCATCATCATCTACTCTAATATTTGCCTGAGCGATTAACATGTCTTCCTCTTCTTCTGCACTTAAATATGTTGGTGTATTTTTAATATCAACAACACCAGCATCGGCTTTTCTATAAGGCGTTTCTATGAATCCCATAGAATTCACTTTCGCATATACAGATAAAGAAGAAATTAATCCAATGTTTGGTCCTTCAGGAGTTTCAATAGGACATAATCTTCCGTAGTGAGTATAGTGAACATCACGAACCTCGAAACCTGCTCTTTCTCTAGATAAACCTCCAGGTCCTAAAGCTGATAAACGACGCTTGTGAGTAATCTCGGCTAATGGATTGGTTTGATCCATAAATTGAGATAACTGATTTGTTCCGAAGAAAGAATTAATAACAGACGATAAAGTCTTGGCATTAATTAAATCAATTGGAGTAAACACTTCATTATCACGAACATTCATACGCTCACGAATGGTACGAGCCATACGAGCTAAACCAACACCAAACTGAGATGATAACTGCTCACCAACTGTACGTACACGACGGTTTGATAAGTGATCAATATCATCAATCTCTGCTTTTGAATTGATAAGTTCGATTAAATATTTAATAATAGTAATGATATCTTCTTTGGTAAGCACTTGCTTATCCATGCCAATATCTAACTGTAACTTTTTGTTCATTCTATAACGACCTACTTCTCCTAAAGAGTAACGTTGGTCTGAAAAGAATAATTTATCAATAATACCACGTGCTGTTTCCTCATCTGGTGGCTCAGCATTACGTAATTGACGATAGATATGTTCAACAGCTTCTTTTTCAGAGTTTGTTGGATCCTTTTGTAATGTATTATGGATAATTGCGTAATCTCCTTGTTGAGACGTTTCTTTGTGTAATAAAATAGTTTTTACACCAGCCTCAAGGATTTCTTCAATATTGTCTTTATCAATAACTGTGTCACGATCTAAAACAATTTCGTTACGTTCGATAGATACAACCTCTCCAGTATCTTCATCTACGAAATCTTCATGCCAAGTGTTTAACACACGAGCAGCAAGTTTACGACCTACAACTTTTTTAAGTCCAGATTTTGACACTTTAACCTCTTCAGCAAGGTCAAAAATCTCTAAAATGTCTTTATCACGTTCAAAACCGATAGCTCTGAATAATGTTGTAACAGGTAATTTTTTCTTTCTATCAATATACGCATACATTACCTGATTGATATCTGTAGCAAATTCTATCCAAGATCCTTTAAAAGGAATCACTCTTGCAGAATATAACTTAGTACCATTTGCGTGAAATGATTGGCTAAAGAATACACCTGGAGATCTGTGTAATTGAGATACAACAACACGTTCTGCACCATTGATACAAAACGTTCCACTAGGTGTCATATAAGGAATTGTTCCAAGATACACATCTTGAACAATGGTTTCAAAGTCTTCATGCTCTGGATCTGTACAGTACAGTTTTAAACGTGCTTTTAGTGGCACACTGTAAGTCAGTCCTCTTTCGATACATTCTTCAATCGTATAACGTGGTGGATCAATAAAATAATCTAAAAATTCTAATACGAATTGGTTACGCGTATCTGTAATAGGAAAATTTTCCATGAAGGTGTTGTAGAGCCCTTCATTGCCTCTTTCTTCTGATTTTGTCTCTAACTGGAAAAAATCCTGAAAGGATTTAATTTGAATATCCAAGAAATCTGGATATTCAGTTCTATTTACTATGGAAGAGAAATTTAATCTTTCAGCTGTATTTGCTAACATCGATGAACGAGATTTTGATTAAAAAAATATTTGTTTTTTTGTGTACCTATTTAATACACAAAAGGGTTTAGGTCATTCCGACTAGTTCGGAAGACCTAAACCATAATTTGTAGGTTTGTCAAGCTTACTTAAGCTCAACTTCTGCTCCTGCTTCCTCTAACTGAGATTTTAGAGCTTCAGCTTCATCTTTAGCAACACCTTCTTTGATAGCACTTGGTGCTTCATCTACTAAACCTTTAGCTTCTTTTAATCCTAAACCAGTTAATTCTTTAACTAATTTTACAACAGCTAATTTAGAACCACCTGCTGCTTTAAGGATTACGTCGAATTCTGATTTTTCTTCAGCTGCGTCTCCGCCTGCTGCTGCTCCGCCTGCTGCTACTGCTACTGCAGCTGCTGCTGGCTCGATACCATATTCGTCTTTTAATATTGTAGCTAATTCATTAACTTCTTTTACTGTTAAATTAACTAATTGTTCTGCGAAATCTTTTAAATCTGCCATTTCTACCGTTTTTAATAATTTTAATAATATAATTTGTTTAAGTGCGTACTTACTTGATTATCCTTCTTTTTCGGATAATGTTTTGATGATACCTGCTAATGTTCCACCACCTGATTTAAGTGCTGAAATAACATTCTTAGCTGGCGATTGTAATAACGTTACAATTTCTCCAATCAATTCTTCTCTAGACTTGATGTCTACAAGTGTATCTAATTGATCATCACCAATGTAAATTGCTTCCTCAATAAAGGCTCCTTTTAATAAAGGTTTCTCTGATTTTTTACGGAAGTTTTTAATTACTTTGGCTGGAGCGTTACCAGTTTCAGAATACATTACTGAGGTATTACCTTTTAAAACTGTTGGAAGTTCTCCGAAATCTTTATCAGATGCTTCCATAGCTTTAGTTAACAATGTATTTTTTACTACATTTAATGTTACGTTTGCTTTAAAACAAGCACGACGTAAGTCTGAAGTGTTACCTGCATTCAATCCAGATATATCGGCTAGATAAATGTTTGCATTATCTGCTAACTGAGCAGTTAACTCTTCAATTACTTGTGATTTTTCTTCTCTTGTCATAATACTAAAGATTTAACTACTTAACCTATTTTTGGATCTACAGCAATACTTGGGCTCATTGTACTTGACATGAAGATGCTCTTCATATATACACCTTTAGCAGCTGTTGGTTTTAACTTATTTAAAGTAGTCAATAACTCCATTGCGTTATCCTGAAGTTTATCAGCACTAAAAGATGCCTTACCTATAGGAGCGTGTACAATTCCTGTTTTATCAACTTTAAAATCTATTTTACCAGCTTTAACTTCAGATACTGCTTTTGCAACATCCATAGTTACTGTTCCTGTTTTTGGGTTTGGCATTAAACCTCTTGGACCTAATACTCTACCTAAAGGACCTAATTTACCCATGATAGCAGGCATAGTAACAATAACGTCAACGTCTGTCCAACCACCTTTAATTTTATCTAGATATTCATCAAGCCCAACATAATCAGCTCCAGCAGCTTTAGCTTCTTCCTCTTTATCAGGAGTCACTAATGCTAGAACTTTCATATCTTTACCTGTACCGTGAGGAAGTGATACTACTCCTCTCACCATTTGATTTGCTTTACGAGGGTCAACTCCAAGTCTAACAGCTAAATCAACTGATGCATCAAATTTTGTATAGGTAATCTCTTTTAATAGTGCTGAAGCTTCTTGAAGAGAATATAATTTATTCTTCTCTACTTTAGCTATAGCCTCTTTTCTCTTTTTTGTTATTCTTGCCATTTCAAAAATTTTTAGTTAGGTGCTTCACCACCTTTAACTGTGATTCCCATAGATCTTGCAGTACCAGCAACCATTTTCATTGCAGATTCAATTTCAAATGCGTTTAAATCTTGCATTTTATCTTCTGCGATTGCTTTGACTTGATCCCACGTTACTTTTGCAACTTTCTTTCTGTTCGGTTCTCCAGATCCTTTCTTTACTTTGGCCGCTTCTAATAATTGTACTGCTGCAGGAGGTGTTTTGATCACGAAATCAAAAGACTTGTCTTTGTAAACAGAAATAACAACTGGAAGAACTTTACCAGGTTTATCCTGAGTTCTAGCGTTGAATTGCTTACAAAATTCCATGATATTAACTCCAGCAGCACCTAAAGCGGGTCCAACCGGTGGCGACGGATTCGCTGCACCTCCCCGAACTTGTAATTTAACTACTTTACCTAATTCTTTTGCCATTTTACTAAATTTAGTTTTGTACATCCTTTAATTTGGAAGCTAAAAGACATATCTATCTATATTGTAACAATTATTATACTTTTTCAACTTGCATATAACTTAATTCTAAAGGTGTTTTTCTTCCGAAAATTTTAACCATTACTTCAAGTTTACGCTTTTCTTCATTAACCTTTTCGATAGTTCCATCAAACCCATTGAATGGACCATCAATAACTTTTACAGTTTCACCTAAAGTAAAAGGAATGGCTACATTTACATCTGTATCAACAGTTAATTCATCTACTTTACCTAGCATACGATTAACTTCAGATTGTCTTAATGGAACTGGATCTCCTCCTTTAGTTTCTCCTAAAAACCCAATAACATTTGTTATAGACTTTATAATATGTGGAATCTCACCACTTAAATTTGCCTGAATCATTATATAACCAGGGAAATAAACACGCTCTTTATTAATTTTTTTTCCGTTACGGATTTGAATAACCTTTTCAGTTGGAACTAATACTTGATCAACAAAATCTTCAAGTCCTAATCGAGAAATCTCATTTTCAATATAAGTCTTAATTTTATTTTCTTGACCACTAACAGCTCTAACTACATACCATTTTTTATTTACACTTGTCTCAGACATCTTTCTTTTCTTTTATAGTTAGTTTAGTTAAATCAAGTCAAAATAAGCCTTGATAACCTTACTGAAAACAGTATCAACTCCCCAAATAGCTAGTGAAAAAATAATTGAAAACACAGCCACTAAAACAGTCAAGCTTTGAGCTTCAGACCATGAAGGCCAAGTCACATTATTTTTTAATTCTTCAAAAGATTCCTTAATATAATTTACTATTCCTGCCATTTGATTTTCTATTTGCACACTTCGACTTCGCTCAGTGTAAACTTATTGAGAGACTACTTCATTAAAATTATAACAAATCTAGTCGCATTTCATTCATTTGCACGGGTTGAGAGACTCGAACTCCCGACACCTGGTTTTGGAGACCAGTGCTCTACCAACTGAGCTAAACCCGTAAATATAAATCAAGGCATTCGTCTTTGACGAACACCTTAACTCATATTTAATATGATATTTATTTTAGTCTAATATCTCAGTAACCTGACCTGCACCAACTGTTCTACCACCTTCACGGATTGCAAAACGTAAACCAACGTTCATTGCAATTGGTTGAATTAAATCAACAGTAATAGTAAGGTTATCTCCAGGCATTACCATTTCAACTCCATCAGGAAGCGCAATGTTTCCAGTTACGTCAGTTGTACGCACATAGAACTGTGGACGGTAATTATTATGGAATGGCGTATGACGTCCACCTTCTTCTTTTTTAAGGATATAAACCTCAGCTTTGAATTTTTGGTGAGGAGTTACAGAACCTGGCTTAGTAATTACCATACCTCTTGAGATTTGAGTCTTTTCAATACCTCTCAATAAGATACCTGCATTATCTCCAGCTTCACCTCTATCAAGAATTTGACGAAACATTTCAATACCAGTAATAGTAGATGTTAATTTCTCAGCACCCATACCGATAATTTCAACTGGATCACCTGTATTTGCAACACCTGTTTCAATACGACCTGTAGCAACAGTTCCACGACCAGTAATTGAGAATACATCTTCAATAGGCATTAAGAATGGCTTATCCATATCACGAACAGGCTCTTCAATCCAGTTATCAACAGCTTCCATTAACTCCATTACTGTATCTACCCATTTTTGCTCTCCATTAAGAGCACCTAAAGCAGAACCAGCAATTACAGGACCATTATCCCCATCATACTCATAGAAAGACAATAAATCTCTAATTTCCATTTCAACTAATTCCAATAACTCATCATCATCAACCATATCCACTTTATTCATGAATACAACAATACGAGGAATACCTACTTGACGTCCTAAAAGGATATGCTCACGAGTTTGTGGCATTGGACCATCAGTAGCAGCTACAACTAAAATAGCACCATCCATTTGAGCAGCACCAGTAACCATGTTTTTTACGTAATCGGCGTGACCTGGACAGTCAACGTGAGCGTAATGACGATTTCCTGTTTGATACTCTACGTGTGATGTATTAATTGTAATCCCTCTTTCTTTCTCCTCAGGAGCATTATCGATAGTATCGAAATCTCTTGCCTCAGATAAACCTGCATCAGCTAATACTTTAGTAATAGCAGCAGTTAAAGTTGTTTTACCGTGATCTACGTGTCCAATTGTACCTATATTAAGGTGTGGTTTTGAACGATCGAAAGTTGCCTTTGCCATGTTTAATTTATTTAATCTTAATTTATATTAGTGTTCAATTTATTCTATAACTAAAAAAGAGCCAATGACGAGATTTGAACTCGTGACCTCTTCCTTACCAAGGAAACGCTCTACCCCTGAGCTACACCGGCGTAAAGTGTTTGACGTCTCACCTAACAACGAGACTTCTGCCTTCGCAGAAATATTTAGAGCGAGAGACCGGGTTCGAACCGGCGACATTCAGCTTGGAAGGCTGACGCTCTACCAACTGAGCTACTCTCGCATAATTTTACAATTGTTTTACCAACTGAAGGTATCAATAAAAAATGTGGGGAGAGCAGGATTCGAACCTGCGAAGACATAGTCAGCAGATTTACAGTCTGCCCTCGTTGGCCGCTTGAGTATCTCCCCAATTTTAAAGAACTTTTACTAAAATCAACTATGGTAATTTTAGATTTTTTAGAGCCGATGGAGGGACTCGAACCCACGACCTGCTGATTACAAATCAGCTGCTCTAGCCAGCTGAGCTACATCGGCTTTTATACAACTTTTTTGTTATAAAAAAAGCCCGCTATTTCTAACGGACTGCAAATGTAAAGATTTATTTTTTTAATCAAAACATTTTTTGAAAAAAATTTATCACATATGTGCTCTTAATTTTTCTTTTCGCTTTTTTAACTGCCTTTCAAGCGACGAAATAGCTACATCTGTTCCTTCTTCAAATGTTTTACATTGCTTCTTTACCACAAAGCTATCTCCTGGTACATTTACTCTAGCTTCGAATATTTTATTTTCTTTATCACTAGTGTTTTCAACTTTTAAATAGACATCAGAATCTATTACTTTATCATAAAATTGGTCTAATTTATTCATTCGTTTTTGAATGAAATCAATTAATTTTTTGTCTGCGTTAAAATTTACGGATTGTGTGTTTACCTTCATGTTCAATCTTTTATTGGTTAGACAATATTATTTTTTACTTCTTGGATGTGCTTTTGAATACACCTTTTTTAATTCAGCTATACTATTATGAGTATAGACTTGTGTTGCTGCTAAACTTGAATGACCAAGAAGTTCTTTTACAGCATTTAGGTTTGCACCTTGATTAAGCAAATGAGTTGCAAATGAGTGCCTTAGTATGTGCGGACTTCGCTTTACTTTCGTTGATGCAATACTAAAGTAATCATTTATAATTCTGTAAACAAGTGTTTCATAAATTTTAACCCCTTTTTTTGTTAAAAACAAATACGATTCATCTTGAATTGCATTAAGCTTATTTCTTGCTTCAACATAAGATATAAATGTATCTACCACAGAAGGTATCAAAGGAATAAATCGTTCTTTATTTCTTTTTCCTAATACTTTTAAGGTTTTATTTGCAATATCGACATCACTAAGTTTAAGCTGTACTAATTCTATACGTCTTATTCCAGTGGCATAAAAAAGCTCAATCATTAATCGGTTTCGTAAGCCTTCAAAATCTGTTGCAAAATTTAATTCTTGAAGCACTATTTTAATTTCTTGTTCTGAAAATGGAACTTGAATTTTTTTACTTGTTTTTAATGCTTTATGCTTTGATAGTGGATTAATTTCAATCTCTTCTGTTTTTAAAAGAAATTTATAATACGTATTTAGAGAAGATATTTTTCGATTAATGCTTCGATTTGAAATTCCTTTATCTACCAACAACACAATCCAACTCCTAATTTGTTGATAGTTTGTATTGGTAATTGTTTTAGAATCATATTCTGAAGATATAAAATCTGAAAAATCTGAAATATCTTTTAGATAAGCCTTGAGTGTTAACTGAGAATAGTTTTTTTCAAGCAATAAGTAATCAGTAAATGATTGCAATAACATCTATAGACTTTTGTGTAAGCTCTAAAATACAAAGATTAAATTACATTTTAGTAAGAAACAAAAAAATCCCATTATTTCTAATGGGATTTATTATCGTTTTAAACACAACTAAATACTCTCTTGATCTCTTAGACTTTGAACATATTGTGCCTTTTGTATTTGTGCTCTTCTTGCTACTGAAGGTTTTGTAAATTGCTTACGTTCTTGCAACTGATTTTTTATCGTTGTTCTTACAAACTTACGCTTGTAACGTTTTAACGCTCTCTCTATATTTTCTCCTTCTTTAACTGGTATTCTTAACATAGTGTCTTAACCTCCTCTCTTTTAGAATTTTTAAGGCTGCAAATATAGGAAGGAATTTAAGATATCAAAACAAAAAATAATTTTATTTATTGTTTGAATAAAGACGCGCGTTTACTTAAGTCTTTTATAAGTTGTTCGTCTTCTTCACTTTCTAATAAAATGTTATAGTTTTTCCAGAAAGTTTTATCGTATGGTTTAGGAGAAAATATATCAGAATCCCATTTTTTCTGTAAAGCTTCTGCTATTACTTGATCGTCTTCAATTATATCTGAAAATAAAATTTCCTGAACTGTGTAATAAAAGCGTTCTTCATTATAATATCTGGCTTTCTCTTCTTCAGTTAGTTTTGCTTTAGTTTTTAATCCTACATTGACCAATTTAGGTGTTTCATAATAAATGTAATTTGGATACATCTTATCATTGTACTCCATATAAGTCATGATTAACTTATGATTTGTTTGCGTTCCGAACAATGTTTTACTTCTACTCTTTTGAGCATCTGAAGCTGCTACAAGTTCATATTCAATTTTTTTAATAGCATAATTATCCCAATACACATAAACCCAACCTTGAGCTTTGTAGCCTTCATTAAAAATTCCTTCAGTATCAAGACCAACAAAATCTTTACTATCGGAAATTTGAATCTTATAAATTTTTCGATCATTATCTACTAAAACGGTATCTAGCTTAAATTGATGCTGATCTAAAATATGCTCTCCAAAAAGAGCTTTAGCAGTATTTGCGTTTCTTACTAAATTCAATTTTCCTTTAAACAAGTTTTCGAGTCCGTTAACTCGAGTATCATTCCATTTAATAGCTTTAACTAAAGACGACGTTTTAATAGTATCTCTTCTTAGGTTTTTAGCTTTTAGCTTTCTATAATTTTCATAGCGTTTTAGATACGAATAATATGAAAAAATACTATCGACATCACGAAGGTCATAACTTTTACGAACCTGATCGACATTAATTTTTAGATGTTCTTTTGAAGCTGCCGAATATCCAGAATCGTAAACCGTAATTGCGCTTTCAATAAGCCATTTAAACTCTTTTGCGTTGCGCTCTTTATGTCTTAAAAACCCTTTTTGAATATATGCTGAATCTGGAAGGTTTTCTGGTAATTTTTCAATGGCTTTTAAAATAATCTCGTTTCCAGTAGTTGGACGGTTTTCGGCAATGAGAACAATTTCATCTAAAGCTGCAATATCTTCATCAAGATATACTTCTTCAGAATTATCAAATTCATTAACAGGTATTTTAAAACTCTTATAACCAATAGAAGAAATGACAAGTGTATCGTTTTCTAATTCCTTAGGAACTTGTAATACAAATTTTCCATCTTGATTAGTTACCGTTCCAATTGTTGTGTTTTTTATATAAACACTAGCACTTTCAATAGGCATTAGTGTAGTAAAATCGACAACCTTATTTTTAAGTTCGGTTTGTGAGAATGAAACTGCACAAAATACACATAAACAGTAAAGTAATAATTGGTTTTTTAATGTAAGCTTCATTGTAGTTCTATAATTTCAAATTAGGTTGCTGGTTTATAATCCTTTTTATCAATTACCATTTTTGCGATAATCTCTCTCAAGATTTCAGAAGTTCCTCCACCAATTGGTCCTAATCGACTATCACGAAGTAGTCTCGCTAGAGGATACTCTTCCATATAACCATAACCTCCTAAAAATTGTAGGCAATCGTACATCACCTCATCTGCCATTTTTGTACATTGAAGTTTAGACATGGTGGCTTCCTTCACAACATATTCACCTTGATCTAATCTTCGAGCTACAGAGTAATTGAATTCTTTACAAATTTCCATTTCAGTATAACGATCTGCTATTTTGTGTCGAAGTGCTTGAAACCTATCAATTTTTTTTCCGAAGGCTTCACGCTCACTCATATAATTCAGTGTATATTCTAAAGCAAATTCAGCTCTAGCATGTGCATTAATTCCCATTATCAAACGTTCTAAAGCAAAGTGCTGCATAATGTATGGAAATCCTTTATTTTCTTCTCCCATTAAATTAGACGCAGGAATCACAACATTATCAAATGCAATTTCTCCAGTATCTGAAGCTCTCCAACCTAATTTATCTAATTTAGTTGCAGAAATTCCAGGCGTATCTCTATCCATAATAAAAATACTAATGCCTTTATTACCAAGCTCTGGATTAGTTTTAGCTGCTACAACCAGATAGTCACTATACACACCATTTGTGATAAATGTTTTAGAGCCATTAATTACATAGGTATCTCCTTTTTTTACAGCAGTTGTTCTCATACCAGCAACATCGCTTCCGCCAAAAGGCTCTGTAATACAAAGACATCCAATTTTTTCTCCAGTAATACTAGGTGCTAAATATTTTTGCTTAATGGCATGATCGCCTTCTTTATTAACATGCGTCATTGCTAAATAGGTATGTGCCCAAATCGCAGCTGCAAATCCACCAGAATTTATTTTCTGAAGTTCTTCAAGTAAAATTACAGTATAGAATAAATCTAAGTTCATACCACCATATTCTTCAGGATATGCAATTCCGAAGAAACCCATTTCGCCAAATTTCTCCCAAATAAAACGTTCTATATGACCTGTTTCTTCCCATTTTTCAATATGAGGAACGACTTCTTTTTGTAAAAAATCTTTTAAACTTTGTCTAAACAATTCGTGTTCTTCAGTGAAGTACCTACTATTCATTGTATTTATTTTTTTAATCTAAATTGAGTGTCAAATATAATTTAATTATCTCAATTTTTTTGACCGGAAAGTCTTTAACTTTTGTTAATTCATCTAAGGATTTAAAACCCTCTCTAAGCGTACGTTCTTCAATAATATGATGAGCAATTTCATAATCTATATACTGAATAGTAACCAACTCATCAATTGAAGCTGTATTAAGATTTAACTTTGTAACAGGCTTGACATTTTTAACTGTAAACTCATTTAAAGTTCGTTTGATAACTTCAGGCGAAAGCCCATAAACCTCTTGAAGCTGAACATCTGCAATAAAGCTACCACCAATTTTTGTTCGGTAAGCTATAATGCGTTCTGATAACTTTTCTCCTATACCATGTATTTGTTTTAATTGTTCGGCTGTGACAGAATTTAAATCCGACTTTTGATTGAATGTTTTGGGTTTATTATTTGTTTCTGAATAGTTATACTTTGATTTAAAATTAGGCTTCGGATTTGTTACCCAATCTGGAAATTTAAAATACGGAGACATTGTTGCTAATAATGAATCTGAAACCTTAGTAACGGTTTGAAAATCTTTCACAGAATTGATCCATTTGTTTTGTTTTCTGAAGGCTAACAACCTGTCAATTTCTTGAGAACTCATTCCGAGAGTATAGCCTTTATAATCTGTAATAAAATTTGGATTGAACGGATAAATTTTCGGTTTATTATTTTGAATTTCTATATGTTTTAACGAATCGACTTCAGCTTGAAACTGTGCCAGTTCATTTGGATTGACTTGAAATTCTTCCGAAGAAAAATCGACAAAAAAGTATATACTTTGAAGAATAAGTATGAGTAGTAATAACACAAAAATCCCACTTCGTTGCTGTTTAGTAAACGTGAAGTGAGATTTTATATGTTTCATAGTTAGTATTGTCTTATAAATGTTGATTCAAGTCTTCAGCACCTTCATCTATAGCTTCATTTTTCACCTCAATAGCCTTAAAGTACTTATTCAATTCCTTTTTAATCACAGGAGATAACAAAATCACACCAATAATGTTAGGCACAACCATTGCAAAAATCATGGCATCAGAGAAGTCAATTACAGCACCTAAACTTATTGAAGCTCCTATGACAACGAAGATTAAAAATAAGATTTTATACACTAAATCTGACGTTTTTCCTCTACCAAAGAGAAACACCCAACCTTGCATGCCATAATAAGACCAAGAAATCATTGTTGAGAATGCAAATAAGATAACAGCAATAGTTAGTATAATCGAAAAATGAGGAATTACTGAATCAAATGCTTGAGCTGTAATCTCAACACCTTCATTAATCTTAGTTCCATATTCCATGAATGAACCATCAAAATTAGTAATTACGATTACCAATGCAGTCATTGTACAAATCACAACGGTATCTACAAATGGTTCTAAAAGTGCAACAATACCTTCGCTTGCAGGATATTTTGTTCTTACAGCAGAGTGCGCAATAGCAGCAGAACCAACTCCCGCTTCATTAGAAAATGCACCACGACGAATACCTTGAATCATAACTCCGACTAAACCACCAGCTATTCCCAAACCAGAAAATGCACCTTCATAAATTAACGCAAATGCATCATCGATAAGAGTGAAATTTGCTCCAAGAATTACCAATGCAGCTAACACATATATTCCAGCCATAAAAGGCACTACTTTTTCAGTAACTTTCGCAATACGCTTAATACCTCCAATAATTACGATTGCTACGAGAATAGCCATTACAATTCCAAAATACAAACCAGCATTTCCGCCTTCTAATTCAAATAATTTGACGAATTGAGCTGCAGCTTGATTAGCTTGAAACATATTTCCTCCACCAAAAGATCCACCAATTACAAAAATGGCAAATAACACTGCCAACACTTTTCCGAAGCCTCCCATACCTTTAGATTTAAGACCTTTTGTAAGGTAATACATTGGTCCGCCATAAACTGTACCATCTTCGCCAACATCTCTATATTTCACACCAAGTGTACATTCGGCAAACTTCGATGCCATACCTAATAGTCCAGCAAAAATCATCCAGAAAGTTGCTCCAGGTCCACCAATTGATAATGCCACTGCAACTCCTGCAATATTACCTAATCCAACGGTTGCAGACAATGCCGCAGTAAGTGCCTGAAAGTGAGACACCTCACCATCAGCACCTTCATCTCTAATAGTTTCAATAATATCTTCAGTTTCATTTGGAGTTTGATCTCCATAAAGTGTATCTGCCCCATGTTTCTCAATATCCTCGTACTGACCTCTAACTACTTTTATAGCAGTTCTAAATCCTGTGACATTAATGAATTTAAAATAAAAAGTAAAGAATAATGCACCTCCAACTAGTACAATAAGAACCCAAGGAATTTTATACTCTTCAGAAAATGGAATTTCGTAAAAAACACCATCAACAAACCATCCTGTATAATCTTTAAAAACACGATCGATTTTTTCAGAAGTCGTTTCTTGAGCAAAAGTTAAAAACGGTAACATTATTGCAAAAGTGGAAAGAAGAAATTTCTTCATATTGAGAATTATTTAAATTAGTTAGTTATAATAAAGGTTACAAGATGCTAAAAAAAAATGATTTTATAAAGCATCCCTTGTTAAAATGAAAGCCTTACTACTTGATATCGTAAAGAGAATTTAGTTTTTCAATTTGCTCAGGACGTCCTAAAACAATAATCTTAGAACCTGATATTAATTTTGTATCTGCTTCAGGATTAACCAAATACTCTCCTTTTCCATTTTTAAAACCAATAACTGTACAGCCCGTTTTTCTTCTAAGGTCTAAATCTTTTATTGTTTTAACTTGAGTTGTATTGTAAAGCTTATCAACCATTACTTCTTCTATATTGATATTACGTTCACCAACAATTCCTAAATTATCTATAAACTCAACTAAATCTGGAACTACTACTAAAGAAGCCATATGATCTCCACCAATTCTATCTGGTAAAATGACATTGTTTGCACCAGCCAATTTTAACTTTTCATATGATGTTTCTTGAGACGCTCTACTTATAATATTCATTTTACGATTGATTTGTCTTGCTGAAAGCACCACAAACAAATTATCGGCATCATTTGGTAATGCTGAAATAAGTGTACTTGCACGTTCTACTCCAGCTTCAATTAAAGTTTCGTCTTCATTAGCATTTCCAAAAACAAATGGTAAATTCTCTTCTTGATATTTTTCAATAATCTCTTTATTTTTTTCAATAATTACAAAGGGCTTGTTGTATGCATTTAGCTTTCTTGCTGCCTGTTTTCCATTTCTACCATAACCACATATAATGATATGGTTTTTAAAACTGTCTATTTTCTTTTGCATTTCTTTTTGTTTTAATTCTTCCAAATCATTTTTACTCAAAATATATTCTGTAATTACTGTAATTGCATATCCTAAAATAATGACACTAGCCAAAATTAAAAAAATGGTAAATATTTTTGTGTTATCATCTAAGGGCTGAACCTCTCCAAAGCCAACAGTAGTAATGGTTATAACTGTCATATAGAGTGCATCAACCCAAGAATAATCAGACATGACTTTAAACCCAATAACACCAATTGCCAAAAGCAATAACAGTAAAAACACTGCTGTGTAAATCTTAGTTCTAAAAAACTTTATTAATGGATTCATAAATTATAAATCAAATACGGAAGATCGTTTGGTATATACGATGTCTTTTATTTTAATCCAAAATGCAAAAAATAAATATAAAGCAAAGCCAAAGCCTAAGGTTACAAAGGTTAAATACATAAACGATGTACGCACAACTTTTGCTCGAATTCCCAAACGGTCTGCGATACGCTGACAAACGTAGTAGCCACGCTTTTGAAAATAATACAACATTTTGTAGAAAAAATTCATCTAACTAAAACTATTATAGTTGCAATTTAGGCTTTAGTTTAAAACATTAAAAGTTTATTTGTTTAAAAGTGAATTTCCAATGGCACATTTTAAACATTGATGTTTATTACAATATTCGGTTTTTAATTGTACAAACGCTTGAGACTCTAAGGCTGAATTAGTCACATTTTTAAGATTATTAAACCCATTAACAATTGTATTCTTTTCAGGCTTTATAGCTCTTATGATATCTATTATTTGCTGATTATCATTTTCTCCTTTTTGTTTGGCATAACAAAATTTAACAGGTATGATGGTGTTAATTAACAACAAATCAGCAAACGATTTGGTTAACACTTTGTCTCTGGTTTTAGAAGTATTATTAAATGTATAATGTGTTTTCCAATATGCTGAAGCAGCTACTTCAAAAAGCGTATAAAAATCTTCAAGAGTAGAACTACTTAAAATTTTAGAAAACAAATTTGATTCTTTATGATATAAATTTGCCAATTGAGACAAACGAATGGTTGGGAAATTTGATGGTCTCAATCTAAAGAACTGCAAAGGCGTTACATAATCATTAGACAACTGAAATTTTTGCTTTAAAAATGCATACTCGTTTTTTAGTTTTAAATAATAGGAATCCTCTATGTCTTTTTCTAACAATCCTGCTTGTCCAAATAGCAATGCTTCTAATGCTAATAATTTGGGTTGAGATTTTCGAATGACTGAAAAATCTATGGATTTAGCTAAACTAAAAAAAGCTTCTGCATTAACTTTTAGTCCGAAATTTTTAGTCAGTAAAATAAACAATACAGCTTCCCAGTTGTTTTTTGATGTTTTTAGCAAGTCTTCAATGGCTTTTGATTTTTGCTCTAAGCGTTCAAAATATAAACGCTCTAACCAATGGTTTAAAGTAAAATCTTCGGTTTTTGAAAAATCCTTTTCACAATTGATCCATTTAGATGTGTTTGAAAATAAATCGTAGTATTTATGCAATATCTTAGCATTTATATAATGCTTTAACTCAAGCGTTGGAATGGTAGAATTATCTTTTCTGAAGACATTTGCATCGTGTTCATAAACCACATGTAAAATAACATTATCATAAGCGATGTCTTGCTCATGATGATGCACATACCAATCACTAGACTTGATATGAATTTCAACGTTTCCTGCCCAAAGCTGTGCTCCTATTCTAAGTTTTGCATTAAAAAAATCTGGACCAGAGTTGTGATTATGACTTCCAACAGATACTATATTAATCAACTCATCCTGTACAGTTTTTAATTGACGAACATCAAACTTTTGATACTTCCACAAATAATGAAGAAAATTTTCTCTCATTATATAAAAGTAAAAATAATGAGGAGAATACCAAGTTTACATTTGAATGCAGATAAAAAACGCTTCATTCAATTCACAACTATTTTAATTGACTTGAAGATTTAAATGCCTATTGTGTTAAAGATTGTATAGCTTTAGATGCTTTGTACTTTTTGAATTTTATTAGATTGAAAAGTATATTATTAAAAATAAGAAATCTTAAATTAACAACTTCATTTTCTCATTGGAAAGCACAAAAAAGCCTGAACAAAATTCAGGCCTTTATCGTATTGCTATTGTAATATATTTATTAATCTAAATAGCCCATTTTTTTCATCCAGTCGTTATTAAACATTTTACCAACATAACGACTTCCATGATCGTGAAACAACACCACAACCACATCGTCTTTTGTAAAATGCTCTTTTAATTGCAACACACCTTTAATAGCAGATCCAGCAGAATTTCCTAAAAACATGCCTTCCTCTTTTGCTAGTCTTTGGGTATACACACAGGCATCTTTATCGGTTACTTTTGTAAATCCGTCGATGATAGAAAAATCTACATTTTCAGGAAGTATATCTTCTCCAATACCTTCTGTAACGTAAGGATAAATTTCATTCTCATCAAATTCTCCAGTTTCATGATATTTTTTGAATACGCTTCCGTAAGTATCAACTCCCCAAATTTTTATATTCGGATTTTGCTCTTTTAAATATTTTCCAACACCAGAAATAGTTCCACCTGTTCCTACTCCAACAACAAAATGTGTAATTTTTCCATCGGTTTGTTTCCAGATTTCTGGGCCAGTACTTTCGTAATGTGCTTTAGCATTACTTGGATTGTCATATTGATTTACATACCATGAATTAGGTGTTTCTTCTCCTAAACGTTTTGAAACCGAATAGTAACTACGTGGATCATCTGGTTCAACGGCTGTTGGACATACAATTACTTCGGCTCCAACAGCTCGCATTATATCTACTTTTTCTTTACTTTGTTTGTCTGCCATTACAAAAATACATTTGTAACCTTTTACAATAGCAGCTAAAGCCAATCCCATTCCTGTATTACCAGAAGTTCCTTCAATGATGGTTCCTCCAGGTTTTAAGCGACCATCTGCTTCGGCATCTTCTATCATTTTTAATGCCATACGATCTTTAACAGAATTACCTGGATTAAAGGTTTCGTATTTTGATAATACTAAACATGGTAATTCGGCTGTGAGCTTATTTAATTTGACCAAAGGTGTATTACCAATGGTTCCTAATATGTTTTCTGCGTAATCCATAATTTTTGTTTTGCCTTGCAAATTTACATGAAAAGTAGAAAGTTAAAAGTGATTTTACTTTTTAGTTACAATTATATAGCGTTAGCGATTGAGCATTTGTTGGAGCTCCTTTGTTAAAAGAGCGACTTGCGAAAGCACGACCTGATAAGGTAACGCCAAAATCATTCAAAACGAATGGCTTTAACTGGCGAAATTTTAGTGATGATTATGGACGGAATCATTAGCATTAAAAAACAGGCAATAAAAGTACCAATGTTAAGTAAAACAATATAATCAAAACTGATATGAACTGGAATTATCGAGACATAATATTGCTCTGGATCTGGAAATTTTAGAAGGCTAAATTGTTGCTGAAGGAAGAGTAAGATTAAACCTATGATGTTTCCCCAAAACAAGCCTAGACAAATCAAATAAGTTGCGTTGTACAGAAATATTTTTCGGATGCTCCAGTTAGAACTACCTAGTGCTTTTAGAATTCCTATCATTTGAGTACGTTCAAGAATTAGAACTAAAAGTGCTGTAATCATGTTGATTCCAGCTACAATGATCATGATTGCTATGATTCCATAGGTATTGTTGTCAAAAATTTTAATCCATTCAAACGTCGTATAATATTTCTCTTCTATGGTTTGTGTGTTTAAGTTTGAAGGTGTTGCAGCTCTAATTTTGGTATCCATTTCATTTAACTGACTATAATCTTCTAAAAACACTTCAAAATTACCTACTTGATTATCTTTCCATCGGTTAAAACGTTGTACATGTCTCAAATCTCCTATCATAAAGGTTTTATCAATATCCTGAAACCCAGAACTAAAAACACCTACAATTTTAAACTGCCTGATAAATGGAAGCTCATCAATATGTTCTTTTCCAAACACCATTTGAAAGGAATCTCCAACTTTAAACTGTAGTCGATTAGCCAAATAACTAGAAATAACAACATCGTTATTTAAATCATTTGAATAGTTTGGTAAATGACCTTCTACTAAAAAATCTTTGAGATACGACCAATCATACTCGTGTCCGACACCTTTTAAAACAACACCTTCAAAATCGGTTTCGGTTCGTATTACGCCAAATTTTGTTGCCACAGCCTGAATGTGTTTAACACCTTCGACTGTATTGAAATTTGGATAAAAATCTTGTTGAGTAGAGACAGGCAACACAGATTCGTTAGAGATATTACCATCGTAGTTAATAATAGTCAAATGTCCATTAAAAGCAATTACCTTTTCACGCACTTTTTTTTGAAGTCCGAGACCAGTAGCAATAGCTACAAGCATGACTATAATACCAACAGCAATGGCAGTGATTCCAATTTTTATTATTGGAGCCGAAACACTACTTTTATACGCTTTACTGCCTATAATGCGTTTAGCTATAAAAAACTCGTAATTCAAAATTAAAAAATGCGTTTATCGATATTCAAAAATAGGGTTTTCCCAATTATTATTGCACTTGTTTTAGTACTGATTTCTTGCGGAAATAAAACAAGAGAAGATTCTGCACAAAATAACATGACACCTCAACAAACTCAACATGACCAACAAACTAATGATGCGCCTATTGGTATTGGTGCTAATCAAATGAATGCGTATTTGCCTTTATTACAAGAGAAACGTGTTGGTATTGTTGCTAATCAAACCAGTGTTGTTTTCAAATCTGACAACACCTTTTATACACATATTGTTGATTCATTACTTAGCTTAAAAGTTAATGTTAAAAAAGTTTTTGCACCAGAACATGGTTTTAGAGGTAAAGCTGATGCTGGTGAACTTTTAAAAGATGGAGTAGACACCAAAACAGGTGTCCCTATTGTTTCTATTTACGGAAAAAACAAAAAGCCATCTAAAACTCAATTAGCCAATTTAGATATTGTTGTGTTTGACATACAAGATGTTGGTGCTCGTTTTTACACCTATATTTCTTCTTTACATTATGTTATGGAAGCTTGTGCTGAAGCCAACATTCCTGTAATGGTTTTAGACAGACCAAACCCAAATGGACATTATATTGATGGACCAATTTTAGAAATGAAACACAAAGGGTTTGTTGGTATGCATCCTATTCCTGTAGTTCATGGTATGACTATTGGCGAATATGCACAAATGATTAATGGAGAAGGTTGGTTAGAAAACGGTATTCAATGTGAGTTAAAAGTTATACCTATGTCTAATTACAAACGTGAATACACTTATAGTTTACCTATAAAACCTTCGCCTAATTTACCTAATGATGTAGCTATAAATTTATATCCTAGCTTATGTTTTTTTGAAGGTACGAATGTAAGTGCTGGAAGAGGAACAGATAGTCAATTTCAAATTTATGGTAGTCCGTTTTTAAATAACACAGAATATACGTTTGAATTTGTACCACAAGCTAATGAAGGTGCAAAACATCCTAAACATAAAGGTAAGGTATGTTATGGTGAAGATTTAAGAAATAAAAATAGATTGAATAGAATTCATCTGGATTATTTAATTAAAGCATATCAAAACACTAAAGACAAACACGAGTTCTTTATTGATTATTTTACAACACTAGCTGGAACTACTAAATTACAGGAACAGATTGAGAATGGTGTTTCAGAAAAAGACATAAGAGCATCTTGGGCTAAGGGTCTTTTGGAATTTAAATCGATGAGAGCAAAATATTTAATTTATAACTAATTTATTCATTAGAGTGTAACTTATCCTCTTCCATAGCTAGCAAAACAGAATTATCTCTTAAGATTTTAACAACAAATACAATTCGAACAGGAGATTGTACAGCTACAAATACATGCTTTCCTTTACTTAGATTCTTTAAAGGAATTTCAACTGATTTACGTCGCACAGCTAAATCAACTTCTCTTTTGTAATTCATATTAACAGCATATACTTTATTAATAAAAGTATCACTTTGAAGTATTAGTGTGTCTTTTGAAGCATTTAATTTTTGAATCAATCCTTTTGCTCTAACGTTGACATTCTTTTCTAAAATGGCAAAATCATTTTGAGCTTGCAATTGGTTTAAAGGAATACTTAAAAAAGTAAAAAAGATTATAATATAAACTGTTTTCATAGACAAACGCTGTTAACGTCAACAATGAACTAATAGCTTAATTATAATCCCTAAGATTAAAACTAGTACTCTTTTGCTGTTTGGTCACAAAATAATCTACAAACGGCAAATAAAACCGAAGTAAGGATAAATTCTTACAATTAAAGTAATAATCTAGTCATTATAAGGCTTTCCGTTAGGTCTTAGATTATTTCGTCTGTAATCTGCTCTCGTTTGAACATTATCTCTACCAATATCTGAAATGTTATAACTTTTCATGTAATGATCCATATCATTCTCTAAATCTAAATCAGGATCATTAGCTGCAACATCAAAACTAACTGTATCATAATCCATTTTCAGCCCTTTAACCTCGTCAATCTCAACTCTATTAAAGTCTGCCGAATTAAGAGCATTAATATCTTCTGATAAGACTTCATCATCATTTAATGCAATAGCATCAGACTCTAAACCGTGAGTTATATCGAAAGGTAAAATTCTATCAATTTGAAATACAATAATTTTATCTGCTTGGTAAAACATAACTGTATAATTCCCTAGTGGTAATTCATCTAAAGGGATTTTAGCCTTTTTTACAGCAGGTTTAAAATCGAATACTTTTTCGGCTTGATCACTAATAAAACGAACTCTTTTAAACAAAAATTTGTTTTCTAAAAGCAACGAATCTTGAGTACTAGATAAATCGTGATTTAGGTTGTAAGCTAAAGGATTCACATTTTTTCTAATCGTAGTATAAGTCTCTTGTGCAGAAACATTACTGCCAAAAAATAATGCAAATAATACGAGACCAATGAGGTCGTGAATTGGCATGCCAATTATAGTAATCTTGTTCATGATTGGGGTCATTTAAAGGTTAACTAAAAAATTTAAAATAAAAATCTCAAAGAGGGATTTTATATAAACTATGGGCACTTTATATAAATAAGAGATTGTTCTTAATTATATTCAAATGTAGGTTGAGAAAAACTTCGAAAACAAGATTTAGGATGAATGTTAAAAAAGAGTCGATGAATGAAAAAAAGAGATAAAAAAAAGGGATGAACTACACCTTTTCAGAAAAACAAAAGGCTTCACAATTATTCGTAAACCCCTAAAAATAAACACTTAATCGATTTTAAAATGTATTATTTTAGTCTAACTCGTCTGTAATTGTAGGTCTTCGATATTTATGAAATGGTTGTTTTAAGAGCGTTCCAATTTTTCCATTAGATTCTTCATCAGGAAAGGTATCTACACCATATACAATACATTCAGGATCAAGTTTCATATAGGTTCCGAAAAGTCTATCCCAAATTGAAAAGATATTTCCATAATTACTATCTGTATAAGGCAATCTATAATGATGGTGCACTTTATGCATATTTGGAGATACAATAATATAACTCAAAAGGTCATCTATCTTATTAGGCAATTTAATATTAGCATGACTAAACTGAGTTGCTATCAATGATAAGGATTGGTATAAAAACACAATTGCTATTGGAGTTCCAACAATAAATACACCAATAAGTGTGAATACAAACCTGATAATGCTTTCAAGTGGATGATGTCTATTAGCTGTTGTAGTATCAACATTATGATCTGTATGATGCACCAAATGTATCATCCACAGTGGTTTGATTTTATGTTCGACGTAATGCGCCAAATATGCACCTATAAAATCTAAAAGCAACACACCTAATACAACATAAGCCCAAAGTGGTACATTAGGAATCCAATTAATTATTCCGAATTGATGCTCTTTTACCCAATCTGCACTTCCTAATAACAAAAATGCCATTCCGAAATTAATGATAACAGTCGTTAATGTAAAAAAGATATTTGGAATAGCATGTTGCCATTTTTTGTATTTAAAGCTTACTAGAGGGAATACACCTTCTAACAGCCAAAACAATGTAAGTCCACCAACTAAAATCAAACTTCTATGAAGAGAAGGAATTGTTTCAAAATAGTTAATGATAGTTTCCAAAATGTTTAGAGATAATTTTTTATAATTAAATAGGCTTTCTTCAAATTTACTAAAGAAAATTTAGTTTTCATATACACTAGTATAAAACTAAAGTTTACTTTTTAATACGTTCTTTCATAGCTTCAACAATGTTATAAGCTGCAGGACAAATCGCTACATTTTTTAATGTTAAGTTAGAGATTTGCTGAAATTTCTTTCGATCTGTATGCGGAAACTCTCTACATGCTTTGGGTCTTACCTCATAAATTGAACAATAATTATCAGCTCCTAAAAATGTACAAGGAACCGATTGCAACACATAATCATTGTCTTCATCTAATCGCAAGTAAGCATCTATAAACTGTTGCTGCTTCATTTTAAAATGCTTTGCTATACGCTCTATGTCTTTTGGTGTAAATAGTGGTCCAGTTGTTTTACAGCAATTGGCACACTCTAAACAATTGGTTTGCTCAAATTCAGCTTCATGCAAATCCTGCATGATATAATCTAATTGTTTAGGAGGCTTTTTTTTAAGCTTTGTGAAGAAGGTTTTGTTTTCCTTATGCTTATCTTTGGCGAGCTTTGGAAGATTGTTAATAAAGTCTTGCATATCACAAAAATACTGAACTTGCCTTTCAAGGCAATGCAATTAATTAAATAGATTCCGCATCAAGTGCGGAATGACAACTCGATGAAAGATATATTCGGAAACGCATTACGTGATTATTACAATAAAAATTATACCGAAGACCTAGTAACGTCAACCAACATTTCTAGTGATGATGTGCTACCACTTCCGTATTTATTTCGTTCGTTTTCTGAAATGCCTAAACTAGAACAAAAAGCGTTACACCTAGCTAAAGGAATCGTTCTTGATGTTGGTTGTGGTTCTGGAAGTCATAGTTTACACCTTCAAAAAAACAATTTTAAAGTTAAAGCCATCGACATTTCTGAAGGTGCTATTGAAGTCTCAAAAGCTAGAGGTGTAAACCATGTTGAATTGAAAGCACTTCTAGATGAAACTGAAGCATTTGATACTATTCTTTTATTGATGAATGGGACTGGAATTTTTCAAGAATTATCTCAAACATCTATATATCTGAAGCATTTAAAATCACTTTTAAAACCAAACGGACAAATACTTATTGATTCTTCAGATATTCAATACATGTACGAAGATGACGATGGTGGACTTTGGATTGACACCAATGCCAATTATTATGGTGAACTCGATTATTTTTTAAGTTATAAAGGCGAAAATGAAGCTCCAATGAAATGGCTCTATCTTGATTTTGAACGTCTACAACTCGCTTGTACATCTGTTGGATTGCATTGCGAAAAAGTAATGGAAGGTGAGCACTTTGATTATTTGGCAAAAATTACTGAACCTCACCATTAACATAAGTTTGCTCTACTTTTATATTTGGAATGTCGTTTTGATTAATGGTCATGATATCTCTATCTAACACTATAAAATCTGCAAATTTACCAGCTTCAATACTCCCTTTTTCATGTTCTTCAAAATTAGAATAAGCAGCCCAAATGGTCATTCCTTTTAAGGTTTCCTCTCTAGTTAATCCGTTTTCTTTTTGAAATCCATCTTCTGGATATTGCTCTAAGTCTTGGCGAGCTACTGAAGCATAAAAGGTTAAAAACGGACTGACATGTTCTACTGGAAAATCGGTTCCTAAAGCCACTTTTCCGTAGGCATTTAACAATTGCTTGTAGGCATAAGCACCTTTAATGCGTTCAGTTCCTAAGCGATCTTTTGCCCAATACATATCACTAGTAGCATGCGTTGGCTGAATAGATGGCATTACATTTTTATATAACTTAAAATCCTCTTGAGAAACCACTTGTGCATGCTCAACTCGCCAACGTCTATCAGTTTTACCAGATAACACTTTATTATAAGTTTGCAAAACCACATGATTAGCCGAATCACCAATAGCATGCGTGTTCATTTGATAGTCTGAATTTGCAATGCGTTCGGCATTTTTATTAAACGTTTCTAAATCGGTCACTAACAATCCCAAATGATTAGGCTTGTCACTATAAGGTTCACGTAGCATAGCTCCTCGAGATCCTAAAGCGCCATCTGCGTAAAACTTAAACGAGCGTACATGTAATCTATCGGTTTTAATAATGCCTTTGTTTAAGTAATAATCCACATTATCTTCAGAATAAGACACCATAGCATAGACTCTCATTTTTAAATCACCAGATATATGAAGACTATCAATTATTTCAATATCTTCTTGATTTAATCCAGCATCATCTACAGTTGTTAAACCTAAATCAAAACACAGCTTTTGAGCTTCTAACAAAGCATTTACTTTATCGTTTCGAGTCGGTTTTGGCCAATGCTTCATAACTAAAGATTCGGCATTATCAATTAAAACACCTGTCAGTTTTCCGTTTTTAACCACAACTTCTCCGCCTTCAATTTTTGTATTCGCAGTAACCTGTCCTAAATCTAGAGCTGCTTGATTGCATAACATTGCGTGACCATCGATTCGAGTTAAAGCAATTGGTGTGTTGGGAAATAACTTATCGAGTAAATTTTTATTCGGAAACGTTTTATCTTCCCAATCGTTTTGATCCCAACCACGACCTAAAATATAGTTTTGGTGACGCTCATTTTGAAAATCTAAAACGCGTTTCATGACCTCTTCAAAACTTTTAGTACCAACCAAATTAACGGCTTGTTGATTAAAACCCAATCCTAAAAAATGGCAATGCGCATCAATAAGTCCAGGCACAATGGTTTTACCTTTTAGGTCTTTAATATCTTCTGAAGTATATTTAGATTGAATGTCTGAAGTTGTTCCAACCTCAACAAAATTTCCATCTTTAATCGCAAAGGCTTCCGCTTTACTAAACTGATTATCTACTGTATAAACATTCGCGTTAACGACTATTGTATCAACAGATTGTTTCTCATTAGAACATGAAAGGCAAATGGTTAAAAGGAAAAGGATGGCTAGTTTTTTCATGGTTATATATTAGGCTTATAAAAATACAAAAAGCATTCCACCTAAAACAGAACGAATGCTTTTATAAATCTTTAAAATATTGATGAGGTCCTGAATCAAGTTCAGGATGACACAAATTCTTATTTAAAAATCAAACTGATATGTTGCTCCAGCTAAAAATTGAATGCCTTGAACAGGATAATTCATCCAACGTTGGTAATCTTGATTTGCTATATTATTTACTTTTGCAAAAGCTGATAGTTGATTATTGATTTTATAACCAACATGAGCATTGAGGTCGAAGAAACTATCTAAAGTAATCGTCTTAGGTGGATCTACTGGTAAGAAACTTTGTTCAATTGCAAACAAATCTTTACGTTCGCCTACAAAAAACAAGTTCGCTCCTGCAAACCAATGCTTACTAATTTGATAATCTAAAAACAGAGAAGCTTCAATGTCTGGCAAGTTCCAAGCTTCGGCTTCATCATCTGTGTTATACGCAAAATACTCAGCTTTCATTCCTAGTGTAAAGTTTCGATTGACATCTACATTTAATTCTCCAGCAATTGAAAACGTACTCACATCATCGTAAACAACTTCTAAAGAATTTCCAAGTTGATACTTTTCTTCAGCGATACCTAGACCTGGATTTGTTTTAAACAAAGCTCTGTTATTATCCGCTAAATAATGTCCACTAATGTTATAACTTAAAGTATTTGACAATTTTCCTTTAAGTCCGATTGATGCATTATAAGTTTGATCTGTTGGTACAATAAATAATGTTGGTGACACAAAGGGATTTGCTTGTGCAAAGTCGTAGTATGAATTTTGAATCAAACCACCTTCAATTCCTCCATAAGCAATCATTAGTTCATCAACTAGTCTATAACTTGCAGTTATATTTGGATATACAAACAACTTATTTTCACTAGCTTCAGTATCATTAAGATATACCAATTTCGCTCCTAAATTCACGGTTAAATCGTCTTGTATCATTTGGTAACTTGGTGCAATACCAATATTAAAGTTACCGTATTTTAGTTCTTCATCAACAAAGTAACTCCTATCAAAAGCACCACCAATATAATCTATAGTAACTTCGGTACTAATAAGCTCGTCACTAACAAGAACATCAAACTCTGATGCTAAAACAAATCGGTTTTCGCCAGAATCTTGATTATCGCCAAATCTTCTGTACAAAACACTTCCTTTATTAATAATAGCATCTTCAAAATTAATATGACCTCCAATGTTAGCTGAATAGAACGAATGATCTACGTCAAATTTATCGATATCCTGATCTGGTAATCCATACCAGTTAAAGGTTTGCAGTTGAAAACCTCCATTTACTTTCCACGAATAATCACTTTGCTTTTGACTATAATGTACATTTAAACCTGTTTCAGAAAAGTGATTATCAAACTCAACACCATCAATATCACCAGCCGAAGAATGATGACTAAAATAACCACCAACACGTTCGCTATTGCTTAGTTCATGATTAAGATAAACTTCTCCTAATATTGTTGTATAAGTACCAACACCTAAAGACGCATAATTATCGTATAACCTTACAGGCTTTTCCTTATCAACAGTAGCTGCTTTTCCTTTTGCTGGTGTAAACGTTGACGCTACAGGAATAGAAAAAATATTGTATTTAATCTCCTTTTTCTTTGCTGTTGTAGAATCGTTTAAACTTGGTGTTTCTTTAATTTTAAAAGCATCAGAAATTTTAGGTGTATATGGTTTTACAACATTTACAGTTCCTGCGTCAATGGAATCATTTTCCTGTTCTTGAGCCATAGACACAACAACATTTAAGCTAAGAATGAATAAAATTATATGTTTAAATCTGAAAGTCATACTTTTAGTTTTGTTCCGTTTCTACTGAAGCATTCGTTTTAGCTTCTTCAGTTTTTATTGTATTTAATTCGGTTTGTGCTTCAGTGACAACATCGTCAAATTCTGAAAAATTAGTAATCACACTTTCCAAAATATAAGTCGCCTGAAATGCGTCTCCTAAGGCATAAAAGTTTTTTGCCATTAACACCAAACCTTTTGCACTGTAATATTTATAACTACTATAATCTTGTGCTAATTTTTGTACCACTGTATTTGAAGCTTCGTGTTTACCTTCTTTATTTTTAAAATAGGCATTGTAGTATAGCGCTTCAGCAGCTATAATACCATTGGCAATTGTTTCAACTTTTGCATAAGCAGTTTTAGCTTTATCTTCATCACCAGTTTTTATTGCAGAACGTGCTATAATAATTTGAGCATCACTTTTTACTTTGTTATCTAACTTAGAATTTAACAGTGTTTTTTCAGCATAAATTACAGCCTCATTATAAGCTTCAGTTTGGTAATAGGCATTCATTAAATTAGAATGTGCATAAGTTATGTTTTGAGGATAATCTGCTTCTACTTCTAATCGTTTCAAAAGTGGAATTGCTAAATCCCAGTTTGAGGCATTGAGATGTGTTTCAGATAATTTCACTATGGCTTGCTCTGTAAACTCACTTTTAGGTTTATTGACAACATAGTCATAATGCGGACGAGCATTTTCTGACAACTCGTTTTTAGAATACAATTCAGCAATATAGAAATGTGATTTTAAAGCGTGAATTCCGTTTGGAAATTCATTTAAATACTTATTAAACTGGCGAATAGCTCCATCTGTATTGTTGTCTAAATATTGCTTTTCGGCAGCTAAATACATGGCATTATCTAATTCTGCATCAGTGACGTCTACATAGTCTAAAGTTTTTACCCAAGCTGCATAGTCGTCAACACGACCAAGATCTATATAAATTAAACGTGCAGTTGCAACTGCTTGATTTGCCTCATCTGTAGATGGATAATCTCGAGCCACTTTTTTAAGCTTTGTTAAAGCAAGATCATTATCATTGTCGTTATAATAGAGTAAGCCTTGTCGCAATAAGCTTTTAGACACAAAAACACTATTACTATACTCTGTATTTAATCGATCATACATTGCCAGAGCTTCACTCTTGTTATTAGATTTTACATACGAATTTGCCAGTTCGTACATGGCATCATCACGTAAAGCAGATTTTGGAAACGCTGTTATAAAAGCCTCTAAACCTTCTATTTTTTTTGAAGCTTGATTGGTATAGCCATAACTTATAGATTTCTGAAACGATGCATAATCAGATTCTATTTCGTTGATTTGAATGGCCTGCTCGTAGGCAGTAATTGCTTCATTATAATTTGAAGCCACAAAATGACCATCACCTAATCTTAGGTAAGAATCGTTTAATCGTAACTGATCGTCTTTATGATGATTTATAAATGATTGAAAACTTGCTGTAGCCTGATTATAGTTTTTAAGTTTGAAATAGGTATAGGCTAAATTATAATCTATGTTATTAATTTCTTCAACTTCTGAAGCTTTATCTTGCTGTTTAAATTGTTTAAACCCAATTAATGCATCGTCAAAATTGCTTAAACTATAATCGGTTTCGGCTTTCCAAAATGTTGCTCTAGCAGTAAAAACTGGAGCTTTAGCTTCCTTGATTGATGCGTCAAAAAGGGTTTTAGCTTCTTGATAATCGCCTTCATTATAAACTTCAACTCCTCTATAAAAAGCAACTTTTTGATACGCCAAACGATGTTCAAAACTCTTTTTGTTATTTAGTAGTTTAATCGCTTCTTTGTAGTTTTTTGATGTGATGTAGGAATCTATCAATAAGGTTTCAATTTCTTCCTTATAATTCGTATCAGGATAGGCATCTAAATAGGTTGTCAATACTTGTGGAACCGATTGATACGGATTTCCAATATCGTAACTAATCTTTGCGTAATTCAACCAAGCATCTTCCTGAATCTGTACATCAAAATCCATTTGCGATGCATTTCTAAAGGCATTTAAGGCTTCCTGTTTTTTATTGAGATTGATATAACTTTCACCTAAATGATAATAGGCGTTTTGAGCCACTGCATTATTGCCATCAATAATTTTATTGAATTCGGAAATGGCATTTTCAAAATCATTTTGCTTGTAGTAGGCATATCCTAATTGGTAATAATCTGTATTATTCCATCGTCCACGAGTGCCTTTGTAAGCTTTTAAATACGGAATCGCTTCGGCATATTGTTCTAAGTTAAAATGACTTTCTCCAATAATTTTTGACAATTGTGATTTTTCTTGCGGACTACTGTTGTCAACCTGCTCTTTTGCCAACTCAATAGCTTTTTCGAATTTGCCAAGTTTAAAATTCAAATCCGCTTGATAGTAAGATAGTTTCTCTTTGTATTTTTCTTTATCACTTACTTGATCAAAATACTCATTAGCCGTATCATAATCGTCTCCTTCGTAAGCCATAAAACCAATATAATACTTAGCTTGCGAGCCATATTCTTTAGAATCAACTACTCTATTAAGATATTTGTTTGCCTCTGTTTCACTTTCAGTAGCATACAAACTATAGCCATAATTAAAATTGAATTTCTCACGATCTGAACGTGCTAGACTATCTTCATCAACCTTGTCGTACCATTTTCTGGCATATGCATATTTCCCATTGGTAAAATAATAATCAGCAACATCTAAAAACGCTGTATTACGTTTTGTACTTGTAGGATAATCATCTACAAAATCTTGAATTAAATCATCGGCATTTTTCTGATTTAAACGTACTGCACAATTGGCAATATAATACGCACAATCTGACTCTATGGTATCGTCATCTACTATTTCCTTTAAGGTTTCAAACAGCGACTGAGCTGCTTGATATTGTTGATTATTGTATAAGGTTAATGCCTTTTGATAGTCTACTAAATCACTTGTATAAGTAGCCGATTGTTGTGCTTGCAGATATAAACTACACCACAAAAAAGTAAGTAAGACACTTAGTTTTCTGAAAGTCATTAGGTTCGATTTTAATTGATGACAAAAATAAATTATCTGCAATCTATAACGCAATAATCGTGCTATAATTATACACAGACTTATTAAAAAAGACTCCAACGATATGATTATGTTACATCTTAAATTACTAGTCATACGTCTTAACGTATTTTAAATAATCATTTTTATGAAATTGATTTATTTTTATAATACATTTACATTTTAGAATATCTCTTTTTAAACTTCATTATGTCTGAAACTGTTTTACAACTTAAAAACGCATCTATTTATCAAGGTGATAATATGGTATTATCTGATGTTAATATAGAAATGAACAAAGGTGATTTTGTTTACCTCATTGGAAAAACAGGAAGTGGTAAAAGTAGTTTTATGAAAACACTTTATGGCGATTTGCAATTAACTGAAGGAGAAGGTCAAATTGTAAATTATGACTTAAGAACTATGAAAGAGAAAGACATCCCTTTTTTAAGACGAAAATTAGGCATTGTGTTTCAAGACTTTAAATTATTACCAGACAGAACTATTAATAGCAACTTAGAATTTGTACTAAAAGCTACAGGCTGGAAAGACAAAACTAAAATTGCCGAACGCATTGAAACTGTTCTTGATAAAGTTGCCATGAAAACTAAAGGATTTAAATTTCCGCATGAATTATCTGGAGGAGAACAACAACGTATTGCTATAGCGAGAGCGTTGTTAAATGAACCAGAACTTATCTTAGCCGATGAGCCTACAGGGAATCTTGATCCACAAACCAGTATTGAAGTAATGGAAGTCTTAAGAGACATCAATAAAAATGGAAACACCATTTTAATGGCTACACATGATTACGCTTTACTTTTAAAATACCCAAGTAAGACGTTAAAGTGCGATGAAAACAAGGTGTTTGAAGTGGTACAGAAACGTGTATAATTTTCTCAAAAAAAACATAAAACGCTTACTACCTAAATCTTTTTTATTTAAAAACGAACTGTTTTTTAGATACTTCTACGGTATTTTCTATTCTGGAAACACACAGCAATGTAATGTTTGCGAAAAGCATTTAAAGTCTTTTATTCACAAAAGCAATAACGATTTGTTATGTCCTTTCTGTGGGAGTTTATCTAGAACACGAAGACTTTGGTCTATATTAAACTCAAGAAACAGTATTAAAGGTAACATACTACACTTTTCTCCTTCGAGAAGCATATTTAGAAAACTTAAGAAACTAAACAATATTAATTACTTCAGCTCTGACTTTGAAAATGAATTCTTAGCAGATTACAAATTTGATATCACTCAAATTAATGAAGAAAATGAAACATTCGACACCATTATCTGCTATCATATTCTTGAACATATTATTAATGATAAAGCTGCTATTTCAGAATTATTTAGAGTTTTAAAACCAAAAGGTAAAGCTATTATACAAACACCATTTAAAGATGGAGACATTTACGAGGATTTTAGTATTACTTCACCTATAGAACGCGAAAAACATTTTGGTCAAAATGATCATGTGCGAGTGTATTCGGTTTTAGGACTAAAAGAACGTCTAGAAATTGCTGGATTTAAAGTTGAAATTGCATCCTACAATACTTCAGAAAAAGATGCATATCATGGATTTAAGTCTCCTGAAACCATCTTGATTGCCTCAAAAAACTAAAATCCTAACCACTTGAAAAAGCGGATCAAGAAATTATCTTTTTCTTTAGGAGTTTGATTTAAAACTTCCTCGTCAAATTCTATAATAAAAACACCAAAATCAGATACTGTTTTTTTAGCCTTCATATTATGAAGTGGTTTTTCAAACGCAGTTAATTGCATTGGAAATGTAATTTTAAAATCTTGTGGCACTTGTCCAGATTTTGCAACAACATTAGGATTTTCAACATCATATATTTTAAACTTAATCCTTGGTTTTACATTATATTCAGAAAAATCTACTACAACATCATTTCCTTTTTTATCAAATAAGGCAACAGTATATTTATTTTTATGCTGACTATGATTAGATATATGCAGAACACTATCGAGTTTAAATTTAGTAATCGGAATCACTTTACTTTCAATATCCAGTTGAAAATCGCGTCTCCAAGTGTTTAAAGAATGATCAGCAGTTCTTGTGATTCGATAAGGTGTACTGCGTCTACAATAAATGGTATTATAATTAAAATCCCAATGCTGATAAAAATCTAAAATACGAGGACCAATCTGAACATTTCCTGTGTAAATAGTGTTGTTAGTAAAACGTAGTGATTTTGCCAATAAGAGCCTTAAAGCATTATAACCTCCAACAATAATATTATTGTCTACTACAACATTTTCAATAGGAGCTGTATGATTAAACCCTAATGACAATGAAGGTGCATTACCTAGCAACACTCCTTTTTCGCTTTTTGTATTGTGATAGAAAACATTATTAAGTACCGAAATATTTTCAGCAATATTAATTCCATTTCTATCATCAGAAGCAACAATAACATTATCTCTATGAACACCTGAAGGCGAGCCACTATTGAAGATGATATTATGGTCTAATGTTATATTCTTTACATATTGATATTTTGCATTTTTTCCAGCAGACCACACTTCAATACCTTTATAATAATTATTAAAAATGATATTGTTTTTTATAAGCCTTACTTCATCACTTTTATTCTGAACATAGATGCCTTCTCCTCCACCTTTTCCAACTTTAGACATAAAACCATTATTATAAATCATACAATCTTGAATAATGGTTGCCGCTCCATGTTTCCACGAGCCCATACCTAAGCCAGGAACATTATAAATTTTAAGACTATAAAACCTGCAATTTTCTCCAGCAAGATGCCTCAAACCCGTTGTTGATTTGAAGTCAGAATCCTTTTGATCTCTTGAAAACTCTCCTAGCCAAGTAATTTCAAAATTTTTAAAAATCACTTGCTTTCCTCTTACTTCAAGTACAGCTTCTTTTGAAGATTCTACATTTCCATTGATAATTACTCGTTCATTATTGTATGCCGAAACTGTGATATAAGTATCAGGTTCTAGGCTTTTAATTTTACTTATATATCTCCCATTATACACACCTTTATGCAACCAAATAACATCACCTCCATTTACAACATCAGGCTTTTGATTTAATGCGGTTTGTAAATCCCAAGGATTATCTAAAGTACCTGTTCCGTCTTCCCTTCCTGGTGTTTCATTATGCGATTTTGGGAACACATGAAATTCCTGTTGCGCACAAATCATTGTACTAAAACCTATACTAAAAATAATTGCTAAAATGTGTTTCATGGTCTTAAATTGACAAAACTCATACCAAATATAAAGCAACAATAAATTATAGCGATTAATATATAATCTAAATTATTGTTTTAGTTTTGAATAAACTTAATAAAATCTATGGGTTTTATATTAAAACGATTATCCCAAAAGAATAGTTGGAATAAAATTTTTAAGCAACGGCTTACTGAGCCTTTACACCTCAATATTATTGCGCTTTTTGTTTTAGTTTTTGGTTCGTTTAGAAAAAAAGTAGCTTACGACTTAGTCATTAGACCACAACATGCTTTTGGTTTATTACATGCTGCAGATCAAGCTAAAGAAAAAGGATTTAAAACAATAACTGTTATTGAGTTTGGTGTAGCCAATGGTGCAGGTTTAATGAATTTGATTGAGATTGCTAAAAAAGTAACAAAAGCAACTGGTATAAAAGTTAATATTTATGGTTTTGATACTGGAGAAGGCATGCCAGAACCTATAGATTATAGAGATCATCCAGAGTATTATAATAGTGGTGATTTCCCAATGAACAAAGCGTTACTTGAGGAAAAAATTAAAGACAAGGCAACCATTATTTACGGACCAATAAAAGAAAAAATATCTAGTTTTATTGCTAGTATTTCTGAAGAAGCTCCTATTGGGTTTGTTACAATAGATGTTGATTATTACAGTTCTACAAAAGACGTATTAGAATTGTTTAAAGCAAAAGCCACATATTTCTTACCATTAACCTATGTCTATCTTGACGATATTTTTATGCCTCATCACAATAAAAAATGTGGAGAATTGCTAGCTGTAGAAGAACTTAATAACGAACAACCACTAAGACAATTAAGCTATCACAGATTTTTTGAAAATCAACGTGTTTTTAAAAACGCTAATTGGGTAAAACAACTGTATTATTTTCATGTTTTAGATCATCCTTACAGATCAGATTTAAAAAGAGATCGCAATGCGTATGTACTAGACAATCCGTATTTAAAATTTGAAGGCAATAAAAAGCAATTTGATTAATCTTCCTTTTTATAAACATGTGGATTTTTACGAATTCCTTTTTTAAAGACCTTTCTAACTAACATTCTAAGGCTGGCATCTAAATCTAAAACAAGATTAGTAAATGTATCTTCAGGACGACCTCTAAATTTAGTGACATGAAACTTATCGGTTACTTTTAAAGGCTCATCACTAAAATAGTAGTTTGAAATACAGCATCGACTTTTATCGACTAAAACTTGATTTACAGAATGCCAAGATGTATCATGAGTTGCCATAACTGCCAATCTGTTAAACTTACTTTCAATAACCATAGGTTCTTTTTTAGGACCATTAGGCCAAAGTTCAAGATGACCTCCATTTTCAGTTGTCCAATCTGGTGTTACATAATATAATAGATTTAAAACTCGCCAACGCTCACGTTCAGCATCATGTGAGTTATCTAAATGCGGATTTAAAAAATTATCCTTTGCCATTTGTGACAAACCACCAGCATATAAAGACTCGTCAGCATACAACGAATTGATATTGCAAATTTCACCAATAAGGTTTACAATCTTTGAATCTTGAAAGGCATACAGCACCTCTTCTAACAAGGTGTCGTGTTTGTTCATTTGAGCAGACACGTACTTGTATTCACGAATACTTTTTAAACATCGCATTTCGGAAGGCTTCGGAAACACATCGAAGCACTGTTTAGCTAAATCTTCAGGCAGTAAATCATCAATATAAAAAAAGCCAATTTGCTGTTTTGAGGCTTCATAAGAAGCTTTCAGTTCTACTTGTTTTTCTTTTATCCTGTTGAAAATAAGTTCTGAAATATCTTTAGATTTAGAACTATCCATATTAGTCTTTTTAAGTACTGCAATGTAACGCTTTTAATTCTTATTTTAGCAGTCATGATCTCTGTATTGATTCCAGTTTATAATTACAATGTTGTTAACTTAGTAACACATATTCACACGCAATTGCAACTATGTAATGTGCCTTTTGAAATTATGTGTTTGGATGATGCCTCTACTTCTGATATTGTTCTTGAAAATGAAAAACTCTCTAATTTAGATTTCACTAAATACCTTATAAGCAATAAAAATCTCGGTCGAACTAGTGCAAGACAATATTTGGCTGAAAAAGCTAATTACGAATGGCTTTTGTTTTTAGATGCTGATGTAATTCCTAAAACTGAACAATTTATAAACAATTATTTAAAATATATTAATCACGAACATGAAGCCATTTATGGTGGTTTTGCTTACTACAAAAAACAACCTGAACCAGAATACATGTTACGATGGAAATATGGATCAACTCATGAACAGCTTAGTGCTCAAGAGCGAAACGCAAAGCCTTACAAAGTGATTATTTCGGCAAACTTTATGATTAAAAAATTGGTGTTTCTTGATATTAATTCTCAAATAGCACAAAAAGGTTATGGCTTTGATAATTTTTTTGCTGCCATACTAAAAATGAAAAAAATTAAAGTTTTTCATATTAACAATGAAGTGTATCATTTAGGCATTGAAACCAGTAAAACCTATTTAAGAAAAAAAGAAAAAGCCGCTGAAACTTTACTTAAACTCTATAACTTAGATAAAATAAAAAGTCATCAAAATGATTTACTCAAATTGTATATACAATTAAAACGATTTAAATTACGTTTTGTGTTTTCTTGTATACACAAGGTTTTTAAAGCTAAGTTTGAACAGCATTTAACAGGTAGCAATCCTTCAATGACAATGCTTCAGTTGTATCGAATTTGTTATATATGCCATTTAGATTTGAGTTAAAAAAATAGGCAATCTCAAATTTTGAGATTACCTATTTTAAATAACTAATATTACTTCTTAACTATTTTTTGAGTGTGTATATTCTCTCCTTTTAAATTATAAAGTTTTACAATATAAATACCTTCATTCAAAATATTTAAATCTAATAAAGGCACTTCTTTTAAGTACTCCTTAGCAATAACTTCAACACCATAAAAATTATACACTTTAATTGCTGAAATATTATCTAATGAGTTATCCTCACTTAAGATTTTTATTTCTCTATCTACAACCGTAGGTACAATTTTATATTTACTTAATTTAATATTTTTTATATCCTCATTTGAGTTTGACTTTCTTAAAGTTGTTGTTGGAGGAGGTGGGCAATCTGCTGCTATTGTATTATCTATTTGTAAATCTATATAACCTCCAGATTGAGGATAATAATCTCCACTTAAAATTTCAATATTATTACGTGCCCTAAATTTTAATTTTGAACCTCCAGTCACATCATTATTGGTCATTTTAATTTCATAAGGAGCAGTGACTAATTTATAAAACCATGGCCTATATAAAATACGGTCTTTAACCTCAACAGTACCAAAAGAATCATACATGTCTTTAGCCATTTTAACTGCTTCATAAGCATCCAATTTGCCTGCTCCTAGCTTACCATAATATGGCAAATTTTGAGGCAAATGATCTATTTTTACAGCAGTGAGTTTTAAAATAGTCTCAACTTCTTTTGGATCTATACAATAATTAACATCAAACATTAATGCTACTGTTCCAGCCACAATTGGAGAGGCAAAGGAAGTTCCTTGTGATCGCATATACCCATTAGTCACATTGGTTCCAATTCTAACCGCAAGAGAAACATAATATCCTGGAGCTGCTATGTCAACAGAATCATTATACTGATGTGGTCTAGATACTCCATCTCGCAAAAGGTTATGACTGTTATAAAAAGATTGCCATGCTGGACCTGTTGTGCCATAACTCCATGTATTGTCTTCATGACCAATACTTGTAACGGAAATTACATCTTTATAAGAAGCTGGTGTATAGTAATCTGTAGAACTAGGGTTACTTGAGTTAGGAGCTCCATTACCAGCAGCTGCAACGACAACAACCCTTCTTAAATTAATAATTTCATCATAAACATCTGGTGTTATAGTTGGAGGATGGCTACTACGAGAACCAAAACTAGCATTAATTACTTTAACTTCAGGAAACAAAGACAAATCGTCTACTACATTAGAAAAACCATTTGCTGCATATATATATGAATCAAAACCAATCGCAGAAATCCCTTTACCATTATTAGTATCACCTGCGGCTATTGATGAAACAGCTGATCCATGATCGTACCCATTAGGATTATTATTATTGTTTACAACCACAGCTAAAGTAGATTTTAAATCATCATGATCAACCATAAATTGTGTATCAGCAATACCTATTTTAATATCACTACTACCTTTAGTTATATCCCATGCTTCTGGAGCACGAATAAAATCGAGCTCTACTTGATCGGCAACTGTATAACCTCCGTTTGTTCCATAATCATTTGGTTCATAAAGCAATTCCCTGTCTGCATCTTCAACTCTTGGATAATATGTTGAGAATTGATTTAAAAGATCGTGCATAAGTTCAATATCATCACATTCAACTAAATATATATTTTGTAAAGAACTTTTGTTCGAATTTTTAAATTCATGTTGTACATTATATATTTTATAAGTATTAACTAATATATCCAATGACGTGTTTCCTGTGTTTGAATACGCAATTCTTTTTTCATTGCTATTATGTGTTACATTAAGTATGTAACTAGAATTAGGAATCTCAACAAAAAACATCGGGTTTTCTTGTGCTAAGATAAAGTTGTATGTAAGAAAACATATAAGTATATAAATTATTTTCATAACTAATCCATTTTAGTTTTCAATTCATCTACTTCCTTTTTCAGCTCTATGGTGTAAAGTGTTAATTCTTCTATTTTTTGAAGCAACAATTTATTCATTTCACCCAACTCTATCCCATTAGCTTCAACTTCTTCAGCGCTTGGTATGTCTTTTAAATGACCATGTTCTTTAATATAATTTTCAACATCTTGCAAAGTTGGTAAGATGTAATTATCGTCAAACACAAAATCTGCCCAGTCCGTATATACTTTTACAGCATGTGCTCTCATTTTGCCATTTATAGATAGCTTGTATAAATCTCCATTATCATTATAAGAATCAGTACCAATTGTCACATAGCTATTTTCCTTTGAAAGTGACATATACACATTATCATTACCATCTTCATGTAATTCAAAAAAAGAGCTTTGATTTTTATCATAATAGAATAAAGTACTAGAACTTCCCGTATCGGCAAAGAACCTCCATCTAGTATAATTTGCTCGATCATTTACGCCTATTAGAACTCTAGAATTAGGGTTCAAGTTAGATTGCGGAAAATCATATAAATTTAATAGATGACTATTATTTGCTGCTTCAGTACCTAAACCAATAACTTTACATTTGAAATTTCTATCAACATAATCAATAAATGTTGATCCGTTTGAAACAGTATTATTAATAATTACTTTATCTGCTTTAATAGTTCCTACAACTTCCAATTCTTCTGATGGTGTCGTCGTCCCAATACCTACGTTACCAGTTGCAGGAAAAGGTGAAGTGTTTTGTGAATTAGCTGTAAAAACTATGACCAACAAACTTAAAATAAATAATTTTTTCATAATATAAAGATTTAATTGTTAATAATTCAAACTAAAAAAAGCAATAAATTCTAGTGCATACTTTATTCAAGTATGCCTCTTTTGTGTCAACAAAATTATTTCTGAAAGGGAATTTGTATTAGGACTATAAATATAGTAAATTATTTACTAACAAGGCGTAAATATTCTATATTAAATTGTTAATTTAATTAGACATCAATATATATAAGTTCAGATTAGATTAAATTTCTGTTACATTTGTTCTGATAAATCAAAATGATAAAACCATACTTATCCATAATCATTCCGCTTTACAATAAGGAAAAGCACATTAAAGACACACTTGATAGTGTTTGGGCTCAAAGTTTTACAGATTTTGAAGTGATTGTTGTTAATGATGGGTCAACCGATAAGAGTTTAGAGGTGATTCAATCTATTAATGATGAGCGATTACAACTATTTAGCATAAAAAACCAAGGCGTATCACATGCTCGAAATTATGGGATTTCTAAGGCTAACTCAGATTTAATTGTGTTTTTAGATGCAGATGACCTTTGGTTAGAGCATCACTTACAAGACTTAAAAGAGTTGTATGAAGAGTTTCCTAATTGTGGTTTGTATTGTAAGGCTTATAATAAACAAGATGGAAATATTATTATTCGTTCAAAATTCAAAAACATTCCTAGTGATTTGCTTTGGAAAGGTATTGTAGATGATTACTTTGAATCGAGTTTAATTAATAGTATTGCATGGACTTCGGCTACAATGGTTCCAAAATCTGTTTTAAAAAAAATTGGCACTTTTGATACTAAAATTACTTTAGGTGCTGGTGAAGATACAGATCTTTGGATTCGTATTGCATTACAATATCCTGTAGCTTTTAGTAATAAAATTTCAGCAATACATCAATTACATTCTGATAACAGAATAAGTAACTCCAACACAAACATTAGGCAATTTATTAATCTAGACAATTATAATGCTCAAGCCGAAACTAATTCTTCTTTAAAACAATATCTTGATTTAAATAGATTTGCTATTGCAATTCAATATAAACTCACTGGTAATTCTGAAAAAGCCGATTTATATACTGATAAATTAGACAGCAAATCATTGAATAAAAAGCAGCGCTTTTTATTAGCTTTACCTACATGTCTTTTAAAACTATTTTTTAAACTAAAACAATTCTTGAAAAAGCGAGGCATTCAACTAAGTAGTTTTAGATAACTTAAACTCATTATAATCTCGAATATATTCTTCTTCTTCGTACTCCGTTGAAGCAAGAACCAAACATACAGATCCAGACGAAAAATTTTCAATTTCACGCCAAATACCTGTAGGAATATAAAGTCCAATGTGAGGTTTATTAAGCATAATTCGTTTGCGAGAATTTCCATCATCAACTATAACATTAAAACTACCACTTAAAGCTAAAACCAAAGAGTGTTGTTTTTTATGTGCATGTCCACCACGATAAGCATCACTTGGCACATCATACAAATAATACACACGCTTCATTTCAAATGGAAAGATGTCTTTTTCAATAACTGACAACTTACCCCTTTCTTCATGAACATTAGGAATTTCAATTATAACTACATCATTTAATGTATTCATTTTATCTTCTCATTTAATGATTCACACGTACATTTAAGAAATATTCTCAACGTAAAACTCTTTTAATTCGATCTTAATTAATTCAACAATTTGTATTTCTTTAATTGTCATTATTTCAAGTTTTTATAATCGTTAATTCCTTTTAATCCAACTTTAAGTTTTCTAAAAACCTTAGAATGAATTATAAATTTATGGCGCACTAAAAAGAGTACAAACTTTAACAGCCAAAAATACGCTAAAAAATTGTGCAATTTGTAATTCAAAGCTGAGCGAGCATAAATGATACGATCACTCCCTAAATCCATTCCAGAATTCTCTTCTGGATGCGACACAACAAATTGATTACAAAAATAGCTCTCTGATCCTTTCTGTACGATCTCTCTAGCTAAAATATACTCTTCAGCTGTTGTAAATTGACTCCCTAAGCCAAATCGTTCATCAAAAGAAATTTGTAATTTTTCTATGTTTGCAACATTAAGTGCTATTTCCCATGAAATAACACCTTTAATTGTTTTTAAATTATATTGATAATTCGTATTGGCATATTTTCTATAAGCTTTACCATCAAAATTTTTAGCCTTAAATGTAATAAGATCTGCTTTAGGTAAATTATTAAAAGCACTAAGAACTACTTTATAAAAGTCTTGCTCATAAATAACATCATCATCAGAAATAAGTACTATCTCGCAAGAAGCATTTTGCAAGGCTAGGTTTCTACTTTTAGACAAACCTTTTTCACTAGAATTAATCACTCTTATATTTTCATCATCAGAAATTAATTTCTTATCTAAAGTTGTTTGATTCACAATTAATACTTTAAACGCTTTAAAATCATTATTAGGAAACATTTTTGATAAAAAATCAAGTGATGTCCTGTTTTGTGTAGCTATCAAAACTTCTAAAGCAGTATATGGATTGTGTTGTAAAGTCAATATCTCTATCTTTGGAACAAATGTATATAATATAAATGAAGATTTTATTAGTAGGCGAATATAGTAGGCTTCATAATTCTTTAAAAGAAGGTTTAATAGAGTTAGGTCACGATGTTGTTTTAGTAGGTAATGGAGATACTTTTAAAAATTATCCTATTGACATCAATATTGACAATTCGTTTTCAAAAAAATATATTCCTTCTATATTAAGAAAAATTTTCTTTAGGTTGTTAAAAATTGATTTAGCTGATTATGAAACCATCTATAAATTTAAAAAAGCCTTACCTAGGTTAACTGATTTTGACATCGTGCAATTAATAAATGAAGACGCATTATGCATTAAACCTACTTTTCAACAAAAATTACTTAAAACTCTATTTAAACAAAATAAAAATATTTTTTTGTTATGCTCTGGTCAGGATTATGTGAGTATTTCTTATGCCCTAAAAAACAAATTAAAGTATTCGATACTAACTCCATATTTAGAGAATTCTAAATTAAAAAAGAAATATCATTTTTCGTTAAAATATACTTCAAAGCCATATTATAATCTTTATAAATTTATAAAAAACAATACTATAGGTGTCATTGCTACAGATATAGATTATCATATTCCTTACCAAGGAAAAAGTAATTATCTAGGGTTAATTCCAAACCCAATCAATATTGATAAAATCACTTTTGAACCTATAAAAAAAATTGATACAATTAAGATTTTTCATGGCGTAAATATCGCCTCATCTACTCAAAAAGGCAACATTCATTTTAAAACTGCTTTAGAAATAATCTCAAAAAAACATCCTAATAAAGTAGAAATTATTACAACATACAGTATTCCGTATAAAGATTATATTAAACGCTATAATGAGTGTCATATTTTATTAGATCAAGTATATGCTTATGATCAAGGTTATAATGCTCTTGAAGCTATGGCAAAAGGAAAGGTTGTTTTTACTGGAGCTGAACAAGAATGGTTAGATTATTATAATCTAGAAGAAGACACTGTGGCTATTAATGCCTTGCCAGATGCAGAAAAAATAGCAGAAAAAATAGAATGGTTAATTCTCAATCCTCATAAAATTATTGAAATTTCGCAAAATGCTAGAAGGTTTATTGAAAGAGAGCATCATTACATCACAAGTTCAAAAAAGTATCTTGACATTTGGAATTCTACTACTCATTAATGTCGTTTGATTTACTTTTAAAATAGTACCAAACCGCAAATACAACCACAAGAAAATATAAAATATACCTATAAAAGTGTGCAATAACAACACCTTCGGCTCCATACAAGTCTACATAATGTTTTGATAAGAAATAAAACAAACCTAAAGAGACAAACTCAGTAATAACAAAACTCCAAACCATTCTTTTAGCATGAAATTGATAAGATAAAACTAAGGTTGCTAATCTTACAAAATCTCCTAATAATTGCCATTTAAATAAAGGCTCAATACCTTCAAAATTTGGATAAACTATACTAATAATTAAATTTCTAAACATATAGACTAAAATCATCCCAACACCAAATAGTGGCAAGATGGTTTTATATATATATATTACCTCATTCTTAAATTCACGCCCTGTATTAATTTTAGCAAATTTAGGAATCACATAAAGTGTAAATAAACTAGCTGAAAACACCATATAATTTCTAGATATAAAATTAATAGCCGTCCAATAACCTGCCTCTTTAATATTAATTCTATTAGCTATAGTGGTCCTTATATCAATTTCGATATAGTTAATCAATACAGAAGACACAAAAGACATTAAAACAAAAGCCAAAAGTGGTTTTGCAAATGAAAAGTTTAAACTTAATTCGTTAAGTTTAAGGTATATTTTAATTTTTTTATAAGCAATGTATAGAATAACTGCAAAACTTATTAAAGGCGAAATAATAATTGAAAACAAAACTCCTTTAAGACTATAGTAGTATAAGAATATTAATAAAGAAACTGTGGCTAGCAAATAACCACTAAGTTCAATTTTTGCATACGATTTATAATCAGATTGTCCGTTTATTATACCATACAATATTCTATTAATACTTATTACTGGGAGTATAAATGCCAAACACTTAATTATGCCTGCATAAACATTGGCTTTAAACAATTTAAGCGAGATAAATTCGGCATTAAAAAAAATAATTAAACCAGTAACTAAAGCGCCTAAAAAACCAAATATAAAAGCAGTTGAAAATAGATTTGAAAGCTTCTTTTGCTCATTTTCAAATTCTGCTACATATTTTACAATACCATTAAATGTCCCAAGGGAAGATGTACTAGTTACAATTTGTAACAAATTTCTAATCTGACCAATTTTTGCAATACCTGCTTCTCCAAGGTTTGTTGCTAATAAACGTTGAATAAACAGTGATACCACTAACCTAATAAAAATGACAACAGCATTTAAAGATGTCATTTTTAACAACAGATTCTTTTTAATAAACCCTTTAAGGTCGATCACGTTATATTAGGTTATTAGGTTATTAGGTTATTAGGTTATTAGGTTATTAACGCTCATAAATATACTATTAGTTTACAAACTATCATTTAATTCATTCTTCAACTATCACTCCAAAAAGCGAATTGCTAAAAACCAACAACACAACTAGAAAATACATAGCATAACTAAAAAAATGTCCCATAACAGCACCTTCAATGCCATAGAGCTCTATTAAATAGACACTCGTTAGATACAACATTATAACTAAGAAAATTTCTATCACTATAAATTGAGCAAACATCTTTTTTGCTAAAAATTGGTATGCGATTACAATAGATAACACTTTTACAAAATCGCCTAATAGTTGCCATAAAAACAAATGTTCAACTGGCTGAAAATCTTGAGAGAAGACCAAGCTAACTATAAATGGACGCAAAAAATAAATAACCAATAATCCTAAACCAAATATTGGCATAACCGATTTATAAAAGCCAAAAACCTCTTTTCTAAACTCTTTTTTACTATCAATTTCACTAAATCTAGGAATGATATATAATGTCATAATTGACATGACAAACATGAGGTAATAATCTGAAATTCGATTCATCGCCTCCCAATATCCTGCTTGTTTTATTCCAAGCTCTTCTATGATAAAATTACGAATCAATATAGAAGCAAAAGGTAACGCAATTGAAGTCACCATTGCCATTACAGCATAAGGAGCAAATCGTTTTAACACATCCATACTTACATGTGATATTTTGATTTGAGCCATTAAACTTCTTCGATTAATAATACCAACCAAGGTGATTAAAAATATAAGAGAAGGTGCTATTACTGCTGCCACTAAAGCACCATCAATGTGATCAATATAAATAAGATACAAGGTCACTGCAAGTCCGAGAATCTGACCAATAATATTGATAATCAACAGCATTTTAAAATTTGAAAAACCGTTCATAATCCCAAAACAAAACATGTTCAAAGCATAAAATGGCAATGCTAATGCTAAAATTTGAATCACATAAGCATAGTTGTAATTTGCTGAAAAGAGAATATCATTTATAAATTCCGCATTGTAATAACACAAAAACGACATTAAAATAGTGGAAAAGAAACCTAAATAATATGTTGTAGAAATGGTTTTACACAATTCTAGAGTATCGTCTTTATACTTAGCTACTGTTTTTACAAAACCATTATAAAATCCAAGTATCGCAAAAGATTGCACACCACTTATAAAATTTCGAAGATTTCCAATAAGTGCCATACCTTCTACTCCAATAAAAACAGCTATTGCCTTAGACGTTAAAATTCCAGCAATTATTTTGGTTGCTATTGTAGCCGAATTAAGATGCGCTACTTTAAACAGCACATTGGTATTAATGTACTTGATGAGTTTTTTCAATTAGTAATGATTTAGGACATTAATAACAGTTTGAACCTCTTCATTAGTCATCACTGGACTCATTGGAATACTTACCACAGTATTATGAATAGATTCTGTTACAGGCAAATATAAGCTTTTAAAAGACATCAGCGCTTTTTGTTGATGTGGCGGAATAGGATAATGAATTAAAGAACCTATACCTTTACTATCTAAATATGATTTGAATTTCTCTCTATCAGTAACTCTTACCACAAAAGCATGAAATACATGAGCTTCAGCATTGTTACATTCTGGAAGCTGAATGTTTTCATTCTGAATGCCTTCAGCATATAACTTAGCGATTTCTCGTCTTCTATTATTGTCCTTATCAAGATAAGTGAGCTTTAGATTTAAAAATGAAGCTTGTAATTCGTCTAAACGACTGTTAACTCCTAAAGTCGTATTAACATACTTTTTTGAGCTCCCATAATTTCGTAATAATCTAATTGTATCAGCCAATTCTGCATCATTTGTAGTTACAGCTCCAGCATCTCCTAAAGCGCCTAAATTCTTAGAAGGATAAAAGCTAAATCCAGCAGCATGAGAAAGGTTTCCTGCTTTTTTTTCATTGGTGCTGAATGCTGTCGAACTATCAGAAGTTAACACGGCTCCATGTGCTTGAGCAGCATCTTCAATCACTAAAAGATCATGTGCTTTTGAAATTGAATTGATAGCTTCCATATCTGCTAACTGACCATACAAATGAACTGCTAAAATTCCTTTTACTTTAGAAGTGATATGCTTTTTAATTTCTGAAGGAGAAATATTAAACGTCGTTTCATCTGGCTCAACAAACACAGGTTGTAAGCCAGCATTTATAACAGCCAATATACTTGCAATGTAAGTATTAGCAGGCACAATAATTTCATCGTTAGGCTGTAATTTACCAAGTTCTATATAACCCTTAAAAATTAGTGTCAATGCATCTAAACCATTAGCTACTCCAACACAATATTTAGTTCCACAATAGTTTGAAAAATTAGTTTCAAATGATTTGACTTCGTTGCCAAGAATGTAATGCCCAGAATCTAAAAACGATTTAAATTTAGATGAAAATTCGGTTTCAAATCTTGCATTGATTTTATGTAAATCTAAAAACGGAATCATACGAATACATCATTCAAAAGGTTATAATTTTTTGTATTAACGTTGTAAAAGTCATGAATTATTGTTCTTGCTCCAAAACTTTCTTTCCATTTTAGTAAGCCTTGATTAATATGTTGTCCGTTATTTTCGTTAGAAATACCAAAACTAAAATAGCGTTTGTTTTTAAAAACTATAGTTATCAATTCATTAAAAATAGCATCTAAACCTGCCAATTCTTTTTTTGAAGCAATGGTAGAAATGTATTGTGCATGAGCAACATATTCGGTTTCAAAAATGGTCACACCTGCAATAATTTCGCCTTTAAAAGAAGCATTAAATTGTCTGATATGATTTGGAAACTTCGTCTTCAATTTACTTATTTCTTCAACTGAATGCGTAGGCATTGCTTCATGCTGTTCTTGTAAGTTAGGAATGAGAATATGGTTAAAAAATGTATCAAACCCATCAACCTCTTCTACTTTGATGTTATTTAACTTTGCCTTTTTTAAATTACGTTTTCTATTAGAAGAAGTCATTTTTAATGGATGATGCTTATCTATTACCGAAGAGGTATCTCGTCTTACAATTTTAGCTTCCGTTTTAAACATTAAATATTCTATTTCATCACTTGGAAATTTATGATAAATTTTAGGCAGTAATTTCAAATTTAAACCATCAATATCATTGTCATCTAAAAACTTTAAAACAGTTTTAAATGCTTCTAACACATCAACAAATTTAGAGTCCTTTTTTAACAACAAGCCACCATAACTTAGTCCTTGATGAGAGTATACCTGATTGTCTTTTCGATTTGCTGGCAGTAATGCAACAAGGCTATTATTCTTATAAATCATTAACGAATAATCTTCAAAACGATCTTGATGGTAGTCCATAAAATCTCTTTGAAATAAAAATGTAGCATTTTTAGAAACTGCTACAAATTCATTCCATTGATGTTTTTGTTCTAATTGATATGGTTGTATTGAAAAAATACGCACTGAATAAATTTTTCTTTTATAGTCACTTTAATTAAATACAAAGTACAATAATTTAAGTGTTAAAACCTGTTTTAGATTCAATTATTTATATTTGATTTATTAAAAATAAGCTTTTGAAACCAAGACAAATATTTAAAGAAAAGTATCTATTATTAGTAACCTATAGTATTGTTTTCTTTTTTACAATATTTCAAAAAGCAATATACTCTCCTGATACTAGTGGATATCTATTAGCATTACCATATAGACACTTAGGTTATGTTATTTTTTCTAAAACCTTTCTTTTTGTTTTTGGAGATGCTTTTGACATAGCTGTTATTTTTTTTCAATCTATTTTTGGTCTTTTTGCTGTGAATTTTTTCTTAAAGAAAGTGTCAATACTTCTCCATTTAAACATTGCATTAAAGATATTATTATTGGGCATTTTACTTTTTCCTTTTTTCAGTCCGCTTTATGTCGCTAATAACATTTGTCCAGAAGGTTTAAGTTATCCTTTATATTTACTCTTTGTAGCTTTAAATTTAGAATTCATTTTCAATCATAATTCAAAGGTATTAAAGTACATTTTTATTGTGTTTTTAGCTTTAGTTTTCACTAGAGGTCAGTTTCTTTTTACATCTTTAATTTTTGCGTTTGTATATTTACTTCAAAACAGAACACAGGTTTTTAAAAAATCGGTTTTAATACATTTATCAGTTTTAGTTTTAATTCCAATTGTTGCAGTCTTAGGAGACTTAAGTTATCACAAACTAAAAGATGGCATTTTTATGACTACGCCTTTTGGATTTGTAAATATGTCTACATCTGCATTTTATGTCTCTAATAGTGATGATATCAAATTAATTACAAATAAAGATGATAGAGTAATTTTTGAATCTTGTTACCATTCTCTTACTCGACAAAAACTATTATTATCTCAAAATAAAGCTAAAAATTATAGAGAACAATATGAGCATTTTCAGAAAAGTTTAGTTGCAATTTGCAATTTAACAATACATGAATCTGGTACTGAATATTATTTACAAAAACATCTACCAATTTATGAAGATGATAATTTTGCCTCTGCAAAATCATTTTATGAAATAGATCAAACGTGTAAAAACTTAACCTTTATATTAATCAAACAAAATTTCAAAAAATGGATTCAGCTTTATTTTGCAAATATTTTACACGGATTTCATCATTGGTTTATTTTTATAAGTATTGCTTTTTCCCTTCTTTTCAGTTTATTTAAACTAATGTCCTCTTACAACAAATGGGATGCATTACTATTTATTTTCTCTAGTCTATCTATACTAAACGCGATGTTAAGTGCTTTGTTTACCTATTCAATACCAAGACTTTTATTTTATAATTATGCTATGATTTTCTTATGCTTTATAATTTTGACAAAACTATTAATGCAAGAGATTAAAATGAGAAAAAACTAACTCGTGAAGAAATTAATTACTTTGTTTTATTAATTAGTGATACTATATTTTATAATGCAATAAATGGCTCTAAATCCATCTCGCCATCCTATCTTTTTTCCATCTTCATAGGTTCGTCCATAATATGAAACTCCAACTTCATAAATTCGAATTTTCGGGATTTTTGATATTTTCATTGTCACTTCAGGTTCAAACCCAAACCTCTTTTCTTTCAATTTAATATCTTTAATTATATTCGTCTTAAACAATTTATAACATGTTTCCATGTCTGTAAGATTTAAATTTGACAACATGTTTGAAAGAAATGTTAGAAATTTGTTCCCTATGGTGTGCCAAAAAAAGAGTACTCTATGTGGTTGACTTCCCATAAATCGAGAGCCATACACCACATCTGCAAAACCATCATTCATTGGTTTTAAAAGTCTATTGTATTCTTCTGGATCATACTCTAAATCCGCATCCTGTATAATTAAATAATCTCCACAAGCCTTAGAAATACCTGTATGTATTGCAGCTCCTTTTCCTTTATTCTTCTCATGCTCATAATATCGTATATCTAACTCAGGATTTGTTTTAATATAAGACAGTATATGTTCTTTTGTATCATCACTACTAAAATCATTTACAACAATGATTTCTTTAATCATGCCATCAATGAGCTCAACTTTTTTAATCTTATCCAAAATCAAGTGAATTGTTTCAGATTCATTGTAAGCTGGTATTACAATAGATAGTTTTAAGACTTCCATAAAATTTAATCTACATTAGGTCACGAAAATTAACACTTTTGTAATGAACAAATAAATGTTTTAAACAAAAAGAGGAACTTAAAAATTAAGTTCCTCTTTAATTAATTACTAATTGTGTAATTAAATACTTTTATTACGCTTACGCTCAACTTCTTTCAAGAATATTTTACGTAATCTTAAATGATTAGGAGTTACCTCAACATATTCATCCTTTTGAATGTACTCTAAGGCTTCTTCTAATGAAAATTTAATAGCAGGAACAATCTTAGCTTTATCATCTGCTCCAGAACTACGTACATTACTTAACTTTTTGGTTTTAGTCACGTTAACTGTCATATCATCACCACGAGAATTTTCACCAATCACTTGACCTTCATAAATATCTTCTCCTGGATCGATAAAGAATTTACCTCGTTCTTGTAATTTATCAATAGAATACGGAATGGCTTGACCATTCTCCATAGAGACTAAAGATCCGTTTTGACGCTCAGGAATTCCTCCTTTTAAAGGCTGGTATTCTTTAAATCTGTGAGCCATAATCGCTTCACCTGCTGTAGCTGTTAATAATTGGTTACGTAATCCGATGATTCCACGTGATGGTACAACAAATTCGCAAACCATACGCTCACCTTTAGCTTCCATACTTAGCATTTCGCCTTTTCGCATCGTTACCATTTCTATGGCTTTTCCAGATACTTCTTCTGGTAAATCGATGGTCATTTCTTCAACAGGTTCGCATTTTACACCATCAATTTCTTTAATGATTACTTGTGGCTGACCAATTTGCAATTCGTAACCTTCACGACGCATGGTTTCAATTAAAACCGATAAATGTAATACACCACGACCAAACACCATAAATTTATCTGCACTATCGGTTTCTTCAACACGAAGTGCTAAATTCTTTTCTAATTCTTTAGTTAAACGTTCTTTGATATGACGAGATGTAACGTATTTTCCATCTTTTCCAAAGAAAGGTGAATCATTAATCGTAAACAACATACTCATCGTTGGTTCATCAATAGCTATCGTTTTTAAACCTTCAGGGTTTTCAAAATCGGCTACAGTATCACCAATTTCAAAACCTTCTAAGCCAACTAATGCACAAATATCTCCAGCTAGAACCTCATCTACTTTTTTACGTCCTAAACCTTCAAAAACATGTAATTCTTTAATTCTAGATTTAACAATACTACCATCGCGTTTTACTAAAGATACTTGCTGTCCTGATTTTAATTCACCACGAGTTAATCGTCCTATAGCGATTCGTCCTGTAAACGATGAAAAATCTAAAGAGGTAATTAACATTTGCGTTGAACCTTCTTCAATTTTAGGTTCAGGAATATGATCAATGACCATATCTAAAAGTGGCTCAATGTTTTCAGTTTCATTTTGCCAATCGTCACTCATCCAATTATTTTTAGCCGAACCATAAACCGTTGGAAAATCTAATTGCCATTCCTCTGCACCTAATTCAAACATTAAATCAAACACCTTTTCATGAACTTCATCAGGTGTGCAATTTTCTTTATCAACTTTATTAATAACCACACAAGGTTTTAATCCTAAATCGATAGCCTTTTGTAATACAAAACGTGTTTGTGGCATTGGACCTTCAAAAGCATCAACCAATAGCAAAACACCATCAGCCATATTTAACACACGTTCTACTTCTCCACCAAAATCGGCGTGACCAGGTGTGTCAATGATATTAATTTTTGTGTCTTTATAAATTACTGATACATTTTTTGAAGTAATAGTAATTCCTCTTTCACGTTCTAAATCATTATTGTCAAGAATTAAATCTCCTGTGTTTTCGTTTTCACGGAATAACTGACAATGGTACATGATCTTATCAACCAAAGTTGTTTTACCATGATCGACGTGCGCAATAATTGCAATGTTTTTGATATTAGCCATAATGATGCCTTATTTTAAGCGTGCAAAGGTACGTTAAATTCCTCGTTAAAAATGCATTCGTCCCAAAAAGTTTAAACTCTATAAATTAGTTAATTAAATGTTATAATGTTCTCAACATATAATTTCTGTTCGTAACTTACGTTGTATAATTGATTAATAGTAAATAGCCACTTCAACCAGCCATTTTTATAGGCAATTTACATCTGATAATAAAAACCCTTTAGCAGATGAAATGGATTAATAAATATTCTAAGTTTATCCCTTACTTGTACTTTATTGCAGTAATTGTATATTGGTTTACAAGTGTTAATAGAAATTCTGGAGTAACAGCTTACCCAATCCTCTTATTTGGAATTCCTTTTGTGTGGCAACTTATAAAACCTAGTAAAGAATTAAATTTCTCTCTAGGAATTACATTTGTTTGCTTTTCTTCATACCTCATTTTAGTGTACTTATCAGATTTGTTTAACATCGTAAGTTTATCTTCCAGCTTTAAACAATTTATTATTTACGGAGGAACATTTGTAGTTGCAAATTTTGTTATGGCTTTGTGGATGATTCGCAATAGTATGAAACGTGCATTCTAAATTGTATTTGAAATATTTCAGAATATAATTCGGCTATTGAAGCGTTATATTTTCGTAACTTTGCGCTTTAATTTGAAACTTATATTCAATGACTCTTCAAGACGTTCCGAAATTAAAACACACCAACTCCAATAACTTCTTTTTACTTTGTGGTCCTTGCGCTATTGAAAGTGAAGACATGGCATTACGTATTGCCGAAAAAGTAGTAGGCATTACTGATAATCTTAGTATTCCTTACGTATTTAAAGGAAGTTTTAAAAAAGCCAATCGCAGTCGTATTGATAGCTTTACAGGCATTGGTGATGAGAAAGCCTTGAAAATCCTTAAAAAAGTTTCTGAAACCTTTGATGTTCCAACGGTTACTGATATTCATGAGGTAGGTGATGCTGCATTGGCTGCTGAATATGTTGATGTGTTACAAATTCCAGCGTTTTTAGTGCGACAAACCGATTTAGTTGTAGCTGCTGCAAAAACTGGTAAAGTCGTTAATTTGAAGAAAGGACAATTTATGAGTCCTGAAGCCATGAAACATGCCGTTCAAAAAGTGAAAGATTCGGGAAATGACAAAGCGTGGATTACAGATCGAGGCACGATGTTTGGCTACCAAGATATGATTGTCGATTTTAGAGGTATTCCAACCATGCGCGAATATGCACCAACCGTTTTAGATGTAACGCATTCCTTACAACAACCTAACCAAAGCATTGGTGTAACTGGTGGACGACCAGATATGATTGAAACCATTGCTAGAGCTGGTGTTGTTAATCATGTAGATGGCTTATTCATTGAAACTCATTTTGATCCTGCAAATGCCAAAAGCGATGGTGCAAATATGCTTCATTTAGATAATTTAGAAGGTCTTCTGAGTAATTTGGTTGCGATAAGAAAAACAATTAATAGCTTATAATGATGCTTGAAGATTTAGATTTTAGAGAAGCAACTCTAGACGATTTACCTGAAATAACGGCTATTTTTAGAGACACAATTAGAACTGTTAACTCACAACACTATTCAGAGCAACAAATTGAAGTATGGTCTTCTGGTGCAGACAATCTAAAAAAATGGACTGAAAGAATCAACAAATTCTATTTTTTAGTAGCTGAGTTGAATCATCAAATTGTTGGTTTTTCCTATTTAAAAAATGGCAATTACCTAGATGGTTTATTTGTTCATAAAGACTTTCAACGTCAAACAATAGCTTCAAAACTACTTAGAATTATAGAATCTCGTGTGAGTATGAATGGCTTTGATACTATTAAATCTGATGTAAGTATTACTGCGCTTCCGTTTTTTGATTCCCATTTTTATGAAGTGGAAAAGAAGCAGAAAAAATCATTAAAAGGATTAGTTTTCGAAAATTATATCGTTTATAAAGATTTATAAACTCACTTTAAAAATGATTTGTTTTTATGCTTCTCAACTTCTTTTAGAATGAGAATGAGTAATTCGTCATTAATATCTTCTAAGGATTTGTATCTCATAGATTTTACCACCTTTCTGTTTTCAGACACCATGTGTTCTGTATACTTAGTTAAATGAGCAGAATGCCAAAAACCAACATCTACATAATCTTTACTCTGATTTAAATAACATAATGGTCGTGAACTCACATAATAACACGGAATTCGCCACTTATATTTTAATTCGGCTTCAGAAAAAGTGTGCTCAATTAAGATTTGCAAATGCAAAAATATTGACTTAAACGGTTCTTGTTGTTTTAAAATATAGGCTTCAGCTGGATTCAAAATAACATCTATTTTTTAAATCCAAAGTTAACATATTAGAATTCTTAGTTTATAAAAAATATTCGTTTTTAAAATCAGCCACATTTAGAATGTCCGCAACTTTTACATTTTAAGCAACCCTCTTCAAAAATTAAACCTTCAGGATCATTACAATTTGGACATTTTTTATCTACAGCTTCTGTACCTTCTGGCACAAAACGCTTTAAAGCTCGAGCGACTCCATTTTTCCAAGTATTAATATGATCGTCATATAAATTTAAATTCTGAATTAAATCTACCACATAAGGAATTGGCATGCCATGACGTAATACTCCAGAGATAAGTTTGGCATAATTCCAAAATTCTTTATCAAATGAACGCGACAACCCTTCAATAGTTACCTTATAGCCTTCACTATCAATATACTGAAAGTCATATCGCGATGTATTATCTTCATTTCTATTTTTAATAACCCAACCTTTGTCTACCCATTGTGGCAAGTTAAAAGCGTCTTTCATTTTACCTGTGAAAATTTCATAAGGTCGACCGTCAACCAAACCAATTACAGCTAACCATTTTTCAGATTCATTATGAAAACGTACAATTTCTGCTTCTACTACATCAGGACGTTTAGCTATTAAGGTTTCGGTTATATTTCCGCTTTTTTCTTCAGGTTTATCATCTGTAGACACTAAAATTCCACTTCGAGATCCATCTCTATAAACCGTAATTCCTTTTAATCCCTTTTGCCAAGAATCAATATAAATATCTCCTACTAAATCTACAGTAACATCAGACGCTAAGTTAATGGTTGAACTGATTGAATGTGTTGTATATTTTTGTACCAAGGCTTGCATTTCAACACGTTTTTTCCAATCGATTTCTGGAGCAGTAGCTCCTGCATAAGGACTTTCAGACACGTCAGTTTTACCAGTTGTGTTCATCCATACTTCATATTTTTTATGATATACAGTAAACTCTTCAAAGGCATCTCCTAAATCATCAACAAAATCTACTTTTGAATTTTCATCATTGGTATTCACTTTTCTTCGTCTTATGTATGACAATAAAAAAACTGGTTCTATACCAGAAGACACTTGTGCCAACATGCTCAAAGAACCTGTTGGAGCAACAGTACTTATGGAAATATTACGACGACCAAACTCCATCATTTTTTCATAAAGCTCAGGAAATTCTTCTGCCATCATTTGAACAAATTCTGAGGTATCTTCAATGTTTCGATTAAATACTTCAAACTGACCTCTAGTAATTGCCATATCAATACTACTATCAAATTCGGCAGTCATTTTTGTTTTCATAATATCATTTACCACAGTTAAAGCTTCATCAGTATCAAACTTGATTCCTAAAGCTGCCATTGCATCAGCTAAAGCCGTAAATCCAAGACCTGTTCGTCTCCCTTTTCTACCAGTCTCTTTTAATAATTCCCAAGTTTCTTTTTCTGTTCGTTTAATTGTATCAGGTTCTGGATCTGAGTTTATTTTATCTAAAATACGTTCAACAGCTTCTAATTCTAAATCTACCAAATCGTCCATAAGACGTTGTGATTCATAAACCACCTCGTAAAATTTCTTTAGATTAAATTTTGCCTTTTTAGTAAAAGGAGCTTCAACAAAACTGAATAAATTAACTGCAATCAATCGGCAACTGTCTCCACCTTGCATCGCGATTTCAGAACATGGATTAGTAGAACTGTTTTTAAACTCTGGATATACCGAAGATGTAGAGTAATAATGCTGTCTATCCCAAAAAATCAAACCTGGTTCTGCAGTATTATGTGCGCAAGTAATAATTTTTTGCCACAAATCCTTAGCATTAATTTCCTTAGTATATTTTGGTGTTTTACTTTCAATTGGCCATTGCAACGTAAATTTTGCATCATTAACAACGGCTTGCATAAATTCATCTGATAAACGAATAGAAATATTTGCACCAGTAATTTTTGTTAAATCTTGTTTTACCGTTATAAAATCTTCAATATCTGGATGTTTTACATCCATAGTGAGCATTAGAGCACCACGTCTTCCGTTTTGAGCTACTTCTCTTGTAGTGTTTGAAAAACGATTCATAAACGACACTGCTCCAGTAGTTGAACCAGCTGCATTAGACACTTGTGCATCTTTTGGTCTTAATTCTGACAAATCGACACCAACTCCACAACGCCTTTTAAATAATTGTGCTAATTGTTCGTCGGTATAACACACTCCTCCATAAGAATCTAAAACTGAAGGCACCACTATGCAATTTGACAATGAAGCAATGACTTGATCGTTGCCCAAACCAAACATTACACTTCCTTGTGGAATAACGTACTTAAAATCTTTAAATAATTGATATATTTTAGTTTTGTCTAACTGTTTTCGGCTTTTTCCGTAAGTAGATAAATTATCTAGTGAAGTTTCGTTATATGTATATCTTTCTTCAATTCTAGCAAACTCTTTCGCCATACGTAAATGCATCTCATCTGGCGTTTTTTCTAAGAAATTTCCTTGCTTATCTTTTAAACAGTACTTGTTAATCCACGTGGTAGCAGCAAGTTCGTCATTATTAAAATAGAGTAATGAATGTTTAAAAACATCGTCGTAGGTGTATGTTTTTCTGTTCAATGTAGAAGTAGTCATATCGAATTAAATTTTTGAAGAATTAAAATGAATCCTTACAAAATTAAACGTCTGCTCAATTCAAAATATGACAAATATCATACTTGTTAATAACCACAACGGAATGTTAATTTTTAAATTTTAATAGCAATCGAATTAAGAATAACACCATGCGAAGCTTAAAAGTGCATTTTTTAATTGAGTTTAAAACAAAAAAGGAAAGCAATATGCTTTCCTTTTTTTAAACTATTAAATATTATTTAATCAACAATTATAGGATCGAAACCTGTATTACAATTGCTTTCTAAAAAATTCGTGCCAGAATAAACTTGAGTAACCACACACACAAAACCATTTCTAATATTTTCTTGTCCATCTTCATCAGAAAATATCAATTCATATCTTAGTGTTCCGTCAAATATTTCAATACCAGTATTTGTGTCACCATCAAAAGCGTTGAGAGGCTCATTATCATAATTTTCTCTTAAAAATACAAGTTCATCTTGGTCATTATAAATTCGAAGCATATTACTAGGATAAAGCTCAATATTAAATATGTTAAAGAGATCATTATAGCCATCACCATTTGGTGTAATTAAATCAGGGAAATTAACATCTAAATTCGAATTCATTATAGTATCTACATCCAAATCACTTAATGAATCATTATTACAACAATTAAACATTGGTATGTCAGGAAAACTAGCAGGATCATTAGGATCTGTGCCTGCTTGAGCTTCAGTACAATCGTCAAAGCCATCATCATCGCTATCTGGATCATTTGGGTCTGTAATATTGCCATTTGGATTGCATTCAAAATTTGGGTTAGAACTATTTACTCCTGTTAATTCTTCACAATCGGATAAACCATCTTGATCAGAGTCTAAGTAATCTTCATACACATACACAACTTCAACAGCAAATTGATTTGTTATTGTATTCGTAGCTCTCACAAAAAGCATACTTGTAGTTCCATCATCAATGAATGGGTTTGGTAACGGATTTACATCTGCTAAAGCGTCAGCTTCAGATAAATAAAATGAATAGGTATTATTTATTAAACCTGAATACGACTGTAAAATCACAGCATCAAAATCAAATATTAAATTTGGAGCACAACCTTCTCCTGCTACTTCAGCTCCATAAATTTCAACATCAACATTATCTAAATAGTCTGGTATGTCATCTCCATCACTATCATCATTTGATGGATTTCCATCATTATCACGATCTTCATCAATAGTATTCACACCATCACCATCATCGTCTTCATCTAAGTAATTTGGAATTCCATCACCATCAGTATCATCATTATCTAAATCAGTATCTCCATTAACATCTTCATCAATATCAAAAACACCGTCATCATCAGAATCTGTTAAATCAACACAAGACATTTGCGAACCTAAATCGGTTGTTGGTTCAGTAAAGTTTCCTGTCACAACATCAGTTGTTTGATTGCCTAACAAATCGACTACCAAAGCAGAATACGCTGTATTATCACTACAATAATCAATTGCAAGATCTAATATTCCATTATCAATAGGTATAGTTTGTGTTGAATCGTTGTAAAATAATTGCATGTAACCCTCTGTAATAGGATTACCAGAACAATCATTAAATACTCCAATAAAATTTGTCAGCAGTGCATCTGCATCTGAAACTTGTATAGTTATGTTTTGATCTGAAGAGAAAGGTCCAATTGTAGTAGTAAACTCATTAGCAACACATCCAAATGAAGGAACAACCAAAGTCATTTCATCATTGGCTGGAACAAGACCACATTCTTCTCCATTCGCATTTGTATATCCATAAGATCCAGTTGACGCCAATGCTGGAGAATACAAGTCTAAAGCTGTATAAGGTAAAGGGTTTCCGTTTACATCAGTAAGTGTAATACAAAGTGTCACTGCTGGATACTGAAAATCCCAATTCCAAAAACTAAAATGAGATACGTTTCCAACATAATTTCCTCCTTGAAGTGTAGCAGAGCCTTCTTCTTTCCAATAACCATTTTCTTCATCAAATGACCAAAGCGGAATAGTTGGTGGTGTATTCGTTACATTTTGAGGAACAGGAGCTGAAATTTCTGCTGTGCTTCCTTCAGCTAAGTTTAATTCTTCTCCAGAAGTGCTGCGTAGTTCTACAGCTATCATTCCATAAGTTTCTAAAACTCTTGGACTTCCATTAGCGTTTTCAGCAAATAGCATTCCTGGCATTTGTAATTCCATCGTATTGCTATCAGGATTCAAGTGTTTAAGTGTTACATTGACAGCTCCAGAATAACTCTCGCCTTCAGCATTAACAAAATTTCCATCAAAGGTAACTTGAGTCCCATTTTGTAAATCTACAGTACTTATTTCTCCTGAATTTATGGTAGCTGTTGTATCTAAATTTAGAAGCATAATGGTGACTTGATTGATTCCATCTGAAGGAACTAAAGCTCTAGAACCATTAATATAACCTTCCTTTTTTGCTGTGATGTAAGCAAATTTTTCAAAAACTGAAGCATCAAGAATTGAAAATACACCATTTGAATCTGTAGTGGTCATCGTATTTCCTATAGAAATTATGGCGTCTGAAATAGGATTATTTTCCTCATTAATAACTTTACCCATAAAGCGAGCATTAATTGAGCTTCCAAAATTCTCTGAAAAATTTGAGACTTGTTCTTCTTCAGTTGTTGGATTATCTGTATTCCAATTATCATCTTCACAAGACGATACAATTAATACACATGCAAAAACGAATAGATTTCTAAATAGTTTCATAGGTTTATATTGATGATTACAAATAATAGATGTACTCCTATTAAAAAAGTTGCGTGTTAAAAGTATGAAAAATTAATTCAGCGAACTAAAATGCTTATTGTTCATATAAGCAAAAATCATCTATAAACCGATTAGGTTTGTCTGTTTTTATCTTGAATATGTCTTACAATTTTTGTAGCTCTATTTCTAGTTAACATTCGTGGTAAGATGGATAGAAATTTATTAAGCATTCCTGGAATTGCAACAACTCTACCATTGTGCATTGTTTTATAACCATAAGCTGCAACTGCTTTAGGACATGCCATATTAAATGTGATTTTATTATCACTACATCCTTGAGAAACCACACCTTGAAATGATGTTTTTGTTGGACCAGGACACAAGACTGTAACTGTTACACCTGTACCTTTTAACTCATTTGAAATGGCTTGAGAAAATGATAACAGATAGGCCTTAGAAGCATAATATAATGCCATTAACGGTCCAGGTTGAAAAGCAGCTAAAGATGATACATTTAAGATTTTACCAGAACCACGTTTTACCATATCTGGCAAAATTAACTTTAGCAGATGTGTTGTTGTTAAAATATGTAAATGCAACATATTAGATTCGCGTTCCCAATCTGTATTATAAAATGTCCCAAACAACCCGAAACCTGCATTATTTATAACGACATCTATTTTAACACCTTCTATTTCGTTATAAATTTCTTGAGCAATATTTACTGAACATAAATCTTTTACCATTAAACTAATCTTGGTTTGGTATGTGCTCAATATTGATTCTTTAGCTTGTTTAAGCTTTTCAGAATCTATATCAATTAAAATAAGTTGATAAGCATCCTTTGCTAACAAAGATGCCAGCTCAAATCCTAATCCAGATGCAGCTCCAGTAACCAAAGCTGTTTTTATTTTATTCTCGTCCATCGACAAACTCTTGCAAATAATTAAAACGCTCTGTAAGTTTTCCTTCAGCAGTAGTCATTTTAGCGCGTTTTAAAATACCACGTTCGTCACCATTAAAAAAGGCAGGAATAACATGTTCTAAAAACATCTCACCAAAACCTTCACTTGCATCCTTTGGTAACTCACAAGGTAAATTATCGACAGCCATTACAGTAATGGCTTCATCGGCATCAAAGGCCACTTCGGTTTCAGTATGAGGGTCATAACCATAAAAAGGATCTGCAATAGTAGATGGACGAATTGTGCTTGCTACTGGACCATCAATATCACAAGACACATCAGCTACCAAATTGATTCTAAAATCAGGGCGTTTTGCATCTTCTCTTGTAAATAAAAATGGTGCACCATCACCATAAAAATGACCAGCAATAAAAAAATCGGTCTCTTTAGCATAAGCCATAAAGTTACTTTCATATCCGGTTGGATCTTTATAGAATTCTCGTTTATCTCCAACTTTTCCATCGATGCGTTTATTGTATTCCATCACATCTATCATACAATAAACTGGCTCAGTGAATTGAGAGGTTAAATACAATGCATCACTAACTTCTTTAATTTTTAGGTGATCTAAGATTTCTTTTGCTCCCATGGCAACTTTTCCTGTTCCAGATAACGCAATCTTTATATTAGGAATGGTAATTTTATCTAACTCGGCTTTGACCTCATCGAGATCTGCCAAATGTTCTACTTTTGGTAGATTAAATAAGTTATCACGTAAACCCAATGCACGAAATCCGTTATAAGCACCAACCAAACCTGCATAGCGTCCAAAACCTATAAGTCTTGATCCGCTTTTCTTAACAATGGTTTCGTGATCGTACATTTCAATATTTTTTTCTAGCATAGCTTTAAGCAATTTACGATTGTATGGTTGCTTTTTAATGGTATGTGAAAAATAGAAGTATTTTTTATTCGGAATTAAAGCTTCTAAGGGCACTTCTTTTACACCAAGTAATACATCGCAATCAGAAATATCGTTAGTTATTTCAAAACCCTTAGCACGATAAGCCTCATCTGGAAAGACTCTAATATTTGAAGACTCAACTATAAATTCTGCTTGAGGAAATTGTACTTTGGCTTGAGCCAATTTTTCTGGTGAAAACACCACACGTCTGTCTGGTGGGTTTTTGCGTTCTTTGATGATTCCGAATTTCATTTAATCGTTTATAAATTGAATAGAAAACTGACAGAGTTGACTGTTTTCTGAATTGGTATAAAATTTGCACTAAAATAGGTGTAAAAGTAGGGTTATACAAACTTTTTGATAACTTTGCATGCTGCGTTAAGGATGGAACGCTTCAGCTGCGTTTAGCGCAAGCTGATTGTTTGAGCTCCTCACAGAGAGCGAGTAGTGAGAGCCTGACCCGAAAGGGAACGCCAAAATAAAAATTACTGAAAGGGGTCGACTGGTTTTGACAGCGAGACTCATTAAACGGTAAGCACGTCGTGTAATGACATTGATACACGTTAAAGGCTAGGTCAAACTTTTAAACGGCGAGAATAACTACGCTTTAGCTGCATAATCTGAATTATAGTAAGATTAAGCCTCGGCTCACTAGGTGAGCAAGCTTTATGTCTCCAGAAAGCCTTGGTTAATGGCGTTCTTACTAGAGGCATCGTAAATATTAACTTAGATTAGGTAGTGCTTTGATGCCTTTTCGAGATTAAGAAGCTAAGTTGTAAGTAGGCTGTCTTTTGCCAGCTTGTAATCGAAAATCTAACAAACGACTAAACGTGTAGAAAGCTCTTTAATAGCTTGTTTGGACGAGAGTTCGATTCTCTCCGACTCCACAAAAACAAACCTCAACTAATTGTAAATAAATTAGTTGAGGTTTGTTTTATAAATTACAGAATAAAACGTTCTGTAAAATCAGATTTATAGGCTCGGCCTATTGGCACTACTTTTTCACTTTCAATAAACACTTGATTACCAGAAACCTTAATGATTTTAGAAGTATTCACAATATATGATTTGTGAATTCGAATAAACTTGCTTTCCCTTAATTGTAACTCCCAGTAACGTAAGGATTGAGATGACAAGTGCTTTTTTTCTGCTAAATGAAGTTCTGTATAGTCTGAATCTGCCATTATATAATAAATATCATCAATACTAATTCGAATATGATCATGACCACTTTTTACATAAATTTCATCCATACGCTTAATTGCATCTTGGCCTTTTATTTGTGTCAGAGTATTTTCAGTTTGAATACGAACCTTTGAAATGGCTTTAACAAAACGTTGGAATGAAAAAGGTTTTAACAGATAATCTATCACATTAAATTCATAGCTTTCTAATGCATATTCTTGAAAGGCAGTTGTTAATATAACCTGTGGAGGATTGGATAGTGTTTTTAAAAACTCCAAACCTGATATCTTAGGAAGATGTATATCTAAAAACATTAAATCTATGGTCTCAGAATTCAAAATCTGAATAGCTTCCATAGCATTGGTATAGGTAGCAATCAATTCAAGCGAACCAATATCTTCAATATATTTTTTAAGAATACGTTGTGCTGGTAACTGATCTTCTATAATAATACATTTCATAATTATACGCTATGAGTTAAATTTATCATCAACTTAACGAAGTACAAACCTTTATCTATACGAATATCCAGTTCGTGTGAATCAGGATAAATTAAATTCAATCGCTTCTTTACATTTTCTAAGCCTATACCTTGATCAAGACTATCTGTGTTGCTTTGTTTTAAAAAGGTGTTTTCGCATAAAAAACTTAACTTACCATTGTCATCTAAAGTTACCGTTATATCAATCAAAATGTTTTCAGACTGACTTGAAGCACTATGCTTAAAAGCATTTTCAATAAAAACGGATAGTATTAATGGAGCTATTTGATATTGTGAGGACATATTAGCCATGTTGACATTTACTTGTCCACGACCTTCAATTTGCAGTTTACTAAGATTAATATAATTGTTAAGATGTTCTATTTCCTTTTGAAGTGGTACAAATTGCGCTTTACATTCATATAGCATATAACGCAATACGGAAGACAGCTCTAAAATGAGTTTTGGAGTTTTTGGTGATTTTTCTAAGGCATACGAATACAAATTATTCATATTATTAAACAAAAAATGAGGATTTATTTGCGATTTCAAAAATTGCAATTCACTTTCTTTTACAGAGTTTCTCAATTCCATAACTTCACGCTGCTTATTCAAGGCATCCCAAGCAAATTTAAAACCGACTAAAATAGTTAATGTTGGCATCGTACTCAAAAGATTATAGAATACACCCAAAAATTTTCTACCACGAGTATCTGGATAAAAAAGTTGCTCTAATATGGCTTCTTCAACAAAAATTACTAGAGCAATAACTACTAAAGTATAAATTAAAAATGACCAATAATTACTTTTATAAAGATAACTTGGCAGCAATATATAATTCATTACAAAGCCTGCTATAGCATAGTTTAAGAAGAAAAAAAATTGGTGAGGTTCAATACCTGGTAAACGTCTGTCAAAAGCAAAAAAGATAAAGACAACTACATGCAGAACTAATTGAAAAAACAGTTCCTTCGCTTTAAAATTTGACAATACCATCTTTAGATTCATTTTATAAAAATACTTATTTAAGTATTTAAATACGTATTTTATTCTCCAATCATAATCATTAGCACTACAAACTACAATAACAGCATCACAAACATCAAATTTCGTTTTATAGGTAAGATCGTGTCGTTTACAGTATTAAGTTTTTAGGACTGAATACTTCTTAATTTCTTTGTAACATCGATTGAAAACTATTGATTAAAGCTTTTAAAACATATGAAAACTCTTACTCCTGATAAGTCTATCGCCTTTAAAGATATAGGCATTTTACTATTAAGAATGTTTCTAGGTTTAGCGATGCTTTTTGGACACGGCATAGGCAAGTGGACTATGCTTTTTGAAAGCAATGACATTAAATTTGCTGATCCCTTTGGGATAGGTGTCATTCCTTCATTGGCAATGACAGTTTTTGCAGAAGTCATTTGTGCTTTACTATTAACCATAGGATTACTCACACGTTTATCTGTTATCCCTTTAATTATTACAATGTTGGTCGCTGCATTTTCAGTTCACCTTTTAGATGGATTTAGTGGTATGGAAAAAGCATTACTATATGGAATTGGATTTCTTTCAATACTTATAACAGGTCCAGGAAAATATTCAATAGATGCACTTCTAAAAAGAAAGGTTAACTATTAAATTCTGTACCATGACATTATATTATAAGCTTATTTTTAATACTTTTTTTATCATCTTCTTAAGTCATTTAACTTTTGCTCAAGAGCAAAGCGTCAAGGTCATTGGATCTTTGATTGAAGAAGACACTAAGCAACCTGTTCCATATGCAACTGTTGCAATTTACAATTCAGAAACTAAGGTTATTATTTCGGGTAGTACAACTGATGATCTTGGTAAATTTAATATCCCTATAACTAACACTAACGTTTACTTCGAAATTAGTTTTATGGGCTACAAAACAAAAACGATTACAACATTTACAATTACAAATGGAGTTATTGACTTAGGTACTATTCAACTCGCTTCAGATAGTCAAGCTCTAGATGAAGTTATTGTTACTGGAGAAGTATCTAAAACTGTTTTTAAACTTGATAAACGTGTTTTCAATGTCGGAAAAGACATTAGCAGTACTGGTGTTAGTGCACTTGAAGTTTTAAACAATGTTCCTTCGGTAAACGTAAATATTGAAGGTGAAGTTACTTTACGTGGAAGTGGTGGTGTGCAAATATTAATTAATGGCAAACCTTCAGTATTGGCAGACCAATCAAGCAATGCTCTTGGAACCATTACAGCTGATATGATTGAAAGCGTTGAAGTAATCACTAATCCTTCAGCTAAATATGAAGCTTCTGGAACTTCTGGTATTTTAAATATTATTCTAAAGAAAGAAGACAAAAAGGGATGGAATGGTTCTATTTCTGCTAATACTGGAATACCAGACAACCACAGTATTGGTGGTAGCTTAAATCGTAGAACTGAAAAATTCAATTTGTTTACACAGTTTGGTGTTGGCTATCGATCATTACCAAGAGATACTGAAGCTACAAACCGTAATCTTGTAAACAATGAAACTGTTTACAGTAACGGAGAGGAATTTAGAAATGAAACTTTCTTCAATATTACACTAGGTACAGATTACCATTTAAACAAATATAATGTATTTACCCTTTCTGGAAACTTTGCTTATGAAATAGAAGATCAACCTTCAGAAACCAATTTTAATCATTTTGATGGAAATAATTTAATCTCTCGTTGGGTAAGAAATGAAACTACCGAAGCTACCAATCCGAAATGGCAATACGAATTTAACTGGAAAAAAACATTTCAAAATAATGAAGATCACACTTTTCAACTTAGTGCTTTAGGACGTTTTTTTGGAAAAGATCAATCTTCCGAATTTTCAGATACCACATTAGAAGGTGACAATGTTAATAGTAATCAACGAACTGCTACCGAGTTTCAACAATCAGATTATACCTTTAAAGCAGATTATGTTAACCCTTTAAATGAAAATTATACTTTAGAAACTGGTTTTCAATATGTTATTAATGATGTTGGAAACGATTTTGAAGTTCAGGATTTGGTTGGTAACAACTATGTCACTAACGAAAACCTCACCAACAATTTTGAATGGAATCAAAACGTATTAGGCATATATGCAACAGGTGCTTATGAAAATGATACTTGGGGAATAAAAGCAGGTTTACGAATTGAAAACACAGACCTTAGCACATTGTTAACCAACACCAATGAATCTAGTTCAAAAAACTTTACTAATCTATTTCCTACGTTTCACTCTTCCTATAAAATTGGAGACAACTTTTCGCTACAAGCTGGTTATTCTAAACGTATTTTAAGACCTCGATTATGGGATTTAAATCCGTTTTTTAATATCAGAAATAATTTTAATATCAATACCGGAAATCCAGATTTACAGCCTGAATTTACGCACTCTTATGAACTGACCAGTATTTACAAAATTGGAAAAGCGTCATTGAGCTCAAGTATTTATCATAGATATACAACAGATGTTGTTGAACGTGTGTCTACTTTTCAAGATAATGTCACGTTGTCTACACCAAGAAATATTGGTACAAATGCTACAATTGGTTTTGAAACCAATGGAAAATATAGTCCTTCAAAATGGTTGACACTAACAGGCGATTTCAATTTCAATTATTTTGATAGAAAAGGGACTTTTGAAGATCAGGTTTTTGATTTCACAGGAAATCAATGGTCAACTCGATTAGGCTCAAAAATAGGATTGCCAGCAGATATCGATTTAGAAATGACTGGAAACTATCGCTCAGGTTTTAAAACAGTTCAAGGAGAACAAAGTGGTTATGCCTTTTTAGATTTAGGGCTACGAAAAAAGATATTCAAAGGAAAAATTGTTGCTAATCTTGGAGTTAGAGATGTGTTTGCTTCTCGAATACAAGAAAACTATGTAAATCAACCCACTTTTGAAACCTATAACTTTAGACAACGTGGACGCTTTATTACTTTTGGAATAAGTTATGGATTTGGTAAAGGTGAAGCTATGACCTATTCAGGAAGAAGACGATAATAATTAACAGTTTAAATACTTTTTAAACTTATTATCGTTTTTACTCCTTATCCTTCTTTTTCTTTAAGAATGAAAAAAATCCTTTTTTCTCCTTCTCTTTTGAATCTGTATCAAACTTGCGTTCTTTTTTGTCTTTGGTGAATAGACGTTTTAAAAATCCGTCACGTTTTTCTGGCTCGCAATCAAGCGATGCGATTATAGTTTCTGAAGGTGTTTCAAATGTAGCCTTAGTAATTGCATTATATTTTGAATTTGTATTCAATTGTTTCAAGAACAAAGCAACAATTGGCAATGCCGAATTTGCACCTTGACCAATAGATGTATTACTAAATCCGATGCGATGGTCATCATTTCCAACCCAAGATAACATCACTAAATTTGGACTTAAGCCCACAAACCAACCATCTTTATTGTTTTGCGTCGTCCCAGTTTTTCCTGCCAAATCATTTTGCAAACCATAAGTATTTCTTATACGTCTTGCTGTTCCTGTGTTAATGGTAGATTTCATCATTTCAATCATGGTTTGCCTAGTGGCTTCTGAAAACGCTTCAGTACCAATATAACGGCTCGATTTTTCGTAAATGATGTTACCAGATTTATCTTCAATTTTAGTAATATAAAATGGCTTTGACACATGACCTTCATTAACAAAAGGTGTATAGGCTTCAATTAATTCTAACATCGATAATTCTGCAGTTCCTAAAGCTAACGAAGGTACTTTTGGTAAATCGGATTGTATTCCCATACGTTCAGCTTGTTCAATTACAGCGTCAATTCCGACATCTTCGAGGACTTTTACAGCTATGGTATTTACAGATTCGCTTAAGGCTTTTTCAAATGAATAATTAAGATGTCTATCAACTTCTTTTTTTCCACTATTAGTAGGAGTCCAATCTTTTTGGTTGGTATAAGTAATTTCTTTTATAGGATAGTAGGTACAAGCATCCATTCCATTTTCTAAAGCAGTAGTATATACTATCGGTTTGAATGTAGAACCGACTTGTCGTTTAGCATCTGAAACATGATCGTATTTAAACCATTCGTAATTGATACCTCCAACATAAGCTTTTACAGCTCCATTTTTAGGGTTTACTGCTACAAAACCTGAATTTAGAAATTTCATCATGTGCTTTAAACTATCTACGATTGAAGCTTCAATCACTTGGTCTTCTTTCCATGAAAATAAACTCATCTTGGTCTTAACATTCAAGGAATCTAATATAGCGTCATCACTTAATTTCTGTTTCTTTAAGCGTTTATAAATTGGTAAAGCTTTAATTTTTTTATCAATTAATGTTGTATTAGACAACCAAGGTGCTTGTTTGCCGTACGATTTTTCAAATTGATGTTGCAATGCTTTCATATGCTTTTGCATGGCATGTTCTGCATAACGTTGCATATCTGCATCGAGCGTTGTATGAATTTTCAATCCGTCTTTATACAAATTATAAGTTTCGTTATTAGCTTTTGATAAACTATCTAAAAGCACTTTTACATCTTGCCTTATTTTTTCTCTAAAATAAGCTGCTGAGCCTTTTGAATGATTGAATCTTATATAGTCTACAACTAAAGGCTCGTCACTTATTTCTATTCTTACAGCATTAGTGATGTAGTTGTATTTTTCCATTTGTTGAAGTACCACATCACGTCTTAACTGGCTACGCTCTGGAAATAATCTCGGATTGTAACTGTGTGGTGCTTTAAGTGTTCCAATTAATGTTGCAGATTGTGACAGATTGAGAGCTTTAACTGAAGTGTTAAAAAATCGTTGTGAAGCACTTTCAATTCCGAAGACATTTTCACTAAAAGGCACTGTATTTAAATACAAGGCAATGATATCTTGTTTAGAGTACATCGCTTCAAGCCGTTTAGCAACAATCATTTCTTTTAGCTTATTAACTGGCATGCTAAACCATCCATGATTATCTCTTCCATAAATGTTTTTGGCTAATTGCTGGCTTAATGTACTTCCGCCTCCTGAAGAATTATCTTGAAGTAAAATGGATTTAAAAAACACACGAAACAAGCTGGTATAATCAACACCATTATGCTCATAAAACCTTGCATCTTCAGTTGCAACTAAGGCGTTGACTAAATGCTTTGGAAGTGCTTCGTATTCGACTATTTGTCGATCAAAAATGAAGTACTTTCCTAAAAGTTCTTGATTAGTATCTAATAGTACACTAGCTTCAGCTTGTTTGATATTAGAAATATCTTCTTTTGAAGGTAGTTTTCCCCAAAGTCCGAAATATACTGAACACCAAAATCCAAAAATTAAAAGAAAACCCGTTAGACTGGCTTTAAGAATCCATTTAAACCAAGATGTTTTGAATTTGATACGCATATTTAAACATTAGATATGGTTTATATACGTACGAAAAACCTTATTCGATGTTTTCTGCTTAAATCTTTTATCTTCTACTATTCTTGAAAATTTCCGATACCTTCTTTTAGCCAACTGTAATACTCATCAACATCTGGTGTATAACCTACAGGTTGGATTAAATTTTCTTCATTATGATCCATAAGCACGTAAAACGGTTGTGTATTGGTTTTGTATTTAATGGTTTGCAATTCGCTCCATTTTTGACCAATATATCGTAATTTCTTTCCTGGTTTCAATTTAGAATCACTGACTTCATCTTCAGACAGTTTACGCTTATCATCAACATAAAGAGAAATAAGAACAATATCGTTTTTAAGTGTATTCAAAACCTTGTCTTTTACCCAAACATTTTGTTCCATCTTTCTACAATTTACGCAAGCCCAACCTGTAAAATCAATCATCACTGGCTTTCCAACTTCCTTAGCATAAGCCAAACCTTTATCGTAATCATTAAATGCTAATATATCGTGAGGTGCCAACAGGTGTCCACCATCTGGTAAGTCGGAATGATCTGCCGAACTCATTCCTCCTCCACCTTTAGAGTTTCCAACACCATAAGGTGATTCACTGTAATCCATTGGTGGTGGAAATGCACTAATAAGATTAAGAGGTGCTCCCCAAAGTCCAGGAATCATATAAACTGTAAACGATAAGGTCAATAAGCCTAATAATAATCGTCCAACAGAAATATGACTTAAAGGCGAATCATGTGGCAATTGTATTTTTCCGAAGAGATACAAAGCTAAAGCTCCAAAAATGGCAATCCAAATAGCAATAAATACTTCACGTTCTAAGAAGTGTAATTGTAATACCAAATCGGCTTGCGATAAAAATTTAAATGCCAGTGCCAATTCTAAAAATCCGAGAACGACTTTTACTGTGTTGAGCCATCCTCCAGATTTAGGCAAAGAATTTAACCAACCAGGAAAGGCTGCAAATAGGGCAAATGGTAAAGCAATAGCAGAAGAAAATCCTAGCATTCCAATAACTGGAGCAACACCTCCTTTTGAAGCTGCTTCAACTAAAATTGTGCCTACAATTGGTCCAGTACAAGAAAATGACACAATAGCTAAAGCTAAAGCCATAAAGAAAATTCCAACTAATCCACCACGATCTGCTTGTCTGTCTGCTTTATTAGCCCAAGAATTAGGTAATACAATCTCGAAAGCTCCTAAGAATGAAATTGCAAATACAACCAATAACAAAAAGAAAATCAAGTTAAACCAAACATTTGTTGCTAAAGCGTTTAAAGCATCTGCTCCAAAAATAGCTGTAATTATAGTTCCTAATAATACATAAATAATGATGATTGATAAACCATAAATGATCGCATTACGAATTCCTTTTGCCTTAGATTGACTTTGTTTAATAAAAAAGCTTACAGTCATTGGAATCATAGGAAACACACAAGGTGTTAGCAAGGCTACAAATCCAGATAAAAACGCTACAAAGAAAATAGACCATAAACCACGTGTGGATTCACCTTCAGAATCTTCAGTAACCGAAACTGCTTTTGCTTGCGTTGCATTAGTTAAATCAAAATTTAAATCGACATAACTTGGTGTTAAACATTTCTCATCGTCACAAGCCATAAAACCAACTTCACCTTTAACAGATGTAATTGCACTATTAGATATTTTTATGTGTTGTCTGAATTCAGCTTTATTTTTGAAGAACTTTATCTTCATATTGAAGACTTTGTCTTGTATTTCTTTTCCTTCTTCTTCTGAAGTTTTTCCAATCAGTTCAACTCCTTCAGGCAAATCGTATAAAAACTCTGTAGGAATTGGTCCATCTTCTGGTACTTTTTGCGAATACAACTTCCAACCTTTATCGATAGCTGCTTTAGACACTAAAACAAATTCGTTATCTGACACCTTTTCAACTGCAGCTTCCCATTTTACAGGTTCTAATATTTGCGATGCATCATTTGACGTATCAGCCTGAAACACATTTGATTCGGTTTCAGTTACATCTATTTTTTTAGCTTCAGTTAAATTAAATTTAAGAGCAATATAATTTGGAGGCAAGCACTTTTCATCATCACAAACCATAAATTCCACTTCGCCTTCAACCAAAGACAATTCCTGATTAAGCACTTTTATACGCTGTCTAAATTCTGCTTTGTTCTCAAAAAACTTGATTTTCATTTCAAAGATTGGATCATCTACAGTATGACCTTCGTCCTCTTGAGTTTTTCCTATAATTTCAAAATCTGAAGATTCAGTATAATTAAACGTTGTAGGAATAGGACCATCTTCAGGTACGTTTTGAGCATACAAATGCCAACCATTATCAATAGTAGCATTAGAAATTAAATCGTATTCTGTATCTGAAATTTTTTCGACTGAGGTTGTCCACTTTACTGGTTCAAAAACTTGCGCATTAGCAGTAATAGAAATTGCTAAAAAGCTACAAAGTGCAATTATTAAGTTTTTCATTAGTCGTAATTAGGTATTGAAAGGAGCTAATTTAAAAAAAACTAAGAGATAATTGGTGTGTATTAAGTGTTGATTAACAAATATCAGTCTTAAACAAAAAAAGCCGAACAATATGTTCGGCTTTTTAAATAGGTACAAATCTTACTTTAATCAAAAGTTTGAAGTTCTAGTCCTTTAAATTTCCATTGGGTTATGCCTCCATTTAAATCGTAAATTTTCACAAATCCAGCTTCTTTCAGTTTTTTAGAACACTTTGCGCTTCGACCACCAGATTTACAATATAAAATAACAGGTTTTGTTTTATCTAATTTTGTGATATCATCCTCAAAGGTAGGTGAGTTAAAATCGATATTTTGAGAGTTGTGAATAAAACCATCTTTATATTCTTCAGGTGTTCTAACATCTACAACTTGAACGTCATCTAGTTCTAAAAGGGTTTGCATTTCTTCAGGTGAAATGACTTTAATTTCCGATTGTGCATCATTTTCGCAGTTGGTAAGTGACAATGCGAAAAGAAGACTTAAAACGATAGTGATTTTTTTCATTTTTGATTGATTTATAAAGAGGACACTTCGCCTTGCCATTGGCTGAAGCCTCCTAATAGGTTGTGTGTTTTTTTAAATCCGAGTTGATTCATCACAGCACAAGCTTGTCCGCTTCGTCCACCAGCTTTGCAATACACAAAATAGGTTTTAGATTTATCTAATGTTTCGATCTCATCAATAAATCCTTGACCTTTAAAAATATCAATGTGTTTTGCATTAGGAATAATACCTTCAGCAACCTCTTCAGGTGTTCTAACGTCTAAAACGACAGCATTATTGTCTGCTGCTAATTCTGACATCCATTCGTGTTGTGTTAAATCTGCCATAAAAAATTTATAAAATAATACGTATCAAAAATCATGCTAATTTAACATATCTTTACGAAAAAGACGCAAAAAAACCCGAAGCGTTACACTTCGGGTTGTTAAAATTTTATGTTTTAACCTATTGGTTCATTATAAATTCAAATTCGCTAAAACGTCTGTTCGAGTGATTTTGAGTTACGAAAAATTGTATCCAGAACTAGTTTTTAGTTTAAATTCATATTTTCGATACAAATTTCACTCATTTTCAATCGTAAAATTCACTCGAATTGACGATTCAATCATAATGCTCAATGAATATTTGTAACTAAACCTTAATTGAGCAACCTATTGCTCTGGTTTGTTTTTCTTCAATTTCTTTACCAGACAGCAAAGCATCTACTGCATCTTCAACATATTTTTTATTTACAGCTTTAGCATCTTGATAGTTATCATCAATAGCTCCTATATATTTAACAACATTGCCCTTTTTTGTTTTCTCTAAAATATAAACATGAGGTGTCTTGGTTGCTCCATACTGTGGGTAGATTTTCTGACCTTCGTCCATTAAATACGGAAATGTAAATCCTTTGGCTTTAGCACGAGCTTGCATAGCTTCCATCTTATCTCCTGGTTTAACCTTTGTATTATTAGGCATAATAGCAATAACAGGATAACCTTGTTTTGCATATTTTTTATTTAGCGCTTCTACACGATCTTCATACGCTACAGCATAAGGACAAGTATTACATGTAAATACGACAATAAACCCTTTAGCAGAATCATAATCTGATAAAGATACCATCTTCCCATCAATATTTTCAAGGCTAAAGTCTGTAGCTATATCTCCAATATGATATCCATGACCTTCTCCTAAATAACTAAAAGAAGAAAGAATTACTAAGGTTAAAAGTGCAAAAAATGTTTTAAATGTGTGTTTCATAAGTATTGTTATTTAAGGAATTGTTTGACTTCGGTTTCTAATTCGTCAAAATTAAATGACTTCTCGTAAAATATACGTTTATTTTTATTAAAAATTACAGTAGCAGGAATTGCACCTGTCCAACTTTTGTCTACTTTCGGAATCCAGGTATTTGAATCTACATCATTTAAAGCCACAACTTTTGACTGCAAATTATTTTTCTTTATATATGGTTTAAGCTTAGTTTCATACTTATTCGGAAAATCTAAACTTACTAAAATCACTTCAACATCATCTGAATAGTCTTTGTTTAACTTTTCAAAATAAGGTAATTCCTTAACACAAGGTGCACACCAAGTTGCCCAAAAATTCACAACATAGGTTTTATCGTCTGTAGTTGTTAAAAACTTCTGTAATCCTTCAAAATCATAAACCTCTAACGAAACTTCAGTATTTGTAGTTTCACTTAGCTTAGTTATTTGCTCTTGATCTGATGTATTCTTACAACCTATCAGTAGCAATAAAACAACGATACATGTGTACTTCATGACCTAAAGTTATTAATCCTTTTTTTGCCTTTTAAAATTTTAACATAAAATTAGACAAACGACTCAATAATTGTCATACATTTGTATATACAATAATTGTATATGCAAGAATTAAGTACACGTTTACAAACAAAAGTGCAATTACCTTTACAGAAACAAACAGTAATCAACATTATCTTGTCTAGCACATGGATAAAAAAAGATTTGCTAGAGGTTTTAAAACCACATGATCTTTCTTTAGAGCAATTTAATGTATTACGTATTTTAAGAGGTCAAAAAGGAGCACCTATTAATCTTCAAGATGTGCAAGAACGTATGGTTAATAAAATGAGCAATACAACACGCCTTGTAGATAAATTAATTTTGAAAAGGTATGTAAAACGAAATCAATGCAAAGAAAACAGACGTAAAATAGAAATTTATATCACATCTAATGGTTTAAACATTTTAAAACAATTAGATGGTATAGTTGATCAAACTGAACAAGATATAACTTCAAACCTATCAAAAATAGAATTAGAACAATTAAACACACTACTATTAAAACTCAAACAAAACAAACAATGAAAAACAACATCTTAAAAACAGGACTTATCATGATTTTAGCAATAACTATTGCTTCTTTCACAACTGTATCCGAAAAAAAAGTTAACGTAAAAGAAAGCACGATTACTTGGAAAGGCCATAAGGTAACTGGCTCTCATGAAGGCACTATTAATTTATCTGAAGGCACTTTAATATTTAATGGCAACAACCTATCTGGCGGAAGTTTTACCATAGACATGACCTCTATTAATGTAACAGATTTAAAAGCTGGTAATGGAAAAGAAAAATTAGAAGGACACTTAAAATCTGGTGATTTTTTTGGTGTTAGCAAACACAAAAAAGCTACTTATATAATTAATAATGTTACAGGTGAAAATGGGAAATATAGAGTTTTTGGAGACCTAACCATTAAAGGCATTACTAAACCTGCTACATTTCAAATGATGGTTAAAGACAATACTGCAACAGCAAGTTTTAAAGTTGACAGAACTAAATATGATATTAAATACGGTTCTTCTAGCTTCTTTGATGATTTAAAAGACAAAGCAATTTATGACGATTTTGATCTAAATGTAACTTTAAAGTTTTAAATTAAAGGTTGATTAATAGCACATTTAGAGATTGAGATTCCCATTAATTTGGGAATCTTTTTTATTTTAATTGAATAAATTTGAATTATAATAATTCATTTCTATATTTGAACTTTATTTCAAACATGAAAACAATTTTAAATCATACTTGGTGGTGGACTCTCGAAACTCAAACTTCGTGAAGTAGCACTATCGTATATTTAAATAAGAATATCAAAAAAAGGCTTGTCATTCACGACAAGCCTTTTTTAATTTTAAGCAAATCAATGAAAACATTTAGTTTATATACACATTACAAAAAAATTCTGGCAGATACCATTACTCCAGTAAGTATTTACTTAAAAATTCGAGATAAATTCCCAAATAGTATCTTGTTAGAAAGTAGTGATTATCATGCCAACGATAATAGTTTTTCGTATGTATGTTTTAATCCGATAGCATCAATTAAGGTTGACAAAAATACTATTGAGCAACATTACCCAGACGGAAGCTTCAAAAAAAACTACACCAAAAAAGTGTCTGTTACTGAAGAAATTCACAAGTTTACCAAACGCTTTAAAGTTAATTCTGATAAAGATTTCAAGTTCATAAATAATGGCATTTTTGGTTACACAGCTTATGATGCTGTAAAATACTTTGAAGATATTGAGTTAATAAAAAAACCAGACTCTATAGAAATTCCAGATATTTTTTATGCTGTATATCAAAACATAATTGCCATAAATCACTTTAAAAACGAAGCTTATATTTTTGCTCATTGTTTTGAAACCGAAAATAATATTGATGAAATTTTACAACTCATCAACTCAAAAAACTTTGCTTCTTATAATTTCAGAACAGATTCAGAGATTAGCTCTAACCTAACTGATGAAGACTACAAATCTCATGTTGATTTAGCCAAGAAGCACTGCGCTCGAGGCGATGTATTTCAACTAGTATTATCTAAAAAATTCTCTCAAGCCTTCAAAGGCGACGAATTTAATGTGTATCGCGCTTTACGAAGTATCAACCCTTCGCCTTACCTATTCTACTTTGATTATGGTAATTTTAAAATCTTTGGAAGTTCGCCTGAAGCGCAATTGGTCGTTAATAACTCGCAAGCCGAAATCCATCCTATTGCAGGAACATTTAAACGAACTGGTAATGATGAAGAAGATCAAAAACTAGCAAAAAAACTAGCTGAAGACGATAAAGAAAATGCCGAACATGTGATGCTGGTTGATTTAGCCAGAAATGACCTTAGTAGACACGGAAGTCAAGTAAAAGTAGAAACTTATAAAGAAGCGCAGTACTTTTCTCATGTCATTCATTTGGTAAGTAAAGTTACTGGAAAAATTCACGACAAAACATCAACCATGCAAGTCGTAGCAGACACATTTCCTGCTGGAACTTTAAGTGGTGCTCCTAAACACAGAGCGATGCAGCTTATTGAACAATACGAAAAAACTAGTCGCGCTTTTTATGGTGGTGCCATTGGGTTTATGGATTTTAATGGTAATTATAATCATGCCATTATGATAAGGACTTTTCTTAGTCAAAACCACAAATTACATTGGCAAGCAGGAGCTGGATTAGTTTCAAAATCAAATCCAAATCATGAGTTACAAGAAGTATATAATAAACTTGGCGCATTAACAACAGCTATTAAAATGGCAGAAGAAATATGAAAGTATTAGTAATAGATAACTACGATAGTTTTACATACAATTTAGTGCATTATTTAGAAGACCTAAACTGTGAAGTAACCGTAAAACGAAATGACAAACTTAGTCTTAAAGAAGTAGACGCTTATAAAAAAATAGTACTATCTCCAGGTCCTGGTATTCCTGATGAAGCTGGATTGCTCAAAGAGATCATCAAGACCTATGCACCAACAAAAAGCATATTAGGTGTTTGCCTTGGACAACAAGCTATTGGAGAAGTTTTTGGTGGCACCTTAATCAATCTAGATGAAGTTTATCATGGTATAGCTACTCAAGTAAATATCATCGTTGACGACGAACTATTATTTAAAAATATAAATAAAACTATTGAAGTAGGTCGCTACCACTCTTGGGTTGTAAACAACAATTTACCCGAAAGCTTAGAAGCTACTTCTTTTGATGGCAACGGACAAATAATGTCGTTAAGACATAAAGTTTATGATGTTCGAGGAGTTCAATATCATCCTGAATCTGTACTAACTCCAAACGGAAAACAAATTTTAGAAAACTGGATTAATAGTTAGCTGTTAGCAAAAATGTATAAAAATGAGTTTAAAAACGAAAATCAGTAAAAGCTCATGTCCCAAATCAATTCGCAGAATTGAACGCCAAGGCGAAGAATAGATGAAGAAAAGCTCCGAGAACAGGATAATGCAGTTCGACGCGGAGTTTTTAAATCGGTTTTCAGTTTTGTAAACTGAAAACCCCCTTGGCTTGGACTTGATTTTTTGATTCGTTTTGCATCAAGGCAAAATGAATAGAATAAAGAAAAATATAATTAATAAGATTCCCACTTTCACGGGAAATGAATATGAAACAAGTATTAAACAGATTAATCAATCATGAAAGCATCTCAAGTGAAGAAGCCAAACGTGTTTTAGTAGATATTTCAGATGGTAAATACAATAAAAGTCAGATTGCATCATTTCTTACCATTTACATGATGCGTAGTATTACTTTAGAAGAATTAAAAGGATTTCGTGATGCTTTGTTAGAATTGTGTATTCCAGTAGACTTATCCAACTTTAATACAATTGATTTATGCGGAACTGGTGGTGACGGAAAAAACACCTTTAATATTTCTACTTTGTCCTCATTTGTTACTGCTGGAGCTGGAGTTAAAGTAGCAAAGCATGGTAATTATGGCGTATCATCTTCTTCAGGATCTTCAAACGTCATGGAAGCTTTAGGAATTAAATTCACAAATAACGTAGATACATTAAAGCACTGCATTGATAAAGCTGGCATTTGTGTGATGCATGCTCCTCTATTTCATCCTGCTATGAAAAATGTAGCACCAATTAGAAGAGAATTGGGTGTAAAAACCTTTTTTAATATACTTGGTCCAATGGTAAATCCGTCGTTTCCTAAAAACCAAATAGTTGGTGTTTTCAATTTAGAATTACAACGTATTTACAGCTATTTATACCAAAACACCGATAAAAATTACAGTATCATTCATGCGCTTGATGGCTATGATGAAATTTCTTTAACTGGAAAAACAAAAATCATTTCTAACAATACTGAAACAGTCTTAGCTCCAACTGATTTAGGTGTCAATCAAATTGAAGCTCATTCCATATTTGGAGGCAAATCAGTAAAAGGTGCAGCAACTATTTTTAAAACTATTATAAACGGAAAAGGAACTGAAGCTCAAAACAATGTGGTATATGCTAATGCTGGTTTAGCAATAGCAACAGCAAACCAGATATCACATCAAGATGGTTTTGAATTGGCTAAAGAGAGTTTACAATCAGGAAAAGCAAAAAAATGTTTGAACAAATTAATTGAATCAAGCAAATAAATGTCATTCTGAGGAGTTTTGAATTTTAAATCAAAACGACGTGAGAATCTCAAACAAAGATTGTTTCGACTGTTATTAATAGTTTCACAATGACAACATTATAACATGAACATATTAGATAACATCACAAACGACAAACGCATCGAAGTCAATCTTCGAAAACAACTCATTCCTATTCAACAATTAGAACAGTCTGTTTTGTTTAAACGCAACACTGTTTCCTTATCCAATGCATTACGAAATAGCAATACAGGAATTATAGCAGAACACAAACGTCGTTCACCTTCAAAACAAGTCATTAACAATAACTTAAATGTGTTTGATGTTGCTAAAGGCTATGAAAAATCTGGTGCTTCTGGCATGTCTGTTCTAACTGACAGTAAATATTTTGGAGGAAGTCTTGACGATTTACTAACTGCTCGTTCTAGCTGTAACTTACCTTTATTAAGAAAAGAGTTTATTATAGACGAATATCAAATTATTGAAGCTAAAGCCCATGGTGCAGATGTTATATTATTAATTGCAGCTATTCTGTCACGAGAAGAGATCACTACTTTTTCTAAACTGGCAAAACAATTACAATTAGATGTACTACTTGAAGTTCATAATGAAGAGGAACTTCATAAGTCTATCATGCCAAGCATTGACATGATAGGTGTAAATAATAGAAACCTTAAAACATTTGAGGTTAGTTTAGAAATTAGTAAACAACTAAGTGATTTTATTCCTACTGATTTTGTAAAAGTTTCTGAAAGTGGAATCAGCTCAATTGAAGCTATTAAAACCCTTCAACCATATGGTTATAAAGGCTTTTTAATTGGTGAAAACTTTATGAAAACTGATAATGCTGGATTAAGTGCTGCACAATTTATTAAAGACTTAAACTTATGAAACTAAAGGTTTGCGGAATGAAATACAAAGACAACATATTAAATGTTGCTAAACTGAATCCTGACTTCATGGGTTTCGTTTTCTATAAAAATTCTCCACGTTATTTTAATAGTACTATTCCTGAATTACCAAATAACATAAAAAAGATTGGTGTGTTTGTCGATTCAACTTTAGATTACATAAAAGGTATTGTTCAAAAACACAACCTACAAGGCGTACAACTACATGGTAACGAATCACCAGAGCTATGCCAACAACTAAAAGCTTTAAATTGTATAGTAATAAAAGTTTTTTCTGTTAAAGACACTTTTAACTTTAACACTGTAGAACCTTACGAAAACGTTTGTGATTACTATTTATTTGACACAAAAGGGAAACAACCTGGCGGAAATGGTTATGCGTTTGATTGGAGCATCCTAAAAAAATATTCCTCAATAAAACCATTCTTTTTAAGTGGAGGCATTGGACTTAATGAAATGGATAGTTTACAATCATTTCTAAAACGACCAGAAGCCATGTTTTGTCACGCTCTAGATTTAAACAGCAAATTCGAAACTAACTTAGGCTTAAAAAATACAGAAAAATTAAAAGCATTTAAAGATCAACTTATAGCAAACAATAACTATGATGTATAACATTAACAACAAAGGCTATTATGGCGAATTTGGAGGTGCTTACATTCCAGAAATGCTCTATCCTAATGTAGAAGAATTACGACAAAACTATTTGAAAGTTTTAGCCGAACCTTCATTTAAACAAGAGTTCGATCAACTCTTAAAAGATTATGTTGGTCGTCCTTCACCACTCTACTTTGCTAAACGTCTTTCAGAAAAATACAACACTAAAATTTACTTAAAACGGGAAGATCTAAATCATACTGGAGCTCATAAAATTAATAATACCATTGGTCAAATTCTCATGGCTAAACGCTTAGGAAAAACCAGAATTATTGCCGAAACAGGAGCTGGTCAACATGGTGTTGCTACAGCAACTGTTTGTGCCTTAATGGGCATACAATGCATTGTATATATGGGAGAAATTGATATTGCTCGTCAAGCACCTAATGTAGCTCGAATGAAAATGTTAGGTGCCAAAGTTCGTCCTGCTTTATCAGGAAGTCGAACACTAAAAGATGCCACCAACGAAGCCATTCGCGATTGGATTAACAACCCAATAGACACACATTACATTATTGGTAGTGTCGTCGGACCACATCCTTATCCAGATATGGTAGCGCGTTTTCAAGCAATTATTTCTGAAGAAATCAAATGGCAACTTAAAGAAAAAGAAGGCACGAACAAACCAGATTATATCATCGCTTGTGTTGGTGGAGGAAGCAATGCTGCTGGAGCTTTTTATCATTATTTAGAAGATACATCTGTAAAACTCATTGCTGTTGAAGCTGCTGGAAAAGGCATTCATTCTGGTAAAAGTGCTGCAACTTCTATCTTAGGACGAGAAGGCATTATTCATGGTAGTAAAACCCTATTAATGCAAACTAACGACGGACAAATTACTGAGCCTTACTCTATCTCTGCAGGTTTAGATTATCCAGGAGTTGGACCAATGCATGCGCATTTGTACAAATCTGGTAGAGCAGAATTCTTATCTGTAACAGATGATGAAGCCATGACAGCTGGCTTAGAACTTAGTCAGTTAGAAGGCATTATTCCTGCTATCGAAAGCTCACATGCATTAGCCATATTTGGTAAAAAAACATTTAAAGAAAATGATGTTGTAGTCATTAATCTTTCTGGTCGAGGCGATAAAGATTTACAAAATTATATTGACTATTTTAAATTATAAAATTATGGCATTACCACAAGGGTCAGGCTTTCAAGGCTCGCTATCAAAGATGAGCTCAAACAAACCTTTCAATCCTTAATGCAAAGTGCAACTCATAAGAACCTGAAACAATGAACAGAATACACCAAAAGCTTAAAGAAGACAAAAAACTACTATCAATATACTTTTCAGCAGGTTATCCAAATATCAATGATACCGTTTCTATCATTCATGATCTTGAAAACAATGGTGTCGATATGATAGAAATCGGATTACCTTTTAGTGATCCTTTAGCTGATGGACCAACCATTCAACAAAGTTCCACTCAAGCTCTTAAAAACGGAATGACAACTGAGCTGCTCTTTCAACAACTAAAAGACATTCGTAAAACAGTTTCTATTCCTTTAATTATCATGGGTTATTTTAACCCAATTTTACAATATGGTGTTGAAGCGTTTTGCAAAAAGTGTCAAGACATTGGTATTGACGGACTCATAATTCCTGATTTACCAGTTGATGTTTATAACACACAATACAAAGCTATATTTGAAAAACACGGTTTAATAAATGTGTTTTTAATCACTCCTCAAACCTCAAATAAGCGTATCAATTTTATCGATTCTATCTCCAACGGATTTATTTATATGGTAAGCTCGGCAAGTGTAACAGGAAGCAGTTCTGGATTTGGAAATGAACAAATAGATTACTTCAAACGCATTTCAGAGATGCAACTAAAAAATCCGCAAATCATTGGTTTCGGAATTTCAAATCACGACACATTTACTCAAGCAACTCAATACGCAAAAGGAGCCATTATTGGAAGTGCTTTTATTAAACATTTGAATGATTTTGGAATAAATAAAATTGATAGCTTTGTGAATAGAATTTTGAATAAATGAAACTTCTAAATGATTTTAGAGTAATTATCATACTCTGCTTAACACTTGGTTTAGCTCCTTTTTTTCCAGAGCCTCATCTTTTAGGAAAAATTAAATGGATTGCTGGTGGAGCTATTGGTATGCAACTTCAAGATTGGTTTGATGTTTTACTTCATGGTTTTCCTTGGGTATTACTTATTAGAATTATCATACTAAAACTCACTACAAAAAATGCCGCTTAATATCGTTTTATTTGAACCAGAAATTCCCAACAACACTGGTAATATTGGTCGTTTAGCTTTGGCTTCAGGATCAAAACTTCATTTGGTAAAACCCTTTGGTTTTGAACTTTCTGATAGTAGACTCAAACGTGCAGGATTAGATTATTGGCAACATTTAGATGTTACTATTTACGATTCTATTGAAGACTTTTTTAAAATACATCATGACAAAGAATTTGTATTCTTTTCTAGTCACGGACAAAAATCACACTGGGAAATTTCATTTAAAGATGATTTGTTTCTTATCTTCGGAAAGGAATCTGTTGGCTTACCAAAACCCATGATTGAAACCTATATAAATCAGTTATATAAAATACCATTATACAGTGAACATATAAGAAGCCTTAATTTAGCTAATGCAGTAAGTGTTGTAATTTATGAAGGCTTAAGACAATTAAATAGTTAATTCATGTATTGAAATAAAAACTAAAGCCTATGCTTTCAAAACGTTCCAAAATATACAAATCAATCTCAGAATATTTTCAAATATTTTTAGGAATCATTTTAGCAAGTATCGGACTTAAAGCTTTTTTATTACCAAACGGTTTTTTAGATGGAGGTGTTACAGGTGTAGCACTTTTAATTAAAACACAAGTAGATATTAATTTATCATATTTGCTCATCGTTTTTAGTATTCCGTTTTTAATTCTAGGATACTATACCGTTTCAAAACGTATCGTTATTAAATCTATTATTAGCATCTTAGGTCTAGCATTATTTATTCATTTTGAAAATTTTGAAACCATTACAAACGACAAGTTTCTCATCTCAATTTTTGGTGGTTTATTTCTAGGTTCTGGGATTGGAATTGCCATTAGAAATGGTTCTGTATTAGATGGCTCAGAAATTTTAGGTGTATTTATTAATGATAGATTTGGAATTAGCATTGGCAAAGTAATTCTTATTTTCAATATTATTCTATTCTCTATTACGGCATTCATTATCTCTGTTGAAGTCGCTATGTATTCTATTTTAACTTATATCGTTACTGCAAAAGTAACCGACTTGATTATTGAAGGGTTTGAAGACTTCATTGGTATAACAATTGTCTCTAAAGAATTTGCAAAAATAGAAACTGCTATCATTAAAGAACTTGGTGCAGGAATGACTTTATACCAAGGTAAAAAAGGTTTTGGAAGCACAGGTGAAAAGCAAAATTTTGACATTATTCACACTATAATCAATCGTATTGACATAAAAAAAATGTATCGTATTGTAGCCGATATTGATGAACACGCTTTTATTGTTGAATTTGATGTGAATAATGTAAAAGGTGGTGTTTTAAGACGCTATTTAGATCGAAAAAAAGGAAAAAATGTGGCTAAATTTATTGCAGAACAAGGGTTATAAATCTGTATTATTCTTCAAATAATTCAAATATAAATCTTCAACCTTAGTTCTAGCCCAAGGTGTTCGACGTAAAAATTTTAAACTTGATTTTATTGATGGATCATGAGTAAAACAACGAATATTAATCTGATAGCCCAAATATTCCCATCCATAATGCGCTTGCAATTCTGTTACAATTTGCTCAAGTTTAATGCCATGTAAAGGATTGTTTGGCTGCGTTTTCATTATAACTGTTCTACAAGTTGCTTTATTTTTACAGCTTTCTCAAAATGATCTAACTCGTGAGTTTTAATCCACCACGTCGCAGCTTCCATTAGCAATTCAGGATTGTCATTTTTATTTTTAAAAAAGGCATAAAATGAAACACCTACATTTTCTCCTTTTTGAGCAATTTTTTGATTGCAAACAGTTACTATTTTTTGTTTTAAACTTGAAGTCATCTAATGTCTTTTATCGTTTCGTTGTTTAGAGTAATTTCTCTTGTTCTTATTATTTTTACGTCTTCCAGATGAATTCGTTTTTTTAGAATGACGTCGTTGTCTATTCTGACCAGGTTTAATTGGCTCGGTTGAAGCATTAGGATCTGGTTCAAACCCTTCAACTATTTCAACTTCAATATTTAAACCAATTAATTTTTCAATATTTTTTAAATAAGAGGTTTCATCTGCACTCACCAAAGATACAGCTTGACCATTGGCTCCTGCTCTACCAGTTCTTCCAATTCTATGAACGTAATCTTCAGAAATATTAGGCAACTCAAAATTAACAACATGAGGTAATAACGGAATATCTAAACCTCTTGCTGCAATATCTGTTGCTACCAATACACGAATGCTTCCGTTTTTAAAGCCAGCTAATGCTTTAGTTCTTGCGCCTTGACTTTTATTACCATGAATGGCTGCTGCACTTATGCCTGCAGAAATCATTTTTTTAGTAAGTTTATTCGCTCCATGTTTTGTTCTAGTAAATACAAGTACTTGTTCCCAATGACCTTCAGAAATTAACTTAATAATTAAACCTGTCTTTTTGTTTTTTGCTACACGATACACCTTTTGAGAAATTGCATCAACTGTGGAGTTTTCTGGTGTTGCTTCAACTTGAACTGGATTGTTTAAAATACCATTTGCTAACTTTCTAATGTCTTTTGAAAACGTAGCCGAAAACATCAAATTTTGACGCTTTGCTGGAATTAATTTCATAACACGTTCAATATCTCTTAAAAATCCCATGTCTAGCATACGATCGGCTTCATCGAGCACAAATACTTCAACATGTTTTAAGGATAACAATTTTTGATTCTGCAAATCTAATAATCGTCCTGGAGTGGCAATTAAAACATCAACACCTTGACGCAATCTATTGACTTGCGGATTTTGGTTAACACCTCCAAAAATAACCGTACTTTTTACATCTAAAAACTTACTATAATCTTTTACACTTTCGTGAACTTGAGCTGCAAGTTCGCGTGTTGGTGTTAGTATTAAAGCACGAATAACTCTGAATTTAGGACTTTGATTTTCAGACAACAAGTGTAATAAAGGCAATGTAAAGCCTGCTGTTTTTCCTGTACCTGTTTGCGCAGAAGCTAAAACATCTCGTCCTTCTAATACTGGAGGAATTGCTTTTTGTTGAATTGGACTAGGAGTTTCGTATCCTTTTTTGCTAATCGCTTTTAACAAGGCATCAGACAAGCCTAAAGATTGAAATGACATATAAATTAATTGGTAAATGACCTTCTAATTATTAGTGTCATTTTTATTGAAAGCAAAGGTAGTGCTAATTTTATCGATACTAGAATTTAGTTGCTTTTAATCTCTTATAACACCAAACATTTGCGCAATGTGTCTTGATAAATGCTTTCATACTGAGGAACAATAGCATGAATATCAAACTTATAAGACTCCTTTTTAGCATTGTTTTTAAACTCAGTCAGACGTGTTTCATCACTTAAAATATGAATTGCATTTTTCGACATATCTTCAATATCATTCACATTACTTAAATATCCTGAAACACCATGCGAGTTAACTTCTGGTATTCCTCCTGTATTGCTTGAAATTACAGGAACTCCTGAAGCCATGGCTTCTAAAGCTGCTAATCCAAAACTCTCAGTTATAGAAGGCAATAAAAACAAATCACTAAAACAAAGTATTTTATCAATTTCATTACTGTTTCCGAAGAAAACCACCTTATCACTTATACCTAGTTTAGCACATAATTGTTCAGCAGGTTCACGCTCTGGACCTTCGCCAACCATCATCAATTTTGCAGGTATATTCTTTTGAATGTTATAAAATACTTTTATCACATCTGGAATTTGCTTTACTTCTCTAAAATTACTGATATGCGTGATAATTTTTTCATCATCACTTGCCATCATACCACGTTGACAATCGGTAAAATGATTTTCGTATTTGCTCATATCAATAAAGTTAGGCACCACATTAATGTTATTTTTAATATCAAACAAACGCAAGGTATCTTCCTTTAAACTTTGAGATACAGAGGTTACTGCGTCTGATTTATTGATACTAAAAGTCACAGCTGTTTTATAAAATGGATGACTACCAACTAAAGTAATATCTGTTCCATGAAGTGTCGTTACAATAGGTATGTAAATGCCTTCTTCTTGCAGCATTTTTTTTGCCATATAAGCTGCATAAGCATGTGGTATTGCATAGTGCACATGCAAAATTTCAATACCATGAAGCTTGACCATATCGACTAACTTACTCGATAAAGCCAATTCATAAGGCTGATATAAGAATAGTGCATATTCAGGAACAGTAACCTCATGATAGTGCACATTATTACTCAACAATTCTAATCGAACGGGTTGACTATAGGTTATAAAATGAATTTCATGACCTCGCTTTGACAGTTCCAATCCTAACTCTGTGGCAACAACTCCACTACCTCCAAATGTTGGGTAACATACAATTCCTATTTTCATTTAATTGGTTTTATAGAATAGGTCTGAAAACCATTCAGAACCTAACAACATATAATTTAATATGATTAATGTAAAGATAAAGATTAATCAGCCTTAGTTAGAAACGTTTTAACATTTTGGAAAGATAAAATGTATTTATTCAATTATAGCTTCGTAAATAGCTTCTTGAATATTGGTTCTAATGTTTTCTCTTAGAAGTAAATTTTTTCCAGCTTTTGGATAGGTTCTATTGGCTAAAAAGATGTAAACAATTTCTTCTTCTGGATCAGCCCAAGCATAAGTTCCTGTAAAGCCTGAATGACCAAAACTAGTCATTGACAAACAACCGCAAGTTGGACCTTCATCACCTAATTGTGGTTTATCAAATCCGATGCCTCGTCTATTATCATCTTCACAATAGTAACAGGTATTGAATTTATCAAGTGTTTCTGTATTAAAATAACGCTTTCCACCATAATAGCCTTTTTGTAAATACAACTGCATGAGTTTAGCCACATCATTAGCATTACTAAAAATTCCTGCATGACCTCCTACTCCATTTTGCATGGCTGCTCCCATATCATGTACATAACCATGAATTTTTTGATAGCGATAATAATCGTCTACTTCGGTTGGAATAATATTTAAATTACTGAATTTTACCGATGGATTATACGTGGTATAATTTGCTCCAATAGATTGGTAGAAATGATCTTGCACCAATTGATCTAAAGGTTTATCATAATACTTTTCAATATATTTTTTTAAAATATAATACGGCATGTCACTGTAACGATAACGTAATCGAGATAACAAATCGCTTTCTTTAATGATTTTTTGAATAGAATCAGGATAATCCTTACGTAAATATAACTTTTCGGCTACTTTAATATTAAACTTTGGACTAAAGGTTTTTCGATAATATTTAGAATCTGGTTGTTTTGTAACGGAATCTAATGTTGAAATATAAAACGGAATCCAAGGTTTTAATCTCGCATAATGCGACAGCATTTGTTTAAGAGTCACATTCTTTTTGTTTGAATTTTTATATTCTGGAAGCAAACTTGAAAGCTTAGAGTTTAAAGAAACAATCTTTTTTTCTTCCAGCTCCATTACTAATGGTAACGTTGCTAAAATTTTGGTAAGGGAAGCCACGTCATAAATATCATCAAACTTTACAGCTTGCTTTTTATCATAGGTATGGTATCCAAAATTTTTATTGTAAATCACTTTCCCTTTTCTAGCAATAAGCAATTGAATTCCAGGTGTCATTTTATTATCCACAGCATATTGCGCAATAGAATCGACACGTTTTAAACCTTCAGAACTCATACCTACACGTTCTGGCAATCCATAGCTTAAATTATTGAGCGCATTATAAGTAGTACCATCGTTAACTTTAAAATATTCGCCTGTAGAAACTGGTAATGTTCCTTTTGCTGGAATAGCACCAAAAATAGCTTGAGCAGATTTTTGTTGGGCAATATCACTGTTTTGATAACTCATAACGATGCCTTCAATATTTTCAACTGTTTTTAAATCAATAAGCGAATAAGGTCTCGTAAATACATCTAAAACTACAGTATTGGTTCTCGCAATTTCATAGAGCCAAACCAATTCTTTATCTGAAAACTCATAGCTTTTCCAAGGATTGGCATTAGAACGATGAAACCCAATAATAACAGTATTGTAGTTTTGAAGTTTCGTAATCATTTCATCAAGCTTTTCAGCTTTTATCTGATGTACTTTCGTGTATTTTTTTAACTCATTATAAAACGTTGAACCAGTGTCGTCTCCTAGTTGTACATAAGCAATTTTTTTCGTCTGAAGATTTCTAAGAGGCAATACATCAGATTTATTTCTAACTACAGTTATGGCATTTTCCATTAATTCTTCATAAAGCGCATCATCTATAATCCGATTTAAATCATCATGTAAAGTCGCAGTACCAATTGGACTATAATCATGTAATCCAACCTTATATTTTGCCATTAATATTTTCTTAACCGAATGCGATAAACGCTCTTCTGTAATGACTTTAGTTTTATAAGCAGTCACAAATTTTTGAATGGCTTGCTTTGGGTTTTCAGACATTAACATGACATCATTTCCTGCTAAAAATGCCATCAAATCAATGTCGCCTTCTTTAGGAACTGTATTCATACTATTACCATCAATTCCTTTTTGAATATAATCTGCAACGCCTTTCATTTCTAAAGCATCAGTAAAAATTAAGCCTTTAAACTGAAGTGAATCTTTTAAAATATCGCTTACAATATGTTTAGATAAAGATGAAGGAAAGCCACGTCTAGGCTCTAAACTTGGCACGTTTAAATGTGCTACCATAACACTACTCAAGCCTTCTTTAATTAGCTTTTTGTAAGGATACAGTTCTACAGAATCAATTCGTTTTTCATCAAAATTAATGGTAGGTAAGGTTTTATGTGAATCACTTTCGGTATCACCATGACCAGGAAAATGTTTCGCATTTGCTAATACTCCAGCATCTTGCATCCCTTTCATAAAAGCCAAAGCTTTTTCGGTAACATTATCACGATCTTCACCAAACGAACGATTACCAATAATAGGATTTTTCGGATTAGTATTAATATCGACAACAGGCGCAAAATTAAAATGCACACCTATACGTTTACAATGTTCGCCAATATGATAACCAGTTCGTTCAATCAATTTATTATCGCGAATAGCTCCAAGTGTCATATTCCAAGGAAAGGCATAGGTTGAATCTAAACGCATGCTTAAACCCCATTCTGCATCCATGCCAATTAATAATGGTGTTTTAGAAATGGCCTGATATAAATTGTTGAGTTTAGCTTGACGAACAGGACCTCCTTTAGAATAAATTAATCCACCAATATGATGGTCATTTATAAGTTGAGCTATTTTGTTTTCGGTAGCTTTATCCTGATTAGAAAAGACCTGAACCATAAATAGTTGTCCGATTTTTTCCTCTAAAGGCATCACATTATAAAGGCTATCTACCCATTTTTTTTGCGCTTGAATATCTTGAGCAGCCAATGGATGATTTGCGTCTTGGGATGTTGCCGTATTTGAAACTAAAATAAAAGTGATGAGGGACAGAATATATCGCATAAATCAATTACATGTTAAGGTCTAATAAATAGAACTAAAAACTATGCCAAAATAGTATTTTTAAAACGAAGAATAAAGACTTTAAGATAGATTTATAAAGAAGGTTGTAAACAAAATCGAATAGTTTTCTATTCAATTAAATCGATATGTCTATCGTGATAGCCTAATAAATAAAGTACACCATCTAAACCTATACTTGATATCGAATTTTGTGCGTTGTCTTTTACTGTAGGTTTCGCATGAAACGCAATCCCTAATCCAGCTAGGTTAAGCATTTGTAAATCGTTTGCGCCATCACCAACAGCAATAGTTTGACTAATATCAATACCTTCTTTAACAGCTATTTCTTTAAGATAGTCTGCTTTTTTGTTACCATCAACAATAGCACCAATATAACGACCTGTTAATAGTCCATCTTTAATTTCTAACTGATTTGCATAAACGTAATCAATGCCTAATTCTTGCTTTAGGTAATCACCAAAATAAGTAAAACCTCCAGAAAGTATCGCAGTTTTAAATCCGTAACTTTTTAAAGCATCAATCAATCGTTTTGCACCTTTAGTAATGGGAAGATTTACAGCCACATCGTGAAGCACCTCTTCTGATAAACCCTTTAAAAGCTTCATTCGCTTTTTAAAACTCTCCTGAAAATCTATCTCGCCTTGCATTGCTGCTTCAGTAATCGCTTTAACTTCTTCACCAACACCAGCACGTTCTGCAAGCTCGTCAATAACTTCAGTTTGAATGAGTGTAGAATCCATATCAAAACACACTAAACGTCTATTTCTTCTGTAAATATTATCTTCCTGAAAGGCAATATCAACGTCTAATTCTCTAGAAATCTGCATGAATTTTTCAGTAAAATCTGTCTTACAATCAATTTTCCCACGAATAGACAATTGAATAGAAGCTCGAGGATACGCTTCAGTTTTAACCAATGATGTTCTTCCTGTTAATCGCTTAATCGCATCTATATTTAAGTTTTTTTCTGAAATAACTTTAGTGACCTGAGCAATTTGTTCGGCAGTTAATCTTTCTCCTAAAATGGTAACGATATAACGATCTTTCCCTTGAAGCTGAACCCAATTTTCGTAATCTTCAAGCGTAATTGGTGTAAATTTAGCAGTAACACCTAACTCGTACGATTTAAATAATAAATCTTTTAACACTGAAGCAGAGTTATGTCCAGATTCAATTTCGAACATAAAACCTAGTGACAAGGTATCATGAATATTGGCTTGACCAATATCTAATATTTTTGCTTCATATTGAGAGAGGACTTTAGTTAAGCTCGAGGTTAATCCAGGTTTATCTTGCCCAGAAATGTTCATTAAAAAAATCTCTTTTGCCATTCATTTTGCGCTTAAGGCTGTAAAAATGAGCATTCTATTTTAATTAAAAAAGAAATATTCAGAATTTGAATATTAATTATTGAGATTATAATTTTTGGGTTTTCTATTGAAGAAAAAACTGTAGCGTGTAAGATTTCTCGATACCTGCCTACTGCAGGCAGGCAATTTCAACACGTTGAAATCACTCGAAATGACATGAACTTGTCATTCAGAATGAAACGAGGTAAAGCGATGAATCTCTAAGAAAGAATATATAGATTGCCACTATGAACCAACCAAATTGTAATGATGAATAAGTTTTGATAACTAGTCTTTAAGCACTTTAAATGTTTTAGATTGATCATTAACATAAACCTCTACAAAATACAAACCAGAACTAAGCATTGAAGTATTAATTGTACCATTATTAATATTTGGAGTTAAAGAAGTGACTTGTTGTCCTAAAGCATTATAAATAGTAATAGTGTTTACAACATCTATTCCTTTAAAGTGCAGTCTAGTTGTTGTTGGATTAGGATACAATGTAAATGAATTAAATACATCTTCTTTTATTGACAATGTTGCATCTTGAACACTAATACTAAATAAATCTGAACTAGCACCTCTATCTGTTGTATCATCTGACCAAACTTGTATGTAATATTCTGTGCCTGTAGTAACACTAATATTTTCTAAAGTATTTAAACCACAAGCATTAGGAACATGAGTTAGGTTTGCACAATCGCCTTCCCATAACTGCAAGTTATAATTACCTCCATCAACTATAATATCAATCTCATCTAAATCATATGAATTAAATCTAAACCAAACGTCAATTCTACCATCGCTATCATTACAACTTGGTACTTGAGAAGATTGTGTACCATCAATAATATAACCAAGTTCTTCTTGTAAAAGAGGAATATTGAAAGCTAAAGAACATTCATCATTTACAGGTGGTATATCACATCCATAAGCAACTTCAGAAACACTATTACAGCCTTGGGCATTGTTACTTATAGCAACAACTGCTCCCAGCAACATATTACTAATAGTATTACATACCATTTGATTATCGCAGATTGAGAGGTTTGGATTGTTTCTTATAGAAAGAACCTGAATTGTTGAAATATTCTCAATTGAAGATATATCTGTCAACAAATTATTATTATTTATTGAAAGCCAATTTAGTGAGTTTAAAACTTCCAATCCTATAAGACTTTCAATATTAGAACCTGATAAAAAAATAGAACCTTCAAACGCACTCGTTAAACCTGTAAAAGCCTGAAAAGAAGGGTTATCGTCCAGATTAATCGTGCCTTCCTCTAAAGATTCTAAACCTGTAAGATTTAATAAATTTTGATTATTATATATTTCAAAACTAAATGTAGATGTTAAACTCTCAAATCCTTCCAAATTTAAAAGTGAATGATTTGAATTAATAGTTATATTCTCTGGGTTTTGAATAGCAAAACCTTGTATTCCATCTAAACTAATTAATGCAGGATTACCAAGAATAACAATTTCATTAATACCAGAGACATTTGTTATGTTAGAAAGACCTTGAAGGTTTGTCAATGAAGCGTTGCCTATTATACTAAGTTTATTTACAGATAACGATGAATTAAAACCATTTAAATTCTGTAATATTGGGTTATATGAAATATTAAAATCTAAATTAATAGAAGTGATTTGTGATAATGGTGTTAAATCTACAATATCATCACCACTAATAGTTAAAAAGTCTACTTCAGTATAATTTGGGTAATCTACAGGAAACGCATCAACATCAACTTGAGAATCTAGAGTAATAGATGTGAATTGCCCAAAACTAAAATATGATGTTAAAAAGAAAATAAATATAAGGTAAAATTGTTTCATAGTTTAATAGCTTAAAAACAAATATAGAAAAATTACTTCACTTTTGTAGAGTAAATAAATTTAAATTTTGTGCTACTAAAAAGAGATTCATTGTCATCCTTGAAAATTTCTACATAATAAAAAACTATTATAAAGAACAAATCAAAGTCAAGTGATGAATCTAAATATATAAATTGCCACGACTGCACTTCGAGAGCCTCTGTGAAGTCAGTCTCGCAATGACATCGTAACGTCATTCAGTATCGAAAGTTTTCAGGATTATTTCAAAAATCTAGAATGCCAGCTTTCACTTGCAGGAACTTCCCAATTTTCGTTGAATTCTGCCACGTTAGTCACCATGTTATTAAAAACAATAGTATTCTTAGAAACCGCTTTGTCTTTAGCCATCTTTTTAAAATCTAACAACGACTTATATGCGATATATTCGCCTTGTTTGTAAGAGACATTCATTTTATCCATTAAATCAACGTTGTAGTCTTTTTCTAACTGCTGAATAAAATGTACTGAAGCATCAATACTACAACCTGTGGCTTTATTCAAATTTTGGTTTAAACCTATAACAATAAAGCGCTTATATTTTATAGTAAAACCAGCTTGTAAATCGCTACCATGAGCTGTCCAATTTCCAATAAACGTATTTAGCTTTTCTTCTATTTCTGAAAGCTCTTGCTCTGTAAACGAACGATTAGCTTGATAGATCCAGACTCTAGATTCTTCTGGTAAGGTATTAAAATTAACTAGCATAAAATGCCTTATTTTTTATGTTTTTTAAAATTACGATAGGTTAAAAACCCATACATGATGGTTGCAAAAATATAGTAGAATCCTAGACGTGGCCAAGAAAAGCCTCGTCCTAAAATATAATCTATTAGTGATACAATTAAACAAAAAATTGCTCCACCAACCAGTGCAGCAATTAGTACTTGTTTTTTATCTACTTTGGCCATAGTTACAATTGTTCTGAGCTGGCAATTATTTCAGCAATATCCATGACTTTAACTTCACCTTCTTTTTCATGAGCTTTAATGCCATCTGTCATCATCGTATTGCAATAAGGGCAACCTGTTGCAATAATATTCGGATTTGTTTCTAGAGCATCTTTAGTTCGCATTACATTAATATCCATATCACCTTTTTCTGGCTCCTTAAACATTTGTGCTCCTCCAGCTCCACAACATAACGCAGTACTTTTATGACGTTTCATTTCAATAATACTCGCATTGGTTTTATTGAGAACACTTCTAGGTGATTCGTACACTTTATTTGCTCTACCTAAATAACAAGGATCATGAAATGTAATACGTTTGCCTTTAAATGTGTTTCCTTCAATAGTTAATCGTCCAGCATTTATGAGTTCTTCAATATATTGTGTATGATGAACCACATCGTAATTTCCGCCAAGATTTGGGTATTCGTTCTTTAAGCAATTAAACGAATGTGGATCACAAGTGACAATTCGCTTAATTTCATAAGCATTTAAAACCTCAATATTCATCATAGCTTGCATCTGAAACAAAAATTCATTTCCAGCGCGTTTTGCAACATCTCCTGTGCAGCTTTCTTCAGCACCTAAAACGGCAAAATCTACATTTGCTTTATTGAGAATTCTAACAAAGGCTTTGGTTATTTTTTTTGCTCTATCGTCATAACTTCCTGCAGAACCGACCCAAAATAAAATTTCTGGTTGCTTTCCTTCAGCCATGAACTGCTGCATTGTTGTTACTTTAAGTTCGTTGCTCATAATCTTTATTCATTTACCCAGTTTAATCGATCCATTTGATTGTATGGCCAAGGTGCTCCATTATTTTCGATGTTGGTCATCATGTTATTTAATTCCATTGGAGCAGCACTTTGTTCCATAACCAAATACTGACGCATTTGCATGATAATATTTAGTGGATCTATACTTACAGGACAAGCTTCAACACAAGCATTACAGGTGGTACATGCCCAAAGTTCTTCATTAGTAATATAATCGCCTAAAAGTTGTTTTCCATCATCTTTAAATTCGCCTTTATTAGCATCAATATTTTTACCAACTTCTTCAAGACGATCACGCGTATCCATCATGATTTTACGAGGTGATAATTTTTTACCCGTTTGATTGGCTGGACATTCGCTCGTACAACGACCACATTCGGTACAGGTATAAGCATTAAGTAAGTTTAGCCAACTTAAATCTTGCACATCACTAGCTCCAAATTTTGCTGGCACAGCAGCTTCAGCGCCTTCAGGAGGTGCTGCAAAAGGATCAACATTTGGATCCATCATCATTTTGACTTCTTTTGTAACCGCTTCTAGATTAGGAAACTGACCTTTAGGAGTTAGTTTTCCGTAGTAAGTATTTGGAAATGCTAATAAAATATGTAAATGCTTAGAAAAATATAAATAATTCAAGAAGATTAAGATGCCTACAATGTGTAACCACCAAGCTGAACGTTCAATTATGTGAAGTGTGCTTTCTGGCAATGCACTAAACCAAGGTGCAATAAATTGACTCGTCACATTACCTGAATCCATTGCTTGAAACGTAGTATCTGTTGCATTCATTATTAAGAATAAACACATGAGTACGACTTCAAAGTACAGAATAATGTTACCATCACTTTTAGGCCAACCTTTCATTTCAGCACTTAAGAAACGTTTCAGTTTAATTACATTTCGTCGTAACCAAAACACAATTACTGCAACTAAAACTAATATGGCTAATACTTCAAAAGCACCAATTAAAAATCCGTAAACAGATTCTGGCAAAACTTTAAGTCCGATACGATGCGTTCCGAAGAGTCCGTCGATAATAATTTCAAGAACTTCAATATTAATAATAATAAAACCTACATAAACAATAACATGAAGAAATCCAGCTATAGGACGCTTTACCATTTTGGTTTGTCCGAGAGCAATCATGGTCATGTTTTTCCAGCGTTGTGATTTATTGTCAGAAACGTCAATATCTTGACCTAGTTTTATATTTCTAACTAGTTTTTTTACGTTGTTAGCAAAATAACCAATACCAGCTATGAGGATAATGGCAAATAATATGTTTGGTAAGTATTCCATTTTACAGTACGCTTATTTTTGGTCTTTTTCAGAAGGTGTATAAGGTATTTCTTTTTTAGATAAAATACGTCTATATCGAGCAGGATGCAACTTTATATCTCGAATCAATTCTTCAATTTCTTTTGATGCTGCTTCAAGGTTGTCGTATAAGGTTTCTTCTTTTAATAATTTTCCAATAGTCCCTTCTCCTTTGTTAATGCCAGACATGATTACATCAAAGTTATTTACTAACAATTGTAAATCTTTTAAGGTTTGAGGAAGATTAGCTTTAGAAATCGAATCTGATAATGTCGAAAAATTAGCTGACATGTTTTCAAAATTAGACAAGGTTGCTGATAAACTTTCTTCATTAGAAGCAATCAATTTGTTTAAAGACATTGATGTGTTTTTAAACGATTTTATTGTGGCATTTAATTCTGAAATGGCTTCCTTTAAGTTCTTTTTTGTATCCTTATCTAAAATTTCATTTACATTAACTAATACCGAATCGGCATCTGTCATTACAACTTCAATTTTTTCTTGTAGAGGTGTAAGTCGTTGATTTACTAATTCTGTTAAACCAGCTTTTACTGTGGTTTCTAAATAGCTACCTGATTTAGCATTTTCATCATTATCAAAAGCAGGAATAATAGCCACAGCTTTGCCACCAATTAAACCTAAGTCATATAATTGTGCTTTACTATTTTTTGAAAATTGAAAATCGCTATCAATTAGAAGCGTAACCATTAACTTTCCCGAACCATCACCTTTAAAAGTAATATCTTTGACCTTTCCAACAGTCATACCATTAATAGTTACTGGTGTTGATGATGCAAGACCTTCAACATTATCATAGACAGCATAGTACGTACGTGAAGAGTCTAATATATTTTCTCCTTTAAGGTAATTGAATAAGAAAATGAATAGTAGAATACCAGAAATGACTAATACTGCTGTTTTAACTTCTCTAGAGATTTTCAATGCGACAAATATTTGGTTATAACAAACTTAATAATAAATATATAAAGATAGTGTCTAATTTGTACTAGTTTTTAAGGCTTCTGAAAGATTAATTTGCACTCCATCTTTAAAGGCAACAACAAAACCTGTGGTATATCCTTTTTGTTTAGCAACTGTTTCTAAACGTCGTATTTTATTTAAATCTGAAGTATTTCCGTAATAATATTTGTAAAGCGTTCCTACTTTTTCTTTTGAAATCTCTGAAAGCCCATTAAAATTATATGATTTAGGTTCTAAATCTCTAGAGCTTGCAGCAATTTGAACTTTAAAAGTGATGTTTTGATAGATTAGCTCCTTTTCATTTGATAGATCATCAGCATTTGAAGCAGAATCGTTATAAATATTTTCTCCTACGTTTTGATCTAAACTCTTTTTATATTCTAATATCGCTTCAATAATAGAGCTCGCCATTTTAGACTGCCCATTTTTAGAATTTAAATATGCGCCTTCCTTTTTGTAGGTTAAAAACCCTGTTTCAACTAAAACACTTGGCATGTATGTATTGTGCAACACCCAAAAACCAGCTTGTTTTACACCTCTACTGTTTCGTTTTCTTTTAAATTTAAAGCTATCTTCAATTAATCGTGCAAGCTTTATACTTTGATCTAAGTATTCTTCTTGCATTAAAGTTAAACCTATATGTGATTCTGGAGAATTAGGATCAAAGCCTTCATAGTGTTTTTCGTGATCTGCCTCTAAGAATATAACTTCGTTCTCTTTTTTAGCGATTTCAAAATTTCGTTGGTTTGCATGCAGTCCAAGAACAAATGTTTCAGTTCCGTGTGCTGATGAATTATGCGCATTACAATGTACAGACACAAACAAATCTGCATTAGCATCATTTGCAATTTTAGCTCGTCCTCTTAAGGTAACAAAGGTGTCTGTTTTTCTAGTATAAATGACTTCAATATCGCTATTCTTCTTCAGTTCATTTCCAACAGCCAACACAATTTTAAGCGCAATTTCTTTTTCTTTATATCCACTTCCAAGATTACCAGAGTCATGACCTCCATGTCCAGCATCAAGGACTACTACAAATTTATCTTTGTCGTTATTTTGAGCTATTACAGATGTTAAAAAACATGTAAATATTAAGGTTATTGATACGATTATATAATGTAAGTTCGTTTTCATACTTGTGCTAACGGTTAATACTTTTGGTTTATTTTAAAAATGCCTTTTTACACTTATTATAATTGACTTACAACGCTTTTCATAAATAGACTTAAATTATAAACTAATCATAAAAAATATATGTAATTTTGGCAATTCAAAAACCGAGCCATACTTTAGCAAAAATACATTTAAAAGCATTGCGTACAAAAAGCTTTCATATACTTTTTACCTTAAGTTTTACCGTGTTTATTAACATGTTTTGCTTTGCTCAGGAATTGCCAAAACCTAAAGATCCTATAAGGCCAAAACCCATCACTGATACTACAGTTGTAAAGACAGATTCTATTATTGGTTTACCAACCCCTATCAAAGAGATTGATAGTACTCAAAAAGATTCTGTACCAAAAAAGAAAGAATTTCTCACAGACATTGTTAAGTATAAAGCTAAAGACTACGTGTCTATGAATCAACGTTTACAGCAAACAACACTTTATAATGAAGCCGAAGTAAACTATGGAGACATGAACATTACTTCTGGCATTATTATAATAGATCACAATAAAGATTTGGTATATGCTGGACGTCTTAAAGATACAGCTGGAGTTTACACACAATCACCTGTTTTTACTCAAGGTGCAAATGTTGTTGAACCAGATTCTATTATTTTTAATACCGTTACCAAAAAGGCCCTTATTTTTAATTCAAGAACTGAACAAAGTGGAGGCACAATCATATCTGAGGTTACAAAAAAAGAAAATGATTCGGTTTATTTTGTGAAAAACGCAAAATATACAACATCTGAAAACTTAGACGATCCCGAATATTACTTTTTAATGAGAAGAGCCAAAATTGTTCCTGGAAAAAAAGTAGTTACTGGTTTAGCAAACATGTTTATTTACGATGTGCCAACACCAATTGGTGTTCCGTTTGCTTATTTCCCGATGAGTGACAAACAAACTTCTGGAATTATTTTTCCTTCTTTTGGTGAAGATAATGGTAACGATAGAGGTTATTTTTTACAAAATGGTGGTTATTATTTTGCTATTAGTGATTATATTGATTTAGCTGTACTTGGTGACTACTACACCAATGGAAGTTACGGATTACGACTTGAAACAAACTATGTCACACGATATCGATATAATGGAAAGTTAAGCTTAAGATATGAAAACCTAATTAATAGCGAAAGAGGGTTTCCTGATTATTCAAAATCTACTATTTACAATATAAGATGGTCACATAGTCAAGACGCTAAAGCCAATCCGAGTTCAAGATTTTCAGCTTCGGTTAACTTAGGTAGTAGTACGTATTTTAGACAATCTATTAATCAACTTAACCTTTCAAACTCTCAAAACAACACTTTATCATCTTCAATTTCGTACTCAAAATCTTTTGAAGGAGAACCTCAAGTCAATACAAGTATTACAGCCACACACTCGCAAAACACCAATACCGAAGTTATCAATATGACTTTACCTACATTTCAAGGAAGTGTGAGTCGTGTGTTTCCGTTTGCACCAAAAACAGGCAGCAAAAAAGGAGTTATTCAGAATATTAATTTTCAGTATAATGTAAGGGCAGAAAATAGAATTCAAACTACAGATTCGCTTTTCTTTAAAAGTGAAATGTTTGATGAAGCTAAAATTGGAGCTTTACACTCTATACCAGTATCAACCAATTTTAAAGTGTTTAAATATTTTAGCATGAGTGCTAATGTTAATTTAGAAGAGAATTGGACTTACAATACGATTAATAAATTTCAAAATGAAGATGGCGAAATCATTACCGAAGACCTCAAAGGTTTTGACCGTTTTTTAACTTATAACTTTGGAACAAGTATTGGTACTACAATTTATGGTATGTTCAATTTTGAAAAAGAAGGAAAAGACCCAAAAATACAAGCCATACGCCATGTTATTAGACCATCTATTAGTTATAATATAAATCCAGCTTTTGATCAATATTATGATTCATTTGAAGTCATTGATGCTGATGGAACCACAAAAGAAGAATACACACGCTTTCAAAGTTCAATTTTTGGAGCTCCAAATCAAAATTTTTCTAGTTCATTAGGAATTTCTCTAGGCAATAATTTTGAAGCTAAAGTAAGAGATAGTGACAGCACTGCTACAGAGCCAAAAAAAATAAAACTGCTTAACAATTTAAACTTTTCTACGTCGTATAATTTTGCGGCAGATTCTCTTCGCTGGAGTCCGATGAGAGTCTCTGGAGGAACTACTGTTCTTAATGACAAAATGAATATTAATTTTGGAGCTACATTAGACCCTTATGCACTTGATAACAATAATAGAAGAGTTAACCAATTCAATATCGATAATGGAGGAAGTTTATTTAGACTAACATCTGCCAATATTAATATGAGTTATACACTTTCAAGTAAAACATTTGACGACACTAAACAAGAAGATGATCCAGCCATACAAGAATCTATAAGAAGTGGTGGTCGAGCAGACGACTTGTTTGGAAAGCCTCAAGATTTTGCAGATCGAAGACTTTCAGACGAAGACAAATCAAAACAAAACAAAGAGGAATCTACCGAATTCTACAATTATAAAATACCATGGAGCTTACGTTTGGCTTACGCTGTAAATTACTCAAATAGCACTAGACAAAATGAAATTTCTTCACATTCTCTTATGTTTTCTGGTGATATAGATTTATCGCCTCGATGGGCTATTGGAGCATCTTCTGGTTATGATTTTGTTAACCAAGGTTTCACTCTAACACAATTAAGGTTTGAACGTGATCTATTGTCTTGGCGAATGAATTTTAGTTGGGTTCCTTTTGGAACTTACAACTCTTGGAATTTCTTTATAGGAATTAAATCGAGTCTACTTAAAGACATCAAATATGATAAACGTAGACAGCGTGACCAAAGACTTTAAATTACTTCAGCGTATAAATCAAAATCTTCAGCTTCAATCACTTTAACTGTCACAAACTCTCCTGTTTTTAAATAGGTTTTTGTAGCATCAATAAGCACTTCGTTATCCACATCTGGAGAGTCAAACTCTGTTCGACCAACAAAATAGTTTCCTTCTTTTCTATCAATAACCACTTTAAATTCTTGTCCGATTTTTTGTTGATTCAATTCCCATGAAATTTGAGATTGAATTTCCATAATTTGGTTGGCTCTATCAATTTTAACCTCTTCAGGCACATCGTCTTCCAAATTATAAGCATGAGTATTCTCTTCGTGCGAATAGGTAAAGCAACCTAAACGCTCAAAACGCATCTCTTGTACCCAATTTTTAAGCGTTTCAAAATCGTCTTCAGTTTCACCAGGATAACCAACAATTAAGGTCGTTCTGATGGTCATTTCTGGAACTTTAGCTCTAAATTCTTTCAGAAGCTTTGTTGTTTTTTCCTTAGTAGTTCCACGACGCATACTTTTTAGAATAGAATCACTAATATGTTGCAACGGAATGTCTAAATAATTACATATTTTAGGTTCCTTCTTCATTATGTCTAACACATCTAAAGGAAATCCTGTTGGAAACGCATAATGTAAACGAATCCATTCTATACCTTCAACTTTAACTAAGTGCTCAAGTAGTTCGGCAAGATTTCTTTTCTTATACAAATCAAGCCCATAATAAGTTAAATCTTGAGCAATTAATATGAGTTCCTTTACACCATTAGCTGCTAATTTTTCAGCTTCAATCACTAAATCTTCAATTGGTGTAGACTTATGCTTGCCTCGCATTAAAGGAATGGCACAAAAGCTACAAGGTCTGTCACAACCTTCTGCTATTTTTAAATAAGCATAATTTTTAGGTGTCGTTGTTAGTCGCTCTCCAATAAGCTCATGCTTATAATCTGCTCCTAATGCTTTTAATAATTGTGGCAATTCGGTTGTTCCAAAATATTGATCAACATTAGGAATTTCTTTTTCTAAATCTGGCTTATAACGCTCACTTAAACATCCTGTTACAAAAACCTTATCAACGTCGCCAGCTTCTTTTTTCTGCATAAACTCTAAAATCGTATTTACGCTTTCTTCTTTTGCATTATTTATAAAACCACAGGTATTAATGACAACAACATTACCTTCTTCCTCATGAACTACTTCTTTTCCGTTGGCTTTTAGCTGTCCCATTAACACTTCGCTATCGTAAACATTTTTACTACAGCCAAGTGTAACCACATTGATTTTGTTTTTTTTAAGCGACCTCGTTCTCATCCTACAAATTTAAGTCTGCAAAGATACATAATGATTTGTGATAAACTCATTTAAACTCAAAATGCTTGACAATTATATTCTTGCATTCTAAATTATTGTATCTTATATTCGCAAAGACAAAAAATTAAATCATGAAAAAATTATTATCGATTTTAGCCTTATCAATTTTAATATTTAGTTGCTCAAGTGACAGTTCTGATGATGATGGTGGAGATAATAATCCTTGCCCCCAACCAACATCTTTAAGCATCAATAGTTTAACTAACACAACTGTAAGATTGGATTGGTCATCACAAGTACAATCCTCATTATATGATGTTGAGTATGGTATTATTGGTTTTTCTCAAGGAAGCGGAATTCGTCAAACGGTACCAAATGCATATCTCGATATTGAAAATTTAACACCTACTACTCAATATTCATTTTATGTTAGAGTATTTTGCCAATCAACTAATGGCTATAGTAATTGGGCTGGACCTTATGCCTTTGTAACCTTAGATAATAATCCTTATTGTGAAGATCCTTCAAATTTATACGTACAACCATACAATGATTCGGTGACTCATGATCATATAGACTTATCTTGGTCTGATGGTGATTTTGATGGCTCTCAAATTCAGTATGGCATTGAAGGTTTTACTATAGGAAATGGTACAATAGTAATAATAGATGATACTATTTACCCAAGTAATGCTAGAATAGATGGTCTAAATGCAAATACTTCTTATGATTTTTATGTACGTAATCAATGTGGAGATACTGGTTACAGTTCTTGGATTGGACCAGTTACTCAAAGCACGTTAGAAGAAGCTTTAAATCCAAATTGTATAGATCCACTTAATTTCACATTAGATCAAATCTATACAACTACTGGTGGTTCAGATATATTAGTATTTAGTTGGGACGAAATGAATGGTGAAAACACATGGCAGATTCACCAAACTGTTAATGGAAATCCGATAGGTTCTGGTACTACTTTAGATACAAGCTACAATCCAATTCAACTAACAAATTATACTTCCACAGGTGTCGTTTATGATTTTTATGTTAGAGCAAACTGTGGCATAGATGGTTATAGTGATTGGGTTGGACCAATTACTATTACTGGACCATAATAAATTATATAATTTAAAAAAAGCCTTTAGATTTTTTCAAAAGGCTTTTTTTTTTAATTATAAACCTTAGGAGCTAGTCTCATTTTTGAAGCTTGTTCGTAGCCAAATGCCCATTCTAGTAATGAATGTTCAGACCATGGTTTTGATATAAAAGTCAAGCCTTTTGGAACACCTTCAGCTGTATAACCCATAGGAACAGAAAGAGCAGGATACTCTGCAACAGCAGCTTCAGCCGCATGAAAATTATTTACCGATAGAATTGCATCAAGATCATGTGTTTTCATTGGCACATCAAAAAACTGTTTCCCATTAGTTTTTAGTATATTTTTAATAGCATCAAATTCAGCTTTAGAGCTACTATCTTTTGAAACACCTTCAAATAACTTTTGTCCATAAGGCATCGCTTTATCAGAATTTGACACATTAAACGCCATAACATCTTCAGTAGTTTTGAATGAAATATCTTCACTAGCTGAAGTTTCAAAATAAGATGCTAAGTCAACCTTCATATCTAAATTTAATAATCTTAAAAAGTCAGGCAATTCAATATTTTCTTCTGAAATTTCAATGATTTCAACACCTTGATTTTTAAGAACATCAATAGCATTTACATACAATGTATCTTCTTTTAATTTTTTAAACACACCGAATCGTTTTCCTTTTAAACTAATCTCAGAAATATTATTAAAGTATGGTTTTGAATTTGATTTTACAGATTTAAAGTCATTCTTATCATAACCATTCATAGCATCTAAAACAATGGCATTATCCATCACATTTTTTGTAATTGGTCCAGGCGTATCTAAAGTTGAAGAAATTGGAATGATACCAGTTCGACTTAGCAAACCTACAGTTGGTTTTAATCCTACAACAGAGTTTTGACTAGCAGGAGACAGAATTGAACCAGCTGTTTCGCTTCCTATAGCAGCAGCACAAAAATTTGCAGCAACTGCTACTCCACTTCCAGAACTTGAACCTCCTGTATCCATGATTTTTCGTCCATACGGATTTAAAGTTTGTCCGCCTACAGCAGAATAACCACTAGGACAATCACCACAGAAAAAGTAAGCCCATTCACTAAGATTTGCTTTACCAAGAATAATAGCTCCAGATTCTTTGAGTCTTTGCGTAATAAAAGCATCATTAGTTGTATTTTTCATTAAAGCTAATGCACCAGCAGTAGTTGCCATACCAGAAGCATTAATATTATCTTTTAATAAAATAGGTATCCCAAACACAGGATGCTTCAGTTTTTTATTTAACAATTCGCGATCTTTTTTTCTAGCTTCTTCAATAGCTTTAGGATTTAAAGAAATGACTGAATTTAAAGATAAATCATTTTCCCTATCGAAGGTTTTTATACGATATAAATAGAATTTAGTTAAGACTTCGTAACTCAGTTTACCACTTGTTATATGACCTTGAAGTGTTGGAATATCTTGATCTAAAACGAAGGGTTTAAGAGCATTATATTTTTCTTCTGAAAAGTCCTGCAATTGCTGATCTAAGGATTTCCAGATGTCTTCATTTGTAATGATTTGGGAATCTAAAACTTTAAACTCAGTAAAATCCTTTGTTGAAATAGCGCTTATGTCTTCAGAAGTTTCAACGTCTTTTTCTGGTAGTTTTTCGTCTTTTTTACAAGACACAATAAGCAATATCATAATAAAAATCAATACATATCTCATATTTTTATTTTTTATAAAAATACGGAAAACAGACAATTACCTAAATGAAGCTATTTTTGTTTAAGAAAGACTTTTATTTGAAGAAAGAATCTACAAACTCGTACTTATTAAATACTTGTAAATCTTCGATGCCTTCTCCTACTCCAATATATTTGACTGGAATTTGGAATTGGTCACTAATACCAATCACAACACCACCTTTAGCTGTTCCGTCGAGTTTAGTCACAGCAAGGGAAGTTACTTCGGTAGCTGCAGTAAACTGCTTGGCTTGCTCAAAAGCATTTTGACCTGTAGAACCATCAAGCACTAATAACACATCATGAGGCGCATCACCAACAACCTTTTGCATGACACGCTTTACTTTGGTGAGCTCGTTCATTAAATTAATCTTATTGTGCAATCGTCCTGCTGTATCAATAATAATCACATCTGCATCTTGATTAACTCCAGATTGCAAAGCATCGAAAGCCACACTTGCAGGATCACTTCCCATTTCCTGACGAATCATAGGTACATCTACACGATCTGCCCAAACTTGAAGCTGATCTATGGCAGCTGCTCTAAACGTATCAGCTGCTCCCAAAACAACTTTAAGACCTTTCTTTTTGAATTGATAAGCCAATTTACCTATGGTTGTTGTTTTACCAACACCATTAACACCTACTACCATTAAAACGTAAGGTGTTTTAGAACCATTGTCTTGTCGTGGCAAATTAGGAATGACATAATCGGTTTCTTCACCTGAGTTTGTTTCAGACAAAAGTGCAGCGATTTCTTCACGAAGAATTTTGTTTAACTCAGACGTTCCTAAATATTTATCTTTAGCAACGCGCTCTTCAATGCGTTCAATAACTTTTAGCGTTGTATTTACACCAACATCACTTGTTACTAAAACTTCTTCTAAATTATCAAGAACACTATCATCTACTTTAGATTTTCCTGCTACAGCTTTGTTTAGCTTAGTAAAAAAGGATGTTTTAGACTTCTCTAAACCTTTATCTAAGGTTTCTTTTTTATCTGAAGAAAATATTTTTTTAAAAAAACTCATTCGTATTACATATTTGGTTGGTTGTAGTCAAATTTTAAGCCGAACTTAACATACTGCTATATTGGCAGAAATTCGCTCAAATATAGCCATAAAAAAACTGCTTTCAAATCTGAAAGCAGTTCTAAATTAAACCTAAAAAGGGTTCTTATTTTTTGTTTAAAAAATCATTGACAAACTCTGGTGCCATTACTGACTCCACAAACATGTAAGCGCCTGTTTTTGGTGATTTCACCATTTTTATCGCTTTTGTAAGTCTTTTAGATCCTGTTTGTAATGATGCTACTGATTTCTTTGCCATGACTTAATTATTTTATCTCTTTATGAACTGTCATACGCTTTAAGATTGGATTAAACTTTTTAATCTCCATTCTATCTGGCGTATTCTTTTTATTTTTTGTTGTAATGTAACGAGACGTTCCTGGCATTCCAGACTCTTTATGCTCTGTACATTCTAATATAACCTGTATTCTATTTCCTTTTTTTGCCATTTTAAGTGACTTTAAGCGTTATGCTATTATTTTAAAAATCCTTTAGATTTTGCTTCTTTTAATGCAGCAGAGATACCAATTTTATTGATTGTCTTTAATGCTGAAGTCGATACTTTTAAAGTAACCCACTTATCTTCTTCAGGAATAAAGAAACGTTTCTTAATTAAATTCGCATTGAATTTACGTTTTGTTTTATTCATCGCATGCGACACGTTGTTTCCAACCATCGCTTTTTTTCCTGTAAGTTCACAAACTCTTGACATTTCTCTCTGACTTTAATTATGTTATTTCTTTCTGATAGTTCCTATTGTTTTTCAAACATCAGAAGGAATATCCAAAGTATAATTCCTCTTTAATTTTAAAAACCAAATATGGATATTTCAAAACAGGCTGCAAATTTAAGAAATCTTTACAATATCAACAAACTAAAAGTGTTACTTTTTTAAAATTTCTTTTTGTAGCATTTCAAAGGCTTTATTTGCTGCTCTGTTAATCACTTTTACACGATGGTTTCCAAAACTAAATTGTTCTGAATAGACTTTATCTTTTGTAGCAATGGCTATAAATACAATTCCTAAGCCTTCATCTGTGTCATCTGTTGTAGGACCAGCATTACCTGTTGTTGCTATTGCATAATCGGTATGCATTAATTCTAATACATTTTTGGCCATCGCTTCAGCAACTTCGGCACTAACCACTGAATAAGTGTCAATTATATCTTCAGAAACTTTAAGCACATTTACTTTAGTTTCTTTAGTATAACTTACAATACTTCCTTTAAAATATTTTGATGCTCCAGCATTGGCAGTAAATCGTTCTGCTATTAAACCTCCTGTGCAACTTTCGGCTGTAGCAACTGTTTTTCCTACTTTAGTGAGATACTTCCCTATAATTGCTTCTATTGAAATGTCATCTTCAAATCCAACAAAAATATCTTGAATTTGAGGTAACAACTTATCGATTTGCTTTTGCATTTCAGTTTCAACAACTACTTTATCATTCCCTTTAGCAGACAAACGCAATCGAACGCGACCTAAACTTGGCAAATAGGCTAGTTTGATAAAATCTGGTAATTCGGTTTCAAAACTTTCAATACGTTCGGCTAGTGTACTTTCGCCTAAACCATAGGTTAAAAATGTTTTATGCTGAATATAAGGAAACTTAAATTGGGTTCTTAACTTCGGAATGACCTCATCTATCATTAAAGCTTTCATTTCGAAAGGGACTCCAGGCAACGAAATAAAAACAGTATTATTTTGTTCTATCCACATACCAGGAGCACTTCCGTAGGCATTCATCAAAACGGAAGCTTTTGAAGGCACTAAAGCCTGATCGATATTGACTTGCTTTAAAGGCTTTTTAACGTGAACTTTCCAAAGGTGTTCGATATTTTTTCTAACGGAAACCTCTTCAACTAAAGTATCTCCAAAATAATCTGCTATTGTTTTTTTTGTGATATCGTCTTTTGTAGGTCCTAAACCTCCTGTTAGAATTACGATATCTGCATTTGCTTCGGCTTCTGTTAAAGCTTTTAAAATGTGCGCTCGCTCATCTTGAACAGATGTAATTTGATATACAGAAACACCAATATTATTAAGTTGCTTCGCTATAAATGCCGAATTTGTATCTATAATTTGGCCAATGAGAATTTCATCGCCAATGGTAATTATTTCGGCTTGCATTAGAGGCTAAAATCTGCTTTTAGTTCTGCAGTCGCCTTTTCTACAGCTGAAAGCACAAGTTCTAGTTCTCTAGTACAATCTTCGCCTTCTTTTTCAAACTTTCCCCAATCTTGAACAACGATTAAATCTTGAAGCACACCCAATTCGAATAAATCTACTGTTGGTTTCATTTTATGAGCAGCTTGATATGCGTTATAAAAATCTTGTTCAGCAACCGCTTTTTTTAGACGTTCAGCATCTACTGGGACTTCTTCTAAAAAGGCTTCTGCTAAAGACTTAACAAAATCCATATCGTTGTCTGCTAATTCTTTTACTCTGTATAATTTATAATGTTGTTCCATTTATTTTACTGTAATTGAAAACGCTTGTTGGTCTTCTATAAATCCGATTAATTTATCATTAGCAATAACTTTGCCAACTCCTGCTGGAGTTCCTGTAAATATAATATCTCCAATCTTTAAAGTAAAATATTTTGAGACATATTCGATAATTTCGTCAATTTTATAGAGCATTAAAGTTGTATTACCTTGTTGCACAATTGTTTCGTTTTTTTGCAAACTAAAGTTAATATTATTAAGGTCTTTAAAATTCTCTTTAGCAATCCACTCTCCAATAACAGCGGCACCATCAAAGGCTTTTGCTTTTTCCCAAGGCAAGCCTTTGGCTTTTAATTTAGATTGCAAATCACGAGCTGTAAAGTCGATCCCTAAACCTATATGACTGTAATATTTATGAGCAAATTTTTTAGCAATATGCTTTCCTACTCTATTAATCTTAACTAAAACCTCTACCTCGTGGTGGACATCTTCAGAAAAATCTGGAATAAAAAACGGTTGCTTCTTCAATAAAATTGATGTGTCTGGCTTTAAAAACACGACAGGCTCTGTTGGCTTTTCATTTTCCAACTCATTAATATGTTCTGTGTAGTTTCGACCAATGCAGATAAGTTTCATATTTTAGACTACTTAGATGGTTAGACGATTAGATTATTAGATGTGTTTGACCTTGTTTGTGTTTAGCTTGTTGCTTTGACTATACGCGTTGTTATCAAATCGTACTTTTAATTCAGATATAGTTTTTCAGTTCAGTTTTTAATTCCGTTAGTGAATTTGGTTCAATGATTTGAGTATCAATTACCAATTCAGTCTTTTGTGTGATCAATTTTAAGTCTCCAGCAAACTCCTTTACTGATTTAATTTCAGCTAATTTTATTCTTTTTGGAAATAGAGTATTTTTTGTTAATTCTCCGTTTTTCAAAGTCAAATATTGTTTTCTGTTTTCAAAGTAATATATCATAAACATAAGGATTCCAGCTCCAATTTGTCCAATTCCTATTGATGAGAGTGAAACCTCTTTCCATTCTATAATAATAAAAGACAACAAAACGAGAACAATTCCGATAGTTACAAAGAATATTGCCATTCTTAAATTACTTTTTAACCTCTCTTTTGAATATCTGATTTTTGTCATTTCGTTTATGTTTGCTAACTTACTATTATAGCAACTTATTATTAAATGCTCTTAGTTTGATGGAGGTTAATACTTTTTTTGTATACAGAGGAAAGTCTGCATTAAGTAGCCAACCAAAGTAACCTGGTTCGTTTTCAAGTACCTCAGTTACTAATTTTCCTTTATGTTTCCCAAAGGAAAAACATTCTAGACCATCTTTATTATAGGCTATAAAACCAGCAAAATCTGCAAACTTTTTACGCGAACTGAACTCGGCAAGAAACTTAGAATCATTTTCTAAAACATCATACCTATCTAATTGTGCTTTTAACACTTCGTAAGTGGCTTTTGTATCAGCTTCAGCGCTATGTGCATCATCGAGATTTTTATCACAATAAAATTTATAGGCTGCACTTAACGTACGTTGTTCCATTTTATGAAAAATGGTTTGCACGTCAATAGATTGTGTGTTCTTCATATCGAAGTCTATTTCGGCACGAAGCATTTCTTCGGCTAACAAAGGAATATCAAAACGATTAGAATTAAAACCTCCTAAATCGGAATCTTTTATCAAATGATGTATCTCTTTTGCAACCTCTTTAAATGTAGGCTTATCTGCCACATCTGCATCAGAAATTCCATGAACTTTTGTGACTTCTATCGGAATTGGAATCGTTGGATTTACACGTTGCGTATAGGTTTCTTCTTTTCCGTTTGGATGAACTTTTAAAATTGAAATCTCTACAATTCTATCGTTGGTTATATTGATTCCTGTGGTTTCTAAATCGAAAAAACAAATGGGCTTAGTAAGATTGAGTTGCATGTATTATTAATTTTTCACAAAGGTAATTAGATTAATGAATATATGCTCAATGACTAAAATTAACTTTTAATTTCTGAAACAGTTGTAAAAGTTATTCGTCAATTAATAATAAAAAAATGCAATAGATTAAAAAAGTTACGTCTTTATAATTGAGAGCTGCAAAAAAGCACAATGAATCAATCTGAAAACAACGAAAAATTAAACACCTTTTTTAAAGAAGAATATTCTTCTCTTAAGTCTTATGTAAGCTCTAACCTCAAGGCGAGTATTAACAAAGATGCAGAAGATATCATTCAAGATGTTGCTTTAAAATTGTTTACAAGTGCTGATAGATATTCACCTATAAACAATGTAGCTGGCTTTGTATATCGTGCTATGCGAAACAAAATAATAGACATTTTGAGGACTAATAAGCACAAAACAGAATATTACTCTAATAATGAAGTAAAGCTAAATGAATTTGCATCTTTAATTTATGAAACATCTTCAAATGTATATCCCGAACAAATGACAGAAGAATTAAAAAAAGCAATTATTAATCTTAAACCAAATTACAAAGACATTATAATAGCTATAGATTTTGAAGGCTATACTTATAAAGAGATAGAGCAAGAAACAGGAATTCCGATTGGCACATTAATGTCGCGAAGACACAGAGCCATTTCTCTTTTATATAAAAACTTAAAACCTAAACAAGAAACAATTAGTTAAAAACAAAAAAACATGTCAAATTACTTTAAACACAAAATGCGAGGTAAATCGCCAGGAGAGATTATAGGAATGATAATCTTTGGCGCCATATTTATAGCTGGATTAGCTATACTGTTTGGCTTTATTATTATGTGGCTTTGGAATTGGTTAATGCCAATGATCTTTGGACTTCCAACATTAAATTATTGGGAAGCAGTAGGTGTATTTATTCTATTTAAAATTCTACTAGGAGGTTGTGGTGGATTTGGAGGAAAAGATAAATCATCTTCAAATAATTCAAATTGTAAAAATGAATCTAAAGGAGAGTTCTCTAAATGGAAACATTATGACAACTTTTGGAAAGAAGAAGGAAACAAAGCCTATGAAGATTATGTAAATCGTATAACCAATAAAGAAGAATCTAATGATTAGTCCATTTTATTTAAAACGAAAAAACCATATTAACATCCATATTTTTAAAACAAATATAGAAACCAAGGCAGAAGCTAATCGCTTAAAAAAACTACTAAGCTCTAGTCTAGAAATAAAACAATTATCAATTGACTTAGAAGACATTGATAATGTCTTAAGAATTGAAGCTCATAAAAGATTAAATGAAAAAGATATTATAAACAAAATAATATCTGAAGGCTTTATATGCGAAGAACTAAAATAAAGTAGGAATTATGATAAACAAAAAGCACAATCTTAAGATTGTGCTTTTTTATATTTGAGATTCCTCCACTTTGGTCGGAATAACATTATGATTAAATTTCTCTATTAGAATCCCAAGCTTCTAAATAGTCTTTTACGGCCTTAACAAATTGTCCACCAAGTGCTCCATTAACAACTCTATGATCGTAAGAATGTGACATAAACATCTTATAACGAATACCAATAAAATCACCTTCAGGAGTTTCAACAACAGCTGGTACTTTTCTAATTGCTCCAAGTGCTAAAATTCCAACTTGCGGTTGATTGATAATTGGTGTTCCCATAATACTTCCAAAGGTACCAACATTTGTAACTGTATAGGTTCCTCCTTGAATATCGTCTGGTTTTAACGCATTATTTCGTGCTCTACCTGCTAAATCGTTTACTTTTTTGGTCATCCCAACCAAGTTAAGCTGATCTGCATCTTTAATTACAGGAACAATAAGATTTCCATCAGGTAAAGCAGCAGCCATTCCTAAATTGATGTGTTTTTTCTTAATAATACTATCACCTTGAACTGAGATATTCATCATAGGAAAATCACGTAATGCTTTTGCAACGGCTTCCATAAAGATTGGAGTAAAAGTTAAATTCTCACCTTCACGTTTAAAGAATTCATCTTTAACTTTTTTACGCCAATTCCAAATTTTAGTCACATCAGCTTCAATAAAGCTTTGCACGTGAGCAGATGTTTGAACAGATTCAACCATATGATGCGCAATGAGTTTGCCCATTCTAGTCATTTCTATAATTTCATCATCACCACTAGCAACAACTGGAGTTGGTGCAGATTTAGATTGGGTTGCCTTAGCAGGAGTTGCTTTTGGAGCTTCCTCTGTTTTAGTAGAAACCTCTTGAGATTGAGTTCCTCTGTTTTGAATATAAGACAGCATGTCATTTTTAGTAACACGACCATCTTTTCCTGTTCCAGTAATGCTATCTAATTCGTCTTGTGAAATTCCTTCTTGCTTAGCCATATTTTTAACTAATGGCGAATAAAAACGATCTCCAGAATTCACAATTGGAGCAGCAGTTTCCTTTGCAGCAACAACAGTTTTAGCAACTTCAGCGACTGCGACTGTTTCTTTAACTGCTTCAACTTTTGCTGGTTCAAATTTTGGTGCTTCAGCAGAACCACTATCATCACCATCAATTTCAATTACAGCAATGGTTTGTCCAACTTGAACGACATCATCAACTTCAAATAGTTTTTCAACTAATACACCATCAACTTCGCTTGGCACTTCACTATCTACTTTATCTGTTGCAATTTCTAAGACTGCTTCATCTGCTTCAATAGTATCTCCAACCTCTTTTAACCAAGATGTTATTGTTGCTTCAGCAACACTTTCTCCCATTTTAGGAAGCTTTAGTTCAAATTTTGCCATATCTGTAATCTAGCGTCAATATTTCGTTTAACGGTTGCAAAATTAATGAAAAACGAACACAATTGTTGCGATTTTTTTAATTAATTACTATCAATTTGAATAACAGCTCCTCTGCTTTTAGAGCTATTACTTCCGATGATAAAGTTAGAATTTTTTGGAAGAATTTTGAAAGTCGCATTACAATTTTTAGGTGTATTGGATAAGATTTCGATGATTGACTTAAAACTGAGGTAATTATTGTCTAAAATGTATTCCGTATCATTTGAATAGGTATCAAATTGACTCACAGCTGTAAACTTATCTCCAAACATTTTTTTGAGTCTTTCATTTGATGCATTAGAAACATAAACAATATGGTTTGGATTACTTTCAACAGACTTAGGAGGTTTTTGAAACCATGTTGCTAAATGTACGCCAAACCAAACCATTGTATTAAACAACAGATTAGATTTAAAATGTTTATGGTAAAAAATTTGCATTGCACCATAAAATCGTTTAGCATAAATTTTATCTTTAAGCGTGCTTTCTCCTTTAAAATGTACAATAGAAGTCTTTCCAAAATACATATTCTGATATCCAGCTTTGCCAACTTTGTAAGATAAATCTATATCATCTCCATACATAAAATAGTCTTCATCAAAACCACTAACCTCATTGTAGATGTTTGTTTTCACAAGCATAAATGCACCAACTAAAACTGGAACTTCACCAAATGACAATTCGTTTAAAGTCTTAACATAATAGGTATCGGTAAAGCCTAGCATTTTTTTTATGGCTACACTAGGTGACGGAACATATCGTTTACTTTCTGGTAAGAATTGACCTTGACCATCAATAAGTCTACAACCTAAAATTCCTATTTTAGATGTGTTTTCAATGTGTTTCAATGATTCTTCAAAAGTATCTTCTGCCACAACAGTGTCTGGATTTAAGATGCAAACATACTCACCTTTTGCCTGTGTAACTCCTATATTATTTCCTTTAGAAAAACCATAATTTTCAGAATTTGCTATCAGTTTTACTTCAGGAAACAACGTGCTTACCATGTCACAACTACCATCTGAAGATTGGTTATCGACCACAATAATTTCAGCGTTAATATTAACCAATGCTGCTTCAACACTTTTAAGACATAATTCTAAAAAATGACGCACATTATAATTTAATATGACAACCGATAACTTCAAAGGTCATTTATGATTTTAGAGAGGCTTCAAACGGAATTCTATTAATAATGCTTCTGCCAAGAGTGACCTCATCGGTGTATTCTAATTCGTTTCCGACAGATATACCTCTAGAAATTGTTGATGTAATAACCTCATAATCTTGTATTTGTTTATAGATATAAAAGTTAGTAGTATCACCTTCCATCGTTGAACCTAAAGCAAAAATAAGCTCTTTTACTTGTCCGTTTTTAACTTTATCTACTAGTGATTTAATGTTGAGTTCATTAGGCCCAATACCATCCATAGGAGAAATTTTTCCACCAAGTACGTGATACAAACCTCGAAACGAGCTCGTATTTTCAATAGCCATCACATCTCTAATATCTTCAACTACACAAATAACATCTTTTACACGATGCGGATTTGCACAAATGTCACAAATTTCTGTATCGCTAATATTATTACAACTTTTACAGAATTTAATTTCGATTCTCATAGCACTTATGGCTTGAGCTAAATTTAATGTTTGAGATTCTGGCTGACGCAGTAAATGAAGTACCAAACGCAATGCTGTTCGTTTACCAACACCTGGTAATTGCGACATTTCGTTGACTGCATTTTCAAGTAATTTTGAGGAAAATTCCATAGTTGCGAAATTACGATTTAATATGAAGCAAAAAAAACCACTTTCAAAGCAGAAAATGGTTTTATAATTTGATAATCTAGAGCCTACTCTATGATAAGTTTTTTTGTTACCAAACCATCAATACTATTAACAGAAACAAAGTACAGTCCAGAACTGTATTGCGACGTGTCAATTGTTAAGGTATCTAACAAGCTTTGTTCTCTAGCATAGTACATTAATTTACCTAAAGAATTATAAATCTTAACAGATACTTGCTCACCTTTGTTCCAAGTTAAACTTACTTGATTTTTAGCTGGATTAGGATACATTGTAAAATTATCTAATTCAAAATTTTCTGTACTTAATGTATCATCAAAAAGATTAGACACCCAAAGTCCGCGACCATAAGTTCCTGCATATAATTTATTTTGAACCGAATTAATTTCTAATTCAGAAATACTAACATTAGGAAGGTTATTGCTAAAAGGTTGCCACTCTGTAAATGTATTATCAATATAGAATACGCCATAATTCATTCCAAGGTACAATCCATCATTACCATTATCATCCCAAACCAAAGCTCGTGCACTAAAGTTTGGCAAATTAAATAAATAAGGTGTCCAACTACTTCCACCATTAGACGACACATAAACTTTACTAGAAGATGTCGTTGCAATCGCTATTTTTTGAGGATCTGAAGGATGAATCGCTATTGAGTTTATTGAGCCATTAAAACCAGATAACAAGTTCCAGTTTCCAGCAGCTCCTCCAGTTGTAGTTTTATACAAAGAACCGCCTATAGAGGCATACATTGTTGTACTATTTGATGCAATTTTTAAATGATTCAAATTCGCGCCAAAATTTTGCGAAATAGACACCCAATTATTACCCGAATTTGTTGACATATATACTTCATCATAGCCTGCATATATAGTATTTAAAAGATTAGGATCCTGTTCAAAAGGTGTAACCCAGTTTCCTGCTTTACCTTCAGGAGAAGCTATATTGTTTTGATTGTTTCCTCCAGAAATTGACCTGTACAGTGTTCCGTTTTGAGAGGTTCCATAAATAATATTTGGATTAGATTTATCCACAAATGATTCCATTCCATCTGCTCCTAACCAATCTCTCCATATACCATCAGATCCCAATACAGATGTTCCGTTATCTTGAGAACCACCAGAAACTATAACAGGATCTGTTTGGCTTATTCCAATTCTATAAAATTGTCGTATTCCCAAACCAGGTGTTAAATCACGATAATATGAACTCGACACATTTAAAGGATCATCAGCGACAAAAATCCCACCATCGGTTCCTGTATATAGTTTATATCCATCAGTTGGGTTACCAACATATTCCATGATATCGATATCTGCATGGTTATAACCAATGTTTTCAAAAGCAGCAGTTCCAGGAACCCATTGTGAGGTGACGTTAAAATTATGACCTCCATCGGTAGAACGCCAAGACAAAATACCAGCAATATGAACATCCATAGCATTTTCTGGATTAACAACAATGTCCATATCTCGTGGTGCTTGACCTGAATTATCATCTGCTAACGAGCTATAACCAAAGTAGTTTTTTCCAGTGTGATCTAACTCTATAAATGTGTTTCCGCTATCTGAAGACCTATGAAGACCTTCAAAAATTCCTCCTGAAGACTCAATAACATAAACCATATTTGGATTTTGAGCCGAAACACCAATCATTTTTGGTCCACCAGAAAAAGAATTTGATGAAAGCTCAAATCCGTCTTGAAAAACAATCCCTAATGTTGCGTCTTGAATAGATACATCATCTAGCGTTAAACCTCTACCATAGTTAGCAGTACCTTCAAAAGCTATGTAATAATCTGAACTCGCATTTGGAAGGTTTAAAATAACATTGGTCCAAGTTGCAGCCTCAGTATTATAGCTCGCTAATTCGGTCCAATTGCCTACTGCAGACGTTTTATATAACACTCTTAAAGTATCTATATCGCCTTCCCAATTTACATTAGTGTAATAAAAATTTAAAATAGGATTTGAAGCTCCTGAAAGATTAAGACTTGGTGTAATTAAATTTGTCACTGGTGAGGAAAAGTCACTCACATAACAAAGCGCCATGTTATTGCCTGTTCTAGGCGTTACTGTATTATTTTGATTAGATCCATTTGTAGTCCAATCATTTGTTCCTGAAACATAGTCTTGAGTCCAATTTGTTAATCCGTTTGGAGTTGTAAAAGTAACTCCTCCATCGGTAGACATAAAAAACTCATTTCCTGAGGCATAAATTGTATTGGTATCACCTGGTTTAAACTCAACATCGTAACCATTAGTAGCATTGTTATTAATTATGGTCCAATTAAGTCCTGCATCTATAGATTTATAAATCCCTCCACCTTCAACAGAGCAATACATTTTGTCTGTATTAGTAGGATCAATTAATATTTTATTTACACTTCCGCTTCCTGTATCAGAATAAAAATTCCATGTTGCACCTGAATCTGTTGACCTAAAAATTGTTCCTCCATTTGAACCCCAAAAATAAGTAGACGTATTTGTTGGATCCATTGCTAGAGAACTTACAATTAATGTCGACAAATTATCTGTAAGCACTGTCCAATTAGCTCCTCCATCAATAGTTCTCCATACACCACCAGTATTGGCTCCAACAATAATATGATTAGGATTTGATGGTTCAACAGCAATAGAGGTAACACGACCTACACCTGGATTCCAACCAGAAGTTTGATTCCAATAATCTGGTCCAAGCGGTTGCCAAGCTCCTACTGTTGTTCTAGCAGCTCCAAAATTTTGATTTACATAATTATTATAACTCTCAAGCTCATTAAAATAAAACTCAGGTGATGGTAACATTCCATTCTCATCCATATCTTGAAGGGCTTGATATTCCCAGCGTTTATATGGTTTATATCCTTTTCCTCGTTCAGTACCTACTTGGGCAAAGTAAGCTTCAGCACTTTGTTGAATCTCTTGTACTGTGTAAGTCCCTTTTGCTATCATTTGTCTATATTCTTGAGACCATGAGAAACTAACTGAAAGTAAAAAAACAATTAGAAGATGATAATTTTTCATTTTAAACTATTTTAGGAAGGCATACGTAATTTAAATTTGTGAATTGAATATTCTAAACTCTAGAACATTACTTTTTCACAATATAATTACCTATTATTGTTTACAATTTTTTTTTGCTAAGATAAGCTTTTCACTAAAAAACATTTGTTAAAACTTAAACTATGTCAACGAACGCTATTATTTTACTCATTCTAGCCTATTTTGGTGTACTCATTATAATTTCCTATTTCACAGGGAAAGAAGATTCAAACGATGCTTTTTTTAAGGCTAATAAATCTGCTCCATGGTATTTAGTTGCATTTGGAATGATTGGTGCTTCGCTATCTGGCGTGACATTTATTTCGGTTCCAGGAGCAGTAGAAACAAAACAGTTTGGATATTTTCAAGTGGTTTTGGGCTACTTTTTTGGGTACCTCATTATTGCTTATGTATTGCTTCCGTTGTACTACAAAATGAATTTAACTTCTATATATACTTACCTAAAAGAACGATTTGGAAATACTAGCTATAAAACTGGATCTGTTGCTTTCTTAATTTCAAGAACAGTTGGAGCTGCTTTTAGATTATTTTTAGTCGCAAAAGTATTGCAGTTGTTAATCTTTGATAGTTTTTCAATTCCGTTTCCAATTACTGTTATTATAACCATAGCTTTAATATGGCTGTACACGTTTAAAGGTGGCATAAAAACCATTATTTTTACTGATACGCTTCAAACCCTATTCATGTTGATTTCTGTGGTTGTTACAATTTCATTTTTAGCCAGTGCTTTAGATTTGAATAGCATTTCAGAAATCTACTCCAATGTTACAGATAGCAAACTGAGTAAAATTTTCTTTTTTGAAGATTCAAATGATCCGCAATATTTTATTAAAAGTTTTCTTGCAGGAATTTTCATAACAATTACGATGACTGGTTTAGATCAAGATATGATGCAAAAAAACTTAACCTGTAGAAATCTAAAAGAAGCGCAAAAAAATATGGTGAGTTTTAGTGTTATTTTGGTTTTTGTAAACATCCTATTTTTAGCCTTAGGTTTACTACTCACCCAATATGCAGCGCAACATGGCATTACAGCTAAAAAAGACGATTTATTTCCAACAATAGCTATGCTACCAGAAATTGGTGTTATTACTTCTGCCTTCTTTTTATTGGGATTAATTGCAGCTGCTTATAGCAGTGCAGATAGTGCTCTTACTTCATTAACCACTTCGTTTTGTATAGACATTATTGAACTTGACAAAAAACCTCAGCAAGATCAAAAAAGAGTTCGAAAGCAAATTCATGTTCTGTTTAGTTTTGTACTAGTTGTTGTTATTATTTTATTTGACCTTTTGTTTAAAGATGTGTCTGTTATTTGGGAATTATTTAAAGCAGCTGGATATACTTACGGACCATTACTTGGTTTATTTGCTTTTGGAATACTAACTAAAAAACACATTAAAGATCAATTTGTATGGATTATAGCTATAGTTGCACCTATTGTATCATATCTAATTAACATGTATTCAGCAGACCTCTTTAATGGCTACAAAATTGGTTTTGAAATTTTAATTGTGAATGGACTACTAACTTTTATCGGATTATTATTTATTTCTAAAAAAAACACAAACTAGTATTGATTAGTGCCAAGCAAAACTAATGTACAAGCCTCTTCAAAAAAGATATGATGTTGTTTTAATACATTTTGAAACTCTGTATTTTCTGTTCCTGGATTAAAAATCACACGTTCAGGCTTTAGTGAAATAATATAATCATAGAATGCTTTTTGACGTTCAGGATTTAAATACAAAGTAACTGTATGAATATTTTTATATGGTAATAAATTGGTATCAATAGTAATGCCTGCTACTTCACCTTCTCTTAAGCCGAAAGCTACAACTTCGTGATTGTAATTAACTAATCTATTGATCGCTATATTAGAATAGCGTTGTGGCTTTAATGAAGCTCCTATAACTAATGTTTTCTTCGACATGTTTTTTTATTTAATTAAACTGCTCAACTATAACTTTGTCGCAAATCAATTAAGTTATTTGTTAAAAGCGTGTTAAGTAATGTTAAAAGTAGTAACACAGTCCAAAAATAAGCGTCTATGTGGTAACAATCTATTCTGAAAAGAATAACTTTTAACTTAATCAATCAAAAAATGAAACAAATCACACTTTTATGTCTGTTATTATGTTCTGTAATTTCATATGCAAATCCAACAGCTAATTTAAAAGCTAGAGAAGGTTCAATTTCAGGTCGAGTTATCGATGCTTCATTGAAGCAGCCTTTACCTTACGTAAATGTTATTATAAAAGATTCTGAAGACAATACCATAACAGGCGGAATTACTCAAGATGATGGTACTTTTGAAATTAAAAACATACCAGAAGGTACAGTTATTTTAAGTGTTCAGTTTATTGGCTTTAAAACAAGTTCTAAAACCGTTACAGTAAGCAAAGGAAATTACAAAGTAAATGTAGGTGATATTTATCTTGAAGAAGATGTTGCAAGCTTAGATGAAGTTACTGTCGTTGCCGAAGTTAGCACAATCAAACAAAAGGTAGACAGAAAAGTGATTACCATTGGTAAAGACTTAACAACTGCTGGTCCTACTGCTAGTGATATTATGAATAATCTTCCATCGGTAAATATCGATCAACAAACTGGTAACATTAGCTTGCGTGGAAACGAAAATGTTCGTGTTATGGTTGATGGCAAGCTATCTAATGTGCCAATTGCACAACTTTTAAGGCAAATTCCTTCAACGTCAATTAAACAAATTGAATTGATTACAAACCCTTCAGCAAAATACAATCCTGAAGGTATGAGTGGAATTATCAATATTATTCTTCATAAAAACACAAATATTGGTTTTAATGGTAATATTAATGTTGGACTAACTAAAGAGATTTATGCAAAATTTAATAGTTCAATAGATATGAATTACCGCAACGGAAAATTTAACCTTTATGGCAACTACGGAAACAATATTGGTGAGTACGATAACTTTGGAAATATTGAACGATTAGATTCTGAAACAACACAAGCCTTCAACTTCGGAAATAAAAATAAATCTCATTTATATAAAGTTGGTCTTGATTTTTATATGAATGATAACAATACCATTTCTTTTTTCACCAATCAAAACTTATTTGATGGGAAAGGAACTGGTCGTACAGCTATACAATACCCAAATGTACCTTTACAGCTTCAGAACTTTAACAACGAAACAGAAAATAGAGTTTCGCAATACAATGGTATTTACAATCATAAATTTAAAAAAGAAGGTGAAAAACTAGATTTAGAAGTCGACTACAGTACGTTTAGTCAAGATGAGATTGCTAATTTTAGGTTTACTAACATTCCGTTTCCTCCAAACTATATCGATAATGTTGATACTAACAGAGATCAAACCGTTATAAATTTAGATTATACCAACCCTTTAAGTGACAATACAAAATTAGAAATTGGTGCTGAAGCTCGTTTATTTGAAACTAATATAGATTACAATTCTACTGGACTTTCGGTAAATCCTTTACAGGATATGATTGATAATAATGGTGATGAATATATCCCAACACCAAGCACAGATTTTACGTATAAAAGAGATATTTATTCCTTATATGTAACTTATGGTAAAACCTTTGACAAATGGAGCTATCAAGTTGGAGCAAGAGCAGAAACTGTTAAAGAAGAAGCCAAAGCTTTAAGTCAATCGGTTAACGGACTTGAAGACAATCCTTTTGATAACGAATACTTTCAAGTCTATCCTTCGGCATTTGTAAGCTATTCTCCTAGCGAAAAAAACACATATCAAATGAGTGTTAGTCGTCGTGTTGATAGACCTGGTTTACAGCAAGTAAATCCAATAAGAGAATGGAGTACACCATTAGTATCTTCATTTGGAAACACAGAACTTGAACCTCAATTTACAAACTCTGTCGAATTTAATTACACTCGTAAACTTGAAAAAGGAAGCGTTACTGGTGGTGTGTTTTTTAGATTAGTTGAAGATGAAATCAATAGAGCTACTTTTATTGATCGATTAGACATTAATAAAAACATTTTAACCTATGATAATTTTGAAAACACAACTGCTTATGGTATAGAGCTTAGTAGTAACTACAGACCTACAAAATGGTGGAACTTAAATGCTAGTTTTGATTTATTTGCAAGACAACAAAAGGGAGTTGCAGAATACTTAACAAAACCCTTAACTGAAGCTACAGCTAATGATATTGAACGTACAACTTTTAAAGTTGACAATATAGTTTACAACTTTAGATTGTTTAACAACTTTAGAGCTACAAAGCGTTTAAATCTTTCTGTATTTACTATGTATAGAGGTAAAGAAAAAGGATTACAATTTACTAGAGAACCAATGTTTATGGTCAATACTGGTTTGCGTTATAGTTTCCTACAAGACAACAGAGCTACTTTTAGTTTTAATTATAGTGACATTTTTAACACTATGAAATTTGAATTTGAAGGTGACAGACCTTATCGTCAAGTTGGAGAATTTAATTGGGAAAGTAACACTTGGAACATTGCATTGTCTTACCGATTTGGTGGTGGAAAATACAGAGCGCTTCAACGTAAAAATAGAGATAACAATGAAAAATCTGCAAGTGGCGGATTTATATAAAAAACCAATAAATCTACGTACACTTAATAGCTTACATAATAGTTGATGGTTAGTGTTAAGTTTAGTTATTAAGTGCTACAGCCCGAAGCCTAAAAGCTTCGGGTTTTTTTGTGAAATTATGTTAAAACTAGTAGTTAATGTAATACACTCTATTTCATAACGACTAAAACCTCATAATATAAGTTTTTTAGTTGTTAAAAGCCTTATATAAATACAAAATTTTAAATTGATTGATAGCAAATTGTCCGTAGGTTTTACTTACGGACTTTTTTTTATGTTAATTAACGTTAAAAGTGAATTTGAGTATAATAAAAGTAAAATTTTAGCGTCTAAGTATATGTGATAAGTTTTAAAATTAATCAGTTTAATATATCACTGTTTTATAGTTTTAGTGTTAGTGATAATTGGTTAATAGCGAGAAAATCCGGAACTGCAAAGTTTCGGATTTTTTTTTAGTTTTTGAAGGCTCTGTATATATACAAAATCACAAAAGATTGTATTGCTATATTTAAAACTGTTAGCACAATTGCAATCCATGTTTCGCTGTGATAAAAAGGTAAATCTCTACCAAACAAAGCAATTGGCATACTCAATACATAAATTCCAAACCCTGTAACATCACTTAAATTAACTCCAAGAACAGAAACGTCATTCATAAAAAAATATGAATCTGTAATGCCTAATAAAATTTCGAATATTAGAAGTAAAAACGCAATTTTAAAATAGAGTTTCACTTGAGTAATTTACCACTTCATAATCACACTTCCCCAAGTAAAGCCACTACCAAAAGCGGCTAATACCACAGTATCGCCTTCTTTAATTTTACCTTCTTCCCATGCTTCGGTTAAAGCTATTGGAATAGACGCTGCAGTTGTATTTCCATACTTTTGAATGTTATTGAATACTTGACTATCTTCTAATTTAAATTTACGCTGAATAAATTGAGCGATTCGTAAATTAGCCTGATGAGGAATCAACATATCAATATCATCTACTTGAAGATTATTTTTCATTAAACCTTCCATAATAACTTCACTAAAACGAACCACTGCATTTTTAAACACAAACTGTCCGTTCATATACGGAAAATAACTTTCATCATTAGGATCATTTTCTGCTAGTATATCATTCACCCAACGTTTACCCATTCCTGGAGCAATCAAGACTAATTCTTCGGCATGCTCGCCTTGAGAATGTAAATGTGTCGATAAAATGCCTTTACTAGTATTTTCTTCTCTAGTCAATACAGCTGCTCCTGCTCCATCACCAAAAATTACAGAAACACCTCTACCTCTAGTCGTTTTATCTAATCCATAAGAATGTAATTCACTCCCAATAACAAGAATGTTTTTATACATTCCTGTTTTTATAAAATTGTCGGCTACAGAAATGGCATATACAAAACCTGAACATTGGTTACGTACATCTAATGCTCCAACTGTTTTAATATCTAAAGCATGCTGAACTTGAACTCCTGGACCAGGAAAATACATGTCAGGACTTAACGTTGCAAAAATGATAAAATCAATATCATCCTTATCAATACCTGAGCGTTCTATAGCAATTTTAGCGGCTTTAACTCCCATTGTAGCAGTGGTATCATCAGATCCTGGTTTTACCCAACGACGTTCTTTAATTCCTGTGCGTTCTTGAATCCATTCATCACTAGTATCCATCATTTTAGACAGGTCATCATTAGTAACCACATTATTAGGAACATAATGTCCTAAACCTATTATTTTAGAATTGTACATAATAACATTTAGCATTAAATAAGTCTTGCAATTTAACCATTTCGGTAAGACTTTTTTTTAAACTGAAACCTAATCGTTATGCATGCATAGCATCTCAAAAATGCCAGTTTGTCACCTTATTGGTCTTGGTACTTTTTTTGTCATTACATGAACATCATAATAATTATATTAAAAACACACATATCATGACAAAAGGAAACATTAATGTATCGGTTGAAAATATATTTCCGCTCATTAAAAAATTCTTGTACAGTGACCACGAAATATTTTTACGTGAGTTGATTAGTAATGCAACTGATGCAACACTAAAACTTAAACATTTAGCTAGTATTGGTGAATCTAAAAGCGAATACGGAACTCCGCAAATTGAAGTAAAGATTGATAAAGAAAATAAAAAGCTTCATATTATCGATCAAGGTTTAGGGATGACTGCTGAAGAAGTTGAAAAATACATTAACCAAGTTGCCTTTTCTGGTGCTGAAGAGTTTTTAGATCAGTATAAAGATACTGCTAAAGATTCTGGAATTATTGGGCATTTCGGACTAGGTTTCTACTCTGCATTTATGGTTGCTGAAAAAGTAGAAATCATTACAAAATCTCATAAAGATGAACCAGCAGCACATTGGACTTGCGATGGTTCTCCGGAATTTACTTTAGTTGAAGCTGACAAAACCGAAAGAGGTACAGAAATCATCCTTCATATTGCTGAAGACTCAACAGAATTTTTAGAAGACAATCGTATTAGTGAATTGTTATTAAAGTACAACAAGTTCATGCCTATTCCAATTAAATTTGGAACAAAGGAAATTAACGATCCAGACTTTACACCAAAAACTACTACTGATGCTGAAGGCAAAGAAACAACTGAACCTCATAAGCAAATCACAGTAGATAATATCATCAATAATCCTAATCCTGCTTGGACAAAACAACCAACAGATTTAGAAGATGAAGACTACAAAAGCTTTTACAGAGAACTGTACCCAATGCAGTTTGAAGAGCCTTTATTTAACATTCACTTAAATGTAGATTATCCGTTTAATCTTACTGGAATCTTGTATTTCCCTAAGATGACAAACGATTTAAACATTCAAAAGGATAAAATTCAGTTATACCAAAACCAAGTATTTGTAACCGATAATGTTGAAGGCATTGTTCCTGAATTTTTAACCATGTTACGTGGTGTGATTGATTCTCCAGATATTCCGTTAAACGTTTCTCGTAGCTATTTACAGGCTGATGGTGCTGTAAAGAAAATTTCATCTTACATTACGCGTAAAGTAGCCGATAAATTAAAATCACTATTTAATAACAATCGTGAAGATTTTGAAGCGAAATGGGATGATATCAAAATCGTTATTGAATACGGAATGCTTTCTGAAGAAAAATTCTTTGAAAAAGCCGATGCCTTTGCTTTATATCCTTCAGTAGATGGAACCTTCTATACTTATGAAGAATTGTACAATAAGATTAAAGCGAAACAAACTGATAAAGACGACAAGCTAGTTATTTTATATGCTTCAGATAAAGATGCGCAACATTCATACATCGAAACTGCAAAAGCTAAAGGCTACGAAGTCTTATTATTAGACTCTCCAATCGTATCGCATTTAATTCAGAAATTAGAAACGACTAAAGAAAATATTTCTTTTGCTCGTGTAGATGGTGACCATATTGATAATTTAATTAAAAAAGAGGATACGTCTATTTCTAAACTTTCGGAAGACGAAAAAACAAAACTAGATGAGCTGCTTAAAGAACTTGTTCCTTCAGAAAAATTCATGGTGCAACTAGAAGCTATGGATAGCAATGCTTCTCCTTTTATTATTACTCAACCTGAATTTATGCGTCGTATGAAAGAGATGCAGCAAACTGGTGGAGGCGGAATGTTTGGAATGGGTAATATGCCAGAGATGTATAATCTTGTCGTGAATACCAATTCTGAACTCGTAGGTGAAATCCTGAATACGAAAACCAAAAAGAAACAAGAACGCTTAATCAATCAAAGTTTAGATTTAGCGCGATTGTCACAAGGTTTACTAAAAGGCGAAGAATTGACCAATTTCATCAAGCGAAGCTATGATATGATTAAATAGTCTAATTACGCCATGCTGAACTTGTTTCAGCATCTCACAAATAATTTCAACCACTTTGTTAACGCAAGGTGGTTTTTTTTTTAATAAAAATATACCTCTGACATAATTTGACACTCACCCAAATATCTTTGCACTAAGTTTAACCTATAAAATCAATTAAAAAATGAAAAATGCAGTCAACTGGTTTGAAATTCCAGTAACCAATTACAACAGAGCAAAACAATTTTATGAAACCGTTATGGATTCAGAAATTAAAGATCACCATATGCCAGAGCAAAACACTAAATATGGCATGTTTGCTCATGACGTAGACAACAATGGTGTTGGTGGAGCTATAATTGAAGCCGAAGGACAAAATCCTACACAAGATGGTGCAACTATTTATTTAAATGGAGGTAAAAACCTAAATACCTCTTTAAATAAAGTAGAAACTGCTGGAGGAAAAGTAGTAATGCCAAAAACTGATATTGGTGAATTTGGTTTTATTGCTCAATTTATTGATACTGAAGGCAATCGTATCGCTTTACATTCGTTTATGTAACTTTAAATCAATCAAAAAACGAACAGATAGCGAATTGCTTTTTGTAGTTCGCTATCTTTGTTATCATGTCTCAACTTTCACGCTTAATATCGATATTAACCTTACTGCGTTCAAAACGACTTTTAACTGCAACTGAACTTTCAGAAAAGTTTGATGTAAGTGTAAGAACTATTTACAGAGACATTAGAAAAATTGAAGACGCTGGAGTACCAGTAATGACTATTGAAGGTAGAGGTTATTCACTTATGGAAGGCTATGCTGTGTCGCCTGTTCAGTTTACCGAAAAGCAAGCCAACGCTCTTATTACTGCTCAGTTATTAGTGCATCAAACCAATGATTCGTCATTTACAACAGATTTTAATGAAGCACTAACAAAAATTAAGTCTGTATTTCGCACATCTGTTCAAGAAAAAAGCGAATTATTAGCTAGTAAAATTTATGTATTTGACACAAATTATGAAAATATCTCTAGTGATGCTTTATCAGAAATTCAATTAGCCATTATAAACTTCAATTACGTAGAATTAAATTATCGAAAGGCTGAAGACCCAAATATAACCTTTAGAAAAGTTGAGCCTTATGCATTATTCTCAACAAATAACAAATGGATTCTAATAGCTTGGTGCTACCTACGTGATGATTTTAGGGCATTTAGACTAGACCGAATTCAATCCTTCAAAATTTTAAATGAACACTTTACAGATCGGAAATTTAATTTACAAGCCTATTTTCAATCCTGTCCTTATGACTCAAATCAACAGGTAACTAAAAATAGTTAAGCACATAGATGTTTTCTAGGTAGTTTCCTGTTAAAAAGTATCAGATAAACTAATTTTTAATTAGAACATCGACTTAAATTCATTCTTATTTCTCTTTTTCGTATTTTATATAGCATATAAGTCATTGGTAAATAAATGCGTTCTGATAACTCAAAAATCAAAGAGATTTTTAAAGATTTAACTTTTTCTGAAGAACAGATTAAAGTTATAGAATCGGTATTTTATAAAGTCAACTATAAAAAAGGTGATGTTATTTTAAAAGCCAACGACAATGTAGATTTTCAATATTACATTTTAAATGGCTGCCTACGTTCATATCACGTTGACGATCATGGCAAAGAACACACAATTCAATTCGGAGTTAAAGATTGGTGGATTAGTGATTATACGGCTTTTTTTTCTTCAACTAAAGCCATCATGACTATTGAAGTGATTCAAGATGCAACACTTTATAGAATTTCAAAAGAAGATAAAGAAATACTCTATTCTAAAGTTCCTATTATTGAAACATTCTTCAGAAAAAAACTCGAACGTGCTTTTGCAGCATTTCAAAAACGAATTTTAGCTAATTTATCACAAACTGCTACAGAGCGTTATTTAGATTTTATTAATACTTATCCAAATATTGAAAAATCAATTAAAAATTATCACATTGCCTCCTACTTAGGTATTACTACAGAAAGTTTAAGCAGAATTAGAAAAGACCTTGCACAAAGTTAAATTTCTTACCATACATCAATTTTTTTAAGTACTGACTGCCATATATTTGCACCCATAATTTCTAAAGATTAGATATAACCTTTATAAATCCCTATGATTAATAGCAAAAAAGGCGGAAGTTTAACAACTTCCGCCTTTTTTATTAGACGTTGCTTTTCAGATCAGTTGTCTGCTATAAAAATTGTATTTTTGCCGAAGATTTTTCTAAATTAATAGTGTGAAAAGATTAGAACTATTTGAATTTGAAGACTATAATTGGCTACCTGATTTTATAAGGTCTGGATTAACAAAACTTATCGTAATTCTACATCGAGCTATGGGAACTGCCGATGTAATTACAAGCCTCATTTTACATATTAAACAAAAGTGTGCTTTTGATCAAGTTATTGATTTAGGCTCTGGTTCTGGTGGACCAATGTTGGATGTCATGCAAAGGTTAGACCTAAACAAAAATAAGTTACATTTAATTTTAACAGATCTATATCCTAATCCTAAAACTGTTGAAAAAATCAATGCTAAAAAACTCGAACACGTAAGCTATCAAGAAACCTCATTAAATGCTACAAATATTAACAATGCGCCTAAAGGTTTAAAAACCATGATTGCTAGCTTTCATCATATGAAACCTAAGATTGCTAAAAAAATTCTTCAGTCTGCTCAAGATAATAAAAGCCCAATATTAATTTATGAAATAGCAAAAAACAATATTCCTACTTTAATTTGGTGGTTATTACTTCCTTTATCGCTAATTATTCTTATTGCAATGTCGTTAGTTATGACTCTTTTTGTAAGACCACTATCTCTTACTCAAATTATTTTCACTTACATTATTCCTATAATCCCAATAACTTATGCTTGGGATGGACAAGCATCATTAATGCGAACTTATACCTTTGATGACATCAAAACGATCCTTCCTGAACAACAGGACCATTATGTTTGGGTAATTGAAGATGCAAAAAAATCGAATGGAAAAACCTTAGGCTATTATATTATGGGTTACCCTAAACCTTAATTTCATATAAAAATGGAACATAATTTTTCGAAACAATTAGCACAACGATTTAGAGAACTTTTCTTAAATGGTAAGTGGATTGCCAATACTAATTATCAAGAATTATTGTCTGATATCACTTGGCAACAAGCAACACAAAAAGTGCAATCATTAAACACGATTGCTATACTTACGTTTCACATTAACTATTATGTTGAAGGCGTTTTACAAGTACTTCATGGAGGTGAATTAACAATTCGTGATCAATTTAGTTTTGATGCTCCAGAATTATTATCTGAAGCAGATTGGAATGCTTTAAAAAATTCGCTTTTTAATAATGCTGAAGCGTTTGCCAAACATATTGAAAGCATGTCTGAAGCTGAGTTGGAATCTACATTTGTTAAAGAAACCTATGGTTCTTACAGAAGAAATATTGAAGGTTTAATCGAACACAGTTATTACCATTTTGGTCAATTATCGTTACTAAAGAAGCTGGTAATTGAAAAGAAAATTTAAGACTTTTCTTTAAAGAAACTCACGATACTGCATCACACGAAAATCGAACGTATTAAACTTAGGATTTTTAGCTTTTAACTGCTTATACAGTGGCAATCGACTTATTGAAATATTTGCTGCTCCAGAACCTGAAGTTAAAGATACTGTTTTGATGTTTCTTTCATTTAAAACAAACTGATGAATTCTTGGCACTTCATTAGACAATACTTCTAGTTTTAAATTGTAATCTTTAATGTGTTTTCTGAAAAAATATTCTGGTCCGTTTTTACTGTTTCCTCCTGTAAACAAAAGCGTTTCGATATTTGAATATTCTTTTAGATACTTAATAATATTACGCAGTTTAATATTTTTCATCCCTAAATCTGAAGCATCTATCTTATCGCGTTCTGCGCTTTCTACAATATCACAAACACCAATTTTATGTTTAATAAGAAATGCTTTTCGTTCATTAATAGCATCTTGAGAATTATCATAACGCAAACCTAGATTATGAATTTTATCAATAAATAACCAAAGTGAATTGTAATAGCTTCCGTAACAAAAATCGACATCCTTTTCTAAAAGCTCTCCTGTTGAAAATCGTGGAGGAGGCAAAGTACCAACAATTAATTTTGTGGTGTCCTGATTAATAAACGGTTGGTATGGATGTTGGTGTAAAAACATATTTTAAAATCCTATTCTTGTGGGAATGACAAATAAAAGTTTCAAGTTTTTTCATTATCTTATAAAAGTAACAAAAGCTATAAAAATGGGAAAAGGCGATAAAAAATCAAAACGAGGAAAAATTCATAAAGGTACTTTTGGTGTTCGTCGACCAAGAATTAAAAAACGACCAAAAACTGAAGATAAAATTAATCCAAACAAAAAGCGATAATTATCTCGTAAATACCAATTCGTTTTCTGAAGACAACTTTTCAGTAAATCGATAGTTATCATAATCAAACCCTTTGATATCCTCTAAGGTTTTAGCATTAGTATCAATAATATATCTCGCCATTAATCCTCTTGCTAACTTTGAAAAAATAGCGATGGTTTTGTAATTTCCATTTTTTAGTTCTTGAAACTTGATGTACACCACAGGTACTTTTAAAGCTTTAGTATCTATAGCTTTAAAATATTCGTTGCTTGCTAAATTTAAAAACAATTCATTATCTTTCAACTCTTCATTTAAAGCTTGAGTGACTTGTTTTTTCCAAAATTCATATAGGTTTTTGTTTTTACCAACAGGTAATTTGGTTCCCATTTCTAATCGGTAAGGTTGCATTAAATCTAAGGGTTTTAAAACACCATACAATCCCGATAAAATACGAACTGTGTCTTGAAGTTTGTTTAATTTTTTAGTTTCTATTGTATAAGCATCTAAACCTCTATACACATCTCCATTAAAAGCATAAACCGCTTGCCTTGCATTGTCTTTTGTAAATGGTAAGCTCCATTGTTGATTACGCTCAAAATTCAACTGACCTAAATTATCAGAAATATGCATTAGTTTAGATAAGCTTCTAGCAGACTTCTTCTTTAACAACTTATTTAAACGTTCTGCCTGACTTAAAAAACAAGCTTCAGAAGTTTTTGTTGTTGGTAATTTGCTATCGTAGTCTAAAGATTTTGCTGGAGATAAAACGAGTTTCATGCATCAAAGTTTTGTATTCAAATTTACAACACAATACATAACTTTTCAACTTTAATATTTTAAAACACTATTTGAGTTGAGAATAATCACATATCTAGCTTATAGTCTTAGTTTTTGCATAATACTTTTTTCTTAACCAGAAGGACACGCGAACTAATAATATTAGTGCTGGCACTTCTACTAATGGACCTATTACTCCAGCAAATGCCTGACCAGAGTTAAGTCCAAACACTGCAATAGCAACAGCAATAGCCAATTCAAAATTATTTCCTGCAGCTGTAAAAGCCACAGCTGTTGTTTTATCGTAATCTGCTCCTGTAGCCTTTGTAAAGAAAAAGCCAATGATGAACATGACAGCAAAATAAACAAGTAATGGCATTGCAATAATGACAACATCCATTGGGATTTGGACAATTAATTCTCCTTTAAGTGAAAACATAACAACAATAGTAAACAGTAAAGCAATCAATGTCATTGGAGAAATCGTTGGAATGAATTTATTGGTATACCAATCTTCTCCTTTTAAGTTTACTAAAACCTGTCTGCTTACAATTCCCAATAAAAAAGGAATTCCTAAATAGATGGCTACACTTTCTGCAATGGTATCAATAGAAATATCAACAATAGCACCTTCAAACCCAAAATATGGTGGAAGTACAGTAATAAAAAGCCAAGCATAAAAGCTATAAGCAAACACCTGGAAAATGCTATTTAAAGCTACCAAACCAGCTCCATATTCGCTACTGCCTTCGGCTAAATCATTCCATACTAAAACCATAGCAATACAACGTGCTAAACCAATCAAAATTAATCCAACCATATATTCTGGATACTCTCGTAAAAAGGTAATTGCCAAAATAAACATTAACACAGGACCAATAATCCAGTTTAAAATAAGTGAAATTGATAAGATTTTGGTATTGCGAAATACTTTAGGTAACAGTGAATAATTCACCTTTGCTAAAGGTGGATACATCATTAAAATTAAACCTACTGCTATAGGAATATTTGTTGTTCCGCTATTAAATGAATTTATGAATTGAGGAAATGTTGGTATAAAATAACCCAACCCAACACCAATAGCCATCGCTACAAAAATCCAAAGTGTTAAATTTTTATCTAGAAAACTTAATTTTTTTGCTGCCATGTTTTAGAATTTTATTTGAGAAAACACATACCATAATTCAGTAGCAATTTGAAGGCTTCTTTCATTATATTTTTCAATTTGCTGTGGTGTATTATCAAACACTTTTGGATCTTCAAAAGTTATAGGAATACGTTGTTCGGCTCCAGCAATAAATGGACATCCACCATCTGCCTGAGAGCAAGTCATTATGGCTGCAAATTGAGATTTTGGATTGAATCGATCATCATAGGTTTTAGAAAATCCAATGACAGGATATTCATCGTCTGCATACTTAATGCTATAGACTGGATTATTGCCTTCGGACAACTTTTCAACTTGAAAACCAGAATTTATTAAGGTTTTAGCTACCATAGGGAAAAGTGCTGTTGCCTCTGTTCCTCCCGAATAACAAAATACATTGTCAATTTTAAAATAGTAAGCCATCGTTTGTGCCCAAATTTGCGACAAATGACTTCGTCGCGAATTGTGTGTACAGATAAAATTAAGTCGAATGGCTTGTTTATTTGAAACCTTAAACTGAATAAAATCTGTTAATGGTTTTAAAGTCGCTTTTCGTTCGTCTGAAATGGTTTCAGGTTTTAAAGTCTTGATGAATTCATCAATTGCTTTAAATAGCGTTGGCTGTTTTGTCATCATCATTTAAAGTGTATCTAATTAGCAACAGTTTCCGTTAGGTAAGCAACAAGGCTCTTGGTTTAAATCGGATAATTTTACTTTAGGTTTTTCAACTGGAATACCACATTTATCTTTTGCCAAACAATCGGTTTGTTTAGAAGTAAGCAAGAAGGTTTTTCCATTAAAATCTAATCCGAATTTCTCGATGGTTTGTCCTTGATATTCTACTTCAATGTCTGCATCAGTAATTCCTAAAGTGTTTTCAGAAAGTTCAATAATATGCAGTAGTTTTTCAGGATGCAATCTGTGATTGTAATCATTTGCATTCCAAAGTTGAAAGTTTACAACCTCCTCATTTCTTACTGTTCCGCCACAATCAATAAAATGTTTTGTGATTTTACCAACTTCGGTAACATGAAAATGCTCAGGTACTAATTCTCCATTTGGCAATTGAAAACTAATGACTTCGGAACCTTTTAAAGCTTGTTTGATTTCAGATAATTTCATAACTATATTTGTTTATTGCGATTATACGATTAATAGATTTAAAATTTTTTAGCAGCAGGTTTTATTTTCAGAACTATCTTGGTTTAAAAACTCGAGCATTGTCTCTTTCATAGTCGTCCAATTTTTGGTGTTGATACAATAGCACACACTTGTCCCTTCAACATTTCCTTTTATTAAACCTAAATGCTTTAATTCTTTTAAGTGTTGAGAAATGGTAGATTGAGCAAGACCGATTTCGTCAACCAAATCACCACAAACACAACTATCAATTTTAAATAGGTGTTGTAAAATTGCCACTCGAGCAGGATGACCAAACACTTTGGCAAAAAGTGCTATCTCATTTTGCTGATCTGTAAACATTTCAGTTTTTGCTAATCCCATAATTCTCTTAATTGTTTCATTGCAATATTACGATTAATAATTGAAATACTCATATAAATTCTTGTTAATTTATTTAAAGTACTGTTTTAAAATACGTTAGCGATTGAATGGCATGTTTGAGCTCTCCTGAAGCTTAGGCTCAGGAAGCGAGTAATGAAAGCGCGACCTTTTAATACTGTAATGTATTAAAAGGTAACGTCCAACTTCTCGATATTTGAATTGTAAACAATACCATACTTGAAGTGATTGCTTTATTGCATATGTGTAGCATAATGTCGCCACTTTGCAATACATTGTTGCATATCGTCTGGAATTGGCGAATCGAATTGCATCGTTTCTCCTGTTGTTGGATGAATAAATCCGAGGGTTTTGGCATGCAGCGCTTGGCGTGGTAAAATTTTAAAACAATTGTCTACAAACTGCTTGTACTTTGTAAATGTTGTTCCTTTTAAAATGCGCTCGCCTCCATAACGTTCGTCGTTAAAAAGTGTGTGACCAATATGTTTCATGTGTACACGAATTTGGTGTGTACGACCTGTTTCGAGCTTACAAGACACTAGAGTCACATAACCTAAACGCTCTAAAACCTTGAAATGCGTGATTGCTGGTTTGCCTTTATCTTGTTCGTCACCTTCAAAGACTGTGTTTTGTAAACGGTTTTTAGGATGACGACCTATATGACCTTCAATTGTACCTTCGTCTTCTTTAATATTTCCCCAAACAATAGCAACATATTCACGCTCGCTGGTTTTATCGAAAAACTGTTTTGACAAATGTGTCATGGCTTGTTCGGTTTTGGCAATGACGAGTAATCCGCTTGTATCTTTATCTATTCTGTGAACCAAACCTGGTCTGTCGCTACTATTATTAGGTAAGTTTTCAAAATGGTAGATTAAAGCATTAATCAACGTTCCCGAATAATTACCATGACCAGGATGCACAACCATTCCTGCGGGTTTGTTAACTACCAACAAGGCATCGTCTTCATAAACAATATCTAAAGGAATGTCTTCTGGAGTGAGTAAGTATTCATAAGGAGGATGCTCTAAGAGCACACGAATGTTATCAAGAGGTTTTACCTTATAATTAGATTTAACTGGAGTACCATTTACATAAATGCTTCCATCTTTTGCAGCCGATTGAATTTTATTTCGTGTTGCATTTTCGATGCGATTCATTAAATACTTATCGATTCGCAAAGGTGCTTGTCCTTTATCGACAACAAATGAATGATGTTCGAATAACTCGTCGTCATTCTGGTCTTCTGAAATTGGAATCGATGTCATTTTTAATTTGAAGCTCTATTTCCGTTACCTAAAACAAGATCTATTTTAGATGTTAATGGTAACATCGTTCCTGCTTTTATGGTTTCGCCTTGATGTTTTATTGAAAGTACTTCGTCTTTTCCAATATCGTCTGCATAAGTAATTTCGCCAACTTCAAAGCCTAAAGCTTCTAGTGTTGGTTTTGCTTGACGAAATGTACGACGAACAATATTTGGGACTGCTACTTTTCTGAAACCTGACGGATTTAAAATAAGATAAATTTTACGATTTTCTTTAACCTGACTACCAGCTTCAGGATATTGTTCTATTACAGAATATTTTGGATACTTAGGATTGAAGTTTGCAGAATCTTGAATTTCCATAACCAAATCATTGTCGTTTAATTCAATCTTAACGGTTTCAATTGTTTTTCCTTTTAAATCTGGAACTTCAATAAATTCACCATGATTAGTTGTGCTTCTTAACCACCACATCATAATAAATACAAATACAATTAAAGCCACTACAGCCAATGCTAATTGCTTAAAAAATGTTTTGCTTGTTAAAAATCGAATTAAACTCATGATATCATTTACCTGTTGACAAATATATAAAAACGAAAACGTTTACTTAATGGTTTATTTGGTATTTTAGCTTAACAGAAAAAGTTCTACAATATTGCTTTTGTATTGTATCACTTATATCTAAGTAAAATGATAATTCTGCGATTGCAGCACTTACTATGAAAAAAAATATTGCCATTATCATGGGAGGATATTCTAGCGAATATGAAATATCCTTAAAAAGTGGTCAAGTGGTTTATGAAACTCTAGACGCTTCAAAATACAATGCTTATAGAATACATGTTTTTAAACACAAATGGGTTTATGTTAATGATTTAGATGAAGAGTTTCCAGTAAACAGACATGATTTCTCAGTAGATATTGATGGCAACACCATTCAATTTGATTGCGTCTTTAATGCCATTCATGGTTCTCCTGGTGAAGATGGTTTTATGCAAGGTTATTTTGAATTGTTAAACATTCCGCATACAAGTTGTGGCATGTATCAAGCAGCTTTAACTTTTAATAAACGTGATTGTTTAAGTACATTAAAACCTTACGGAATAAAAACTGCCGAATCCTATTTTGTAAATTTAGGAGATGCTATTGATGAAGATGCTATTGTTAAAAAAGTAGGTTTGCCATGTTTTGTAAAAGCAAACAGAGCTGGAAGCAGTTTTGGAATTACAAAAGTTTACAAGCAAGACGAACTTCAAAATGCTTTAAATGTGGCTTTTAAAGAAGATGACGAAGTGATTATTGAATCGTATTTAGATGGTGTTGAAGTTTCTGTTGGAGTAATTACTTATAAAGGTGAAGTTACTGTATTACCAATTACTGAAATTGTTTCAGACAATGATTTCTTTGATTATAAAGCTAAGTATTTAGGCGAATCTCAAGAGATCACACCAGCTCGAATAGACGAAACACAAGCTAACAAAGTACGTTCGCTCGCTAAAAAAGTATATGAAGTCTTAAAACTAAAAGGCTTTAGCAGAAGCGAATATATTTTTAAAAATGGAGTACCTCATCTACTTGAAGTAAATACTGTTCCTGGTTTAACCGAAGCTAGTATTCTACCTCAACAAGCAAATGCTGCAGGAATTAGTATGAGTGATTTGTTTGAAAATGCGATTGAAGAAGCACTCCAATAATTAATAATTATATTTGATACGAGTTTTGTCATAAACTATTCCTTATGAAACGAGCAATTTTTCCAGGATCTTTCGATCCGATTACACTTGGTCACTACGATATAATTAAACGTAGTGTAAAGCTTTTTGATGAAGTGATTGTCGCTATTGGAATTAATGCCGATAAAAAATACATGTTTTCACTTGAAGAGCGTCAACAATTTATTGAAAACGCTTTTAAAGATGAACCTAAAGTAAGCGTCGTAACTTATAAAGGCTTAACCGTTGACTTTTGCAAGAAAAACAATGTCGAGTTTATTTTGAGAGGTTTACGAAATCCTGCCGATTTTGAATTTGAAAAAGCCATTGCTCATACCAACAGAGACCTTGCTCCTATTGAAACTGTATTTTTACTTACAGCTGCAAGCACCTCGTATATTTCATCTTCAATTGTAAGAGATGTGATACGAAATGATGGCGATTACACTAAATTGGTTCCAGATAGTGTAAGACTTAAATAAGATTATTTCGTTTGGCTTTTTGAACAGCTTCCAGCTTGTTATGTACTTGTAATTTTTTGTAAATATTTTCAATATGCTTTCTAACGGTTCCTGTAGATAGTATCAAATTTTCGGCAATTTGAACATAATTCAAGCCTTTACTTAAATGCTCTAAAACTTCAGTTTCACGATTGGTAAGTTTGATGTCTTCCTTATCCTTTTCATTTTCAATACTCATTGGGTTTCTGAGCAGTTTTAGCGTTTTTAATGCTATTGAAGGATTCATAGCTGCTCCTCCATCTAGAGTATCTAAAATTCCATCGTGAAGGTCTTTTGCGTTAATTTCTTTTAGCAAATAACCATCAGCTCCAGCTTTGATGGCATTAAAAATATTTTCATCATTATCAAATACAGTCAACATAATAATTTTAATGTGAGGATATTTTTGCTTGACGATTTCAGTAGCTTCAATTCCGTTTAAAACTGGCATTTCAATATCCATTAAAATCAAATCTAAATTGTGGTTGCTTTCAATTTGAGAAAGCAAATCTGAGCCATTCATCGCTGTAAACTTGATGCTAAACGCTTCAAAAAAAGAAAGCTTTTCTTTAACTGTATTTATCAAAAATGTATTGTCATCAACTATAGCAATTTTAACACTCATAGGTTTAGATTTTTCAGAATAAAAAGTTACAAAATTCTCTAAGGTTTACCATACGTCATTTGACGTATTTTTAACAACAATCAATAACTGTTTAAATATTAATAACTACTGTTGTGCCTTTATCTATTTGTGATAACAGTACAAGCTCTCCATTAATCTCTTGAGCCCTTTTTTTCATATTATAAATGCCATTATTCATTTGTGTTGTTTTAATATCGAAGCCTTTTCCATCATCAATAACTTGAATTTTTAATTGTTCATCTGAATAATTAAAATCTATTGTAATGTGTTTTGCTTTGGAATATTTTATGGCATTATTAATGGCTTCCTGTATAATTCGGTATACATTCATGCCTTGAAGCGATGTTAGTTTAAAGTGCTCAACATTTGAAATATTAGAATTGAATTGAAACTTAATTTGTGATGCGGCTATATTTGCTTTTTCAATAAAATTTGAAATTCGCAACTGTAAATCTTCAATAGTAATTTCATTTTTATTCATTGCCCAAATGGTATCTCGTAATTCGTAGATAGTTGTTGTAGTAAACTCACTGATGTTTTTAAGTTTTTCTGAAAGTTTTTCAGGCAATTTAAATCCGTATTTCAAATTATCTAGAGATGAAATAATAAAGGTGAGTTGTGCGCCAATATTGTCATGCAAATCTCTCGAAATTCGAAGACGTTGTTCTTGCAATCTGTTTTGGGTTTCAATTCTTAGCAAAGCATCTTTTAACTCGTTTTCTTTTTTAAGTTGTCTGTTTTTTAAACGTTGTTGATTGTAAAATAGATAACCTAACAAACTTAACACTACAGCTAAAAGACCTAATCCTAAAAGCTGCGTGTTTTTTTCATTTAACTCTAATTCTTGTTCGGCTAAATCGGCTCGTTGCGATAGAATTTCTTTTTCTTTTTTTTCTGTTTCAAATTCAATTTTTAACTGCTGGACTTTTTCATTAGTCTCTATGTTTATTACGCTATCCTTAAGTGTTTGAAACTGCGTATTAAAATCATAAGCCCTTTTATAATCCTCTAGTTCAACATAAGCATTAGACAACATTTGATAACAATAGCGCTCTAAGGCAACATAGTTGTTTTCTTGAGCCATTTTAAGGCTTTTGTCATAGTTTACAATAGCGGTTTTATACTGTTTAGCATTAAAATAAATATCTGCTGTATGTGTATAATTGGCTGCTATACCATAATTATCGTGTAAAGCTCTTCTTATCACAAAAGAACTATCTATATAAGCTTTAGCCAAATCAAATTTACCAACCTCAGAATACACATTAGCAATTGTGGCATATCCAAAACCAAGCCCTAAACTATCGTTTAGATGCTTTTTAATTTTGAGAGATTTATTATTGTAAAAAAGAGCACTATCGTATTGTTTTTGCAACGCTTGAATGATTCCATAATTATCATACAAAGGATCAATGCTTGTTAAATTTTCTTCACTTTCTAAAAGTTTTATGCCTTTACGCATATAATCTAATGCTGTATTAACATCGCTATATTTAAGATTATATCCTAGTTGCCCATACGCTACACCAGCTTTTACATTATTATTTAAACGTTCATAAATTTTAATTGCTTTTAAAGCGTATGCTGTTCTTTTTTTTGGTTTCTCTTTATAGGAATATATTTCACTCAGCTTAAAACACATATCACCAAGCGCTAAACTGTCATTTAATTTTATAGCGATATCTGAAGCATAATGAAACATTTTTTCAGATGTTTTAATATCTCCTACGTATTTATCATAAGGTACATCGTTAATTATCTGTAACTGTTGCGCATCTGAATATTTAGAGATTGAAGTTTTTAAACTATCTATATAAGATGAGTTTTGTGCTAAACAAAAATTTCCAATGAAGACAATTAACGTAAAAATATTTTTCATTGATAGTTAGATAATAATGACATTAGGATACGGCTTTTCATTAGAACCCTAAACTTTTAAAATGACTTCTGTGCCTTTGTTTTCTTCTGAAACAATGGCAAGTTCACCTCCAATATTTTTAGCGCGTTTATTCATATTATTTAAACCATTTCCTTTTTTAGCCGTTGCTATATGAAAGCCTTTTCCATTATCGGAAATGGTGAATTTAAGTTGATTTTTAAGCTGTGTTATTCGGACTTTAATATTGGTTGAAGAAGCGTGTTTTAAACTATTATGAATAGCTTCTTGAATGATGCGATGTATGTTCATTCCTTCAACAGATGTGAGTGTTCTTTGCAGATTAACGCTATCGTCTACAACAAATGAAAACTTAATATTTCCGTCGTACACATGTGCTTTATCAATATAGTTTGAAATTCGTGTTTGTAAATCTTCAAAAGTGATTTCATTTTTATTCATTGCCCAAATAGTATCTCGCAATTCATAAATCGTTTCTGAAGTAAAAGCGCTTATTTTATTAAGCTTAGCGGTTAGTTTTTCGTCTTTGATATCAAATCCATATTTTAAGTTATCAATAGACGAAATAATAAAGGTTAGTTGTGCGCCAATGTTATCATGTAAATCTCTTGAGATTCTTAAACGCTGTTCTTGCAGTCTATTTTGGGTTTCTATTTTTATTAAAGCATCTTTAAGTTCATTCTCCTTTTGAAGCTGTTTGTTTTTTAATTTTTGCTGATTATAAAACAAGTAACCTATTAATGCTAAAATAAACGCCAAGCCAAAAAGACCATACATTTGGTAGTTTTTTTTCTGGATGATTAATTCCTTTTCGGCTAAATTTGCACGCTGTTTTAATATTTCTTTTTCCTTTTTTTCTGAATCATATTTAATTTCTAAATCTGCTACTGCTTGTGCATTTTTTTCAGAAAAAATAGAATCCTTTAAACTTATAAATTGTTTGGTATATGAACGAGCTTTTTTAAAATTTCTAAGCATGTAATGACTTTCTGCTGTATGTAAATTTAAGTCATATGATACGGCTTCGTTATGTGGATATTTTTTAATTAAATCGAATCCTTTTTCTGCATATTTTAATGCTACTTTTGGTTGATTTATTTCATTATAAAGTGATACTAAATTACTGTAAGTTGTTAATTTATTTTGATTAGATGCATCAAAGTTACTAGATGTATCAAGTGCTTTCAAATAATATGAAATTGCTAGATCAAATTCACCGTTCAAATTGTAAGCATTAGCCAAATTGTCTAAAATCTTATAATAATCTATTAAATTATTAGAATGCTTTGCAATTACTAATCCTTCTTTATAGGTTTGAATAGCTTCATCAATTCTTCCAAGTTCTTTAAGGTTAATTCCAATATTATTTAATGAGGTAACTTGATCTTTTTCTAAATTGAACTTCTCTCTAATTTCTAAAGCTTCTCTGTGATATTCTAACGCTTTTTCATTGAGGTTCATTTCCTGATAAATAAGACCAATATTATTTAGATAAACACTGCGTCCTTTTTCATCTTTATCAATGTCATTCATTTTAAGTGCATCAAAAAAATACCGAAGTGCTTCATCAAATTCACCTCTATTCCAATGAAACATCCCTAAATTATTAATACACATAACTTCAATATTTTTGAAATTATGCTCTCGACTTAATTTTAGTGCTTTAGAAAAATAGTAGTTTGCAGAATCTGACTGACCTGTAATGTCCATGTAGATTCCATGCGTATTGGTAAGTTCAGCTATTCCAAAATTAAACTCAGCTTTATTAGCAAGTGATTTCCCTTCTTTTATAATACGAATAGCTTTATCTGTATCATTAAAAATATAGCTAAATGCAATCTTATTAAACATTCTAATTTTAGTAGAATCGTCTTTTGTGGTACGAGCTACAGTTAATAAACTATCTAAATTTTGCGAACTAGAAAGGTTTGAAAACCACACAACTAGAATTGATAAGGCGTATTTAAGTTTCATTTTACGAAATAAAAAAAGCATCAGAACTAATTGCCTTTGTAAGACAAAATAATAAACTGACGCTTTCTTAAAAAATTGATTAATAGCATTACCAATATATAACATAATAAGAATGGTTTCTCTTTTTTTCGATAAATTGCAATTAAAAAAGATTAAGCGTAATCCTACAAAATTACGCCTAATCATAATCTCAACAACAAGATTTAATTATTAAGATTGTAGGTGTAAATTGTCTTGTCATTTGCTTTGTAATATAGATATCCACCAAATTCATCGACTTGGTATTCTGGTTTTTTATTTTTTAAAACAATCTCTTTCTCAACATTACCTTGATCTTTATTTACTTTAACTAATCCTACTCCATCGTCTAGTTTAGTTAATATAAATTGTGCATTTTGAGTTGCAGAAGTCGCTTTAAAACGCTTTAGCATTTCTGCTATAGAAGCTCCTGCAGCAGCAGCCATACCATCACCTAAATTAGCATATCGCTGTCCTCTACTTGTATAATTACCTAAGCGATTTCTATTTTGATTTGCAGCATGATATGCAGATGTAGCAGCAGCTGCAGTCGCTACAGCTGTTACACCAGCAAGTATCGCTCCAAACGCGCTTTTTCCTGGCGCTCTATGGTATTCATGCCAAGAAGCATTGCCTTTCCAATCTAAAAGCATCATGTTTTGATCTGAAGTTAATAAAATCCCTTCTTCTCTTACTTCTACTGCTGTTGGATCTTCTTTACCTTCAAAATTTGATTTAGTTAAAGTACTTGCTTCTCCAGTATTTTCATCAATGGCGAATAATTGCTCATCTGCACTAATTAAATAACGGTTATTTTTTGCATCATAATCAGAACTTACAACTTCGGCTCTTTTAAACTTTAATGGTTTTTTCCAAACTTGTTCTCCTGTATTAAGGTTAACAATATTGGCATCTTCAGAAGTGATATAAATTAAGCCTTGTGGTGTTTGAGCCATTGTTAAAATATTCGCTCCTGTTTTTAATGGTTTTTTGAATAAGGTTTTTCCGTCATATGATATTTTATTAATCCCTCCAGATGCAATTCCAAATAAAATTCCATCATCCATTACATAAAAATGCTGAACATAACCTTTTGTTTTTGGTGCTTTTTCCCATAAATCATCTCCTGTAGCAGCACTAAACATGGTGATTTTAGACTCAGACTTTGCTGCGAAAGTTCCACTTCCTCCAGCCACATCACTAACTACAGCTAAGCCTTGAGGCAAAATTTGAAAATTTGAAACAGCTCCTTTTACCTTTCTTTCATCTTGCCAAGCTTCACTACCATCAGCATTAATTTTATAGATTCTTGTGTTCTTTAGGTTTGCTGTTTTAGCAAATGCATAAATATCAGTCTCAGATTCATTGTTAGTCATCCAATTGACATTCTTAATTTTATTTTCCCAAATGGTTTCACCAGTTTTTGATTTTGCAATAATGCCTTGACTTGTTGGAATAAGCAATTTATCCTCTAACAATAAAGGTCGTCCTGTAACAGCATAATTTCTCATGGTTACTTTACCTGGTTTAAACAGATAAAAAGAATAATCTTCTTTTCCTGTATTTAAATCATAAACCGCAACCTTTGGAGTAACAGAAGCGCTTTTTTCACCTCCTTTTTGAAAACCACTAACCACAAGTTTATTTTGTGGCATCATGACATCACAAGTAAATACTTGTTTCCAACCGTTACCTTCTGTACTGAATAATTTTTTTCCAGACATATAATCTATAACTGCCTTTTTTGTAGACAAATTTGCAAATCCAGTCTGACCAACAATAACATAAGGTGCTTGAGGCACATAAAATAATTCTTCTGGTTTTACGCGTCCATAATCTGTAAAATTAAATAGAAGTTCATTTTCTCCAGGTTTAATTCCAACTAACCCATCGTTAGTAGCAACAACCACTGTTCCTCCCTCAGTAATGGTCATTTCGTTAATCTTTGCTCCTAATTGGTAGCTATGATCTGGAGCTTCTGCCTTTTGAGCAAATAGCGAAGTTGCACTCAAAACGAATGCAACCATCACCAAGCTTTTAAATTGAATTAATAGCGTTTTCATAACTTTAAAAGTCTATATTAAACGAACCATCTGTAATATTTCTAACAGAATCGTCTGCGCCATTTTTACAACTAAAACTAAACGTTCCTTTTACATTGGTATCAGATACTTCTGTAATTATAATCTCTCCAACTTGTGAATCATTGTAAGGTGCTTGCCAAGTTCTCACATCTGGATTGGTAGGATTATTAAGATCGACATCAGTTTCTACATAAGAAGCATTGTTTATTATGTTAACTCCGCCTCCTAACGGATAAGTTCCTGCTCCATTATAATCTAATAGATTTAAAACAATTGCTTTGCTTGAAGTTCCTCCAGTATTACCTTGTATTTGTAATACACCATTTGATAAGGTTGCAAATGTTGCTATTTCAACAGAGGTTACTGTTGTTCCATCTACACTTGCTACTAATACTCCAGGAGCAGCTCCTCCTCCACCTGAACCTCCTCCATCATCTCCACTATCATCATCACTTGAACATGATGTAAGAGTTACTGCAGTTAATGTCATGACCAAAATCATAAAGTTTTTAAAATGTCTCATTGTTGATTTGTTTTTATGGTTAATAATGACACAAATTTGCTATAAATCAGAAATGCAATCAATACGACATATGTCGTATATTTTTAAAACAACCTGAAAATAAGTCGTTTACAAAAACAACCTCAACATAAAATTAGACTTACAATAAGTATTTTGATTTTTTAAAATTGAATATGATGGAATTCAGATTGAAGACTGGCTTGCTTGTCGCTCAACTTTTGAAGAAAGAGTTGATGTGCTTCAGAATTTGAATTAAATGGTTTATGCTGTAATCCTTTTTGAATCTGTTCAACATCTTGCATAGTCGGTTTTGCTTCATCAGAAATCCAAACCTCTTGAAAACGATTCCATATATAGTTGACAGCCAAATTATTTGGATGCAACATATCGGCTTTATAAAAACGATAATCTCTAAGTTCATCTAACATAATTTCATAAGACGGAAAATAATGTAATCGATTTCTAGAATCTACAACCTGATGAATCGCAGAAATTAAGTGAGATTTGCTTTGGGTGTTTTCAATAAACCCATCTTTTAGATGCCTAACTGGAGACACTGTGAATAGAATAGTCACTTTTGGATTTATACTTCGGATTAAAGCTATCATTGCTTCAAGAGATTCTACAATGACATCAATAGATAACAGTTCTTTTAAAAACTGCTTTTGAGGAACTTTATGGCAATTAGCCACAATGGTATCCGTTTCAATTTGTCTATAAACCCAAGCTGTACCTAGTGTAATCACAATATGTGAAGCTTCTATTAAAAAATTACGTGTCGTGTTGACTCGATTATTTAACGCTTCTAACAAATGATCTTTTGAAACGTTACTCAACTTTGAATGTGCTTCAAAACAATGCCATTGTTCATTATGAAAAAAAAGATCATCTTCTGTGTAGACTTTTTCATTAATTGCATTGGTAATTAACTGTTCTATAGCAAGTGGATGAAATAAAATTCCGAAGGGATTATTAAATTTTTGAAATTTATAATAGTCAAACTTACCTGCAATATGTTCAGAAAAACAAGAGCCAAACAATGCTATTTTAGAGTGATAATCTATTGGGTTATGCTGTTGAGCTTTAAGTGGCAGTTTGGTTTGAAGGTCCATAAAAGAATACAGATTAAAAGTCTAAAGATAAATAATGTCGTGTAACTATTGAAAACGTTTTAGAATATCTGCTTTTTCTTCGTGAAACACTTTAATTTTTGGCAAGGCTGAAATTGCTAAATCTACATATTTTAAAGCTTCTGTTTTGTTTTTTTTATGCTTATAAATTTGCGCCAACCTGTAGTTTGCCCAAGCTTTAGGAACACCATCTGCTGCCGAATAGTTTTTAATATACATATGCAAACATTGCTCTCCTTTATTAAGCTCAATATTATATTCGGCCGCAACCTTACCAATTTGATAATGCAATGCGTTTCTATTGTGTTTGTTCTGAGCTTCTTCGATATTAGCAATGGCTTTTTGAGGTTGCTTTTGAGATTCGTACAAATTGGTTAGCTTTTCAAAACAGGTTAAAGAACCTCCAATTTGTATTGCTTTTTTATAAAATAACTCTGCTAATTTAGGCTCATCATCATACTCATAAATATAACCTTTAGCTAAATAACCATCTACTTTTGAAAGTACTTCTAACTCTTCAGCATATTTAAGTGATGTACTTTTGCTACCACCAACAATACCAGGCAATTGTATATACAATTCAACTAAAGCCCAACGTGTGTTGATGTGTTTAGGGTCTAATTCTGCTGCTTTTAAAAAAGCCGATTTAATATCGCTTATAAAAGTAATAGCTCTAAGTTTGTTGACACTCAAAGCTTTCATTCCTAGAGCTGCTCCATATTTATAATGGTAATTGGCAATCTTAGGTTTCATACTTACCAATTTCTCGAACTCTTCAATGGCTTCATTCCATTTTTCTTGATATCCATAAGCATCTCCAAGTAATTCAATTCCTTTAATATCATTAGGAATTTCTTTAAGATAAGATTCCAAAATTTCTTCAGCATTTGCATACTTTTTTTCTTCTAGCAATTGTTCTGCACGATCTAAAGAAATCGACTGACCAAAACCGATTACAGGACAAATGAAAAGAAAAAACAACAAGTATTTCATATAAATAAACACACAATTTTTATGCCTTAATATGTCTTGGTATTATTTTTGATTTTGACAATGTAAAGATAAGGTGTTTACATTTAAAATTGATAACTTCACTAAGCCAAACCGTTTAATGACTCATTTGTTTTGTATTGAACTTATTTTTGGGTTTAAATTGCACGATAATTAAAACTTGTTTTATGAAATTAATTACCAACATATTGATGATATTATGTTTCGCAAATTTTTCTGAAGCGCAATCTTCTAATGATTTTGAAAGTCTTTGGAAAGAGGTCACTAAATACGAATCTGAAGGGTTACCTAAATCGGCTTTAAACGTCGTTGAAACCATTTCAGAATTGGCAAAAACTGAAAAAAATACGTCTCAAGAGATTAAGGCTTTATTACATAAAAGCAAATACATGCTAACTCTTGAAGAAGATGCGCAGCTTAACATTGTTGAAGATTTTAAAACTAACATTTCTAATAACGAAGCACCAACAAAAAACATTCTTGAGAATATGTTGGCCACAATGTATTGGCAATATTTTCAGCAGCATCGCTATCAATTTTATAATCGTACGAATACTTCTGAAAAGGTAAATAACGATTTTAGAACTTGGGATTTACAAACCTTATTCACCGAAATTCACACCTATTATCAACGTTCGTTACAAAACGGACTTCTACTTCAGCAAGCATCACTTTCTGATTATAAAGAAATCATTCATGAACAAGATGGTTCTAAAGCATTTCGACCAACACTCTATGATTTACTGAGTCATAATGCGCTTGAATTTTATAAAACTCCTGAGCATAGCATTTCTAAACCAGCATATAAATTTGAAATCGACAATCCAAATGTATTAGCTCCATCAAGTGTATTTGCTGCTGTAAACTTGACCTCTAAAGATTCAACATCCTTACAATTACATGCGCTTAAAATTTATCAAGATTTAATTTTACTTCATTCTAAAAACAACGATCCTACAGCGTTGGCTGATGTAGATATAGCTCGTTTAAAATATGTAGCACAACATGCAACATTTAACAACAAAGACACTATACTTTTAAATACTTTAAAAACCTCAAGTGATACTTGGTCAACGCATCATGTGTCTGGTTTATACGATTTTGAAATTGCTTCAGTTTGGAGAAATCAAGGTCAACAATACAATGCAAACACTAATACTGATATTCGATGGAAACTCAAGGATGCTATAGAATTATGTGATGCTGTTATTGAAAAGTTCCCTAAAAGTAGAGCTTCAGAATCATGCAAAATACTCAAATCGCAAATATTGTCAAACCGTTTAAATTTATCTACTGAAACTGCTATTCCTGTTCAGTCTTATTCAAAATTTTTAGTCAGATATACAAATGTTGAAGCGCTAGAATTCAAAATATTTAAAGTTAATTATTCACAAAAAAAAGCGTTTGAAAGATTATACAGATCTGAAGAAAAACTTAAGTTTCTTAAGAAAAAGAGTGAGCATCTCACTTGGACAGAAACTTTGAAAGATGAAGGTGATTATCAAAACCATTCTACAGAAGTAATTGTTCCGAAACTAGAAAATGGTCATTATATTATTCTTGCCAAAACAAAAAACAATAACACATTTGCCACACAAACATTGCAAGCCACTAATTTTGCTGTGATTGATAAATCAACAGGCAAGGATATTATTTACCAAATTATTGATAGAACTAATGGTCATCCAGTAGTTAATGCTTCAGTAACTCTAAATTTTCAGAAAAGTTACAATGGTATTTACCATACTCATAAGCTCACTTCTGATGCCAATGGCGAAATTCACTTAAAGAAAACCTCACAACAATATATTGATTTAAGTATTGCCATAAAAAAGCATAATGAAACAGCTTCATTTGGTAGTTATTATACCTCTAAAGAAAAAGACAGACAAAAAGATAATGTTGATTACAATTCTTTTCTATTTTCAGATAGAAGTATTTACAGACCAGGACAAACAATTTATTTTAAAGCCATTGTGTTAGAAAGTAAAACAGGAACATCTAAACCGCTTTCTGATAAACGCTTAACTGCTACACTTCATAATGTAAATGGCGAAAAACTTTCGGAATTAGATTTTGAATCTAATGATTATGGTTCGGTTGCTGGTGAATTTATATTACCAAGTTCTGGTTTAAATGGTCAATATTATATTAAAATTGAATCTACTGCTATCAAGATCAATCAGAACCATTATTTTTTAGTCGAAGAATACAAACGTCCGAAGTTTGAAACTAGTTTTAAACCAATTACTGAAACCTTTAAAGTTAACAATTCTGTTACGGCAAAAGGTACTGCTTTGGCATATGCTGGAAGCAATATTACAGACGCAAAAGTAGTTTATCGCGTGGTTAGAAAAGTACAATATCCTGATTGGTATTATTGGTATAGACCTTGGTTTAATAGTGAACCACAAGAAATTTCACATGGCGAAACCACGACTAATAACAAAGGTGAATTTGAAATTACATTTAAAGCACTTCCTGATAATAGTGTCGATAGATCTTCATTACCAGTATTTAATTACGAGATTACTGCAGATGTAACAGATCTTAATGGCGAAACACGAAGTGCAACAACTACTGTACGAGTAGGATATCATACGTTAAACGCTCAAATTTTAGTTGCAGAACAACTAGACAAAACTAAAAAAGATCATACACTTCAAATTTCTACCAATAACTTAAATGGTGAATTTGTTCCTGCAAAAGGTTCGATTAAAATTTACAAACTCAAAGCACCAAATCGTGTGTTACGACCTCGACCTTGGCATGCACCAGATTATCAAGTGATTCCGAAAGATGAGTTTATAAACAAGTTTCCACATGAAGCCTATGCTAATGAGCAAAACGCAAACCATTGGGAGAAAGGTAAACTTGTTTTTGAAAACACATTTGATACTGAAGCTTCAAAAGAACTTGCACTAGGTAACATTAAAAAATGGGAATCTGGTCAATATGTTATTGTTTTAGAAAGCAAAGACAAATTTGGTCAAACTGTGACAGATGAAGCTAGAACAACACTTTTTAGTGACAATGATAAAACCTTATCAGACCAACAGCTCTTTAGTATCTCAACAAATAAAACGCAATATGCTGCTGGTGATTTGGTTGAATTGACTTTAGCATCTGCAGCCGAAGATATTACTGTAACTGTAAGTGTTGAAAAACAGCAAGAGATTATTAACACCTATATCGTTCCATTAAATAGAAATAAAAAGACTTTTAAAATTCTAGTCAATAAAGATGATATTGGTGGTTTTAGTATTCATTATAGCTATGCATTTCACAATAGTTATTCTGGAGGTTCAATTTCGGTTAATGTGCCTTATCCAAAAAGTGATTTGCAAATTGAAACCAAAACCTTTAGAAACAAGCTTCAACCTGGAGCTGATGAAACTTGGAGTTTTAAAATTAAAGGTTCTAAAGGCGAAAAAGTAACTGCTGAAATTTTAGCAAGCATGTACGACATGTCCTTAGATCAATTTCAACCGCATGCATGGCATTTTAACCCAATTCAAAAGCCTAGTTACTACTCAAGACACAGACAAAATTCTGGTCAAAGTTTTGGTGTTCGAGGATTTAGAACACATGACCAATTGAACAACTATCCAAATTATTACAGACAACAATACGACCAATTGAATTGGTTTGGGTTTTATTTTGGTAATAGATACAGAAACAGACTTTATAAAAACTATACTTCAGCTGTTCAAGTAGTATCCGAAGATATGGAAATGGATGAATCTGTTATGGCTCCAAATGTTAGTATAGCTCAAACACTTTCAGGTCAAGTATCTGGTTTAAATATTTCAACTGATAATGAACAACCAGATTCGGATACTAGCACAATTCTAAGAGGAGTATCTTCTAAAGATTTTAGTGAAGCTCTTTTTGTTATTGATGGAGAGATTGTAAATGAAGATAACTTCAGTAGATTAAAACCTGAAGACATCTTAAACGTTAAAGTTTTAAAAGGAGATGAAGCCATTACTTTATATGGAAAAAAAGGCGAAAACGGAGTCATTGTAATCACTACAAAATCAGGAAGTTTAAATGATTTAAATCCTGTCAAAATCCGAAAAAACCTTCAAGAAACAGCATTCTTCTTTCCGCAATTGCAAACTGATAACGAAGGTCATGTGAGTTTTAACTTTACAACTCCTGAAGCTTTAACTAAGTGGAAATTACAGCTGTTGGCACATACCAAAACCATGAAAAGTGCTATCACAAGTTTAGAAACTGTAACACAAAAAGAATTGATGGTGATTCCAAATGTACCACGATTTTTACGTCAAGGAGATTCTCTGGTGATGAGTAGTAAAATTGCTAATCTTACAGATAAAGAACTCAAAGGAACTGCTGTATTACAATGTTTTGCTCCTTCAGAAATGAAACAAAGTATCAATGCTAGAATTCAAAATAACACTGTACAACAAGCGTTTACTATTCCTGCTAAAGGAAATGTGAATATAAATTGGTCAATGGTAATTCCTGATGATTTAAATCTTATCGAATTAAATTTTGAAGCCAAAGCAGGTGACTTTAGTGACGGCGAACAACATACATTACCAATTCTTACCAATAGAATGTTAGTGACCGAAACCTTACCAATGTGGATTAAGAGTAATACCTCTAGAACCTTTACTTTAGATAAGTTAAGAACAAACACCTCAACAACGCTTAAGCATCATAAGCTCACGTTAGAAATGACTTCAAATCCTGCTTGGTATGCCGTTCAAGCCTTGCCATATTTAATGGAATATCCTTACGACTGTAATGAGCAAACCTTTAGTCGCTATTATGCGAATGCATTAGCAAGTCATATTGCAAATAGCAACCCTAAAATTCAAGAGGTCTTTAATCAATGGAGAAATGCTGATGTACTAATCTCTAACTTAGAGAAAAACGAAGAATTAAAATCTATTTTAATTCAGGAAACGCCTTGGTTACGCGATGCGCAAAACGAAACCGAACAGAAAAAACGTATTGCTTTACTATTCGATTTAAATAAAATGAATTACGAACTAGATACCGCTAAACGAAAGCTTAAAAGCAATCAAATGTCTAATGGAGCTTGGCCTTGGTTTAAAGGTGGACGCGCAAATCGTCACATCACACAACACATTATTACAGGTTTTGCACATCTTAAAAAGCTAAATGTCATTCAGAGCCCTTCGACTACAATCAGGACTGGCTCAGGCGAAGAAGCCATGATACATAAAGCCATGAATTATTTAGACACTGAATTTGTAAAAGAATATAATGACATAAGAAAATACAATTCAAAAGCCGACTTATCAAAAGACCATTTAAGCAATACACAGTTACAATATTTGTATTTAAGAAGTTTCCTTCCTAACACTGAAACATCTAAAGAAGTTTCTGAAATTATGGATTACTATTATGGTCAAATAAAGACCTATTGGCTAAAAAAATCATTGTATTCTAAAGGGTTAATGGCTTTAATCATGCATCGAAAAAATGAAGATTCAACAGTCAAAAAGATTTTAAACTCTTTAAAAGAAAACAGTATTACTTCAGATGAATTAGGCATGTATTGGAAAGAAAACACCAACTCTTGGTATTGGTATCAAGCACCAATTGAAACCCAAGCTCTAATGGTTGAAGCCTTTTCTGAAGCTGGACATGTCATACAGAGTGAAGCGAAAAATCTTGAAACAGTAGACCACCTTAAAATCTGGTTATTAAAAAACAAGCAAACCAATCAGTGGAAAACCACAAAAGCAACCACTAAAGCTATTTATGCTTTATTATTGCAAGGTAGCGATTGGTTGAGTGTTACAGATATGGTTGATGTTGTTATTGGTGCAAGAGTGATTAATCCTTCAAAATTAAAAGATGTAGAGCTTGAAGCAGGAACTGGTTATTATAAAACCAATTGGTCTTCGGAAGAGATTGATCCTTCAATGGCAACTGTCGAACTCACTAAAAAAGGCGAAGGGATAGCTTGGGGAAGTTTATATTGGCAATATTTTGAAGATTTAGACAAAATTACTTCAGCGGAAACACCTCTAAAACTTCAGAAAAAATTATTCAAAAAAACCAATACAGATACTGGAGAACAAATCACTGAAATCACTTCGGAAACACAACTTAATGTTGGTGATTTAGTTCGTGTACACATAGAACTAAAAAGTGATCGCAATATGGAGTTCATTCATATGAAAGACATGCGAGCTTCAGGATTAGAACCTGTAAATGTATTGTCGCAATACAAATGGCAAGATGGTTTAGGCTATTATGAAAGTACAAAAGATGCTGCTACTAATTTCTTTTTTGATTATTTACCAAAAGGCATTTATGTATTTGAATACGATTTGAGAGTGACTAATGCTGGACATATGAGTAATGGTATTACCATGATTCAAAGCATGTATGCTCCTGAATTTAGTAGCCATAGTGAAGGTGTTCGTATTGAAGTGGAATAGATTTTAATGTTAAGCTTGTTATTCAGAGCGAACAAAGTGAAGCGAAGAATCTCTTATAATAAAGTAAGTTATAGTTTGAAAACCGCTCAGTTTTCGATACAATTCTGAAAATTTATGAATCCCTCAAACTGACACTTCAGATTTTTCATTTTTTTTCAGGAGGAAACCCTTCAAGTACTTTAGTAACAATGGCTTTAAATAATGCTTCACGTTTTTCAGGAGAAGCATTGGGACTATAACTAGATTCGGAAACTGCTTGCCAAAACAAACCGGTTTTGTTTTCATCAACAAACTCAAAAATGATTTGCCTGTTAAGCTTGTTTTGTCCAACCGGAATTCCGATAGAGACTCCTCCTCCAACATGTCCACCTGTACCACCAACACCAACTCCTACATTATTACGAGCGCGTTCTTGATATTCGCTACTTTTAATATCAATAAAAAAATCTGGTGTTTCAGATAAAGAATAGCCTTGACTTTGCATGGCATCATCTAAAGCATCAAGCAATCGTTTAGTGTCTAATTCACTTAATCCTGAATCTAAATTGGCATAATAATTATAGGTCTTATAAGCTTTAAAATCTGTTGTTCTTTCATAATCATAATTCACACGAATCGGAGCGCAAGAAGTCGTTATAATCAATAGCAATAGGATAGAAAAATATTTCATGCGAGTTTTATAAAATCCCAATCTTCATTAGGATTAGTTCAACTAAATCAATTAAAATTTGAAGCTTCACTAAGATAGCAAAATTATTCTGTTTCTTTTGTATCTAAAGCCTTAGTCAAGGCTGATGAAATAATACCTGTAGGAATGGCTACAATTCCTAAACCAATTATCAATATAAAAAAGGTAAATACTTTTCCGCCAACTGTAATAGGATAGACATCACCATAACCAACAGTCGTTAAAGTAATAATGGACCACCAAAGACTTTCAAAAATCGATGAAAAATGTTCTGGTTGTGCTTCATTTTCAAAGTAATAAATCCCAACTGCAGCAAAATAAATGAGAATTAATGTGACGAACAGAAAAAGAAAAATTTCTTCTTTAGCAGATTTTATAGCTCGCATAAAATGATTCATTGCTTTATTATAACGCACCAATTTTAAAACTCTAAACAGTCTTAAAAAACGTAAAGCACGTAAGGATCGTAAATCAATTCCGAAGGATAAATAAAATGGAAGAATCGCTAAGAAGTCTATAATTCCAAAAAAACTAAAAATAAATTTTGGTTTGCTATCTGCCACATAAATTCGCAACACATATTCAACAGTAAACACACTCACACAAAATACTTCAACAACATAAAGAATGGTTTTTGTTTGAGGTTTTAGATTAGGAATCGTTTCAATAGAAAAGGTAACAATAGAAATTAAAATTAAGGCTTGAATAAAAAACGCAAAATAGCGACTTAGTTTATTATCATTGATTTCTACAATGCTTTTAATTTTTTCTCTCATCTTTAATGGGTGGTTACATACTCAAAAATACAGGTTAGTACACATAAAAGCAATAGATTAAAATTATTTTGTTCTCAATACAATTCTGAAAGTTTCAGAATTACTAAAACTGCCGCAAGAGCCTTTTTGTAGTGTATTGAATTTGTTGAAATGACTAGTTAGTCATTTAAAATCTTCCAAAGCTTATCTTTTAATGTCGTAATTCCTTTTTGAGCAACCGAAGAAATAAACACGTAATCAATAGGTAAAGTTTGATCTAATTCTTGTTTGAGTTCAGCTTGAAGTTCTTCATCTAACATATCACATTTTGAAATCGCAATCATGCGTTCCTTATCAAGCATTTCTGGATTATAACGTTTTAATTCATCTAAAAGAATATCGTATTGTTTACGAATATCGTCTGCATCAGCAGGAATTAAAAACAATAATACCGAATTACGCTCAATATGCCTCAAAAAATAATGCCCTAGACCTTTACCTTCGGCAGCTCCTTCGATAATTCCAGGAATATCAGCCATAACAAAGGTTTGATAATCGCGATATTGAACAATCCCTAAATTGGGCTTTAAGGTCGTAAATTCGTAATCTGCAATTTTAGGTTTTGCAGCAGTAATTACAGATAGTAGTGTTGATTTTCCAGCATTTGGAAATCCGACCAAACCAACATCTGCTAAGATTTTAAGTTCAAGCGTTATATTTTTTTCTTCAAGAGGTTCACCAGGTTGCGCATAACGAGGTGTTTGGTTTGTAGAACTTTTAAAATGCCAGTTTCCTAAACCTCCTCGACCTCCTTTAGCAACAATTGTCTCTTGATTAGCTTCGGTAATTTCAAAAAGCACTTCATCGGTTTCAGTGTCTTTAACTACAGTACCTAAAGGTACATCTAGATATACATCAGAACCATCTGCTCCTGTACTTCTACTTTTGCTTCCGTGTTCACCATGACCAGCTCTAGCATGACGCTTAAATTTAAGGTGTAATAAGGTCCATAGATTTTCATTTCCGCGCACAATGATGTGACCTCCTCGTCCACCATCTCCTCCATCTGGACCACCTTTTTCTATATATTTTTCGCGATGCAAATGCGCAGAACCTTGTCCTCCTTTTCCAGAGGACACATGCATTTTTACGTAGTCAACGAAATTACCTTCAGTCATGTTCTTTAGTTAAAAAGTTAAAAGTTAAAAAGTTAAAAGCTGAACATTCATACTTTCAACTTTTCTACTTTCAAACCAAACTTACAGTTTATCAATCACAGTATTTAAACGCTCTGTAATTTCATTAATACTTCCGACACCATCCACACCAAAATATTTATTTTGAGCAGCATAATACTCTTTTAAAATGGCTGTTTTTTTATAGTATTCTGTAATTCTATTTCTAATGACAGATTCGTTAGCATCATCTTTTCTTCCGCTAGTTTTTCCACGCTCTAATAAGCGTCCAACTAACACCTCATCATCTACTTCAAGAGCAATCATGGCATTAATTTGAGAATCTTTGCTATCCATTAACTTGTCTAAAGCTTCAGCTTGCGCGTTGGTTCTTGGAAAACCGTCAAAAATAAATCCGTTGGCATCAGCATTTTTTTCTACTTCAGCATTAAGCATATCAATAGTGACTTGGTCTGGAACCAATTCGCCTTTATCCATAAAAGACTTAGCTAACATTCCTAAAGCGGTTTCATTTTTTATATTGAATCGAAACACATCTCCTGTAGAAATATGAACGAGGTTATATTTATCTTTTAAAAATTCTGCTTGTGTTCCTTTGCCTGCTCCTGGAGGTCCAAATAGCACTAAATTGGTCATGTGTTGTGTTGTTTTTAATTGATATATTTCTGGTAAATCTCGACCTAAACCGTTGTAATCTAATCCGTAACCAACGATGAATTTATTTGGTATTTCGAGACCTACATAATGTAATTTGTAATCTTTTTTGTAAGCTTCAGGTTTATAAAACAAAGTGGCTATTTTGAGTTCAGCAACGCTTTCGTTTTCAAAAATGCGATGCACTTCTTCTAAAGTGTTTCCCGAATCTATAATATCTTCGAGAATCACTACTTTTCTACCTGATAAATCTTGTGTTAAACCTATCAAACGCTGAATGTCTTCGGAAGACTTTATGCCTTCATACGATGCTAATTTAATAAAGGTAACTTCGCAAGGTTTTGGGTATTTCTTTACAAAATCGCTCACAAACATGAACGAACCATTCAAAATCCCAACAAATACAGGCACTTCATCTTGAAGATCATTCGCAATAGCATCAACCATTTTTTGAACAGCAGCATCAATTTCGGTTTCAGAAATAAATGGTTTAAAGTATAAATCGTTGAGCTTAATCACTTGTTTTTAATTTTAAAAAAGCAAAGATAATCAATAGATTGTCGATTACCGATTTTTGAATTCCATTTTTGCAATCCCTTTCTATTTTATAATGTATTTTTGTATCATAAAACTTGTAAATTTTAAAGCAGAAGACATTTCGGCTATGCTCAATGTGACAACTTTATAGTAATTATAAATGACAAATTATTTTTCTTCAGATTTTAAACTTGGTATTCTTGGTGGTGGACAATTAGGCAAAATGATGTTGTATACTACCAGAAAGTTTGACATTACAACACATGTTATGGATTCAAGTGACGAAGCACCTTGTAAAATGGCTTGCAATCATTTTGTTAAAGGTGATTTGATGAGCTATGACGATGTTTACAATTTTGGAAAGCAAGTTGATGTGCTCACTTTTGAAATTGAAAATGTAAATGTAAATGCGCTAGAGGCTCTAGAAAAAGAAGGCAAAAAAGTATATCCTTCGTCTAAAACATTGCGAACCATTCAAAATAAAGCAACTCAAAAGTTATTTTATAGAGACCATGAAATTCCGACATCTGAGTTTTCGAGATTTGCTTATTTATCTGAAGTAGAAGATGCCTTAGAAAATGAAGCTTTAGATTTTCCGTTTGTCTGGAAAGCTGCTCAGTTTGGTTATGATGGCAATGGTGTTAAAATTGTAAAGCAATTATCAGATTTAAACAACCTTCCAAAAGGTGAATGTATCGCAGAAGAATTGATTCCATTTAAAAATGAATTGGCAGTAATCGTTGCAAGAAATGCTTCTGGTGACGTAAAAACTTATCCTGTTGTTGAAATGGAATTTCATCCTGAAGCCAATCAAGTAGAATATGTAATTTGTCCTGCTCGTATTGATAAAGCTGTTGCAAAAAAAGCAACAGATGTAGCTTTAAAAGTTTCTGAAGCCTTTGCTCATGTTGGATTATTAGCTGTTGAAATGTTTCAAACTGAAGATGATGATATTTTAGTCAACGAAGTGGCTCCAAGACCTCATAATTCTGGTCATCAAACTATTGAAGCGAGTTACACTTCACAATTTGAACAACATATTCGTGCCATTTTAAATTTACCTTTAGGAAAAACTGAAAGTAAAGTTGGTGGCATTATGGTTAACCTTGTTGGTGCTGAAGGTCATACAGGAAATGTGGTTTATAAACACATTGAAGATATTATGTCGCTTGATGGCGTGACTCCACATATTTACGGAAAAAAACAAACACGACCATTTCGAAAAATGGGACATGTTACTATTGTTAATGAAGATTTAAATACAGCAAGACAAATTGCTGAGCAAGTAAAAAATACAATTAAAGTAGAAAGTGAATAATGTCACTTCGAGCGTAGTCGAGAAGTCTCTATACATTCAAAATTTCGATTACTTTCGGTTTGATAAAATTTTTAAATTATGCAAAAAGTAGCCATTATTATGGGAAGCAAAAGTGATTTGCCAGTAATGCAAGACGCTATTGATATCTTAAAAGAATTTAATATTGATGTTGAAGTTGACATTGTTTCAGCACATAGAACACCTGAAAAATTATTCGATTTTAGCAAAAATGCACATACTCGAGGTATTAATGTAATTATTGCAGGAGCTGGAGGAGCTGCACATTTACCAGGAATGGTCGCCTCATTATCGCCTTTACCAGTTATTGGAGTTCCTGTAAAAAGCAGCAATTCTATTGATGGTTGGGATTCTGTACTATCAATTTTACAAATGCCTGGAGGAGTTCCTGTGGCAACTGTAGCTTTAAATGGAGCAAAAAATGCAGGTATTTTAGCAGCACAAATTATTGGAGCTTCAAACAAAACCGTTCTAAACACAATAATAAACTATAAAGAAGGTTTAAAAACCAAAGTCATTGAGTCTTCAAAAAACTTATAATAAAAAACCTCGTTGGAGAACGAGGTTTTGAGCTATTAATCAATTATTTGTATAGAGTTGGTTAACTCCTTTTAAAATAATAAAGCCAAAATTAAACTTTATTTTGGCTTATTTTCAAAAAGTTATGATAAATAATGAACAAAGTAATTCACAATTCACATTATCGTAAGATTATTACTACCAAACATGTATTTCTTTTATAAATTCGTAAAACAACAATGAATATTCTTAATATCCCATTCGATACAGCACATCAAACAGCACCTTTTTCAAAAATTAAAAACGAAGACTTCTTACCTGCTTTTAAAAAAGCTATAAAAGATGCCAAAGCTGAAATTGACGAAATTACCAATAATACTGAAGTACCAACCTTTGAAAACACGATTGAAGCTTTAGATTTTTCAGGTGAGCAATTAGATCGAATTTCTAGTATTTTCTTTAACCTAAATAGTGCAGAAACCAACGACACAATTCAAAAGATTGCTCAAGAGGTATCGCCTTTACTTTCAGAATTTAGTAATGACATTACTTTAAATGAAACATTATTTAAAAGAGTAAAGACCGTTTACGACAAGAAAGATAGTTTAAACCTCAACACAGAACAGCAAACACTTTTAGATAAAAAATATAAAGGGTTTTCCAGAAATGGTGCCAATTTATCGGAAGACAAAAAAGAACGTCTTCGTGAAATTGACAAACAATTAAGTCAGTTAAAACTCAAATTTGGCGAAAATGTATTAGCAGAAACTAACGCCTTTGAAATGCATTTAACCAACGAAGAAGATTTAGCTGGTTTACCAGAAGGTGCAAAAGAAGCTGCACAACAATTAGCAGAATCTAAAGGCAAAACAGGTTGGCTCATCACCTTAGATTATCCGAGTTATATTCCATTTATGACCTATGCTGATAATCGTGAACTTCGTAAAAAATTAGCAATAGCTGCTGGAGCAAAAGCTTTTAAAGACAATGAATTTGACAATCAAAATAACGTGCTTCAAATTGTTAAATTACGACATGAACGCGCCAATCTTTTAGGTTACAAAACACATGCGCATTTTGTTTTAGAAGAGCGTATGGCTAAAACACCTGAAACCGTTCTAAACTTTTTAAATGACCTTTTAGACAAAGCAAAACCAGCTGCTGAACGTGAATTTAAAACTCTTGAAAATTTTGCTAAAGAATTAGATGGTATTAATACGCTTCAAAAATGGGATGGTTCTTATTATGCTGAAAAATTAAAGCAAAAATTATTCAGTTTAGATGATGAACAGCTAAAACCATACTTCAAACTAGAAAATGTAATAAATGGTGTTTTCACTATTGCAGAACGTTTATACGATTTAAAATTTGAAGAGATAAACACTATTGACAAGTATCACGATGATGTTTTAACCTATAAGGTGACCGATTTAAAAGGTAATTTAATCTCAATATTTTATGCCGACTTTTTTCCAAGATCCGGAAAACGAAATGGTGCCTGGATGACAGTTTACAAACCTCAATACATCAAGAACGGAGAAAACAGCAGACCTCATATTTCTATTGTTTGCAACTTTACAAAACCAACAAAAACAAAACCTTCATTATTAACGTTTAATGAAGTGACCACCTTATTTCACGAATTTGGGCACGCACTTCATGGCATGCTAGCCAATACAAGGTATCCTAGCTTATCTGGCACAAGTGTGTTTTGGGATTTTGTAGAACTACCAAGTCAAGTGTTAGAAAATTGGTGTTATGAAAAAGACGCTTTAGAGTTATTTGCTACACATTATGAAACTGGTGAAGTTATTCCGATGGAATTAATTGAAAAAATTAAAGCTTCAGCAACATTTCATGAAGGCATGCAAACCTTAAGACAATTAAGTTTTGGTTTACTAGATATGTCATGGCACAGTCATAATCCAAGTGCAATTACTTCCGTAAAAGAACATGAAAATGAAGCCTTTAAAAACACAAAATTATATCCTGATGTTGCAGAGAATTGTATGAGCACTGCCTTTTCACATATTTTTCAAGGAGGATACAGTTCTGGTTATTACAGCTACAAATGGGCAGAAGTTTTAGATGCTGATGCCTTTGAATACTTTTTAGAACAAGGTGTGTTTAATAAAAATGTGGCTCAAAAGTTTAAAGATCATGTATTATCTCAAGGTGGTACTCAAGACCCAATGACTTTATACAAACGTTTCAGAGGAAAAGCACCAAGACCTGAAGCCTTGTTGAAACGTGCTGGACTTATTGAAAAATAATTCAAATAAAACAAATAGCCAAAACAAACTTTCAATAATTATTGAAAGTTTAAAATATTTTATATATTTGTGATATGAATTACGATGAAGCCAAAATAAAATTTGTTAGTACTTGGGGAAGTTTAGGTTCACTTTGGGGAATTAACAAAGCTATGGCTCAAATTCAAGCTTTACTTTTTATTTCAACAAAGCCATTATCTATGGAAGATATTATGGAAGAACTTCAAATATCTCGTGGCAATACAAGTATGAATTTACGTCAGTTAATGGATTGGGGAATTGTAACAAAAGAACTGATTCCTGGCGAAAGAAAAGAATATTTTACAACCGAAAAAGACGTTCAAGAACTCACTAGAATCATTGCTAAAGAACGAAGCAGAAGAGAAATTCAACCAGTCATAAAAGTACTTAGTGATGTTTCCTCTATTAAAGATGATGGCACAGAAAAAACAAAAGAGCTTATTAAACAAACCAAAGCCTTACACGATTTAACTCGTGATGCAGATACGATGATTAACAAACTTGTAAACCAAAAACAGAACTGGATTACTAAATCTTTGCTTAAACTCATCAAATAAAAAAATTTTAAATCAAACTTTCAATATTTTCTGAAAGTTCAAAACTATTAAAAATGAAAAAATCAAATATTTTCATGACAGGATACTGGAAAGATTTAATCATTTCAACATTTGAAATCGAAAAAGAAATTCTTGAAGCATATTTACCAAATAACACAGAAATAGATTTATATAATGGTAAAGCATTAATGAGTATAGTTGCATTTACATTTTCAAACGTAAAGTTCTTCGGAGTTAAAATTCCTTTTCATCAAAATTTCGGACAAATTAATTTTCGGTTTTATGTAAAATCAAAAATCAATAATGTCAAAGGTGTTGTTTTTATTAAAGAGTTTGCACCAAAACCACTGGTGGCTTCAATTGCAAATTTGTTTTACAACGAACCTTTTTTCTACAAAAACATAAAACTTAATAAAACAATCCATGAAGGTAAAAAAAACATAAAGTATTCATATAAAAATATGGTAATTGAAGCAAACACAAATAAATCAACACAACCTTTAATTAAAAACTCGTTTGAAGATTTTGTAGTGGATAGATATACTGCATTTATAAAAAGTAATAAACAAAAAACATTTCAATATAAGATAAATCATAAGCCTTGGAGATTATATAATTCCATTTACACTCACGTAGATCATAACATTCTTTCTTTACTCCCAAAACAATTTAAAACTGCAAAACATATAAAAACTTGTGTGGTTGATGGTTCTTATGTTTCTGTTGAAAAGGGAATCCTTCAAAAACTGCAAAAACTAGAACTTATATAAGGAATATAACTATCATTAAATTTTTGCCTATTTTTGAACTAAATTTTTCAGAAAAAGAAATGCCAAAACATATCATAGATCCTAATCAATGGATTAATCTTTATTCCGATTACCTATTCAATTACACCATTACACGTGTTAATGATAGAGAAATTGCTAAAGATTTAGTGCAAGATACGTTTATGGCTGGTTTAAAATCCATGAAAAATTTTAAAGGCGAAGCTAGTGAACGTACATGGCTCATTTCAATTTTAAAGCGAAAAATTATAGATTACTATCGTAAGATCAATTCTAATAAAGGAAAAGCCGAAGTGAGAATGACTTACAATACAGATGAAAATGAAGGCGATTGGCTAGAGGAACGTGTTGCAGATCCTTTTGATAAAACTGCTGAAGACAGCATTGAAAATACCGAACTAGGTTTAGCTATCGATAATTGCTTAGGTAAGCTTCCTGAAAAACAAGCTCAAGTTTTTGAAATGAAAACCATTTTAAATTATGAAACTGAAGCTATTTGTAATGAATTAGGCATTACTGCGTCTAACCTATGGGTAATTATCCATAGAGCGCGTGTTGCTATGGCGAGTTGTCTAGAAAAAAATTGGTTTTAAAAATTAATACTAATGAAAAAAAGTTTTTTGTTTATCACTTGTGAAGAAGCGCAGCATATATGTGACAAAAGCCAATATGGCGAAGCTACCTTATGGGAACGCATCAAACTTACCATACGTTTATTATGGTGTAGAGTGACTCAAAACTACACCAAAAACAATAACAAGTTAACCAAGCTCATTACCAAAAAACAAATCCCTATGGATGCTTCTGATAAAGAAAATTTAAAATCAGCCTTTGAGCAAGAATTAGCTAAGCATCAATAATAAAACCAACCACCAAATAGGAATACTCTCCACCCAAAACGAACTGTAATACTTTCCCTGTAATCTCGTAGAAAATTTTAAAAACACTAACGTTGTAAAAATGATTACAGCTAATGATAGTAAGTGATTTAAATTTATATCATTTTTAAAAAACTCTAAAGCAACTACCAAAACCGACAATATAAATCCAATAATTTTGGTACGCTTTACTCCTATTCGTTGCGGAATTGTAGCTAGTTTTAAACTATCATAATTTAAATCTCTAATCTCAAAAGGAAGCATTAATACAATCACAAAAATAAATCGCTGAATCGCACTTATTACAACATCGCTATGCATGTGATAAGCATCATTAATTAAAGGTAATACTACAGTTACACCAGACCAAACTAAAGCAATAATATACACTTTAAGTCCACCAACACTTCGCAACTTTTTCTTTTTATCAATAAAAAATCGATTAGGCAATAACGGAATAGCATATAAAAAAGTAATCACTGCAAAAACTGAAATAACAACAAGACTTGTGGCACTTAACTGCATTAAAAAATAACACATGGCCAAAAAACAAAACAACGAAAAAATCTGAATGGTCTTTAACTTATTTGACAAGCTTCTATGATGAAATTTTGCTAGTCCAAAATACTTCACAAAATTATAACCAGTAATTGAAGCAAAACCAATAAAACTTAGCATGCTTACATCTAATACAATAGCAAATTCTAAACAGGTCACACAAGACATTGCAACAATAGCTAAAGCCACATGAATACTACTATTAATATAAAAATCTAATATCGATTTAAAAGCACGCATAACACAAAAATAGGCAAACTGTTAATAACCAATTCAAATGGTTGAAAAGTTTCATTTTCGTTAACAATTTAAGGTCAATAATTGCTTAATTTTGCCGAAATAAATTTCAACTCAAATAAGGTAATGAATACAGCAGATTTTTCACTTCGTCATATTGGTCCAAGAGCAGCAGATCAAAAACTAATGTTAGAAACCGTTGGAGCAAATTCAATAGAACAATTAATTCATGAAACTATTCCAGATGGCATTCGTTTAACATCAGATTTAAATCTTGATGAACCAATGAGTGAACAAGAATACTTATTACATATTTATAATCTTTCTAAAAAAAATAAAGTCTTCAAAACCTATATAGGTTTAGGATATCATCCAACGATAATGCCTGCTGTAATTCAACGAAATATTTTAGAAAATCCAGGTTGGTATACAGCTTATACTCCTTATCAAGCGGAAATAGCTCAAGGTCGTTTAGAAGCTTTATTAAACTTTCAAACCATGATTACTGACCTTACTGGTATGGAAATTGCCAATGCGTCACTTTTAGATGAAAGCACTGCTGCTGCCGAAGCCATGAGTTTATTATTTGCTGTACGCGAAAGAGATCAAAAAAAAGCTGGAGTTAATAAGTTTTTTGTTTCTGAAAATATCCTTCCTCAAACCTTATCATTATTACAAACTAGAGCAAACCCAATTGGAATTGAATTAGTAGTTGGTAAAGAAGAAGATTTTAATTTCTCTGAAGATTATTTTGCTGCAATCTTACAGTATCCTGGAAAATACGGACAAGTAACCGACATCAAATCGTTTATTGAAAAAGCCAACGCTTCTCGTATTAAAGTTGCTGTGGCTGCAGACATCATGAGCTTAGTTAAACTTGAAGCTCCTGGTAAATTTGGTGCAGATGTAGTTGTAGGTACAACTCAACGTTTCGGAATTCCAATGGGTTATGGTGGACCACATGCTGCGTATTTTGCAACTAAAGAAGCTTACAAAAGAGATATTCCTGGTCGTATCATCGGAGTTACAAAAGATGCCAACGACAATAGAGCCTTACGTATGGCTTTACAAACTCGTGAACAACATATTAAACGAGATAAAGCCACATCAAATATCTGTACTGCTCAAGTATTATTAGCTGTTATGGCTGGAATGTATGCGGTTTATCATGGACCGAACGGTTTAGAGTTTATCGCTAACGACATACATCATAAAGCAGTTTCCCTTTCTGATGCTATTAAGAGTTTAGGTTTTGAACAAGTTAACGATTCCTTTTTTGACACACTTCATTTTAAAGCAGATGCTAAAGCTATAAAAACTGAAGCTGAAGCTAAAAAAATAAACTTCTATTATCCTAATAAAAATGAAGTAATCATATCTATAAATGAACCAACAACACTAGAAGCACTTAATGCAATTATTGCTGTTTTTGCTAAAGCAGCAAACAAAAACACCATTAAAATAAATCAACTATCTGAAGAAGATAGTATTGACGACCAACTTAAGCGTCAAACTTCTTTTTTACAAGAAGCTGTATTTAATTCGCATCATTCAGAAACCGAATTAATGCGATATATTAAACAATTAGAGCGCAAAGATCTAGCTTTAAATCATTCGATGATTTCTCTTGGTTCTTGTACGATGAAGCTCAATGCAGCTTCAGAAATGTTACCATTAAGTTGGTTTAAATGGGGAAAAATTCATCCGTTTGCACCTCTTGACCAAACTGAAGGCTATCAAACGGTTTTAAAAGCCTTAGAAGATCAACTAACAGAAATTACTGGATTTGCTGGCACTTCATTACAACCTAATTCTGGAGCACAAGGAGAATTTGCTGGACTAATGGTCATAAAAGCATATCACGAATCTAGAGGAGATCATCACAGAAACATTTGTCTTATTCCATCTTCAGCACATGGAACTAATCCTGCAAGTGCTGTTATGGCTGGAATGAAAGTCGTTGTTACCAAATCAACCGAAAAAGGAAATATAGATGTTGATGATTTAAGAGAAAAAGCCGAATTACATAAAGACAATCTTGCTGCTTTAATGGTTACTTATCCATCTACTCATGGTGTTTACGAAGCCTCAATTAGAGATATTACACAAATTATTCATGATAATGGCGGACAAGTATATATGGATGGCGCAAATATGAATGCGCAAGTAGGATTAACCAATCCTGGAAAAATTGGTGCTGATGTTTGTCATCTTAACTTACACAAAACATTTGCTATTCCTCATGGTGGTGGAGGTCCAGGTGTTGGCCCAATTTGTGTTGCAAAACAATTGGTTCCGTTTTTACCAGGAAGTCCATTAGTTAAAACTGGAGGAGATCAAGCCATCACAGCAATTTCTGCGGCACCTTTTGGTTCATCTTTAGCCTGCTTAATTTCTTATGGTTATATTAAAATGCTTGGCGCATCAGGATTAAAGAAATCAACCGAAATGGCTATCCTAAATGCCAACTATATTAAAAAACGTTTAGAAGGTGCTTTTGAAACCTTATATTCTGGAGAATTAGGTCGCGCTGCTCACGAAATGATTATTGATTGCAGACCTTTTAAAGCAAATGGCATTGAAGTTGTAGATATCGCTAAACGTTTAATGGATTACGGATTTCATGCACCAACAGTGTCGTTTCCTGTAGCAGGAACTATGATGATTGAACCAACAGAAAGCGAAAGCAAACAAGAAATGGATCGTTTTTGTGATGCTATGATTTCTATAAGGCAAGAAATCGATACTGTTTCGAAAGAAGATGCAAACAATGTTCTAAAAAATGCGCCTCACACTTTAGATATGGTTACAAATGACGAATGGTTACTTCCTTATTCGCGTCAGCAAGCTGCATTTCCATTAGATTATGTAAAAGATAATAAGTTTTGGCCTAGTGTTCGTCGTGTTAATGACGCTTATGGAGATCGAAATTTAATTTGTACTTGTGCTCCAATTGAAGCATATATGGAAGCTTAATATATTCAGTTATTCAACATAAATGTCCTTGATTTTCAAGGGCATTTTTTACATATTCTATAATCTAAACCTCCTTTTTTGATAATTCACTAAAAATCAGCAATATTTAAGCAAATTGAACTCGAGGCTTGATTTTATTGAGTACATTAGTAATCTAAACAAGATACATTTCGTATGTCAATAAAAATCACAGGAACTGGAAACTATATTCCAGCATTGATTGAAAAAAATGAAAGCTTCCATCAACATGAGTTTTTAAATGCTGATGGTTCCGATATAAATCATCCTAACAAAACTATTGTTGACAAGTTTAAAGCAATAACTGGTATAACTGAAAGACGATATGCCGACGATAGGCTAACTTCATCCGATTTAGGATTTTTAGCAGCTCAAAAAGCAATTGAAGATGCCAATATTGACCCAGAAACTATAGACTATATTATTTGCGCTCATAATTTTGGCGATGTTAAAGCTAATACTATTCAAAGTGATATATTGCCTTGTTTAGCGTCTAGAGTTAAGCACAATTTACGTATTAAAAACCCTAAATGTGTTGCTTACGACATATTGTTTGGTTGTCCTGGTTGGATTGAAGGCGTTATTCAAGCAAAGGCATTTATAAAATCTGGAATGGCAAAACGTTGCTTAGTTATTGGTTCTGAAACCTTATCTCGTGTGGTTGATAAACACGATAGAGATTCAATGATATATTCTGATGGAGCTGGAGCAACTATTGTTGAAGAATTAGAAGACGAAGGTGGTATTCTAGCTCACGAAACAGCATCTTTCACCTATGATGAAGCTTACTATCTCTACTTTGGCAATTCAAACAACCAAGATTTATGTAGAGACACACGTTATATAAAAATGCATGGTCGAAAAATATATGAATTTGCCTTAACGAATGTTCCGTTAGCCATGAAAACTTATTTAGACAAAAGTGGTATTGACATTAAGGATCTTAAAAAAATATTGATTCATCAAGCCAATGAAAAAATGGACGAAGCCATCATTCAACGATTCTACAAACTCTATAAAATGGATGTTCCAGAAGGTATCATACCAATGAGTATTCATAAACTAGGAAATAGCTCTGTGGCTACTATTCCTACACTTTTTGATTTGATTCGAAATAATAAATTGGAGCATCATTCTATAAATAAAGGTGATGTGATTATTTTTGCCAGTGTTGGCGCTGGAATGCATATCAACGCTATTGTTTATAAATATTGACAAGATTACGACTTAAATTAATGTACGAAAACAGCTTTCCTAATAAACGTTTTAAACATACAGTTCAGTTTTTAAAACGACATGTTCAAACTACTGAAAACCTATTAGACTTAGGTGTCGAAAATCCACTCTCTGCTATTTTAAAAGCTGAAGGATATACTGTAAAAAACACTTCTGGATTAGATTTAGATATTGATACTTCTGAAATTGAAAATTCTTCGGCAAATGTCGTAACTGCCTTTGAAATTTTTGAACACTTGCTTTCGCCTTTTACTGTATTGCAATCTATTAAGGCCGACAAACTCGTAGCTAGCATTCCTTTGAAACTTTGGTTTGCCTCAGCTTATCGAAGTAAAATAGATATGAGAGATCGACACTACCATGAGTTTGAAGATTGGCAGTTTGATTGGTTACTTGAAAAATCTGGATGGAAAATTATCGCTTCCGAAAAATGGACTAATCCGACAAAAAAAATTGGTATAAGACCATTACTTCGCTTATTCACACCAAGATACTATATAGTTTATGCTGAAAGAATTAAAACCTAAGTATTCTTAAATTTCTAAAGTGTAACTTTGAATTTCAAACTATTAACTCTTGAATTTCTACATCATCATTCCTGCGCATAACGAAGAAGACTCTATAGCATTAACTTTAGACTCTTTAGTAAATCAAACGCTTCAACCGAAGCGTATTGTAGTCGTGAATGATCATTCAACAGACAACACACAACATATCGTTGAAAAACTCACAGAATCACATTCGTTTATTTCACTTGTAAATAACAATTCTTCAGATAAGCATTTGCCAGGAGCCAAAATTGTAAATGCGTTTTACAAAGGTTTTGAAACCTTAGACCAAGACTACGATGTAATTTGCAAATTTGATGCAGATCTTATTTTTCCGAAGAATTATTTAGAACAACTTGCAATTCATTTTAAAAATGATAAAACACTTGGCATGGCAGCAGGTTTCTGTTACATCAAAAAGAATGAAGATTGGGTTTTGGAAAATCTAACACGAAAAGATCATATTCGTGGTGCCTTAAAAGCTTACAAAAAACAATGCTTTGAAGCTATAGGACAATTGAAATCATCCATTGGTTGGGACACTGTAGATGAATTACTGGCTAAATATTATAATTGGACGATTTTAACTGATGAATCTTTACACGTAAAGCACTTAAAACCTACAGGTATTAGCTATAACAAAGACTCTAAACACTCGCAAGGCGAAGCTTTATATAAAATGCGTTATGGCATTCTCCTTACTGCAATTACAGCTTTAAAAATGACATTAAAAAAGCGAAGTCTATCACTTTTTAACGACTATATAAAAGGCTATTTTAAAGCAAAAAAAGAAAAGCTAGACTTTTTAGTTTCCGAAGCTGAAGGTCAATTCATTAGAAATTTACGTTGGAAAGGGATTTTTGAAAAATTTAGATAAATTATTTAAATCCATACTTTTCAATATCAGCTTGTCATTCTGACTGAAATGGAGGAATCTATTATAATGATAGATTTCTCGACAAGGCTCGAAATGACAATAAAACTCAGTAAGTTGCAGATGCTTCGACTTGTTTCACAAGGTACTTTCAATAAAAATATATTTTCATTTCAGTAATGTTCAGCATGACAACTCTTAGCTCTTAGCTCTTAGCTCTTAGCTCTTAGCTCTTAGCTCTTAGCTCTTAGCTCTTAGCTCTTAGCTCTTAGCAAAACTAAAAACTCCAATCCTTATAACTGTTTGAAGCTTCTAATTTGTTTTCGATACCATCCTCTAATTCTGAAAAGAAATCGATTCCTGTTAATGCTTCAATCTCATCAACTGGAACCACAAACTTGTATAATGGTCGATTAGAATCTTTATGTGGCATTAAAAAGGCAATCATTTTTGTGTTTCCAGAGTTTGTATCAATCAACACTTTATAAAACTGATTAGGCACACTAACATTCTCTTCTCCTATAGTTTTCATATCGCCTTTTAAAATTCCTCCTGTAATCACAAAAACTCCATCATATTTTCTAGCCCAATACCTTACTTTTTGTTCAAGCGTATTCCAAATTCCTGCATTGAATTGATGGTTTTGCGGACTAATATTACTGGTTAAAAAGGTTTCGTCGTGAGCATCTTTACTAAAACGTCTGTCTCCAGCAGGACACAAATGACCTTTATCATAACCCGATTTTTTATAATTACGCCAATGTGCTGCTCCAGTTTTTACAGTCTTATCAATTTCAAAATATGGTCGCTTAAAATTGGTATTAGACAAATGTGAAGCCTTCAACTCGTAAGCTACCCATTCGGCTTGTTCATGAGGTTCACTGTAAGACAAAGAATAGTTTTCATGATGTACAATTTGACCTGTTGTACTTGTTGGCAAGAAGTATTCATTAGTGTTTGATTTTACTTCAGTTCCTTGCTCTATAATTTCTGTGGTTGCTTTGTCTTCAAGAAAAAAGTCATAACCAACAATTACCACTACAATTATAATGGCTAAAACTGGATATAGTGTTCGCCTTTTCACAACTAATCTACTACAAACTCTAAAGGTTGACCAGTACTTCCGTTAGGAAAACTAATTCCCAACAATGCAGAAATGGTTGGCGCAATATCTGGTATAACTGTTTTTTTATAGGTATGTCCTTTCTTAATTCCTTTTCCGAAGAACAATAAAGGTACATGTGTATCGTAATTTAAACCGCTTCCATGTGTAGAACCTGTTCGACTGTAGGCAATATAAGCTATATCATCAACTACAATAACATCTCCAGAGCGTTTTTGGTTGAACCCATTTTGTAATAAGGCTTCAATACCTGTTGTAAAATTTGTGCTCGTCATACTTGTAGCAGTATAAGCTTTAGCAACATTCTTATAAGTGATTTGCTCATTAACAAAGTCTTGTTCTAACTTTTGAAGATTTAGGCCTAACGCTTTAAGTTTTTCTTTATTAATAAAGATTTGATTATTGCTCACTTTTTCAACAATCTCTGTTGTTCCATATGTTTCCTTTAAAAACTTTTGAAACTGCTCCTTTCGTTTATTATAATCTAAATAACCAGCAGGAACCTTAACACTTTGCAAATAAGATGGTACATCAACAGCGCCATGATCTGAAGTTAAAAACACCGTATATTCACCTTTTCCAATATTGGCATCTAAAAATTGTAACAAGCGCTCTAAATCTTTATCGAGTCTAATATAAGTATCTTGAATTTCTTTAGAATTTACACCAAAATTATGACCAACATAATCAGTACTTGAGTAACTAATCGTTATAACATCGGTAAATTGATCTTGTCCTAAATGTTCTCCGTTTATTGCTGCTAAAGCAAAATCTGTGGTTAAACTATTTCCAAAAGGCGTTGATTTAAGAATATCAAAATTTCTATTTTTAGCTTTTAAACTGTTTAAATCATACGGAAACGTTGCATCTTCCTTTCCTTTAAATCCGCCTTCAAATGAATTATTATCAGTTCCGCTTTCAGTATAGGTTGATATATCATAATAGGTATCCCAAACCTTAAAATATGAAGCAGCTTTATTTGATGTATTAAAATTATCAACCCATTTTGGAAGAACATTCATATAATAGGTGCTTGAAATAAATCGACCTTCATCTTTGCCATGAAACCAGTATGCTGCATTAGCAGTATGTCCAGCTGGCAGAATCGCACCTCTATCTTTTAAAGCTATGCCAATGGTTTTGCCTTGCATTTGGGTGAACAATCTATTTTCGTCTGAAAAAGTTGTGGTCAACATTCTATGAGGTGACATTTTTCCTGCATCGCTTGACGTTCCTACAGAATTCACCTTAGCATCAGAAGCACAATACACATCAGTTTTGAGTGTTTTATCATACCAATTATTACTAATTATACCATGGTATTTTGGAGTCGTTCCTGTATACACCGAAGCATGTCCTGGTCCAGTATATGTTGGTACATAGTTGAAATGATTATTCTTACAATTAAACCCTTCATTCATCAAACGTTTAAAACCACCTTCGCCATACTTATCATAAAATCTGGTTAGATAATCATATCGCATTTGATCGACAACAATGCCAACGACTAATTTTGGGTTATCATTTTGAGATTGAGCTGTATTGGTTGCAAAAAATAGACCAACAAATAAGAAAATATATTTAGACATAAATGGTGTGTTTGGAGTTTCAAAAATACAGATTTTATAACATCGTGCTTTAAAATTAAGGTTAAATAAGATTAGTTTTTTACTTTAGCATAATCAAATTGAGCTATGCAATACCTTCATAATATTGGCACCTATTTTTTAATGATTGCTGAAATGTTTCGCAAACCAACCAAATGGTCGGTTATGCGTACTCTTATTTTGAAAGATATTGACGACCTCATTATTGGTTCTTTAGGTATAGTAGCTTTTATTTCATTTTTTGTTGGTGGTGTAGTTACGATTCAAACAGCTTTAAATATTAGCAACCCATTAATTCCAAAATACTTGGTTGGCTTTGCCACGCGACAGTCTGTAGTCTTAGAGTTTGCGCCAACATTTATTTCAATAATTATGGCTGGTAAAGTAGGCTCGTTTATCACATCAAGTATTGGAACCATGCGTGTTACAGAACAAATTGACGCTTTAGAAGTCATGGGAATAAACGCCATCAATTATTTAGTATTCCCAAAGTTTATAGCCTTAATGTTATATCCTTTTGTCATTTCTATTGCTATGTTTTTAGGTGTTATAGGTGGAATGGCAGCTTGTGTGTATGGTGGTTTTAGCACTTTGGAAGATTACATTACAGGTGTTCAAACCGATTTTATTCCGTTTCACATTATTTATGCTTTTATTAAAACCATTGTATTTGCATTTCTATTAGCAACAATTCCATCATTTTATGGGTATTATATGAAAGGTGGTGCTTTAGAGGTCGGAAAAGCAAGTACAACATCGTTTGTTTGGACCAGTGTTATGATTATTCTTTTAAACTACATATTAACCCAAATGCTTTTAAGCTAATGATAGAAGTTAAAAACATAGAAAAATCATTTGGTGATGCTCATATTTTAAAAGGAATAAGTACCTCTTTTGAAAAAGGTAAAACAAGTTTAGTTATTGGACAAAGTGGTTCGGGAAAAACTGTTTTTTTAAAATGCCTTTTAGGATTATTTACGCCTGAATCTGGAAGCATTGCATATGATGGGAATGTTTATTCTGAATTGAGTGATGATGATAAGCGAAATTTAAGAGCTAAAATGGGAATGGTATTTCAAGGCAGTGCACTTTTTGATTCGATGACGATTGCTGAAAATGTCATGTTTCCGTTGCGAATGTTTACCAAACAAAGCAAAAGTGAAATGCAAGATCGTGTTGATTTTGTACTTAAAAGAGTAAATCTTCCTGATGCGCATAAAAAAATGCCTAGTGAAGCTTCAGGTGGAATGCAAAAACGTGTTGCTATTGCAAGAGCGATTGTAAACAATCCCAAATATTTGTTTTGTGATGAACCAAACTCTGGCTTAGATCCTAAAACTGCCATTGTAATTGATAACCTTATTCAAGAAATTACAGATGAATATAATATTACCACTGTAATTAACTCTCACGATATGAATTCTGTAATGGAAATAGGTGAAAAAATCGTCTTTTTAAAAGATGGTTATAAAGCTTGGGAAGGCTCTAAAAACACCATTTTTAAAACCGATAACGAAGTCGTTACAGACTTTGTCTATTCGTCTGAACTATTTAAAAAAGTGCGCAAAATGTATCTTGAAGAGAATGAATAATTTTTCATCTATTTCACAATAAGTGTATCTAACTTCAATTTATCTTTAAACCACAACTTAAGTTTTTTCATATCCTTTTCTTTCTCCTTTTGTGTCGTTAAAGAATCTATCCATGTAAACGAAAAAACTGAAATGGTATCGATCTTTGAGAAATCTGAAGTTACTTGTTTTGAATACGATATTGACTTTAAATTTTCATAGTTTATTTTGGCTTCTCTAACCATATTTTCAAATGGAATTTGATCTCTTTCCAAATAAAGCAACTTTGATATTCTATTTTCTAAAAATGAAATTTTCTGACTTTGAGATAAAAGGTCAATCGAATCACGAGTTCGTAATTCCTCCATATACTCTAAATTATTAATTGCTCTATTCTTTACTTGATTTACATATAGTTTAGCATTTACTAATGCAGAATAGTCAACAAAACGAGACTCAAGTAAGTTCTTTGCCTCATCGGTAATTTTATCATTACCAAAAGGAATCAGTTCTATAAATGAATCTCCTTGAGGATCATAATTAATACTAGCATTCTTTTTTATGTAACTAGAGTTTGGCAACGCATCTAATTCATTATCAATAAAAGCTTTAGCATCAATTTCGAAACGACTCTGTTTTAGAACATCTACAAATGTAAAACTAGCAGGTATCATAACAATTATTGCAACCAATGATGCTAAACGTGCTATTCGTTTTCTTTTCTTAGAATTAGCATACTTAAGCATAGGAAAACGCAATATCTTCAGTACTAAAAATGTAGCTAATGCAATAAATATCGTGTTAATCGTAAACAAATACATGGCTTGACCAAAGTATACCCAATTGGCTTTTGCCAAACCATAACCTGCTGTACACAATGGAGGCATTAAGGCTGTTGCAATTGCAACACCAAAAATAACAGACGCAATTGTTCCTTTTTTTGTACGTGCAATGATGAGTGCTAAACCACCAAAAAAAGCAATAAGCACATCTCTTATGTCAGGCTTTACACGTCCTAATAGTTCAGATGTATCTTCACTTAAGGGGAAAAATCTAAAAAACAAAAAAGCGGTTAACAAACTCAACACTATCATTATAGCTAGGTTTATTAACGAACGCTTGAGTGTATCAATATCATTAATAGCTATTGATAAACCTACACCTAAAATTGGACCCATTAAAGGTGAAATAAGCATGGCACCAATAACCACAGCTGTTGAATTTGCATTTAATCCGATAGAAGCTACAAAAATGGAGCAGACCAAAATCCAAGCTGTTGCACCTTTAAAAGGAATATCACCTTTAATGGCTTGAATCGTTGCATCTCTATCTGTATCATCTCTAAAATCAAGAAGTTCATTTAAAAACTGCGTCATACTTTGCCAAAGTCCTTTAGCATCTTTCCTAACCGCTTCTTTAGATTGCTCTACTGCTTTATCTTTATTTATCTGAGCTTCTTCTTCAGAGAAATTGAATTTACTTTCTTCACTCATAATTATCCGTAATGCTCTCCAAAAGTCGATTTTACATTTTGGAGTACTTTTTTAATGTCTTGTTCTTTTGTCTTTGGAAAGATAAGCAAAACTTCGTCTTTATCTACAATAATGTAATCTTGCAAACCATCAACGACAACAATTTTATCATTTTTTGTACGAATCATATTTCCTGAAGCATCTTCAGTTAGAGTTCTAGCATTCACTACAGCATTGTTGCTTTCGTCTTTATCTAATTTATCATATAAACTTCCCCAAGTTCCAAGATCATTCCAATCAAAAGTTGCTGGAAGTACATAAACATTTTGAGAAGATTCCATAATAGCATAGTCTACCGAAATGTTTTCAGCCTTACCATAGTTATCTCTTATAAAATCATCTTCAAAATCGGTGTTATACACGTCGATACCTTGTTCGAAAAGTTGAAACAAATCAGGTTGATTTTTCTTATAAGCTTCAATAACACTGCTCACACTCCACATAAATATTCCAGCATTCCAAAGAAAATTACCTTGATCTATAAATGTTTTAGCTGTTTCATAATCTGGTTTTTCTCGAAATTGATTAACCGATTTAATATTTGAAATATTTGATTTATCAAATTCGATATAGCCATAACCTGTATTAGGAAATGTAGGTTGAATTCCTAAAGTCATTAAGGCATCATTTTGTGAACAAAAATCAAAGGCTTGCTGAACATTTTCGGTAAAAGCAACTTCATCTTCAATCCAATGGTCACTTGGCGCAACAATCATTACAGCATCTTTATTCTCCTTTTGAATTTTTAAGGCAGCATATAAAATACAAGGTGCTGTATTTCGCATTGCAGGCTCTAAAACGACTTGGCGTTTTGTAACATCTGGAAGCTGTTCAAAAACCAAATCATTATAACGTTCGTTGGTTAAAATGAAAATATTTTCTTTTGGGATAATATTTGCTAAACGATGAAATGTTTTTTGAATTAGAGTTTCTCCAGTTCCCAACATGTCGTGAAACTGCTTAGGAAAATCTTGTGTACTTACTGGCCAAAATCTTGAGCCTACTCCTCCAGCCATTAAAATGGCATAATTATTTTTATTCATAAAAATTTATTTTTTGTCATTCAGAAAGCAGTGAAGCATCTTTTTTAAGACGAAAGACCTTTCGACTGCACTCAAGGTGACCTTATTACTAATCTAATAATTCAACCTCAGCATTGGGATTAAACAAATACAATTTACCTGTTTTTATCTCAATACATTCAAAACGTTTGACACGTTTATGTCCTTTTTTAAACACACGACCATTATACAATTTAAAATCTTGTCCTAAAGGCACTTCAAAAATATAAGTTTTATCGTTAGGTTCATCAAATTGTTTTAAAGCTAAGGCCAATTCTGCATCTGTATCACTGCTTGCTTTCGGATTTTTAAAATGTTTGGCTAATAATGGTAGTATGTTTTCAGGAAAAATTTTAGGATTTAAAAATGGCAACATTAAATGTTGAAACGTTCTTTTCCATTCAATACCATGTGGTTTAATTAGCTTTCCGTAAGTTTTATAAGCTTCAAAATGTGCGATTTCATGTATTAATGTGATTAGAAATCGATAACTATTTAAATTAGAATTGATTGTAATTTGGTGTTTTCCGTTAGGCAAACGTTTATAATCTCCATGTCTAGTCTTTCGTTCTTGTTTTACTTTTACAACAAGATTATCATGTTTCAGTAATTTTAAAACTTGACTCACTGCCTTTTCTGGTATATACGATTGAAGTGTTTCTTGCATTATTCAAAAACAGATGAAATAATTTTAAACATAATCATGGTGTAGAATTAGAAACTTGAAGGACTTTCCCATTGTAATATTTGTTTCCATTGAGTGAAAAATCATGGATATAGGTTGCCATTTCTTTAGCAGTCGTTGGTGCTTGATAATCTGGAAATGCTTCTTGTAGCATTTCGGTTTGTACTGCTCCTAAGGCTAACACATTAAATTGTGGACCTGTGTCTTTATATTCTTCGGCTAACAATTCTGAAAGCGTAATCACAGCTCCTTTGCTAGAACTATAAGCTGCTAGTCCAGCAAATTTCATACTTCCTTGAATTCCTCCCATCGAGCTTATAGTTACAACGTGTCCATCATTTTTCATGAATGGTAATACGATTCGTGTCATTTCTGACACGCCAAACACATTGGTTTCATACACCTTTGAAAAATCTTTGAATGTCGTTTCAGCAAATGGCTTGTTTAATAACAGTCCAGCATTATTTATCAAAATATCAACATGAGTCCATTCATCTTCAATAAACTGCTCAACTTTTTTGTAATCTTCTTCCTCACATAAGTCAAAAGCAAAAGAAGATATATTATCAAAATTTAAATTGTTTACAGGTTGAGCATTACGAGACAATGCTAGTACATTATGGCCTTGATTTGCAAATAAGTGAACGAGTTCAAAACCAATACCTCGACTTGTTCCTGTGATGATAATATTTTTACTTTGACTCATACATTAAAATTTCTTTTGTTGGTGTATTGCTCATTTGTTCCATTGCTTTTATGGCTTCGTTAATTAGACTAGCCATAAAATCATAATTTAATTCGTTTATTTCATCATCAGCATGATGATAGTAATCATAATTAGATAAATCACAAGAAGAGATGGTTTGACATGGTAATTTAAACTCTTCATAAAAGGCATAATTATCAGATTGCTTAAACAAATTATATTTTTTAGCGACTTCTGAAAAACCAACTAAGTTATTACCAACATATTCATTTATTTTTTGAGCCATGTTAGACAAATCATATCCAGTTACAAAAGCTTGATAATTACGACCTTTAAATGGAACGCCAATCATTTCAAAATTAACCATTGCATATAAGTTTAATTCTTCAGACTTTAAACGTTTCGCTAGATGTTTAGATCCTAGCAATCCTAATTCTTCAGCAGAAAACAGAGCAAACATAATACTGCGTTTATTCTTTTTAGTTTTAGCAAAATATTTTGCCATAGCTAATACAGCAGATGTTCCTGAAGCATTATCATTAGCTCCATTTGCAATGGTATCTGTTTTAGTAATACTTCCTTTTCTACTTTTATGCCTAGCATCATCACCAAAACCAATATGATCGTAATGTGCACCAATAATGATTACTTCATCCTTAAGTTTTTCATCACTGCCTTCAACAAAACCAACGACATTGAATGCACTGATAGAATCTTTAATTTTAAAATTATCTCTATAGCTTTCAAAATAAGGTTTTACACCAAAAGCCTTAAATTGAGACTCAATATACCTAGCTGCTTTTTCAATCCCTTTACTACCAGTATGACGTCCTTGTAAATCATCTGAAGCTAAATAACTCACCATATTTTTAACTTCGTTGCTCGTGATTGAAATTGATTCTGATTTAGTAGTTGTTTTCGTTTTACAACTTGTAATAAAGAGTAAAGCGAATAAAGGGATTATGTATTTCATAGTAGCGTTTAATTAAAGTTTAAAGATAAAAAAATCCCAACTTGAATAGTCAAATTGGGATTTAAATATTATAGATTCCTCGACCACACTTCTACAAGTACTACAGTGAATTTGTCGAACTGCTTAGTGACCTCTCGGAATGACATTAATGTATTAAACTAGCATTGTTACTGGGTTTTCAATGTAGCCTTTTAAGGTTTGAAGGAATTGTGCTCCTGTTGCTCCATCTACAGTTCTGTGATCACAAGCCATCGTTAATTTCATAGTATTACCAGGAACAACTTGCCCATTTTTAACCACTGGTTTTGACACAATAGCTCCAACCGATAAAATCGCAGAATTTGGCTGATTGATAATAGATGTAAAACTTTCAATACCAAACATTCCCAAATTAGAAATGGTAAATGTACTACCTTCCATTTCATCTAAAGTTAGTTTTTTATTTCTAGCCTTTCCAGCATACTCTTTTACAGCAGCACCAATTTGTGTTAAACTTTGTTCATTAGCAAACTTAACTACTGGCACAACCAAGCCGTCAGGAACAGCCACAGCAACACCAATATGTACATGGTTGTTGAGTTTCATTCTATCATCAAACCACTGAGAATTAACTTGAGGATGTTGCTTCAATGCTAATGCACAAGCTTTAACAATCATATCATTATAGGATATTTTAGTATCTGGTAACGAATTATATTGTGCTCTAAACGCCATTGCATTTTCCATATCAAACTCCACATTTAAGTAATAATGTGGTGCCGTGAATTTAGACTTTGCTAAGTTTTTGGCAATCGCTTTACGCATGTTTGAGTTTGGAACTTCATCAAAATCTTCCTGACCTGTAGGCACAAATTTTCCAACTGAAACCGATTGCGTAGCTGGTGTAAAATTCTCTATATCACGCTTAACAATTCTTCCGTTTTCACCAGAACCATTAACTTGAGATAAGTTGATCCCTTTATCTTCAGCCATTTTTTTAGCTAAAGGAGATACGAATACTCTTTTTGAAGTTGAAGTTGATGACGTCTCGACTGCGCTCGACGTGACAACTTTAGGTTGCTCTTTTTGGGTTTCTACTGGTTTTACAGATTCTTCGACAGAGTCTGTAACTACACTTTCTTTACTATTAGAATCTGATATTTTAAAGTTTTTTGCAACGTTTGAAACATCTGTTCCTGCAGGACCAATAATAGCCAAAAGCGCATCTACTTTTGCAGATTCACCTTCTTGCAAACCTACATGTAACAAAGTACCTGACTGGAATGACTCAAACTCCATAGTTGCTTTATCTGTTTCAATTTCGGCTAGAATATCACCTTCTTCTACATCATCTCCAACATTTTTAAGCCATGAAGCAACAGTTCCTTCTTCCATCGTATCACTTAAACGAGGCATAGTTACAACGATTACACCTTCAGGTAGTTCTTGTGATTCAGAGGTCTCGACTGCGCTCGATGCGACATTGTTATCTTGTTGAGATTCTTCGCTATCGCTCTGAATGACAGCTTCAGAAGTACTTCCGCTTAAAAGACCAGAAATATCTTCTCCATCGTCACCAATAATTGCTAAAAGCTCGTCTACTTTTGTGGTTTCACCTTCTTGAACACCAATATGAAGCAATATTCCTTCATGGAAGGATTCAAATTCCATCGTAGCTTTATCAGTTTCAATTTCGGCTAAAATATCACCTTCTTCAACTTTGTCTCCTACTTTTTTTAACCAAGTAGCGACAGTTCCTTCTTCCATTGTATCGCTTAAACGCGGCATGTTAATTACTTCTGCCATAGCTTATATTTTGTGTTGTATAAATGGATAATCTTCTTGTTCGTAAACGGCATCATACATCACATTCTTATCTGGATAAGGTGATTCTTCAGCAAACTTCTCGCATTCTTTAACTAGATCTTTTACGCGTTTATCAATTACTGCAATATCATCTTCTGAAGCATATTTCTTTTCTAAGATGAGATCTTTAACTTGAGTAATAGGATCTATTTTTTTGTATTCTTCGACTTCTTCTTTGGTTCTGTAATGCTGAGCATCACTCATTGAATGTCCTCTATATCGATAGGTTTTTAATTCTAAAAATGTTGGTCCATCACCTCGTCTAGCACGTTGAATTGCTTCATCAAAAGCTTCAGCAACTTTAACAGGATTCATGCCATCAACAGGACCACAAGGCATTTCGTAGCCTAAACCTAACTTCCAAATATCAGTATGATTAGCAGTACGCTCAACTGAAGTTCCCATTGCATAACCATTGTTTTCACAAACAAAAACCACAGGTAATTTCCAAAGCATAGCTAAGTTGAATGTTTCATGAAGCGACCCTTGACGAGCAGCTCCATCACCAAAACAACATAATGTTACAGCATCACTATTGTGGTATTTATCACCAAAAGCGATTCCTGCACCTAAAGGAATTTGACCTCCAACAATACCATGACCACCATAAAAACGATGTTCTTTAGAAAAAATATGCATCGAGCCACCAAGTCCTTGAGACGTTCCTGTTGCTTTTCCGTACAACTCAGCCATCACACGTTTAGGATCAACTCCCATACCAATTGGCTGAACATGGTTTCTGTAAGCTGTAATCATTTTGTCTTTGGTAAGATCCATGGCGTGAAGTGCTCCAGCTAAAACAGCTTCTTGACCATTATATAGATGAAGAAAACCTCTTACTTTTTGTTGTATATATACAGCAGCAAGCTTGTCTTCAAACTTTCTCCAGAACAACATATCTTCATACCATTTTAGGTAAACTTCTTTAGTTACTTTTTGCATTTAATTCAAGTATTGATAAATAAATAAAAATTAAAATAAGCGGATAACAAAAATAACACATTAGATAATAATGAAAAAACCCAGAAACGTAATTTTTTTACGAAATCGTTATAGGTAACTACTATCAAATCCTAGTGGTAATAAATTTGCTAAAGAATTAGATTTTATAACCTTACCTGTCTTTCCCATAAAGTAAATTTCTATAGGTGCATCTTGTTTAATTTCATATTCTGAAATCACCTGTCTGCAAGCTCCACATGGAGGAATTGGAGAACTTGTGTCATGTTCAATAGAACCTGCTGTTAAAGCCATCTTTAAAAATTTAGCCTTGGGATACTTAGCACTAGCATAAAAAATAGCTACTCGTTCTGCACACATTCCTGAAGGATAGGCTGCGTTTTCTTGGTTATTTCCAATTACAACTTCTCCATTATCTAACAATATAGCTGCTCCAACTTTAAATTTTGAATAAGGTGCATATGCATTCTTACGAGCTTCTATAGCTTCTTGCATAAGACCTTTAACATCATTTGGAAGTTCGTTTATATCACTATAAACTAAAAATGATGATTCAATTTTAATTTCCTTCATACGATATGATATTAGACAAAAAAACTATTGTTTAAATGAAACAATAGTTTTTTTGATTTATGATTAATACTTTATTTTAATATTCGTCATATTCATTATCTCCAAAATTAAATGTTAGAGAAAAACGCAAGGTGTTTTCTAATGGACTTTGCACTTTTGATGCAGAAAACAAGTATGACAAATCAATATTTATAGTTGTGTATTTAAATCCTGCTCCAAGAGCAAAAAACTTACGTGCTCCTTTTTCTTCACTTTCATTAAAATAACCTGCTCTAAATGCAAATGAATCTTGGTACGTATATTCTGCACCTAAAGACCAAGTAAATTCTTTTAGCTCTTCACTAAAACCACCTGGTGCATCTCCAAAAGATTGAAATAACCCTTTACCAAAACTAACATCATTATCTTTACCAGCAATGATATAGTCTTCTTCTTCAGTTAAAACCTCATCTTCATCTTCTTGAAATCCTGGTGTATCACCACTCTCATTGTATGTAATGCGTGTTCCTAATTCTGGAGGTGTTGGAATTAAAAGTTTAGTCACTTCACCTGTAACTGCTAATTTGTTATAATCGTCAAATATAAAGTCGAAACCAGCACCTAATCTTAGCGTTGTTGGTAAAAAGTTTTCTCTACCACCATCGTCATACTTAATTTTTGGTCCTAAATTTTGAATAGCAAAACCAGCTCTCCATCGACCGTTAAAACTATCATAGGCTTCTTCTTCACTTTGGTAATAACCAGCAATATCAACTCCAATAGAGCTTGCTGCTGATGAATTAGCATCTACAGCTTGAATTCTTAAATCTGAACGCAAATAACGTAAAGCTACTGCCATAGAAAATTGATCTGCCAAACGTAACGAATACGAGGCATCTATAGTTAATTCATTTGGTTTCTCAATTTGAGGTTCAGAAAACTCGTCTTGAACAATTTCAATTTCACCCAAACTAAAGTATTTAAAACTGACACCAAATGCACTACGTTCATTTATTCTATTAAAATACCCAATATTTCCAAGAAAAATATCATTTACTAATTTGCTTAAATATGGAGTATAGTTAACAGCAATTCCAGATTTTGCTAAGGAAAATGAATATTTTGCAGGATTCCATTGTTGCGAATTAGCATCTGCTGAAGTTGCAACACCTATATCTCCCATACCAGCTGCACGTGCATCTGAAGCAATAAGTAAAAAAGGGACTCCTGTTGTAATTACTCTAGAATCTACGTCATTAGGAATAACAACCGTTTCTTGGGCATTAGAAACATTAAACAACAAAATTGTAATAAGGGCTAAAATGTATTTTTTCATGTGTAATTTATTATCTTGTTCAGCAATTTTAAGTCACCTAACAATTAGGCAAATATAAATCTTTATTATAGTATTACAAGTTTTTCAATTTTTTCAACTTGTTTATTTAAACGATTAGATCTTACTTTTAGTTTATAGACATAAACGCCTTTACCAATTTTATCTCCAAAGTCATCTCTTCCGTCCCAAACGATATCCTTTGATAGTGATGAGTTAGCAACTTTACTTCCTCCATTGGTTTGTCCATTTAGTGTTCGAACTAATTTTCCAGAAACGGTAAATATTTGTACAGAAATATCTAAAACATCAGAACTATTATGATTGAACCAAAATTCGGTATAATCAACAAATGGGTTTGGGTAATTAAGAACATTATCAATGACTAATCCCTGATCTTTATCGTAGACTACAAATTGAATTTCGGCTGTAGATGAATTATTGTAAACATCCCAAGCTTTTAATGACAAAGTATGTAAACCTGGCTCTAAATCTCTAAAAGGATAGCTTACTTTTCCATTTTGATAGTCATCAATATTAGCTTGATAGTAATCGTTTAAAACAAATGGATTAGTCTCATCTCCATCTATAATAGCGACAATATCATGACCTATTCCGCTAGCCGTATTAATTCCGTTTTCATCCTGTAATACAGCTATAAGTGTTGGTTGTTCGTTAGTGATACCACCTGACACAAAATTTTCATCATTCATAAACAAATTAATGAGTGGACCTGTGTTATCTTCAGGCGCATTTGTATTAATTCCTCCTACTTGAATATCAAAACTTGAACCTGCTCTATTTTCTAACGGCAAAGTTCTTTTAGTATAAAAGCTCACTTTCCCAGGACCAACTGGAATTCCTATATCTCTTGGTACGATAAACTCAAATTCAAACTGACCATTAGCAACTGTGGCTTGACCTTTAAAAATAACTTCACCTAATGTTCTGAAATCCATAACAACATTTTGATTATCATTATCTAAAGTTTGTCTTTCAATTTCCTTATCAAATACAATAGCAGTTAACACACCATTATAATCCGACAATAAATTACCAGATTCATTAACTACTTCACCAGATAGTTTAACTCTACTTAGAGCTTGTAAAACATCTGTATTTCCTCCAATTGGCACATCATTTACATGCGTTAATCTTACATCTGGTTTTACAAATGCTAATTTCATTGCTGGATCTCCAATATACCAAACCAAAGACTTTTGCCCATTGCTACTTATAACTGGATCATTTTTTGATTGTCTTAAGGCTTCAGCGACAGACAGATAATCATTAGAGCCAAATGAGAATAAATTTGGTTCTATTATTTCATTAAAATCTTGACCAAGACTCACGAAAATTTGTCTCGTTGTTGTAATTAAACCAATGGCTCCTCCTTTAGGATTCCAATAGGTAAACTCACCAGCTGTTTGTCTTAATGGATCGTCAAACTTAGTGTATTCACAAGTCACAGTAATAAATAAATTGTATTTACATGCGTTAGCAACTTCTTGAGAATCATTTTTATCAAAAATACGTTCGGCTGCTAAACCGTCTTCACCTCCATGTCCAAAATAATTTACTACTAATGCACCAACATCTATAGCATCTCTAATTTCTTTATTCACCTGTGGATAACGTTCACCTGCTGCAGAAGATTCTTGAAGAAATGCATCTGTATGAACTTTAACAGCATTTAGAAATGGTTTTTCTTGAGTAATAGTATTGGTAATATCATCTGTTGTTTGCTGCAAAAGCGCGTCTGAGCTTGGATTATCAATATCGTCTGATATCATTAAAATATTGTTCCTCCAGCTTCCAAAAGATGCTTCAGAATAATACTCTTCAATTTTATCAACTAGTTGTTTTGCCTGTTGTGGTGAGTTTGCTAAAATTCTTCCAACAGCAATATCAGCTCTATTAGAAACCTCTTCAAGATCACCTTCATTATCATCCATCATAGCATAGAAATCATCAGAAACAAAAGAACTCACTAGACTAAAACTATTGTATGAAAACCAAGTAGGCACAAAATTAGTATTATTTGGTATACGGTTTTTATAATCAAAAGATGCGTCCCCAAAAAAGCAGACATACTTCAATCTATTTTCTGGAGTACTTGCATTATGATACACATACCTTATCATATTTCTAATTCCTCCAATATCTTGATTACCAGAACTAAACTCTTTATATATACTTTCTAATGTTAAAACCTTTACATTTAAGTCATATTGCTGCCTGTTAATCTCTGCTAGTCGATTGGCTTGTGACAACAAACTGTTGGGAGTAACAATAATGTAATCTACATCTTGAAACTCTCCTTGACTATTTTTAAAAATTGTGCCTTTTATATTTTGATTACTAACAAAAGAATTTGAATCTCTAAATGGTTCAAAGAAACTTTGGTTGTTAATAGCTATATAGTATTTAAGACTTCCTGAAACAGCCTTAAAACTAAAATTTGAATCTTGATTAGTATTTGGAATTCGAGTCACATTATACTTATCTGATATATCCCAAACTTCTATAACATTAGACGTGTTAGACATTAAATATTCTACAACACCATTTGTTGTTGCTACACTATTATTTTTAAAACGCAATTGACCTCCTGCGTATTTTAATTCACGAGTAGCTTCTACTGAAACATAATCTAAATATCCCAAAGATGAAGGGTTTCCAGAGTTATTATATTTTATATTTACATTAACTTCAGAAGCATTTAATTGAATATCATTATTATACGACGCACCTGAACCCAATATACCATCAGTAAGAACTGGAGGCGCAATGCTTCCTATATCTACTGAGTTTACTTTAATTTGAAATGAGGTTAGTACTTCAGATACTGCTCCTACATAAACCTTTAGCTTCGCAGGTTCTGAGGTGACCAAATTTGGAAAATTAAACGTAAATGTTTTATCATTATCTATATCGAAACGATCACCAAACCAACGCCTACCTAATTTAGCAATATTATATTCGTCTACTTCATGAAATTGATAATCTTGAAATGTGTCAACTGTAAAATCTGGGCTTCCATTTGGCTGTACAGCAGTATCTATTCGTTTACCAAACGCTCCTCCAAAAGTGACATAATAATAAGCCCTACTTGTATAAGGGTTTATGTTTGTGTTTATTAAAGGTAACTCTACATTGCCTGTAGGCCCTTCTGCATAGAATAAAATATAATCACCATCATTAAACACACCATCATTTTCTCCAACAAATTTTATAGCATTCTCAGCAAGGTCAATTGGATAAAACTCATCATTAGGCATTGGAAGCATTGCGCCTCCATTTCCATATACTTTAATTGTTCTCGGATCCACATCTGTATTAACTCCTATATCTTCTAAAAAATCTTTGGTTAACTTAAATACTCCTGAATTTTCAACATAAAAGCGTCTCCACTCTCCTGAGCTTAATACAGAGTTTGTAATGTCTTGAGAACTGGAAGCACTTCTATTAGCAATGGTTGAAGCAGAAGAATAATTTATTCTAAAAGACGTAACTTTTTTAAAAACTCCGTTATCATTAATAATCGGACTGATCTTAAGAAAAGCATAAACTTTATCTCTATCAATAGAATTAGACAATTTTATGTCTATCGATTTTGGTATTAAATTTTTTGATAGTCCTTTTAATTCATTATTTGAAATAGTTTCATAAGATACACTTGAAAGTGTTAGAGATTTTTCGTTTAACAACGTATTTATTTCCCATTGGGAAACATAATACAAACCTTCAGAATCACTATAACTGAAATTTTCTTTATTAAATGCTGGCAACTCAATTTGAAAAGTAGATGTTTTTAATATAGTTGTACCATTCCATTGAATTGTAAATTGTTTTTGTTGAGCAAAACCAAAAACAGAATAGACAATAAAAAATATGAGTAACAGTTTTTTCATAGTACAAATAACGGCTATAATGTCATGTTATTATAGCACTTCAATTTTTTATTCAAAATTACAACAATATTTGATTTAACCAACCGTTATTAAAGTCAAAATACATCGATAAACTGAGTAAAAGTCCGTTATATTGCATGAAAAACAGGATGAAATGCAACTTTTTTTTCAATCTATTTGCTAAAAAATGTTGTTATTTTACCTTTAATTGCTATATTGCGTGTCTAAAAATTTAATTAGCTTACTTAAAAGTATGGATATGAAAAACGTCTTAAACCTAAGGATACTATTAGCCCTAATGATATCTTTAACAATTGTAGGTTGTAGTAGAAACTCTTCAAACAAGAACAGTTCTAGAGCTACTGGATGGAAAATTAATGACAAAAATGGTGGTTTTCAATACAATGACAAGTTCCAAGAACAAGAAACAAGTCCTGGTTTAGTATTCATTGAAGGTGGAACATTTACTATGGGTAAAGTTCAGGATGATGTTATGCATGATTGGAATAACAGTCCAAATCAGCAACACGTTCAATCATTTTATATGGATGAAACTGAGGTTACCAATAAAATGTATACAGAATACCTAGATTGGATCAAAAGAACATATCCACCAGAAGAAGAAAATTTCAGATTAATTTATCAAGGCGCTTTACCAGACACATTAGTTTGGAGAAACCGATTAGGGTATGCCGAAATGATGACAGAAAACTACTTACGTCATCCTGGTTATGGAGAATACCCTGTTGTAGGTGTGAGCTGGATTCAAGCTGTAGAATTTGCAAGCTGGAGAACCGATAGAGTTGCTGAAATGGATTTACAAAATGCAGGTTATTTAGAAAGAGATTCACATTTAACATCATCTGCAGATAGTAACTTTAGTACAGATACTTACATCAATGCTCCTACATTAACTTATGGAGGAAACGATAGTATTATCAATCCAGCTAAATCAAGAAAAAGAGTTCAAGTTACTGCTGCTGGTGATACTATTAACAATTATGCAAGAAGAGAATCTGGAATTATATCTCCAGACTATAGACTTCCAACTGAAGCTGAATGGGAATATGCTGCTTTAGGTATGAGCGAATTAAGAAGCTTTAATGTTTACCGAGGACGTAAAAAATACCCTTGGGATGGACAATATACACGTTCTGGAAGAAGAAAAACTAAAGGAGATCAATTAGCAAACTTCAAACAAGGAAAAGGTGATTATGGTGGAATTGCAGGTTGGTCTGATGATGGTGCAGATATCACTGCTCAAGTAATGAGTTACGAACCAAATGATTATGGTTTATATGATATGGCTGGAAATGTTGCTGAATGGGTAGCAGATGTTTATCGTCCAATTGTAGATGATGAGTTTAGTGATTTCAACTACTATAGAGGTAATGTTTATACTAAAAATGCGATCAACGAAGATGGTACTGTTAAAGTAGTAACGCCAGATGAAATTGTATACGATACTTTAAGTAATGGTCAAATTGTTGCTAGAAATCTTCCAGGAGAAATATTACAAGTTGCAGTTGATGAAGATGACACATACCTAAGAACAAATTTTGATAGAAGTGACAACAGAAACTTTAGAGATGGTGATGTAAGATCATCTAGAAGCTACGCTACAGATTTTGATGAAGAAGAAGGTGAAAATTCAGAAGAAACTATGACTAGAAAAATGTATAATTCTCCTAAACATAACATAGAAAGAGATTCTACTGGCAAAATTTTAAAAGAATATGATACTTCTAACCAAAGAACTTCTTTAATTAATGATAACGTTAGAGTTTATAAAGGTGGTTCATGGAGAGATAGAGCATATTGGATTGATCCTGCTCAGCGTAGATATTTCCCTCAAGATATGGCTACAGATTATATTGGTTTTAGATGTGCTATGTCAAGAGTTGGTTCTAAATCTAAAGGCAGTAAAAAAAGAAACTAAAATTTATTTTCAATAAAAAAAAGTCCTAACTATTAATGTTAGGACTTTTTTTTATTTACATTTAATTTATGACAATAGAAGAACTTTATAAAGCCTTTTTAAAATGCGACTCTATATGTACAGATACTCGAAAAATCACTTCTGGTTGCATGTTTTTTGCTCTAAAAGGCGACAACTTTAATGGAAACACATTTGCTCTAGAAGCTTTGAAAAAAGGTGCTAAATATGTTGTTATTGACGAAGAAGAATACAACAAACACAAATCCTGTATATTAGTTGCCAATGTGTTACAAGCATTGCAGTATTTAGCAACTCATCATAGAAAAATTTTAAACATTCCTATCATTGCATTAACAGGAAGTAATGGAAAAACTACAACGAAGGAATTGATTAATGCTGTACTATCAACAACTTATAATACCAGTGCAACTAAAGGGAACTTAAACAACCACATAGGAGTTCCTTTAACGCTTTTAGAATTTACAAAAGATACAGAAATTGGTATTGTTGAAATGGGAGCAAATCACCAAAAAGAGATTGAATTTTTATCAAATATTGCTTTACCAGACTTTGGATTAATTACAAATTTTGGCAAAGCACATTTAGAAGGATTTGGTGGTATTGAAGGTGTCATTAAAGGAAAATCTGAATTGTATAACCACCTAAAAGCTAATGATAAATTTGTATTCATTAATGTAAACGACAAATTGCAAATTGAACAAGTTGGAAACTACAAAAAGATTATCAAATTTGGATCAAATATGACCATGCTAGATGCTCAACCCTTTATTAATGTACAGTTTAATTCTATTCAAGTAAAAACCCATTTAACAGGAGCTTATAACTTTAATAATATTTGTGTTGCTATTGCAATTGGTTTACATTTTAAAGTTGAAGATTATTTAATCGCTAAGGCAATTGAAGGCTATATTCCTTCTAATAATCGTTCACAAATCATAGAAAAAAACACCAATAAAATTATTCTTGATGCATACAATGCAAATCCTACAAGCATGATGGCTGCTTTAGATAACTTTGGAAGTATGAAAGGCAAGCAAAAAATTGCCGTTTTAGGAGATATGTTTGAATTAGGCAAAGCTTCAGAAGTAGAACACCAAGCCATAACAGACTATGCACAACTGTTTAATATCGAACATATTTTTTTAGTTGGAAAACATTTTTTCAGAACTAAAAATAATGCAAGCAATGTAAAATGTTTTGAATCTTTTGAAGACTTAAAAGGTAAACTATCTCGTATGCCTTTAAAAAACAAAATCATACTAATAAAAGGCTCTAGAGGTATGGCCTTAGAGAGAATTTTAGAAGATCTTTAAAAGTGGGTCATACTGGATTCGAACCAGTGACTTCTACCCTGTCAAGGTAACACTCTGAACCAACTGAGTTAATGACCCTTTTAATTAAAAACAAAAAAGTTCACATAGTATGTGAACTTTTTATTGTTGTGGGCGCGAAGGGATTCGAACCCCTGACCCCTTGGGTGTAAACCAAGTGCTCTGAACCAACTGAGCTACGCGCCCTAAATATTGGACTGCAAATATAGTCTAGTTTTTTAATTAGCAAAAGCTTTTTTTAAAAAAAATTAAATTATTTCAGCAACTACAAATGTACTACCTCCAACATAAATTAAATCTTCTGGACTTGCGCTTTGAAAAGCAGAATTAAACGCCTCATTTACTGAATTATAACAACGTCCTTTAAAACCATTTTTCAAAAATTCATTTTGAAGCTGCTTTGCATCCATTCCTCGAGGTATATCTGGTTTGCAAAAATAGTATGTAGCATACTTTGGTAACAATGGAAGTATCGCATCTAGATCTTTATCATTAACGATTCCATAGACGATATGTAGCTCCTGAAAGTCTTCTTCCTCTAATTGCTTCATTACATAATACAAACCTTCTTTATTATGCGCTGTATCACAAATCACTTTTGGATTATTTTGAAGTATTTGCCAACGACCTTTCAAACCAGTATTGCTTATAATATTTGTAAGTCCGTTGATTAATTGTGCTTGTGAAACAAAAAATTGTTTTTGATTGTTTAATACTTTTATGGTTTGCACAACTGTTTTGATGTTATGCTTTTGATAATTACCTCTTAAATCACTTTCAAAATTTTCACTAATAAGTTGATCTGCAAAATATACCTCTGTAGAATTCTGTTCAGCAATTTCAATGAATACATCTTTCGTTTCGTCTTGCGTTTGACCAATAACAACAGGCACTTTAGGTTTTATGATACCAGCTTTTTCTTTGGCTATGGCTTCATATGTATTTCCTAGAAATTGTGTGTGATCAAAACCAATATTTGTAATCACAGAAATTTCGGGTGTAATAATATTTGTTGAATCTAGTCGACCTCCTAATCCAACTTCAACAATAGCGATGTCAACATTTTGCTTCTTAAAATAATCAAAAGCCATTCCAACAGTCATTTCAAAAAAAGACAATGGATTCTTTTTAAAAAATGAAAAATTTCGTTTTATAAATCCAATAACAAACTGCTTACTTACTTCCTTACCATTAATTTTAATTCGTTCTCTAAAATCTTTAAGGTGTGGAGATGTGTACAATCCAACTTTATAGCCAGCTTCTTGAAGTATTGAAGCCAACATATGACTTGTAGAACCTTTCCCATTAGTTCCAGCGACATGAATGCTTTTAAAATGCTTTTCAGGATGATTGAGATACTTGGCTAAAAGAATGCTGTTAGATAAGTCTACTTTATAAGCTGATTTACCTTGATTTTGATACATAGGCAACTGCTTAAACATCCAATTGACAGTATCTTGATAGTTCATCAGTTTGTCGGTGTAAAGTTTACACTCACTTTACCATACTGTCTAGCTGGTGCTTTAGAATCTGCACGCCATTTATAAGACAATGCTATTTTTTTTGCTTGTGCTTTTAAACATGAGGTAGCATTATTACTTCCTCTAGCTCCTGGAATAGCTTCAATAACTTTACCACTACGATTCACTACAATATCGACAACTATTAATCCATATTCATTTTCACAACCATCATAAAGCGTATAATCTGGAGTTCCTCTACCATTTAAACCATAACCAACACCTCCATTACCTGAACCTGGAGTTCCTTTGTAAGGAGCATAAGGACTTCCATCTAATTCTCCTTTATCTCCTGGTCCATCACCTGGTCCTTCTCCACTTTTTGTAGGTCCATCAGAGTTTTTAACACCTCCAATTAATGCGTCGAGTTTATCTTTTTTGTCTTGCTCTTCTTTAGCAATACGTTCAGCTTCTTCTTTTTTTAGTTGTTCTAAACGTTCGGCTTCAGCCTTTGCTTTAGCGGCTTCTTCTTTAGCTTTTTTTATGGCTAATGCTTCAGCAGACTCATTAGTAAGTACATCTTCCGACTGACTATTAGATTCTGTTGTTTCTTCAGGTTGAGCTTTATCAGCTTGAGTATCTTCCTTTACAATTTCTTCAGTAGGTTTTGATTTTATAGGTTCAGTAGGTTGAATATTCCCTGAACCAACAGGTGAGTTTCCAAAATTAACCGCAACTCCATATTCTTCGGGTGGATCCATATATGGAGGTCCAACCACAAACAATAGCAATATCAATATCATCACTATAAGTGTTGTGATTTTTGCTGAATTACGTTCGTGTTTGGTTTTTAAGTACTTCATAGTAATGCATGTGCAAACTTTATTCCGAAAACAAATTAAAGATTAATTATTTGGCTTGACAGCTAGAATAACTTTAAACTTATTACGGTTAGCAATGTCCATAACTTTTACAACATTCTCAACTGGAACAGATTTTTCAGCACGTAGTACAATTGTAGGTTGTTCTTGAGATGAAAGCATTGTAATCAATTCGGTTTCGAGAACACTTCCTCCTACTAATTTCTGATCAATATAATAGTTAAGGTCTTTAGTTATACTTACAGCAACAGACTGCTTATTTTCAGTTTTCCCACTGGCTTTTGGTAATAAAATATCAATTGCATTAGTGGTTACCAACGTAGAAGCAAGCATAAAAAATATCAGTAGCAAGAATACAATATCTGTCATTGAAGACATATTGAATTCTGGTTTGACTTTATTTCTACCTCTAATATTCATTAAATAGGCTCGTTTAAGTGATCTAAGAATTCTAATGAATTTGACTCCATTTGGTATACAACTTTATCGGTTCTAACAACCAAATGATTGTAAGCCATGTATGCAACAATACCAACAATTAAACCAGCAACAGTGGTTGTCATAGCAGTATATAATCCATCCGAAAGTTGTTTGATATCAATTTGTCCACCAGAATTAGCAATCTCAAAGATTGATAAAATCATCCCTATTACAGTTCCTAAAAACCCAATCATAGGAGCAATACTTGAAATGGTAGCCAAAACACTTACATTTTTTTCTAAACCATATAACTCTAATCTACCAGCATTTTCAATAGCTGTATTGATATCTTCAAGTGGTTTACCTATTCTAGTTATCCCTTTATTAATAAGTCTTGATACAGGAGAATTAACCTGAGCACAAAGCATTTGAGCAGAATCAATTTTACCATTACTAACATGATCTTTAATTTGATTCATAAAATTAGCATCAATTTTTGAAGCTGCTTTAATAGCAAATAAGCGTTCAAAATAGATATAAATAGCTGCAATTAGAAGTACAAAAAGTATTGCAATAATAATTTGACCTGCAGTTCCTCCACTACTTATTAATTCGATAATAGATAGTGTTTTTTCGGTAGATTCTGAATCAGGAACTAATTCAGTTCCATCTTGAATATTACTCTGTAATAACATATAAATAGAGTATTGAAATTAATTTATTAGTGTAATAACGCCTTTTTTGGTTCAAAAGTATTCGAACTAAAATAATGTTCTTGTCACCATAAAGGTAGCAGCTCCTGCAATAAAGCCAAGAAGTGCTAGCCAAGATATTTTTTTAAGGTACCAGAAAAAATCTATTTTTTCCATTCCCATAGCAACAACTCCAGCAGCAGAACCGATGATAAGCATACTTCCTCCAGTTCCAGCTGAATACGCAATAAAATGCCATAATTCATTATCAATTGGTTCTGAGAACATTCCTAAACTTGCTGCTACTAATGGTACGTTATCGATTACAGCAGAACCTACTCCTAAAAGCAGTACAACTAAATCGGAAACACCTTCACCATGAAACTCTGTTCCTAGCATTGGCATAGTTTCTTGTAATGTTCCTGCAAATCCGAATAAGATTCCTAAAGATTCAAGTGCTGCTACTGCCATTAAAATTCCAAGGAAAAATAATATACTTGGTAATTCAATTTTAGATAACGCATGATGTACAGGACTATGGCTAGCGTGTTCAATATGCTCATCAGAATCAACTCCAGAGAGCGCAAATTTAGAGTTACTATATATTTCAGCAAAAATAGCGACAATACCTAAAGCTAACATCATACCAACATAAGGAGGTAAATGAGTAATTGTTTTAAAAAATGGAACAGAAACAATTCCGCCTAACCCTAAATATAACATTGTAGAGCTAAACTTATTTTTTGGCTTATCATTATCTTCAACCTTTTCCAAATTCCCTTTAAAAGCAGGTAAAAAAGATGCGATTAAAGTTGGCACAATCATACACAACAACGAAGGAATAAATAAATACATGAATAGTTTTCCTGTGGTTACTTTGTCTCCAATCCAAAGCATTGTAGTGGTAACATCTCCAATAGGAGACCATGCTCCTCCAGCATTAGCAGCAATAATAATCAAACCTGCATACCAGATACGAACACTGCGATCTTTTACAATTTTTTGAAGAATAGAAATTAATACAATAGTCGCTGTTAAATTGTCTATAATTGCTGATAAGATAAACGCTAGTATAGCAAATATCCATAGTATACTGCGTTTACTATTTGTTTTTATAAAGCTTTTAATCGTTGAAAACCCGTCAAAATAATCAATGATTTCGACAATAGTCATTGCGCCTAAAAGAAACACTAAAATTTCAGATGTCTTTCCTAAATGATGTAATAAGGTTTCCTCCATAATATGCATCTTATTTTCATGATCTAAAGTAGAAAACCCATCAACCAAGCCATGATTTGCAGAATCAAACCATTGTGTGAACGAATCGATTCCTAAAGCAATTAATGCCCAACTAATAGCCATCATGACTAAAGCTGGAATAAGTTTATCAATTTTAATACTATGTTCTACTGTAATGGCTAAATAGCCTAATACAAAAACTAAAATTATTATTGTTTCCATAGGTTGTTTTAAATAAGTTGGCTCAATGCGATTTCAAAGGCAGTTGCACTAATTCCTGTTTTTGTTTGATTTTTATCGTAAACGTTTTGGATGGCTTTTTTTATGGTATTAGAAGTGTCATTAAAAATTGCTTCATCTGTCATTTGAACTTTGCGTTCCATAAAGTAAGCAAAGACTCTTGCCATACCACAATTTGATATAAAGTCTGGAATTAGACTTACTTTATTATCTGTATGTTCCATGATTGGTCCAAAAAATATTTCTTTATCAGCAAAAGGTACATTTGCACCACAAGAAATAACTTCTAAACCAGTATCAATCATGGCATCTATTTGTTCTTTGGTAATTAATCTAGAAGCTGCGCAAGGTGCAAAAATTTCGGTTTCTAAAGACCAAATTTTTTCATTCATTTCATCAAATGGAATGAGAAGATCACTAATTAATGTATTACCATCTTTATTAGAGTATAGTTGTGTGATTTCTTCAAAGCTAAACCCTTCTTCTTTTATCAATCCGCCTACTCTATCAATAATACCTACTACCTTTGCTCCCATTTGAGCTAAGTAAAATGCAGCTGCAGCTCCTACATTTCCAAAGCCTTGAACAATAGCTCGTTTACCAACTACAGAATCGTTTTGAATATTATAAAAATGTTTAACTGCTTCAGCTACTCCAAAACCAGTTATCATATCTGCTACTGTATATTTTCTTGAAACATTAGGAGAGTATTTCGGGTTTTCAATAACTTTAATAACACCATGACGTAATTGACCAATGCGATTAATCTTATCGGCTTGGGTTGGTTTGAAATGGCCTTCAAAAACACCTTCCTGTGGATGCCAAACACCACTCTCTTCAGTAATAGGAATTACTTCATGAATCTCATCGACATTTAAATCACCTCCTGTTCCGTAATAACTTTTTAACAAAGGTGACACCGCTTTATACCAACGTTCAAGAACACCTTTTTTACGAGGATCATGAGGATCAAAATTAATTCCAGATTTAGCTCCTCCAATTGAAGGTCCAGAAACTGTAAATTTAACCTCCATAGTTTTTGCCAAAGACAAAACTTCATTCATGTCTAACCCTTTTCGCATTCTAGTTCCTCCTCCTGCAGCTCCACCTCTTAGCGAGTTGATTACTGTCCATCCTTCAGCTTCAGTTTCAGGATCTTTCCAATTAAAAACAATTTCTGGTTCTTTGTCTTCGTACGTTTGAAGTAAGTCTTTCATTAAGATAGTTAGTTAAATTTCAGCAAATATAAAAAACAAAAAATGGCTTTAAAAAGTAAAGCCATTATATTATTGCAAAAACAATTAAATTTTAGTTTAAGCTGATTTCTACAAATCTATATTTTTACTGTTTTAATTTTTAATCCTGTTAAATAGTATAAATTGTACCCGAAGAATGGTCATGTGACGCTCCAGTAACACTAGCTAAACAATTAGTTTCTCCTCGTAACTTTAACACACCTAAAAGTCCGAAAATAAGTGCTTCTTTGTATTCTATTATCAATTTAGAAGGAATTACAATTTCGTTCTTACAAAAAGCTTTTAATCGCTCAATTAAAAATGTATTGTAAACTCCTCCTCCAGAAATTAAAACTGAGGCAGTTGTTTGTTTATTTAATACTGAAGAAATTTGAACAGCGATATGCTCTACCACTGTTCGTAATATGTCTTTAACTTCAAGTTGATGTGAATCAATAATTGGGATTATATTTAAATTTACCCATTCTAAACCAAGTGATTTGGGAAAATCAAGTTTATAAAACTCTAATGCATTTAATTTTGCTAATAGTAAAGAATCTACTTTTCCTTCAGAAGCTATATTTCCATTAGCATCATACTCTAAACCCAATATTTTACTATAATGATTTAGAACAATATTTACCGGACAAATATCAAATGCAATACGATTGTTATTATCTTCAAACGAAACATTAGCAAAACCTCCAAGGTTTAAACAGTATTTATAATCTGAAAACAATAATTGATCGCCAATAGGAACCAAAGGTGCACCTTGTCCGCCAAAAGCCACATCTTGAACCCTGAAATCACATACTACTTTATGTTGTGTAAGTTTAGCTATTTTTTTTTGATTTCCAATCTGATATGTAAAGCCTTTTTTTGGTTGATGCAAAGCTGTGTGTCCATGAGAGCAAATAGCATCAATATCCTTTATTTTATATTTATCTATAAAGCTATTAATTACATTAGAGAGATAAACTGTATATTCTACATCGATCTGTTTTAAATCATTTAAATTTAGATAAATCAGCTTAGAAAGCTTTTCTAACCAAAATTGTGAATATGGAATAGTTACAACATTAAGTATTTCGAATGTCCATTTTTTATTACACTCAAATGTCAAATATGCTAAATCAATTCCATCTAAAGATGTTCCAGACATCACACCAATAACATTGTATCTAGATTTTATCATATTCAGTAAAAATAGGAATCATTATTGAAAATATACCAATAAAGACTTATCTTTGACATCATTTTTTTATCAAATTAATAACAAAACTTTACTATGGATTTTAGCTTAACTGAAGAACACCTAATGATACGCGACGCAGCTCGTGATTTTGCGCAAACCGAATTACTTCCTGGCGTTATAGAACGTGATGACAAGCAACAATTTCCTCAAGAATTAGTAAAAAAGATGGGAGATTTAGGGTTCTTAGGTATTATGGTCGATCCTAAATATGGAGGAAGTGGAATGGATGCTATTTCATATGTACTTATAATGGAAGAACTTTCTAAAATTGATGCCTCTGCTTCTGTTATGGTATCTGTTAATAATTCTTTAGTTTGTTATGGTTTAGAAGCTTTTGGTAACGAAGAGCAAAAACAAAAATATTTAACCAAATTAGCAACAGGTGAGTACTTAGGAGCTTTTTGTCTAAGTGAACCTGAAGCTGGAAGTGATGCAACATCACAAGCCACAACAGCAATAGATAAAGGCGATCACTATGTTTTAAACGGAACAAAAAACTGGATTACTAATGGTGGACGAAGTGATGTCTATTTGGTAATCGCTCAAACCGATAGAGATAAAGGACATCGAGGCATTAATGCTTTTATTGTTGAAAAAGGAATGCCAGGTTTTGATATTGGTCCTAAAGAAGATAAGCTAGGTATTCGTGGAAGTGATACACATACACTACAATTTAATGATGTAAAAGTTCCAAAAGAAAATAGAATTGGAGATGATGGTTTTGGGTTTAAGTTTGCGATGAAAACTCTATCTGGCGGAAGAATTGGTATTGCTGCTCAAGCCCTAGGTATTGCTTCAGGAGCTTATGAATTGGCTTTAAAATATTCTAAAGAACGTAAAGCATTTGGTACTGAAATTTGTAATCATCAAGCTATTGCCTTTAAATTAGCAGACATGGCTACTGAAATTGAAGCTGCTCGTATGCTTGTTATGAAAGCTGCTTGGGATAAAGACCAAGGTAATAACTATGACATGTCTAGTGCCATGGCAAAATTATATGCAAGCAAAGTAGCTATGGAACAAACAGTTGAAGCCGTTCAAATTCATGGTGGAAATGGATTTGTAAAAGAATACCATGTAGAACGTTTAATGAGAGATGCAAAAATCACTCAAATTTATGAAGGAACTTCTGAAATACAAAAGATTGTGATTTCAAGAGGTGTTATAAGAGAATAAATAAAGAACTTTTATAAAAAACAAAAGTCCAACATATCTTTGTTGGACTTTTTTATGATACATATTTACTGTATTACTCAACATCATCTCTCAACAGTCTATCTATTCCTCTAAAACACTCAAAAAACAAAAATCTATAAGAAAATTTTTATTCCAAACAATTATGAGCAGTCTATTTGATTAAGAGCTGGTATTGGGAGATAATATATAAAAAGAAAAACGCCCTTACTAAACTATAGTAAGGGCGTTTAAAAAAGGCGACGACCTACTCTCCCACAAATGCAGTACCATCGGCGCAAATGGGCTTAACTTCTCTGTTCGGAATGGTAAGAGGTGAGCCCCATCGCTATAACCACCTTAAATTTTTATCCTAAACTTGTTCAGGATATGGTTGTTATAAATAATCAACACTAATATTGTTGACATATTGAGAAAATTACATAAAAAGTTTGTTTGTACTCTAAAAAACAGGTGTACAATAAGCCTATGGGTTATTAGTACTACTTGGCTATGACATTACTGCCTTTACACCTATAGCCTATCAACGTGGTCATCTTCCACGACCCTTTAAAGAAATCTCATCTTGTGGTAGGTTTCGCGCTTATATGCTTTCAGCGCTTATCCTTTCCCAACGTAGCTACTCTGCAATGCCACTGGCGTGACAACAGATACACCAGAGGTTAGTCCAACTCGGTCCTCTCGTACTAGAGTCAGATCCACTCAAATTTCTAACGCCCACAGTAGATAGAGACCGAACTGTCTCACGACGTTCTGAACCCAGC
>NZ_JBNAFQ010000004.1:0-270561 GCF_049800755.1 Psychroserpens sp. S379A | reverse complement strand
CCAGTTTCAGCATTACCAGTAAAGGTAAAAGTATCATTATCAGTAGAAGCAGCTCTATACCCAACACCAGCATCAAGGGTAGCAGTTTCGGTATTAGCCCAAGTGACATACTGACCAGTCACCTTTTCAAACGGACCAAATAAGTAAAGTGTACCAGCGCCATTGCTAAAGATATTAGGATTAGCAGCAGCAAAGTCATCGAATTGTTGACCCGTTAAAGGAGCCGACACGAGGTCGTTACTACCAGTAGTACCAGAGCCATTAATGTTAACATGACGCTCATATTCCATAGTACCTACAATAGTTCCATTAGGAATTAAACTCGAATAACTTGTAGAACTAGATTCAAGAGTTAAACCGTTGGTAGCTTCAAGTGTAGTACCAACATCAACAGTTACACTCGCTCCAGGATTAACAGTCATCGTGTTACAAGTTAAGTCAGAGCTAAGTACTAAATTACCAGAAGCAATGATGATATCATCTAAATCATTTGTAGGAGTACTTGGTGACCATACACCATCAGTATAGGTATAAGTTCCAGGGATGTTGTCATAAACAGCAACATCATCAACATATAAACTATCACCATCATCATTTGCCCACACAATAGCTATATAAACTGTAGGTGCACCTGCGTAAGCACTTAAATCAATAACTAATTGGTTGTATGTCGTAATATCAGTTTCACCGCTAGTATATACAGTCGTAAATGACGCATGAGCAGTGTCTGTAGTTGATACTCTTACAGTTAATGTACTACCATAATCTGTTGTTAACCCTTCTCTAGTAAAGAATGAGAATTCAGGATTTGATAATGCAGAAAAATCAAATTCTGGAGTTACTAACCAGTCTTCAGCGTCATTACCACTGACACTAAACCTAACGAATGCAGCTTGTGAACCACTATTAGCAGTAGCAGTCGTCGTCCAATCATAGGTAGTACCTTCATCATTTGTACCTCTAAAAGTAGACCAACATGTAGGAGGTACGCCACTTTCAAATCCTTCAGTATAAGGAAATGTAGAGAATGAATCACAAGCAGTAGCAAAATTAATCGGTCCAATCCATGCTCCAAATTCAACTCCAGCTGTACATTCTGCTCTTACCCAAACTTCATAACTTGTTGATGAACTTAAACCAGTAGCATTATAAGGATTTGTTGCTGAATCTGTACCAGATCCATCAGCAGCTCCTGGTTCTCCTGTTCCTGCAGCTTGTACCGCTACTTCCCAAGCGGTTTCAGAACCACCATTAGTCCATGCAATATCTGCAGAAGTTGTAGTGATGTTAGATACTGCAATTGCAGATACATCTGGACAAGATGGAGGAGTTCTTACAATAAAGTTGTCAATATGGAAGTCAATATCTCTTCCATCATCAGTTCCTTCAGAAACATAAAATGCAAATCGAACATTAGTTCCAGTTATTCCACTAAGGTCAATGGTTTCGGTTTGACCAGCAGCTGCAGGAACATTTACGTCGTTATATACAACTAAATCGGTCCAGTTTGTACCATCATTAGAATATACAATATGTACCTCATCACCTGTACTAAATCCATCGTTTTGAGTTGTGGCATTATAATCGGTCATTGCAACGTCTACTAATAATTCATAACCATCAGCTGATAAATCAAAGCTAGGTGATAACAACCAATCTATATCTGGTCCACCTAAATACATGTTAATATTCACAGCGCCATTACCAGATCCAACATGAGCAAATTCTTCAGCTAAGAAACCTCCAGAACCAAAGTTAGCAGGTCCTGATGTTAAATCACCATCTGTAGCTTCAGTCCAACATGAATTTAAGAATGTTGTAAAGTCTTCAGTGTAATCTGGTGTTTCAGTAGCACAAGGCGTTGTAAAAGTTACAGGACCAGTCCATGCACTAAATCCAGCTCCACCACAATTAGCTCTTACATATATTTCATAATCTGTTTCAGGTGTTAAGCCTGTAGCCGAATATGGGTTAGATGTTGTTGCATCACCTGAAGCAGGAGTTCCTGTTCCGTCAGGTTGTACAGCGACTTCCCAATCGGTAGCAGTACCATTTTCTGTCCAACCTATATTGGCAGAAGTACCAGTTGCACCAGAAACTGTTATACTTGTTACGTCTAAACAGCTAGGGATTTCTTCAACTGTGAAATCATCAAAATAGATATAGTAACCATCCAATCCACCAGAAGGTACATGAATAGCTAAGTATACATCTCCTGAATAAGCACTTAAATCAATAGGAGCTATTTCAGCATGTGTTGTATTAGATACAGATGTTAAAGCTTGTAATTCCGTAGAGAAATCGGCAGCAGCAGTTCCTGTGGTAGATAATACAACTCTGTAATCATTTGGTTCACCCGTTGATCTTGCTCTAACACTGAATTTGAATCGTTCATTTCCAGTTAAAGTAAATGGAGGTAAGATTAAATAATCATCATTATTTCCAGCATTGAAATCTGTATATAAACCTGCTTCATTACTAACAGAGCTAAAGTCATTCCATGTTCTGAAAAAGTCTCCATCTGCATTTTCATTTAATTCTGTCCAACAATCTGGTAAGTTTGGAATTGTAATACTCTCAAAATCTTCAGTCCAAGGGAAAGCACTAATAGTTTCACAAGGTGTTGTAAAGTTAAATGGACCATTCCAAGTACTAAATTCAGTACCAGCAGTACATTCTGCTCTTACATATACTTCATAAGCTGTATTAGCTGTTAAACCAGTAAATGAATACGGATTTGAAGTTGTATCTGTACCAGTACCATCAGCAGCAGCAGGTAAACCTGTTCCTGGAGCTTGTATTACGACTTCCCAATTAGTTTCAGCATTACCAGCAGTCCAACTAACATCTGCAGTTGTTGTAGTAACATCATCTAAAGTAATAGCTGTTACAGCTGGGCAATCTGGAGTTGTTGTAAAGTTAAACGGTCCAGTCCAAACGCTAAATCCATCAACACCACAGTTAGATCTTATATATACTTCATAAGCAGTTTCAGACGTTAAGCCTGTTGCAGTATAAGGGTTAGTAGCTGCTGTTCCGGCACCTGCAGGCTCACCTGTAAGTGGTGCTTGAACTACAACTTCCCATGCAGTTTCATCAGTGCCAGGAGTCCAGCTAATATCTGCAGTAGTTGCTGCTGGAGTTATAGCTATATCTGTAGGATCAACACAAGGAGGAAGATCTACGATGCTAAAATCATCAAAATAGATATAATAACCATCTAATCCACCATCTGGTACATGTATAGCAATATAGACATCTCCTGTATAAGCTGTTAATCGAATAGGAGCTATAGTTTCGTGTGTTGTATTTGATACTTCTGTTAAAGCTCGCAATTCTGTAGAGAAATCAGCAGCAGCAGTACCAGTTGTTGATAATACAACGCGATAATCATTTGGCTCACCAGATGATCTTGCTCTTACACTAAATGTTAATTCTTGATTGCCAGTTAAAGTAAACTGTGGTAAAATTAAATAATCATCATTACTTCCACCATTAAAATCTGTATATAAACCAGCTGCATTAGAGCCACCAGCACCATAAGTTCCATAGGTTTGGAAAGCGTCTCCATCAGCATTTTCATTTAATGCAGACCAGCAAATAGGTAAGTCTGGCGTTGTAATGCTTTCAAAATCTTCAGTCCAAGGGAATGTGCTTAGAGGGTTACAAGTTGTTGAAAAGTTTAAAGGTCCAACCCACTCACCAAACTCAGATCCAAGAGTACATTCTGCTCTTACATATACTTCATAGTCAGTTTGAGCAGTTAAACCAGTAGCAGTATATGGATTAGTAGCTGTATTTGCTCCAGAATCATTTGCTGTACTAGGTACACCTGTTCCTGCAGCTTGTACTGCGATTTCCCAATTGGTTTCTGCACCAGCATTTGTCCAGCTAATATCTGCTGTTGTAGTTGAAACGCTATCAAGGCTTAAACCTGATACATCAAAACAAGTTGGAGGAGTTCTTACTTTAAAATTATCAATATGGAAATCAATATCTCTTCCAGTAGTTCCTTCAGAAACATAGAACGCAAATTGAACACTAGTTCCTGTGATCCCTGTAAGGTCTACAATTTCAGTTTGTCCAGCAGCAGCAGGCTCATTTGTGTCATCATAGGTTACTAATGTTGTCCAGTTTGTGCCATCATTAGAATATACTATAAGGACTTGGTCACCAGTATTAAAGTTACCTTGAGCTGTACTATTGTAATTTGTCAAAGCAACATCCACTTCTAATTGGTAGCCATCAGCTGATAAATCAAAGCTAGGTGATAATAACCAATCTATATCTGGTCCGCCTAAATACAAATTAATATTTACAGCTCCATTACCAGTGCCAACATGAGCAAATTCTTCAGCTAAGAAACCTCCAGAACCAAAGCTAGCTGGTCCTGCAATTAAGTCGCCATCTGTAGCTTCTTCCCAACATTGATCTAGGAATGTCGTAAAGTCTTCTGAATACGATGGTGTAAATACAGGACAAGGTGTTGTAAAGGTTTCTGGGCCAACCCATTCAGGGTCAGTGCCACACATACCTCTTACATATGCATCATAAGATGTTTGAGCTGTTAAACCAGTAGCTGTATATGGGTTAGCTCCTGAAACATCTGTACCAGAGGTCGTTCCTAATGGAGCAGGATCTCCAGCAGGTAATACTAATACCTCCCAAGCAGTTTCAGAACCATTAACAGTCCATGCTAAATCAGCAGTAGTTCCTGTAATGTTTGATGCTACTAAATCTGATGGAGGATGTCCATCACTATCAAAAGTTCCTAAATCAATATTACAAGCACTATTAGTAACGTCAATAACATTAATTGATGGTGAAGTGGTTCCAATATCAAAAGGACCTACAACATTAATTCCTGAGGTTATTGGTACTGGAGCAGTACCAATAAGAAAGGTCGCTGTACCAGGATCGGTTACGTCTACTTCTACATTATATTGTCCAGTAGCACAATTGTCAACAACTGTTGTACTTGCAATAACAGCAGGTGTACATGATGGTGCTGTAATATTAACATCAAAATCTAAAGTCACACCATATGTTCCACTATAACAAGGGTTAGGTGTTGCTTGACCAGAATCTGCTGTACCAATTCTCATTTTGTGAGCACCTAAAAAGCCAGAAGGTACTGTAAAACTTGCATCAAGAGTAGTTGGGTTGTCTGCTAAAGATTCGCCAGAAAATACAAGCTCTCCTGGGTCTGTTAAATCTCCATTGTCATTTAAATCAATCCAAATATGTGTGCCATAAGTATAACCTGTTTCAAAAGTAATTTGAACATTAATTGGCACACCTTGACTTAATTCATTTACAGGGCCAGAATGATCAAAGTATGTCACATCTCCGGTAGCATAATCATCAAAACCAATTCTAACATTTGAAATACCAGCGCCATCATTTGATGTTGGGACAGAATCACATAAACAAGCTGTTGCATTTGTGGTGTATGTCTGCTCTGTACAGGTTGTGTTTGTTCCAACAATATTGTATGGAGAAACAGTATAGTAATATGTTGTGCTAGGACTTTGACTACTCACAGTAGTAGTTAAAACATCACCTAAATCAACATCATCAAGAATATCATTGCCTCCTGAAGTAGTTCCAACTGTAATACGATATCCGTCAGCTGTATCTGCAGCATCCCACGAAAGTGTTGTGTCTGAATTACCACAACTTGCATCTGGAGCAGGAGTATATGTTGCAGAACAACTAGGTACAGTAGAAGGTAATGTGGTAAAATCAACTGGACCAATCCAATCACTAAAATCACCACCACCACAATTGGCTCTTAAATATACTTCGTAATCTGTACTAGGCGCAAGACTTAATGCAAAATAAGGGCTGCTTGAAGTAGCAACACCTGAGCCTACTGGAGTTCCAGTACCATCAGTTTGAACTACAATTTCCCAATCACTTTCTCCAGAGACACCAGCAGTCCAGCTAATGGTTGCACTAGATGCATTAAAGCTGTCAATAGCTAATCCTGAAGGAACAAAACAAGATGGGTATTCATCAAATGATACATCATCAATGGCTATATCATCATAGAAGCTTCCAGAATCAGCAATTAAAAATCGTGCTTGAGCTGGTCCTGTAAATGTAAGACCGCTTAAATCAATAAATTTTTGTTCCCAGCCTGATGTGTTAGTGTTGTATGTGCCTACTGTATTCCATGCAGCACCATCCCAAACATCTACAGTTAATGTTGCATTAGGGTTAGCGCCTTCATTGTCACTTATTTCATAAAAAGATAAACTAGGTGTCGTTAAACCAGAGAGATCTACTAATGGGGATCTTAATTCTGCATTGGTAGCGTCAGGAGTAGAATCATCTACCCAAGCAAAGTAACCGTTAGAATCAGTTGAACCAGATAGTGTGCCATTATCACCAATATGTTCGCCACTTCCAGAATTTGCAAATTCCCAGTCGTCATCACCAGCTAAGGTCCAACAATCTGGAAGTGCTCCTCCGTTTTCAAAATCTTCTGTATAAGGTGCAGTTTCTATAGCACATGCTGTTGTGAAATTTACAGGACCAGACCATGCACTAAAATCAGTACCAGCACCAGCAGAACAATCAGCTCTTACATATACTTCGTAAGCTGTTTGTGCTGTTAATCCAGTTGCAGAATGTGGATTAGTTCCTGTATCAGTTCCAGAATTATCAGCTGCACCAGGCGTACCAGTTCCTGCAGCTTGTACTACTATTTCCCAATCTAATTCTCCTTGACCAGCTGTCCAGCTAATTTCTGCAGTTGTAGCTGTAAAGCTATCAACAGTTATCGCAGTAGGAGCAAAACACGCAGGAGGTGTACCGTCTATATAATTAAATTGTATGTTAGGTTTGTGCGGGTTAGTTGTACTGGTGTCAACACCACAGGCGCTACTTCCATCAACTCTGTAAATTCTTGAGTTGTTAGTACCATCAGTACCTCTTACTTGACCATAAGGGCCACTAAAAGGATTCTGTCCATCAGAGCAAACTTCTACTAAAACATTATCAACGCCATTCCACACAAAGTTAGTGTCAAATGTAATCATGTCAAACACGCCAGCAGCAGTGACAGTTGGATCATAATCAAATGCATTTTTAACAACAATAGTACTCGAGTTATCATGTGATGCCGAGTTTGCTGCTGAGGTGTGTCCCATTTTAATGGTATAACCTAGTAAGTTACCACCAGCATAGTCGCCAGAAATGGACCATCCTAAAGCAGTTATTTCATCATAAGGGGTTAAAGACGCACTTAATTCCGCAGCAGTATAAACTACTTGGTATCTAAAAGCATTGTAATACCCATGAATTGGATCAGATTCGGTACTCGTTGTTTCATCGGTACCTGTACCAATAACGATAGATTGTGAGTAGGATTGCCAACTAAAAGCAAGCAATACTAACACAATGAATGTAAATTTTCTCATAAAAGTTAATATTAGTTAATAGCTTAATGTTTGCGCAAATGCACAAATACCAAAAAAAAACAGGGAGTTATAGGAAGTTTTGGGAAGGTTTAAAAATAAAACAAGTTAATTTTATGTTAAACCGAAAAACAAATATAGCAAAACAGTTGAATTTTCAAACTTTTTGTTTATAAAAAAAAATGTTTTCTGTCAAGTGGTGTTTTTCTTAGATGAAACACATTTTTAATTAAAGTTGTTAACATAAAAATAAAGCGCATCAACAAAATGTAAATGCTTTTTTGAATTATAAAAATATGTTTCTTATTTAATAATTACTTTTTGTGATTTCGATTGTCCGTTGTTTTCAATGTTTACTACATAAATTCCACTACTAATTGCTGAAACATCAATGCGGTTGTCTTGAGTACTGTCATCAAGTTGTGTAGATAATACATGCTTGCCTAGAACATCATATAAATTTAAAGTAGTATTATTTAAAAGTTGCCCTTTAACCACAATCTCTTTACTTTGGTTTAAAGCAAAAACGGTTAAAGTTTCAAGGTTGTCTTCCGTAGTCGATAGCAGTGTGTCATCATAAACTCTAAGATAAAACCTTCCGGTTCCGTTTAAATCTACACTAGGTGTAATTACATAATCACCACTGTTTAGTAATGTGCTTGTATCTTCTACAGTGTCATCTAACCATAACTCAGTTGTTGATGGTAATGTGTTTGCAGTAAGAGTAAAAGTGATTTGCTCACCTTGTTCTGAAATTATTCCTATAGGGATGGTTGTGTTTGCTAAATCTGTAGTGTTTATGGCTTGTAGTGATAACATGGTTGGGTCAGAACCAGAATTTATTTCTATTAATTCAGTATATAAAACAAATGAAGGGATGCTAAATAATTCAGCATCAAATCCAAAATTAAAAGCAAGACTAGCATTTGGATTAAAATAGACATCTGTATTATAAGAATCACCGCCAGCACTAGCATTAAGGGTGAAAAATATTAAGCCACCTCTACTAGTAATCAAGTCATCGTTTGTTTCTAATTGGGCTTGAGCTCCATAACAGGTAAATAAAATAGTTGTCAATAAAACGTATAGTTTTTTCATAATTTCAGCAATTTTTAGTTAAAAAGATATGAATTAAGAAGGTAAATATATAATAGTTTTAGAAAAGATAAAAACGAAAATGATTTTGTGTTAATAAATTAGTAATAATATAGAGGTTGCTTTTTTATTGTATTAGATAGGGTTTTAAATAAAAAAAAGCACACTGTTATAGTGTGCTTTTTTTATTGATGAGGTTGTTTGCTTACTCAAAAGGATTTCCTCCTGGATCTGGTGGAGACGATGCTTGTGCTTGCTTCGGATTCAGTATAATAAATGATCCTACTGCTGTTAACGCAGCGTATTTCCCCATTTTTTTCAGGGCTTCTTTCCTCGTAATTTGATCTTTAGATGTATTGTGTGTCATTTTGTTAATAATTAAAGTTAACAAGTTCTATTTAAGAATCACTTTTTGAGTTTCCTGTTGTCCGTTATTTTCAACAGTTACCACATAAACACCTTCACTTAAAACTGAAGCATCAACACGATTTTCAAGACGAGTGCTATCAAGTTGCTTTGTTAAAACCTTTCTTCCTTGTATGTCATACAAACTTAAATGAGCGTTATCTTGTAACTGTCCGCTTATAACTAGTGCTTTAGAGTTATTTAGTGCGTAAATATTTAATGCATCTATATTGTGTTCAATAGTTGATAATGCTTCATTAGAAGTTCTTAAAAAGAAACGTCCAGTTCCAGATAAATCTGACGATGGCGTAATCACATAATCACTAGCATTCAATAATGTAGATGTATTAGCAACAACATCATCAAGATATACTTTAACAGATTCAGATAAAGTAGATTCAGCAATGCTAAACGTTAATTGCTCCCCTTGATTTGCATGAACGCCTAATGGGATGGTTACGTTAGATAGGTCTGAAGCATGTAATGACTGTAAGGCCATCGCTTTACCTTGGTTGTTGTCAACTAGATGCGAATAGATTGCAAAATCAGGAGTAGTTCCTCCCCAAACTTCAGCATCGTAACCAAAGTCAAATGCGCTACTTGCATTAGAGTTAAAATAAAAATCTGTAGTATAAGAGTTAGAGTTTGTGCGAGCATTAACTTTTACAAATACTAATTCTGCATTACGTCCAGAAATAAAATCATCACTAGTTCCAGTAGATCGCATTGCAGGTGTAAATTCTAAATCATAAGCAGCTACACTAGAAGCATCAGCACTTACAAAGAAGCCTTGACCTGGAGCAATAACTGTTGATAAAGTAGTTGTTGCCATATTGTATATAATCCATCCATCTTGAGCTGTACCATCATAACCGTAAATAGCTCCTGTACCTGTATTAAATAAGTCAAGGTTGGTAACGCCCGAACCTACTTCATGGTTAAAAAAGCTATGAACATTCATGTATGAAGGATAAGGGTTACCTACAAGATTCCATTCTGCTTCTTGAGGTCCAGAATTAGTAATGTTATATGTTATTGTACTATTATTTGCAGTACCCGTAAAAGTAACAGTACCATTGTCAGTCGTTCCAGCTCTATAACCTACACCAGCATCAAGGGTTGAGGTTTCTGTACCAGCCCAAGTTAAATATTCACCAGTACTTTTTTCAAATGGACCAAATAAATATAAGGTGCCATTGTTTAAAATATTTGGATTCGCAGTAGCAAAATTATTAAATGCTTGACCGGTTAAAGGAGCAGATATTAAATCGTTACTTCCAGTATCTCCAGAACCATTAATATTAACATGACGCTCATAATAAATGTCTCCAATTACATTTCCATCAAGAATTAAACTCGAATAGCTAGTAGAACTAGATTCTAGGGTTAATGTATTTGTTGTTAGTGTAATAGCAGTATCAACTGTAAGTCCTGCGCCTGCATTCACAGTTACAGTATTACACGTTGTATTAGTATTTATAGTTGCGTTGCCAGACTCAATTACGATGTCATCACTTGCTGTTGCTGTGCCACTAGGATCACTTGGCGACCAAGTGCCATCAAAAGTATAAGTGGTAGTTACTGGAGTACCACAATTTGCAGTATGAGAGCCAAGATTGGTTACGGTGTCTATACTAGAATTCGACCATTCTGTTGCTAATGTAGGAAAATCACAAGGAGAATTAGAAGGGTCGGCAGAAACTCCCGAACAAACATTGCTATTTCTTACCAAGGTCATGTTGCTTGTTGTGTTTCCACTATCACTCCAAGAAGAACCAGGGTCACAACCAATATTACCAATAATGTCAATTATAGTGCCATTATTTTTAAGTACGATAGTGTCGTCACCATTAAAGTTACAAACACTAGTAGAGTAAGCAGTTCCGCCATAAATACTTGCACTAGAGTTTTGTAACACAATAACAGCGCCATCAGCAAGCGTTGCTGGGAAACCAACACTAAAATCTTCTGTGTTACTTGCTGAACCACTTCCGTTTGAATACAATTCAACAGTATAATTACTTAATGTAACAGTAGCTCCAGTACCATTGTAGATCTCAATATATTTATTATTGCTAGAGCCTTCAATATATTCAGAGAAGATAAGATCTGTAGCTCCTGTTGGTAACGGTGTAACATCAAAGCTGTCAGAAACAAAACTACCAGGTATAATAGTAGAATCATCTGTAGCAGTTAAGCTAATTCCTGTATCTTCTGTATCAAAAACAAGATTGTTAAAAGTTGCAATGCCATTAGAAGCTGTAACCGTTGTTGTTGCCGATATATCAAAACTACCTGTGGTAGAAAGGCTAATGTCAAACAAACCATCATAGTCTGGGTCAACATTACCATTAACATCTACGTAAGCTACTGTAACATCAGGACTCATTACAGCGTCAACTGTAACGTCACTAGGTTGTTGTATAAAGCTTAATGTTGTAGCGTCTACGTCAACTGTAAAATTATTACCAACAACATCACCAAAAAGGAATGGATCTACAAAATCAGAACCATTTGCATCGGCATCAAAACCACTTGAAGTACCGTCTATTTGTAGCTGAATGATATTCCCATCTACAATATTTGTTGTGTTTAAATATAAACCAATTAAAAAATCAAGTGTGGTTCCATCTGCTACAGCAATTGGTGCTGCAAAATCTAAAATAAGTTCTGTATCTGTAATTGTCGTAGATGGAGTGTGCGAAGTTACGTTTCCGTCCAAAACAGTTACACCTTGTATAAAATCAGTCCAGTCAGCGGTGTTGTTTGGGCCAGGTACAAAACGCATTCTTGTTATGTTAGTGGCTAAACCGTCACTTGTGCCTTGGTCGTCAACTTCAAAGCTTAATACATCAAAAGCGGTTCCAGAGGTAGTCACATCAGCAGCGATTACAATATCTCCTGCAACTTGTGAAACAGCAAATACTTCAGTGTCAGCATCATTTGGAGCAGCGCTTTCTGTAATAGAAATATCTAGAACCCTCCAGTCTTCTGCACCAGCACCTGCAGTCATGTCATACTTAAACGCTAAGTATGCTATACCACTAATTCCTGAAGCATCCACAGAAGTAGTTGACGCCGTTGATAATCCAGATCCACTTGATGAATTATTAGGGTCAAATGTTAAGGCTGTCCATGTTGCTAAAGTAGGATCTCCAGACCCTGTATAGTCGGTAGAATACAATAATTCAAATTCGCCAACTTCGTTAGTGGTATTTCCATAACGCTCACTAGTCTCTATTTCAATAGTTTCATTGCTATACGCATCAAAATCAATTCTAAAGTCAGAGATCAACCAATCAATATCGTCACTGCCACTAAAACCATTTATGGCATACTCGCCAGAGCCACAAAGCCATGAATCGTTACCAGTTTGATCAAAAGTAAACCATTCAGCAGCAGCACAATCTGAAAAATCTTCAGAGTATGGTAAAGCAATAGGAGCTGCAAGATCATCATTGGTAATGGTCAAGTTAAAAGTATTGTTTGTTCCAACAATAGCATTGTTTCCGCCAGTTACATTTTGAATTTCAAAAGTAAGTACTTCATCGGCTTCAAAAACAGCATCATCAGTTACAGTAATGGTAATATTAATGTCTGTAACTGAACCACCAGGAAAACTTTCAGATTGTGTTACGTATGAGTCAATATCTGAAGCATCTCCAGAGGTTAAAACGACATCAAAATTGGTAGCGTTGATAGCATCTTCATTAGAGATTTGAACCACTAAGTCATACGTACCTATATTTTCAGAAACTGAAGCAGAGGTTGTGCTAAATTCAACTGTAGTGACAGCAGCAGTAGTAAAGTTACCTGTTAAGGCAGGTGTTAAATAACAAGTATCTGTGGTGTTGTATTCATAAACAGCTACATGATATGTTGTGCTAGGAGTTAAGCCTGTAATACTTGCCGAACTTGAAGTTGTTCCAGTATATACAGCATAATTACCTGTGCCTATTTCATCACCAGAACCAAAAGCGGTATTACCAGTATAACTTGTTCCGTTAGTTGGATCAGTATCTACTGCCGAACCTGCTTTAACTAATACTAACACTTCGTCGCCATCTCCAGAAGTCCAGTTTAAGGTTGCAAAACTAGAACCAATAGCCGTTGTGTTATATGCAGAGGCTTGTGTCGTTGGTGCTGTACAGCCACCAGAAATAGTAAACGCTGTCGTAGATATAGGTAAGATATTTTCACCACTTGAAGTTTCTCTTGTCCAATTTGAATTGTCACCTAACTCAACTAAATAATCTGAAAATAAAGATTCTCCAGAACGAGGACCGCTATAGTAACCACCATCAGGACTTCCGGAAGTGTAAAAATTTATAAATGTTGTACCAACTGTTAAGCCGGAAGATGCAAATCCACCACCTTGATTATTAGCTTCATTTTGTATTCCTGCTAACCATCCAGTAACAGCAGTTGCTGATGTTCCTACAAATGCATAAAGTGCATCTCCACCTCCAGCTAGATTGAAACTTCCACCTGCTGAGGAAAATGACCCAATAGAAGCACTTCTAGAACCAGAGCTTGCGTCAGTAAATACAATGATTGAACCTTGAGTAATTAAAGACCCACCTGAATTCCAAAGAAGAGTTCCTTCTCCTCCAGTCAAAGTTGTTGCACTTGCTGGTTCATTATCAGTGAAATATATTTCTGTATTAGCAGGAATGTCAACCAATGCCACAATGGCAAAGTCGTCGCCACCATCAGCATTAAAAGCAGTAAATGCAATATCTCCTGGACTAGTTTGTGCAAACCCTAAACCAGTAATCAATAGGGCAAATAAAAATGTGTAAATGTTTTTCATAATATAAATAAAAGTTTTTAAACTATAACACCGTGTTTAATACGGCAATTTGTAAAAATAATAGCGGTTACAAATATAACGCAAACTTATTAAAGGTCATGTATGAACATATTAACAAACCATTAATTCATATTTATATTTGCATCTGCATATTTCACGTGTAATTAAGACACATATTTTTTAAATGAGTCACTATATATAGCCTAATGAAGACATATATACCAAAACTGTTTATCACTAAACAAGCCACAAGAGTAATCACACACACACACACACACACACACACACACAACCCTGTCCTCGAATTAGTTAAATTCTACAATTTCGAGCCTATCGAGAAATCTTATTCTATCTGTCAGTAATGTAAACCCACAAGAATATTCCTATCAATTAACAAAAATTAATATTATTAAGCACTTGCAATTCCGACACCGTCGGAACCAGCGACCTCCAATTATTTAGCGTAAAACATGCAGAGAAGCGAAGGGTAAAACAAAAATCGAAGAAAAGAAGAATAAGCAACTACGCAATAAGTGATTTAGAAGTTTAGAACACGAACAGAACTGCGACTCTTTATTTTTGTGCCGTAGCGATCAAAATGTTTAGCAAAATCATTGGCAGTCTTGATTTTTTTGTTTCATTTTTTTATCAAGAAAAAAATGAATAATAAACGATAACCATAGTAAACACTCAAGAGTAATCACACACAGCTCTGTCATTCCGAGCCTGTCGAGAAATCTCATTCTGTCTGTCAGTAATATAAACCCAAAATAATGATCCTATCAATCAACATTAATAAAAAAATCAAACCCTAACCTCAAGTAATTTAACCCCAACCATACCATTCAAACCATAAACCTCACCATCAATTACCTCATAAAACCTTAACCCTAAAACCGCAATCCCAACATATTCGGGTATAATAACCTGTTCCATAGTAATCTCAAAAGAAAAAGAACCAATACCGACCTCTAAAAAATACGTAGGAGCAACCCTTACTGAAGATATTAAACTATCAAAATTAAAGTCCAGAATACCTAACGTTATACCTATATGTGTGGCAGACTTAGGGTGCTTATATAATCGCGAATCAAAATCACTAATACTAAGCCTTTGCAAAGACCAATTAAACGCCGACTTACGTACAAGGGCTTCTAACATTTTATGCTGAGGTGTAAAATCAAAATCACCTAACAGTTTTCGGCCTTTAGCCGACTGTAAACCTCTACTAACTCTGCGATTACCACGTGTCGAAACCTCGTCCAAAGCCTTAATACTCATAAATAAAGACATCATACGTGCATGTAACTTGGGATCTTTATAACCCGCTAAAAAAGGATGTAATGAAAGTTTAAATTCTTTTTTTACTTTACTACAACGACCAAACTCACTGGCGTTTTCGCGTACACGTTGCATGTTCGGCTGATATCGTATGGCATTACCGTTAAAACCACCACCAGCTTTACGAGCATATCCAACACCCTTAACAATATAAAAGTTAATACCATCTAAAGTCCCCGAAAATTTCATTAAACCTTTCTGACGTGCCATGATATGCTAATATACTGATAAATAATTATTTACATAATAGGTATAGCGTATATATAGCGTATTATATTCATATAAACCTCAGGTCAGTTTCGGGAGAAGCTTACATCTACTTCGGGTATATCCTAAATTCTAGGTAAATAGTAGCGCACAATTCCTATTGTGAATCTTCAATCAAAGTAGAGTTAATAGCTATGAAGACAAAACAAAAAAAGCACACTTTTAAAGTGTGCTTTTTTATTAAAATAACAGGAAGTTCTATTTAATGATAACTTTTTGCGTTTTCTGCTGTATATCATTATTAATGCTTACCACATACACACCACCACTAAGCGAAGATGTATCAATACGGTTTTGTAAGTTCTCATTATCAAGTTGAGTGCTAAGCACTAAACGACCTTGAGTATCATACAATGTTAGCATTGTTTTAGCATCTAGTAACTGACCACTAATTACAAGCTCTTTAGACGATTTCAATGTAAAGATATCTAACAGATCAAGGCTATTATCCATAGTAGATAAAGCTTCGTTAGAAGTTCTAAGGAAGAAACGACCAGTACCATTTAGAGGAGTTGTAGGTGTAATGCTATAATCTGTTTCATTAAGCAGAGTTACAGTATTAGCTACAACATCTTCAAGGTAGATCTTAACCGATGCAGGTACATTGATATCTGCAATACTAAAGGTTAGTTGCTCGCCTTGATTAGCATTTACTCCTAACGGAATGGTTACATTGTCAAGCTCATTAGAGTTTAAGGTTTGTAATGCTACAGGATCACCAACATTGTCTTGAACTAAATGAGAGTAAATAGCAAATTCAGGAGTTGTATTGCCCCAAAGATTAGCATCATACCCAATATCAAATCCAGTAGAAGCATTGGTGTTAAAGTAAAACTCTGTATTGAAAGCTTTCTCATTAGCACTCAAGTTAAGTTTAACATAAGTTAACTCCGCATTACGACCAACGATAAAGTCATCACTGTTACCAGTGCTTCTCATAGCAGGTGTGAATGTTAAATCACCAGTAGCCACGTTAGCAGCATCAGCACTTACCATAAATCCTTGCCCTGGAGCTATTACTGTAGAGGCACTAGTGTTAGCTAAGTTGTAAATGGTCCAACCATTTTGAGCACTACCATCATATCCATAGATAGCAGCCGTAGGGCCATCAAATAATTGAATGTTTGTTAGTCCACCACCAGCATCACCTGAAAGGAATTGTTGCACATTCAAGTAAGATGGATAAGGGTTACCCACTAAGTTCCATTCTTGATTGTTAGTACCTTGGTTAACAATATCATGAGTTATGGTTCCAGTTTCAGCATTACCAGTAAAGGTAAAAGTATCATTATCAGTAGAAGCAGCTCTATACCCAACACCAGCATCAAGGGTAGCAGTTTCGGTATTAGCCCAAGTGACATACTGACCAGTCACCTTTTCAAACGGACCAAATAAGTAAAGTGTACCAGCGCCATTGCTAAAGATATTAGGATTAGCAGCAGCAAAGTCATCGAATTGTTGACCCGTTAAAGGAGCCGACACGAGGTCGTTACTACCAGTAGTACCAGAGCCATTAATGTTAACATGACGCTCATATTCCATAGTACCTACAATAGTTCCATTAGGAATTAAACTCGAATAACTTGTAGAACTAGATTCAAGAGTTAAACCATTGGTAGCTTCAAGTGTAGTACCAGCATCTACAGTTACACTCGCTCCAGGATTAACAGTCATTGTGTTACAAGTTGTATTTGAGTTAATCACAGCATTACCAGAAGCAATAATAATATCATCATTAGAGGTAGCTGTTCCATTAGGATCACTTGGTGACCACACTCCATTAAAGGTGTAGGTTATAGGAGCTACATATGCTGAACCAGGAGTTCCTCCGTCATAAAAAGATGAAGCTACCCAATTGGCTCCTACTGTATTGTCAAATGTAACATCAATTAATTCTAAAGATGGACCATTACCATCTGCAGTAGTAGGCCAAGGTGAGCCATCATCATAGGTTACTATGTCTATTGTAGTATTTGCTCCACTAGGATCAAATATCAATTCTATGGTTGCAGAAGAATTTCCAAGATTATTACTATCGCTTATAGTAGCCACTGGAGTTCCAATTTCACTAACATCTGGTGTAAAAGGGTTATCATTATTATAAGTGCCATCACCATTACTACCTAAGGCTATGGTTAAATAACTATCAGCAGGAATAAGAGTACCAGTAAAATCGTAAGTAGTAGATTGGTAGTTTAATCTCCAATCAGAATCTAAAGTAATATCTGCACCAGAGGCGTTATATATTTCTATCCATTCATCATCAGTGCCAGAAGAATTATACATAATTTCAGAAATTACAACATCGCCTGGTAAAGCTACATTGCCGTCATTATCTTGAATAGTTAAATCAAAGGAAGTATTAGTTCCAGCTGTTGCAGAATTTCCTCCAGCTACATTCTGAATTTCAAAAGTGAATACTTCAGCCGATTCTTCAACCATATCATCTGTAATGGTTACTGTTACTGTTTGGTTAGCCGATGAACCAGCTGGGAAAGTTACCGTTTGCGTTGTATACGCATCAATATCTCCTGCATCTCCAGAAGTTAATACCACATCAAAAGTTGTCGCGTTAGTGGCATCTTCAAATAAAATTTCAAAAGTCAAATCGTAAGTTCCAGCATCTTCAAATACAACATCAGAAGTGGATGCAAATTGTACTGAAGTAGTAGTAGAGCCTTCAACAACTATAAATTCAGAAATTGAGTAGCCATCGCCACCTCCATTTTCTGAGAATTCATAACCTACTTCTAAATCGGTTGCGCCAGAAACGTTTATTCCAGTTAAAGAATAGTTTACAGGATCTCCATTACTTGAAGATACTGGTGTTTCAACTCGAGTTCCGCCATCTATGATATAAAAATATGTAAAATTATTTTCGTTGGCTCCAACATTGATTCCCGTTGCAGAAATATCTACAACGCTTATTCCTGTTACATCAATAACTTGGCTAGTAAAAATACCTTGTCCACCCCAATCATCACAAACTAATTCACCACCAACAACTTCAAAAATATTATCTGATCCGTCTGTATTTGGAGCTGTGTCATAAGATAATGCCCATTGGTTTGGTGCTGCTCCAAAAAGTCCAGTAGAAGTTGGTCCAGCTGCAGGAGGAGAGCTGGAGTTGTGTGCTGGAAATCCATCGCCATCATTTGTGAAATCTGCATCATATAAAAGTCCAGGGATTACAGGTTCATCATTGGCTAAAATGGTTAAGTCAAATGAGCTATTTGTCCCTATAAAGGCATTGTTTCCTCCAGATACATTCTGAATTTCAAAAGTAAGTGTCTCATCGGCTTCTTCAAGTAAATCATCTGTAATTGTAATAGTAACAGTTTGGTCGGCAACAGATCCAGCAGGAAAGCTTACATTTTGTGTGGTGTATGAATCTATATCTGAAGCTTCTCCAGAAGTTAACACCACATCAAATGTAGTGGCATTAGTGGCATCTTCGTTTGTTATAGTGAATTCTAAATCTACAGTGCCAACATCTTCAGCAACACTTACAGACGTGCCAATAAACTCTACACTTGTGTTGGGAGCACCTTCAAATATAGAAATATCTGAAACCCTCCAGTCTTCAGCACCACTACCAGCAGCAGTATCATAAACAAATGCGAGATAAGCTGTTCCGGTAATTCCTGAAGCATCTACAAAAGTTGTTGATGGAGCAGATGCTGTCGCATTAGTTGAAGTGTTATTTGGATCAAAAACTAGGGCAGTCCATGTTGCGTTAGTAGGATCACCATATCCAGCGTAATCAGTAGAATAACGCAACTCAAATTCACCAGCTTCATTAATTGTATTTCCAAAGCGTTCACTTGTTTCAATACTTATTGTTTCATTGCCTTGGGCATCAAAATCAATACTAAAGTTTGATATCAACCAATCCACATCATCAGGATTTGGAAATCCATTCATATTGTATTCTCCTCCAGCACAACTCCAAAAATTACCTCCACTTTCATCAAATGGAAGCCATAAAGCAGTTTCGCAATTAGAAAAATCTTCAGAATAAGGTAATCCAATTGTAGCTGGTGCATCATTATTAGTAATCGTTAAATCAAAAGTGTTGTTAGATCCTATAATGGCAGTCGCACCACCAGAAACATTTTGAATCTCAAAAGTCAATACCTCATCAGATTCAAAAATAGCATCATCAGTTATGGTTAACTCAATAACTTGGTCGGCAAAAGAACCAGCAGGAAATGTTACCGTTTGTGTTGTATACGAATCAATATCTGATGCATCACCAGAAATTAACACCACATCAAAACTAGTAGCGTTAGAAGCATCTTCATTTGCAATTGTAAATTCTAACTCATGAGTTCCTATGCCTTCTGAAACTGAAATGCTAGAACCAATAAAGTTAACTTCAGTAGATGCAGTGCCTCCAGATGTCCCATCTACAGAAATATTGTCTAAATACAGACCTTCATCTCCAGCTGTTAAACCGTTAAAGGTTAATACAATATCAAGTGTCGTGTTTCCGTTTAAAGGAATTGTACTTGAAGTAAATGTTGCAAAATTAGAAGCGCTAACAGTACATCCATGTATCGTTCCTGTTGAAATAGCTGGCAGTGTTGTTGAGGCTCCACAATCACCATCATTGTCAAAGCCAGCGTCTATAGCTGCAGGACCATTAGAGATGTCTCCTAAATTCCCAGGATCACGAACCATTTGAACCCACATTAAGTTTTCTGCAATTGCGCCATCAATAGAATAGCTAATCAATAGTTCATCTGTTGAATCCCAATCTTGATAATGGTGTGCTAACATATCTATTGAAAATGTAAAATCTGAAAAACCAGTCACATCCATTTGATCTAATGTAATTGTTGCAGGAGTAACATTTGAATCTTCAATAGCCCAAATAAATGTAGCATTACCTCCAATGTCTCCTCCAGAAGCTGCTGAAGCATCAATTCTATTAAATACATCTTGAAATGTAGAACCTTCGGTAACAGAAGATGAATAACCATCATTAGCAACCTCAAAACTTTGGGTGTAAATATTGGTTTGCGCAAACCCTAAACTCGTCATTATTAGGGATGCTAAGAGTGTGTAAATTTTTTTCATGGTTTAATTAATTTTATAACAAAAACCTGTATTACTTTAAGTAATAACAGGTTATAAAGATAAGGGAAAGTAGAGGAAGCTAAAATTTCAGATATTAACAAATTGTGAATTTTTGTTAATAGCAAAATTTTGAATTTCAATACAATAAGGTGTGCTGTTGTTTAAAATTTCTATTTCAAAACTCATGATTTGGTGCTAATTCAACTAAATACTAGCTCTATGAAGTTTTTGCTTGACTTGAATGTATAAAAAAAGCGCACTAAACTAGTGCGCTTTTTTTATTTTAATAGGCTTATAGATTAGTTAATAACTAATTTTTGAGTTTTAATGTTGTCTTTATGTTTTACTGTGGCAACATAAACTCCTTGGTTTATATTCGATACATCTATTCTGTTTTTTAGAGTATCAGAATTAAGCGCTACAGTTAATACATTTCTACCTTGTATGTCATAAAGACTTAAAAGCGTCTGCTCTTGTAATTGTCCACTAACAACGAGTTCTTTAGATCTGTTCAAAGCAATAATGTTAATTGTATCAAGATTGTTTTCAATTGTCGATAAAGCTTCATCCGAAGTTCTAAGGAAAAAACGTCCAGTTCCATGTATTGGAGTTGCTGGCGTAATAATATAGTCAGAGGTGTTCAACAATGTTACAGTATTAGTAACAACATCTTCAAGATACACCTTAACCGATGCAGGCACATTCATATCGGCAATACTAAAGGTTAATTGTTCACCTTGATTTGCATTTACTCCTAAAGGTATTGTTGCGTTTGATACATCTGTTGAGTGTAATGTTTGTAATGCCATAGCATCATTAGTATTGTCTTGAACTAAATGAGAATAAATTGCAAACTCAGTAGGAGTATCTCCCCAAACTTTAGTGTCATATCCTAAATCAAAACCAAGACTCGCATTGGTGTTAAAATAGATTTCAGTTTTAGATGCATTTGTAGCACTACTTAAATTAAGTTTTAAATAAACTAACTCAGCATTTCTACCTGCAATAAAGTCATCACTAGTTCCAGTTCTTCGCATAGCAGGAGTAAATTCTAAGTCATAAGCAGCTACATTTACAGCATTAGCACTTACAAAAAATCCTTGACCAGGAGCAATAACAGTAGACGAAGTAGTTGTTGCCAAATTGTAAATAACCCAACCATCAGTAGCATCGCCATCATATCCAAAAATTGCTGCTGTTGTAGGGTTGAATAATGCAAGGTTAGGCACGCCAGTACTGACTTCGTGGTTAAAAAATGCTTGTACATTTAAATATGAAGGGTATGGGTTACCTACAAGGTTCCATTCTTGCTCAGCAGGTTCTGTAGGTCCAGAATTTATAATATCAATACTAATTGTAGTGTTTTCAGCGGTACCAGTAAATGTTACTGTACCATTATCTGTTGTTCCAGCTCTATAGCCTATACCAGCCTCTAAAGGAGTGGTTGCGCTTCCAGCATAAGTTACATATTGACCTGTAGTTTTGTCAAAAGGACCAAATAAGTATAGTGTGCCATTATTTAAAATATTCGGATTGGCTGTAGCAAAATTATTAAAGGCTTGACCAGTTAATGGTGCAGAAACTAAATCATTACTTCCTGTAACTCCAGAACCATTAACATTTACATGACGCTCATAATTTATGGTTCCTGAAATTGTTCCATCTAATATAAGGCTTGAATAACTTGTAGAGTTAGATTCTAAAGTTAAATCGTTTGTAGTAAGGGTAACTCCAGCATCAATTGTTAGACCTGCGCCTGCACTTACTGTTGCTGTATTACATGAAGTATTAGAACTAATTATTGCGTTACCACTAACTATGCTAATAGTGTCTACAGTGTTCGAAACACCAATCGGGTTCGAAGGTGACCAACCGTTATTATATGTATAATTAACAGTTCCTGTAACATTTATAGTGTAATCTTCAATTTCTCCATCACTAGATCCATCACAAGGCCCATTTGTAGGAACTGTACCATTGTAGTACTGACAAAGAACTCTTAATCTTGTGTTTCCAGTCGCAGCATAAGTAGGGATAGAAACAGAAAGCGCACTCAAACTCGTTGGCCCATTAGATGTGTTTTGTGCATATCCTAAATCATAAGTTTCTCCAGAGTCTTCAAAGTCACCATCTTGGTTCCAATCAATCCAAGCATAACTATATACTAAATAATTACCATCAGTATCAAGATTTACTGTTAAATCTTCTGAAGTCCCTTTGGTTACTGTTGTAGATTGATTAGTGAAATCTGAGTAGCCGTCATCTAGATCTTGACCTGTAGTGTTACTAATTGTGCCAAAATCAACTAATGTTATTGCTGTATTGTATGTTAAGTCTCCTACAACGTTACAATAACCTAAATTAGCAGTTGCACTTATGGTAACACCAGAGCTCCAATTTGTTCCCTTTCTTGTAAACACTTCAAAATGATATGTTGTGCCATTAGTTAAACTTGTTGTAGTAACAGAGTTATTGGTGCCTTTATAAACTACAAACTCATCAGTAGCAATTTCGGTTCCAGAACCAAAAATACTATTCGCTGTATAAGAACTGCCGTCGCCCGATGGTGTTGCTGTAACTGCCGAAACCGATTTTGCTACAACCAAAACTTCATCAAAACATGAGCTAGTTGTCCAATTAAGTTCTATTTGCTCATTATTTGGTGTAGCCGTTAAGTCACTAACATCAATAGGCGTTGTCGAACAAGGGAAAGTACCAACTACAAGTATATTATCAAAAGTGGTAACTTCATTGTCCGAATCGTTATCAATTTGAACCCTAAGTTCTAACGTGTTTCCTGTTAATCCTGCTTGACTAACCGTAAGATTAAAATCATTGTTCAAACTTCCGTTTGTTGAAGCTGTTGTCCATGAACCTCCATTAATTCGATATTGAACTGAAAATAGGTCGCTATTGTCATTATTTCCAGAGGTAAAAGCGTCCATTGATAAGCTTACATTGGTATAACCTGAAATATCTATAGAAGGTGAATACCAGATAGCATTACCATCAGTATCTTTTCCTGCAAAAGCTTCTCCAGTAACGTAAAAATAATCAGCATTGAACCCAAAAAAACCATTGCTTAGAGAGGAGCTTGAAACATCAATAGACCAATTTACATCTGAAACATCGGTACTAGTACCAATTGCTCCTTTTCCGTTTTGTCCTGTAAAATCCTCAGAATATAAGGTGGTTTGTGCAAACATAGCTTGGCTTAATAATATGCCAAAGAGTAGAATAAAGTAATTTTTTTTCATGATTAAGATAGATTTTTTATTTAACAATAGAAACATTGCTGTTTGAGGGAGTGTTCAAAATTATAGATTATATATGCCATGTCATGAAAATTTCTATATAATGACTGTTTTATTAGTTGAATATCAATTTATTAGGATGAAATGTTCGGTTTTGCCGTTCATTTGAATGTCCTAAAACCAATTCATCCAAATCAATATGTTTTTTTGTTTAAATCTCCATGTCAATACTCTTGTATTAATTAAATGTATACACAGCCACAGAGAAATAATCTACAGCGCTTCCTTGGGTATTGTGTATTTGGTTTAATCATGTAGATTAATTTTAAACCTTTACTTTTAATTGAAGAATCTTAATGTTCTATAAGCAGTAATTTAAGCATAGCATTACATTGTGTGGTAAAAACTATAAAGCACACATTTTTTTGATATGTTAAATCAAATGTAATACGTTGATTAACAATTATTTGCGTAATAGGTATAGCGTATGTATAGCGTGTCATATCCATATAAACCTCAGGTCAGCTTCGGGAGAAGCTTACATCTACTTCGGGTTTATCCTAAATTCTAGGCAAATAGCAGCGCACAATTCCTATTGTGAATCTTCAATCAAAGTAGAGTTAATAGCTATGAAGACAAAACAAAAAAAGCACACTTTTAAAGTGTGCTTTTTTATTAAAATAACAGGAAGTTCTATTTAATGATAACTTTTTGTGTTTTCTGCTGTATATCATTATTAATGCTTACCACATACACACCGCCACTAAGCGAAGATGTATCAATACGGTTTTGTAAGTTCTCATTATCAAGTTGAGTGCTAAGCACTAAACGACCTTGAGTATCGTACAATGTTAGCATTGTTTTAGCATCTAGTAACTGACCACTAATTACAAGCTCTTTAGACGATTTCAGTGTAAAGATATCTAACAGATCAAGATTGTTATCCATAGTAGATAAAGCTTCGTTAGAAGTTCTAAGGAAGAAACGTCCAGTACCATTTAGAGGAGTTGTAGGTGTTATGATGTAATCTGTTTCATTAAGCAGAGTTACAGTATTAGCTACAACATCTTCAAGATACACCTTCACCGATGCAGGTACATTGATATCGGTAATACTAAAGGTTAGTTGTTCGCCTTGATTAGCATTTACTCCTAACGGAATGGTTACATTGTCAAGCTCATTATGACTTAAAGCTTGTAATGCTACAGGATCACCAACATTGTCTTGAACTAAATGAGAGTAAAGTGCAAACTCAGGAGCTGTATTGCCCCAAAGATTAGCATCATACCCAACATCAAATCCAGTAGAAGCATTGGTGTTAAAGTAAAACTCTGTATTGAAAGCTTTCTCATTAGCACTCAAGTTAAGTTTAACATAAGTTAACTCCGCATTACGACCAACGATAAAGTCATCACTAGTTCCAACAGAACGCATAGCAGGAGTGAACTCTAAGTCATAAGCAGCAACATTATCGGCATTTGCACTTACCATAAACCCTTGACCAGGCGCAATACGAGTAGAAGCCGTTGTATTAGCTAAGTTGTAAACAGTCCAACCATTAAGCGCACTACCATCGTATCCATAGATAGCAGCCGTAGGAGCATCAAATAATTGAATGTTAACGACACCACCTACATCATGAGATAAGAACTGTTGTACATTTAAGTAAGACGGATAAGGGTTACCCACTAAGTTCCATTCTTGATTGTTAGTTCCTTGATTAAGGATATCATGAGTTATGGTGCCAGTTTCAGCATTACCAGTAAAGGTAAAAGTATCATTATCAGTAGAAGCAGCTCTATACCCAACACCAGCATCAAGGGTAGCAGTTTCGGTATTAGCCCAAGTGACATACTGACCAGTCACCTTTTCAAACGGACCAAATAAGTAAAGTGTACCAGCGCCATTGCTAAAGATATTAGGATTAGCAGCAGCAAAGTCATCGAATTGTTGACCCGTTAAAGGAGCCGACACGAGGTCGTTACTACCAGTAGTACCAGAGCCATTAATGTTAACATGACGCTCATATTCCATAGTACCTACAATAGTTCCGTTAGGAATCAAGCTCGAATAACTTGTAGAACTAGATTCAAGAGTTAAACCATTGGTGGCTTCAAGTGTAGTACCAGCATCTACAGTTACACTCGCTCCAGGATTAACAGTCATTGTGTTACAAGTTGTATTTGAGTTAATCACAGCATTACCAGAAGCAATAATAATATCATCATTAGCGGTAGCTGTTCCATTAGGATCGCTTGGTGACCATGAACCATCATAAGTATAAGTTGTTGAAGGTCCAGAAGTTCTTAAGAAGAAACGTCCAGCTCCATCTAATGCTGTTGTAGGTGTGATAGTATAATTTGAGCTGTTTAATAAAGTTGAAGTGTTTTCAACTGTATCATCAAGATAAACCTCAATAGATGGAGGTAATGTTGATTCAATAATACTAAATGTTAAAGGCACACCTTGTGGAGCACTTAGTCCTAAAGGAAACGTTACTGAAACAAGGTCTGTAGTATTTACTGCTTGTAAAGAAAGATCAATGCCTGTATCATCTTCAACTAAGTTTGAATACAAAATAAAGCTAGGAGGAGCACCAAAAAATCCAGCATCATAACCAAAGTCGAATCCAAGACTGGCATTATCATTAAAGTAAAAAGAGGTTGTATAAGAATTGCTAGATGTGCTTGCTCTAAGTTTAATAAATACCAATTCACTATTGCGTTCAAACACAACATCGTTGTTGGTGTTGGTGTTGGTGTTTTTTGTTTGAAAAGCAGGCTTCAAATCTTTAGTTGAGTTACCTTCAGTGTTAAAGATTACTTGACCTGGATCTATTTGTGAAAATCCAAAACTAGCAATTAATAAGGCAAATAATAGTGTGTTTTTATTTTTCATATATGTATTTTTTTTACATCTATAGGCAATTGACTTACAAGATGATTTGTGTTGTCAATCAAGATTGCAAATATAGTGTAAACTTATTTACGATGAGTTTCTAAACAATAAACCTCTTTATATACAGCATTTTTATTGAGATTTTTTGTAGGGAATAGTAAATTCTTTGGAAGTTGAATTTAATCAAAGTTGTTAAGTGTTTAATTAATCTTTTATTTGTTATAGATTTGTAACCACTTGATGCTTTATTGAAATAGGAGTGATAGATGTAACTCAAGTAAAGTATACAAATGAGATTATCTCAGTAACTCATTTATAAATATAAAATTAAGATGAAAGGAATTATTCTAGCTGGTGGATCAGGAACTCGTTTGCATCCATTGACGATAGCTGTAAGTAAGCAATTATTGCCAATATACGATAAACCCATGATTTACTATCCGTTGTCGGTTTTGATGCTTGCAGGAATTAAAGAGATTTTAATTATTTCTACACCACATGATCTTCCAAAGTTTAAACATTTATTAGGAGATGGTAGTCAATTTGGGATACAACTAAGCTATAAAGAGCAACCTAGTCCTGATGGTTTAGCACAAGCTTTTATACTAGGAGAAGAATTTATAGGAAATGATGATGTATGTATGGTCTTAGGAGATAATATCTTTTATGGAGCAGGATTGCAAAATATATTAAGAGATGCAATACATACAGTAACTAATGAAAGAAAAGCTGTAATTTTTGGTAATTATGTAAAAGATCCAGAACGTTATGGAGTAGCAGAGTTTGATAAAGAGCATAATGTTATTAGTATTGAGGAAAAACCAAAAACACCTAAGTCTAATTTTGCTGTTGTCGGACTGTATTTTTATCCTAATTCTGTTATTGATATTGCAAAAAACGTAAAACCATCACATCGTGGAGAGTTAGAAATTACGTCTGTAAACCAAGCGTATCTCGAAGAGAAAAGCTTAAAACTTCAACTATTAAGCAGAGGTTTTGCATGGTTAGATACAGGTACACACGAAGCACTTACTGAAGCCACAGAGTTTGTTAAAGCTGTTGAGAAAAGAACAGGTCTTAAAATTGCGTGTTTAGAAGAGATTGCATTAAGCTATAACTGGATTGCCAAGGAGGTGTTAGCTAATAAAGTTAAAAGTCTTAAAGGTGATTACTACGATTACTTAAAAGCAATTATAGCCTAAAGCATGTCATTAAAACAGAAATCTGGCGTTGCACTAGCTTGGGACTTAGGAGGAACCATTGTAAAATCCTTGGGTGGTTTTGTTATTTCTATTTTTTTAGCAAGATTACTTACACCTGAAGAATTTGGTTTAGTTGGTATGGCTATGGTTTTTATTACTGTAAGTCAGGTTTTTATAGATGTGGGTTTTGCTTCTTCATTAATTCAAAGCAAAAAGACTACAAATCTCAGTTATAGTTCAGTTTTTTGGCTAAACTTAGTGATGGGATTTGTCCTTACAGCTATATTTTACTTATCGGCATCTTACATTGGAAACTTTTACGATAATCAAGAAATCACAAACATTGTACAATGGCTGTCTTTAATATTTTTACTTAATTCATTTTGCATTGTGCAAACTGCGCTTTTAAAAAAGAAGTTAAATTTTAAAGTGTTGTCTTTAAGTAATATGTTAGCAGGAATAATAGGAGGAATTGTAGGAGTTGTTTTTGCTTTTATGGATTATGGAGTTTACAGTTTAGTGATACAAAATATTATAACAGCTATTCTATTAACTATCTTTTTATGGTCAGCAGCTGACTGGAAGCCAGATTTTAAATTCTCATTTAATGAAATAAAAAAGCTAACGGGTTATAGTACTTATGTTTTTGTAGATCGATTCGTTTCGTCTTTATTCGAAAGACTAGATATCATAGTTATTGGAAAAGTGTTGTCGCCAGCTACTTTAGGGTTCTATACAAGAGCTGTTTCTTTAAAAAGTCTGGTTACTAAATATTCTTCATCTAGTATTTCAAAGGTTTTTTTTCCGGTTTTATCGTCTATTCAGGATGATGATGAACAATTTGAAAGGGTTTATTTTAAAATTGTTTCTATTGTTAGTTTTATAAGTTTTGGATTGACAGGAGTACTCTATGTTTTAGGAGAAGATATTATAATTTTATTGTTTGGTAACAAGTGGATGCCTTCGGTAACTATTTTTCAAATTCTAATTATTTCAGCATGTAACTACCCTCTTAGTTCAATGATGGTTAATGCTTTTATGAGTAAGGGGAAGTCAAAAGAAAATTTTTATATTGGGCTATTCAGAAAAGCAATTCGAATTGTTCCGCTTTATTTAGCATATAAGTACGGTATTGTTTCATTTGCAGTAGGCGTTGTTGTTGTAAGTTATTTTTTAACCATTACAAATATGATGTTTTTAAAAAAGTTTACCAATCTATCACTTAGAATGCATTTTAAAAAAATTTTTGAAGGGATAATTCCTTTAATTATTATAATATTAGTATACCAAATGTTAAATCCAGAACAGATGATTTACAGAATCGGATTGGCATTGCTTTTTATAATTACTTATATAGGTTATAACCATTTATTGAAGACGGAAGGTTATACGTTTGTAAAATCAAATTACCCTTTAGTAATAAATAAAATACAAAAGAAATTAAGAGTGTAGAAGCAAATAGGTAAATAGAAATGTAAAGATGAATTTAATCCACCGAATATATAATAAAATTAGAAGAGACTATATCGTTCCTTATAAAATAAGAAATAAGCCTAAGATTTTTGGTGTTGGAAATAACAAAACAGGAACAACGTCTTTAAAAGAGGCTTTTTTGCAATTAGGTTACGTTGTGGCTAGTCAAGGAGAAGCAGAAAGAATGATAAAAAAGTGGGCAATAAGAGATTTTAAAAGTTTAATAAAATTTTGTAGAAAATCAGAATTTTTTCAAGATATTCCTTTTAGCAAGCCGTATACATTTATCGCGCTAGATCAGGCATTTCCTGGGAGTAAATTTGTTTTGACTGTAAGAGATACGCCTGAGCAATGGTATAATTCAATAACAAAATTTCACGCTAAGAAATGGGGAGTTGATAATAAAATTCCAACTAAAGAAGATTTGAAAAACTCAGAATATTGCTATAAAGGTTGGGTTTGGGAAGTAAATAGATTACAATATACGACACCAGAGAAAGAGCCATATAAAAAAGAGGAATTAATTAAAAGGTATAATGATCACAATAGTGCAGTTATTGATTATTTTAGACATCGTCCTAAAGATTTATTAGTTCTAAATGTTTCTGAAGAAGGAGCTTATAAAAAACTATGTTGTTTTTTGGGAGTTGAAGCAGTCGCAAATGAGTTTCCTTGGGTAAATAAAACTTAAAGCAGTATTCATGAAAAGTTATTTTTTTGTTCCAGCTAACAGATTGCATAAGGTTTCTACAATTGAAGCATACGGAGTCGACAATTTAATTATAGACCTTGAGGATTCAATAAAACAATCTGAAATCTCAGAATTTATTGTAAACTTAATTGCAGAAGAAACATATAAAAAATACTTTATTAGACTTCATATCTTGAACGATAAACATGAAATTGATTTAGAAGTCTTTCACCAACTTGCTAAAAACGGCTATCAATATTTTATAATACCTAAACTTCAAAACTATAATCAGGCTAAAACTTTTTTTACTTTAGTTCAGCGCTACAATTTTCAATTTATTATTTTAGTTGAGTCTCCAAGATTTTTTATTCAGCTTGATGCTATTTTAGAAGAATTTTCTTCTCAAATTTGTGGTGTAGGTATTGGTAGTCACGATTTGTTGGGTTTGATTGGTGCTAAGCATACAATGAGTAATCTAGAATTTATAAGACAGTCTATACTATATATGGCAAAGGCACATGAGAAGGAAACTATCGATTTTGCTTCAATGAATTTAAAAGATCAAAAAGCATTTTCAAATGAACTAACAGATGCATTTGATAAAGGTTTTGATGCCAAGTTTTTTATTCATCCATGGCAAATAAATTGTCTTAATCGATTAGATTTTTATAATGATGAAGATTATGCTTGGGCTAAAAGAATATACAAGGCATTAGAGAAGGTGAATTTTAATGATAAAGAGTTTAATGCTTTAAAGATTGATGGTGAAATTGTAGAAAAACCACACATTAATAGAGCTAAACGTATAATAGAATATTTTAAAAAATAAGAATGAAATCAAGTAAGTTAGGTAATTACTTTGAGTCCTTTAAAAAAGGAGAAATTATAACACATTCGCTTTCTAAGACTATTTTTGAAAGTGATAACAATCTATTTAGTTTGTTAACGATGAATCATCATCCAGTGCATTTAAATGTTGAACACACAAAATCACATCAACACGGAAAAATTTTGGTGGTCGGAACCTTAGTTTTTAGCTTAGTTGTCGGAATAACGGTTCCAGATATCAGTGGTAAAGCAATTGCAAATTTAGAATATGAACAAGTAAAGCATGTTGGACCAGTTTTTATTGGAGATACAATAACTGCTCAAACTGAAGTTTTAGATGTGTATTTAACATCAAAAAAGGACAGAGGAATAGTTTATGTTGAAACTATAGCATTTAATCAAAATAAAGATGTTATATTAACCTTTAGAAGAAAAGTATTAATACCAACTGAAGCCAATGGAAACTAACGATTTATTAATGCGAAGCCTCATGTTTGTACCTGCTCATAATGAAAAACTTATGGTTAGTGCTTCAAACTCAAGTGCAGATATACTATTACTAGATATAGAGGATTCTGTTCAACCCATAGAAAATAAGCAAATAGCTAGAGATAATATCAAAGCGTTTATCGAGTCTGGAAAGTTTGAAAACAGAGTGCTTTTTCCAAGAATAAATGATAGAGAAAGTGGACAATTGCTTAAAGATGTCATGCAGTTAACTATTGATGGTGTTAGCGGATTTATGTATCCTAAATCTAAACGAGGTGAAGATGTTTACTTTTTCGATAAACTTCTTGAAACTGTCGAATATGAAAAAGGTATAGAAAAAGGAACGTTTAAAATTATTCCGCTTATCGAAACAGCTTCTGCTGTATTAAATGTAGAAGAGATTTGTCGTGCTTCAGATCGTGTTGTGGCTATAGCTTATGGCTCAGAAGACTTTATAACCGATTTAGAAGGTATTCACGATTATGCACATACAAGTTTGTTTACACCAAGAGCTATTATAGCTATGGGAGCAAGAGCAGCAGGTGTAATTCCTATTGATACTGTACATATTAGAGTTCATGATTTAGAGGATTTAGAAAAGAATTTAATAGTTTCTAAAAATTTAGGTTTTGAGGGCATGTTGGTATTGCATCCTAAAGAATTAGACTTGGTACATTCTTATTTTTCACCTTCAGAAAAAGAAATTGCCGATGCAAGAGAAATGTTAGATCTAGCTAAAGAGGCAGAAAGTAAAGGTTTAGGTGTAGCCATAAGAAACGGAAAGTTTATTGGTCCACCTATGATCAAAAAAGCGTTAAAAATAATTGAAAAACATTCGTTAATTAATAATTAAATGAAAAAAATAGTCATATTAGGTGGTCGTGGTATAGGTATGATTGCTGCATCTGTAGCTCAAGATTTAGGAAATTATGAGGTCTTAGGATTTTTAAACGATTTTGTTGATAAAGGAGATGCGGTAGGTGTATATAAAAAACATGAAGTTATAGGAAATACAAAAGATGTAGAAAGATTTTTACAATATGATGATGTCAATTTTTTTATCGGCTACATTGGGATGAAAAATGAACGCGAAATTTTTGATAAAATTACAAGTTTGAATATTCCAAGAAGTCGCTTTGAAACCTTAATACATCCAACAGCAATCATTCCAAAAGGGTATTGTAAAATAGGTAATGGAGTTCTTATTTCGCCTCTAGTTCAATTATCTCCAGATACTACCATTGAGGATAACTGTATATTACTTCCAAATTCTTTTTTAGGACACGATAGCACAATGAAACGTTTTTCTCATATTACAGCAAATAGTGTTGTCGGTGGTAATGTAACTCTTGGTTTGGGATCTCATGTTGGGACAAATGCTACCATAAGAGAGGATGTTACTATTGGTGACTTTGCAATTGTTGGTTCTGGTTCTGTGGTTTTAAATGATGTGCCGAGTAATTCAATCTATGTAGGGAATCCAGCTAGACTATTAAGGCAAAAGTAATATGAGTACAACACCTTTGGTTAGCATTTGCTGTCAAACATACAATCATATAGATTATATTGCTGAAACCCTAGACAGTTTTTTAATGCAAAAAACTGATTTCGAATTTGAGATATTGCTAAGAGACGATGCCTCAACCGATGGAACTACAGAAATTTGTCATCGTTATGCAAATAAATATCCAAACAAGATAAAGCTTTTAGCCTATACTGAAAATCAATGGCAACGTGGTATTTCTCCATTTAGAGACAATGTAAAGCGTGCTCAAGGGAAATATATTGCCATGTGCGAAGGCGATGATTATTGGACAGATTCTGATAAATTACAGATTCAGGTAGATTTAATAGAAAAACATAATGTAGGAATATCATTTCATGCAGCGGAAATTTTAAGTTACAATAAAGATAAAATCAATAGTGATAAGTCTACTTTTTTCTATGGTGATGATATTAAGGTGTTATCTGTTACAGATATTATAGATGCTAACGGTAAAACCTTAAACACTCCTTTAGCATCTTTTGTGTTAAAGAAAGAAATACTTGATCAACTAAAATCTAAGGATTTAGAATTTTATTCAAACAATTTACAGCATTCATTTATAATACTTTGGATGACTTATTGCTCTAAAGCATTATACGTACCAAGGTTTATGTCTGTTTATAGGAAGTCTCATGTTGAATCATGGACTTATAAAATGAAAAGTGATTTTACATTTAAAAAAGACTATAGTTTAAAGACCATTAAATCCTATACTAAATTTGATAAGATTACAGAGTTTGAATTTAGCAGTAAGATTAAAAAGAGCATTGATAAAAGGATTTTTAGTATTTTAAAAAACATAAACATTCCTTTAAAGGAAAGAAATGATTTTTTTAAAGAGTTAAAAGATCAAGTTAACTTTAAAAATAGAGTGTTATGGTTTTTTATTTTTAAAAGGAAGAATGTGCTTCAATTTATAAATTGGCTTTTTAAATCATATCGACAATTGTAAATTAAAACATGGAAGTATCAAAAAAAATTGAAATTGAACCTAGTTGTTCTAATGTTCAAATTATAAATTCATTACGTAATTTAATTGTTAGTAAGTACGAACATTTGTTTTTTGCAGTAATAGCTCACGGAAGTGTTGGTACTGGTGAGATTGTTCCTTTTAGTGATTTTGACGGATTGCTTATTGTTAATGACGAATATGTTGACTCGAAACTTTTAAATGAGTTTAAAAAAAAATCAATGAACTTAATTTATAGGTTTGATCCATTGCAACATCATAAGTGGTTTGAGATTTCAAAATCTAGTCTCGATAATTATCCTCAAGACTATTTCCCAAATGAAATTTTATCGCATTCTAAGCTAATATATCCAATGGCTTCCAGCATTACACTAGACATTACCTTTAATAATTCTAATGTAGATTATAAAAAGGGCTTATTTCATATTATAAGCTTGTTGGAGCTTCAGAAGGAAACCAATTGGGAGAAAGAAAACTTATACCAACTTAAAAGTTATTTAAGCAAAATAATGCTTTTGCCATCATTATATTATTCTGCTAAATCTTCAAGAGGAATATTTAAAAAGGACAGCTTTGAAGCTGTAAAAAATGAATTTACAGAGCAAGAGTGGATGGTTATAGAAAGTGCTTCTAAAATTAGAAAAGAATGGAATTATGAGTTGTCATTTTTTCAAAAAAAAATAATGAGTAATGAGCATAGATTATTTAGGAAACTTACTAAGCTTGTTATTGCTCCAAAAGTTTCAAAAGAATTAGCAATATTTTTAAATACTGAATTTAAAATGGCATTGTCAATTTTCATTAGTAGCATAAAGAAAAATGTTTTATGATATTTGCAAACCAACCCATGGATAAATTGAATTACTCACAATGAAAATTATAAACATTCCAAAAAAATATGCTTTAGAAGATTACAATAAAGCCATTAATAAACAAGTTGAGTGTCTTTCTGAAATAGATGAAGTTAAAAGCATATATCAAATAGGAGGTGTTTCTACTCCTGGTATTTCTGATATTGATTTGGTAGTTGTTTTTGAAGATCACTACAATTTCAACTTAAACCCAAGATCTAATAATTCTGATACTGCTAATTATTTATTTACACATGGATTATATGGAGCTTCTGAAAAATATTTCAATGAAGGACTTAAATTTACTTTTTTTCATAATTATAAGTTACTACATGGTGAGAATTTAGACCTAAACAATACTACAAAAATTGCTGACCAAGTAATTTTAAAAAAGCAAATAGCACTAGAGTTCTTATTTAAAATGTATGTGAATCTAATGATTCAAAAATCATATAAAACAATTAATTTAAGATCGTTATTTTTGCATATTAAAGCCTTGCCATATGATTTTGAGTTTTTAAATATTCAGCCAAAAGAACTTATAGTGCTTGTTAACCAAGGAGTTTCGTTAAGAAATAATTGGTTAGATGGTACAGTTTCAAAAAATGATATTATACATTGGTTTAGACAATTTTATGATGAGTTTGAATCGTTTTTGATTAACCTTTTCAAAGAATATACAATGTATGCTTCGGCTTTACAATTTAAAATCGCTCCTAATGTAGAGATTTGTAATGCAAATAATCTTGGCTTTTCAAAAAAAGGTTTTGTGTTTCCAGACCTATTCAATATGTTAGATAAAAAATATTTTAAAGCACTTAACAAATTCAATGATTTTATAATTGATGTGCCTTTAAAAACTGATGCTCCTAGTATTGTTAAGGATTATTTTAGCTATGCTGATGAGGTTGGAAACTATAACAAATTACATCTACCACATTTTATGACATTAACCTCAAGTTTGAAAGTTTATAAGTAATGAATACAAATAATGTCAAAATACAATGGCTTACCAAGTCAAGCAGTATGATTGATTTTTTAGATGGAAAAACTAACAATCAGATTCGTGGCGGAAGACTTTATGAAATAGAAGCAATTAATGTGCTTAAAAGTAAATATGAGGTTAATATTAATAAAGCCTATATAAAAAGGTCAAATATTATAAAATATATTTTAAAGAATCATAAAAAAAAAATAGAAGCCGATATTTGTGTTTTAGATCCTTATGTATTAGCACTAGGAAAATTTGATTTAAGAAAAAAAAATATAGCCATAATTCATCATATCGATGAAGTTATATTTAAAAAAAATATAGTTTCTAAGTTTTTCTATAAAAACCTTATCAAAAATTTAAGGAAAATGGATGCTGTTGTTGTAGTATCAGAGGTTTGGAAATCGTTTTTGCAAAAAAAAAGAATTAAAAACATTCATGTTATTTATAATGCCTTCAATGTCGAAAAATATAATTTCTCATCAAATCAAATAAGTGAATTTAAAACAAAATATAGTTTAGATTTAGACAAGCCATTGGTTTATTTAGGCCCATTGACTAATGGCAAAGGTGTCGCAGAGGTTTTTAAAGTTATAGATAAAGAAAAGTTTCAAATTATAGCAACATCTAAAACTTTAAAGCATGCAAATATTAATACACTTTATTTTTCAGATGTAGAATTTCCTTTATTTTTGGCAAGTTGCGATGTAGTATTGTGTATGTCATCAGTGCCTGAAGGATGGAATAGAATTGCTCACGAATCTCTTTTGGTAAAAACACCAGTTATTGGTTCTGGTTCAGGCGGAATGGGAGAATTATTGCTAAAGTCTGGACAGATAGTCCTAAGTAATTTAAGTAATTTAAATTCTCAGGTTGAAATATGCATTAAGAACAATTCGTATTATGGCAACTTAGGGTGGAAATATGTATCTCAATGGGATGTAGCTTATTTTGACAATCAATGGAAAAAGTTAATAGACCAATTATATTAATAATGATTTGATGAACAGTTTATTAAAAATACTATGGCTTTCACCAAATTTTAATCACTATAAAGCTCGATTCTTAAATCATTTAGCAGCCGATACTGATATACAACTTACAATTTTATCAGGTTCGGGTAGGCTTAATGTAGGAGATCAAGAATTGACAAATGATTGGAACTTTGAACACATTAAACTCAACGTACTTAAAAAAGACTATGGTAGATCAAAGTTGGTAAAAGGAAAGTTAAAAGCCATTTTTGATGATTACGATTGGATAATGATTCCTGCTGAAAAAAAGAATCTACCTCTTTTTTTATATACTTTAAAATTAAGACGACTTAATAAAGAAGTGCGTTTGTTTTCATACAATCATCCAGTTCTTAGGTCAGGAAATGGTAAAATAACAGTTTTTGATAAATGGATAACTAAATTTTATTTTAGAAAGTTAAATCGAGTAGTGTTTTATACAGAGCATAGCTGCCAGTGGGCCTTAAAAAATGGGTTGGTTCGTAATAATAAAGCGTATTGGGCGAATAATACAGTCGATAATATCGAAATTAAAAAACATTATACTTATCAGTTGCCTCCTGAAAACTCAAATACAATTGTGTTTATTGGACGCCTAATTCCTTCAAAACGAGTTCCAGATTTAATAACTTACTTTACAGCGTTAAAAAAAGAGACTCCTAATATTAAGCTTGAAATTATTGGTGATGGACCAGAAAGTTATCATATAAAATCTGCTTTGCAATCTAATACTAATATTGTTTGGCATGGTACATTAATAGATGAAGCATCTATTTCTCCTATCATGACTCGAGCAGCGTTAGTATTTATTCCTGGGCATTCGGGTTTATCTGTGAATCATGCATTTTCTTATGGAAGACCTTATGTAACACTAAAAGGACCAAGTCATGCTCCAGAGTTACAATACCTTGAGGAAGGTAAAACGGGTTATATTCTTGAAGGCGATTTTAAATCGAATGTTAATACAATTAAAAACCTTTTATCTAATAGAGAGGTATTAGAACGTTTTTGTACCAATGCTCAACAAAAAGGTGAGTACCTTTCGGTGCAAAAATGGGTTGAACAAATGAAGCAAAACCTTTTAAGTGACTAATATAAAACCAAACATATTATTTATAGGTCCTACGCCACCACCATATTCTGGTCCAGAATTGAGTATGCAACAGTTTTTAGAATCTGAAACCCTTAATGAAACTTTCAATATACTGTTTTTAAAAACAAACTTTAGAAATGATAATACAAAAAAAGGAAAACTAGACCTTTCAATGGTTTCTAATTTTTTTATCTTTTTTTCCAAACTATTAAAATTATTAATATCAAATAAAATTCAATGTGTTTACTATCCAATAACACCTACTCAAATTGGTTGGATAGGTCGTGATGTTTGGACGATATTATTAAGTAAATTATTTGGCGCAAAAGTGATTATTCATTTAAGAGGAAGCCATTTTAAACTAAATTTTAATCAATTTAATACCATTGTAAAACGTCTTGTTGGGTTTAGTTTAAAAAAAGTAGACTGTGCTATTGTTCAAGCAAAATATCTTAATGACCAATTTTCACCTTATATTGATGCTTCAAAAGTATCAGTATTATATCAAGCAATGGATGTTAAGGAATATTCTAATACTTATGAAACAGAAGTTGAAAAAGGAAAAATACTCGTGATGGGTCACATGACCAAAGCCAAAGGCTATACAGATATTTTAAAAATAATTCCAGAGTTATGCCAAGAGTTTCCTTATATAAAGTTTTATTTTGCAGGAAATATAAGAAAAGGAGAACGTGGTGTGTTTTATAATCAATATACAGGAGAAAAAATAAATTATGAAGATCCTTTTGAAGCTGAAAAAGAAATACTCAATTCTGTATATAAACAGAATTATGAAAATTTAGGGATTATAAGTGGAGAACATAAAATGAAGCATTTGCAATCTGCAGACATATTTTTAACCGCATCCTATTCTGAAGGATTCTCAAGGTCTTTACTCGAAGCTATGGCAATAGGAAAGCCAGTAGTGTTTACTCCAGTTGGAGCACATCGTGAAGTGTTTGAAGATGGTGTAAATGGCTTCAAATTTATTCCAGGAGATTTAGAAGGTCTGAAAACAGCTCTAAAAAAAATATTAGAAGATTCTAATAAACGATTTTCAATCGGACAAACAAATAGAGATAATGTGGTTTCAAACTTTTCTATTGAAAAAATTTCTAATGATTTTAAAAGTATAATTCTTAGTACATTGGCGTCATGAAAATAATTATTAGAAAAACTATTCATTACTTAGGAAACCTTTTAAGGTTTCTTCAAATGTCTTTTCTTAGAGCTTCTGGTGCAAAGATTGGTAAAAATACCATGATTAGTCTTGGCGCTAAAATTGATGTCAGAAGAGGAAAAGTAGCCATAGGAGATCATTGCTTAATAACTCATGGTTGTTATATTCTGTCACATGATGGAGCAGCTCATATCATTAACCCTAAAGATAATGGGACGGGTTTCGTTACCATAGGTAATCACGTATTTATTGGAGTGAATACAGTTGTGATGCGAAATGTAACAATTGGAAGCCATGCTATTATTGGAGCAGGCTCTGTGGTTAATAAAGATATTCCTGAGGGTGTTGTAGCAGCTGGTAATCCTATTAAAATTATAAAGGAATTAGAAAAGCCTTATAGACCATTGCCCAAAAAACATACTAACGTTTCATGATTTTTATTCCATTTGTCATATTCCTTGCTTTAATCATTGCTAAAGCCCAAAAAGGGCTGTTTGCTTGCTTATTAGTGTTGGTGGCAACCAAATCTATAGTTGATGTGTTTTGGGAGTATAAATTTGGACCTATGTCTGTCACGTCTATTCAAGGGGTGTTGATTCCAGTTCTGTTTTATCAAGTTTTGAATCATAAAAAAAATGTACCTCAATTATGGATAAGAACTGCTAACATTTATATCATAGCCTTATCTTTCGGAATTGTTTGGGCTATAACAGTTAAGCCTGTTGAATTTGCACAAAGTGTTATGTTATGTATTAATGTTTATTTAGGTTTTATTTTAATACCATTATTAGTTAATACTCAAAAGCGCCTAAAACAATTGTTATTAGCGATGATGATTTGTGGATTGTTTCCTATCCTAGTCAGTATTTTTCAATTACAAACGGGTATTGTTTTTAGAGAACGAGAAACTGTAGGCTTAGTTCGTTATGTAGGCTTTTATCATGACGCTTTTCCAGTTCGTTTTTATGGCTTAATGTCGATATTGTCAGTGTTGTTGTATCAAGTAACTTTTAAAACTAAGGATGTTTTTTTAAATGGTTTTATGCTAATAGTAGCAGGCGGGGCTTTTGTATCCATCTATGTCGTCTATAGTAAAGCAGCTGTAGCAATATTGGGCCTTTGGATTATGCTTTTATTACTGTTTTCTAAATCTAGAGTCAAACAATCATTTTCAATGCTTATCGGGATATTAGTTTTGGTTATTGTATTTGGAGATGCAGTGTCAAGTAATATTGAACAACTATTTAGTAAAGAGGTAGGGTATCAAACAGGTGAAGTAAAAGATGCCAAATACACTTTAGCAGGAAGAGGCTATATATGGGAAGATTATTGGAGGTTTTGGTTAAATGAGCAAAATTTTTTTTATCAATGGTTTGGGGATGGCTTAGACCGACCAGCTCACAACGAGTTTTTGAGAATACTATTGGTGAATGGGATTATAGGTGTGATTTTTTTAATCATATTTATGATAAAAAGTATTAGTAATGTATTTAAAATATATAATAGCATTAGGGTTTTTGCCTTTATGCTGCTAGGTATGTATATGATTGATTGCATAGGACTTGAGCCAGGAAAATATTACTATTATAATATCTTAGTTTGGGGTATCTTTGGCACGTTATTATTAAGACCTAATTTATTTATTAAAGAAAAATAAAATTTTAAATGCAACAATTAACACAAAAACTTGGTTCAGGAGACATGATTATTCAAGAGGTCCCTTACCCGCAACTCGGCAAAGGGATGGTCATTGTCAAAAACTACTATTCTATTATAAGTGCAGGAACTGAAGGCTCAACTGTAGTCGCTGCTCGTAAAAGCTTAATTGGGAAGGCTAAAGAGCGACCACAACAAGTGAAACAAGTTATCGATACCTTAAAAAAGCAAGGGCCTGTTCAAACCTACAGAGCTGTAATGAAAAAACTAGATGCTTATTCTCCTTTGGGGTATAGCTCTGCTGGCGAAGTGATTGAAGTAGGTGAAGGTGTTACTGAGTTCGAAGTTGGAGATAAAGTAGCTTGTGCTGGAGCTGGATATGCTAATCATGCCGAAATAGTGACAGTGCCTGTTAATTTATGTGTAAAACTAAACCCTAACACCAATCTTAAAGATGCTGCATACAATACTTTAGGTGCGATTTCTATGCAAGGTGTGCGCCAAGCCGATTTGAGATTGGGAGAATCCTGTGTCATTATTGGTCTTGGTCTTCTCGGTCAATTAGCAGCCCTTATTTTAAAAGCGTCTGGTGTTACTGTAATTGGTGTAGATGTATCTGAAGCAGCAGTTAAACAGGCTGTTGATAATAATGTGGTCGACCTTGGTCTTACTCGTAATGCTGCTGGTGTTGAGGAACAAATCCAGAATATAACTAACGGTTATGGAGCAGATGCCGTAATTATTGCAGCAGCAACTTCTAGTCTAGATCCTATTAATTTTGCAGGTGCTATTGCTCGTAAAAAAGGGAAAGTAGTTGTGCTAGGTGCTGTTCCTACTGGTTTCGATCGTGATCCATTTTGGTATCGTAAAGAATTAGAGCTAAAAATGGCTTGTTCTTATGGTCCTGGTCGTTACGACTTAAACTACGAAGAAAAAGGAATCGATTATCCATTGCCTTATGTGCGTTGGACTGAAAAACGTAACATGGAAGCTTTTCAAAATTTGATTGCAACCAACCGAATTAATATTGATTATCTAACTACTCATGAATTCGATTTCGAAAACGCAAAAGCGGCTTTCGATCTTGTGGTGTCTAAAACGGAACCGTTTACAGGTATCGCTTTAAAATATGATGTAAATAAAACAGCTTCAAAGTCTAAAATAAAGACTTCCGGAAGTGAACAACTTGGTAAAATAAATATCTCTTTTATTGGAGCAGGAAGTTATGCACAAGGCAATCTATTGCCTAATATTCCAGAAACGAACGATGTTGGACGAGTAGGTGTCTTAACCAATACAGGAACAACATCTAAACGTGTGGCCGAAAAGTTTAAATTCCAGTTTTGTGCTACTAACGAAGCTGATGTTTTAGACGATAAAACTAACACAGTGTTTGTGGCTACGCGACATGATTCACATGGTCCTTTTGTATTAAAAAGTCTTGAAGCTAATAAAAATGTATTTGTTGAAAAGCCTTTATGTCTTTTAGAATCTGAATTAGAATCTATTATCGACCTTCAGTCAAAAGCTAATAAAGCAGTAATGGTTGGTTTTAATAGACGATTTTCACCGCTTACAACTAAATTAAAAAAGGCCATTGGTAATAACCCAATGACCATGATTTATAGAATTAATGCTGGAGCTATTCCTGGTGACAATTGGATTCAAGATTTAGAAATTGGTGGAGGACGTGTACTTGGCGAAGTGTGCCATTTTATTGATTACCTAACCCATTTAAACGGAAGCCTTCCAACAAAAATATCGGCTTCTGCACTTCCAGATGCCAATCAATTAAATGACACATTAAATATCTTAGTACAATTTGAAAATGGCTCATCAGGTGTGATTGGTTATTACGCAAATGGATCTAAAGCAATGACCAAAGAATATGTTGAGGTGTTTTCAGCAGGAATGTCAGCGACTTTAAATGACTTTAAAGAGTTGAGAATTTATGGAAAAGGTAAGCCTAATAAAACTAAAATCCTTAACCAAAATAAAGGTCAAAAAGAAATGGTAAATGCTTTCGTGAATGGCTTATTATCTAATGGTGAGTCGCCAATTCCATTTGAAGATGTAGTGGCTGTAACAAAGGCATCTTTTAAAGTTTTAGAATCTATTAAATGTGGAGGACAACAAATTGAAATCTAAAATCAGTTCAAGCTTTTTAAAACTAAAAGCCTACTGCGAAAAGGAAAATTTTAAAGGTTGGGATCCTTACGATGGCTTAAACTCTAAAGTATTTCAAGCCTTACCATTAAAACATTGGGACTTAGCTAGACTAGCATGGATTCAAGGGTTTAAAAGAAGTCCAATTAACTTCAGAAAATTGTTAGTAGTACCTAAAGAACACAATGCTAAAGGTGTAGGGTTGTTTTTGTTAGGTTACTGTCGCTTATTCCAATTAGCAGAAAGCGGTTGTGAAGATTTTGGTACAAAAGAAGAACTGCTCAAACAAATTAAAGACATCACAAATTTGTTATTGAGCCTCAGAAGCAGAGGATATTCAGGTTCGGCTTGGGGTTATAATTTCGATTGGCAAGCTAGACGTCTATTTTTGTTTGAAAAACATACACCAACAGTAGTGGCAACTTGTTTTTGTGTCGAAGCCTTATTAGAAAGTTATAAAATCACAAAAAATGAAGCTGTGTTAAACGAAACTTTGTCTGCGGCAGAGTTTGTGCTTAACGATTTATCAAGAACACCTCATGGTAATGGTATTATTTTTTCATACAGTATTAAAGATGGCAACAATACTGTAATTAATGCCTCTTTATTAGGTGCTAAAATATTAAGCTATTCATATAAATACACAAAAAATGAAGAGCATGCTAAAATGGCTAAACTAGCCATAACTGCAGCATGCGACCTTCAAGAAGAAGATGGCTCATGGATTTACGGTTTGCTTCCTGTACAGTCATGGAAAGACAGCTTTCATACAGGATTTAATTTAGATGCCATTGAAACCTATCAGCAAAATACTAACGATACTAGCTTTCAAAGCTATATAAAAAAAGGAGTAGATTATTATTTAGAACATTTTTTTGAAGCCAACGGAATGCCTAAATACTACCATAATAAAACCTACCCAATTGATATTCATTGCCCAGCTCAAGTTATAGTAACCTTGTCTAAGTTAGATATTTTTAAAGCTCATGAAGTATTGCTATCGAAAGTATTAGATTGGACTATCGATAATATGCAACACGAAAAAGGGTATTTTTATTACCAATTAAAAAAAGGAATAAGCTCAAAAATATCCTATATGAGGTGGAGTAATGCGTTTATGTTTAATGCTATGGCACACTTTTTATTAGAAACTAAATCTATATCAAATGGAAGCTAAGTCATTAAATGGAGTCATGACCTTTGCTCCAAAATCTAGAAAAGAGTTAATGCAGTATGCCTTCGATAACCATAAAATTATGGTAGCTGTTAATGCTGAGAAAATTCTTCATGCAACCGATGATAGTCGAGCACTCATAAATAGAAATATGGGTTATCCAGATGGTATTGGAGCGGTTTGGGCATTACAAAAAAAAGGAGCAAAAAATGTAGTTAAAATACCAGGTTGCGAGCTTTGGTTAGATGTAGTTCAGCATTATTACAAAACAAAATCGTTTTACTTAGTAGGAGGAAAACAAGCCATTATTGAAGAAACGGTTAACAAATTACAATCCGAATTTAAAGGCATTACTATTTGTAATTTCAGAAACGGATACATCAAAACACTCGAAGAAGAACAAGCACTAATTGAAGATATTAAAAAGCATCAACCCGATGTTGTTTTTGTAGCAATGGGTTCTCCAAAACAAGAAAACCTCATGGAGAAAATACAAAAATCACACCAAGCAGTGTATCAAGGCTTAGGCGGAAGCTTCGACGTTTATACAGGCAATGTCAAAAGAGCTCCAAAATGGTGGGTTAAAAATAATATGGAATGGACATATAGGTTACTAAGTCAACCTTCAAGAATTAAACGTCAAATTCATTTAGTAAGATTTTTTGTAAACTTGCACTTAGGGAAATATTAAAAACACCAAACAAAATATAAAATTATTAATAATGCTAAACTACTTGTCTATTTAGCCAAAAACACCCTCACATACACTTAAGGGCATACTCGGGTCATAAGCGGGTCATCCTCGGGTCATAAGCGGGTCATAAGCGGGTCATCCTTAGGTGAGCCAAATGTTAAAATCAGAGAAGTAAAAAATCAATTCAAAAACAGAAACCAAGACCCAATGCATAAAATCACAATCATTGCAGGAGCAAGACCAAACTTTATGAAAATTGCGCCAATTATTCACGCTATTCAAAACGCTAAAAAAGAAGGCTTTAATATAGATTACAGATTGGTTCATACTGGGCAACACTACGATAAAAACATGTCTGGTAGTTTCTTTGAGCAACTACAAATCCCAGAACCTCATGTAAATCTTGAGTGTAGTGGTGGTTCTCAAGCAGAGCAAACGGCAAATATCATGATAAGCTTTGAAAAAGAACTCATAGCCAATCCAGCAGATGTTGTTCTTGTAGTTGGAGATGTAACTTCAACTATGGCTTGTGCTTTGGTAGCTCAAAAACTACATACAAAAGTAGCACATGTTGAAGGCGGAATACGTTCCGATGATTGGACAATGCCCGAAGAAATTAACCGATTAGTAACAGACAGTATTACAAATTATTTTTTCACCACGTCTGAAACTGCTAACCAAAACCTTAAGAAAAGTGGTGTTGCCGAAGATCAGATATTTTTTGTTGGTAACACAATGATAGATACCCTCTTAAAACAGCAACCAAATTTTAAGCAACCACAAGTATGGAAAGAGTTAAATCTTTCAGAAAAGGAATATATAGTGATGACGCTTCATAGACCAGCAAATGTCGATGAAGAATCTCAGTTAAAAGATATGATTGATGAAATCATAGCACATACACAAAATTTACCATTAATATTTCCTGTTCATCCTAGAACAGCCAAAATATTGCAAAGACTCAATATTAACCATTCAAGACTACATACAGTAGAGCCATTAAGTTACTTAGAGTTCAATTATTTGGTTCAACGCGCAAAAGCAGTTATTACAGATTCAGGAGGAATTACCGAAGAGGCTTCAGTGATGCGAGTGCCTTGCTTAACACTTAGAGATAATACCGAACGACCAGAAACGATTACTTTAGGAACCAACGAGTTAATTGGGACAAATCCAAAACGGTTAAAGCCATATTTAGATAATTTATTTTCAGGAAACTGGAAAAAAGGTAATGATATTCCGTTATGGGATGGGAAAACAGCTGTTAGAATAATAGATACTTTTAAAGAACTATTGTCAAAATAATTAATTCTTCAACAAGTCTTCATTATTAATCTGCAATACATCGAAGATTCTATGAATTCGTTATTAAATTTGTATCTTGCTATGCTATTAATTAAAAATATGATGTTTGTAGAGATCATATTCTACTTATGATTAAAACATTACTTGAAAACTTTAATCCGGAAGACAGTCCATTAATTTGGCTCGTTTGTGCGTTTGTATTAGCATTTGTTATTGCTTATCAAACGTTTCCAACAATACTATATGTTGCTAAGGAAAAACACCTTATGGATGAGCCAGATAGTAGAAGTATGCATTCTAATAAAACACCTACTTTAGGAGGTATTGGTATATTTTTGAGTTTAGTTGTGGTGATGACCATTGTTGGAGCCATGCTTAATACTAAAGTATTACTTCTTGTTATGGGAGGTTTGACAATTCTTTTCTTTCTTGGGCTTAAAGACGATTTAACAGTGTTGTCAGCAAGAAAAAAGTTTATAGGTCAGTTGTTTGCGGCATTATTATTAATTGTTTTTACAGATACACGTATTATAGGGTTTTCTAAAATATTTGATGTTGATATACTTCCTTATTGGGTGTCTATAGGCTTTACTTTATTTGTCTATATTTTAATAATAAATGCTTATAATCTCATTGATGGAGTAGATGGATTAGCAGGTTGTATAGCGTTGTTGATTTGTGTTTTCTTTAGCATTCTTTTTTATAATTCTGGAGCCTTGAGTTTAGCTACAATATCAGTGGCTTTGATAGGTGCATTGCTAGCATTTTTAAAATCAAATTTTTCTTCTAAGAATAAAATCTTTATGGGAGATACAGGGTCTATGATTGTTGGCTTTCTTTTAGCATTTTTCACCATAAGTTTTATTTCACAATCACAAACTAATGTAGATTCTGAATACTTTAGAGCTTCTCCAGCTTTAGCTTTTGCAATGTTGTTTTTTCCGCTTATCGACACTCTGCGTATATTTTTTATTAGAATCTTTATATTAAAGAAAAGCCCTTTTGAAGCTGATAAAAACCATATTCATCATAAATTTATTCACGCAGGATTCTCACATATTCAAACGACTTTTACAATTGTTTTAATCAATTTATTGATTGTTATTATTGCATTTAACATGCTGCACTTAAACCTAAATACACAAATAGGTTTATTATTGATTTATGGTTCAATATTGTATTGTATGCCATTCATAATAATTAGGCTATTGAATAAAAATAAAAAACGTATTAAGGTTTAATAGATATTTATCTTAAATCAATTTGTCACTTCTTTATGATTCCTATAAATAGATTATATTTGCTTCCTCAATAATAGAACTATGAAATTAAAGTGTTTGGCATTACTGCTTGTATTGTTTGTGACATCTTGCGCAACAAAAAAACAAATTTTGTATTTACAAGATGCAAATGAGAATAATCAACGAGAAATTAATTATCAATATACTACAATACAGCCTAATGATATTTTAAGAATAGATGTAGAAACTTTGGTGCCTGAAGCAGCGAAACCTTATAATAAAAGTGGTGCTGGACAGATTCAACAAAATAGTTTGTTACTTCTTCAATTAGATGGGTACTTGGTGTCCAATGAGGGGATAATTAATTTTCCTATATTAGGAAGTATAGAGGTGATTAACCTTACAGCAAATGAGGTTGAAGAAAAGCTCAAAGAACTATTAACATCTGGTGGACATCTAAATAATCCTAATATTAGTGTTCGTATTATTAATTCTAAAGTAACCATTCTTGGAGAAGTAAGGTCTCCAGGAACTTATAATTTTACTGAACAGAACATAACACTTTTACAAGCGTTAGGCTATGCTGGAGATTTAACGATTAATGGAAAAAGAGAGGATGTTATTTTAACACGAGATGTTGATGGTGTAAAAGTGATCACGCATATCGATTTAACCAATACTGAGTTTATGAATACTGAGTTTTTTTATATCAAACCTAATGACACAATTATAGTAAATCCAAATGATCCTAAGGTTAAAAGTGCAGGATATATTGGTAATATAGGGACGCTTCTTGGTGTTACATCTGTACTCCTAAGTACAATTATTTTAATCACACGCTAGTTTTATGAATGCACCTCAGAATAATAATGCGTTTGCTGTTTTAGAAGACGATAAAGGAGACTTAAAGCAAGAGTTTAGGAAATATTTAAGGCAATGGCCATGGTTTGTCTTAGCTTTAATTATAACATTGTTAAGTGCATATATCTATATTAGATATGCGCCTAGAGTATATGAAACCGTAGCTAAAATTAAGGTTTTAGATGAATCTGACGGACTAGAGTTGCCAACGTCTGCTTTTGTTTTTAAGCGTTCAAACATTAATTTAGAAAATGAAATCGAAATTATTAACTCTTATATCATTTTAGAAGAAGTAGCTAAAGAGTTAAAATTGAATACATTATTCTTTGAAGAAGGTACCATACAAACGGCACAAATAGCTGAATTGCCTTTCTATTTTGAACAAACAATAGAACCAGATAGTATTTTAAAATCTATGTCGTATGTAATCGATGTTAAAGATAAAGATTTTGAAGTAACACCTTTAAATTCTGATAAAACTACAGTAATCCCTAACTTTAATAGTTTAGAAGTAGATCATGAATTTCCATTTCAAATTAAAATTGATAATACGGCATCTTTTAAAGAAGCAAATGGCAAACGCTATATAGTTACGTTTCGACCACTACAAAATGCAATACTTGGATTAAAGTCAAGTATATTAACACAACCAATTGGAGATCAAAGCCATTTATTAAGTCTTACGGTTAAAGGAGAAAGCAAGCTACTTTCAGAGCGTATATTAAATAAGCTTATTGATGTGTTTAATAGAGATGGGATTAAAGACAGGCAATTAGTATCTCAAAGAACGTTAGATTTTATTGGAGACCGCTTTGTGTTTCTTGAAAGAGAGTTAGATTCAATTGAAATAGAAGGAAAAGAATTTAAAGAAGATAATGACTTAGTTGACCTTTCTGCAGATGCAGCTTTAGGACTGCAAGAGCGTTCACGATCTGATAAGGATGTCTTTGAGATTGAAAGTCAGATAGTTATTGTAGACATGCTTCAAGATGCTATAAAATCTAATTTAGATGGTGGATTACTACCAGCAAATATTGGATTAGGAAGTAATAATACCAATTCATTAATAGATGAATATAATTTAGCGGTTTTAGAAAGGGATAAATTGATTAGAAGTGGTGGAGAAAATAATCCAACTGTTAAGTTTACGGAATCGCATATAGATGACTTAAGGTCTAATATTACTAAATCTTTGAATTCTTATCAGCAACAGTTGCAAGTGTCTCAAAGTCAATTAAGAAATCGTAATCGAAAATTCATAGGTAAAGTCTCGCGAATTCCCGAAAAAGAAAAATTGCTAAGAGCTATTGAGCGTCAACAAAAAATTAAAGAAAGCTTGTATCTTTTATTATTACAAAAAAGAGAGGAAGCTGCTATAAACTTGGCCATTACAGAGCCTTCAATTAAAGTTGTTGATTATGCATTGTCTTCTTCAGGACCAATATCTCCAAAACCAAATGTAGCTTATGCTGCTGCTATTTTAGCTGGTTTGCTCATACCTTTTGCAATTTTATATTTAATTTTTATGCTTGATACTAAAATTCACGGTAAAGAAGATATCATGAAGATTAATAATAGAATACCAATAATTGCTGAGATACCAGATATTAGCAGAAAAGAAAAAGCAGTGTTTCTTGATCCGAATGATAGAACAGTTTTAGCAGAATCGTTTAGGATTTTGAGTTCTAATGTCAATTATTTACTTCCAGTTAAAGATGATGAAAAAGGGAAAGTAATTTATTGTACATCAACAATTAAAGGAGAAGGTAAAACATTTATTAGTATCAATTTATCCTTGGCACTATCAAGTATGAATAAAAAAGTGTTATTGATTGGAGCTGATTTACGTAATCCTCAAATACATACGCACACTAAATTTGATAAAACTACTGTTGGATTATCAGATTATTTGCACGATGGTTCCGTACATTGGAAATCTAATCTAATTAAGGGATTTGAGAAACATGAAAATCATGATATTCTTCTTTCAGGTAATATACCACCAAACCCAACTAGTTTATTAACAAATGGAAGGTTTAAGACTTTAATAGATGAGGCTAAAGAGATATATGATTATGTTATAGTTGATACTGCACCAACAGTTTTAGTAACAGATACTATGTTAATTTCTCAGTTAGCCGATGTTACAGTTTATATTTCAAGGGCTAATTTTACTGAGAAAAATATTCTCCATTTTGCTGAAGATTTGTTTGAATCAGGAAAGATTAAAAATATGGCTTATGTAATTAATGGCGTTGGAGCAAGTAGATCTTATGGTTATGGATACAATTATGGCTATGGTTACGGTTATGGAAGTAAAGAGTTAGCTTAACGTCACTTTACGTTTAATTTTTTTTAACTATTAACTATAGTTTTTAAATCTTTTATCGTTTCTGTTGGGTTATTACTGTTGAAAACATAACTGCCAGCAACCAATATATCTGCTCCAGCATCAACAAGTTGTTTAGCATTTTTATTAGTAACGCCTCCATCAATTTCGATTTTTGTTGAAGCTCCTTTTTTGTCAATCAATGCTTTAAGTTGATGTACTTTAGAATACGTATTTTCAATAAAGCTCTGACCTCCAAAACCTGGATTTACACTCATTAAACATACTAAATCAATATCGTTAATAGTATCTTCTAGAAGAGAAATATTTGTATGTGGATTTAAAGCAACACCAGCTTGCATACCTTCAGACTTAATGGCTTGTAGTGTTCTGTGAAGATGAGTGCATGCTTCGTAATGTACTGTGAGTACATTGGCTCCTAAGTTTGCAAATGTTTTAATATATCTGTTAGGATCTACAATCATTAAATGGACATCAATTAGCTTTTTTGCATGTGCTGAAATGGCTTTTAATACAGGCATGCCGAATGAAATGTTTGGTACAAATACACCATCCATAATATCAATATGAAACCAATCTGCATCACTTGAATTTACCATTTCTATATCATGTTGAAGGTTTGCAAAATCTGCGGCTAGGATTGATGGAGCAATTAGTTTTGAAGACATATGTATGTTTTTTTGCAAAAGTATAATAAAAAAACAAACCCACGGTAATCAGCCGTGGGTTCTTTCATCAATCAAAAAACGAACAGTTATGTGTAACTGTTTGTTACTGTTATTTAGTCGTAATTAATGACAATTACTAACCTAAATATGTTTTTAATATTTTACTTCTAGACGTATGTTTTAAACGTCTAATGGCTTTTTCTTTAATTTGTCTAACGCGCTCACGAGTTAAATCGAAGGTTTCTCCAATTTCTTCCAATGTCATTGGATGCTGATTTCCTAAACCAAAATATAAACGGATTACATCTGCTTCACGAGGTGTTAAAGTTTCTAAAGCACGTTCAATTTCTGTTCTTAAAGATTCATGTAATAAATCTTTATCAGGATTTGGTGATTCTCCACTACGTAGTACATCGTAAAGGTTAGAATCTTCACCTTCAACTAAAGGTGCATCCATTGATACATGACGACCAGAGTTTTTCATAGACTCTTTAACATCATTAATAGTCATGTCTAACTCTTTTGCAATTTCTTCAGCGCTTGGAGGACGTTCATGACTTTGTTCAAGGAAAGCGAAGGTTTTATTTATTTTGTTAATAGAACCAATCTTATTTAAAGGTAAACGAACAATACGAGATTGTTCAGCTAAAGCTTGTAAAATAGATTGACGTATCCACCAAACAGCGTAAGAAATAAATTTAAAACCACGAGTCTCGTCAAATCTTTGAGCGGCTTTAATCAATCCTAAATTACCTTCATTAATTAAATCTGGTAAAGTTAACCCTTGATTTTGGTATTGTTTAGCAACCGAAACTACAAAACGTAAATTTGCTTTAGTTAATTTTTCTAAAGCTATTTGGTCACCAGCTTTAATGCGTTGTGCTAATTCTACTTCTTCATCTGCAGTAATTAAATCAACTTTTCCAATTTCTTGTAAGTATTTGTCTAACGATGCAGTTTCTCTATTGGTAACTTGCTTCGTGATTTTTAGCTGTCTCATTTAAGTGTTTCTTTAAATTTGGGTATTTATACTATACTACATGGTTATACGTAATTAGTAAAAAAAATGTTACAAGAAAATTAAATTAATTTAAATTTTGATTAAAGTTTTATTGCTCATGTTGATATCATTCATCATTTCATTGGTGAATTTGTAGTGACCTTTTGTTGTAATTAATTTAAAATGATGAGATTTTAATGCAGTTAAGGTGTTTAAAAACAACCATTTTGATTTTAATAGTTTTGGCTTTTCGCTTTTTAAACTGATATCAAAATAATGCTTTCTACCATTTTTTTCGCCTACAATATCTGGAGTTATTGTAATGTTACTTCCTTTTTTTATAAAGGATTTAGGTGTCTCATATCCTTCTGTGTCAGCTTTAATGTTTTTAAACCCATGTTGTTCGAGATATTCAACAGAGTCTTCTAAAATGTCTTTATATTTTTCTTTATCAGAATGTATCATAGCTTATAGTATAATAAAAATGTAAGACATATGCAAATTTGATGATTTTGGAAGGATGCTACTTTTATAATAAAAAGCCCATCAATTCCTATGATTAGAAAGATGGGCCCATTCAATTTTATTGTAAAAAAAGATTAACCTTTTTTATTTTCTGCTGGTTTACGATTATCTTTATTGCGATTATCTCTTCCATTATTATCACGACTTCTATTGTTGTCTCTTGGAGGTCTTGGTTGCCAACCTTCAGGTTTAGGTAAAATGGCTTTTCTAGATACTTTTTCTTTACGTGTTCTAGAGTCAATTCCGAAGTACTTGACATCAAATACATCTCCCATATTTACTACATCAGACACATTTTCAGTACGTTCCCAAGCTAATTCAGACACGTGTAATAACACTTCATTTCCTGGAGCTTCAGTATATTCTACTACAGCACCAAAGTCTAGCATTTTAATCACTTTTACTTCGTAAATGCTTCCCACTTCAGGCTTAAATAATAACGCATCAATTTTTGCTATTACAGCATCAATACCTTTGTTACCAACACCAAGAATTTCAACAATACCTTCTTCGGTTACTGGGTCTTCATTAATTACAATAGTGGTTTCAGTCTCTTTTTGTAATTCTTGAATGACTTTTCCGCCTGGTCCAATTAAGGCTCCAATAAATTCATTTGGAATACGTCTAGTTACCATTGTTGGCGCATGATCTTTAACTTGAGCATTAGGAGTTTCTATCGTATCTGTTAACTTGTTTAAAATATGTAAGCGACCATCACGAGCTTGCTTTAATGCGTTTACTAAAATCTCATAAGACAATCCTTTAACTTTAATATCCATTTGGCAAGCAGTAATACCATCTGCTGTACCAGTGACTTTAAAGTCCATATCACCTAAGTGATCTTCATCACCTAAGATATCAGATAAAACGGCATATTTTCCAGAATCAGCATCAGAAATTAATCCCATTGCGATACCAGATACAGGCTTTTTTAATTGAACACCAGCATCCATTAGTGCCATTGTTCCGGAACAAACGGTTGCCATAGAAGATGAACCATTAGATTCTAATACTTCAGATACAACTCTAACTGTATAAGGACAATCTTCAGGGACCATACCTTTTAATGCGCGTTGCGCTAAATTACCATGTCCAACTTCTCTACGTGAAGTTCCGCGAATTGGTCTAGCTTCACCTGTTGAAAAAGGAGGGAAGTTATAGTGCAAATAGAAACGCTCTTCACCTTCATATGATGGCATGTCAATTTGATTAGCTTCTCTAGAAGTTCCTAAAGTTACAGTTGCTAAAGCCTGAGTTTCTCCACGTGTAAAAATAGATGATCCATGCGTTGATGGTAAGTAATCTACCTCACACCAAATTGGTCTAATCTCATCAGTTTTACGACCATCTAAACGCAAACCTTCATTTAAAGTTAAATCTCTAACAGCAGCTTTTTCAGCTTTTGCGTAGTATTTAGAGATTAAGCCTCCAAAATCTTCAACTTCCTCTTCACTAAATGAAGCAATAATTTCTTCTTTAATTTCAGAAAAAGCCATGCCGCGTTCTTTTTTAGAAGAACCTGCTTTTGCTACAGCATATACTTTATCGTATGCCATATCATGGATCTTTTTAGCTAAATCTTCATCAGATCTTTCTGGCTCGTACTCACGTGTTTCTTTTTTACCTACAGCTTCAGCTAAACGAAGTTGAGCAGCACATTGTATTTTAATAGCTTCATGTGCAAATTTGATAGCTTCGGTCATTTCTTCTTCAGAAATTTCATCCATTTCTCCTTCAACCATCATTACAGAATCAGCAGAAGCACCAATCATCATATCGATGTCTGACTCTTCTAATTGTGCTCTGGTTGGGTTGATAATAAATTCACCATTTATACGTCCAACTCTAGCTTCAGAGATTGGGCATTCAAACGGGAAATCGGATAACTGAATGGCTGCAGAAGCCGCTAATCCTGCCATAGCATCAGGCATTACGTTTTCGTCATGAGACATTAACTGAATCATTACTTGAGTTTCGGAATGGTAATCCTTTGGGAACAATGGACGTAAAACGCGATCTACTAAACGCATGGTTAAGACTTCGCCATCGCTAGGTCTTGCTTCTCTTTTAAAGAAACCTCCAGGATAACGTCCTGCAGCAGCAAATTTTTCGCGATAATCTACTGTTAGTGGTAAAAAGTCAACATCTGCTTGTTTGTAATTGGAAACTACTGTACATAATAACATACATTTTCCAGATTGTACTACAACACTACCATGAGCTTGTTTTGCTAATTTTCCGGTTTCGATAGAAATTTCTCTACCATCACCAAGGTCAATGACCTCTTTGTAAGTTTTTGGAATCATAAAAAATTTTAATTCTTGTTTTGGGTATAATTCATACCAAAAACAGTGTTAAACAATGGTCGTTGTGTTGTTGTGTAGTTGTTTGTGACCAATGAAAAACTGTAAAAGCTTCTTCAATTTGTTATTACGAATCACGTTTTTAGCGTGATGTGGTAATCTTTTTTTAGATTGCCACGTCGTTACACTCCTCGTAATGACATGTAACTAAATTGTTTTTAAACAAAAAAGAGGCTAGAAGCCTCTTATATTGTGATTATTTTCTTAATCCTAGTTCTTTAACTATAGCACGATATCTTAAAATATCTTTCTTAGTTAGATAGTCTAGTAAAGCACGTCGCTTACCTACTAGTTTTACTAACGAACGCTCAGTATTAAAATCTTTACGATTATTTTTTAAGTGTTCGGTTAAGTGGTTGATACGTTCTGTAAATAATGCAATTTGTCCTTCGGCAGAGCCTGTGTCTTTTGCATTTTTACCATGCTTTTTAAAGAGTTTCTCTTTGTCTTCTTTTGTTAAATACATGCTAATATTATTGTAAATGATTGTTATGTAAGTTGAAAGTCGATCTTTCAAGCGGCAAATATAGTAATTTTAAATGATTTACAAATTTGCATTCTTAAAAAAGAAAACTATTTCTTGATGAATCGTTTGGTTATATAGCCTTTAGAGGTTTCGAAATTTACGATATACAATCCAGAATGTAAATGAGAAATATCAATACTTTCAGAATGGTTTGATCTCTTTAATACAATTCTACCATTTAAATCAATTATTTGAATAGATGTAATTGTAGTTCTATCTGACGATTTAATATTTAAAATATTAGTTGTTGGGTTAGGGTATAATTTAATTTCATTTGAAGCAAGTAAGTTGTCGTTAATATTTAATGTACTTCTATCTTGAGCTTCATATAACCTAATTGTTTCATTGATAACGGTTCCAAAAGCATCAATATCGATGACATTAGTTGAAGTTCTAAACACTAAATTGCCATCAGTGTCATCGTAATAGTAATATGACGTTTGAACGACTGTTCCGATATTAAAAATACCAGCAACTACTAATGAGATACTAAGTTCGGTTTTTAAACGTGTCACACTTCCATTGTAAGCTCCTAATCCAAAATCATTTAAGTTAAGTGTGCCATAAGCATCTACAGATGTGTCAAAATCGCCTGAAAACGTTCCGCTAACAGGAGTCCCATTTGCATCACCTGAAAAGCTACCACTCACAGTATCATTGTTCAAAAAATTGAAATTTAAAGGGAATGTTCCTAGCGTAGCATTGTTTGATAGGTTTAAAGTAAGTAATCCACCTTGAGCAGCTCCAGTAATTGAAATTTCTCCAGCGTTGTCTCTAATAAATAATTTGCTTTCAACAGGAGGTGTGCCTGCTGTTGTGATGGTGAGAACTTCTGTGGTATTTGGGTATTCACTTAGTTCTCCAGAAGTTGGGGCAGCATTGGTATCGGTATTTGATCCTGCTTGAACTAATGAGGTGTAATTCCAGATTGTTGATGCTCCACTAGCGCTTTCATCAATTGGATTTGTAGGGTCAATGATAGCATAATCTGTTTCAGTAGTATTTACAAACTGGGCAATAGGAGCTTGAGCAAAGCTAAAACAAGAGGATAATAAAGTGATTAAAAGTAATTGTTGCTTCATGGTTTAGTGTTTTAATGGTTTGATTTATTGTAGATTACTAAATTATGAATAAATATTTGATTAAAAAAAGACCTCAATTATGAGGTCTTTTTTTGTTACATTCTTAATGGTTGATTTTTTATTAAATCAATATATAAATTGATTTTCTGTTTTAAATCTTTACGATGAGTTATAAAATCAAGAAACCCATGTTCTAATAAAAACTCTGAGGTTTGAAAACCTTCAGGTAATTCTTGTCCTGTGGTGTCTCTCACGACTCTTGGTCCTGCAAATCCGATTAAGGCTCCAGGTTCACTAATGTTAATGTCACCTAACATAGCAAAAGAAGCTGTTGTGCCTCCCGTAGTTGGGTCTGTACATAATGAAATGTATGGGATACCTGCATCTGCTAATTGCGCTAACTTTACAGATGTTTTTGCCAATTGCATTAAAGATAAAGCGGCTTCCATCATACGAGCACCTCCAGATTTAGAGATGATCATGAATGGTGTTTTTTTCTTTAAGGCGTAATCGGCTGCTCTTGCAATTTTTTCACCAACGACACTTCCCATTGAGCCACCAATAAATGAAAAATCCATACAAGCGATAACTAAATCTTGTCCGTTAGATTTACCAACAGCAGTACGAACGGCATCTTTAAGATTTGTTTTTTCTTGCGCTGCTTTTAAACGGTCTGGATATTTTTTTGTGTCTTCAAATTTAAGAGGATCTTTTGATGTTAAATCGGCATCAAGTTCTTTAAATTTATTATCATCGAATAAAATTTCGAAGTATTCTTTACTTCCAATTCTAACGTGGTATCCATCTTCTGGACTTACGTAATAGTTTTGTTCTAGTTCTTTGGTGTCTACAATTTTACCAGTTGGAGATTTATACCACAATCCTTTGGGAGTGTCTTTTTTCTCTTCGGTAGTTGTTTGTATTCCTTTATCTTTTCTTTTAAACCAAGCCATAATGCTTTATGATTTTGAGTCCTTTGACTGTGTTTAGGACTAAGTTATAAATTTTGAATAACGATTGTTATTATAACAATCACTTAATTGCGTTAAGGATTGAAGCGGCATCCTTTTATAAAAAGATACAGCGTAAAGCCTGACTACAAAATTAAACCTTTTTTTAATTTTGTGGTAACGCCCTAAAAAAACTTATAAAGTATTTACATTGTTGAGATCTTCAAATGCTTTTTTAAGACGCTCAACAAATGCGTTTTCTCCTTTTCGTAACCAAACTCTAGGGTCATAGTGTTTTTTGTTTGGAACGTCGTCACCATCTGGGTTTCCAATTTGAGATTTTAAGTAAGCTTCTTTTTCGCTCATGTAATCACGAACTCCACTCATAAAGGCGTATTGCATGTCTGTGTCAATATTCATTTTGATGACACCATAGCCTATGGCTTCTCTGATTTCTTCGACAGTTGAACCAGAACCACCATGGAATACAAAATCGATATGATTGTGTGGTAGGTTGTGTTTTTTTGATAGGAATTCTTGCGAATTTTTTAAGATTTTAGGTGTGAGTTTTACATTACCTGGTTTGTAAACACCATGAACATTACCGAAAGCAGCTGCGATGGTAAATTGGTCACTAACTTTGCTTAACTCTTCGTAAGCATAAGCGACTTCTTCGGGTTGTGTATATAATTTTGAATCGTCAACATCTGTATTGTCAACTCCATCTTCTTCTCCACCTGTGATTCCTAATTCGATTTCTAGAGTCATTCCCATTTTGCTCATACGTTCAAGGTATGATTTACAGATTTCGATGTTTTCTTCGATAGGTTCTTCAGATAAATCAATCATGTGCGAGCTGTATAAAGGTTTTCCTGTGTCTTTAAAATGTTGCTCGCTGGCATCAAGTAAACCATCAATCCAAGGCAATAGTTTTTTAGCACAATGATCTGTATGTAGAATTACAGGAACATCATAAGCTTCAGCCATAAGGTGAATATGTTTTGCGCCTGCAATTGAACCTGCAATGGCAGCTTTTTGGTTGTCGTTACTTAATCCTTTTCCTGCATTAAATTGAGCGCCTCCATTAGAAAATTGAATAATAACTGGCGCATTTAATGCTTTGGCAGTTTCTAATACACCATTTATAGAGCTAGACCCTATAACATTAACTGCAGGTAAAGCAAACCCTTTGTCTTTTGCTAGTTTGAATATTTCTTGAACTTCTCTACCTGTTGCAACTCCACCTTTTATATTGTGACTCATTGTATGATTATTTAAGTTGAAAATTAAGATTCAAAAATACATAATTTTTGGATATCATAAGAGGTGTTTTAAGGCTAGATTAGTAATAACTTTAGAAATAGGATTGTAGAAATAGAATAATTAAAAAGGATAGTTGATTCCTATATTGTAAACAGCATTTCCAAAATTATAATTTTTAAACCATCGTGTGCCAATTGGTCTTGAAGGATCGTAGGTTTTAAACCCAACGTCGAGACGCAATACAAAGAAGCTAAAATCATAACGAAGTCCAAATCCAGAACCGATGGCAATATTTTTTAAAGCATCTAATCCTTCAAAGGTTGCTTGTTCGTCTTCGACGTCATCAAGAACGTTCCAAATATTTCCAGCGTCAATAAAAACAGCGCCATTAAAGCGACCAACAAGGTTAAATCGTTGCTCTGCACTTAGTGTAAGTTTCATATTTGCTTCATTAAACTCGTTGGTAGATAAGGAGCTTCCTGGTCCGAGGTTATAGGCAGTCCAAGCTCTAATATCATTTGGGCCACCAGCAAAGAAACTTTCAGCAAATGGAATGTTATCGGAGTTGCCATATGGAATAGCAATACCAAAGTAACTTCGAACAGCTAATACATTTTTTTTGCCTAAATCCCAATGTTTAACTAAGTCTAATTCGGTTTTTATAAATTGTGAAAACGGAACACCAAATAGCTCATATTTATTGTCGCTATTTTTATTTAAGTTAATAACCTTAGATAGGTTTGTTAGTAGGTTTCCAGCAGCTTTAATTCTAAGTCTAAAAATAGTAAAGTCGTTATCAAAAAGGTTTTCTCTTCGGTCTTTAACATAATTAAAACTTGATGAAAAAATGAGGTTGTCTGCTGTAAGTCGATCTTTACGTTGGGAGATGTTATTAATATCTTCGTAACTATCGTCATCAGGATTCAAAATGGTATTGTTATTAAGTACATCATCAATAAAATTATCTGTGCCTTGTGGGATTGATAAATCATTACTGCTGTTTATATAGTTGATGTTTTTAGCAATTTGGTTTAATCGATCATAAGAGTTTTGATAAACGCCAAAATAATTGCTAGTGTTTAAGTTTTTAACAAACTGCACATTAAGCAAATCAACATTATTAGTCACTTTTTTTGAAGGAAACCAATTGTAATTAAAGGCTCCTGTAAAGGTTTGCTTGTCTAAACCAATATTTCGTTGGCTAGTTGCGCCAATACTAATTCGTGTGCTTGGTGACATGTATTTAGGAATGATTTTTTCTGTATTGAAAGGAAAAAATAGTCTAGGAATACTAAGTCTTAAATTTCCACCATACTCGTTGATGTCAAAAAATTGGTCTTTACTATCTGAAGCATCTCTAGAAGCACCAATAGCTCCTAAACCAGATATTTCAAGAGTTTCTGCACCTCTAAACACATTTCTAATTACAAGTCCAGTACTAAATGAAAATCCAATAGTTTGAATATTGCTTTGAGTGACATCTAAGTCATAACCTAAGTTATATTTTTTCTTAGGTGATAAATAGATATTAGCAGTTAAAGTGGTGTCTTGCTCATTTTCAATGTATTCAATATTTGGGTAGTTAAATGCTTTAAGTTCGCTTAAATACCTGTAAGTTCTAGTTCTGTCGAGATCTCTAAATATTCGATCTTTTGTTATAAAAATAGCATCGGTTAATGCTTTTGGTCTGTATTTTAATTTATCATAACTATATAAGTTGTAGCCTTTATATTGCACAGAATCTGTAATGGGTTTATTTCTGTTTTCGTACCTGTAATCACTATAAATATTTACATCTTTTATTTTGTAGATTTTGAAAGGAGCACGAGAGATCGAGTCTTCAGAACGGATTGCTCTGTCTTCAATTATAATTTCGGTATTTACATAATCTCCAGGTAATATAGTATCTATGTCAAAGTGTATATAATCTTGTCCGAAGTGAAATAGTCCAGAATTTCTTAACTCTGAGGTAAGTCGGTTTCGTTCATTAGTATAGTTTAATCCGTCAAATTGATCTCCTTTTTTAAGTAATGAACGTTTTTTTAATTTAGAACGATACAAAGAGTCAATTACAGGAGATGCAATATTAGTTGTAATGGAGTCTAAGAAAAATGGATTTCCTTTTACAACTTTATACGTAACACTGGCTTTTTGTGTGCTGTCTTTTTCAACCTCGTATGATGTGTCTACATTAAACCAACCTTTACTGTAAAAATATTTTTTTAGTCCAACAGTAGTCTTTTTTGCTTTAACTTCACTAAATATTGCTGGAGCTTCTCCTGTTTTTTTTAGCCATTTGTTAAATCCTTTTTTAGAGCTTATTAGAGCTTCATATTGTTTTAAAGAGAGTAGTTTTTTTTGTCCAGTTCTAGGATTTTCAGGATTTCTGTATTTTTCATTTAAAATAGAGTCGATGTTTGGTCTTGCTAAATTAAAGATGTGTAGCCGAAGCGGAACACCTAATAATTTTCCATTTGTTTTTTGGTAGATAAGATTACTAACAGTTTCAGAGTTGTCTTTCTTGTCATCAACTAAAACGGTATTTTTGGTTAATAAGTGTTCATTTTTGCCAACGCGTTTCATTACGTTACACGAGCTTGTTAATGAAATGATCACTATGAAAAACGATATGTAGTAGAGGTTTTTTTTCAACAAAAATCAATTAGAAAAACGTTGCCATTCAAAAGTACAGTTTTAATGTGCTAAAGCATAACAAAAAATAGACCAAAAAAGTATTACTTTGTAAAATCTATATAAGTCACAAAAGTAATTACATTTTGAGCATCACAAAAAATGAGATAAAATTAATTAAATCCTTAAGTCAAAAAAAGTTTAGACAGAAAGAACAGCTTTTTTTAGTAGAAGGGATAAAAGGGATTCGTGAATTTTTAGATTCAGAGTTTGAACTCTATAAATTATATGCTACTGATGCTGTTTTTGACGTTGAAACAACCTTAATTTCAATAAAAGACCTCCAAAAAATTAGTGCATTAAAAACACCTAATACTGCAGTGGCTATTTTTAAAATGCCTAAAACGCAAACTGATAAAAAAGCGTCATTAATTTTAGCATTAGATGATGTTAGAGATCCTGGAAATTTAGGAACTATTATACGATTGTGCGATTGGTTTGGCATCGAGTCTCTTATTTGTAGCTTAGAAACGGTAGATTGTTTTAATCCAAAAGTTGTTCAAGCCACAATGGGTTCGTTAACTCGTGTTCAAGTTGTGTATACAAATCTAGAGCATTATCTCAAAAACTCTACATTAAAAGTTTATGGAACTTTTATGGATGGAAGTAATATCTATTCAGAAAACTTACCCAAAGAAGGTATCATTGTTATGGGAAACGAAGCTAATGGCATCTCTTCTGATATTGAAAATTTAGTCAATAAAAAAATTGGAATTCCACGTTTTGGAAATTTAAAAGCAACCGAAAGTTTAAATGTAGCAACTGCAACTGCAATTGTTTTAAGTGCTTTTAGAGGATGTTGATTTTGTAAATGTTTAGTATTAGGAATACTCTTAAAAAAGGCATAGATTTTGTTTACCTTTACATGCAAAATCAAATATTAATGAAATTTAAGACTCTTTTTTTATTTCTATTTTGTTGTCCATTGTTTTTAATGGCTCAAGTGGAAGAAATAAATCCGCCAGATTATATCAAGTCAATTACCTTTAAGAGTAGAAATACACGACAAGGCGAATTACCTATTTTAAGATTAAATGAACCCTTTCTCTTAGAGTTTGATGCTTTGGTGTCTACTGAACCTGATTTTTATTACACCATCGAACATTATAATTACGATTGGACGAAATCTAATCTTGTAAAAATGGAATATATGGTTGGTTTTGATGATTTCAGAATTGTAGATTACAGTAATTCGTATAATGCGTATCAATTGTACTCTCATTACACCTTGCAAATTCCTAATGCGCAAACTAGAGCGTTAACTAAGTCTGGAAATTATATAATTTCAATTTTTAACGATGATAGAGACATAGTTTTTTCTAGAAAGTTTATGATATATGAGCAAAAAGTTGGTGTTGGAGTTGCTGTTAAACGCTCAAGAGATGTAAGATATATTGAAGGAAAACAAAGTGTTGATATTTCAATAAATTCAAGTAGTTTAAACCTTAATAATCCATTACAAACGGTTAATACTTTAATCATACAAAACAATAATTTGCATACTGCAATTAAAAATGTAAAGCCACAATATACCTTAGGTAAAGAATTAGTCTATCGATATACTCATGAGACTGCATTTTGGGGAGGAAATGAATATCGTTTTTTTGAAACAAAAGATGTGAGAGCTGCAAATGTAGGTGTTCAGTTTGTTGATCTAAAAGAGATTTATCATAGTTATTTGTTTGTTAATTCCGAACGTGGAAAGCGACCATACACCTATAATCCAGATATTAATGGTAACTTTTTAATTACGGCTATTGATGTTGAAGATGTAAACATTGAAGCCGATTATACCATGACTCACTTTGCATTAGCTTATCCTAAATTAACTGATGGTAGTAAAATTTATGTGTATGGCAATTTTAATAATTATGCCTTAGAAGATATGAATAGAATGGTGTATAATAGTGATGAAAACTATTACGAAGCCATCTTTAAACTTAAACAAGGATTTTACAACTACAAATATGTTGTTGTTGATCCTGATGGAAATTTAGATGAAGGACGTATAAGTGGCAACTTTTGGCAAACTGAAAACAATTATAAAGTGCTTGTGTATTATAGAGATCTTGGAGCAAGATATGATGCACTTATTGGTTTTGGTGAAGCTACATCTGAAGCGATTTCTAACTAAATAGCATTTGGCTTTGTTTCTATTACAAATTCATTAAACGTATCGTATTTCAATTTTCTTTCTATAAATTGATTTGAATTCTTGCAATAAAATTGACATTGTTCTATGGGTTTAGCATATAAATGCAAACTTATAGACTTTCCTTTAAATACATTTCTTAGTTTATGAAATCCAATGTTGTCATTCATAAACGATGATTGATGAGGTGTCATAGATTGCAAATGCGTTTCTTTGAGTGTATTGTTAATGTCTAGTGTGTAAAACACTTCTTCCATTTTGCCTTCTAACAAATAAACCCAACAATCTTTACCATCATGATTGTGTATAGATGTTTCTTGACCTTCTTCCCAGCATAATAACAACAATTCAAATTGCGCATCTCTATACATGCAATTTCTGGTGTATTTTTCTGAAGACCAACTCTCGAAAGGTTTAAAATCTATTGTATTAAAATCAAAACCATTCATGATTGAATTGTAATGTGTTTTAGAAGAGTCCGACAACTGTTGTACTAATTCTTGAATATTTTCTGGAGATTTCAAAAGGCTTCTAATAAATTTTAGAAAAGGATTATTGTAATATTCCGAAAAAATAGGAATAAATTTACACAAAGCCAAAATTTTAGAATCATAACACGATATGCATAACGACTTAAAATTGTTTAATGAACTCGCAGAGTTTTTACTGTCTGAAGAAGTTAGTCAACCTGTAGCAATTCCAATTGATACTAAGGTTTTATACGAAACAATAGATATAGAACTTAAAGATGAGCCAACTATTGATGAAACCTTTAAGAGTACATTAAAAGACATCATAAAAAGTACGCCTAAAACAGCATCTAAAGCGTTTTTTAATCAGTTGTTTGGCGGACGAATGTCTAGAGCAACTTTAGGCGATTTACTGGCAGTTATGCTAAATAATAGTATGTATACTTATAAAGTAGCAGGAGTTCAAGTAGGTATAGAAAAAGTGATATTGCAACATATTTGTAAACGCATTGGTTATGGTGACGATAGTGATGGAACCATAGCTCCTGGAGGTTCTATGTGTAACTATATGGCAATGTTAATGGCAAGAGATGCTTTTGATAATACAATTAGAAATGAAGGTGTATCAAATAAGCTAATTGCTTATACATCTGAAACGTCACATTATTCCGTTACTAAAAATGCTTCATTTATTGGTATTGGAAGACATCAAGTACGTTCTGTAAAAACCAATGCAAAAGGTGAAATGTTAGTTGAAGATTTAAAACTTCAAATTGAACAAGATATAGAAAAAGGCTTTCAACCATTTTTTGTAAATGCAACTGCAGGAACCACAGTTTTAGGTGCTTTTGATAATGTTGAACAAATTAGTAAAGTATGTCAAGCCTACAACCTTTGGTTACATTTAGATGGAGCCTATTGTGGTTCTGTAATTTTTAGTAAAAAATATAAACACTTAGTAAACGGAATTGAACTCACCGATTCGTTTAGTTTAAATGCACACAAGATGTTAGGAACACCTTTAGGTTGCTCCATTATTGTTACTAGAGATAAAGCAAACTTGTACCAATCGTTTTCTAATGAAGCCGATTATTTATATCAAACCAATGATGATGCTTTTAATTTAGGAAAAACCTCATTGCAATGTGGTAGGCGTAATGATGCCTTAAAGCTATGGACTTTATGGAAGTCGGTTGGCACTAATGGATTGGAGCAAATTGTAAATCACCAATTTTATCTTGCAGATGTTGCTAGAGATTACATACAATCAAATTCAGATTATACCTTGTATAGTTTTGATGATTCAATTTCAGTATGTTTTAATTATAAAGGTATTTCTGCAAAAACATTATGCACTAACTTGTATGAGCATTCAAAATTGATGGTTGGCTACGGAACCTATAGAAATGAAACATTTGTAAGGTTGGTAACCATTAACACTCAAGTAGAAAAAAATGATATCATTTCGTTTTTTAAAACGCTTGAAGCTTTTGTAGGTTAAGAAATGTTTAACTGAAATATAAAAAACGTAGGTATCATGTTAAATTTTTATATAATTTAAAAAAAAACGCAGATATTAAATCAAAATTTAGCTATTTTTACATCCTCAATTTTAAATCTTACAATGGTACAACAAGTAACATGTGGTATAAAAATTTCTGTCGAAACGACTTTCGAAGGCACATTTTATAAAAATTATAAAGTGCATTTTGCGTTTGGATATAAAGTTACTATTGAAAACCAAAGTAAAGATTCCGTTCAACTTAATTCAAGATACTGGAAAGTGCTTGATGCTTTAAATAATGTTGAGGTTATTGAAGGTGAAGGTGTTATTGGGAAAAAGCCAGTCATCAAGCCTGGTGAATCCCATACTTATAATTCAGGTTGTTTGTTAACCTCTCCTTTTGGTGCGATGCAAGGTCACTATAATATGGTGAATTTTTCAAATACCAATAAATTTAAAGTCATTATTCCTTCGTTTAAATTGAGTGCGCCTTTTGCTCTTAATTAATCCTTATATTTTTTCTGAAACTCAAATCTAAAGGTTTTATTTTTCTGTTCAATATGGAAGAATTTACAGTTTGAATAATGTATGAATTCATATGCTGTTGATATGTCAAATACTTCAGAGTCTACTTTATAAATGCCATCACAATCAATATTTCCATAAGGAGAAATACGTCTAAAACGATATTCAGTTTTACTTCCTAAGTGATAAATTTCAAACCATGCTCCTGCAGCAATACCACTAAGCCATTGTGCATGTTCACTTTTTGTTGTGTTGTGCTTAGGTTCTAGAGTTCCAACTAAACTAGGGTTATAGCCTTTTAAGCGGTCCAAAAACAAACGCCGATTTTCTTTGCTGACAGTCGATGTAAACTCCGAAATTTCTCCAGTGTCTGAAACCAAATAAATATCATCTTCGGTATCAGCAATAACTACATTGCCAATAGTACTTGGTGTAAAACGTTTCGATTTTATCAATGCAGATTTTAATTTTGAATCAGTTACACTTGCAATAATACTATTGGTTACAAAGCGAGCACAATTACTAGCGTTTTTAATGAAAGCAGCATACCTTATAAATCCGATATTTTGTTGAGCTGTGATATGAGCTCTAGCTTTTTTATAGTCAATTGCATTACACACTGAAGCATAGAGATTTCCGTCACCATGCGTAAGTTTTGGATTTGTAGCTAAAAACTTCAGAATATCATCAAGGTTTTTTATGCGATCATTTTCAATTTTAGCTTGTATAGGGAAATGAAGTTCAAAATCGGTTTCGCGACCTCTAACTCTTCCGTGAGGTGAAGCAGTAATATATCTTCCAAAATCGTGATATTCTAAAACTCCTGTAGATTTGTCAATAAGAACTAAAGCCGCATGACCAGCTCTGACATGTTTTTTGCTTCCAATATGAAGAAATCGTAGAAATTTTGAATACCATTCTTCGGCATGAGAGACAATGGTTTCAGGATAGGCAAGTGTAAGGATTATTCCGTCGTTCATGTAAAAATTAAAGTCACCAACTTACAAAAAAAATGCATATCATTTTAACTTCCATTTAATACAGCTTCAATTTATTAGTTGTTAAAAAATTGTACCTTTGCAACTTCAAAACAATAAGCAATTTTTAAATAAAATATAAGATGGGAAAAGGATTTTTCAATGTACCAGTAGCTATAAATGAGCCTGTTAAATCGTATGCTCCAGGTTCTCCAGAGCGTGAAGCAGTTTTAGAGGCATATAACCAGATGTGGAATTCAAAAATAGATGTGCCTTTGTACATTAATGGAGAACATATACAGACAGGAAATACAAAAACCATGTCTGCACCTCACGATCACCAACATGTGGTTGGGACTTATCATTTAGCTGAAAAATCTCATGTAGATGCTGCAATTTCTACAGCGTTGGCAGCAAGAGAAGAATGGGCAAATTTACCTTGGGAGCAACGTGCTGGAATTTTCCTTAAAGCAGCCGAATTAATTGCTGGTCCTTATAGAGCAAAAATTAATGCAGCAACGATGATTGCGCAATCAAAAACAGTGCATCAAGCAGAAATTGATGCAGCTTGTGAGTTTATAGATTTTTTACGTTTTAATGTGCAGTTCATGACAGATATTTATCATGAACAACCAGAAAGCACAAGTGACGCATGGAATAGATTAGAATATCGTCCGCTTGAAGGATTTGTATATGCTGTAACGCCATTTAATTTTACAGCCATTTCTGGAAATTTGCCAGCTTGTATGGCAATGATGGGAAATGTTGTGGTTTGGAAACCAAGTGATAGTCAGATTTTTTCTGCAAAAGTGATTATGGATGTTTTTGAAGAAGCAGGAGTTCCTCCAGGTGTTATTAATGTTGTGTTTGGAGATCCTGTAATGATTACAGATACGGTTATGGATAGTCCAGATTTTTCAGGATTACACTTTACAGGTTCTACATTTATATTTAAAGAACTTTGGAAAAAAATAGGAAACAACATTCACAACTATAAAACCTATCCGAGAATTGTAGGAGAAACAGGAGGAAAGGATTTTATCGTCGCACATAAATCTGCAAACGCAAAACAAGTCGCTACAGCAATTTCTAGAGGTGCTTTTGAATTTCAAGGGCAGAAGTGTAGTGCAGCATCTAGAGCTTATATTCCAACAAATCTTTGGGATGAGGTTAAAGATTATGTGATTGAAGATGTGAAGTCTTTTAAAATGGGTTCTCCTGCCGATTTAGAAAACTTTATTACAGCAGTAATTCATGAAGGTTCATTTGATAAGCTAGCTAAGTATATAGATCAGGCCAAAGCTGATAGTGATGCAGAGATTATTGTTGGTGGAAACTATGATAAAAGCAAAGGGTATTTTATTGAGCCTACTGTAATAGTAACTAGTAATCCTAAATATACAACCATGTGTACTGAGTTGTTTGGACCAGTAATTACAATATATGTGTATGATGAAAATGACTATTCTGAAACTTTAAAATTAGTAGATGAAACTAGCGAGTATGCTTTAACTGGAGCTGTTTTAGCAAAAGACAGGTATGCTGTTCAAGAAGCTACAAAAGCACTTCAAAATTGTGCAGGTAATTTTTATATTAACGATAAGCCAACAGGAGCAGTTGTTGGTCAGCAACCATTTGGAGGAGCAAGAGCTTCTGGAACTAACGATAAAGCTGGTAGTGCTTTAAATTTATTGCGTTGGGTGTCTCCAAGAATGATTAAGGAAACCTTTGTTACACCAACAGATTATCGTTATCCGTTTTTAGGTTAAATACTATTTAGAGATATAAATAAATAGAACCCAAAGCTTTATTGCTTTGGGTTTTTTGATTTTTGTATATTTATAGAAACCAATCCACCCTCAGCATGAAAAAATATTACATTGCATTTGTATTACTGTTTTCTGTTTCAGTCTTTGCTCAAAATAAAAAAGATCCGCTTCTTAAATTTGATACGTCTAAGATGGAAACTTCTGTCTTAATTCATAAGTCTCCAATTGTAGACATTCAAACTTATAATGAAAAAAGTATTAATGTATTTGAGTTTTTTCAAGCTTATAAAGCTATTGCTTATGGTGATTTAGAAAATCGAATGTTACCATTGCAAAGTTTAAAAGAACAGCAAAAGCAGAGTTACTTTTCGAATGTTATTCCTTTAGCAATTTTATTGTCTGATTGTGAAATAATTTCTGATGAAGCTTTGCAGAATAGTTCAGTCTCTAGAGATTCAGAAGGCTATTTAATAAATGATGGTACGTCTATTTTTGAAAGACAACAACTCATGGTCGCTTCAGCATTACGTGCCAAGCATAAAGGGTTACAAGTGACTTATAATGTAATGCCTTCAAACATTTTTAACACTTCAAATGCTTCAATTGTATCTATTGAAATTGATTTTAATGATGGCAATGATTTTCAAACAATTAGTTTAAATAATAATGTTACTGTAGACTATTCCGAAGACGGAAAAAAAGAGATACAATTTAAAATTACATTAGATACTGGTGAAGTGATTTTAAGGAAATCAATAATCGATATTTCATATTCAAATGCAGATATGTATTCACGATCTGCTAATGCTATTACTACGTTTACGTCTAGTATAACTCCAGATTTATCAGTTTATGGAGAAACGACTTCATATCCTGGAACTGGTGAATATGAGTTATTTTTAAGTGCAGATAATGTACTTGATAAACCTATTATTCTTGTAGATGGTTTTGATCCAGATGATGGACGCTCAATTGCTGGTATTTATGATTTACTAAACTTTAATGATGGCAATACAACATCAAATTTAGGTGATATTGTTAGAGATGAAGGTTTTGATGTTGTGATTTTAAATTTTCCGTTATATACAAGAGCTCAAGATAATGCACTTGTAGATGGTGGAGCCGATTTTATTGAACGTAATGCCATGTTGCTGGTAGATTTGATAAGTATGATTAATAATGATAAGGTTGGAAATGAACAAAATGTAATTATTGGTCCGAGTATGGGAGGACTTATTTCTCGTTATGCATTGAATTATATGGAAAATCAAAATTTAGCTCACGATACAAGGCTTTGGATTTCTTTTGATTCGCCTCATCATGGTGCGAATGTGCCAATTGGTTTTCAACATCAATTTAATTTTTTAGCTTTTGGTTTAGATGATTTTTGGGTTCTAGGAGATCAAAATGTTGAAGAATTACAGCCTATTATTAATGGGATGCTTAAATCTCCTGCAGCGAGACAAATGCTTACAGATCAATTTGAATCACATATTACAAACAGTGATGGTGTGACTTTTAATGGTGCTTTGGCATTACCACAACCACATGCTTTTAAGTCAATATTTGATACTCGAATAAATAATTTAACCACATCTGGTTTTCCTGAACTTACAAGAAATGTATCTATAATTAACGGAAGTGGAAATAATAGTCGTTATCAAGATAATGTCAATCCTACGAGCGATTTATTACCTGGAAGTCAAATTTTAGATGCAGATATAAATATCATGCTTGGTGCAGATTTAAAAGTAGAAACTTACTTTACGCCAAGTGCAGGAACAGAAATAGAGATGAGCAAAGTGCATTTAGATTTTGAGTGGTGGTTTCCATTGGCAAATGATAGAATTAATAATGCGAGTTCAGCAGCATTTAATTATTCTGATGGAATTGATGCTGGTTCTGGCGGACTTTTTGATATTCTTGGTTTGACAGCAGATTTAGATACAGGTGGACTTGTAGGTGAGTTTTTAGGAGCTTTAAATACAGATCATTTTAACTTTATTCCAAGCGTTAGTGCTATGGCTCTTGAGATTACAAATAGTGAAATAAATTGGTTTGAGTCATTAGCTGGAGTTTCAACAAATGATACGCCTTTCGTGAATTGGTATATGCCAAATGATAATGAACCACATGTAACATTAACTAATGCAAATGTCACTTTTGCATTAAATGAAATTATTCCGGAAACCTTATCTAATTCCGAATTTGAAAATACGTTTGATGTTAGAATTGAAAAAAATCCAATTGATAAAGAACTCGTTATTTTGAATAAGACTTCATTAGAAGATGTTAATTTGTTTTTAGTTGATATGACAGGAAAGAAAGTCTATAGTAAAAACTTTAATACACTAAATAGTAGAACGGTTATTTCTTTAGGTTTAAAATCAGGAATGTATATTCTTAATTTAGAAACTCAAGAAGGTTCAATTTATAGAACCAAACTTGTGATGCAATAGTGTTTTTAAATTATGAGATGAAACAAAAGAGGTTGATTTTAATAAACCAACCTCTTTTGTTTGAGTTAAAAACGAACCAAATTATTATTCATAAGGTTTGTCTTCATTTAATTGAGCAAATTGCGCATTTTTAGCGGTATTGTTTTCATCTACAACCATTGCTATAATGCTTAAATTTTCTCTAACATAATCAGATGGAATGTCAATTGTAAACGAAGTAATGTATTCTGTTAAAGCTTCAGTCTGAGAAATGGTATTTCCTAAAACTCCAGTTAATGAATTTCTAAGCACATCATTGTGTACAAAATTAGGGATAGGATCACCTAAATTGTAAAACTCACTAGTGTCATCATAATTGTAATAATTAACTTGATCATAAATAACACCATCTTCAATTAAATAAACAACTAACTTGTCATTTTGTACAGAACCTTCTTCGTAAACAACATTTACTTGAACCAGTAATTCGTTATCAGTAACCTGAGAATTTAATGCTATTGCCAAATTAGTGTCTAAACCAGCTATATTTGTTACTTCGCTTAGTGGGTGAGGCGTAGGCCAATCAATTGATCTGTTAATTCTTGCTGCAGGAAATCCTTCAACATCATAAGCTTCCTTTAAAATTTGAACTTGGTCAAAATGCATTGGATCTGGAAAGCTATTTGCAGTTTCATGAATAGCAACAACAGCAATATCTTCTGTTTCTGCTTCTAAATCATGAATTGCTCCAGAGACTCTTGGGCAAAACCCACACCAAGTTCCTGTGTAATCTTCTACAACAATTTTTTGCTTTGGTATAATAACGCTAAAGGATTCAGTATTTGTTGTAATTTCTACACCATCTTCCTCGTAAACGCCATAAACTTCAAATTCACCAATAGTAGCCGATGAGAACGATTGTCCTTCAATGGCAACGTCATCTACATAAAATGTTGCTAAGGCAGTTACGTCTTCGCCTTCGTCATTTATTATTTTAAAAGGAATGTCTTGGTTTCTTAATGAGGCTTTTCTAACCAGCTTGTCAACAGAGATTTGAGCTGTTGGAGTTGTTAATGGAACATTGTCTTCTGTTTTACTACAGGCAACAATAAGTAAAATCGAAAAGGCATAAAAAATTTTTGGTATTCTTTTTGTAATCATAATAACGAATTTTTTTGCTAAAGTAATTATTTTTTATTAGTAAGTTGCTTTTAGAAAAAAATAAGTAATATTGTCACTTAAACAAAAACAAAAATGAAAAACTTTATTTTATTCCTCACACTATTTTCGTTGAGTTTGTCGTCTTATGCTCAGCAAGACCTTCCTAATGTAGATTTAACGTCTATTGACGGGAAATCTGTTAACCTAAAAAATGAAACCAATAAAGATGGTATTACAATTGTTTCGTTATGGGCAACGTGGTGTGTGCCTTGTCTTAAAGAATTAGATGCTATTAATGAAGTATATGTAGATTGGCAAGATGAAACTAATGTAGAACTTATTGCTGTTTCTGTTGATGATAGTAGAACTGTAGGTCGAGTAAAGTCATTGGTAAATGGAAAAGATTGGGATTATAAAGTACTACTTGATAAAAACAATGATTTAAAGCGCGCGTTAAATGCTGCGAGTATTCCATTGACTGTTCTAGTAAAAGACAATAAAATTGTTTATGAGCATTCTGGATATAGTCCAGGTGCAGAGCTAGAATTATATGAAAAAATAAAAGAATTATCTCAATAAAACCTCCTAATCACAATTAACATCCTAACAACTAACTAATCATGAAAAAACTATTTTTTCTAGCCATACTCTTATTCAGTATTTTCCATAGTTCAGCCCAAGAAAATGGTAGCTTTTATGGTGGATTAGAGTCTAATATGCAAAGACTTATAACTGATGATGGTATAAATTTTTTAGCGCCTGAAGATCAATTTAGAGCCAACAATTATATCTTATTAAATTATAATTTAGGAAAATTTACGGCAGGATTACAGTATGAATCGTACTTACCTTCAGCAATGTTAGGATATTCGCCAATTTATGATGGTCAAAATGATATTGGTACATATTATGTTAATTATAAGGACAAAAGCTTAGATGTAACAGGAGGATTTTTCTATGAGCAATTTGGAAGCGGACTTATTTTACGTTCATGGGAAGATCGACAATTAGGACTTAATAATGCTATGAAAGGTGTTAATATAAAGTTTCGTGCTACTGAAGATTTAACATTAAAAGCGGTGTTTGGTCGCCAAAGAAATGCTTTTGAAGAATCTGAAGGAACCATTCAAGGGTTTGATGCAGATTTAAATGTAAGCAATGCTTTAAATATTGAAGGCATAGATATTCAATTTGGAGCAAGTTATGTGGCTAGATACCAAGATACTAATGGTAATGAAGCGCTTCCAAGTACTGTTGGAGCTTATGGTGGACGGCTAGATTTTGTATATGAAAATTTCTATGCAGGAGTTGAAGCCATTACTAAAGATCCTGATGTAATTGTTAATGAAGGACAATTGTCTTCAAATAAATTGTATGATGGTACAGCGCTTTTGGTTAATGCTGGATTTGCAAAAAAGGGCTTAGGTGTTAATGCAACTTTTAGACGTTTAGAGAATTTTAGCTTTTTTGCAGACCGTTTTGCAGAAGGCAATGTGTTTAATCAGCAAGTTATTAACTATGTTCCAGGATTAACAAAGCAACAAGATTATTTATTAACTAATATTTATGTTTATAATCCTCAACCAAGACTAATTATTGAGTCATTTGATCAACGAGCTGGTGAAGTTGGTGCTCAGGTAGATTTATACTATTCTTTCAAAAAAGGTTCTGCTTTAGGAGGAAAATACGGAACAAAATTAGCTGCAAACTTTTCATATTGGGGCGGATTAGATGCCGAATACCATATTGAAAATAAATGGTATAAAGCAAAGTTTATAGGTTCTGGAAGACAGCTTTTTAGAGATTTTAGTCTTGAAGTGAAAAAGCGTTGGTCTAAAAAATGGAGTTCGGTGTTAACCTATCAAAATGTACTTATAGATAAAGGTGTTTTTGAAGGTGGACCTTTAGGAAATTCTAGAGTTATAGCAAATATTGCAGTGTTAGAAGCGACTCGTAAATTTGAAAATGGTAAAGCACTTCGAATTGTAGGACAACATTTATGGACAGATGAAGATAGAAAAAACTGGGCAGCTGGAGTTTTAGAATACAACTTTTCAACTCGTTTAGCTGTTTATGCTGCGGACTCATGGAATTATGGAGGTTTAAATGAAATACACTATTACAGTTTTGGAGGTAGCTATAGTAAAGGTAATACTAGATTTGCATTAAACTATGGAAGACAACGTGGAGGCTTAATTTGTATTGGAGGAGTTTGCAGATTTGTTCCAGAAAATACAGGAATAAGTGCAAATCTAACTGTAGCGTTTTAAGTAATTACTATTTTTTTAGGTTAATAATAATGTATATATCAAATATGTTATGCTTTTTTTAAATTTTTTTTAAAGAAAACATTATATTTGATGCTTTCCTATTAATCTAAAATAATTAAAACTATGAAAAAAATTACTTTTTTGGCTGTGTTATTGTTTGCTTCAGCGCAAATTTCTACGGCACAAACATTTTTTACCGATGATTTTTCTTCTGGAAACTTAGACAACTGGACACTGGTTGATTCAGATTCTGATGGGAATGATTGGTATAATGTTGATTTAGATGATGGAGTGCAAGAAGAACACGCTACTTCAGCTTCTTGGGCAGGAAGTCCTTTAAATCCAGATAACTGGATGATATCTCCAGCTATTGATTTATCAAGTGCTTCAGGAAGCACAGTCCTTGAATGGAAGGTTTATGCTCAAGACCAAGCTTGGGCACAAGAAAATTATACAGTATATGTTGCTACTGCATCTGATGTGGCTTCATTGACTGGGTCTTCAACTAATTTTAATGAATTAGTAGGAACTTCTGCTGGATATATGAATAGAAGTTTGGATGTGTCTTCTTTTAATGGACAAACTATTTATGTTGGATTTAGACATCACAATGTTTCAGATCAATTCCGTATAAATATTGATGATGTTGTTGTTAGAATCCCTGTTGATACAGATGCTATTGTTGAGTCTGTTAGCTTACCAAGATACTCTTTGGTCTCAACAAATAATCAATTATCTTTAGATGTTAGAAATAATGGAAGTTTAACAATAACTTCTTTAGATGTTAATTGGAATGATGGTATGGATCATGTTGCTACAATTCCTGCTAATATTGCTCCAGGTGCTACAGTAACTGTTGATCACCCAATGATGGTAAGTTATACTACTGTTGAAGAAAAAGATATTACTGTAACAGTTTCTGCTGTTAATGGTACTGCAGATGAAAGCCCATCTGATAATAGTATGGATACAAAATTTAACACCATGAGTCAATCTGGTATTAAGGCTGTTCTTATAGAAGAAGCTACTGGAACTTGGTGTGGATGGTGTCCAGGAGGAGCAGAAGCATTAGATTATATGACAAGTACTTATCCTAATACTGTGATTGGAGTAGCAGTACATAACTCTGATCCAATGGTAGTTGCAGAGCATGATTCTTCAATAGGCACTCTTATTGGTGGTTATCCGGCTGCTGTAGTTGGTCGTAAGGACGTAATTTCTGGTGTTCCTATGCAAAATCCATTACAAATAGCTTATGATGAGCAAATTACAGAGGTTGTTCCGTTTGGTTTAAATGCAAGTGCAAATCTTGTTGGTAATACGCTAACAATTAACGCACAAGCTACATTTTATACAAGATTTTCAGCAGCAAACTTTAGATTAGGTGTTATAATGACTGAAGACAATGTGACAGGAACATCTGGAGGATATGCTCAAGTAAATTATTTCGCAGGTGGTGCTAATGGTCCAATGGGAGGTTATGAAAATTTACCAGATCCAGTTCCTGCCTCTCAAATGGTGTATAATCATGTTGGTAGAGCTCTTTTGGGTGGATTTAATGGTCAACCTAATTCTGTTCCTGCTGTTATAAATAATGGTGATACAGCTAGTTATGACTTTACGTATAATATTCCTGCTACTAGTGCTCAAGAAAATATGCACATTATTGTGGTGTTAATAGATCAAGCAGATGGTTCTATTATTAGTGGTGTTCAACGTTCGGTTGATGAGGCATTAAGCATTAGAGAGTTTTCTATTGCTGGTATGAAAGTGTTTCCTAATCCTGCAAATGATGTGCTAAATATTTCTTTTGAATCTGGCGAAGGTGATTACAGTATTAATATTATTGATATGTTAGGTAGAACTGTACTTAGCAAAAATGTAAATGATGTATTTGGAGTTCAAAATATTGAAATTCCTGTTTCCACATTAACTGAAGGTAACTACATCTTAAATGTGTCTAGTAAAAAAGGAACATTCAATACAAAATTCATTAAAAACTAATCTAATCTAATTTATTATTTTGTTAAGGGAAGTGTTTGTTAAAACACTTCCCTTAACTGATAAATTTGTATATTTGATAGTTAGCTGAATTATTTTCAGCATTATAAAGCTTAAAAAAATAAATATTATGAAAAGAAAACTACTTATTTTATCATTTATATTCGCTTCATTTGTGTCTTTTGCACAATTTGAAGTGAGAGAAACAAGCACAGATAATCTTGTTTCTGATGGACAAATTTTAAATTTCACTGAAGCAGGTTGCGGTTATCCTGAGCCATGTAATTGGAAATTTAAAGTAACTAATACGTCTTCTCAAGATATTTACATGAGAATTTTTGTAGATAATTTAAACAATACAGATGGTTCAGACTTTCAACTTTGTTTTGCAGGTGTATGCTTAAATAGTGTGACTTTAGGTAGTGGGTATCCAAGCAATGCAGCTATGATAGCTCCAGGTGCTACAAATGTTGCAGGTAATAATTTTTGGAATCAAAATGCATTAGGTTCACCTGCAATGTCTTGGACATTTAGATTCCAAGCATTTGATGCTGGTGGTAATGAAATAGGAACTCCATTGTCAGTAACATACAATTATGATGAAAATTTAAGTGTAGAAGAATCTGAATTGTCTAAAATTGAAATTTTCCCTACTGTAGCAAGCAATGAGTTAACCGTTCTTTCTAACGAAAATTTAACAGCTACTTTTTATAATTTATTGGGAAAACGAGTAAAGCAAGTTGCAATTGAATCTGGTGAAGTTAAGATTGACGTTTCAGATTTAGCATCTCAATCTTATATTGTACAGTTTGTAAATGCTGAGGGAAATTTAATTACTAAAAGGATTGTCAAAGAATAGATAATCTTTTTTGTGATATAAAAACCGTTTGATTTACATAAATTAAACGGTTTTTTTAATTTATAATGAGTTTTGTCCTCTGTATTTTAGTGGTAAATGCACAACTTTTTTAGTATCAAAAAATGCTTCACTATAATAATCGCTTAAATTATAAATTGTAGCGGTTTTATAAGTTTCCAGCTCTTCAGTTAAATCGCCTCCTTTCAAATAGAGAATTCCGTTTTTTAATTCATGATTTTGTTGTTTAGCAATTTTTCCTTTCACCCAATGAACAAATGTAGGCATTGCTGCAACAGCTCGGCTTACAATAAAATCAAATTGATCTGAAATATTTTCAACACGATCATGTGAGGTTTTTACATTGGTTAAGCTTAACCCTTCTACAACTTCATTAACTACTTTTATTTTTTTTGCAATACTATCAACCAAATGAAACTGTGTCTCTGGAAATAAAATCGCTAAAGGAATTCCAGGAAAACCACCTCCAGTGCCTACATCTAAAACCTTAGAGTTTGGTATAAACGACATAACTTTTGCTATACCCAATGAATGTAATACATGACGTAAGTATAGTTCGTCAATGTCTTTTCGAGAGACGACATTGATCTTTAAATTCCAATCTTTGTATAATGCTTCTAAATGTTCAAATTGTTGAATTTGAGTATCTGTTAAATCTGGAAAATAATTTTTTATAAGCTGCATCGTAATAATTTTCAACAAAAGTATGCATTTTTATGTGTATATTTTTACGATATTCTTAGCATTTGCAGAGCATTAATTATATATATTTGCGACATTATACGAAGGCGTACAAATTTACGTTAGTACTAAAAAAAACAATACTATGGCTAAGCAAGCGCTAACTTTCTCAAGAACAGACTCTGCAAAGTTTTTTAGAACTTTAAACAAACGCGTTAATCAATATTTTAAAGAAAATAATATTAAGAAAACAGGAAACTGGAAGCTGTATACTAAAGCAATAATAATGTTTACGTTATTGCTTGGACCATTAATACTATTGCTTACTGTTGATTTGCCAACTTGGTTACAAGTTATATGTATGATGGTTATTGGAGTTGGAATGGCTGGAGTAGGAATGAATGTGATGCATGATGCTAATCATGGCTCTTTTTCTAGTAAAAAATGGGTTAATAAACTTATGGGAAGCAGTATACATATATTAGCTGGAAACGATTATAACTGGAAAGTACAACATAATGTGCTACATCATACCTATACTAATATTCAAGGACACGATGAAGATATAGATGCTGGTAGAATTATTCGCTTTTCTAAGCATTCTAAATGGTTGAAAATACATCAATATCAAAAATATTATGCGTTCTTTTTATATGGTTTGTTAACTGTAAATTGGGCGATTACAACAGATTTTAAACAAACCTATGTGTATCTAAAAAGAAAATTATCGTATGGTGATTTTCCTAATCCAGCTACACAATGGACGAAATTGATTATTGGTAAAATATTGTATTATTCTATTTGGGTTGTCTTACCAATAGCTTTGGGCTATACTTGGTGGCAAGTTTTAATAGGCTTTTTAATTATGCATTATACAGCTGGAATTATTCTAAGTGTTATTTTTCAATTAGCACATGTAATGCCTAATACAGAAATGCCTTTACCAGACGAAAATGGAAATATGAAAAATACTTGGGCAATTCATCAACTATTTACAACATCTAATTTTTCTCCTAAAAGTTGGATTGTAGAATTTTATACTGGTGGATTAAACAGACAGGTTGAGCATCACCTGTTTTCAAATATTAGTCATGTGCATTATAAGCATATTGCTAAAATTGTAAGAGAAACTGCTCAAGAATTTAGTTTGCCATACAACGAATACAATTCTATTTGGACAGCTATACACGAACATTACAAGCAATTAAAAGAATTAGGAAGAAAACCTAGTCTAGCTTAATTAAATTCCTGCCTAAAGAACTAATCAAAATGAGTCTACTTTCAGATAGAGTTTTAAACATGTCTACGTCTGCAACTTTAGCTATGGCAGCTAAAGCTAGAGAATTAAAAGCTGAAGGAAAAGATATTATAGGTTTAAGTCTAGGAGAACCAGATTTTAATACACCTGAGTTTATTAAAGAAGCTGCTAAGCAAGCTATTGATGATAATTATAATTCTTACACTCCTGTTGATGGTTATGTTGAATTAAAAGAAGCTATCATTACCAAATTTAGAAGAGATAATCAACTCGACTATACTTTATCACAACTTGTAGTGTCTACTGGAGCAAAACAAGCTTTAGCTAATGTAGCTGCAGTAATTTTAAATGTAGGAGACGAAGTAATTTTGCCTTGTCCGTATTGGGTGAGTTATAGTGATATTGTTAAGCTAAATGGAGGTGTTCCTGTTGAAGTTGCAACTTCAATAGAAAACGATTTTAAATTAACACCTCAACAATTAGAAGCTGCAATTACTCCTAAAACAAAAATGATTTGGTATAGTTCTCCTTGCAATCCAAGTGGCTCTGTATATAGTAAACAAGAACTTAGAGCTTTAGCAGATGTATTGCAAAAGTATCCAAACATCATTGTAGTTTCTGATGAAATTTATGAGCATATCAATTTTGTAGGTGATCACGCAAGTATGGCACAGTTTGATGATATGTATAATAGAACAGTTACGGTTAATGGTGTTTCTAAAGCATTTGCGATGACTGGTTGGAGAATTGGATATATTGGAGCTCCTACTGAAATTGCTCGTGCTTGTAATAAGATGCAAGGTCAAGTAACCAGTGGAGCTAATTGTATTGCACAACGCGCAGTGATTACTGCTTTAAACGAACCGCCTTCTCGTGTTCAGTTTATGATTGATGAATTTAAAGTAAGACGTCAATTAATTTTAGAATTACTTAATGATGTTGTTGGATTCAAAACTAATGAACCTGAAGGTGCATTTTATGTGTTTCCTGATGTGTCTTATTATTTTGGAAAAACAATTCAAGGTGTCACTATAAATAATGCAACAGAGTTATCATTATTTTTATTAGAACATGCTAATGTTGCAACTGTTACTGGTGAAGCTTTCGGAAATCCTAATTGTATAAGAATATCTTATGCCGCTTCTCAAAAACAAATTATTGAAGCTATTAAGCGAATTAAAAATGTTTTATCTTAAATTGAAAGGTGTTTAGAATACCTTGTAAATTTAGTTGTATATAAAAAAACCTACTTATTATAAGTAGGTTTTTTTATTTATAGCCTTTATTAAAAACATTAATTTGCTCTATAAACACTTATATATTTTTCAAATTGCTCATCATTAAGAATTTCTTTTAACTTGTTGTCTAAAGCAATATTCATTTTTTTAATCTCAATTTGGTTTGCGTCCTCATTTTTACTTAAAGCTTGATAAGAGGTTTCGTATACTTTGTAAGCTTGATATACTTCTTCTACTTGGTCTTTGTATAATTTAAGAGTTTGTCCCATCTCTTTAGCTTTTTCATTTGCTACAGCATTAGCCTTTTTGTTTTGAGCGTCAAAGCTTTGAGTGCTAAATAAAAGTGCAAAAGCAAAAAAGCACAGTGTTATTAATTTTTTCATCTTTCTGATTTTTTTGGTAGAAAATTAAGACACTAAGTTAATAATTTTTAGTTTAATATGACAAATAAAAAGCATTGATAATAAAATCAATGCTTTTAAAGCAAGTCAATCAATCATATTACTGTTTCTTAGTAGAAGTGTTTTTATGAAGTTTTTTTTGCTTCCGTTTGCCTTTTTTGGCAAGAGTATTTTCCCATTTTTTATATTGCTCTGCATTTAAAATAGTTTTCATTTTTTGTTTCATAGCAATTTGACGATCAAGTCTTTCATTAATCATCGCTAAATGCTCGTCTTTTGATGGTTTTTCTTTCACTTGATTTTCTTTCACTGTTGCTTTTCTAGCATCCCTTTTTTGTTGTTTTAGCTTAGCTTCTTCCAAAAGCAATGGTTTAATTTTTTGTTGTTGTGCTTCGGTAAGATCAAGATGTAATGTCATTTGCTTAACCTTTAAAGCTGCTGCTTCCTCAGGAGTTATATCTTTAAGTAGTGCTTCTTTTTTGTGAACTCTTTTCTTGTCTTGTTTGCGTTCTTGAGCTATTGCAGGTAATGTTAATACCGCAATAGCAATTAAAATTAGTTTTCTCATCGTAAAATGTTTTATGTTATATAGATAAGACTTTGAAGGCTTTAGAAAGTTTAATCATTAATTTGTTTTAACGTCTGTTTAACTTTTTTGAGCAATTTTAACAAGCTCTAAAGTTGTTTTATATAAAGATTTTCTTTCCATTTTACTTTTAAGCCAAGCAAAAAAACTCATGACAAAAATATCTTCTTGCTCAGCTTCAACCCAATTAAAAGAAGCTTCTACTTTATGTTTAAAGGTTTCAGAAGTTACTGTTTCTGGGTGTTTGTAATAATCGGTTACAAACTTTAAATATGTAATTACGCGTTCTTGGCCAATTAGTTTTAGATAGTTATTATAATGACGTTTAAAACTTAACAATCTAGATTCAACAAGGTCAATATTATTTAATTCTATGTGTAGAATGATTTCAATTAAATTCTTTTTGAGAACCCATTCTTTTCCAGCTTTTTCAATGTAATACTTATCTGTATGATAGAATTTTGAAAGTATATGTAATGCTTCTTTAAATTTGGCATCTTGAATGTAAATCATAATTAAACTTAGCTGAATGTCTAAAACAGCTTCTTTGTCTGGATGATTAGATGTTTTATAAGGTTCAAGAAGCTTGATAGCCTCTGCTTTATGGTTTGAGTAGTTTAAGTTGAGTGACTCAAGCAAGATGTGTTTTCGCTCAAACGTTTTGTAATGCTTTTTTCGTTGACTTTCCATTAATGTTTTCATTTGTGTTAAATACGCTAATGAAGCATCGAATTTTTTATTTCTAAATAAAGTGTTTGCGATCATATATACAATCTGAATGTGATAATAGAGTTGTCGATCTTTTAGTTTATGACGCTTTATTTTCGAATAAGTTTCCAGCAGAAATGGCTCAATATTTAAATAATCTTTAGTTACAAAAGCTGAAATGCTTACAATAGACATTAATTGATACAGCGATTTAAAAGACATAGAGTCATTAATATCTATATTGTGTTCGGCAAGAGTGTTGTTTAAGATATTTTGAAAATCTAAAACTTTCCCTTTATAACTAATGTCTGATAATGTTTGTCTGATTTTAGCATAAACCATATTCAGTTCTTCTTCTTGAAAAAGATTGTTTTGATTGACTTTAAATTTTACAATGAGAGATTCAAGATTTACTGACGGATTTAAGTAAGCATACTGTATTTTGGTGTGGTAGATTTCGTTTAATATTGGAAAGAGCGAATGTTCTTGAGCTAAGACTTCAGCTTTGTCTAAAAGTGCATAAGCAACTTTAGGTTGTTTTTTGGTTAAAAAAGTCCTAGATGTCAGAATATACTTGATAATTTGAATATCAACAGAGTTTTCACCTTCAAGATTGGTGTTGGCAATAAAATCAATTAGAGATTGGTACAAACGCTTTCTAAGCGCATGATATGCAACTTTGTTGTCGCTTTTATAAATCGCTTTACAGAGTGCTTTTGAATCTAACTCATTTTTTACCAATAACTTAAAAAGTTGAATGTTTTTTGTGTCGTTTCGTTTATTCTTTCTTTCTAGATAGGTTATAAATTGTACCTGTTCTTCTGAAGAAAATGTAGAAACTATTGTATTTAAATCTGTCATTTAATCGTCATATTTTTTTTGTGTGATAGTATAAAATTAAATATAAAATGTTATATGAAGTTATAATATATCGTCAGTAATATAATTTTTTTTGTTTTGCTACTAACAGATTCCAAAGCACTTTTGTACAGTAATCATTAAAAACATTAGATTATGAAGTATCAAACCACTGTATCTTTAAAAGAGAATGAAAAAAATCAATCAAAAACTACAGACATGTACAATCAAAAACCAACACCTGCATTTGTTGGTGCTTCATGGTCTGCTTTATTTATAGGAATGTTATCTTACTGTATTGGTTTATGGAATGCTAATATGATGCTAAACGAAAAAGGATATTATTTTACTATTTTACTCTTTGGCTTGTTTTCTGTAATTTCAGTACAGAAATCTGTTAGAGATAAACTTGAAGGACTTCAAGTAACAGACATTTATTACAGCATTAGCTGGTTTACATCAATTATTGCTATTGTACTTTTGGTCGTCGGACTTTGGAATGCTGATTTAGAATTAAGCGAAAAAGGATTTTACGGAATGTCGTTTACATTGAGTCTTTTTGCTGCCATTGCTGTTCAAAAAAACACTAGAGATATAGCTTATATCAATAATAATCATAAAGCTGAAGAAGAGATAAATTAATTTTAATATCTAAATGGTCATATTATGAATTCACAGTTTGTTAAAGAGTTACAAGAATTAGTTAACAACAATGTCATTGACAAAGCTGTTGCTATTAAAATTGAAGACTATTATAGTGCCAAAAAAAGTGCTTCACCAAATAAGCTGTTTACCATTTTTGGAGTTTTAGGCTCGCTTTTGGTTGGCTTAGGAATCATTTTAATTTTGGCTCATAATTGGGACAACTTTAATCGGTTTACAAAAACCATATTAGCGTTTTTACCACTGTTAATTGGGCAAATTATAGTTGGCATTTCAATTTTAAAGAAAAAAAGTAAAACTTGGAAGGAAGCATCAGGAACATTTTTGTTCTTTGCTGTAGGTTCAAGTATAGCATTAGTAAGTCAGATTTATAATATTCCAGGTAATTTAAGTACATTCATTTTAACATGGATTGTCATTTGTTTGCCTGTTATATATCTGTTGAAATCTAACATGTTGGCTATTTTACATTTGGTTTTTTCAACATACTATGCTTTCGAAATTGGTTATGGTGGTTTTAATTTTGACGACACGCCATGGATATATTTGCTGTTAATAGTATTGGTGTTGCCACATTATTGGCTATTGCTTAAACATAAGGCAAGCCATAATATCACATCAATTTTCAATTGGTTATATCCATTAAGTTTTACCATTGTTTTAGGAACCTTTGTAAAAGATTTTTCCGAATTAGGGTTTTTGATGTATCTCTTGTTATTTAGTGTATTCTATAATATTGGTAAAATTCCATTTTTTGAAGACCAAAAATTGCGAAGAAATGGATATCTAATTTTTGGCTCGCTTGGCATTGTTATCATGATGCTCATCATGAGTTTTGATAGTTTTTGGTATGTTGAAGAGTTACTCTTTAATGCGCAAGAAAGTTATGTGTCATTTGTTTTAGCAATAATCAATGTACTGATTTTGCTTTGGTTTTATAAAAGAAAATGGCTCAAGTCATTTAACCTATTTCAATATGTGTTTGTGTTCTTTTTGGTGTTATATGTGTTTCAATTCAATATTCCATTAGCAGGAACTCTTATTGTCAACATACTCATTTTAGCTTTAGGACTCACAACCATAAAAATTGGAGCAAATCAAATGCATTTCGGAATCTTAAATTATGGCTTGTGTATTATTACGGCTTTAGTAGTGTGCCGATTTTTTGATACCAATATTAGCTTCATCATCAGAGGCTTATTGTTTGTTGGAGTAGGTGTTGGTTTCTTTTTAGTTAACTATACCATGCTTCAAAAGCAAAAACAATTAAAATAAATGCTTATGAAAACAAAATATTTAGTCGCACTTTTTATCATTGTTGCAATTGTTCAGTTAACAGTTCCTGCGCAAATGATATGGCAACGAGAATCCATTCTTAAAACAGGAAAGGCGTTTAAGTTTAAAACCCAACCTGTTGATCCTTCAGACCCTTTTAAAGGAAAGTACATTTACCTTAATTACGAGTTGAATAGTTTTATTTCAAATGAAGAGACCTGGAAACGAGGACAAGACATTTTTGTATCTATAACAAAAGATAGTCTAGGTTTTGCTAAAGCTACAGCAATTGCAAAGCAAGCGCCTCAGCATCAAACCTATGTTAAAGCTAAGGTTGATTGGAGTGTGAAGAAAAATGAACGAGTTAACTTTACCTTGCCTTTTAATGAATTTTATATGGAAGAAAGTAAAGCTTATAATGCCGAAGTTGCTCATCGTAATGCACAGCAAGATTCGCTTCCAAATAATACGTATGCATTGGTTTATGTAAAAGAAGGTGAAGCCGTTTTAGATAATGTTTTTATTAATGAGACTCCAATTGCTGTTTTTGTTGAGCAATAACTAAAAAATGGCTAACTTTGAAATCAATCTAAAATTTTTCGCTTTCGCGACACTAAAATCAATATTTTAAATATGAAAAACATTGTATTAATAGCTTTGCTAGTATTTGTTGTAATCTCTTGTAAAAATGAAGAAAAGAAAGAAGACGTTATGCCTGTTGAAGACACTAAAGAAATGACTCCAATGGAAAAGAATCTTAGTAAATATGTGAGTTTTAAGCTTACAGCTGATCTTAGCAGTTTAACAGAAAAAGAACGTCAAATGCTACCTTTACTTATTAAAGCAGCAGATAAAATGAACGATTTGTTTTGGTATGAAGCTTATGGCGAGAAAGATGCGTTATTAAAAACAATTACAGACGAAGACACTAAAAAATATATCACGATTAATTATGGTCCTTGGGATCGATTAGATGGTAATAAATCATTTGTTGATGGTGTAGGAGAAAAGCCTCTTGGAGCAAACTTTTACCCAAAAGATATGACAAAGGAAGAGTTTGAAGCTGCTAATATTGAGAACAAATCGAGTATATATAATTTTGTGCGTCGTGACGAAAATGGAAAACTATATTCTATTCCTTATCACAAACAATTTGAAACTGAACTAAAGGAGGTTTCGAGTTTGTTAAAAGAAGCGTCAGAGTTAGCCGAAGATGCTGGACTTAAAGCCTACTTAGAGTTAAGATCTCAAGCTTTGCTTGATGATAATTATCAACCAAGTGATCTAGCTTGGATGGATATGAAGACAAACACACTAGACATCGTGATTGGTCCAATTGAAACTTACGAAGATCAATTGTTTGGTAATAAAGCAGCTCACGAAGGTTATGTATTAATTAAAGATCAAGAATGGAGTAAACGTCTGGCAAAATTCAGTGCGTATTTACCAGAATTGCAAGAAGATTTACCAGTAGATGATAAATACAAACAAGAAAAACCAGGAACTGATAGTGATTTAAATGCTTACGACGTCGTGTATTATGCAGGAGATTGTAATTCTGGTAGTAAAACCATTGCAATCAATCTTCCAAACGATGAAGAAGTACAATTGCAAAAAGGAACACGACGTTTACAATTAAAAAATGCCATGCGTGCCAAATTCGATAAGATATTGATGCCAATCTCTGAAGTATTAATCGACGAGAGCCAGCGTAAACATATCACGTTTGATGCCTTTTTTGCTAATACAATGTTTCATGAAGTAGCTCATGGTCTTGGGATAAAGAATACAATCAACGGAAAAGGTACTGTAAGAACAGCCTTAAAAGAACATGCTAGCGCTTTAGAAGAAGGTAAGGCAGATATATTAGGATTATATATGATTGAGCAATTGCATGCAAAAGGTGAGTTAAAAGAAGATTTAAAAGATAATATGGTAACGTTTATGGCTGGTATTTTTCGTTCGGTTCGTTTTGGAGCCTCTTCAGCACATGGTAAAGCCAACATGATTCGTTTTAATTTCTTTAAAGATAAAGGAGCGTTTTCTCGAAATGACGACGGAACATATAAAGTTAATTTTGATAAAATGCAAGAAGCAATGGAAGAGTTATCACGTGTAATTCTCACAATTCAAGGTAATGGAGATTATAAAGGTGTTTCAAACTTAGTTGCTGAAAAAGGAATTATTTCTCCTGAATTACAAGCCGATTTAGATCGCTTAAGTGATGCAAATATTCCTGTTGATGTAATATTCGAGCAAGGCACAGAAGCATTAGGCTTATAATAAATAATCAGCTTATAAAAAAAGAGCCATTCAAATCAGAATGGCTCTTTTTTTATAGTATTGTTCTCTTCTCTTGCTTTGGTTTTAAGATAAAATACGCTGTACAAGTTTGTCTTTAGCAACTTGGTCGTCACCACACAACCATTGAATCACATTATCTTCCCAAATAGCATCACGTTCAGCTTCTGTTATAATGTTTCTGTCTATGGCAAGATCTAATATTTTCCCTGGATAAGAAGATTGTTTTTCACTTTCCATTTCACCTAATGGATAAGGGTCATCTAAGCCCATCAATACTTGTTTTGACGATTGATTCTTTATTAATAAATCCAAACCACCAGTATCATGAACTAAAGTATCAAAAAAGATATTACGATGTCCTACTGCTTTTCTTGGATGACTTTTTCCTTCAAACAAATCTGGTCGACCATCAAAACCTTGAATGCGTCGTCCTAAGTTAATCTGTGCTAATTGACCACCATGAGCAAAACAAATGCGCATATTTTTATACTTTTCGTAGTAACCATTTAAGGTTAAAAAGTGGTAAGCATCAGCACATTGAGCCAACATCCAAATGAGATGGAAACGCCAAGATGTGTTCTCTAATTTTATGAACTTTTCACCATCATAAGGATGAATTTCCACTGCGAGATTGTATTTATCGGCAAGTTCAAAAATAGGCTCGTTTTCTTCATCAAAAATACAGCGCCAAGTACCAATGGTATCCATATAGTGTGTTGGTAAACACAAGAGTTGCATGCCTAATTCTTCAACACAACGTTCAATTTCCCAACAAGCACCACGAACAAAACCAGGATGCACTACAAAACCTGTGGTAAACTTACTTGGGTTTTCGTGCTGGATTTTGGCATTAAAATCATTCTGAAAACGCAAGGCTTGCTTCATTTCTTCAAGGCGTAAACCATTTCCGTAAAGCTGTGAAAGATTTAAAACCACAGCATGATCGATTTTAAAATGCTCCATCCAAGCGAGCTTTTCATTTAAAAAGAAACTCGAATCGGTTATTGGACGATTCCAATCTTTTTGGAGCATGAATTTTCTATCCTTGTCAACCCAAAAAATCCCTTTGTCTTTCATGAATTCAGGAATTTCTTCTGGATAAGGAAGCAAGTGAGAATGACCGTTAATTCTCAGTTTTCGTGTTTTGTGATTGTCTTGATGCAAAGTTTTAGTTGATTGGTCTCTCATTTCAGAGAATTCTTATTTTTTTTTGAGGTTGTGTAATAAACATCACTTTTTAGAAAGTCCTTTCTCTATTTTATTGTAATACCTATCAAAAATAGCAGGCATATCTGTTTCAATGTTATCAAGCGTAAATTCTTCTTCATATAATAAGCTGTCATCTTCTTCAGAGTACCATTGCAATTTGTCTTTAACGCCTTCTGGTCTAGGGTATTCAATCACTAGTCCAACAGTATTGGGACCACGACGTGGCGAATGTGGAACTCTAGGAGGTAATAAAAAGATTTCACCTTCTTTAATATGAATATCCTTTTGAACACCTTCTTCATAAATTTTCAGTACAATATCACCTTCTACTTGATAGAAAAATTCAGGCGTTTCGTTGTAATGATAATCCTTTCTACTATTTGGTCCACCTACAACCATCACAATAAAATCGCCATCTTTCCAAACCACTTTATTGCCAACAGGAGGCTTTAGGAGGTGTCTATGTTCTTCAATCCAGGCTTTAAAATTAATAGGAGGATATATTTTACTCATAATGCTATGTTTTTGGGCGTTACTCTCTTTTGCTTAAGCTCAAGAGAGTCAGGCTTTCCGTTTTATCTTTTTGCATTTTCACTTCGAGAACCTCAGTGACCATAATGCAAAAAGGATATCACATCAATCCTTAACGCAATTCATCAATTCTATAAAATTAGTGATAAAAATCGAAAGTTTTATACTTAAAGTGACTTAGTTCTTCCGCCATCAACCGGAAGATTAATTCCGTTAATATAGGCAGCTCTTGCACTTGCCAAAAAAGTAATAGCATCAGCCAATTCTTCAGGTTTTGCAAAACGTTTAGCTGGTACAGCACTTTTCATTGCATTGGCAGATTCATCTTCAGTTTTTCCTGTTTTGGCAGATTTATTTTTTATGATTTGAGCTAAACGTTCTGTTCCTGTTGCGCCTGGAAGTACATTATTTACTGTAATTCCAAATTGACCAAGTTCATTGGCTAAAGTTTTACTCCAATTGGCAACTGCTCCACGAATGGTATTGCTCACACCTAAGCCATCTAACGGTTGTTTTACTGAGGTTGAAATCACATTAATAATTCGTCCATAATTCTCACCTTTCATAAATGGAACTACAGATTGAGCTAGCACATGATTGCATTTTAAATGCTGTGTAAAGGCACTTTCGAATTCTTCAACTTCAGCTGAGAAAACTGGTCCACCTTTTGGGCCACCTGTATTGTTAATTAAAATATGAAAGCCATGATTAGCTTCAATATAAGTTTTTACTTTTTCTTTTAACTCTTGCGGATTAGAAAAATCGGCAACAATATAATCATGTGGTCGATGTTGAGGTAACTCTGCAAGAGTCGCTTTGAGTTTGTCTTCGTTTCTTGCTACTAAAGTGACGATTGCTCCTTCTTCGGCTAAAGCTAAAGCAGTTGCTTTTCCTATTCCTGCTGTGCTTCCGCAGACTAAAGCGTATTTGTTGTTTAATTGTAAATCCATATATGTTATCCTAAACTTGACTCAGGATCTTTTTAAATTATTTTTATTTCATTAGCCATTAGCCATTAGCCATTAGCCATTAGCCATTAGCCATTAGCCATTTAATACTTAATACACACATTTTTGGCTTCAGTAAAAAAGCGCAAAGCTTCAAAACCACCTTCACGACCAACTCCAGAAGCTTTTACACCACCAAAAGGCGTTCTTAAATCGCGCATCATCCACGTGTTTATCCAAACAATTCCTGCTTGTAATTCGTTACTCATTCGCATGGTTCGTTTTAAATCGTTAGTCCAAAGTGTTGCTGAGAGTCCATATTTAACTTTATTAGCCATTTTTAATACTTCATCTTCAGAATTGAATGGCATAATCGTTACGACTGGTCCAAAAATTTCTTCTTGATTCACACGACAGTCATCATTTGGTACTTCAATAACGGTTGGCTCTAGATAGTAACCGTTTTCATAACCTTCAACTGTAACTTCATTGCCTCCACATAAAATGGTTCCATTTTCATTTTTAGCAATTTGAATATAGTCTTTTACTTTTTCTAGATGCGATTTAGAGACTAAAGCTCCAATATTGGTGTCAGCTTCCGAAGGATGGCCAACTTTGAGCTGCTTCACTTTGGCAACAAAATCGGTTTTGAATTTATCGTAGATAGATGCTTCCACAAAAATGCGGCTTCCGCAAAGGCAAATCTGACCTTGATTGGCAAACGATGAACGTACTGTTGTATTTAGCATATTATCATAATCGCAATCTGAAAAAATAATGTTTGGGTTTTTTCCGCCAAGTTCAAGTGATAATTTTTTAAACATAGGAGCTGCAACTTTTGCAATATGTGCGCCAGTTGCTGTACCTCCTGTAAATGAAATGGCTTTAATATCTGGATGCTCAATAATGGCTTGACCAGTTGATGTTCCTAATCCATGAACGATATTTAAAACGCCTTTTGGTAATCCAGCTTCATTACAAATTTCGCCTAATAAATAAGCTGTCATTGGAGTCACTTCGCTTGGTTTGGCAACGACACAATTTCCAGCGGCTAAAGCTGGTGCAATTTTCCAAGTAAAGAGATAAAGTGGTAGATTCCAAGGAGAAATACAAGCTACAACGCCAATTGGTTGACGTAAGGTGTAGTTAATTGCATTTTGTCCAACACTCTCATGACTTTCGCTCGCAAATTGCGTAATGGCATTTCCGAAAAATCGAAAGTTGCTTGCTGCTCTTGGAATATCTACAGCTTTGGCTAGAGAAACAGGTTTTCCATTATCTTTTGATTCTGCTTCAGCAAAGCGTAGTAAATTGGCTTCTAATAATTCTGAAATTTTAATGAGAATCCGACTGCGTTCTTCTAAGGTGGTTTTACTCCAAATAGGAAAAGCAGATTTTGCAGCTATATATGCATTTTCTACATCTTCTTTTGATGAGTTAGGTATTTGTCCGTACACCTCGCCATTTGAAGGATTGTAATTGTCAATCCAATGGTCTTGAATTGGATTATGAAAGTTGCCGTTAATATAGTTTAGAATGTGTTCCATAGTTGTCATTTCGAAATGAGAAGTTTTACTTCGATTGAGAAATCTACACTGAGATTCCTCGTCACTTCGTTCTGTCGGAATGACAGAGAATTTAAAATGATTGTTTGTGGCTACAAGTTAAGCGTTATTTGTATTAAAATCTAGTTTAATGCCTAAAGAATTTAATCGTAATTATTTGATGTTGTCATTTTGAAATGAGTAACGGTTGAGAAATCTTAAAATGAGATTCCTCGTCGCTACACTCTGTCGGAATGACAAATTAGTTTTTATTTTGGTTTATAAGCCATAACTTTAATCTCCACCACTAAATCTGGATGAGGTAATTGATGTACAGCTACTGTTGTTCGTGTTGGACCAGTTTCTTTGTCAAAAAATTCAGCATAAGCTTTGTTGTAATCTGCAAAGTCATTCATGTTTACTAGAAAAGAGGTAACATCGACCACATCTTTTAATGAAGCACCAACTTTGTTAAGATTACCTTCTATGTTTTTTAAGACTTCTTGGGTTTGTGTATAAGCGTTTAACTTTTTGGTTCCCATGTCATCAATGATATCAACTCCAGCAATACTATTATCAGGTCGACGAGAACTAGTTCCTGAAACGAAAATAAAATCGCCAACTTGTTTGACGTGTGGATAAGCGCCTCTTGGTGTTACAATTTTTTCACTCATAATTATTAGTGTAATCCAGCAATTTTGTCATCCTCTAAAATTGCTTCGGTTTCTGATTGTACTTTATCTAAAATATCTTTTATATCATCTTTAGTAGAAATAATTCCATCAGCTAGCATATTTAAAATGGCTTTGTCTTGAGCTCGACCTCTTAGCATGGCTTCACGATAGCCAATATGCTCGTTAAAGGTAACTAAGCTGTATTTTGATGAATAGTCTTCTGGAAATTGTTCTTCTAAAGCCATTTCAATTTTGCGTTTTTCTTGAAATATGGCTTGACCTACATGGTCTTTCATTTCGTGAAAATTATCTATGGCTAAATCTGCAATTGCATCTGTGTCTTTTTTTCTGCTTTTTTCGTAAGTCTCGAAAGTAGCTTTCCAACTGCCTAGATTTTGATCTAATATTTTATCAAACTCCACGACATCTTCAAAAGAGGCGTTCATTCCTTGTCCGTAAAATGGTACAATTGCATGAGCTGAATCTCCCATGAGTAAGGTGTTTCCTTTATAATGCCAAGGTGAACACTTTACAGTGCCTAAGGCTGAAGTTGGATTTTCGAAAAAATCTTCTGCTAAGTTTGGCATTAATTCCAGAGCATCTGGAAATTCCTTTTGAAAGAATTCGGTAACCATTTCTGGTGTGGTTAAATTATTGAAATTGTACTCACCTTCATCGTAACTTAAAAATAAAGTTACTGTAAAACTGCCATCCAAATTAGGTAAAGCAATGAGCATAAAATCACCTCTAGGCCAAATGTGAAGTGCGTTTTTGTAAGTTTTGTAACCACCATCTTTGGTTGGTAGAATGGATAATTCTTTATAACCATGTGTTAACCAATCTTGACTAAAACTAAATAAGAATTTCTTTTCGAGATAGTAACTGCGTCGCAAAGCAGAACCTGCGCCATCGGTTGCAATAATGCAATCGGCATCTTCTATAAATTCATTTTTGGTGTGGTAATCTTTGAATAAGGCTGTGGTGTTTTCAAAATTGACCGACTTACATTTTTTATTAAAATGGATGGTTACATTTTCGTGTTTTTCAGCTTCTGTGAGTAATAAACCGTTGAGCTCACCTCTAGAAATAGAGTTGATGTATTCATAATCACGACCACTATAATTAGATAAAAAGGTATTGCCTTCTTTGTCATGAAGCATCCTTCCATTCATTGGAATACATAGTTTTTCAACTTTATCTTCTATGCCAACGAGTTTCATGGCTTTGTTGCCACGATCTGAAAATGCCAAGTTAATAGATCGTCCTGCAGAAATATCTGTAGCACGTAAATCTGGACGCATTTCATAAACGGTTACATTGTAGCCTCGTTGACCTAATCTTAAAGCAAGAAGGCTTCCGCAGAGACCTGCGCCAATAATTAGTATGTTTTGTTGCTTATTCATAGGTTGTTTGTCTGGACGAGCGCAGTCGAGAGCTCTCGACTGCGCTCGAGGTGACATATTTAATTTAAAATTGTTTTTAATCGTTCTACAAATTTATAAACATCCATATAAGAATTGTAGAGTGGAACTGGAGCACAACGTATCACATCTGGTTCTCTCCAATCGGTTATGATGCCAGCTTCTGTTAATTTATTATGCAAGGTTTTATCTGCATTTTTAACTTGAATAGATAACTGGCAACCACGTTCGTTAGGATTACTTGGTGTGATGATTTTTATATCGTCATTATTTAATTCGTTTAACAAAAACTCAAAATAGCCTGTTAGATGTTTTGATTTTTTACATAGTCTATCAAATTCAGCAGTTTTGAATACATCTAAAGACGCACGAATGGCAGCCATAGATAGAATTGGAGGATTACTCAATTGCCAACCTTCGGCTCCTGGTAATTGATCGAATTCATCACGCATTCTAAAACGTGTTTGCTTATTATGAGACCACCAACCTGTAAATCGGTTAAGGTCTTTATTATGTGCATGACGTTCATGCACAAATGCTCCTGACAAGCTTCCTGGTCCAGAATTTAAATACTTATACGAGCACCAAACGGCAAAGTCTGCTCCAGAATCATGAAGGTTTAGCTTTACATTTCCTGCACCATGAGCACAATCAAAACCAACAATACAACCATGAGAATGTCCTAAATCTGCAATTCGTTTTAGATCGAAAAATTGTCCAGTGTAATAGTTGACACCACCAATCATAATGAGTGCAATTTCATCACCTTGCTCTTTTAAGATGTGTTCTAAATCTTCATAATTGGTAAGTTCTTCACCTTCGCGAGCTTTCCAAAGGATTAAACCATCTTTATCATCATAACCATGATGACGCAATTGTGATTCTACAGCATATTTGTCACTAGGAAAAGCATCAGCTTCAATTAAAATTTTATAACGTTTAGATGTAGGTTTGTAAAAACTTACCATCATAAAATGAAGGTTTGCTGTAAGTGAATTCATTACCACAACTTCTAAAGGTTTTGCACCAACAATTTCAGCCATGGTTTCTGTTAAGAATTCATGATAATGTAACCAAGGGTTTTTACCTTCAGTGTGTCCTTCTACGCCAAGATTTGCCCAATCTTCTAGTTCTTGATTGATATAATCTTTTGTGATTTTTGGTTGTAATCCTAAAGAATTTCCTGTCATGTAGATAAGCTCATTGCCATCATTGTCTTTAGGCATATGAAATTGGGTTCTGAAGGATTTTAATTCGTCATTTTGGTCTTGTTGTTGTGCAAACTCAAGACCTAATTTAAAGTTGGACAAAGTGTTTTATTTTTATGATACCTAACAAAAATAAGAATAATTACCTTAGAAAGGAATAGTTAAAAGCTTCAATTTTTTAGAACATGTCTTCATTGATTTTTTTAGTATCTTTAAAGAAATCGTTGACGTATGGGAAAGACAAAAGAGTATAGTAATGGAGAAGTTACTATTGTTTGGAAGCCTGATGCTTGCATTCATTCAGCTATATGTGTTAAAGGATTGGGTAATGTTTTTAAACCCAAAGAAAGACCTTGGATAAAAATTGATGCGGCTTCTACTGAAGATTTAGTTAATCAAGTAAAAGCTTGTCCATCTGGTGCTTTAAGTTTTTATATGAATGAAGAAGGGAATAAGACGTCTGAAACTTTAGAAACAAAAGTTGAGGTTTTAAAGGATGGACCGCTTTTAGTTTATGGTACTTTAAAGGTTACCCATAAAGATGGAAAAGAAGAAATCAAAAATAGAACAACTGCATTTTGCAGATGTGGTGCTTCTCAAAACAAACCTTATTGTGATGGAAACCATGTTGATGATGGCTTTACAGGATAAGTAAAAAGTGCTTCAGCTAAGTAGCCAAAGCACTTTGAATATATATAGACGCAAATGCGGAATAATATACTTTATATACGTCTTAAGGTCGTAGTTTAGATGTTTTCCTTACAAAAAAAATTAGTTCACCTTTATATTTGAAAAGAATAGATTAAAATCACCTTCTTTCATCTTATGGTCTGTTGCAATTTTAATTCCATTATATGTTTTGTAGTTTTCAAAGGTCGTAGACATTGATGGTGTTTCAGAATTACCTTCTCTAAAAATCCACTCTCTAATCAAATAATCATCACTAAAATAAATATCGTAAGCGTCACCAGGTGTATAACCACCTTCATTTCCATAAGTTAAAGTGATTTTATTAAGTGTGTTTTTTGAAATTGGAGCTTCAGTTTTTGTAGGTTTTGAAATAGTTGTGCCTTCGTCCCAAATGAGTTGAAACGGAACGAGCAACCAAAATTTATCATTAATAAATCCTTTATCAGCGTTTAGAGATAAACTATCGACTGATTTTCTGTTATATGATATTGTATCTTGGTCTGAAACTAAGGTAATGTCATTCGTTTTAGGACTCCAAGTCCAAGAACGTCCTGAAGTATTTCCATTTCGATTTACGTTAAATCTAAATTTTATTTGATTGACATTGTTCCAGTTTTTAAAGCCATGAGCATTAGCTATTTTTTCTGCGATAGCGATTTCTTTAGTTGTTTCGGTTGAAGTAACAGAAATAGGTTGACGTTCATTGGTTTCAGATTTGCATGAAAGCATAACAAGAGCCATGCATAAAATTGAAAGTAATCGATTCATAAATTTATTTTTTGCAAAAATATTGTTTTACAATGCAATTTTAAGCCAATTTTTGAAAGCTTTAAGATTAATTCTTCAAGAATCATTATTTTAGGTTTTTTATAGAAATCATGAGTAACAAATATTTTGAAACTAATAGAAATACATGGAATGAAAAGGTGAAAATTCATTCTAAGAGTGACATGTATAATTTGGAAGCTTTTAAAAAAGGGAAGTCATCATTAATGACTTACGAATTAAATGCACTTGGTGATGTAAACGGAAAGTCATTATTGCATTTGCAATGTCACTTTGGGCAAGATACTTTAAGTTGGAGTAGAGCAGGAGCGAAATGTGTAGGTGTAGATTTAAGTGACGAAGGTATTGCTTTGGCACAACAATTAAATGAAGAATTGCAATTAGATGCAAAGTTTGTGAGATGTAATGTTTTAGATACTTCGGAATATATTGATGATACTTTTGATATTGTATTTACGTCTTATGGAGTGATTGGATGGTTGCCAGATTTAAAACCTTGGGCAAAAATGATTGCAGAACGTTTAAAAAAAGGAGGCGTGTTTTATATGGCTGAATTTCATCCTATTGTTTGGATGTTTGATTATTTGGATGGAAAACAAATTATGAAGTATGGATATATGCAAGATGAAGTAATTTATGAAGAATATGAAGGTACTTATGCCAATCAAAATTCAAAAATGATAAGTAAGGAGTATGGCTGGAATCATGGTTTAAGTGAAGTGATTAATGCATTAATTGAAGCTGGATTGCAAATTGATTATTTGAATGAATATGATGAAAGTCCATACAATGTATTACCAGATTTAGAAACCACAAAATCTGGTATGTATGCAACTAAAGATAGATTATATCCTTTAATATTTGAAATAAAGGCAACAAAATGAGATCTTTTTATGGTTTTTCAGAGCGAAATGAAATAAAGCGATGAATCTTTAACTTTATAGATTCTTCACGACGCTGTGCTTCGTTCTGAATGACATCGTTTAATTAATGATTTTCTTTTAAAATTTCTGGCATTTTAGCCTGAAAACGTCTTAACCTAGGAATAGATATGTTCTTGATGTAGTTATTATTTGGATGCAATTTTTCGTAGTCTTGATGATAATCTTCAGCAACCCAAAACTTTTGAAATGGATACACTTCGGCAGCGATTTTGGCATTTAGTTTTTTTGCTAAGGCTGCTTTTTTCTTTTCGATAATATTTTTTTGAGAGTTGTTTTGATAAAAAATAATCGAGCGATATTGCGAACCATGATCTGGACCTTGACCATTAACTTGTGTTGGATTTTGAGAAGCAAAATACACATCGACAAGCGTAGCAAAACTCACAATATTTGGATCGTAAATAACTTCAACAGCTTCGGCATGACCTGTTCTTCCTGTATTACTTAATTGATATGTTGGATGGTCTGTAAATCCACCAGAATATCCACTTATTGCCTCTTCAACACCTTTAACACTTTCATATACAGCTTCAACACACCAAAAACAACCACTTGCAAAATAAGCTCTAGCTTTTCCATTTTCTAACGGAACTTCAATAGGATTTGCATTAATGACTGCTTGTTGTTCTTTGCTAATTTGAGCTGAGTTTTGACAACTAAATAATACGATTGCGATTAAGGTTGTAAAATATGTTTTCATGACTTCTGAATTGATTTTTTAGTATGTCGAAATATGAGATTAAACCTTAAAATAAATTAGTGAAAATTTTCATAAATAAAAAAAGCCTTCAATAATAGAAGGCTTTTTTAATTATGATGTAAATGTTTACTATAGTTTAGCAAACATTTTTTCCATTTTAGTTTTTTCTTCTTCAGCTAATTGTGCATCTACTAAAATTCGTCCACTATGCTCATCTGTAATTACTTTTTTACGTGAAGCGATTTCAACTTGAATTTGTGGTGGAATTGTAAAGAATGAACCTCCAGAAGCACCTCTTTCAATTGGTACAACAGCTAATCCGTTTTTTACGTTATTTCTAATACGTAAGTAAGCGTTAACTAAACGATCATCTAATTTCTTTTGAAAATCTTCAGATTTTTTAATTAAAGCATCTTCTTCTTTTTGTGTTTCAGCTAAAATTTCATTTAACTCGCCACGCTTGTGCTTTAAATGTGTTTGACGATCTTTAAGTTTGTTTTTAGTTTCAGAAATCACTTCTTTTTTCTGCTCAATCTGAACTTTAAATTCTTTAATGTGCTTTTCAGCCAATTGAATTTCTAACTCTTGAAATTCAACTTCCTTTGTTAAAGAGTTGTATTCTCTGTTATTTCTAACATTCTTTTGTTGCTCGCTATACTTTTTTATCAGTGCTTTAGCTTCTTCTATTAGGTTTTTCTTTCCTTTGATTTGATCGTCAATAAGCTCTAAGTTAGTGCTTAATTTTTCAAGTCTAGTGTTTAAACCTTCAACTTCATCTTCTAAATCTTGAACCTCAAGTGGTAATTCTCCTCTAAGGTTTCTAATTTCATCTACTCTTGAGTCAATTAATTGTAAATCGTACAATGCTCTTAATCGATCTTCAACAGATGCTTCAGCTTTTTTTGCCATAATTATAAATACTTTACCGGATTTGTATTTGTCGTTGATAAAACGACTGCAAAATTAGTAATTTTTTTTGAGAGATAGTCTACTAAAAAGTTTTTTGTGAATTGTTCACTTTCATAATGCCCAATATCTGCTACAATAATGTCATTTTCTGCTGAAAAGAAATCGTGATATTTTAAATCTGAAGTCACTAAAACATCAGCTCCTGCTGCTTTAGCTGCAGCAATTGCAAAACTTCCTGAGCCTCCTAAAACTGCAATTTTTGAAACTTGATTTTTTATCAATTTTGAATGTCTAATGCAAGATGCCTTCATTTTGTCTTTTACAAACTGAAGAAAAGTTTCTGTGTTTTGAGCAGATTCTAATTCGCCAAGCATTCCGATGCCAATATTTTGATTGTAATTATCGAGTGTTGTGACTTCAAAAGCAACTTCTTCGTAAGGATGGTGTTCAAAAAGTGTATTTAAAAGTTTAGATTCTACATGTTTATTGAAGGTTACAGAAATTTGAGTTTCAGGTTCTTCATGCAATTCTCCTTTTTTTCCAACTTGCGGATTCGAATTTTCATTGCCTCTATATGTGCCTTTGCCTTTAGTATTAAAACTGCAATTGTCATAGTTACCAATATTGCCAGCTCCAGCTTTAAATAGTTCAGTTCTTAAAGCTTCAGCATTTTGAGTTGGAACATAAGTTGTTAGTTTTTTTATGGTTCCTTTTTGCGGAATTAAAATCTTTTTGTTTGTTAAGCCTAATGTATTGCAAATAATATCGTTTACACCTTTAAGTGCATTGTCTAAAGCAGTATGAATAGCATAAATAGCAATATCGTTTTTAATGGCTTTTAAAACGGTTCGCTCTACATAAGATTTTCCTGTAATTTTTTTTAGACCTTTAAAAATAATAGGATGAAAACTTACAATGAGGTTGCAATTTTTTTCAATGGCTTCGTCAACTACTGCTTCCAAAGTGTCTAAAGTAACAAGAACACCAGAAACTTTAGCGTGTTTATCTCCAACTAGAAGTCCGACATTATCAAAGTCTTCTGCATAATTTAGTGGAGCCAATTCTTCTAAGTAGCTAATAACCTCTTTTATTTGCATAATTCTGAATTTGTTTCAAATATAAAATTTTATAGTCATTTTGATATGTTTATCTTAGCAATTGATTTTATGCTATGAAGCTACTTCGATATATTCTTTTTCCTGTGGTTCCTATTTATTTTTTAGTGACTTGGCTAAGAAATAAGTTATATGATATGGGATGGAAATCTTCTAAGAGTTTTGATATTCCTATTATTTGTGTTGGGAATTTAAGTGTTGGTGGCACAGGAAAAACACCAACAATAGAATATCTTATCAAGCTTTTAAGTCCGAATTATAAAGTGGCAACTTTAAGTAGAGGTTACAAGCGCAATTCTTCGGGTTTTATAATTGCAGATGATCAATGTACTGCAGCTTCAATTGGAGATGAACCCTTTCAGTTTTATAACAAATTTAAAGCTATTATTGTCGCTGTTGATGCAGACAGACGTCACGGAATTTCAGAATTAATTAAGCAGAAACAACCAGATATTATTTTATTAGATGATGCCTTTCAGCATAGAAAAGTAAAAGCTGGATTTAATGTTTTACTCACATCATTTGACAATTTATATGTTGATGATTTTGTGTTGCCAACAGGAAATTTGAGAGAACCTAAATCTGGAGCTAAAAGAGCTAATGTTATTGTGGTAACTAAATGTCCTGAAACGATTTCTGATTCTGAAAAAAAATCAATTATTAAACGACTGAAGCCTTTATCGCATCAAACGGTGTTTTTTAGTTCGATACAATATTCTGAAGAGATTTTGAATGCTAATGAAAGTTTAGCCTTATCTGAATTAAAAGGAGAAAAGTTTACCTTAGTAACAGGAATTGCTAATCCGAAACCATTGGAGAATTTTTTAGATAATGAAGGCTTACAATTTGAGCATTTAAAATTTAAAGACCATCACAATTTTACTGAAAGTGATATTTCGTTATTGAAAACAAAGGAACGAATAGTAACTACCGAAAAGGATTATGTGAGATTGTCACCTTATTTTAAGGATGAAAAACGATTGTTTTATTTGCCAATTGAATTTAAAATAGACGCTCTCGAAATATTTGAAAAATCGATTTTAAGCTATTTAAAATCTTAAGTTAAACAGAAGGTGTTGTTTTTTCGTTTTCTGCTAAAGCTTCATACAATTTCTTTTCAAAATCTTCTTGTTTAAACGGTTTAGAGATGATATCATCAAATCCTGCTTCGTCAAACTCGTGCATTTTGTCTTCTAAAGTTACAGCTGTAAGCGCGAAAATAGTAAGCTCTTTGTCGAATGTTCTAATTCTTTTTGTGGCTTCTAGTCCACTAATTCCAGGCATGTGAATGTCCATAAGGACAACGTCGTAAGTGTTTTCTCTTACTTTTTCAACAGCTGCTTCACCATTATCTACGATTTCACATTCAAGATTCATCTTATTTAAGATTTTCTTGGTAATCATTTGATTGATTTTGTTGTCTTCAACAATCAAAATTTTAATGTTGCTAATGTCCAATTTGCTAATGTTTTTAGAGTAATCCTCTTTAATAATTTTAACTTCTTCTGGAGCGTAGGTCAATGGGATTTCAAAAAAGAAAGTTGTTCCTTTTCCGAGTTCACTTTTGAGGTAAATTTTTCCTTTTAATATTTCAATTAATCCTTTTACAATGGAAAGACCTAAACCAGTTCCACCATATTTTCGATTAATTTGTATGGAGCCTTGGGAGAAGCTCTCAAACATATTTTCTTGTTTTTCTTTAGAGATTCCTATACCATTATCTTCAATTTCAAATCTTAAAATGTGATCGTTTCCTTTTTTAGAGATACTGTATACTCTTACCCAAATGTCTCCATCTTTAGTGAACTTGATTGAGTTTCCGATAAGGTTAATTAGGATTTGAGAAATTTTTAAATTATCTCCAATAAAAGTATGAGGCAAATCTTTTTGATACTCATAATGCATCACAACATTGTTGTCTAATGCCGAATTGTTAAGCGCAGACACAACGTTCTCTACTTTCATTTTTAAGTTAAATTGAACAGGATCAAGTTCTACTTTATTAGCTTCAATTTTATTAATTTGAAGAATATCATTAATAAACGTTAACAGATAATCTCCTGAAAATTTTAAAGATTTTAAATGTGGAATTTGGTGTTCTTTTGGATCTTCATCTAAAAGCATATTTGTTAAACCAGTTACAGCATATAAAGGCGTTCTAAGCTCATGAGTTACTGTAGATAAAAAGTTAGCTTTGGTTTTTGAAGCTTGTTCAGCTTTACGCATGGCTTCAACCAGATCGTCATTTTTTTCATGAAGCATGTTATTAGACTTCAATCTAATGTTGTTGTTCTTGTATAAGGCTAAGGTTAATAACGATAAAATGGTGATAAGTGCAATACTTAAAATGGTTGTAATTTTTGCTAAGCTACTTTCCGATTCCTGTTCTTCTATTATTGTTTTTAGCTTTTCGTAATCTGCGGCATTGTAGGCGTCAATATATTCGGCACGTTTTTCAGGCAATAGGTTTTCTCGTTTAACATTGAGAATAGAATCCGAAAGTTGCACATGTTTATTTAAATACTCATGAGCTAATTTAAAATCAGCTTGGTCTTTATAAATATTACTAAGCGTGATATAAGCTTCGTTAGTGTTTTCAATAAAACCATTATCATCAGCAATATTTAAGCCTTCTTCTGTCATAGAAATAGCTAATTTGTTATTTCCAAGCTTGTCTATAGTTTTTCCGCTGTAAATTAAGGCATTTGATAAAATGTTATTTTGGTTATATTTTCTAGCGAGAACAATAGTTTGTTCTAATAAAGATTTGGCTGTTTTATAATCTTTAAGTTTTAGATTTACTTTGGCTTCATTTAATGTAACTTCAGGGATATAACGGTCTAGATCTTCTTCTTCAAATTTAGTTTTTGCAGAATTGAAATAATCTAAAGCGGTTTGGTATTCTTTTTTGCTAGCATGAAGTGAGCCTCTAATGCTATAAGTTGTAGCTAAATTGCCATAATCACTTATTTCACGCTGAATTTCAGCAGCTTTGGTTAGTGAAATTAAAGCATTATCATATTCGTTAACAGTAAATTGAAGTTTGGCAATTTTAGTATGAATTTCGCCTTCACTTTTTCTATCGCTTATTTTTTCAGCGATAGTAAGTGCTTTTTCTAGGTTGTTTTTTGCATTAAAATAATCGCCTCTATCACTATCAAAACTTGATTGAGTGATAAGGTTTTCAATGCGCATTTTCAATATATCAACATCTTCTTCTGAATCAACTTGAGCAGAAACAAAGGTCGATAAAGTGATTAAAAAAGCTAATATGTAATACTTGATTTGGGACATAACTTTGCCACTTTATTTGGACAAATATAATTATTTATTCGATAAACGTACTAATTTCATCGATAAATTGCAAATTAAATCTAAGATTCTTGAAGAATAGCCTGTTTCATTATCGTACCAGCCCACAATTTTTATCATATTTCCAATAACTGAAGTCATTTGAGAATCAAATATGCAAGAATGTGTGTTTCCTACAATATCTATAGAAACAATTGGATCTTCAGTATATTGAAGAATTCCTTTGAGGTGTTCTTGAGAGGCAATTTTGAATGCTTCATTAATATCTTCAATAGTGACTGTACGTTCAATATTAAAGGTGATATCTGTTAATGAACCATTTGCAACAGGAACTCTTATTCCGCAACCACCAATAACATCAGATAAATCGGGAAAAATTTTGGTTAAGGCTTTTGCAGCTCCAGTTGTTGTTGGAACTATAGATTGTCCTGCTGCTCTTGCGCGTCGTAAATCTTTGTGAGGTTGGTCGTGTAAACTCTGATCTGTGGTATACGAATGCACAGTTGTAATATAGGCTTGTTTTACTCCACAAAGTTCATTAATTACAGAAATCATTGGAGCAGCATTATTAGTAGTGCAAGATGCATTTGAAATAATTGACTCGTTTCCTTCAACGACATTGTCATTGACACCTAAAACCACAGTTTTTATGTCATCTTCAATTGGTGGAACAGATAAAACAACTTGTTTTGCACCATTTTTTATATGGTGTTCTAAATCTGAAGTTGTTTTAAACTTTCCGGTAGCTTCAATTACAAAATCGACATTATAAGGAGTCCAGTCGATATGTTTTGGATGATTTTGGTTTAATAGAGGAATAGAATTATTATTGATAATAATCTCATTTTCAGAGCATGATATCTCATGTTTTGAAACACCATGAATGCTATCGTATTTAAGTAAATGACTAAGAGTTTTGGTGTCAGCAAGATCGTTTATGGCAACAACCTGAATGTCATCTCTATCTTGAATAAGTCTAAAAACTCGTCTTCCAATACGACCAAAACCATTAATTGCAACCTTAATCATTTAGTTGATATGTTTTTGTGCTTTATACGAAGATCTTACTAAGGCACTACTTTCTACGTGACGAAATCCTAAATCTAATCCTATTTGTTTATATTCATCAAACTGTTCAGGAGTTACAAACTGTTTTACAGGTAAGTGCTTTTTACTAGGCTGAAGGTATTGTCCAATTGTCACTACATCTACATCATTATCCTTAAGGTCGTGAAGTGTTTCAATCACTTCGTCACGAGTTTCACCTAAGCCTAACATGATACCAGATTTAGTACGACGCTGACCTTGTTGCTTTAAATATTTAAGAACGTGCATGCTACGATCGTATTTTGCTTGAATACGAACGTCACGAGTTAAACGTCTTACAGTTTCGATATTATGAGAGACTACTTCTGGAGCAACATCAATAATTCGATCAATATGTTGTTCTATACCTTGAAAATCTGGAATAAGTGTTTCTAGAGTCGTTTCGGGATTCATGCGTCTAACCGCTTTAACGGTTTCGCTCCACATAATGCTTCCCATATCTTTTAGATCATCTCTATCTACACTGGTTAATACAGCATGCTTAATTTGCATGAGTTTGATAGAACGTGCTACTTTTTCAGGTTCGTCCCAATCTACCGTTTCTGGTCGACCAGTTTTTACACCACAAAATCCGCAAGAACGCGTGCAAATGTTGCCTAAAATCATAAATGTAGCAGTCCCTTCGCCCCAACATTCTCCCATATTCGGACAACTTCCTGAGGTACAAATGGTGTTTAATTTATATTTATCGACAAGACCTCTTAATTCGGTGTATTTTTTTCCTGTTGGAAGCTTAACACGAAGCCATTTTGGCTTAGGTTGACGTGCTGTAGTTGTATTTGAAGCGACTTCTGTACTCATTCTAAAAATTTTCGACTACAAAGATACGAAGTATTCTTTTAAATAAATCTTAAGAAATAAGATACCACACGCTAAATCCTACTAAGAAGATTATTCCTAAAATACTCAATATATGTAAGCCTTTTGAAGGTCTCCATGCTTTAGGAGTATGTTTACTTGAAATGAGTAGGTAATTAATTATGGCATAAAAAGGCGCTGTTAAAAATGAAAGTATTGTGGCTATTTTTATAAGTAAACCCATTTCCGAAGCAAAACAAAAAAAGATAATTATTGTTCCTGCAGATAAAATTAAAATCCAAAATAAATAGCCTTTTTTGAATACATTACCTAAAAGAAGTTGTGATGTTTTAGCCATGGCTCTCGGAGAAGCATCTAAGGTGGTTAATGTAGTGCTAAACATGGTTGTGAAAGCTGCAATACCAACAAAAATGAAAGCCCAATTACCTAAGCTTTGTGTGTACATATCGAGTAATTGATTCGCAAATTTTCCAGCAGAGTTGTTAAATGTTGTTCCGCTTTGAAACATAACTAGTGCGCCTAAAGCTACAAATGCAATTCCTAATATAATTGTGCCAATATAGCCTACATTAAAGTCGAATAATGCTGATTTAGGAGAAAATTCTCCAGACGTTTTTTTCTTTTCAATAGCCCAAAGTGAATGCCATACAGAAATATCTAAAGGCGCAGGCATCCATCCCATAAATGCAATTAGGAAGGTGATTTCTACACTGTTTTTTGGAAGTAACTGTTTTAATGCTATCGCGTTGGTATTGTTAAACAAAGCAAAACAAACCGCAATGATGGTGCTTAAAGTAAGCGTTACAATAATGATTTTTATGAGTTTATCTAGGAGGTTGTATTTTCCAACAAGCAACAGCATTAAACAAACTCCTAAAATAATCACAGTCCATGTTTCAATATTAATAGCGTCTCCAAAAAGCGAAGAAGCTATTCCAGCAGTAACAATTGTAACTGCTGTTTGTATGGTAAACATCGTGGCGAATGTTAAAATGAAATATGCAATAAGAACTGGTTTTCCGAGTTTTTTATAACCATCTAATAATGATTCACCAGTTGCTGAAGCATGTCGAGGTCCAAATTGAAAAAACGGATATTTAAAAAGATTGACCAAAAGCAAAGCCCAAATTAAGCCAAATCCAAAATCTGCTCCAGCTCTAGTAGATTGTACCAAATGTGATACACCAATAGCAGCTCCAGCAAATAGTAAACCAGGTCCTATTTTTTTAAGACTAAAAGTCATTATTCTTTTTTAATAATCTCAGCTAAAAGTTTTTTTGCTCTAAGTAACTTCACTTTGACGTTATTCATGGGTTCGTCAAGCTGTTGCGCAATTTCTTTATAGCTAAGCTCTTGAAAGTATCTTAAGTTAATGACTTCTTGATAATGTGGTTTTAATTTTTTGATATCGCGAAGTAATTTTGCAAGATTTTGTTCAGTAATTAAGATGTCTTCAGGTGAAGGTGATTCGTCAATAATACCATGAAAATCATCGTCTTGATTACTATTAGCTGTATGTGAAATTGACGACTTTTGTTTTCGAAGTAAATCGATATGAATGTTTTTAGAAATGGTAATCAACCAGGTTTTAAATTCATAGTTGTCGTTATATGTATGAATTTTGTCAAATGCTTTAGAAAATGTTTGAATGGTTATGTCTTCAGCATCATTTTCATTTTCAGTACGTTTCAATTGAAATCCGTAAACGCTATTCCAAAAGTTATCGAGCAAAAAATTAAATGCTATTTGGTCTTTGTTTTTTGCTTTTTGAATGGCTTCGTTTACTTCCAATGCTTTGGTTTTGATATCAAATTTTTTATAAAGATAAAGAATTGAAAGGCAATTAAGAATATTTCAAGAAACGGACTTAAAAACGGAAGGTCTTTTTCATTCAGTTTTTTTGAAGCTAAATAGAGATTAGTAAGTTGCACTAAGAATCTTAAAATAATTAAGCCTAAAACGATTTTCCAATTAAACATTAACGTCATTAAGGTAATCGCTAGTGTCCAAAATAAAAGTTGCGAACAATAAAATGTAGCTAAGAAGAATTTGTGTTTTGGTTTATAATGGTTTGCAGTGCTTATATGTCTGCGTTTTTGAAGCATCCATCCTTTAAGTGTCTGTTTTGGAACAGATTCAGTAAAGCTTTCATTTGTAAGGCATATTGTGGTGTTTGTTGCATTTGCAACTTGATTAATGAATAAATCATCATCACCAGATTTTATATGCATATGTTGCATGAATCCATTAGCTTCGAAAAATTGTTCTTTTCGGTAAGCTAAATTTCTTCCAACTGCCATATAAGGTTGCCCTAATTTGGCATACGATAAATACTGAATTGCTGTTAGAAAAGTTTCATAACGAATCAGTTTGTTTATAAAAGAACCTTTAATTTTTTGATAAGTACCATAGCCAAGTACAATGGTTTTTTTGTTAGAGAAATGCGCACTCATATCTCTAATCCAGTGTTTAGATAAAGGTTTGCAGTCGGCATCAGTAAATAATAGAAAGTCATTAGTGGAAGCTTTAATGCCTAAAGTGAGTGCATATTTTTTGTTTCCCCAAAATTTCTCAATAGGTTTTACATTAACGATTTTTATATTGTCATGTTTAAGTTTGAAGTCCTCCATGACATCTAAAGTATCATCAGTAGAATTGTCATTAATGAGAATAACCTCAAAACTTGGATAGTCTTGAGTAAGAATTGATGGTAAGAATTTTGTTAGGTTTTTAGCTTCATTTTTAGCGCAAATAATTACTGAAACTGAAACGTTTTTCGGTTTAGGTTTGGTAGCTTTATAATTGATAAAGCTATTGAATATAATTCCGTAAAATAAAACTTGAATACCTACTGCAACGATAAATACGTAGAATGCTACTTCAAGAATAATCATTAATGATTAAGAGTGTTGAGGTTCGTTGCAATTTTCAAATTGATCAGGAGTTTTTCCACAAAATCCGCAAGCTTCACCTTCTTGATTTAGCATAGGGTTTTGGCTTGCACATGTTCCTGCAAATTTTCCATCTTTTTTTGCCCAAATTTTAATGGCAATTCCAGCCACACCTAAACTTAGAAGTATTAATGTGATGATGACGAGTTTCATAAATGAACGATTAAAAATTTAGTGCAAAGATACAATTTTTCGCATGTTTAACGAACAATATATAAGATAGTCTTGTACTTGCAAGAAGGTTTTGTACTTGTTTGTTAATTAAATTGTTAGTGACTTTTTAACAGTTCTAGTGTCTTAATTAGTAATTATTATAAATTTAAATTCACTAACTAATACTTTTATCACTTATGAAAAAATTATTTGCAGAGTTCTTCGGAACATTTTGGCTAGTTTTTGGCGGTTGTGGTAGCGCGATTTTTGCTGCTGCATTTCCAGAACTAGGAATTGGTTTTGCTGGTGTTGCATTGGCCTTTGGTCTAACAGTTTTAACGATGGCATATGCTGTTGGTCATATTTCTGGAGGACATTTTAATCCTGCTGTTTCTTTGGGTTTATGGGCTGGAGGAAAGTTTTCTGCTAAAGACCTTGTTGGTTATATTGTTGCTCAAGTTGTTGGTGCAATAGCAGCTGCTGGAGTTTTGTATGTTATTGTTACTGGTAAATCTGATTTTGTAGATATTGGAGGTTTTGCTTCAAATGGCTATGGTGACTTATCTCCTGGAGGTTATAGTATGATGTCTGTGTTAATTGCAGAATTTGTATTAACAATGTTTTTCTTGCTTATAATTTTAGGAAGCACTAATGTTAGAGCTCCTAAAGGATTTGCTCCAATTGCTATTGGACTAGGGTTAACGTTAATACATTTAATTAGTATTCCAATTTCTAATACATCAGTTAATCCAGCACGATCTACAAGTCAGGCGTTGTTTGCTGGAGGAGAATTTACAGCACAATTATGGTTGTTTTGGTTGGCTCCAATTGCAGGTGCCATTGTTGCAGGATTTGTTCATAAAGCAATGTTTGATAAAGAATAAATTATTTATTTGATTTTAATATAAAAAGCCACTTTTGACTATCAAAAGTGGCTTTTTTGTATAAGTACTATTAATCTTATCTTTTGTTATTTAAATCAATTTCTGCAACAGCGCTATCTGCAACAGCTTCATTTAAATGGTCTTTTTGTTCAATTGTAATACTTAATGCTAAAGCATCTTTCACGTAAGGAACAGATTGAAGTTGTTTTTGTGAAGCATCTAAAATTCCTAAATGAACCATTCTATCTTGCATCTCTGCCCAAAGTTGGTATGTTTGGTTTTCTGGTAATTGAGGTAAAGATACTACATCAATTAATGAGGTTTCTTCTACTGGATTAATATAAGCAACAGTTTTTAAATCTTTAGCGCGATCATTTCCTCGAAACACATATTTTTCAGTTTCAGGATTGTTGAGTTTCATAAACTCATGCATTAAATTGTCTAGTCTTTTATTGTTCTCTTCAATATCGCTTCTTAAGTCAAAAATTTCATCAACAACAACTTGGTTTTCTTTTAATAAAGCTTTGTTTTGTTCGCTTTTAATGTAAAAACCACCAGCGCAAATTAATGCTACCATACTAGCAGCAATACTGTACCAAGGTGTTTTGCGATGCTTTTTGTCTAATTTGATTACTGGAGTTTCTTTTTCAATATCGTTTAAGACATTGTTTAAAACAAATTTAGGCGCTTCTACTGCATTAGCTTTAGCGATAATTTCAAGATTATCTTGTAATCTTTCGTATTCACTTCTCACTTCTGCATAAGTGTCAATGTAGTGCTCTACTTTCAGACTTTCTGAAGTAGAGGTTTCATCTAGTATATACTTGTCAAGTAAACCAGATTGAAAAAAAGTATGTAGTTTTTTTTCCATAAGTAATATTTTTAAGGATCATAAACTTTTTTAAGTTCCCGTAATCCTATTTTTAATCTAGACTTAATCGTACCTAAGGGAATATCTAATTCGTCACTTGCTTCTTGTTGTGTCATGCCTTCAAAAAAGAGGGCTTTCAAAACAATTTGGTACTTTTTATCTAATCTTGCCACATGCTCTTTTAAATCTAATACATCTTGATTTAAATTCGCTGTTGGTAAGATATATACGTTTGATTTATCAATTTGGACTTCTTTATCGAATCTGTTATTGAAGCTTCTTAATTTGTCAATAGCTGTGTTTTTAGCAATTCGATATAACCAAGTAAATAATTTTGCTTTTTTAGAATCGTATTTTTTGGCATTTTTCCAAACCTTAACAAAAGTTTCTTGTAAAGCATCTTGAGCAATTTCTTCATTTATGGTCACTTTTAAAATCACACCATACAAACTATCTGAATAATGTTCATAGAGAAGCCTTAGGGCTTTTTTATCGCCTTTTTCTAATAGTTGTACAATTTGTTGTTCGATAGAAGTGCTCAAAAAAATAAATTATGTTAAAATTAAATTTTAAATGATCTAAATATACAGCTATGTTCGTATATAGTATAAGTTTGGTAAAGTTAATTAAAAATTAGCGTAATAATAATGTTAAGATTGTGTCTGTAGGAACTAAACTTTCTTTCTAAAGAAATTGATTAATAGCTTTTTCATGTTTCTACAGTAAGACTAAAGCCTCAATATATTGAGGCTTTTTCTTTATATAATATTTACTTCGGCTTCAATATTAATATCAAATAGACGCCAAACTGTTTTTTGAATGAGTTTTGATAATTCTAAAATGTCATTTCCTGAAGCATCACCATAATTCACAAGAACTAATGCTTGTTTTTTATGTACACCATAATTACCTAGAGTTTTTCCTTTAAAGCCTGAAGTTTCAATGAGCCAACCTGCAGGAACTTTAATTTCATTTTCTGAAATTACATAATGTGGAACCTTTGGGAAATTATTTTGAAGTTTTAAAAATGCATCTTTAGATATAATTGGGTTTTTAAAGAAGCTTCCGCTATTGCCAATTTTTTTAGGATCGGGTAATTTACTTTGTCGTATAGAAATTACAGCTTTTGAAACCTCTTGAATGGTAGGTTCAGAAATACACATGTGTTCTAATTGAGCAGCTATTGCACCATAATTAGTGTGTAATACGTGATTTTTTGAAGTTAATTTAAATACAACATTTAAGATGATGTATTTTCCTTTGGCTTCTTGTTTAAATATCGAATTGCGATAATCAAATTTGCAATCTGAATTTGTAAATGTTTCAATTTCTAAAGTATCAAGATTTAAAGCTTCGCAAGTGTGGAAAGTATCTTTCAGTTCTACACCATAAGCACCAATATTTTGAATTGGACTTGTGCCTACATTTCCAGGAATGAGTGATAGATTCTCCAAACCGCCAAAATCATGTTTTAAAGTCCAAAGCACAAATTCATGCCAATTTTCTCCAGCATTAGCTCTAACAAAAACAGTGTCTTCAGTTTGAGAAATAATAGTCTTGCCTTTTATATTGATATGTATAACAAGCGCATCAACATCTTTAGTGAGTAGCATATTGCTTCCACCTCCCAAGATAAATTTAGGCGTATTTGTTTCAGAAGTATATACATTTTTTAATTCAGCAACAGAATCAATAGAAACAAACCGCTTAGCTTTTGCTTCAATACCAAACGTATTATAAGCTTTTAGAGATATGTCATTTAGAATTTGCACTAGTCTTTGTAAACTTTAAGGGCTTCTTTTAAAATATTTACAGATTTGATCAAGCTTTCTTTATTTAAAACGTACGCAATTCTGATTTGATTTAAGCCAACTCCTGGAGTACTGTAAAAACCTGCAGCTGGAGCAACCATAACCGTTTCACCATCAACGTCAAAAGATTCTAATAGCCATTGCGCAAATGCATCAGAGTTTTTTATTGGTAATTGAGCGATGCAATAAAAAGCACCTTTTGGGTTTGCGACTTGTACACCTTCTATGTTGTTAAGTTCTTCAATAAGAACATTTCGTCTTTCAACATATTCATTAATGACATCATCGAAATAGCTTTGTGGAGTTTCTAAAGCAGCCTCGCTGGCAATTTGTGCAAGAGTAGGAGGACTTAATCTGGCTTGAGCAAATTTTAAGGCAGTTTTAATAACCTCTTTGTTTTTAGATACCAAGCAACCAATACGAGCACCACACATGCTATATCGCTTAGACACAGAATCTATAACGATAGCGTGGTTTTCTAAGCCTTCTTCTTGTAGTATGGAATAATGGTTAACTCCATCATAGGCAAACTCTCTATAGACTTCGTCTGCAATTAAAAACAAATCATGTTTTTTAACTATTGCAGCTAATTTTTTGATTTCTTCTTTTGAATAGAGATAACCTGTTGGGTTTCCTGGATTACAAATTAATATTGCTTTTGTTTTTGAAGTGATTAATTTTTCAAATTCTTCAATTGGAGGTAAAGCAAAATTATTTTCAATTTTAGAGATTACAGGGACTACTTTTACACCAGAAGATGTTGAAAACCCATTATAATTTGCATAAAATGGTTCTGGAATTATCACTTCATCATCAACATCTGTAATACTACCAAAGGCAAAAAGTAAAGCTTCACTACCACCAGTTGTAACAATGATATCATCATGCTTTACATGGATGTCATTTTTAGCATAATAATTAGCTATTTTTTGGCGATAACCTTCAGAACCTTCAGAACGTGTATAAGCCAATATATCTAATGAGTGGACTTTTACAGCGTCTAATGCAATTTGAGGAGTTTTGATGTCTGGTTGACCTATATTTAAGTGGTATACTGTTTTACCTTGTTTATATGCATTTTCAGCAAAAGGCACTAGCTTTCTAATAGGTGATTCTGGCATGTCTTGCCCTTTTTTTGATATTCTTGGCATAATGAAATTATTTATGTGGTAAAGTTCTGAAAATTATCTTAAAGTTTATTTAAAAAATACATCTAAAAAAGCGACTTATAATTAAGATTTGTAAATTGAAGTAATTATACCTCAACCAATGATAAAAAAGGAAGTATTATTACTATTTTTAGTTTTAACTATAAATTTTTCCTTTTCACAAGGCCAGTTTGACTTACCAGGTTTAGAGAAAGATAAAATTCGTTTTGATCTTGTTGGGAATTTGATTGTTATTCCAGTAGAAATTAATGGAGTCGAATTGTCTTTTGTTTTAGATACTGGAGCTAGTAAGCCTATTTTATTTAATTTTACTAATATTGATTCGCTTCAAATAAATAAAACTGAAACTATTTTATTGAGAGGGCTTGGAGGAGGACAACCAATTCAAGCTATTAAATCAAAAAACAACTTTTTAGCTATTGGTAAGGCTATAAATGTTAATCAAGACGTGTTTGTTGTTTTTGATAAAGAATTAAATTTTACGCCTAGGTTAGGTAGACCAATTCATGGTATCATAGGTTTTAGTTTATTTAAAAATTTTGTTGTTGAAATTAATTATTCATCAAAGTATTTAAAGCTTTTCAAACCAAGTGCTTTTCGGGATAAGAACTGTAAAAAATGTGAAGTATTTAATTTGTCATTTCATAATAATAAACCCTATATAGATGCACAAGTAAAAATAGATAATCAATTTAAACCTGTTAAGTTATTAGTTGATACAGGTAGTAGTGATGCACTCTGGCTTTTTGAAGACAAATCTTTAGGCATTGAGCCTCCCAATGAAATGTATTTTAATGATTTTCTTGGAAAAGGATTAAGCGGAAATATATATGGGAAACGATCTAAAGTAAAGACATTTCGTTTAAAAAGATTTGAGCTAAATGACGTGAATATAGCTTTCCCTGATTCAAGTGCCATAAGTCATGCTAGAAGGTTTACTAAGCGAAATGGTAGTATTTGCGGAGATTTATTAAAGCGATTTAATTTAATTATAGATTATCAAAATGCTAAGCTAACAATAAAGAAAAATAGTAAGTTTAGATTACCATTTTATTATAACAGAAGTGGTATTGTAATAGAGCAGAGAGGATTTATTGTTGTTAAAGAAGAAGTTAATTCAAATAATTTAAACTATGATTCTTCAGATTACTCCTCAAACGTCGAAATTAGTATTGCAAGCTATTTTAATTATGCAGCGAAACCAGCTTATACAATAGTTGAGATACGTAAAAACTCTCCAGCTGAAAGAGTAGGTTTGAAAAAAGGAGACATTATATTAGCTATCAATGGTAAGGAAACTCATACATTAGAACTTCAAAACGTTATCGCTTACTTTAAATCAAAATCAGGAAAGCTTATAAGTTTGAAAATTAATAGAAATGGTTCAATTTTTTTATTTAAATTTAGACTAGAAGACGTCTTTAAACAAAAAGAACTCCCTTAAAAAGAGAGTTCTTTATCATTAATGAGTTGAGCGTTATTATTGTTCCATAACACTTTTATCTTTTTTCTCTAGTGGATTTTTTTTGCTAGAATCTACGACTAAACCTTTAATTTTTAGAGCTACACTAGGAGTTTCTGCATTAGATGTTACAGTAATGGTCTTTCTAATAGGATTAACTCTATTAGTGTCATATTTAACAGAAATTTCTCCTGTTTCTCCTGGCATAATTGGTCCATCAGGTTTTTTTGGCACTGTACAACCACATGTCGATTTTACTTTAGAAATAATCAAAGGAGCATTTCCAGTATTAGTAAATTTAAATACTCTAACGCCATCAGATCCTTTCTCAATGGTACCATAATCAATTACTTGGTTTTCAAATTCTATTTTTGCAACCTTTTCTTGAGCTGAAACACTCAAACTTAGTAAACCAACAAATAAAATTAATATTACATTTTTCATCATTCAAATTTTAAATTGATATAATCAAAACTACTTACTTTTTAACTTTCTGCAAAATTAATTAGACATAATGCAGCATTAATTAACACTATCTAAGCTAAATCTATTAATAATATATCGACTTTAATTTCGCAAAAAAAGAAATATAAGTACTTTTGTCAGTCATAAAGCAAAAACAATACCAAAGCATGAGCATACCAGCAAAATATTCAGCATCTAATGTAGAAAGTAAGTGGTATAACTACTGGATGGAACATAATTATTTCCATTCTGTTCCAGATGAACGTGAACCTTATACCATAGTCATTCCTCCACCAAATGTAACAGGAGTATTGCATATGGGACATATGCTTAATAATACCATTCAAGATGTGCTTATTCGTAGAGCACGTTTGCAAGGTAAAAATGCATGTTGGGTTCCTGGAACAGACCATGCGTCTATTGCTACTGAAGCTAAAGTAGCTGCAAAGCTTAAAGCTCAAGGTATTGATAAAAATGACTTAACTCGCGAAGAATTTCTTAAGCATGCTTGGGATTGGACTGAAGAATATGGAGGTGTTATTCTTGAGCAGTTAAAAAAGTTAGGGTGTTCATGTGATTGGGATCGTACCAAATTCACTATGGATGACGATATGAGTGAAGCTGTTATCAAGGTTTTTGTTGACTTATACAACAAAGGTTTGATTTACAGAGGTTATCGAATGGTAAATTGGGATCCTGAGGCTAAAACAACCTTATCTGATGAAGAAGTAATACATGTAGAACAACAAGGCTTGCTATATTATTTAGAATATCAAGTTGAAGGCAGTAATGAGAAATTGACCATTGCAACAACACGTCCAGAAACAATTTTTGGAGATACAGCAATATGTATTAATCCAAATGATGAACGTTTTCAGCATTTAAAAGGAAAAAAAGCAATTGTGCCAATCTGCGGAAGAGTGGTTCCAATCATTGAAGATGAATATGTAGATATAGAATTCGGAACAGGTTGTTTAAAAGTAACACCTGCTCACGATGAAAATGATAAAGTTTTAGGCGATAAGCATAACTTAGAAGTTGTTGATATTTTTAATGAAGATGCCACTTTAAATAGCTACGGAATGCATTTTGAAGGTCAAGATCGTTTTGTGGTTAGAAAAGCTATTGCTAAAGAGTTAGAAGCTTCAGGAGTTATTGTTAAGACTGAAAATCATATTAATAAGGTAGGAACTTCAGAAAGAACAAAAGCTGTTATCGAACCTCGTTTAAGTGACCAATGGTTTCTTAAAATGGAAGATTTAGCTAAACCAGCCTTAGATGCTGTGCTTACTAATGGAGATGTGAAGTTATATCCTAAGAAGTTTGAAAATACATATAGACATTGGATGGAGAATATTCGTGATTGGAATATTTCCCGTCAATTGCGTTGGGGACAACAAATTCCTGCCTATTATTATGGAGATGGAAAAGAAGATTTTGTAGTTGCTGAAACTAAAGAAGAAGCTCTAGAGTTAGCTAAAACTAAGACATCAAATAAGGGATTAACTCTAGAGGATTTGCAGCAAGACTCAGATGCACTAGACACTTGGTTCTCGTCTTGGTTATGGCCAATGAGTGTGTTTGATGGTATTCGCAATCCAGAAAATGAAGAAATTAAGTACTATTACCCAACGAACGATTTAGTGACTGGTCCAGATATTTTGTTCTTTTGGGTAGCTCGTATGATTATTGCTGGTTATGAGTATAAAGGGCAAAGACCTTTTGAAAATGTATATCTTACAGGATTAGTAAGAGATAAGCAACGCCGCAAAATGTCGAAATCTCTTGGTAATTCTCCAGATGCCTTAAAATTAATTGACGATTATGGAGCAGATGGTGTAAGAGTTGGATTGTTGTTGAGTGCTGCTGCAGGTAACGATTTAATGTTTGACGAAGACCTCTGTAATCAAGGTAAAGGCTTTGCTAATAAAATATGGAATGCGTTTAGATTGGTACAAGGTTGGGAAATTAAAGATATTAAACAACCTGAATCGTCTAAAATTGCGTTAGAATGGTATCAAAACAAATTTCAAAACACTTTAGCAGAAATTGAAGATCATTACAGTAAGTATAGACTTTCAGATGCTTTAATGAGCATGTATAAATTGATTTGGGATGATTTCTGCTCTTGGCTTTTAGAAATGATTAAACCTGCATATCAACAACCTATTGATGCTAAAACGTATGCTTCAGTAATTGCGATTTTTGAAAATAACTTAAAGATTTTACATCCATTTATGCCATTCTTGACCGAAGAAATATGGCAACACATTACTGAGCGTCAGCCTGAAGACGCACTCATAATTGCTGAATATCCTAAAATTACATCATTCGATTCGGAGTTGGTTTCAAGTTTTGAAACCATTAAAGAGATTGTTTCGGGTATTAGAACGATTAGAAAAGAAAAAAATATTGCATTTAAAGACATTGTTGAATTAAAGGTTTTAAACAACGAAAACCTAGATGCCAAGTATGATACAGTAATTTCTAAAATGGGAAATATTTCTCAAATGAGTTCTGTGGCTGAAACTGTTGAAGGCGCTTTAACCTTTAGGGTAAAATCTAATGAATATTTTATTCCTATGGAAGGCAATATTGATGTTGAAGCTGAAATTCAGAAACTATCTGAAGAACTGAAATATACTGAAGGCTTTTTGAAATCAGTTCAAGGAAAGTTAAAAAATGAACGTTTTGTCAATAATGCTCCAGAACAAGTAGTGGCTAGTGAACGTAAAAAAGAAGCCGACGCTTTGGCTAAAATTGAAACTTTAAAGTCTAGTTTAGCGAGTTTGAAATAAATAATGTCATTCAGAAGGAGCCTAGCGACTGAAGAATCTCTTTATAAAGTATAGACTTCTCGATAACTACGTTACATATTTTCATTTCAGTAATGCTCGAAATGACACTAGTTTATTATATCTAGTGTTCAAAACAAAAATGATAAATGAGATTAAATTGTTGTTATTCAGAAGGCGTGTAACGACTGAAGAATTTCTTTATAAAGTATAGATTTCTCGGCTTAACTCGAAATGACAAAATGATCATTACCATTCATTTATTTTATTACTATCAAGCTTCACAAATATGAAAAGCAAGATGGTAAAACCCCAAAGTCCTGAACCTCCATAACTGAAAAATGGAAGCGGAATACCAACCGTTGGTATTAATCCCATAACCATTCCTGTGTTTATCGTAAAATGAATGAATAATATGGAAGCCACTGCATAACCATAAACCCGACTAAATTGAGATTTTTGAGATTCGGCCAAATACAATATTCTAATAATAAGCGCTACAAAGAGAATGACGACAAAAGAACTGCCTAAAAATCCCCATTCTTCGCCAACTGTACTAAAAATATAATCGGTTTCTTGTTCTGGAACAAATTTTCCAGTAGTTCGTGTGCCTTCTAGAAAGCCTTTACCAGAAAATCCTCCAGAACTAATTGCTTTTTCAGATTGAATAAGGTTATAAGCTTCTTCTTTTTTCATTTGCTCTAGCTTAACTGGATCTTTTTCAAGTCGCAACCAAAGACTTATTCTGTTTTGCTGATGAGGTTTTAAAACGTGATTATAAAATAATTTCACACCAGAAGAAAATACAATGCAGATGCCAAGAATAACTACAGATTGTATAATTGTTGCTCGTTTTTTTCTTCGGAAGAAATAGATTCCAAAAATAATTACAGCAGTAATAATTGCAGTAATTATAAGACCAAATTTTAAAGCTAAGACTGCTAATATAATACCCGAAAAAGCAATAGCTAAATAGATTTGTTGAAGGCCTTCTCGATAAAATACAAAAAAGAAAGAAGCATATACTAAGGTACTTCCAGCATCATTTTGTAATAAAATTAATAGCGCAGGAACTACAATAATAGCAACAGCTCGTAATTGATCCCTTAAGGTGTTCATGTCTGTTTGTAAATCGCTCATGTATTTAGCAACAGCTAAAGCAGTAGCAAATTTGGCAAACTCACTAGGCTGTATGGTCATACTACCTATTCCGTACCAAGATCTTGCGCCATTGACATCTTTTCCGAAGATAAATAACCCAACAAGTGCTAACATGGCGACAATATATATGATACTCGCAAAGCGTTCATAAAATTTGGCTTCAATCGAAAGGATTAATACAATCAATACAAATGATAGTCCGATAAATACTAATTGCTTTCCATAAAGCTGATTCATGTCAAAATAGCTTTCAATATTACCAATATGAGATGCAGACATAATGTTTAACCATCCAAAGCCTACTAATAGTAAAAACAAAATAATGATGATCCAATCAAATTTAAAACCTCTATGATGCTCTCTATTCATTGTTATTGGTTTGGTTGATTAGAATATTTGTCTTGAGGAGCAATGACTTTTTCGACGACTTGAAATGAAGTTTCACCATTAATTTTAAAAGGTTTGCCAGAGTAAGGTTTGGCATATTCATTTTCAAGACTATGAGTTAAAATCCAGTCTTCTAAATCTGTTCTTGTTACTTTTCCTTTAATGTATTTTTCAATCATTAAACTTGCCATGCGACCGGCAAAGCGACTTCCCCAATATCCATTTTCTACAAATACAGCTATGGCTATTTTAGGATTGTCTTTAGGAGCAAAGGCTACAAAAATAGAATGATCGGTTAGTTGTGTTTTTACGCTGTCAATTTCTACAAAATTTTCGGCAGTACCAGTTTTTCCACAAATGTCAATACCTGGAATTCTTATGGATGTAGCAGTTCCTTTATTGTAAACATCAAACATACCTTCAATCACAGGTTCAAAGTGACGTTTGTCTATTGTTGTCTGTTTTGGTGTTGTGTATTTACTTGGAATGGTATCATTTTCAATAGCTTTTATAATATGTGGTGTGTAATAATAACCTCGATTTCCTATAGCAGCTGCCATGTTTGCTAGTTGAATAGGAGTGGCTTCAACCTCACCTTGTCCAATAGCATTAGAGATGTTAAACGTAGAACCCCAACGATTGTCACCATAAGCACGATCGTAATAATCACCATCAGGAATTCGTCCTGGTCGTCCAACCGAAAGATCATTATTAAGAAAATCGCCTAATCCAAAGCTCTTAGCGTGTTTAGCCCAATTATTCATCGCATCGCCAGGATCATCATATTTGTCTATAATTTTTCGATAGATAGATGCAAAATAAGCATTACAGGATTGTGCAATGCCATCATTCATGTTAACTGGGCTTTTATGATGGTGACATCCCATTTTTCGATTACCATATTTATAACCCATTCTGCAACTCACTCTGTCTTTAGTGTCAACCACACCTTCTTGCAAAGCAATAAGTGCGTTTATTACTTTAAAAGGAGAGCCAGGAGGATATTGAGCAAGAAGACCTCTGTCAAATAAAGGTTTTGCAATAGAATCGAAGTGTAGTTTATTGTAGTTTTTTGAGCGTTCTCGACCAACAAGGATGTTTGGGTTATAACTTGGACCAGTAACCATAGTTAGAATTTCTCCACTACTTGGTTCAATGGCGACAATACCACCACGTTTGTTGGTCATTAGTAGTTCGCCATATTTTTGTAGTTCAGAATCAATTGTGATGGTGATATCTTTTCCTGGTTGTGGTAAGGTGTCAAATTTACCTTCTTTATAAGGACCAATATTTTTGTTGAACCTGTCTTTTTGAATAAATTTAATGCCTTTTACACCACGTAAAACCTTTTCGTAAGATAGTTCAACACCTTGTTTGCCTATTAAATCACCCATTTTGTAATATTGATCTTTTTCAATATTTCGTCGATTTACTTCGCCAATATCACCTAAAACATTAGCTCCTATTGAAGTTTGGTAATCTCTAAGGGAACGTTTTTGAATGTAGAATCCGTCAAATTTTCTCATTTTTTCCTGAAGTACAGCATAGTCTTTTTTGGAAAGTTGTGGTACAAAAACAGAAGGTAAACGAGGCGAATAATGGTACGCTTTACTGTAAATTCTCTTAAAATCTTCTTTTGTAATTTTAAGTAATCTGCAAAATTCTAAAGTGTCTAAAGGTTCAACTTCTCTAGGAATGACCATCACATCGTAAGATGGTTGATTGGCAACTAAAAGTTTTCCGTTTCTATCATAAACATAGCCTCGTTTAGGATAATGATATTCCTTTCTAATGGCATTATCTTCATACAAGCTGTAAGCTTCTTTATTGTACACTTGTAAATAAAACAAACGTGCAATAAATAAGAGTCCTACTAAGATTACAGTTAATAAGAGTAGAAGTTTTCTCATCGTTGTTTTCGACTAAAAAGTACAGAAATTAATATACAAAGTATCAAGGTAAATACACTAGAAAATAACGTCTTTTTCAGAATTAAAAGTATGTTAGAGATGTTAAAAATTTCTAATGAAAATAAGATGAGATGATGGAGAATGATTAAGATTAGAAAGTAAATCATTCTATTACCAAATTCAGTATTGCTAAACTTAATGTTTTGATGTTCGTAAACCATTCCGAAAGCAAATTTTAAAATTGGAGGTCTTGCAAAAGCAATAGCTACACACGCAGCTGCATGCACACCTCCAGAATCTGAGAATATATCTACAAACAATCCTAACATAAAACTTAAGAAAATAAACAATACGCGATTGTTGTTGATTGGAAATAAAAGTACGAAAAGAATATATGGATAGGGATTTACTGAACCTATAAAGTTGATATGGTTAAATATCAAAGCCTGTGCTAAAATGAGCACTACAAACCTAATGATGCTATTGATATTTAAGCTATTCATTGATTGGGTTTTCTAGTTGTTTTATTTCTTCAGCATCTAAATTTTCAATAATATACACATGAGAGAGAGTCGTCATGTCATTAAAAGGCTTAATATTAACTGTATAAGTGTCTCCTCCAATATCTATTACGAAATCTTCAACTGTTCCAATAGGAATTCCTTGCGGAAAAATAGAAGATTGTCCACCTGTTACAATAGTATCTCCTTGTTTGATAGGTGCAAATTTTGAAATGTCTGTGAGTTGAATTACAGACGCAGATTTTGCATCCCAAACTAAAGAGCCAATATGATTAGAAGATTGTAGTTGTGCATTGATTTGACTCTTTGTATTTAAAATGGAAAGCACTCTGGCATATCCATTAGATGTATTATCAATGATACCAACGATACCTTGTGATGTAATAACTGCCAAATCTTCTCTAAGTCCATGTTTTTCTCCTTTATTTATGGTTAAATAGTTTTTTGAAGATGTATAATTATTATTAATGATTTTAGCTGTTGTAACCTTGTATCGACCATTAAAAGTAGTCGTGTCTATCCTTGAACTTTCACTAATAATTGAATCTGTACCATTTAAAATTTGAGAGCGTAAGATTTTGTTTTCTTCAACAAGAATCTCGTTTTGTGTTTTTAAATCGAAGTAGTTTGAAACAGAACTTGCACTTTCATAAATGCCACCAGTAAAGAAATTAGCCGAATTGATAAACTTACTTTTATGGTACGAATGCGATTGAATCGTTAGCGCAATAGAAACAGAAAACAACAGCAGAAACAAAAGGGAAGTTTTGTTTCTAATGACAAAGTTTATAATCTGTTGCATGTTAAGTAGGTATTCTCAGTTATTTAATCAATACACTTTTAAATTTAGGTAAGTTCTTCAGTGTAATTCCTGTTCCTCGAACAACAGCTCTTAAAGGGTCTTCAGCAATATAAACAGGTAGATCTGTTTTTTGAGATAAACGTTTGTCTAGTCCACGTAACATCGATCCACCACCTGCAAGGTAAATTCCAGTATTGTATATATCTGCTGCTAATTCTGGAGGTGTTTGTGATAAAGTTTCCATCACAGAATCTTCAATTCTTAAAATCGATTTGTCTAGCGCTTTTGCAATCTCACGATAGGAGATTTGTACTTGCTTTGGTTTTCCAGTTAACAAATCACGACCTTGAACACTCATTTCTTCTGGTGGAAGGTCTAAATCTTCAGTAGCTGCACCAATTTGAATTTTAATTTTTTCAGCAGTACGATCACCAACATAAAGGTTATGTTGTGTTCGCATGTAATAAATAATATCATTGGTAAACACATCACCTGCAACTTTAACCGATTTGTCGCAAACAATTCCACCAAGTGCAATGACTGCAATTTCTGTGGTTCCACCTCCAATATCTACAATCATGTTTCCTTTTGGTTGCATAATGTCAATGCCAATACCAATGGCTGCAGCCATTGGTTCATGAATAAGATATACTTCTTTGCCATTGACACGCTCACAAGATTCTTTTACTGCTCGCATTTCTACTTCAGTAATTCCTGAAGGAATACAAACCACCATACGTAAAGCAGGTGTAAATAATTTCTTTTTTAACGCAGGAATGTTTTTAATGAACATGCTTATCATTTGCTCAGATGCATCAAAATCGGCAATTACACCATCTTTTAATGGTCTAATCGTTTTTATGTTTTCGTGCGTTTTTCCTTGCATCATGTTGGCTTCTTTTCCAACAGCAATAATTTTTCCTGAAATTCTATCTCTGGCAACAATCGATGGACTATCAACCACCACTTTGTCGTTATGAATAATAAGCGTATTCGCAGTTCCTAAATCTATGGCTATTTCTTCGGTTAAGAAATCAAAAAATCCCATGTGTTATTTTAATATTATAAGGGCGTTATTGTATTCAGTTATTGGTCTTTTGTAAATGTAGTAAAACTTACTAAATATTTACGTTTTATTTTTATTTCAATTTATATGAAAGCTAAGTGTTTATCATTTTATAGTTAAACGTAAGCTTTTTACTTTTGGATGTTTGAGATTGAAAGATTTTTTTTCAATCCTTTATACATAGTTATAAAAGTGTTTTTGCTGCCTTTTGAGTGCAGTCGAAAAATGTCAACGGCATTTTAAACGTATATGAGATTCTTCAATTTTATCAAAAAGACATTTTTAAAACATCTTTTCTAATGTTTAAAATGACGTGTTCCTGTCATAACCATTGCCACATTGTTTTCGTTACAATAATCTATGGTTAATTGATCTTTAATAGAACCACCTGGTTGTATTACAGCAGTAATTCCAGCGTTATCTGCAATTTCTACACAATCTGGAAACGGAAAAAATGCATCGCTAGCCATTACTGCACCTTTTAAATCAAAATTGAATGATTTCGCTTTATGAATGGCTTGATTAAGTGCATCTACACGACTTGTTTGACCTGTTCCACTTGCGCAAAGTTGTTTGTTCTTTGCTAAAACAATTGTATTTGATTTGGTGTGTTTGCAAATTTTTGAAGCAAATATTAAATCTTCTAACTCACTTTCGCTAGGTTTACTATTTGTAGCGTTTGTCAAATCTGAAAGACGATCCGTTTTATTGTCTTTATCTTGAACCAAAATACCATTTAAGCAAGTTCTTACAGTTGTTTGTGGGAAGTCTACATCATGTAAAACAAGTAAAATTCTATTTTTCTTTCCTTTTAAAATGTCTAAAGCCTCTTCAGAGAATGAAGGTGCAATCACGACTTCACAAAATAACGAATGAATTTCTTCAGCTGTTGTTTTATCAATTTCAGTGTTGGCTATTAAAATGCCACCAAATGCCGATACTGGATCACCAGCTAACGCATCAATATAAGCTTGATGGATCGTGTCACGTTGTGCAAATCCGCAAGCATTGTTGTGTTTCAAAATTGCAAAAGTAGGAGCTTCATCTTTAAACTCATTCATTAAATTTACAGCAGCATCTACATCGAGCAAGTTGTTGTAACTTAATTCTTTTCCGTGGAGTTTAGTAAATAAGTCATCAAAATTTCCGAAGAAAAATCCGCGTTGATGAGGATTTTCGCCATAACGTAACACCTGACCCTTAGTTTCGCTAATTTTTAAAGATGTAATCTCATGATTGGCATTAAAGTAATTAAAAATAGCCGAATCGTAATGCGAAGACACATTAAACGCTTTAGCAGCAAAACGTTTTCTATCAGCTTCAGAGGTGTCTCCATTTTTAGATTGCAATAATTCTAAGAATTCTGAATAATCTTCAACCGAAGATACACAAACTACATCAGCATAATTTTTTGCTGCAGCTCTAATTAGAGAAATACCTCCAATATCAATTTTTTCAATAATATCTTGATTAGAAGCTCCAGAAGCTACTGTTTTTTCAAAAGGATACAAATCCACAATGACTAAGTCAATTTGCGGAATGTCAAAATCAACCAATTCTGCCACATCACTTTCGTTATTTTGACGATTTAAAATGCCTCCAAAAACTTTAGGATGTAAGGTTTTTACTCGACCTCCAAGAATTGAAGGATATGATGTGACATCTTCAACTGGTATAACATTTATACCAAGATCTTTAATGAATTTTTCGGTACCACCTGTAGAATAAATGGTGACGTTTTGCGCGTCAAGTTCTTTTACGATAGGCTCTAAACCTTCTTTACTAAAAACTGAAATTAATGCAGATTTAATTGCTTTGTTGTTACTCATTGTTGTGTTGTTGTAGATAGGTTTCTAATTAAGAAACTGTGTTGTAAAAATTAAAGCCCAAAAATACATAATATCAAGAGTTATTATCAGTGAAAAATAGAGTTTATTTAAGTTTTTTGTAACAATAAATTGTTGAAAACGTCCTACCTTTATAATTCTACTAAAATTCTTGAATTTAAAACCAAATTAATGCTTGTATATTTAAGATTGTTTAAAGAAAGTTTTTCGTTTGCTATTAATGCATTGCGAAATAATAAACTGCGAACGGTCTTATCGCTTTTAGGAATTACTATTGGTATTTTTTCAATTATAGCAGTGCTTGCAGCAGTAGATTCGTTAGATAGAAGCATTAAGGATCAATTAAGTGGTCTTGATAAAAACACCATTTATCTTACTAAGTTTTCGTTTGGACCAACCGATGTTCCTAGATGGCAACGTGATAATTTTCCTCAAGTTGAGCACGACGATTTTGAATTTATACAACGTAATATTTCAAATATTGAAGCTATAGCTTATGTTATTTTTGGAGGTTCAGAAAATTTAAGGTATGAAGGTAAAACGGTTTCAGGTGTAAATGTTACTGCTGTGTCGAATGGTATATATGATATTGAAAACTTGAAGGTAGAAACAGGACGTTTTTATACTGAATCTGAATCAAATTCTGGAGCTCCAGTCATTGTTTTAGGAAGCGCTACAGCAAGTAATTTGTTTGATAATTTGAATCCAATAGGAAAAACAATTCGTGCTTTTGGGCGAAAATTAACTGTAATTGGTGTGCTTAAAAAAATGGGAACGGGTTTTGGAGACTCACCAGACGAAAGGGCTTATGTGCCAGCAAATTTTGTGAGACGTTTTAATAATGGAGGAGCAGATGGATTGCCAGGAGCAGTAATTATTAAACCCAAAAAAGGTGTTGATGTTGGTGCATTTGAATCGGTTTTAAAACAAAAATATAGAGCTTACAGAGGTTTAAAAGCCGATGAGCCTGACAATTTCTTTGTTAATAAATTATCTGGTTTAACCGATTTTGTAGACGGAATTATTAGTTTTATGAATGGTGTAGGTTGGGTAATTAGTGCATTTTCATTGTTAGTTGGAGGCTTCGGAATTGCAAATATTATGTTTGTAAGTGTTAAAGAACGTACCAACCTTATCGGCATACAAAAATCTTTAGGTGCTAAAAATCGTTTTATTCTATTTCAATTTTTATTTGAATCTATAATCTTATCTGTGCTTGGCGGAATTATTGGAATTATATTAGTTGCTATCATTGCTTTAGCAGCAACTGCAGCTCTAGATTTTGAGTTTGTCTTATCGTTCTATAATATTTTCTTAGGGTTTGCTTTATCAACCTTTATCGGATTGATATCTGGTGTGATTCCAGCTATTTCTGCTTCAAAATTAGATCCTGTTGAAGCGATAAGAACAGGAATGTAGACTTTAGTTAAAAGTTGAAAGTTGAAAGCTGAGGACTGCTATGTGTGTGAAATTATAGGAGCTTAGCTACTTTTTGGCAAACAAACTCTAAAAAGCGTTCGTCTGCTTCAGTAAACGGATTTGCTGTGTTTGAGTCAATATCTATCTGACCAATATTTTCTCCATTTACAAAAATAGGAATGACTATTTCAGCTTTAACAGTTATGCTACAAGCAATGTAGTTGTCTTGAGCTGATACATCTGGTACTACAAAATTTTCATTTGAAACAGCAACTTGTCCGCAAATTCCTTTCCCAAATGGAATTATAGTGTGATCTGTTGGTTCACCAACATAAGGTCCGAGTTTTAATTCGTTTTTGTTTCCGTTTTTAAAATAAAAACCTACCCAATTGTAATACGATACTTGTTTTTCAAGAAGTTTACAAACATCTAAAAGGCGTTCGTTTGTTGTTTTAGTATCATTAGTAATAATGGTTTCTACTTGAGGTTTTAGGGCTTCAAAAATCATTGTTATTAAATTTTTTGTAAAAGTATTTAAAAAGTGATATTTCTATATGCATTTTGTATAATTTTAACTGAATAAAATTGAATCTATTTGAAAGCACTTTTTCTTAAATACAAATCTGTTATAAAATTTATTTTAACCTTTCTTTCAGTATACTTTGTATTGACTTTAACCTATAAATTTTATTTAGACTTTTCTAATGGTTCTAAATATTATCCAGATTTTTTTACAAATTTAGTAGCTAAACAAAGCCATTTGCTATTAGAAACTTTAGGGTATGATGCAGCAATTGTAGCGCATCCAAATGAGCCATCAATGAAACTTATTATCAACAATAAATTTGTGGCTAGAGTAGTAGAAGGATGTAATTCGATTAGTGTGATTATTTTGTTTGTCTCGTTTATTGCAGCTTTTGCAGGTCGTTTTAAATCTACATTTGTTTATATGCTTTCAGGTAGTGTGATTATTTATGTTGTAAACCTGTTACGCATCGTTATTCTATCTATCGGACTTTATAATTATCCATGGCGACGAGAAGAACTGCATACAGTTATTTTTCCTTTAATTATCTATGGAATGGTGTTTTTGTTATGGATGTTTTGGGTAAATCGTTATTCTAAATTGAATCCAAAGAATGAATAAGCTTTTAACATTCATATTGCTTTTTATATTGTTCAGTCTGCTGGTTTTAATTCGGGTTTTTGAAGATGAATTGTTTTATGATCCTTATCTGTTGTTTTTTAAAAGTGATTATTTACATATCGACTCTCCTAGACGAGAAGTTTTTAAATTGACGTTATTTACAACCTTGCGTTATGTTTTAAATTCGATCATATCACTTGGCATTATATTTTTGTTTTTTAAAGATAAATCTATTGTAAAATTCTCCAGTATTGTTTATACTATTGCTTATGTTATCCTTATAGGATTGTTTTTGTATTTCGTAATTCATCCTAGACAAGAAGATTATTATTTGTTTTTTAATTTTAGACGATTTCTAATTCAGCCTATATTACTGATCCTCTTGTTGCCAGCATTTTACTATTACAAGCTCAAACATTAAAATTGTTAATGCATTTATAAATTAAGTGCTTAATTTTATCTTTTTTATACCTTTGTATTTCATTTAACTTATGATTAAAGCAATTTTACATAAAGCTTTTTCTGCGCTAATGGCATTATTAGTGCTGTTTTCTACTGTATCTTTTACTGTAGAAAAGCATTTTTGTGGAGATGTTTTAATTGACACTGCAGTGTTTTCTGAGGCTGAAAAATGTAAGATGGAAGCCTTTGAAATAGAACAATCTAAAATTACAAAAAAGCATTGTTGTAAGGATGTTACTGAAGTTGTTGAAGGTCAGGATCAATTGAAGCCTTCAAAAATTGAAAGTATAACGTCTCAACAGCAAATGTTTGTTGTATCGTATTTATATACTTATGTAAATACATTAAATGAGTTGCCAAAACTCATTATTCCTCATAAAAATTATTCACCTCCAGATCTCATTGAAGAGATTCTTATTCTTGAGGAGGTTTTTTTGATTTGATATAAAAGTTATTCTGAATTATTTAGAGTGCAAGATGATGTTTTGCGCTAAAATGAATAACTAATATATTAAATAAAATCAATGAAAAACATATGTTTATTACTTCTAGTTTTTCCACTTTTTATGTTTTCTCAAGACGAATTAAAAGGTGAGATATTAGAAGCTACATCAGATAATAAAACTATTCCAGTTGTTGGTGCCAATGTATTTTGGTTAAACACTTCGCTTGGAGCGGTAACTGATATCGATGGAAAGTTTTCTATTCCATATCAAAAAAATTACAAACAATTGGTGGTGAGTTATGTAGGTTATAAAACAGATACACTTACGATTACACAACCAAAATACATTAAACATTACTTAAAATCTACAAGCGAGTTAGATGAAATTACGATAACATCGAGAAAACAAGCAACAGTGAAATCTTATATGAAAGCTGCAAACGTAATTACAGTAAGTAGTGACGAATTATTAAAGGCAGCATGTTGTAACCTTTCTGAGAGTTTTGAAACCAATCCGTCGATTGATGTTAATTTCTCTGATGCTTTAACAGGAACTCGTCAAATTAAAATGCTAGGATTAACTAGCAAATATATTTTAATAACGACCGAAAATGTGCCATCAATTCGTGGCGCATCTCAAGCATTTGGTTTGAGTTTTATTCCTGGAACTTGGGTTGAAAGCATTCAAATAACTAAAGGAGCAGGAAGCGTAGCTAACGGGTTTGAAAGTATAGCTGGACAAATTAATGCAGAGCTTGTTAAACCGACAAAAGACAATCGCTTTTTTGTAAATTTTTATGCGGCAAGTAGCCAACGTATGGAGTTAAATACACATGTCAATACTAAAGTAAGTGACAAGTGGAGTACAGGTGTATACATTCATGGTAATACTCATCAGGAGAAGCATGATGTCAATGATGATGGGTTTTTAGATATGCCCTTGTACAATCAAATCAATGTGATGAATCGATGGCAATATACCAATGCAGAAAAAGGACTTGTGAGCTTTATTAATCTACGCTATCTGAACGATGCTAAACAAGCTGGTCAAGAAGATTTTGATCCAGATAGAGATAAATTCACAACTAATTTTTGGGGAAGTGAAATCGATACAGAACGTTTTGAAATCACAACAAAATTAGGTTATGTGAATCCTGAGGTGCCTTGGCAAAGTGTAGGTGTTCAATTTGCATATAGCACACATAATCAAACCTCATATTATGGCTTGAATCGATATGATATAAACCATAATAGTGTATATTCAAGCGTAGTTTATAATTCTATTATCAGCGATTCTAGACATAAAATTAAAACAGGATTGAGCTTCACCTATGACCATTATGATGAATTTGCAATCAATACAAATTTTGAGCGAAGCGAACGCTCATTTGGAGGTTATTTTGAATACGCTTATGATAATTTAGATAAACTAACATTAACTGCTGGACTACGATTTGATACGCATAATTTACTTGGTGAATTTGTTACACCAAGATTGCACATGAGATATACGCCTTGGGAGAAATCTGCATTGCGATTTTCTATTGGACGAGGAAAGCGAAGTGCTAATATTTTTGCTGAAAACCAAAATATGTTCGCAACGTCTAGAGCTATAAATATTTTAAATAGTAAAGGAAGCATCTATGGTTTAGATCCAGAAATAGCATGGAATTATGGAGTGTCGTATTTACAAGGATTTAATCTCTTCGGAAGAAAAGGCGATGTCACATTTGATTTTTATAGAACCGATTTTAAAAATCAAGTCGTAGTCGATTGGGAAAACCCTCAAGAAGTGAATTTCTATAACCTAAAAGGTGATAGTTATGCCAATAGTTTTCAAGTTGAAGTAAATTACAATGCCTTTAAGGGTTTCGATTTTAGAACTGCTTATAAGTATTACGATGTGCAAACCGATTATTTAACGGGAATGTTATCTAAGCCATTAACACCTAAGCATCGTTTTTTTGCTAATGCATCGTATGCGACTAATGCAGATGAAGAAGTAAAGTCTAGATGGAAATTTGATTTAACTTACAATTGGTTAAGTGAGCAACGTTTTGCGTCTACAAGTTCTAATTCTTCAGAATTTAGGTTACCTGAAGAATCACCAATAGTAGGAACTTTAAATGCTCAGGTCACTAAAGTATTTTCACCTAAATTTGAAATATATGTTGGAGGAGAGAACATTACCAACGTAAGACAGGATAATCCAATTTTAGGAGTAGATGATCCATTTGGTTCAAATTTTGATACTACATTTGTATATGGTCCAATTTTTGGAAGCATGTATTATGCAGGTTTACGCTTTAAAATAAAATAAATAATAAAATCTATAATAATGAAAAAAGTACTATTAGTAATAGCAGTGATGTTGGTTTCAATGCCATCCTTTGCTCAAAACAAAAATGCTAAAGCCTCTATAGAAGTTGATGGTGTTTGCTTAATGTGTAAGGAACGTATTGAAAAAGCGGCCATTAGAACCAAAGGCGTGAAGTCTGCCATTTGGAATGTAGAGACTCATGAATTAAAACTCATTTATGATGAACGCAAAACAAATTTGGATACCATTAGGCAAAGTATAGTTGCTGTTGGTCATGATACCAAAGCGTTAAAAGCTACAGATGAGGCTTATGACTCAGTTCATCCTTGTTGTAAATATCGTGATGAAGACGTGCAACGAGATCATAAAAATTAGATTGTATAAGTGTAACAAACTAGTTTGTTACACTTATAGTTTTAACTTCTGAAATAAGATTCCCTTTATTATCAGTGCCTTCAATATAAAAGTTTAATTTTTGGGTTTTTGTATTTGGGATTTTTAACACGATAGAGTTGTTGTGTTCCAAGTTTATATTTGGAAACCAACCAACTGTTCCATAATTTTTATAGCGATCATCACTATAACTGGCATATTTTGGTGTGTAAAATACTTTTGATTCAGTAAAACCTACTACAGCTTTACTTTCATGTGCAAATGGATTTTGTTTGTTTATAAAACCTCCTAAAGGTGTTTTTCTAGAGTAGATTCTAATAACTCCATTTGCGCCATTCATTCCAGTTCCAAATCCATTTTTATCTATTATTATACCTTCAACATCTGAAGTATATACACTTGTTAAAAAGTTAAAATCAGATATAGGAGAATTGTCAAAAAAGACAACAGGAGATTGACTTGCATTAAAAGATGAAACTATGTTCCTTCTAATTTGAATATTTCCAAATTGAGTTGAACGACTTACATTGTAACCATTTGCTCCTATATAGTCTAGAATGGTGCGAAACCTATTAGCAATGTCTTGAGTAATATGGGTATAATTGTTTTTAAAAGTAACATTGTTAATTTTTCCAGCCGCATCATTAACTTTTTTCGGTTTAGATGTACCTTGAAGTAGTACTTCATCTAGCACTATGTTATCCTTGTAAAAAAAATTTTCAAATGATATATGTTTAGGAAGAGTTGATTCAATTAAATGATTGTAATTAGTCAACATATCTTGATTTAAGGTGTTTTGATCAGCCGAATTTAACATGCAGCTTACATATAGATATGGTTTAGTCAATTTACCATTCTTGTCAAAATATGAAAATCGTATAGTTTCATTTTTAAGAGGGTAATAGTTTTTTACTTCAAAAGTATTATCACTTTTAACAGGTATATTGGACCAACTAAATCCTTTAAGTTTTGGGTCTTGCAAGCGCAGTGTCGTGATTTTTTTACTATCATTAATTTTACCTCTAAGAGTAACTCCATTTTCAAATTCAAAGATGGCTTTAGGTGCATTATTAAAGATAGAATTCCAGTTATATCGACTCCATCCTTGGGTTAATAATAACAAATCTAGTTCATAGAGTTTCTTATAGTTAACTTTTGTGAAATAGTATTTAGGATCTTCAATATATCCTTTTATGTAAGGTTTTAGTTGAGTTGCAGAAATAATATTTTGATCAGGATTATAACTACTAGTAGCGTGTGGTAGAACAGAAATACTAATGTTGTTTATGGTTTTATTACTATTTTGTTTGTCTAGGCTATATAATGATAAATAAAGTGAATCGTTTTCTTTTTTTATATGATTAATAGATATAGGTGAAGCTTCTGCGCTTTTTGTTGAATTAAATATAAGGCGTTCTATTAATGCTTGTTCGTTTTCATCAAATACAGTTAAAATATTAATACCATTAAATAAATCTTTTTTTGGTATCCTAAGTAATTTGTTTTTTGAGGTTTTAAAAGAAAACGTCATTGATTTCGATTTTCCATTTTTATGAATAAGCAATGTGTATACTTTTTCTTTTATAGAGTTATGGGTAAATTGATTTGTAGATATGTTTACTAAAACATCTTTAGCTCTTGTTGAGGTGACGCTTAACGCAATACCATTAGTTTTTATGTCTATAATATCTTTTCTAATTACATTACCATTAGGTAAGTTGATTTTAGCAAAATAGGATTGGTCAATATTAGGTTTAAAAGAGCATTTGCCAATACCAAAATCATTACTTTTAAAAGTTGTAATTTCTTGATTATTGTCATTATATATTGTACCAGATATTTTTAAGCCTTTATTGTTTGAATCAGTAATTTTAAACCCTAAAGTATTGTTTAAATCATAGATAATATATCCACCTTCTGGTAGAAATTGAAAATCATAATTGTTTTTCTTGACTACTAATTTGTTTTTGTTAATGTCATTTCCAATGATTTTTATTTTTTGAATATAAGCATCGTTTTCTTCAAAATTTCTCATCCAATTAGTGGAAGTTTTAATATAATAATCTCCAGTTGTAAAAGTAGAATCAATAAAAAAGTTCCCATTGGCACTTCCGTTTTGAGCCAGCCATAAATCATTTTTGATGAGTTTTCCAGATTCATCATAAACTCCTACATTTATATTTGTTGTTGCTTTTGATGGTAGATTTTCATGTCTGTCAAAAACATAAGTTTTAAACCAAATTTCTTCACCAGCAATGTAGGTTGTTTTATTTAGATGTGTGTAAAGGGTTTCTCTCGGTAATTCGAAATAGGCTTGGTATGTATTTTGAATAGATTCTTTGCTTTGAGAATAAATGTTGAGAGTAGCGCATAAAAAACAAACGAATAAATAATGTTTCATGTGTAGATTTTTTTCTAAAAATATTAAATAATAAATAATAAAAAAAGCTATTAGATTAATTCAATAAAAAAACGCTTCAAAATTAACTGAAGCGTTTTTAATTTTTATAGTTTATACTAAAATTACATCATGCCTGGCATTCCGCCTCCCATTGGTGGCATTCCTCCACCAGCTGGAGCATCTTCTTTAATATCAACCAAAGCACATTCGGTTGTAAGAATCATTCCAGAAACAGATGCGGCATTTTCTAAAGCAATACGAGTTACTTTTTTAGGATCGATAATTCCAGCTTTGAGCATATCTACATAAGTTTCAGTTTTTGCATCAAAACCAAAATCTTTTTTGCCTTCCATAACTTTAGAAATCACTACTGAACCTTCACCACCAGCATTAGAAACAATAGTTCTTAAAGGGGCTTCAATTGCTCTAGCAACGATTTGAATTCCTGTAACTTCATCTAAGTTTTCAGTAGTTATTTTTTCAAGAACAGATTTTGCTCTAACTAAGGCAACTCCACCACCAGCAACAATACCTTCTTCAACAGCAGCTCTTGTTGCGTGTAATGCATCATCAACACGATCTTTCTTTTCTTTCATTTCAACTTCAGAAGCAGCACCAACGTATAATACAGCAACGCCTCCTGCTAATTTAGCCAAGCGTTCTTGAAGTTTTTCTTTATCATAATCGCTTGTAGTTGTTTCAATTTGTGCTTTGATTTGGCTAACTCTAGCTTTAATTTCTGAAGACTTTCCAGAACCATTTACAATGGTAGTGTTGTCTTTATCAATCATTACAGATTCAGCAGTTCCTAGCATGTCTAAGTCAGCGTTTTCAAGAGAAAAACCACGTTCTTCAGAAATTACAGTTCCACCAGTTAAGATAGCAATGTCTTCAAGCATTGCTTTTCTTCTGTCACCAAAACCTGGTGCTTTTACAGCAGCAATTTTAAGTCCACCACGTAATTTATTTACAACTAAGGTAGCTAAGGCTTGACCTTCAACATCTTCAGCGATAATTAATAATGGACGACCAGATTGTGCTACTGGTTCTAATATTGGAAGAATTTCTTGAAGGTTAGAAATTTTCTTGTCAAATAATAAGATGTATGGATTTTCTAAATCTGCAATCATCTTATCAGAATCTGTTACGAAGTAAGGCGAAAGGTAACCTCGATCAAACTGCATACCTTCAACAACATCTACATAAGTATCTGTTCCTTTGGCTTCTTCAACAGTAATGACACCTTCTTTTCCAACTTTTCCAAAAGCTTGTGCAATTAATTCGCCAATAGTATCATCGTTATTAGCTGAAATTGAAGCGACTTGCTTAATCATTTCAGAAGAGTTTCCAACTTTTTTAGATTGCTTATCTAAGTTTTCGGTAATAGCTGTAACTGCTTTATCAATACCACGTTTTAAATCCATTGGATTAGCACCAGCAGCAACATTTTTTAAGCCTTCTTTTACAATAGCTTGAGCTAAAACAGTTGCAGTTGTTGTTCCGTCACCAGCTAAATCGTTGGTTTTGCTAGCAACTTCTTTTACCATTTGTGCTCCCATGTTTTCAAGCTCGTCTTCAAGCTCTACTTCTTTGGCTACAGAAACACCATCTTTAGTCACTTGAGGAGCACCAAAGCTTCTACCAATAATTACGTTTCTACCTTTTGGTCCTAAGGTTACTTTTACTGCATTAGCTAACGCATCTACACCACGTTTTAATCCGTCGCGTGCTTCAATATGAAATTTTATATCTTTTGCCATGTTTTTTAAGTTTTTAGCTTTTGGCTTATAGCCTATAGCTTTAGTTTATAATTTAGTTTTAAACAGCTAATAGCAAATGGCTAGTAGCTAAGCAATTTTAAACAATTGCTAATATGTCGCTTTCACGCATGATGAGGTAATCTTTACCTTCTAACTTTAATTCTGTTCCAGCATATTTACCATAAAGAACAGTGTCGCCAGATTTAACTGTCATTGGTTCATCTTTTGTACCTTTACCAACAGCGACAACTTTTCCTTTTTGTGGTTTTTCTTTGGCGTTGTCTGGAATAATAATTCCTGAAGCTGTTTTGGTTTCAGCTTCAACAGGTTCGATAAGAACTCTGTCTGCTAATGGTTTAATGTTTAAGCTCATTGTTATGTGTGTTTTTTAATTAAATATTTAAGTTAACGCTAAAGCGTTGAGCTAAAAATGTGCCAGCTGTTTTTTAACTGACAAACTTGCAGAAATAAAAAGAGCCAACTTATACAGTTGGCTCTTTTTATTAAGATTGTTTATTTTATTTAGTTTCCTGTTGAATCAGCAGGAGTTGCAGTGTCTTCAGATGTGGTTGTGTCAGGAGTTGTTGCTGGAATTGAAGTTTCGGTATCTTCTCCATTAATTACTTTAGACTCGGTAGCACCACCAGCTCCAGGAATAGCAAAATTAGATGCTAATATTAATGCTAATAATAAGGTTGCTAAAGCCCAAGTACTTTTATCTAAAAAATCGGTTGTTTTTTTAACACCACCTAATTGTTGTGTGCCACCACCTCCAAACGACGATGATAATCCTCCTCCTTTTGGGTTTTGTACCATAACTACAACGACTAGTAAAAATGCTACTAATACGATAAGGATTAAAAAGATAGTAAACGTATTCATGAGTTTATGTATTATTTTCTTGTAATTGTTTGACTGCTTTAATTTGGTCTGCAAAGAAACCACTTTTTTCTGGATATTTCAAACTTAAAATTTTATAAGATTGAATAGCCTTTTCATAATTTTTTTGTTCGAGATAAATTCGAGCTAAAGTCTCTGTCATTAAGCCATCATGCTTTACAGAGTCTTCGGTTTTAATCTCAATTTTTGAAGCCTCCTTTGAAGGTACTATTTTTGGATTGGATTCTAAAAACTTATCGATAAGCTCAAATTTTCTGCTAATTGTCTCAGTTGAATTCTCTACAGATGCTTCAACGTTATCTTCGAGATTGACTTTGTTGTCTTCTCGATTGATAGGTTTAAAACTTGTAATTTTTAACCATTCTGAAAATGAATGTGTTTCAGATTTATCAAATTCTAAAGGTTTCCCAATTTGCAAGGTATCTTTAGGAGCGTTTTCAATATGTTTTGCGTCAATATCTAAAATCACTTGTTCTGGAGTAGACTCTCGAAGTGATAAAAAATTTGCAACGTCTTCTATTTTTACTTTTTCTTCAAACAAATCTGGATCTAGAACGCCTTCTGTGTTTTTTATGTGTTCTTTTAAGGCATTGTCAATCGTAACACTTTTATCTACCGAAATATCATCAGCTTCCATGACAACAATTTCTTTAAGATGCTCAGAGTTTTGTTTAATAATTTGTGATATTTCATTTTGATTAAAAGCTTCAGAAGTAATATAGTCAAACAAGATGCTTCGGTCTGTAGTGTAGGCAGCCGTTGTTTTTAATTCCTGATTGTATTTGTAGCTTTCTTTGTTTTTTAAGCCTTTAAGGTATAATGCTCTTGCTGATTGTGCATACGGAAATTGGCTCAGTAATTCTTGCAATTGTCCTGTTTGATCAGATGTAATGTTCTGAGGATTTTGAAGGATGTATGTGAAATCTAGTGTGTTCAAAACAAATTACCATTTTGCTAGAGTAGCATTAAATATATCTTGTGTGAGACGCTCGAAAATTTCTTCATGTGCAGTATCTTTTTGCGCTCCAACTAACTGAGCACTACCTTCATAATCATAAAAGAACGAGAAGCGTTGCTCAAACTCTTCTTCAGGTTCATTTTTATCATAAAATCTAAGATTAACACTAATGGTTAATCTGTTTTGTGCTGCAGTGCTATTGGCTTGGGCTGTAGTTGGTGAAATTCTATATTCGGTAATTTCTCCTTCGTATACTAAGTCTCCATTTGAGGTTACTAAGCTTAAATTGGTTTGATTTTGGATTAAATCTTCAAGAGCAATTTTAAAATCTCTTTCTATTCCAGGCTCTACTAATGCAGCTGTATTTTGAAAATAATTCACTTGAAAGGTTTCAATGTTGCTTGCTATTGAAGTTCCTGTAAACGAATAAATTCCACAGCCTGAAAGAAACAGTGTTAAGCAAAAAAGAGTTATAAATTTAAAAACTAACTTCATTAATATGTATTTGGGCGTTTCATGGTTATAAATGCGTAAATTTTACCAGCTTCAATTGTAAATGAAGTTGTGATTAATCGATAGCCTTTATAGTGTTTTTCATTAATTAAGTCTTCAGCTTCTTTTCTAATAGCTTCAGAACTGTTTGGTCCAAACGAGCGTCTTAATCTAAATATTTCAACTGCTTTCATTTAGTTTTATTTTAAAAGATGTCTTAAAGATCATATTGTTTGATTTTTCTATACAATGTACGTTCGCTAATGCCTAATTCTGCAGCAGCTAGTTTTCGTTTGCCATTGTGACGTTCAAGAGACTTTTTAATTAATTCTAATTCTTTATCGTGTAAAGATAAGGTTTCTTCTTCTTGAATGTCTTCAGCAAAATGATATTTGTCTTCTGAATTGTCTTCAATAGTTTCAACAAGAGTATCTGTTTTTTCAGCAATAGGTAAAACTTCTAAGTTTTGAAATTCATTTTCAGTTGAATCGCTGTCATTGCTTCCGTAGATTTTCTGAATCAAGTGTTCATTATCTTTTTGAACTTCGTTAGCATTGCCACTTTTCATAAGTTCCATGGTGAGCTTTTTCAAATCGTTTAAATCACTTTTCATATCAAAAAGGACTTTGTATAAAATCTCACGCTCGTTACTAAAATCTGTTTCAGATTTTGAAGCATTTATGACTGCAGGTAAATTTGTAGAAGTGTTTGGGAGATAATTTCTAAGAACAGCAGCATCTATGGTTCGATTTTGTTCTAATACCGAAATTTGTTCAGCTACGTTGCGTAATTGTCTAATGTTTCCATTCCATCTAAACTTTAAAAGCATGTCGATTGCTGCATCATTAAGTTTAATGGTAGGCATTTTATATTTCAAGGCAAAGTCGCTTGCAAATTTTCTAAATAACAAATGAATATCATCTTTACGCTCTCTTAAAGGCGGAATGTTAATTTCAATAGTGCTTAGTCTGTAATACAGGTCTTCTCGAAATTTCTCTTTTTTAATCGCTTCAAACATATTTACATTGGTAGCTGCAACAATACGAACATTAGTTTTTTGAACCTTACTCGAGCCAACTTTTATAAATTCACCATTTTCTAAAACACGTAATAAGCGTACTTGTGTTGTAAGAGGTAATTCTCCAACTTCATCTAAAAATATGGTTCCACCATCGGCAACTTCAAAATAACCAGAACGCGTTTGTGTGGCTCCAGTAAAAGCACCTTTTTCATGACCAAATAATTCGCTATCTATTGTGCCTTCAGGAATCGCACCACAGTTTACTGCAATATATTTGCCGTGTTTGCGATGAGATAACTGATGTATGATTTTTGGAATACTTTCTTTACCAACACCAGATTCTCCAGTAACTAATACCGAAATATCTGTAGGAGCAACCTGAATTGCTTTTTCAATAGCGCGATTGAGTTTAGGGTTGTTGCCAATAATACTGAATCGTTGTTTTATAGCTTGAATAGATTCCATAGTTTAATTATCTTTTGAATATCCAATTGCTTCACCTATAAGCGTTGCGCTGGTACAATCTTTTACATCTACATTTACTAAATCTCCAATGTTGTAATGTTCTTTTGGGAAAACAGCAACAACATTTTGTGAGGTTCTTCCAGACCATTGATTATTAGATTTTTTAGACTCGCGTTCTATTAAGACTTCTACAGTAGTATTGAGATATTCTTTCGTTCTTATTTCGCTATGCTCACGTTGGCGTTGCACAATTTCTGCTAATCGTCTTTTCTTCACATCTTCAGGCACATCATCATCCATTTTACGTTCTGCCATAGTTCCTGGACGTTCAGAATACGTAAACATATAGCCAAAATTATATTTCACATAATCCATTAAGCTTAAAGTGTCTTGATGATCTTGTTCAGTTTCGGTTGGGAAACCAGCAATTAAATCTTGGCTGATTGCACATTCTGGAAGGATTCGTCTTATGTTGTCGATAAGTTCAAAATATTCCTCTCTAGTATGTAATCGATTCATTTCTTTTAAAATACGATTACTGCCACTTTGAACAGGTAAGTGAATGTGTTTACAGATGTTGTTGAACTTTGCCATCGTTTCAATCACATCTAAAGTAAGGTCTTGTGGATTGCTAGTAGAAAAACGAATACGCATTTTTGGTTGTGCTTTTGCACATAATTCTAATAGTTGCGCAAAATCAACAGCAGTCGCTTTTTGCAAATCGCTAGCTTTAGAAAAATCTTTTTTGAGTCCTCCACCATACCATAAGTAACTATCTACATTTTGACCTAAAAGTGTGACTTCTTTAAAGCCTTTGTTCCATAAATCATTAATTTCTTCAATAATACTTTGAGGATCTCGACTTCGTTCTCTTCCGCGAGTGAAAGGCACAACACAAAATGTACACATATTATCACAACCTCTAGTGATAGACACAAAAGCGGTAACACCATTACTGTTTAATCGAACAGGAGAAATGTCGCCATAAGTTTCCTCTTTTGAAAGAATAACGTTAATAGCATCACGACCTTCGTCTACTTCGGCTAAAAGATTTGGTAAATCTTTGTAAGCATCTGGTCCTACGACTAGGTCAACGATTTTTTCTTCTTCTAAAAATTTAGTTTTTAAGCGTTCAGCCATACAACCTAAAACACCAACCTTCATTTTAGGATTGATACGTTTTACAGCATTGTATTTTTCCAAACGTTTTCTAACGGTTTGTTCTGCTTTATCGCGAATAGAGCAGGTGTTCACTAAAACCAAATCGGCTTCTTCTAAACTTTGAGTTGTATTAAAGCCTTGTTCAGAAAGAATAGAAGCAACAATTTCGCTATCGCTAAAATTCATAGCACAACCATAGCTTTCAATAAAAAGTTTGCGATTATTCCCTTTTTTGGCTTCGAGAATTAGTGATTCTCCTTGTTTACTTTCGTCAATTGTTTTTTCCATAGATTTAGTATGCAGTTACCAACTCAATAAGCATGCAAAGATAAGATATTTTTAATGGATATGACAAAGTGTCAGCGTGTAATTTTCTTTGAAACTAACTATTAATTCGTTTCTTTGAAAGTATAATCTAAATAAATGCGGATACATGTTACTAGCAGAAATTCAATATAAAATTCAAAACGCCAAACAGTTAGACTTTGGTAAAATTTTTAATGAAAGTATTGAGCTTTATAAAAAGGTTTGGTCGCAAGGGTTGGTGATGGTTTTGTTAATGATGGCATTTGTAATAGCATTTGCTTTTGTAATCTATATACCTCTAATGGTTTTTGGTGTGCTTGGAGAAACTAATCCTAGTATGTTGGATGGTGTTGCTCCATTATTACTATTAGTAATTATTTTAATGTATTTGTTGTTCATAGTTACTTTGATGGTTGTTACCTTAGGTATGAAAGCAGCTTTTTTTAGAATCATGTTTCAGCATGATATGAATATTATAGGAAAGGATGATTACTTTTATTTTTTAAAGCGACCTTATTTAGGGAAAACAATAGCATTAGCTTTTGCAAATTTTGGGATTACACTATTAGCTATTCTATTATGTTACCTTCCTGTGTTTTATGTTGTTGTTCCAATGAATCTGTTAGTGGTGATTTATGCTTTTAATCCAGATTTGACAGTTTCTAGTTTAGTGAAGTTGAGTTTTGAACTGGGTAATAAAAAATGGTTTTTGACCTTTGGATTAATGTTTGTCGCTGGTTTTTTAGCTCAAGCCGTCGGAATGTTAATGTGTTTTATTGGCATATTTGCTACAATGTCTTTTGTTAGTGTTCCTTTATATTTTATTTATAAACATGTTGTTGGTTTTGATCAGTCTGAAATTTTTGAGATTGAAGAAAATTCTAAACTTTAACGCAACCATTTACCATTTTATGTATCTAAAAAAAAACTGATGCTATGAAATTATCTAAAATGATTATCGCTTGTATGTGTTTTACGTTATTGTTGATGAATGCACAATGTGATAGTGATGATGATTTAAACGATGATAGTTGTGGTGAATTTGTAATTATAGACAATTCATTTTTTGAATCAGCAGTTTCAGGTGATTATACTTTGGTTGGATATAATTTAGATCAAGATTGTCTAACTATTGAGGTTTCTGCTAGTGGTTGTGACGGAGAGACTTGGAGTATGGTATTGGTCGATTCTGGAAACGTTGCAGAATCTTCGCCAGAGCAACGCTATTTAAAGTTTGTCTTTACTAATAATGAAGCTTGCTTAGCTGTGTTTAATCAATCTCGAAGTTTCAATTTAAGTAATATAAGAGTTGAAGGAAGTAATGAGGTGGTTTTAAATATTGAGGGCTTTCCTGAAAGCATCAACTATGTGTATCCTTAAAATAATTTAGATTTACTTTAATTTTATTCAGATAAACTTCTTGAGTTTTTATAGTTAAACTCACACTTTTTTACGATAAAAGTAAATTGAAATTTTTAAAAATTAGGATGATAAATTTTTTTTCACATACATTTGTAGCCTGAAAAAATCAAATATGTCGAAGAATTTAGTCATTGTAGAGTCACCTGCTAAAGCCAAAACTATTGAGAAGTTTCTTGGAAAAGATTTTAAAGTAGAATCAAGTTTTGGGCATATTGCAGATTTGCCTTCAAAAGAATTGGGAGTTGATGTTGATGGAGATTTTAAGCCTAAATATCAAGTTTCAAAAGACAAAAAAGATGTCGTTAAAAAACTGAAAGACCTTGCCAAAAAAGCTGAAACAGTTTGGTTGGCTAGTGATGAAGATCGAGAAGGAGAAGCTATCGCTTGGCATTTAGCCGAGACTTTAGGTTTAGATAAAGCAAAAACGAAACGTATTGTTTTTCATGAGATTACTAAAACTGCTATTAAAAAAGCAATTGAAAATCCAAGAGGTATTGATTACGACTTAGTTGATGCTCAACAAGCTAGACGTGTATTAGATAGAATAGTAGGTTACGAATTATCTCCTGTGTTATGGAGAAAAGTAAAAGGTGGTTTATCTGCTGGTCGAGTACAATCGGTTTCTGTACGTTTAATTGTAGAACGTGAACGAGAAATCAGTGATTTTCAAGCCGAAGCTTCTTATAGAATAGATGCTGAGTTTTCTAATGAAGACGGACAAACATTCAAGGCTAAACTTCCAAAGAATTTTTCTTCTAAAGAAGAAGCTTATGCATTTTTAGAATCAAATGCTGAAGCGAGTTTTAAAGTTTCAGATTTAGAAAAAAAACCAGCTAAAAAATCACCAGCTGCTCCTTTTACAACATCTACTTTACAGCAAGAAGCGTCTAGAAAGTTAGGATTTTCAGTAAGTAGAACCATGCAAAATGCGCAGCGTTTATATGAAGCAGGTTTGATTACTTATATGAGAACAGATAGTGTTAATTTGTCTGATGAAGCTCGAAAAGGTGCGCAAGCCGAAATTGAAAACGCTTATGGCTCTCAATTTAGTAAACCTAGAAATTATAAAGGAAAATCTAAAGGTGCTCAAGAAGCGCATGAGGCTATACGTCCAACAGATTTTACAAGACATACAATTAATGTTGAAAGAGATCAAGCACGTTTATACGATTTAATTTGGAAACGCGCTATTGCATCTCAAATGAGCGAGGCTTTGTTAGAAAGAACTAATGTAAAAATTAGTGCATCTACTCATAACAATACATTTACAGCTAATGGAGAGGTAATTACTTTTGAAGGGTTTTTAAAAGTATATCTTGAAGGAACTGATGATGAAGATACTGAGCAGGAAGGAATGCTGCCTGCAATGAAAGTTAATGAGACTTTACTAAATAGCTATATAACTGCAACCGAGCGTTTTTCACGTCCACCATATCGATATACAGAAGCTTCTTTAGTTAAGAAGCTGGAAGAATTAGGAATTGGTCGTCCGTCTACTTATGCGCCAACAATTTCTACCATTCAGAATAGAAATTATATTGAAAAAGGTTCTAACGAAGGTGTAGAAAGAGATTACACGCAATTGACACTTCAAAACAGACAAATAAAAGATAAATCACTTACCGAAAAAGTAAATAGTGATAAGGGTAAATTAGTACCAACAGATATTGGTATGATTGTTACTGATTTTTTGGTGAATCATTTTGGAGCAATTTTAGATTATAATTTTACTGCTAAAGTTGAGGCAGATTTTGATGAGATTGCTGAAGGTAAAGAAGACTGGACAAAAATGATGAAGGATTTCTATAAGGACTTTCATCCAAAAGTAGAAGATGTTGCTGCCAATGCCGAAAGAGAATCTGGCGAGCGTATACTCGGAAAAGATCCCAAAACAGGAAAGCAAGTTAGTGTTCGTTTAGGTAAGTTTGGGCCAATGGTTCAAATAGGAACTGTTGATGACGAAGAGAAACCACAATTTGCAAGCTTATCTCCAGATCAGCAGCTAACAACCATTACTTACGAAGAAGCAATGGAGTTGTTTAAGTTGCCTAAGCAATTAGGAACTTATGAAGGTGAAGAAGTTGAAGTTAATAACGGTCGTTTTGGACCTTATGTTAAATTTGGAAAAAAGTTTGTCTCACTTCCAAAAGGAACAAACCCTTTAGACGTTGAAATGGATCAGGCTATTGAATTGATTAAAGAAAAGCAAAAAGCCGATGCTCCTATATATATGTATCAAGACTTGCCTGTTCAAAAAGGAAAAGGACGATTTGGGCCATTTATTAAATGGAACAATATGTTTATTAATGTGAATAAAAAATACGATTGGGATAATTTATCTGAGACAGACATTGTAACTTTGATTGAAGAAAAAATTCAGAAAGAAAAAGATAAATTAATTCATCATTGGGAAGATGAAGGGATTCGTGTTGAAAAAGCACGTTGGGGAAGACACAATGTTATTAAAGGAAAAATAAAAGTTGAGCTTCCTAAAACAGTTGACGTTTCAGACATGACCTTAGAAGAAGCTAAAGCTCATATTGAAACAAAAGCACCTAAGAAAAAATCAGCGGCTAAAAAGAAAACCACAAAGAAAAAAACAACTGCTAAAAAATAAAACCAATGAACTTTAATTTTTTGTCACCTGTTTCAGATGCAGTATTAGCTCATAACGAACTATTGTCTGAACAAGCCTTGGGCAAAAAAATAAAAGTACACTCTTCTCAACAAGGCATTCCAGATTTAGATGGTGTTAGTCTAGCTATTATTGGAGTAAAAGAAAATAGAAATGATGTTAATTATATGGGAGAAGCATTGAACTTCGATGCTATTCGCACATCATTATATGCTCTTTTCCCAGGAAATTGGCATACCTCTATAGCAGATTTAGGAGATATACCAGCAGGTTCATCTGTTGAAGATACTTATTATGCAGTTCGTACTATCATTTCTGTTTTAATAGAAAAAAAAGTTATCCCAATTATTATAGGAGGAAGCCAAGATTTAACCTATGCTAATTATCGTGCTTATGATACCATGGCTCCAATGGTAAATATTGTAAATGTAGATAGTAATTTTGATTTAGGAGATGCTTCAGTAGAAATGAAGAATAATAGTTTCCTTGGAAAAATTATTTTAGAGCAACCTTATAATCTATTTAATTATTCAGCAATAGGATATCAAACGTATTTCAATTCACAAGAAGAAATTGATTTGATGGATAAGCTATATTTTGAAGCTTATAGATTAGGGGAAGTTACTCACAATATTAATATGGTAGAACCTGTAATGCGTGATGCGCATATTGTAAGCATAGATTTGAAATCTGTTAGAGCTGCTGAAGTAGGTGCAAAGCAAAAATTTTCACCTAATGGCTTTAACGGAAAAGAGATTTGTGCCATTTCGCGTTATGCAGGAATTAGTAATAAGGTGTCTTCATTTGGTGTTTATGAATTTAAAACTACAGCAGAGTTAGATGCAACTCCAATGTTAGTATCTCAAATGATATGGTATTTTATCGAAGGTGTTAATTGTAGAATACATGACGATGTTTTTTCTGACGAAGAGAACTATCAAAAGTATAATGTTCTTATTGAAGATGAGGAACTTATATTTTATAAAAGCATAAAAACAGGACGTTGGTGGATTGAAATACCTTTTTTGCCAAATGTTAATAATAAATTAAAAAAGCATACGTTATTACCATGCACACATGAAGATTATGTGGAGGCTAGTCAAGGTAAAATACCAGAAAGATGGTATAAAGCGTATAAAAAGAATGGTTTTTAGTATATTTAGCTTTTTAAAGATTAACGTTTTTTTAATCGATGAAATGTTAATTTAGTAGGATGAAATGCAAAAAAGTTATAAAAAAAATTGTTTTTTACAAAATATATAAATATGTTTACTGCCTTAAAAAAATAAACGTTTTTAAAACACAATAATTACAACTAAATAATTTAACCTCGAGTTTCTATGAATATTAAGAAGTTTGCTTTATTAACCGCTGTTTTAGCTCTATTAGTCAGTTGTGGCTCTGGTGACAGAGGAGAACTGGTTGGAGTTAAAGGAAAGAAATGGCATCCCGAAAAACCTTATGGTATGGCACTTGTTCCAGGTGGAGCATTTATAATGGGAAAATCGGATGATGACCTTGCTGGTGTTCAAGACGCACCAACACGAACTGTTACAGTTAGAGCGTTCTATATGGACGAAACTGAAATCACTAACAGTGAATATCGTGAGTTTGTGTATTGGGTTAGAGATTCAATATTAAGAACCAAACTTGCTATTTTAGCTGATGAAATTGGTGAAACTCCTGGAAATGGAGGTATTGGCGAATTTGCATTTAATGATGCAGATCCAGAAAATATGTCTGTATATGAAAAGTATATGTATGACAATTATAGTGGGCTAGGACCAACAGGTTATGAAGGTAGAAAATTGAATCATGATGTTGATTTAATTTTAGATACTAATGATTATCCTGACGAATACTATGCTGAGGTCATGGATACAATGTACTTGCCAATTGAAGAATCATATAATGGTCAACGTACTTGGGATGTTAAGAAATTTAAATTCCAGTACAAGTACATGGATATACAAAAGGCAGCTAAGAATCGTAATTTAAGACGTAAAGACGTAATTATTACTGAAGAAGTTGAAGTGTATCCAGATACAACAGCTTGGATACGTGATTTCTCTTATTCTTACAACGAGCCAATGCATAATGATTATTTCTGGCATGACGCTTATGGAGATTATCCAGTAGTTGGAGTATCTTGGAAACAAGCCAACGCATTCTGTCAATGGAGAACATTAAAGAAAAATATATACCAAAAAGAAAAAGGAAGACAATTTGTAAATAAATTCAGATTGCCTTCTGAGGCTGAATGGGAATATGCAGCAAGAGGAGGAATTCAAGGAGCTACATATCCTTGGGGTGGACCTTATGCTAAAAATGATAGAGGTTGTTTTATGGCTAACTTTAAACCATTAAGAGGAGATTATGCTGCTGATCAAGCATTATATACTGTTGAAGCAGATGCTTATGAGCCTAATGATTTTGATCTTTATAACATGGCAGGAAATGTTTCAGAGTGGGTTCAAGGATCTTATGAGCCTTCATCATATGAATATTCTGCATCATTCAATCCTACTGTAAATGATCCTAATAACGAACGTAAAGTTGTTCGAGGAGGTTCATGGAAAGATGTAGCTTACTTCTTACAAGTGAGTTCTAGAGATTACGAATATGCAGATTCAGCAAGAAGCTACATTGGATTTAGAACAGTTCAGGATTATATGGGAACTGAGGTCACTAAAAATGCAGCAACCAACTAAAATTATTAATTAACTAAACTAAATATTTAATCTACTTAAGTATTAAACTTAAGACTAAAACTAAAAACAAAATTATGGCACAAAAAGGAAAGGTAACCGTAACTAATATGGTCTATGGACTAGGAGCAGCAATCGTAATCGTTGGAGCTTTATTTAAAATTCAACACTGGCCATTTGGTTCAGAAATTTTAACTCTTGGAATGATCGTAGAAGCATTAGTATTTACATATTCGGCTTTCGAAAGACAACAAGCAGACTTAGATTGGTCATTGGTTTACCCTGAATTAGCTGGAGGAATGTCTTCAGGTAAAAAAAGTAAAAAAGAAGAACCAAAAGATGCTGAAGGTTTACTATCTAAAAAATTAGACAATCTTTTAAAAGATGCTAAAATAGATGGTGAGTTAATGGCTAGTTTAGGAGAAAGCATTAAAAACTTTGAAGGTGCTGCAAAAGGAATTAGTCCTACAGTAGATTCAATGGCTGCTCAAAAGAAATACAGTGAAGAAATGTCTTTAGCTGCTGCTCAAATGGAATCATTAAATAGCCTTTATAAAGTACAAATGGAAAGCGCTAATCGTCAGGCTGCAATTAACGAAGAATCTGTAGCTAATGCTGAGAAACTTAAAGAACAAATGCAATCATTAGCGTCTAACTTATCATCATTAAATGGTGTATACGGTGGAATGCTTTCTGCAATGAACAAAAGCTAATTAGTTTTTTTAATAACTATTCAATAATTTTTAACCCTTAAAAAACTGATTAAAAAATGGCAGGAGGAGGCAAATTATCTGCAAGGCAGAAAATGATTAACTTAATGTACTTAGTATTTATTGCTATGATGGCAATGAATATGTCTAAAGAAGTACTATCCGCTTTTGGATTGATGGAAGCAAAATTTTCAGATGCAAACGTAGTAACTACAGATATGAATGAAAAGTTACTAGCTAATCTTGAAACAAAAGCAGAAGAAAAACCAGCTGAATTTGCTTTAGCAGCAAATAAGGCAAAGGAAATTAGTATAGCTTCAGAAAGTTTTTATAAGTACATCGAAACTTTAAAGAATGATTTATTATCTAAAGGTAAATACCAAATAGATCCTGAAACAGGAAAATTACCTTTTGAAGCAATGGATAAAACAGATATTCTTGATGAAGCTTGGTTTACTGGAGACAGATTAACCAAGAAAGGTCAAGAAGTAATGTCTAAAATTGAAGATTATAAAAGCACAATCAAAGGAATTATTGGTGATGATGTAAAATACAGCAAAGCTGTTGAGAACTTTGAAAAACGTTTTAGTACAGAGCAAGAAAAAAACAAGGATGGTAAAAAAATCGATTGGTTAGATTACCACTTTAAAGGGTTTCCTGCAATTGCATCGTATACAAAGTTAACAGCAATGCAAAATGATGTTAAAGTAACTGAAGCAAATATGTTTAATGTGTTTCTTGGTAATACTTTAGATGAAGCAGTATCTCTTAAAAACTATACAGCTATTGTAATTGCTGATAAATCTGCATTTTTTGCAGGAGAACAATTTCAAGGAAAAGTTGTGTTAGGTAAATATGCAAACGTTACTCCTACAGGATTAAGTGTTGGAGGTTCTGCTGTAGATTTAGAAAACGCAATTGATTCTACTGGAGCTGCACGTTTAGACTTTAATGTAGGTAGTGTAGGTGAACATGAAATTGATGGTAAATTTACTTTCTTAGAAGATGGAAAACCATTAGATATTCCAATTAAAGGAAACTACGTGGTTGTGCCAAGACCAAATTCAGCTACAATCTCTGCAGATAAAATGAATGTAGTGTATCGTGGTGTAGTTAACCCAATGACGATTTCATTTGCTGGTGTTCCTGATAATAAAGTATCTGCTTCAGGTGCTGGATTGAAAAAAGGTTCTGGTATGGGTAAATATACTATGGTGCCAACATCTGGTAGAGAAGTAACAATTAACGTTACTGCAACACTTGACGACGGATCTAAAGTTAGTGATAAAGCTGTATTTAGAATTAAAGATATTCCAAAACCATCTGGACAAATTGCTGGACAAATTGGAACAGCAAAACTACCTAGAAATAATGTTGAAATTGGTCGTATTGAGGCTGTATTAGAAGACTTCGATTTCGATTTACCATTAACAGTTACTGGATTTAAAATGAAAGTAGAAGGTAAGCCTTCTGTAACATGTTCTGGTAATAGACTTAATGGTGCAGCAAAATCAGCTCTTAGAAGTGCAAAACGAGGATCTCAGGTTCAGATTTTTGACATCAAATCAAGAAGTAATGGTCCTGCTATCAAACCAGCATCACCACTAATAATTGAGTTGACTAACTAAATCAACTTATAATACCCAAATTTAAAATTAGAAAAGATGAATTATAAATTCTTATTGTCAATTTTTGTAACTGTAGGTGTCACAGCTAATATCTGTGCACAGGCAAATATTTTGAATGCCAAAACTCCTCAAGAAGTTGGTGTTAAAACTGAAGCACAGTTAGCACTAGATAATGATAAACCATTAGAATATGGCTATGTTGATGATAGAGACATATTGTTTTCTAAGATGACTTGGGAAAAAGTAGTTTTGGATGAACGTGTAAACTTTCCGTTATACTTTCCAGTAGATACAAATAATATTGGAAAAGAAAGACGTTCTTTATATCATACTTTAATTAAAGCTGTTAAAAACGGAACAATTAAAAATGTATATAATGACGAGTATTTTAACGTAAAGCGTACAATGAAAGAAATACAAGATATCACAACTAAAGTAGATACTTTAGATATTGGTTACGATCAATTAAATGCTGATGGTTATGTAGATCCTGAGTATATCACAACAACTAATATTGAAGCTTTTCATATTAGTGCATATTTAATTAAAGGATTGTGGTATTTTGATAAGCGTCATGGTGAATTAAAGTATAGAATTTTAGGCATTGCTCCTGCAGCGCCTGATGTAAACTTTCTAGATTCTGAAGATGAATCTTTAAAAACTCCTAATGCCTTATTTTGGGTGTTTTATCCTGAAGTAAGAGAAATATTACATGAAGCTAAAGCATTTAATCGTAAAAATAGTGCTATGCCATTAACTTTTGACCATTTGTTAAACTCTAGACGTTTTAACGGTTATATGTATAAAGAAGAAAATGTATATGGAGATCGTGAAATTAAAGAATATGTGGCAGATAATGCATTAATGCAACTATTAGAATCTGATCGTATTAAAGATAAGATTCGTAATTTCGAACAAGATATGTGGTCTTACTAAAGAGCATTATATTTTTAGCCATGCAAAAGCGTTCACTTTTTTAGTGAGCGCTTTTGTTTTTAATTTGAGTTGAGCGTATCTTTTTGATGCTTATTATAATTGTGCTCATAATATCTTCTTTACTTTTGTTATAATGAAACATGTAGATTATATTATTGTCGGTAACGGTCTAGCGAGTATCGCTTTTTGTGAGAAGCTTAGGCTTCATGATAAAAGTTTTGTCGTTTTCGATAACCAATCACAGCAATCGTCTAAAGTTGCAGCAGGTTTATACAATCCTGTTGTTTTAAAACGATTTACAAAAGTATGGAAAGCTAAATTTCTTCTTGAATTAGCAATTCCGAAATATAAAACTCTTGAAGACTTACTAAATGTTAAACTTGTTTATAAACGTCCTGTATATAGACGGTTTATATCTATTGAAGAGCAGAATGATTGGTTTACAGCTTCAGATAAGCCTATTCTAGGTGATTTTTTGTCTACAAGTTTAATTAAAAATGAAAACCCTTCAATTGATGCCGAGTTTGGTTTTGGAGAAGTATTACATTCGGGTCGCGTTAATACAACGCAATTAATAGAATCTTACACAGAGTTTCTTAAATTGAATGACCAGTTGATTAACGAATCATTTGAATATGAACAGTTAAAAATTCAAAAGAATATCCTTCAGTATAAAAACCTAAGTTCAACATATATTGTGTTTGCTGAAGGCTTCGGAATAAAAAAGAATCCATTTTTTAATACACTTCCGCTCAACGGAACCAAAGGTGAAATGCTAACCATTAAGGCTCCAAATTTAAAAATGAATTTCATTTTAAAGTCTTCAGTATTTATTGCTCCTTTAGAGAACGATTTATATTGGGTTGGAGCAACTTATGAATGGGAAGATAAAACACATGCGATTACTTCAGAAGGAAAAGAAGAATTGATTCAGAAGTTAAAGAAAATCATCAATTGTGATTTTGAAGTGGTACATCAAGTAGCAGGCATACGACCAACAACAAAAGACCGTAGACCTTTAGTAGGTGCGCATCAAACGCATAAAAACATGTTTGTACTTAATGGTTTAGGCACTAGAGGAGTGATGATGTCTCCTTTTGTGGCTGAGCAATTGTATGATTATATTGAGAACGATACAGCGTTAGATAAGGAAATTGACATCAAACGATGTCAATAAATTATGTTTATTTCTTAACTAACTCTTTATCATAATTCATAAATATATTAATCCATATATTTCTTGAAAGTCGCATAATAATAGGACCACAAAAAATAACAGTTGCAACAATAGCAATAAATGCAGTCATTAAAGAGCTACCTAAAAACAAGTAGCTTATTACAAAAGCTGCAACAGCAAATGCAATTCCTACAGCATAACTAACATACATAGAACCATAAAAAAATGAAGGTTCAATTCGGTAACGTGTATGACAGTGCGAACATTTTTCGTTAATTTTTAAAACATCACTTAAAACATAAGGGTTTTTAGTTTCGTACATAGATTCTTGATGACATTTTGGACAAGCTCCTGTGAAAATGCTATATATTTTTGTGCCTTTTAGCATGATATAAAATTGATTACTTTTGCGTTTCGTATTGTAATACAAAAATACGGTTTATTAATAGTTTTATTGTAACAAAAGTCACAAATGCTCAATATCCATAACCTTTCTATTTCATTTCAAGGCGAATACCTATTTGAAGATATTACCTTTAAACTTAGTCCTGGAGATCGTATAGGATTAATTGGTAAAAATGGCGCTGGTAAATCGACAATGCTCAAGATTTTATCAAAAGAATTAGAACCAGATTCTGGGCAAATTGCAGCAGATAAAAACTTAAGTATAGGCTTTTTAAAGCAGGATATTGATTTTGTCTTCGGAAGAACGGTTTTAGAAGAATCGTATGAAGCTTTTAAAGAAATAAAAGCACTCGAAGCTAAAATGGAGCATGTCAATACACAATTGGCAGAACGCACTGATTATGAAAGTGAGAGTTATAATCAATTAATGATAGATTTGAATGAAGTTCAGCATGCTTACGAGATCATTGGAGGTTATAATTATCAAGGTGAAACCGAAAAAATATTACAAGGACTTGGCTTTAAACGAGACGATTTTAATAAACTAACCGATACCTTTTCTGGTGGCTGGAGAATGCGTATCGAGTTAGCGAAGCTACTTCTTCAAAACCATGATATTCTATTGCTAGATGAGCCAACAAACCATTTAGATATAGAATCGATTATTTGGTTAGAAGGTTTTTTAAAAAACTATTCAGGAGCAGTTGTAATTGTGTCACACGATAAAATGTTTTTAGATCATGTAACCAATCGTACAATTGAAATTTCTTTAGGTAGAATATACGATTACCCAAAACCATATTCTAAGTTTTTGGTATTGCGTCAAGAGATTAAAACACAGCAATTAGCCTCTCAAAAAAATCAGCAAAAACAGATTGAACAAACTGAAAAATTAATTGAAAAGTTTAGAGCTAAAGCAAGCAAAGCTTCAATGGCTCAATCACTTATAAAAAAGTTAGATAAAATTGATCGTATTGAGGTTGATGAAGATGATAATAGTGTCATGACCTTAAACTTTCCAGTATCTGTCACACCAGGAAAAGTTGTGGTTGAAGCCGAAGGAATATCCAAACGTTATGATGACAATCAGGTTTTAACAGATGTGAATCTAATGATAGAACGTGACAGTAAAACTGCTTTTGTTGGTCAAAACGGACAAGGAAAATCGACACTAGCAAAAATTATTGTTGGTGAAATTAAACATAAAGGCCATTTAAAGTTAGGACACAACGTACAGATAGGATATTTTGCTCAAAATCAAGCAGAGTATTTAGATGGAAGTAAAACCGTTTTAGATACCATGATTGATGCAGCAAATGAATCTAATAGAAGTAAAGTTCGTGATATTTTGGGATCTTTTTTATTTAGAGGAGATGAAGTTGAAAAATATGTAAGAGTACTCTCTGGAGGCGAAAGAAACCGATTGGCTTTAGCAAAATTAATGCTGCAACCTATCAATGTGCTCATTATGGATGAGCCAACCAATCATCTAGATATCAAATCTAAAAACGTTCTTAAAGAAGCGCTTAAAAAGTACGAAGGTACTTTGGTTTTAGTCTCACACGATAGAGATTTTTTACAAGGTTTGACTAATAAAGTATATGAGTTTAAAGACCAAAAAATTAAGGAGTATTTAGGTGATATAGATTTTTATTTAGAACAGCGAAATGTTGAAAACTTGCGTGAAGTTGAAAAGCGTACAGTAGTTAAAGAAACACCAAAAGCGACTAATAAACAATCTTATGAAGATCAGAAAAAAGTCAAATCGCTAAACAATAAATTAAGCAATATAGAATCTAAAATAAGTCATCTAGAAAAAGAGATAAAAGCTGACGATGTAGATCTGGCAACCAATTATGATGCAACTGTCTCTGATGCTACTTTTTTTGATCGTTATCAAGCCAAAAAAGAAAAGTTAAAGCAGTTGATGTCTGATTGGGAAGCGATACAATTAGACTTAGAGGCATTCTCATAATTCATTAAAAAAATATCATGATAGAGCATTTTTTTCAGTGTCCATATTGCTGGGAAACGATATCAATGCTCGTTGATATTTCGCAATCCCATCAGTCATATATTGAAGATTGCGAAGTGTGTTGTAATCCTATACAGTTGATTGTCAACACAGAAAACAATGAGGTTTTAAATTTTGAAGCTCAAAACATTGAACAATAGCTTGTTTTTAAACATCTGATAATCAGTTTTTTATAAAATTTTCGATGAACAACTATGCATTTCGTCGAAAAAAATTGGTAGATAATCGATATTCTTCTATTTTCGTTATAGTAAATGTGCTCCCTCACAAAAATCTACTAATATGAAAACCGCTAAAATTACAATGTTATTGTGCCTAGTAACGATATTTTCGTTTGCTAGTATCACTACAAAAGAAAAAGAAGCACTTCTAGCTTTTCACAGTTCAACAAATGGTACATCGTGGCATACAACTTGGGATTTAGAAAGTCCAGTTTCTAGTTGGTATGGTGTTACTGTTGAAGGTGAAAATGTAGTAGCTCTTAATTTAGAGTTTAATAATCTTGAAGGTCAACTTCCTGAAGCAATAGGAGATTTAGTTAACCTTAAAGAACTCAACTTATTTCGAAATAATATTTCAGGAGCAATTCCAAATTCAATAGGAAACCTAAAAGCTCTTGAAGTAATGAATGTTGCTTTTAATAAGCTTGATAAGGCATTACCAAATACTATTGGTGATTTATCTTCATTACAATCATTACAATTGTTTATGAACAATATTGAAGGATCAATTCCAGAATCGATTGGTCAACTATCTCAATTAGAATCTTTAGAATTGTATAGTAATAACCTTTCTGGTGTATTGCCTAGTTCATTAGGGAATTTAGCTAAGCTTAAGAAATTATTAGTGAGTAGTAATAACCTAACAGGTAAATTACCTAAAAGTATTGGTAATTTAACAGATTTGAAAGCATTAAGTGTTTTTGATAATACCTTATTAGGAATCGTACCAAATGCAATTTCTAATCTTGTAAATTTAGAAGAATTGGTATTAGCTGACAACGCATTTTTTGGTAATCTGCCTACAGATATGGCAAATTTATCTAACTTAAAAATACTAATGATAGGTAATAATGACTTTAAAGGAGATTTAGCACAGTTAAAAACGCAGCTTCCAAACATAGAGCAATTTGATTATGTAAATAATAAGGATGCAGGAGTTTATGCTACATTAGATACCGAAGACGACGACGATTAATATATTTTATAGTTTTAATTTTGAATAGCTCTTAGTTAAATTTAATTAAGAGTTATTTTTTTGTATTTATTTTATTGTAGAAATCAAAAAGCGTTGTATATTTGCAGTCCGAAATGGTTGAGTCGGCATTATGAACCGAAAGTTAAAAGCTAAGAGAATCATTTTATTTAAATCGCGGGATAGAGCAGTAGGTAGCTCGTCGGGCTCATAACCCGAAGGTCACTGGTTCGAGTCCAGTTCCCGCTACTAAGTAAAGAGTTAACAGCAATGTTAGCTCTTTTTTGTTTAATAATTTCTTGTAATACAATGTTTTAATAAAAATCTACTTTTTAAGCATTGTATAATACTATCAAATAAAAGGCATACAAAAAGGTAACCATTCTCAAAAAAAAGGTAACCATTGTATTTCATCTTCCTTTATTCTTTAAAACCTAGTTAAAATATGGAATTATTAAAGCTAACTATACGCTTTATTATTGCCAAGAACAAAACCAGAACAGATGATAAAGCACCATTATTTTGTAGGTTGACTTTTAATAAAAAAAGGAAGCAATTTGCAACTGGTCTTTTTGTCAGTTCTAAATCTTGGGACAGTAAAAAACAAATTGTTAAACCATCAGAGGAAGAATACAACTACATTAATACCCAGCTTACTTTAATTAAACAGAAACTGCAACAGGCTTCTTTACTATTACAAGTTAAAGAAGATGTATTTGATGTTGAGGATATTTATTTAAAGTATAAGGGAGAAAATATAAACAAGGAAAAAACTTTAATGGAAGTATTTAAGACCCACAATGAGGACATGTCTAAACTCATTGGGAAGGAATATACCAAATCAACCTATTATAAGTTTAAAGAAGCTAAAAATCATCTGTCTAACTTTTTGAAATTTAAATATAAGCGTAATGATATTTTGTTATCTAAGATTACATTAAAGTTTCTGGATGATTTTGATTTCTATTTAAAGTCAGAATTAGGACATAAACAGATTACCATAAATAAGTCTATACAGAGATTACGTAAAATAATAAAGTTAGCTCTAGCTGAAGGGTATCTACAAAAAGACCCTTTTATTCTTTATAAACCTAAAAGATATAAAGTTGAAGTAGTATATCTCAGTTCTGATGAATTAGAAAAGCTAGAGAAACATGATTTTTCCTATAATTTAAGATTGGAAAGGATTAGAGATTGTTTCGTGTTTTGCTGTTATACAGGCTTAGCATATGCTGAAATGAAAGCATTAAGTGAAGAACATATAATTGAAGGATTTGATGGAAACAAATGGATTAAAATGTTTAGAAAAAAGACAGGGAGTCCAGTTAATATTCCTCTTTTACCTAAAGCAATTTCAATTCTTGAGAAGTACTATCATGAAGATAGATTACTACCTGTTGTCACCAATCAAAAATTTAATTCCTACTTAAAGGAAATAGGAGTGATATTAGGCTTTAAAAAGAAATTGACACATCACATTGCCAGAAAAACATTTGCAACTACTGTATTGCTTTATAATGATGTGCCAATGGAAATTGTGAGTGAGCTTTTAGGTCATTCTAAAATGACAATTACTCAAAGACATTATGGTAAAGTGGTCCAACAGAAAATTAGCCAAGAAATTAATAGTCTTAAAAGAAAATTGAAAGAGTAGTGTTAAGCTACTCTTTCCCATTTCTCTACTTTTAGTTCTGGTGCAAATCCAACTGCATTTTCTAAAACGTGTTTCATTTCCTTTTCAATTACATCCTGATACTCAGGAACTGTTATTATTGAATCATGCAAAGTGAACATTGGAATATCTGGATTTATTTGGTTTATATTTTTGCAGATAGTATGTAGTATAAGATTAGCTTCAAATCTTTGTAACATACACGATAATGCCCTATGCTTTCCTTTAGCAGACTTAACAGTCCTAAAAACTTCATATACTTCTGGATATGTGGATTTAAAAAGTTGAACCTCTTTTATGTGTTTTGCTTTTTCATTAGGACTAAACAATGCACTGAAAGTAGCATCTTTAACAATTCTTCTATTATTGTCTATTGAGGCATCAATACCTATTAACTTACCAAATTCTTCATAGAACCTACCTGTTTTTACAGAATTGATAAACTTTATTACGTTTTCTGCATTCTCAACCTTTTGAATCAGTTTTGCTAACATAATAGGGTTTTGGGTAGAGGATAGTAAGTTGGGGTTGTATAGTTGGATAAGGTGTAAGATGTTATTTTTTTCATATTTTTCATAGTTTAATAAAACAGAAGCTAAATATGGTTGAGAATTAACAATATCAATAGAGACCAATGGTTGGTTATCATATGTTATGAACTGTCTTAAATCACTTTTTAATTGTGTTAGGACAGAATGCAATCTACCAGCAGTTGTGTCTAGTTTAGGACTGAAATTTCCTTTGTGAAATAAAACTAAAGGTCTGAGTCTTGAATTAAATCTTTGCATAGCATGGTAATTCCAATAATCAAATGAGTCATCATTTAAGCTAGATTCTTTAATGTATAAATCTAAAAGATATTGTTTTGCGGCAACGAAATCAATTTTTAGTTTGCTGTCAGATAGCCATTTTGTTAGGAAGGATATATCTAACTCTGAACCGTCAATTATTGGTTTACTAAAATCAACCTCATAACGTTTTAAAATCTTTTTGATTAATCTTTGATGAGTGATAATAGTTTGCTTAGCTTCAACACAATACTCAGTTGTATAGGCAAATCCTCTTGACTTTATGCCAACAATATATTGACTATCCTCAAAGAGAATTTTATTGTTAATTAAATAGTCAAAGTGTTCTCTATAGTTTCGGATTCTTCTTTGAATTAAACCAGAATGAAATCGAGAAAATATGTCGCTATTTTCAGGGTTAAACAGTTTATAAACATAATCAAGCAAGAGCTTGAAATTATCCTTATGGAATTTAAAACTAGGTGGGTTTTCCTGTAGCAATTTATCTAAATCTAAGTTGCTAGGAATAAAAGCCGTTAAACTTTTAGGTACTTCATTGACCTGAGATACCCTATCAGGATTTGTTCTGGGTTCACTTCCAAGGTGGTTCTCCTTGGTGGTATCAAGTGTTGAGTTAAAAGTCAACATGACCCTCTCATATTCAGAGAGGCTAACTTGATGTTAGGCGGGAATAAGATTTTTAGGCAGAACCACCAACATTCCTAAAAATGTATTCCTCACTTCATGTCTTTCGACAAAAGCAAAGATACAAAAAAACTAAATATTTCACATAGTATTTCTTTAAAAAATAACAATGTATTTGTTTGAAATACAGAGTGTTAAATAGTAAATAAAATTCTAAATAAAAATAAATATTAATCTTAAAAAATTTAAATAATGGAACTTAAACAAAGTAAACGAAGTAATGTAAAGTTAAGAATTGGTATTTCTGGAGCATCAGGTTTTGGAAAGACATATTCAGCATTACAATTAGCTTATGGAATGACTAAAGATTGGTCAAAAATTGCTGTGATTGATACTGAAAATTCATCAGCTTCTCTTTATTCTGATTTAGGGAATTTTAATGTTTTAGACTTATCAGCACCCTATTCACCGCATAGGTATATTGAAGCAATATCAATATGTGAAAAAGCTGGAATTTCTGTATGTATAATAGATTCAGTGAGCCATGAGTGGTCTGGAACAGGTGGGTGTCTTCAGATTCATGAACAATTAGGAGGTAGATTTCAAGATTGGGCTAAGGTAACACCACAACATCAGGCATTTATTGATAAAATACTTCAATCTTCCTGTCATATCATTACAACAACAAGAAGAAAAATTGACTATTCTATGGATATTGGAAGTAATGGTAGAGCTAAAGTCGTAAAACATGGAACAAAAGAAATCACTAGAGAGGGCTTTGAGTATGAGCTGACCATTAACTTTGAAATAATCAATGAAAATCATTTGTCTAAGGCATCAAAAGATAGAACAGGATTATTTATGAACAAGCCTGAGTTTGTAATTAATTCTGCCATAGGTAAAAAGTTAATTGAATGGAGTGGAGAATCACACTCTAAGGAAGACATCTTAAATCATATTAATGAATGTTTATCTGTAAGTGAACTTATGAAGTTGTATAAGGATAATCCAGGATTTCAAAAAACTCTTAATGCAGATTTCATTAAGAAAAAAGAACAATTAGAAAATTTAGTTAAACAACCAAAACACAGTCAAAATGGAACTTATAACAGTAACCCAAAACAATAATATTTCCTCTTTACCTGATAGTACAAAACAATCTTCTCAAGATTACCATACACTATCAGAAAAGAGAAAATTTAAACAGAACCCATTTATAGAGGCTAACACAAAAAACGTTAGTCTTTCTTGTTTAAAAGAAGAGTGCATTATCCCAGTATTTGCCAAGGATAATGAAAGAACCATAGCACATCAAGAGTTCATAGAAATAACTCAAGACTGTGTTAGTAGAGTTTTTAATAATCAGCAGATTGATAAGCCAGAGATAAGGGTAAGTCATCAAATTAAGGGCAGAACTAGTGATGCTATACACAAGTCAGCCAATGAATTATTAGATACTGAAGTTACTCAGTACTTTGAGAGGATGGCTTTTATGGTGAGAATACCATCAATAACAGAAACCATTAACGGTAATCCTTTATCCTTGATGGTAGGTGGTGTTAGAGCATACAATCATGAAAACCTTTACAGTAAGAAAACATATGAAAAATTCAAATTCTTTATTGGATTCCAAAACATGGTATGCTGTAATATGTGTATATCATCTGATGGCTTTGTGTCAGAAATGAGAGTAGGTGGGTATGATGAGCTTCAAGCTAAAATAATGGAAACCATACAAGGTTATGAAGCAGAAAGTCATTTAAAAGCAATGAGAGAACTGACACAACAGAGTATTACTGAACATCAATTTGCACAGTTAATTGGTAAAGCAAGATTGTATAATTATCTGCCTAAAGAACAGAGAAAGGAATTACCACAAATGGACTTTGCAGATAGGCAAATGAATACTATTGCAAAAGACTATTATGAGGATAAGAGTTTTTGTAAAGATGAAAATGGAAACATTAATTTATGGAATGTTTATAACCTTTTCACATCAGCAAATAAGAGTTCTTATATAGATGCTTTTCTGGATAGAACTGTCAATGCTTTTGATTTTACAAATGGATTGGCACAAACTCTCAATGGGGATTCCAAGTATTCTTGGTTTGTGAATTGAGTTGATAGATGCCCAATTTCTTTAATTAGAGGTTGGGCTATTGTTTACTTAAATATTAATCGAGTAGGGGTTTAATGGCAAACCAATAAGCCAAAATCCCCCAAATTATAAGACTTAGAAGCCTAGATTTCCAATCATGGAAATCATAAGATAATTTTTTATCCTTATTCTGAGAAGGTGAAAAGAATGAAAGAAACTGATTAAAGAAAAGTATAACTAATAGCTTACCCCAGAAATTAGTTTTGGTAAGATAATCATATAAAAAAGTTTCATCTAACCTTAATATTCCGTAGAAAAAATGGGCTAGTACAATGAGTAAGATTATTATCAAATATCCTATTTGGATTTTTGAATATACTTTTTGAGTTTTAGCCTCTTTTTTCTTTTTTTCAATTTTCTTTTTTACTGAAGGAATATAAGTAAGATTCAGATTAACTATATTTTTTGCATTCAAAACAAAAATATCACCAGGGACTTTTAATCTGTTTCTTGATTGAGTAGGGTTTTTGTCCTTCTTAGGTTTTACTTCTTTACCTTTATCGTCATAAACCTTATCCTTTTTTTTGTACCTATGAGTATCTATTAAATAGATTTTATCTAATTGAGAAATATCATCACTTTTTAAATCATAATCAACAACATAACCAGTGTATAATTCTTTTCTGTCATTTTGGTCACTTACAGATACCAAAATATCAGCATAAGTCATCAGTGTATCTTGTTCTTTTCCTTTATTGTTTTTGAAAGAAACTAGATGGGCTTCTTGAAATTTCTTCATATTTAAAACCTCACCACTAAATATATAATACCATTGATTTTTAAATCTAAAAAGTTTAAATTTCTTATCCCACTTTCTTACTCTAATTATTCTACTCGAAATCCATCCTAAAAAAGAAGCTAAGGCGAAAACAAATATTGAATACAGAAAGAAAGTAATAATATGATTGTTTATGAAGTTCTTTGTTGCTTCTTGAGTACCATTAGAACCATCAGAAGTAATGTCTCTAAATATTGTAAATACATCTAAAAAACTTGAATCGAAACCAAGTGATAGATTATAAATAATAAAGGAAATTAATTGAACTACAATGCCAGGGATTATACCTAAGAAAATAGAATGTAAAACAGGGTCTTTAGTATTAAATTGTTTAGAAAATTCCCCATAAAAAAAGAATCTTCTAAAGAGGATTCCAGGAATTATTATTGAAATAAAAAAGGCTATGAAACCTAATGTAAGATTCATAGCATTTTATTATAAAATTGATTCTAATTTTCTTTCATTCCATTCACCTGTCTCATGGTAATCATCAACAGCTTCTCTAAGTTTATCAGCTGTTTCAGGATTTTTGATTGCCTTAAGAGCATCATCAGAAATTACATTAGTTTCAGTATCAGAGTCTAGTGATTTATATGCATGGTAAACAATAGCAAATAGAGAAAGAACTCCAAGTAGTCCTAAAATATTATCTAAGGTGCTTTTATTATTTTCCATAGGTTCAACTAGTTTGAATTGCGAAATTATTTAATAATATAACGAAAAAAAAATGTTTTAGTACATATTTATGATTAAAACAATAATTATACCTTTTCGTATTATTTATATTTATTTCTCTTTTTAATTTTTAATCAATATTTCATTTTATTTGGAATCACACCTCTAACACCACCTTCTGGGTGCTTTAAATCACCTTTATATCTTGGGATAATATGACAATGGAAATGAAAAATGGTTTGTCCAGCAGGTTTACCACAGTTCATTCCAATATTATAACCATCTGGTGAGTGTTCAGTTTCGATTAGTTTTTTAGCTTCATCTATTACATCAGGTAATTGTTGTTTAGCTTCTTTAGAAAGGTTAAAATAGTCTTCTATTAATTCATTGGATATAATCAATAGATGTCCTGGTGAAACAGGATATGAGTCTTTGATTATAAAGAAATGACTATTCTTATAAAGTTTTTTATTCTCTGCTATTTTTAAGAAGTTTTTCATGTCTTTAAATACTGAAATCCATTATTATGAGCAATAGTTAGCATTGGTTGTATATGTTCAACAAACTTTGACTTATCAAAAGACATTTCTGGGAAAATTGTAAGGTAATCTTGTAGAAACTTATTCTTTGGACTTATCTTTTTTATTATTTCAAAGCCTTCTTTCTGTAAGTAGTAAAAATCATCAAAGTACTTTTCAAATGGTGGCAGTTTGTCACTTTTTTTAGAATTGAATTGACTATCAGCAGGAATAAGATTCCACATTAAATCATGTGCTACAAACTGGTGTGGTAAAAAATGCTCAATAATGTAATCACCAACAACTAATTTTTCATTTGTGTAGATACAATTAATATAGCCAAGTTCATTTAAAACAATATCCCAAAACTTCTGTTTATGCTTATTCAAACTTCCCCTAATAATTGGTCTATGGATTTTGTTTGGTATATCAGGAACATTAGGATTTCTACTTTGCAGAAAAAGAGCTAGATTCCAAAAGCTGAATGATTTCAAAATACCAAGGTTGTTTTTGAAATAGTTAAACCATTTGTTATTAATTACAATATGTTCCTTATGCAATTGGTAAGGTGCATTTATATTGTTGTCTAGGGATTGCTCATATACTTTTGCTCTTGAACCACTACCTAACCATGGACTTAAAAATTTATGTGGTACATTATTGTCAAAATGAAGTAACAGTTTAATTGTCTCTGGATTTTTTGACTTAATTAACCTATTTAGAATAACACTTTGTTTGTCATCAATACTTAGATTTTCTAAGTCTTTGACATTAAAAATAGCTTGTTGTATTAAATCCTGTTTCCCGAATGAAATATGGAAGTAATTCACAGTGTACCATGACAAAGAAAGCATTCTAGCAAATATTTCCTTCTTATTGATAGTTGATTTTCCTTCTTCTATAGATTCTAAAATTCCCCAAAACCAATAAAATTTATAGGTAGCACTGGTGTTTCTGAATACAGAAGCTAATTTTGATATTGGTATTTCTAAACTGAAAGGAAGTTGCATTAAGCTAACGAATTGAATTTAAAAACTTCTCACAAACTTTCTTATCAAAGAACAGCTCAAATTCATCATATTCTTCTTTCACAGAAACTTGGTTTTCATTTTGAAAATCCCAAAAATTTAAGCCCTTTATTACAGTTACAATATTGCTCAGCATTGTATTAACTTTATTGTCATTTGACTTTTCATAAAAGGATAATTTATAACAGTAGTTCTTGATTACACCTATATCATCTTTCTCTAAAACAATATATTTCTCAAGATGATTTATTAATTCTTTTACAAAAAGTTTTTGCAACTCATTCAGGTCTTCTCTTTTAAGGTCAAACAAGGTAACATAAAAATAAGTTTGGTGGTGTATAAATGTAACACAACTACAATTATCAGCTTTAAACCTTTGAGCTGTCCATAAATACTTAGACTCTATTTCTTTTTCAGGTAAAGGTTCAATCTTATAATAATTTTGAAAAGCCTTAAAGCAATGTATGTTTATCATTTTTGAAAATAAATTATATAAGTTTATTGTTTTCAGCTTCTTTTGTCTTTTTGATGTACCAATTAGATTCATCTCCTTTAATTACATCATAATCAATTCCAAGTGCTTTAAAATGTTTTTGAGCCACTTTTACTTTATTGATTTCATGAACAAATCTCAAGTTTTCAATATCAGCAGTTCCTTTAGTTTCTCTAACTAGTTGAACTTTTAAATCATCTTTGTCCTTTCTGATTATTCCCCAATCAGGATTATAGTTCCCAATGATTTTTGGGAAGTCAATCTTGTATTTTGACGGGAACTTAAAAAAGAACTCTACTTTTCCATCTGCCTCTAATTTAGTGCTTACAAACCCTTCTTCAATATCAGAATCTTTTTGTGTTGCATCATATAATCCATGATTAGGTGAATCAACTATTTCTGTTTGTACATAGTTAATCTTTTCAGGAAAAAGTTCTTCTAAATCATCTTGTTTTATTTCATCTGATAGTTCAAATTCTATGTTTTCTGCTACATGAATAGCAAGTGCATTTTTAGTTATTTCAATTAGTTTATTAGTAAATCCTTCTGGATTTCTAAAAAGTTTTGCTTGTTCATCATGAGGCACAGCTTTTAAGATTTTAAAGCATGTATCTTTAGTTAATGAAGTAGCTTGTTCAAGTTTATCTACGACATTGAAAACAGGGAATCTCTCTAGTCCTGATTGAGAGTCTTTTGATTTTATGTCTCTATTGTCACTTACTGTATATGCTTCAGGTTTAAATTTAGAGACTTTAAAGCCATTCTTAAACTCAATATCTGGGTTAGATTTATTTGGCTCAATAGCATTTACTTTGAAACCTCTCAATTTCGGTTCTTTAAGTTCCTTTTCTAAATCAGTTCCTTCTGAAATTAAAAAGCCATCATCAAACATTCCACCTAAATTGTTTCTGTTTCCTCTGGTGTCCTCTTTTACAATAGCAATTTTTGCTGTATTATTTTCTTCAAAAGATTTAATGGTAAAGGTGAAAGTTGTGATAACAAAGTTTCCTTTACTAATAACCACCTTAGGAACAGGGAATGTATTGTTCTTTTTGTCTTTAAACTTTTCTTTTATTTCAGCTAAAAGTTTGTCTGAATCAACATTGATATTGTATTTAGATTTAAGAGTAAGTTTTTTCCAAAAGTCTTTGAAGTCATCACTATTGTAAAACTTATCTTGTCTATTGGCAGCAGCTCTTTTTGGTTTTGGTTTTGGTGGTGCATCACCTTCTTGCTCAATGTATTCTTGTTGAAGAGTGTTTGCAAAAGACTCATAGCTCTCATTGGCTATTACAGTAAGTATGTTGATTTGGTCATCATGCATTCTTTCCCCTTTTTGGTTTACAGCTAACCTTAAACCTCTACCAATTTCTTGTCTCTTTTTAGTAACTGATACAGTTTGGTTAAGAGTACATATTTGAAATACATTAGGATTGTCCCAGCCTTCTTTTAAGGCAGAATGAGCAAAAATGAAACACACATCTTCATCAAATGATAATAGCTCTTCCTTGCCTTGCATAATCAATTTAAACTGCTTTTTTTCAGCAGCTCTTTGTTTTGCATTTGTGGCTTCACTATCAAGATAAATAGGTGATTTGTCACTTTTTTTATTTTTATAACTAGCAAAATAAGATGCTTGTACATCTTCAGGACTTTTGTCTTTAAATCTATCTAATTGGTCTTTGGCTATTCTAAATTCTTCACTAAATATTCTTTTAATAATACCTTCTTTCTGACCATCACCAACATAGTTAGCAACCTTGTCAATAAAAAATAGAGATAGCACTTTTACATTGTGCTTTTCCATCTTTTTTTGATGCTCTATATGCTGTGAAATGGTCTCTTTGATTTGGTATCTAAATATATCTGGTTTAGAAATACCATCACCACCATAAGCATTTAGAACTGTACCATCTTCAAACTCTACATACTCTTCACCTTTAGCAGAACCAATGTTGTGGATTACCATACCTTTGTGTTCTTCAAGTTTAGTTTTATCAAAGAGATTGTCATTTGTTTTTAAGGTAACTTCTTCAATTTTTTGCATACCTTTTTTGTTGGTATAGGTAGCAAGAGTGACTTTTGCATTTCTACCTGTGCCTGAAACTTTTTTGAGTGAAATAGGGACTTTACCACCAAGTTCTTTTTGTTCTACACCAATCACTTGAATCCTTTTTACTAAGTTTCTTCTAAAGGCTTCTACAGGTGTTAATCTATATACTAAGTTTGGTGTTTCTTTATGAGTAGCAGAATATCGTAATGAGAATAATGGCTTGAGTGTTCTTAATGCATCTTTAGATTTTTGAGAACTCATATTTTGAGGTTCATCTAAAATTAAGATTGGTCTTGCTTTTTGAATGTATTCGTAAGGTAATAATTCACCAGGTATTTTATGACCAGCCTCCTTGTAAAGATTGTTTGATGTAGAGTTAAATGCAGCTAATGTTATTAGTAATACCTCTACGTTTTTTGCTGTAGCAAAACTTTTTACATCTTGTATTCTATTGGAATCATAAGGTCTTAAAGCAAAGTGTTCTGTCCCATAAATACTTTTAAAATGGTCTATAGTGTTATCCCAACTTTTAATAATACCTTGATAAATGGCTACTGATGGAACAACAATTACATATTTACTGAATCCATATTTTTTGTTTAGTTCATAAATAGTTCTTAAATACACATAGGTTTTACCTGTACCTGTTTCCATCTCAACAGAAAAACTTGGGTACTCATATATGTCATTGCTTACACCTTCTAGCATCTGACCACGTTCTTTTTCTAAAGAGTTACTGACACCTATTTTCATTGTAGGTGTACCTTTGGCTTCCATAGCCATATCAAACTCTTCTTGAATGAATTGAAGATTCTCTAATAGAAACTCGTCATCTAAATCTTCATCCTCTGGAAGGTTAGGTATTATTTCACTACCCATTGTAAACTTGGTGTGGTATTCTCCAATACCATCAAAAAGCTCTACAACATTATTAATTGCTTTTAGCTGAAACTCTTGATTTGGATTAAACTTTAACTTCATAGCAATTAAATAGTATATAATTTACATTGGTTGTCTAATTTTTGTTTAAGAGCATCATTACCTTCAAAAGCCTTGTCTAAACATATAAAGTGGTCTGTTTCTTGTAAATCTAGTTTACCAAAGTCTGTGTTTTTGAAACTGTGTAGCATGGTGGCATACAGTGTATATGGAATCCACTCATGAGTGATTTTAAAAATACCACTTGCTACTTCCTCTTGTTTAGAAGTTAATGGAAAACCTTCTTGTAAAATAACTTCTGTGACAAAGTCTTGGGTTTTAATACCGTCTTGTAGAGGGTTTTTGTATGCTAACTCTAATCTGCTGAATAAATCTGGTAAAGCTCCATCTTGTTCTGGAACAAATTCTTGCCATTTGTAGATGGTTGAAGTATTTTGTTTGTAAATTTTAAACCCTTGAGAGATATCTACTTGATTAACTACATTCCTTAGTCTTAGCTTAGTTAATTCCGAAATATTTAAAGGTTTACTGCTTTTCTTTAATAAACTTATAGCATTTTTACCAGTAGCAGAACTTTCAGTAATTTCAACAGGAATCTGAACGACAATAAATTTTCTGTTGGTTTTTTCTAATTTGTTTAATTCAATCAATGCTTGTGATGTTGTTCCTGACCCTACAAAAAAATCTAAAATAATATCATTTTCATTTGTGCCTATTTTAATGAAGTCACGGATTAAATCTATTGGTTTGGGTGAGTCAAACACTTTACTACCCATTATTTTTTTTAATAATGTAGTAGCTGAACTTGAACTATATTCAGGTTTGTAGAAAGTTGATTTTGGTTTTTTGGTGGGTAAATTACCTAATTGAGGTCTTTGTTTTTTATAAATATTTAAACCATTTCTCCCTTCGACTACAATTAAATTATGCTCTTCGTTTGTTATTTTTTTCTTTGACCAAGACCATGAAAGTTCTTCTCCTTCTTCATTTATGGGAAGTAAAATATAATCGTTATTATTTAATGGTTTGTCATCATCAGTAACATAAACATAACTTTCATCTCTAATAAACACAGGAAAATACCCTTTAGGTCTTCTCTCTCTTGCCGCATCTTGTCCTGTCCTTCTTAAAGTATCAGCTCTTTTCCATAATCCATGGTCATCCTCAAGCCATTCATCAAGCTCATCTTCATCTAAATCAAATTGATTTGGGGTGAAATTTTCTTTTTGTTTTGCATATACTAGAGTATATTCATGTGTATCAGTAAAACAAAAATTGTCAGGATTACCCTTTAAATTCATTATAGTAGGAAGTTCACCTATGAAATTTTCTTCTCCAAAAATTTCATCACATAAAAGTCTTAAATTATCTATTTCATTGTCATCTATGGAAATGAAAATTACACCATCTTCTTTTAATAAATCTTTTGCTAACCTTAATCTTGGATACATAAAAGAGAGCCAATTTGCATGATATTTACCAGAAGACTTTGGGTTTGATACTAAAAGCCCATCATCACTTTTTTCACCAGATTTTCTTAAATAATCTTCTGTACTATCAGCAAAGGTGTCATTGTAGATAAAATCATTACCAGTGTTGTAAGGTGGGTCTATATAAATCATCTTTATTTTGCCCATGTAAGATTTTCTGAGAATTTTTAGGACTTCTAAATTTTCACCTTCAATAAAGATATTCTCGGTATTGTCTTCATTTACACCTTCACCAGGACAAGGTTTTAAAGTACCTGTTGGTGGTTTTGCTGCAATTTTTCTTGCATCTTGTTTGCCAACCCAGTTTAAGCCGAAATGTTCTTTAACTGTATTATCTGTGCTGTATTCTCCAATGAGTTCTTTTAACGTATCAATATTAAAAACACCATCTTCCCATGCTTCTGGAAAAAGTTGTTTTAACTCATTTAATCTATCATTTGTGAAGTTGTATTGAGGTTTAAATTCTTCTGGCATTTTTATCTAGTCTTTAAAATAAAATTTTCGTTAGGGTTTTGTCTGTTAAAGCTATCTACATTAATGAAATTATCCAAAGTTTCATTTGGAAAACTCCATCTTTTTAATGCAAAGTCCACCATTTCTGTTTCTCTAAAATCATTTATAAAAGTAGATACAAACATGAACCAGTTTTGAGTCCTTTTTTTATGCTTGTTTTTATCTACAAAATCAATAGCTTTTGGTAAAATATTAGTTAGGTCTGTAACTTGTCTCAGAGCCATATGACCAAAACCTTTATTTACATCATTATTATTTAATTCTTTTACTTTTTCAGGAACATCATCGTTACTAAGTTGAATGTTTTTAGACAAGCCAATTAGCACAAAATTTCCTAACCTTCTTTTTTCTTTGTGGTGATGCCCAAAATAGTCACTTCTATTTTGAGTTGCCCAAATATGTTCTAAAGATAAAAAGTCATTATTCTTAACTGTTGCATCAGCTCTTTGTTTTAGAATATTTTGTATATCAAATGTAGTTTGTAAATCTTCTTGTTTGTATTCTTCAAAACTAGCCAAAAAGTAACGGATTCCTTTCCAGTGATAGTAATCATCTGCTTCATCATCATCAATAGTAAGTGATTGGATAAACTTTCTCTGAGAACAATTATGAATAGTGAATCCAATAACATCTAAAGCTATTCTATCTATAATATTACCTTCAATTTTTAAATTGCTGTATTGCGTATAAAAGAAGTCAGGGAACTGTGATGAGTGCCAGTTTCTGTCATGATATAGATTATAGCCCCATTTAAACATATCACCTTGCATAGAATCTGCTCTTGATGTGACTTTAGGTAACAAATACACTCTAAAATTTGCAATTTCTAATACTTGAAGCATCTTAAAAGTCCCTTCAGGATTTTCAACTAAATAGCTCATTGTAGCTAAATATAAAGGTAGAATTGATGCTTTTGTAGGCTGACATCTTATTTGGGTCAAGATTTTACTTATCTCATTCTTAAAATCTTTATCATAAGACTCATTAAAAATGTTTTGATTAAATAGGTAAGAGTAGTGTAGTGAAGCATCTTTAAGAAACCTAACAAAATTACTTATTGTATGATAGTCTTGTTCTATTTTTTTTCTTTCTGTTTCTTCTGGATTAAATCTTAATTTTAGCTGTTCATAAACATGCCAACTTTTGGTTTTGTTAGTATCAAAAAATACAAGATAACAGTTTCTTAAAAAGCTATTTTCATCATTGTTGGAATAAACATGAGCATTACTAAGGTTAATCAATATTTCACTCCATATTGTGTTAATCTCATCTCTAAATGTTGTGTAATTATGAATACTAGCATAGTAGATAAAAAAGTTTTTTATCTTCTCTAATTCAGATAATGCCTTTCCTCTGTTGTTGATTACCTCAAACATAATCCCAATTTCTTTTGTGTCTTGAGGTGTAAAAAAAATAAAACCAAATTGTTGGGTTACAATATCAACCACTTTCTGAATATCTACTTCTTTTTCAGAAAACCATTTTTTAAAAAAAAGTTGAGCATCTCTAATTCTTAAATGAGATTTTACTTTAGGATTTGGTGACTCATTTTTTTGAATCAGAGATTTAAAGTACTCTTTTGTTTCTTCATTAGTTTCAAGAACGTATTGCTCTCTTCCTAATTCACCTCTTTTAATATAAGTATTTAATATATTAAAGTCATCAAGGAATTTAGCAGCTTCATTAAGTAAAATGATAAGAGTAGTAGTTCTTTGTTGACCATCAACAATATTAAAATAATTGGTTTGTTCTTTATTTTTGGTGGCTACAATTGTACCAGTAAAATGTCTATAATCCTTTGTGTAAAGGTTTTCAATATCTTTCCTTAAATCTTCTAATTGTCTTTTTTCCCAAGAATATCCTCTTTGATAATCAGGTATTTTGAAAAAGTGGTCTTTAATAATTTTTTCAAATGAAATTAATTTTGTTCCAATAGAATTATTGCTCATAGTTTAAATTAAGTCGTTTATATCATTTGGTGGTGGTGTTTCAAAAGCATTTGTATTAGTGAAATTTTCAACTTCATCTGAATTACCTAAATCATTTATATATTGAGCAAAACCACCACTAAAAGAACTTGATTTTTGAGCATATTCTCTATAAGCATCACAAGAGAATCTGGCATCACAGTTTCTGCAAACTCTTGTTGCAAATCTCTGTTTTGTACCCTTAATCCTTTCTTGTAATTCATCTACACTAGGTGGGTGAAATTCTCTGTTTTCAATTCTATCTACAACACATGCAAACTTGTTTATTGTATCTTCAACTTTTTCTTGAGAAAAGGGGATAGGAATTACTGGATTCCATTTTTCTAATTCTCTTATTAGCTTTTCTTCCTCATCAGCATCAATTGCTTTTTTTAATGTTCTGGGGAATTGTGTTGCAATAATGGCTGTGCCATTTAATGTCTCATTTCTAAGATTTTGCCATATATGGGTATAAACATTCAATTGGTCTATATAATCTTCTTTGTTGGCTTTAACATAATCAGCATCATGAGTTTTAACATCATACATCGTTGTAGAGTCTTTTTCTCGAATTATATCAACCACGCCTTCAATTGTAAATTTATTTCCTTTGGGTGAGGTTTGCTCTGGTAATGTTAATTTAACTTCTGTTTCTGTTACAGTTTCAGCAACTTCTCTCATTTTTCTAAAGTACATAAGTACTTGTAAAAGACCCTGTCTTTTTACTTCAGGAGAAAGAGCATGTCCTCCTTCAAGTCTTAATCTTTCATAATTTGCTTCATATTCTTCAGTAATCCATTCTTCCATTTCAACTAGATATTGAAGCTCTTTTAGTCTTGCCTTATCTTTTTTCAATAAGTTTAATTCATCTTTCATGCTTCTTGTTTTTCTCTTTTAGAAATTAAAAATTGATGTAAATCTTCAATGGTATTATGGACCAAAGAACCAAAAAACATTGTCTGGCTTCTTGATGGAATGAAACCATACTTTCTAAATATCATATATTGCCTAGGGCATCTATCATATGCTAAATAATCAGCTGTATAAGAATATGGTTTTGTAAGAGCAGATTCTTTTATATTATTTATGTTTAGTGTACTACTATCAAAACTTTGCATGTCTTGGGCATTAGTCTCAGAAAGTGTATTATTAATGTAAGAGATTATACATCTTCCTTTTTGAGATTTAATAGGCATTAATTTAGGTAGTATTAATAATTTCTCTGCCCTTGATAGTCCAACATAAAAAATTCTCATTAAATCAAATCTTCCAATCTTTTCTAATGGTTCTCCATCAACTTCTTTTAAATTTCTAATTATAACTTCTTTAATATCTGCATCTTTAAATTCTCTTCTTTTAGGATACATAAAAACTACAGGAAATTCTAATCCTTTAGATTGATGAATTGTTAGTACTTGAATATTTCCTTTTGGAAATGGGTCATCATCATTTTCATATTCACTTTCTCCCATTCTAAAAATCGTATATAAATAAGATGAAAAGAATAATCTAACAAATCCTTCATCATGTAAGAAACTAGCAGATAGGATAGAAGAGTAAAGCTCCATAAATTTAGTTAAGTACTCTGTTATTTTTGATAGGTTGCAAATAGGGGCTTCATTACCTTCTTTTTGGGCTAAGTCAAAGTAGTTTTTGAAATGACTAAAACCACTTATTTGATAAAATAAATCAAGCAGACTCCAATCTAATGAGGTTGCTCTGTTTATAATTTGAGATAGCTTAAATGGTTTAAGTTCGTCATCATTGAGTCTGTCATTTACAATCCTAGCCAAATAAGGACTTAATATTGCATTTCTTGCACTATCAGAAAGATTATTAGCTTCAGCTAATTTTCTTCTCATTTTTTCCAAATTAAAATCATCCTCTAATTCCCATTTATTTTTTTCTACAACCCTTAGTAAACTTTCATAGTCTTTTAGTATAGTTTGTAGTTGAAGTCGTTTATTATTGATAAAATTTTTTAAATCAGAATCGCTATCAATAATATCAGAACCAATATTTTCAGCCTCTCTTATCCATGCCTTATATTTATTAAATTCAAACCCAGAAAAATCAGAAGAGTCTGGTAGCCCAAATACATTTGCAAAAACACCAAATAGTTCAGTTGCTTCTTGTCCTTCTAAAAATCTTCCTGCCCTGGGAGCATATACATTTAAGCCTTCTTCTCTTAATGTCTGAATGGTTCTCTGAGCATCTGTATTGGTTAAGGAAGGAAAGAGAAATGCTATTTGATTGGCATCACTTACAACTTTGTTCTCAATAAGTTCTTTGCAGAATAATGCTGTTTGGTCAATCCAATCATCTTCAACTGATATTACAGAAACACTCTCATCAGTTGAATTTGCAACTATTCCTTTGTCATGAACTCTATATTGACTCATAACATTTCCATTTTTAGTCCAATCTTCTTGTTCAATGAACCCACTATAGAAGTCAACAATTTTCTTTTTTGACCTATAATTAATTGATAAAGGTATTTTTCTAGTTTCAATTTTAAGATGTTTTTTTACTCTAGCAGGGAACTCGACAAAATTTTCTACAGTACTTCCTCTAAACCTATAGAGAGCTTGGTCATCATCACCTACAACACAAATGTTTTTATTTCCAGCTAGTGCAAAATACAACTGCTCTTGTATGCTGTTAGTATCTTGATATTCATCAACAATTATGTATTTGAAGATTTTTGATGCATCTTCAAACTGTTCAATAACTTCTAAAGCCTTGTTTTGAATTAAAGATAAATCACATCTTTCAAGATTCTCGTCTTCTACAAGGATAGTTCTATATTCTTCATACATTTTTAAAATAGAGAAGAGAGTATCTACTTCATCTGTCTTATCTAAAGCATCCTTTATGTTTAATCTTTCTTCTGAAAACCTATTAAAAAGAGCAATACAATCTATAATTGCTTTGTGTTTATTAGGGTATTTTGGTTTTACTTTTTGAAAATATGCATTTACTTCTATAGTGTCAATATTTCCTGCATTTAATAACCTATTCCAAATTGAGTGTCTTTTAATAAAGAAATATTGTTCTAACTGGTCTATGGTTTTTACTGTTTTATTTCTCTTCCTGTTAGAATAAAACCTTCTGTCACCTATTAATCTATTACATGATGAATGAACAGTTCCAATATACATACTAGCTAAATCATATTGTTGACCAGTATGATTACTTGCTAATCCTAAAAGAGATTGAAGACCTTCTTTTAGCTGATGAGCTGCTTTTTCTGTAAAAGTTGTAAGCATTATTTCATCAGGTTTAATGTTATGAAAAACAATAAGGTTAAGAGTTCTCCATAATAAAACTCTCGTTTTTCCAGAACCAGGACCTGCTGTTAAATATAAAGCACCTTCTGTGTACTTAATAGCTTTTTCTTGAGATTTGTTTGGAGTGAAATTAACTTCAGCCCACAGGGTTTCCAATGAGAAATTTTTATTCATTTTTTAATTGGTGTAAATAAATCAGGGAGAATGCATAAATCTACATATTTAATTCTTCAATGAAAATTTTTTTAAAATTTTTTTCTGGTAAGAATAATTCAAACACGAGTCACCTTCTCAACACCCCCACCCATACTTGAGCAAAGGGGAATCCCCACCCCTCTGTGAGTAAAACAAAATTTTTTAGTCGTCAAGAAAAAATGAACAAGGTGATAGCTGTTCCTTTTCTGATAGTTTAAGATGTTGTTTTACGAAAAGAAATGTTCAACTCAAAAATTTTAAAATCATGGTACGAATTGTAAACTATCAACAAAGAGAATCTGATGAAGGCAATGTGTTCTTTGCTTTAATCATTCAAGGTGGTGTAGAATTAGTGCAGAGTAGAGAAACTAATAACTTCTACGCTACTGCAAGAAAAGCATCCATTTCATCAACATTTGATGAAGAAACCTGTAAGGCATTATTAGGAAGTGAAATTCCTGGTGAAATAGCCAAAATTGAATGTGACCCTTATGACTACACAATCAAGGAAACAGGTGAAATTATTCAATTATCTCATAGATATCAATATGTTCCTGAAACATCATCAGGAAGAAATGATATGAGTGAATCCACAATAGACGATTTTGTTCCTAGTGAAACTGCAAGTGAGGAACATCATCCATTACTATCTAGTTAAAATCAACATGCCCAAGACTTATAGTTTTGGGCATTTATTTTTTGAATTATGAATACAATACAGGAAATAAAAGTCTCTTATACTTCAGGTAATAGAGATAAAGTAAAGATTACTAACAGTAAGGATAGTTATGAACTGCTTTTGTCTTGCTGGTCTCAGAAAATCATTGAGTTACAAGAGGAATTTAAGGTGTTACTGCTAAATAGAAACCATCAAGTTTTGGGAATCTATCCTTTATCAAAAGGAGGTGTGTCAGGTACAGTAGTAGATGCTAAGTTGGTTTTTAGTGTAGCTTTAAAGTGTAACGCTTCAAGTATAATAATAGCCCATAACCATCCATCAGGGAATTTAAAACCTAGTGAAGCTGATATACGGTTGACACAAAAACTTAAAGAAGCAGGAAACTATTTAGATGTCAAAGTCCTTGACCATATTATACTATCAAGAGAGGGATATTATAGTTTTGTAGATGAATCAAAAATGTGAATGAATTTACAAACCATTCTTTAAGGCTATAAATATGACAATTAAGAATTGTTCAGATATATATTAATAGCCATTTTTTAATTTTCCATATCCACTAAATCTTTAAGAGATACCCCTAAATGTTCTGCTATTTTGCTAAGCGTATAAATGGTGGGATTTGTATTACCAGCTTCTAATCTGCTAAAGTTGGATTTTTCAATGTTACAAAGACCAGCAATATCTTGTTGAGAGATATTCTTTTCTTCTCTAATTGATTTAATCCTTTTGCCTATAGCAATTTGAAGCTGTTTTTTATCTGTCATTAGTGTATCTTAGTGACACACAAAGTTGTTGTTTATGATAACTAGATGGTTATCATATATGATAAATAGCTATTTTTGAATTTTAACTGTACAGAATCTCAGTCAATCAAAACTTAATCAACACACCAAACAAATTATTAACTATAAATTTTTTACAATGAAACCAATTTTAAAACTAACCCTAATATTAATGTCATTTTTAGTAGTTGCTTGTAGCTCATCAGATGACTCTAGTGATGCTAATCAAATCGATTCACAAATAGTAGGGAAATGGTATTTTGGTAATCCTTTATTAGTGGGGTTAGAAACTAATAATTCTTTTACATTCAATGAAAATGGAGAGGTGGTTTATTCTTATTGGAGTGGTGGAGCTGACTTTGATTTTTTAACAGAGACAGGAACATATAGTTTCAATGGAGATATTATGACTATGATTTTTCCAGAAGGAGTTACACTAACCTTTGTTCAACGAGTAGAATTTATTACTGATAATATTGTAGAGTTTATCCAAACCTCAAACCCAAATGATAATGCCTATGAGGGGGATTATTTTAGAGATGGTTCAGATAATTATGATTTACCACCTACTGTTAAAGAGTATGAAATTAGAATATCTGGAGAGAGTTCTTCTAGTCAACAATATCCTCTTGTAATTGAATATTATTCAGATGATGAAAATGGTCAAGTTTTCACAGAAACAGTAAATTCACAAACTAATACAGACATTATTCAAAACTTGAATTTAGAGTCTTTTAATATCATTGGTTTTGAATATGATGTTACTGGCTATGAAGATAGTGTTATATATGAAGTTCAGATAAAAGATGTTGAGACTAATACTATACTGTTTTTAAATAGTTCATTAAGCATTGAAGATAATGAAGTCTTTACTTATAACATTTCTGAAGATTCTTTTACAGTACAATAAGCTAAGACCAATCAAAACTTAAACCACCTTTTAAACAGGTGGTTTTTTTATACTCTAACACTATGGAAATTAAACTACCATTTAGAATAGGAGAACAATTCGAAAACTATGAATTTGAATTAAATGAAGGAGTGGTAGTAAGTGTTAATGATTTTGAGTTTATAAAATATGAATTAACCCAAGATTCTATTAAGAAGTATGGTATTCAATCATCAATGGAATTGTCACTTTATTTTAATGCTGATATATTAGGCATTATAGAATTGAAATGGGCTAAAGGAGATGACTTGGATTTTTCTGTACTAGCAGAAAATGGAAATATCATATCTATCCATTATGCTGATAGTTTAATTACAATTTCTATAACTCATTTTAAATATTTAAAATTCAAATAAATATTAAAATTCCAAAAATTCATTAACAATATCCATAACCACCAACCCAAATTTATCTCTATTATGTTAGCAAAAAGTTGTTCTCTTTAAAGTTATCATATATGATAATTAATTACTTTTGAATAAAAACAATCATTAACAAAAATTAAAGTTCATGAAAAAAATATACTTGTGTCTCTTATTAATTTTAATGCCTATGGTTTTCTTTTCCCAAGAAAAAGAGTCCTTCAAATTGAAAGATATTATATTCTTAAAGGAAAATGCAGGGGAGAAAGTTGATTATTTTTTAAAGTCTAGGTTTTTTGAGTTTGTTAAAACTAATGAAGAACATCAAGCATATGAATATGGGCTTAATTATAATAAGAATACTAAAAAAGCAACTATTTGGGTTATTAAGGAATTTGACGGTGACGTTAGTATTGTTGAAGCAGGTGAGGGCTTACTTTTGAAATATATAAAGGAAGAACTTGAAAACTACAAGGAAGACTTTGAATATCAAGAAAACTCATGGACAATGTCAACGTTTAATTATAAATCATACGAAATTCTTATCAGAGAAAATAATGTCTTGGAGGAGTATATGTTGTTTATTCAAGATAAGATTTGATTAAAACATGGGATTATCTCTTTCAGGAATTAATGAATTAATATATCTCTCTGCTGATAGTATAATTTCAATAGATAAAGTTGAATTTTGGTTACTCAAAAATCAAGATGAATACAATCATTTCAAATCTATTAGAGAAGGCGAATTACCAGCTATATCCAATTATGCAACAGCAGAAGATAAGTTTGTAGATTTATTTGAACAGTTAGAAGAAGTATCCAGATACTATAAGTATGAACCTTATTGTAAAGAACAATTAGAGACTTACACTTCCATCAAAAATGATACTGAAAAGCTAGAGAAATGGCTAAGTACCAATGAAAACTTTTACTATGAGGAATTAATCCATTTTTCTGTAAACTACTTGGACTATTTGGGAGACAATAAAGAATATCACTTAAAGATATTTTCTTATCTAAATAAAGATATAGGGTTATTTATAGACGGAAAGGATTTCGAATCTACAATTGAGCTTATTGAAAAATTTAATCAAAACATTTAAATTTAAAACAGAATAAAGGAGGTTAAAAAGGCATACTATTAGGTAACCTTTTTTAAGTAGCATTTGTAAGAAATTAATAATCAATGTAGAGAAGGAACTGGTTCGAGTCCAGTTCCCGCTACTAGTAAAAACAAGCCTTCATAGAAATGTGAAGGCTTGTTGCATTTAAAGTGCACCATAGGCACGACACTCGTTACTTTTGTTAGTACTATTTGTTTTGATTCAACAGAGATTCTTTCCTTAAAAAATCTTTTCTTCTCGTTATTAAAGTTCTAATTTCAAAGCATTTTTATAAACCATTAAGCATCTTTCCCTAGCAAATTTATGATCCACTATTGGTTTTGGATATGTTAGTTCTTGAAATTCAGGAACCCATTTTTGTATGTAATCAAAATTTTTATCAAATTTTTTTATTTGTGTCATTGGATTAAAAATTCGGAAATATGGTGCAGAATCACAACCAGATCCAGCAGACCATTGCCAATTTCCGTTATTAGAGGCTAATTCAAAGTCTAGTAATTTTTTCGCAAAATAAGCTTCACCCCAACGCCAATCAATTAACAAGTGTTTGCAAAGAAAACCAGCTGTTATCATACGCACTCTGTTGTGCATATAACCTGTTTGGTTTAATTCTCTCATACCTGCATCAACTATTGGGTAGCCTGTTCGTCCTTTGCACCACATTTCAAATTCATACTCATTATTTCGCCATAGTATATTATTGTATTTCGGTTTGAAATTTTGAGTTACAACTTTTGGGAAATGATATAGAATTTGAATAAAAAATTCTCTCCAAATTAATTCACTCAAAAAGGTTTTGTTTAAATTTAAAGCAATTTTTACTACTTGCCGAATACTTAGTAGACCAAAACGCAAATATGGAGATATACTGGAAGTTTTATTTAATGCAGGATAATCACGAACATTATGATAATTAGATAAATCTTCTAGATTATAGGGTTTTACTTTTATAATACTTCTTTTAAAACCCAAATTCTCCATACTAGGGAAGTTGCTTTTTAAATTATAAAATGCTGATCTGTTTTTATCACAATCGTACAGCTTAATATCTTCAGATGGATTGAATTTTTTTAGCCACTCATTCTTATAAGGTGTATATACTGTATAAGGTGTTTTATCTTTTTTTACGATCTCATTTTTTTCAAAAATAACATGGTCTTTATAAGAAAATATATCAATACCCTTTGAATATAAAATGTTGCTTATTTTTTCATCTCTATTGATGGCATAGGGTTCATAGTCTTTATTAAAAAACACACTGGCAATTTTGTATTTTGAGGAGAGGTTCTCCCAGACTTCAGTTGGTTTGCCAATTAGGATTTGTATCGAACTATTAAATGCTTTGAGCTTAGTGTCCAATTCTTTTAAAGTATCATAGATAAACGTAATTCTGCTATCATCTTTTGGTAGCTTATCTATGATTTCTTCATCAAATATAAATATTGGTAATACAACATTTCCAGAGTTTAATGCAAAATGAAGAGCAGTATTATCTTCTAAACGTAAATCTCTTCTAAACCAAAAAATAGATATTTTATTATGCATTGAATAATTTTTCTAAGGTGTTGTGTCGATACTTAAATATAAATGTAAGTTGTTTTTTTATGAAAATTGAATGTGCAAAATGTCCAAAAAAACCAAAAGGTATTTTATAGGACACTTTATCTTTCATTAAAGTTTTTCCATTAGCTATTGTTTCAAAAAAATGTTCGTGATGCCACATTTTATATGGACCAAATCTTTGCTCATCAACAAAATACTTTTGCTCTTTTACTCGCGTAATTTCTGTAACCCAATTTTGTTTAATATACGGAAGAATTCCAATTTTATAGGTTAATATTTGACCAGGATAGGCTTTTGCATCAACCTTAGAAGTAACTTCAAATCCCATATGGGAAGGTGTGATTTTTTGTAAGTTTTTAGGTGAACTAAAAAAAATCCATGCCTTTTCTAAAGAAACGTTTAATATTTGCTTAGTCTCTAATGTGTAAATACCAGAATGTTTATTGATTTCAATCATTTTTCATCATTGTTTTCTTTTATAAAACTTTTTTAATCTATTAAAAATCAGTTGTACAGAGAAGAGCATAGTAAAAGCATAAAAAACATCCTCTAGCGGAATTGTAAGTATCCTATAACCCAAATTTTCGTTATTATTATACCAAACCACAGGATTTTCAATATAGCTCCCGGTGAGAACACCATTGACAAGGGTAAATGGTATTAAGATTATTAAAAAACTTGGAAAATAAACACGTAGGGATTCTACTTGATACTTTAGACTATATAGAATTAATAGTAAGAATAATGAAAAGTTTATAGTTGTGTACCATTTTCCAAAATTCTGGACAAGCAAGAAAGAAGCGATTAACACTAATAAAGAGCCTATGATTAAAGTGGCTGATTTTGATAGTTTTAAGTTAGGGAAGTAATATTTTATACCCTCATGAGTAAAGAGACAGGCATAAGGGATACAAAAGAAAAATAACCATTCTTCCAATGGCATATTAAAAAATTTAATAGATAGGTGATAATCTGAATTAAATCCCCAAATGCCATATTTAGTAAATAAGACATCCCAAATTAAAAAAGGAATTGCCACAAATAAGATGCTAAAAAAACTTGCCTTAATAAATTGAATAAAGTGAAATTTTTTCTCAAAAACACTATACAATAATGGAATACTTAAACTCCCTAAATCTAATATGAGGTACAAATATTGATTCACTGTCTTTTTCTAAAATATTTAAAAGGAACAAATAGCATCCCAAAGCATTCACCATTAGGTTTGTCCAAATGCTTATGATGAATTTTATGAGCTTTTCTAAGCCCTTTCAAGTATCTATTATTAGTATTTTTAAACCAATTGAATCTGCGATGAATTAACACATCATGCACTAAAAAGTAAGCAATTCCATAAAATAGAATACCTAATGCAACAAAAAACAGGTAGTTTAGTTGCGGTCTAAGCCCCAAAAAAAACAATAGGATACAAGGCGTAGCAAAAACAGCAAAGAAAGTATCATTTTTTTCAAAAGTATGTGGGTAACCTGGTTGGTGATGATCTTTGTGAAAATACCAACCAAAACCATGCATTACATATTTGTGGGTGCACCAAGTAACGCCTTCCATTATTATAAAGGTTATTATAGTTGTGCCTAAAAAGTATAGCCAAATCATAAGTGTGTATTTTTCTTAATCTAAAAATTTAAATAATCAGGTACTCTTTTTTTAGTTCTTAATTTCACTCAAGGTAGAGCATTATATTTTGACTGCTTGATTTTTAATGAAATCATATGCAATTTCATACTTAAACTAGCCTTCCCGAAACTTGATGATGTTTTTTACAAAATCTGGTGTCGAGTCGTTGATATTATCAAGGATTAATAACAATTGAGAAAAAATAATTCTCATTTATATTAAATTTAGTTTATACTTCACGTAACTTCTAGCCATCAAATTTATTTTCATAGTATTGGATATTCTAATTCTTGTTTCCATGATTTCTGAAAAAGGAGTTTTTTTAAGTTTTTTAAGTAATCGTGAATAATACCGATAAGCGATATAAACGCCAAACCTAGCATCAACGGGAAGTTTTAATATTCCATTTTGATAGGCATAATCTAAATCTGATTTAATATCTTTTATAATTAATTCTTTAGAATGTGAGTCTAACTTGCCCAAATTTATATTTGGAAAATAACTGCGATTTAATACGTTTATGTCTTCTTTTAAATCTCGTAAAAAATTCACTTTTTGAAACGCAGATCCTAATCGCATGGCAGCAACCTTTAGTTCGTCATACTTTTGCTGGTTTCCATTTACAAAGACTTTAAGGCACATAAGACCTACAACATCTGCAGAACCATAAATATAAGCTTTGTACTCGGCTTCAGTTTTATAACTATTCTTGTGTAAATCTGCTTTCATGCTATTTAGAAAAGCATCTATTAAGTCATTAGAAATATTATATTGTTTTACTGTATGAACAAATGAATTTAAAACTGGGTTTAAACTAATTCCGTCTTTTATAGCTTTATAGTAATCTTTCTCAAATTGTGTTAATAATTCTTCTTTGTTATAATCGTGAAAAGAATCTACAATTTCATCTGCAAACCGAACAAAGCCATAGATGTTATATATAGCGATACGAACTTTTGGCGATAACATTTTTGTTGCCATAGAAAATGAAGTGCTGTATCTTTTCGTAACTATTTTACTGCACTCATAAGAAACATCATCAAATAATTGTTTCATGATTGTGTGTTTTTAAAATTAAATCTGAAGCGATTTTGCCCGATATTAAAGAAGGTGGTACTCCAGGACCTGGAACTGTAAGTTGTCCTGTAAAAAACAAATTCTTTACTTTTTTACTTTTTATTTTTGGTCTTAAAAATGCTGTTTGTGAGAGAATATTTGCCAGTCCATAAGCATTGCCTTTGTATGAATTATAATCTTTTTTAAAATCCTTTACACAATAACTTTCTTTAAAAATGATATCCTTTTTGACAGATTGATTAGTTAAATTCTCTAATCGTGTTATTATGATGTCAAAGTATTTCTCTCTAATTTTTGGTGTGTCTTTAATTTCTGGTGCTAACGGAATTAAAAATGTAGCTGCTTCTTTGTTTTTTGGAGCAAAACTGTCATCAGTTATGGATGGGAAACTTGCATAGAACAAAGGGTTTTCTGGCCAGCTAGGAGTGTCGTAAATTGTCTTTGCATGTATATCAAAATCAGTATCAAAAAATAAGGTGTGATGACAAACATTTTCTAGTTTTTTATTAAATCCTACGTAAAAAAGGAGTGCAGATGGAGCAAAGACCTTGTTATTCCAATATTTTTCTGAATATTGTCTGTAGTTCTTTGGTAATAATGTTTCTGTATGATGATAATCTGCTCCGCTTAAAATTATATCAGCAGCTATAAATTCATCATTTACCACAACTCCTATTGCTTTTCCTGTTGAATCTACCTTAATTTCTTGGACATTAGATTTGGTTTTAAATTCAACTCCTAAAGATGTAGCCAGTGTAACTATGGCTTGAATAACTTTATACATTCCTCCTTTAGGATGCCAAGTTCCTAAAACAAAATCTGCATAATTCATAAAATTGTAAAAAGCAGGAGTATTACTTGGCTTTGCTCCTAAAAATAATACAGGAAACTCCAAAATTTGAATAAGCTTTTTACTTTTTATCTTCTTTCGAACCTGTTTTCGAATGGTAGAAAAAAACTGAAAAATTTTGCCGATAGTTACTGGTGTAATTAATTCCAAAGGGGAAACTCCAGGCTTATAAACTAAATCATTTATTGATACATCATAGTTGTATTCAGCAGATTTCAAAAACGATTTTAGATGTTTGGAGCTTCCCTTTTCCTCTTTTTCAAATATTTTATATATGTCTTTTAGATTTCCAGGAATAGTTATTGAATCTTCATTACCAAAATATACTTGATAGGCAGGTGATAGTTTTTGTAATTTATAGTAATCAGATGGTTTTTTATCAAAGTCTGCAAAGAATTTTTCAAACACATCTGGCATCCAATACCATGTTGGTCCAATGTCAAAGGTAAACCCTTCTTTAGTTAAATGTCTTGCTCTGCCTCCAATTGTATTGTTTTTTTCTAGCACAGAGACTTTAAAGCCTGATTTTGCTAGATAGCAAGCCGCAGAAAGTGAAGAGAATCCTGATCCTATAATTACGATGTGTTTTTTCAACATTGAGTTTAGTTTAAATTAAAACAAATGATTTTAAAAACGGCAGTTTTAGCAACTGCCGCTTTCCAAATCAACCAAACAACCAAATCAACCTAACATGAATATTTTAGTATGATAAATTATTCAGCAGGTAATAATACTTTATTAATGACATGAACTACACCATTACTAGCTAAAATATTAGGAGCTGTTACTTCGGCATCACTCTCAGTTGCATCTTGAACAAAAACTCCACCTGTCAACGATATGGTTATATCTTCACCTTGAGCTGTGGTTATCATTTGTCCATCAGATAAGTCTGTAGACAATGCCTGTACTGTTACTACATGATATTTCAATATGTCTGCTAAAAGTTCTTTCTCCTCAATGGTATCAAAATCAGCAAGGCTGTTGTAATCGTCACCTAAATCATCTAACAAATCTGAAAATGCTTGATTTGTAGGTGCGAATACTGTAAATGGGCCATCAGTTTGTAATAAATCCACAAGTCCTGCATCAGCTTGAGCTAGTGCAGCAACCAGCGAACTTAAATCGGCCGTGTCTTGCGCAAGCTCAACAATGTTTGGTCTTAACGAATTAACAAAATCTACAGCTTCTTGAGGTAGAAGAACTTTATCAATTGTATGAGCCACTCCGTTGGATGCCATAATGTCCGTTCCAGTAATATTAGCATCTGTATCACTTGCGTCTCCAATCACAAATGTAGAATTGGAAGCAATTACTTCAATATTATTACCTGTTAAAGCAGTAGGTACTTGGTCAGCACTAAGCATATCTGAAGTTACTTCAGCTGGAATAACATGGTATAGTAATATATTTCTTAGTAGGGCAATTTCATCAGTTGTATCAAAATCATCAAGACTGTTGAAGTCATCACCAAGTGCATCCATAAGGGCAATAAAAGCGTCATCTGTGGGAGCAAAAACTGTAAATGGTCCGTCTCCGTTTAATGTGTCTACTAAATCAGCCTTAATCACGGCAGCTTCCAAATTTGAAAGTGCCTCGGTGTTAATAACTACGTCAACTAAAGTTCCTAGATTTATGATGTCCAAAACTTCTTGTGGCACTAAGACTTTATTTATTATATGAATTATTCCATTTGTTGCTTCAATATCGGCACTTAAAACCGTACTACTCATACCTGTTGCATCAGTAAATGATATGTCTGTTCCAACATTAGCAGTTAGCATCTCTCCTTGTACGGTTGAGATTTCTTGCCCATTAGTTAAAGCTGAAGATTCTACAGCAGCTCCCGAAATCACGTGATATTTTAATATAGTAGCCAATAATGCTTTGTCTTCCTCTGAAGAAAAGTCATCCAAAGAACTGTAGTTATCCAAACCTGCTAAAAGAGAGGTAAAAGCTTCGTTTGTAGGTGCTAGAACTGTAAACGGTCCAGATCCGCTTAGAGTCCCTATTAAATCAGATTCCGAACTTTCATCTGCTTTTAACAAAGCGGCTACAAGATTGCTAAGGTCTGATGAGCTTTGAGCAGTTTCAACAATATTCATTGCTGATGTCATCATAACACCATCATCGTCATTTTTGTCACAAGATTGAAATGTGAAAATGACCAAAAGAATAGTCATTAGGTAAGCAGTAAATTTTTTCATGTCTAATTTATTTGTAGTTAAACTTAGACAAATATATGTTTTATATTTTAATTGTCAAATAAAATTTTAAAAAAGTTAGACAAAATGTTGTTTTGGTTTAAAATATTTGTATAATTTTGTGTTAATTAAACTTAGACAATATGGAGTATTCAATGGCTCAAGCTGTAGCTTTAACAGATATTAGTGCGCATACTTTACGGAAGTGGGAAAGTAGATATTCATTTCTAGAAGCAAAACGAACTGAAACTAATATTAGGTTTTATACTGACGATCAAATAAAAAAACTTTTGAATATTAGTATTTTAATTCGTCATGGTTACAGGATTTCAAAGATTGATAAAATGACCATTGATGAGATTCATAATATTGTAACCGAACTTTCTAAGAATGATGATAAAGATATAGACATTAAGTCCCTATCTGCTAGTATGATTGAAATGAATGAGAATTTGTTTGAAGATATTTTAAATGAAAACATAAGGAAATTTGGGTTGTTAGATACAGTTACAGAATTGTTGTATCCTTTTTTAGTGCATATTGGGATTTTATGGGGCACTAACAAAATAATGCCTGCTCAAGAGCATTTTATTTCTAGTATTATACGCAAAAAAATATTTTCTAAGGTGGACGCTTTACCACAGCCTGAAACAAATGCAAAAAAAATAGTTCTATTTTTACCTGAAGGTGAACACCATGAAATAGGTTTATTATTAGCGTATTATATTGCTCGAAATCTTGGGTGGAGAGTTTTTTATTTAGGACAGAACGTGCCAACCACTAATATCAATCAAGTAATTAAAATAACTAAACCTGATGTGTTATTAACCATCGTTGTTACTTTAGCTAAAGAAAAAGCTGTAAATATTTTGAATAAAATATCGAGTGATTTTGACAAAACTATTTTGTTGGCGGGCAATATTGATAACAATGATAAATTTGAGCTAGAAAATGTTAAGCTATTATTTGCTCCTAAAGAATTAATAGAATATTTGAAGTAGTATATTCTAATTTTATTGTTGGGTTTTGTGTATTCTTAATTGATTTTTTTCAAATCTTAAAATAATAGAAGTGCTTGTAAACTTTTTTATGATGAATAATTTGTGAATACTGTAGATCTAGATGAAGATATGATAAGGAGATATGTGAAATATTAAGAATATTGAGAATGAATCTATGGCCTCTTTGTAGCTAATCTGAAAATCAAAAGCTCCATCTTTAAAGGAGGTTTTTTATTTTTGTTTTATGATTGATAATTTCAAAAACGAATTCTTCGGAATTGGTATTCAAAACGGAAAAACTCCAGAAAACTTAGGTGTTCTTTGGCGTTCAGCTCAAAATCTTGGAGCTAGTTTTATTTTTACCATTGGAAATCGTTATGCTAAACAAGCTTGCGATACTCATAATGCGGTTAAGTCAATGCCTTATTTTCATTATGAAACTTTTGATGATTTTTTCAACAATTTACCAAAAGGAACTCGTTTGGTTGGTGTAGAATTAACTGATGAAGCTGATGACTTAGAAACCTTCCATCATCCAAGACGTTGTGTATATCTCTTAGGAGCAGAAGATCATGGTTTGTCAAAACAGGCAATTAAAAAAAGTCACTTTTTAATCAAATTCAAATCGCAATTGAGTTTAAATGTATCTGTAGCTGGAAGTATTGTGATGTATGATAGAGGAATAGATAAACCTAGATCATAAGTTTGGAGCTTTTATAAAGACCAATTTTACAAGAATTCAGAGTTTCTTTTTATTAATATTAAAGCTGTATTGTTCTTAAATGATGATAATTAGAATTTTTTTAATATATTTATTAATAATGTAATTAAATTAATCCTATTTGAAATGAATGCACAAGAAGATCAAATTACCAGAAAAGATGCCTTGAAAAAAATGGGAAAGTATGCAGCTTTAACAGCAATAGGAACATTTATTGTATTAAACCCTAAAAAAGCAATGGCATCATCACCACCAGATCCAGGAGGATCAGGAGGACTAGGGTAAAATATAAGTTATAATAAAAAAGCCTATGAAGTAAATCTCATAGGCTTTTTTTATTTCGGGCACTTATAAGTTATTTAATATTTGATAAAGGTTGTAACTTTGTCGCTAGATTTAAATTTGTACTATGAGCCATAAAGCAGGTTTTGTAAATATTATTGGAAATCCTAACGTTGGTAAGTCAACATTAATGAATGCCTTTATTGGCGAGAAGTTATCCATAATTACATCAAAAGCACAAACGACAAGACATCGTATTTTAGGAATTGTCAATGGAGAAGATTTTCAAGTTATTTTAAGTGATACACCTGGTATTATTAAACCAGCTTACGAACTTCAAGAGTCCATGATGGATTTTGTGAAATCGGCTTTTGAGGATGCAGATGTACTCATTTATATGGTAGAAATTGGCGAAAAGGAATTGAAAGATGAAGCCTTTTTTAACAAAATCAAAAACTCTAAAATTCCAGTCTTGTTGCTGCTTAATAAAATTGATAATTCTAATCAAGAGCAATTAGAAGAACAGGCTGAATTATGGCAAAGTAAAGTCCCAAATGCTGAGTTTTTTCCAATTTCAGCACTGCAAGGGTTTAATGTTCAAAATGTATTTGATCGCATTATCGAATTGTTACCAGAATCTCCAGCATTTTACCCAAAAGATCAGTTAACCGATAAGCCTGAGCGTTTTTTTGTAAATGAAGCCATCCGTGAGAAAATCTTAATGCACTACAAAAAGGAAATTCCTTATGCTGTTGAGGTAGATACTGAAGAGTTTTTTGAAGAAGAAAATATTATCAGAATGCGTTCTGTTATCATGGTCGAACGCGACACTCAAAAAGGCATCATTATTGGTCATAAAGGTTCTGCACTAAAACGTGTTGGAGTAGAAGCTAGAAAGGATTTAGAGAAATTCTTCGGAAAACAAGTCCATTTAGAACTCTATGTAAAAGTCAATAAGAACTGGAGAAGTAATCAACGCCAATTAAAACGCTTTGGGTACAATCAGAAATGATTTAAGCTTCAGCATGAATACCTTTACTTCTTAAGGTGTCACGCATAAAATGATGTAAATCATGCATTTCACTCATACCCGTTTTTTTTCCTATACGTCCACCAAAATATAAAGCAAACCAAATGACTATTGTGAGTAAAGCGACAGATAATTGAATTGCATAACTAGTCTCTAAAGTCCAATTTACATAAGTCCAAATTGCAAAGGCAATAAATAAGCCTGCAATGATAAAATGAAAAAACATAAATAAGGTCCAAACCGTTGGATTTGGTCCAAATAATCCATAGATGATACTGCCTTCTCGATCTAGTTCTTTATTGATTTCTATATGCAATTGAGGCGACCAAAAATGTTGTTTATTCTTAGGGATTTTTATAAAAATATGATCGTCAATACGCGAAACGATAAAGTTTGATTGTGTTGTTTTTTGATTTTCAAACAATTTTAAAAGCATTTCATGGTCATGGTTCACATGAAATCTAAATCGAGGCCTTAATATAATCTCATTAGTAGTTCTAGACATTTTGATAAAAAATAATAAATCAAAATACTAATTTTTATTCAATTTATATATTGATTTCATGTTTACTGTAAAATTCGTCTAACGTCATTACTTATTTAGTATCTTTGCAGTCGCTTACAGGATATGTAATGCATAGTAAAACACGTAATTATGAGTAATATTGTTGCAATTGTAGGAAGGCCAAATGTTGGAAAGTCAACATTTTTTAATCGATTAATTCAACGTCGTGAAGCGATTGTTGATGCTGTTAGTGGTGTCACAAGAGATAGACATTACGGCAAAAGTGATTGGAATGGAAAAGAGTTTTCTTTAATAGATACTGGTGGATATGTAAAAGGAAGTGATGATATTTTTGAAGCCGAAATTGATAAGCAAGTCGAATTAGCTATTGACGAAGCAGATGCGATCATCTTTATGGTTGATGTTGAAACTGGTGTCACTGGAATGGATGAAGATGTAGCGAGACTACTTCGTAAAGTTGATAAGCCTGTTTTCTTAGCAGTCAATAAAGTAGATAACGGAAAGCGTGCAGAAGATGCGGTTGAATTTTATGCTTTGGGATTAGGTGAATATTATACCATTGCAAGTATTAATGGTAGTGGAACAGGTGATTTGTTAGACGCTTTGGTTGAAGCTTTGCCAGAAAAAGAAGAGGAGGAAGAACTTGATGAGTTACCTCGTTTTGCTGTAGTAGGTCGACCTAATGCTGGAAAATCATCGTTTATAAATGCACTTATTGGTGAGGATAGATATATCGTAACAGATATTGCTGGAACCACAAGAGATGCTATTGATACCAAATACAACCGTTTCGGATTCGAATTTAATTTAGTCGATACAGCTGGTATTAGACGTAAATCTAAAGTTAAGGAAGATTTAGAGTTTTACTCAGTAATGCGAAGCGTTAGAGCTATTGAACATTGTGATGTTTGTATGTTAGTGCTTGATGCAACTAGAGGATTTGATGGTCAAGTGCAAAATATATTTTGGCTAGCGGAACGAAATCGTAAAGGCATCGTAATTCTAGTCAATAAATGGGATTTAATAGAAAAAGATACCATGACCACTCGTGATTTTGAAAAACGCATCAGAAAAGAAATCGAGCCTTTTACAGATGTCCCAATTATTTTTATTTCAGTTCTTAATAAGCAGCGTATTTTTAAAGCTATTGAAACTGCTGTTGAAGTTTATAAAAACAGAAGTAAAAAAATTAAGACAAGTAAACTTAATGAAGTTTTATTACCAATAATTGAAAATTATCCACCACCAGCATACAAAGGTAAATTTGTAAAGATTAAATACATTATGCAATTGCCAACACCACAACCGCAATTTGCATTCTTTTGTAATTTACCTCAATATGTTAGAGATCCTTACAAGCGTTATTTGGAGAATAAACTTAGAGAGCATTTTAATTTTAATGGTGTTCCTATTAGTGTTTATATGAGAAAGAAATAGAGCACTATTGTTATTTCATAGTTTCAAAATTGGATTCTGATTCAGATATTTATAAAGAAATTAAGAAAATTCATACGAAAATTAGTATATCTTCGTTTTCTTCAATAAGCTACTAATCATCAATCAATCTTATGAAGAAATTAATTTTTCTCCTAACTCTATTCTTAACCGTATTTAGTGTTTTTTCACAATCTCAAACGTTTAAAATTCAAGGAAAGCTACTTTCTGAAAGCGATCAGTTACCCTTAGAATCTGCGACGATTTATTTAGAGCGTGTTAAAGATAGTAGTTTGGTAACATATACTATTTCTGATAAAGAAGGAGGCTTCAAAATAGAAGATAAGACTTACGATAAAAGCTTAAACCTAACCATCTCTTACATCGGATTTCAACCTTTTACAAAAGAAATACAAATAGATAAAGCACTTATAAATTTAGGTGTAATTAAGCTACGAGTTAGCAATCAATTAGACGAAGTAGTTATAAAATCTAGAGTACCTATTACCATAAAAAAAGATACATTAGAGTTTAATGTTAAATCTTTTAAAACTAAAAAGGATGCCAATGTTGAAGATTTACTCAAGCAATTGCCAGGAGTAGAAGTAGATGAACAAGGAAAGATAACTGTAAATGGCAAAGAGGTTAATAAGATTTTAGTTAATGGAAAACCATTTTTTGGTAATGATCCTACAATTACAACACGAAACTTAACAAAGGATATTATAGAAAAAATTCAAGTTGTAGATACCAAAACAAAATCTGAAGCACTAACAGGAGAAAAAGGTAGTCAAGAAAATAAAACAATTAATTTAACCATTAAAGAAGAAAATAATAAAGGTGTTTTTGGACGTTTGTCAGCAGGAGCAGGTACAGACGAGCGTTATGAATTTGCTGGAATGCTTAATCGTTTTAATAATGATCGACGTATGAGTGTGTTGGTTGGAGGTAATAATATCAATTCACCAGGATTTAGTTTTGGAGAAATCTCTAAAATGTTTGGTCGTAGTGGTAGCAGTTCATTTAGTAGTAACGGTTCTTTTTCAATTGATGGTCGATCTTTTGGTGGAGGAGAAGGAATTACTACTTCAAGAAATGTAGGTGCAAATTATGCAGATGTTATAAATAAAAAAAACGATTTGTCGGCAGATTATTTTCACTCTAGTAGTCAGTCTGATAATGCCTCATCATCACAACGTGAAACGACCTTATCAGATTCTAGGTTTTTTTCCAACTCAAATTCTAATACCATAAATGAAACCAACAGCCATAGTGTAAATATGGAATACGATATTAAAATTGATTCTACATTTGTAATTAATATCGAACCTTCTTTTAGATATTCAAAAACCATTAATAGATCTGCTAGATATAATGAAACTTTAGATGAGGAAAGAACCTTAACCAATCAGTCTAATGTAGATACTGATATTGAGAGATTCGGAAAAACATTTACCAATGATTTAACCATTACTAAAAAATTTGGAAATAGAGGTGCATTTGTACGTTTTGGTATTGAAAATGAAATCACAAATACCGAAAGTGATGATTTTTTAAATTCAACAACACAAATTTTTGGAGACAATCCAGAGCTTATACAAAGAAAACAACTTACAGATGGTAATGGTAAATCAACCGTTTTTGAATCTGAAGTAAAATATCGTTATCCGATTGTAGCCAAAAAACTATTTTTAGATTTTGAATATAATTATAGAAAAGCTATAGATCAAGATGTGCGTAGTACTTTCGATTTTGATGATGTGACTAATACTTATAATCAATTCAATACAACATTAAGTACAGATTTTGAATATGTAAATATTGAACAAATTCCTGCCATAAGTTTACGTTTCAATGATGAAAAATGGTATGCTTCCATTGGTGCAGATTATGTGTTAAGAACTCTAGAGAATACAGATTTATTACGTCCAGAGTTTAATATCAAACAAGATTTTGAAGCGTTACAACTTAGTGGTTATGTAAATTATAGATTTAGTGAAAAATCTTCGATTTATTCAGGATATAGATTGCGAAATAGACCACCAACTCTTAGACAATTACAAGCTTTTGAAGATGTTTCTAATCCGTTAAATACAGTTGTTGGTAATCCAAATTTACAACCTACAGATAATCATAGGTTGTATGTTGGGTTTAATTCTTACGACTTTCAAAAGCGTTCAGGATTGTTTTTTTATGTAAGTATTGATGCACAAGATGACGATGTGGTGTCTAAAACTACAATTGATCCCGAAAGTTTAAAACGTACAACAACTTATGCAAATGTAAATGGGAATTATAGAGCTAGTTTTAGTACGAGTTACAGCAAAAACATAAAATTAGATTCTATTCGAAAACTTAGAGTACGACTAGGTGTATGGGCTAATAAATCTAGAAACATTAATTTTAATAATGATGTTCAATATGCAAGTGAAACTACTTCATTTACACCAAATGTAGGCTTAGAATTTACTTGGAAAAAAATCTTTGATATTAAACCAAGCTATAGACTTAATATTACAAATAATACATTTGATATTGATGCATTTGAAGATCGAGAATTTCTGAATCATAATTTAAGTATAAAAACAACAACGTACTTACCTAAACGTTTTGAGTGGATTAACGATATTCGCTACAACTACAATCCGAATGTAGCAGATGGCTTTCAAAAAAGTGCTTGGTTTTGGAACACGTCATTAGCTTATTCTATGTTAAAAGATAAGGCAGCACTTACTTTAAAAGTGTATGATTTGCTTAATCAAAATACAAATGCAAGACGTAGAGCAACAAGTGATTATATAGAAGATTTACAAAGTACAGTTCTGCAACAATACTTTATGTTAAGCTTTAGTTGGAAATTTAATAGTTTAGGGTCTAAGGGAGAAACAAATTCGAGTGATTTTTATATCATAGATTAGTTAGAAGTTAGTGGTGAGAGTAGAAAGTGATTGATTCTCAGGATGATTTTTTGTTCACCACTTTAATCAGTTAAGCTTTTTTAATTTTATACTCGCTTCTTCAGCTTTTATAATTTGGTTGTAAAACTCTTTTAAAGCTTTATATTCATTAGGAGAGAACGTTTTTTTCATTATATATAATTTTGTGCTAATATTAATAGAGTTTCCATTTTGAGAGACATTTAACATAAAATCACCTCCATTATTTGGTAAGGCAAAAGCTTTATTTTCTGGTAAACTAATTATTTCATATTTGTCTAATGGGATATTTAATTTTATAGAATTTAAAAAAGTTCTTGGATAACCATAATCTATATCATAAATGCGTCTGTCTAACTTAAAAGGGTTAATAGAAATTCTTCCATATATGTGAGGGTTGATTCTAATGAAGTTATTGTCAGTGTAAAGTTCTTTTGTTATGTCATATCTTTGTATTAAATGTTTATCAAGATTATGTTCATTTTTAATAGTATAATCATCTACTAGAATATTTGGGTGTTTGCTTTCAAAATAATCTAAATATTCATCGGTTGATTTATTACTTATGAAATTTCGTTCAGAGACAGCATTATAACCCGTTTTTGTTACTTGTAATTTCCCTTGTAATTCGCTCTCTTCGTTAAAAGAAAGCTCAGTGTAAGAAGAGATTATAGATAAAGTGTTTGTGTTTATTTGTTCCCAATAACTACCTTTTTTAAAATCTAACACTCTACCATCTCCATTTATACATTTAAAAGGAATTTGACCGAAAGCTGTTTTTTTATTTGTTGCATCTAGAAAAAATGTTTCGTTACCTATAACTGCTTTTACTAAAATGTAGTTAAAGTCTTTGGTTAACGGATAGACCTTAGTTGGTAAACCATTATTTCTTGTTGAAGATACAACAATATAACTTTCTATATTAGCAGCTCTTAAGCTATTATACAAGATTAAGTTAATAGCATCAACACTTCCGGAACCTTCTTCAAATGCTTTTTTTATTTTCAGGTTGCCTTGAGTCCAATATTTTTTGTTCCAAAATAATTTGTTTTGAATGAATTGATAAATTTGTTTTGCTTTATCAAGTTCATTTTCAGTGTTCAATATTTCTTGTGGGATATTCTTTTTAAAAAAACTTGTTTTAGTAGTTTGGTTATCAAAAAAATTCTTTTTTAAAGTTTTGTCTGTATCCTTCCACGTTTTGGTATAATTTTTAATTACTCCTTCTGTATTGGTATATGAAATGAGATCTAATACAAGTCTAGATAGATAGTTTTTTTTACTCAACATGTAGTCTTCTTCTTCAAAAGCAGGAATGTTTTTCATTCCAAATGAATATTCCTTGCATCCTCCACTACCTAATCCAGTTATGGTAATACAATTCTTTTTGAATGTAATGTCTTTTTTATCTAATTGTTGAACTCCAAACAAACGAAGGTTATATTTATAATTGACTAATAATGTTGCATCATATTTGCTTTCTAATTTTGGAATTTCACTTTGAAAATACCAATCATCAAGCCTTGAGTAAGGACTAATAACACTATAAGTGTATTCTATAATAGTTCCTTCCTTTATGTTTGGAATTGCAAAACTGGTTTTGTTCCAATATTCATTTTCTTGAGTTTTATAAATGTTTTTTTCGTTTAAAAATGTTTTAGATATATTTTCGCCTTTTAAATTATATGCTATGGCATTTATCTCTTTCACATATTCATCTTTGTATAGTGGTATCTCTATATTAGCGAGATGAAAAGCGTTTTTATTGAATAGTTTGATTTTGAAATAATAATCTGTTCTAAATTTATATTCATTTTTTTCATCTAAGTAAACATTTGCATGCTCATATAAGACTAAAGCATCAGCTAACGAATCATTTTTGTATGTATTCATTTTTAATTCATTTACAGATACTTGCCCAAGTTTGTTAGATTTTTCTTTCTGAGCATATATGTTAAGAGGAATCAATAGTAAAATTATAATGCAATTTTTTGTCACGAGATTATTTTTTTAAAATTAATCTTAAATTTTCTTGTTTAGCAATTTGTTTTCTAAAAGCTCTATATGTTTTGTAATCTTCTTTAGAATAAATTCCCTTTTTTATTAATATTGTTCTTTTATATAGAATAGTGTTATTATCTATTTTTTGAATACTAACAGAGTATTCTCCAAATTTAGATTTTATATTTTTATTTTCAGGAAACAATCCCAATGAATATTTATTAGGTATTGTAAAAGTATATTCGTCAATATCTTTAAATCCATGTTTTATTTCTAATGGTAAATTTCTAGTTCTATAACGTTTAGGTATATAACTGTTTCTGTTGAAAGTGTTAATGTTAAATATATATTCGTTATTATTTATAGTCGCATACTGGTCTATTGATATCTTGAGTTTTTCTATAAGCGCAATACTGTCTCTTTTATTAATAATTTTACTAGAATCTATATTTAAATTATTAACATATCTCCATGAATTAGTTTTGTAGTGGTCGTGCAAATCTTTTTCAGAATAATTTTCTAAATGATATTTGTTATCATACTGAATTCCTTCTGAAACTCTTTCAATCGAAGCTGTAACATTTCCATCATTATGTAATACTATTGAAGCATTTGTGGTTTGTAAATTGTCATTATTTTTATATTCAGGAGTTCTTTTAATTATTCCTCCTTTAGGAGTAATTACAAGAACATTCCTGTTTTCTGTAAAATCTCCTAAAAACCCAAACGGAAGTGTTTGGCTAGTACATTCTAGCCATATATCGCTCTCCTTGTTTGGAATGTTCAAAATTGCATGATTCCCTTGAATAGAAGTAAAGCTAGAATCTATATCGCGATTATTTCCGGCATATACCAGTGTGTAGTTAGATTTTACACCCACAATATCTAAAAGTGCTTTAGTATAAATAGTTAATGCTTTACAATCTCCATAACCAAGATTGTCTACTTCATAAGGTGTAATTGGTTCCCAACCTCCAATCCCAATTTGCACACTGATATAACGAGTTTTATTTTGCATATATCTGTAAACAATCTTGGCTTTTTCAATGTCATTAGTAACACCTTTGGTTAAATTTGTTATTCTAGTTATTGTTTCTTCTTTTACCTTAGTTTTATTTGATAGTAGTTTGTCATGCATCCATTTTCCAAAATCGTTCCAATTAGATGCATTTCCTGCTACACCTTTTAAAGTGAAATTGTTTACTGCTACCATTAGATATGGCATTAAATCTATAAAAGAAGTACTGTAGTTTTCATGCTTTATTGCAGGTTGATTATTCATGATATAATGAACTCTATCTTTAGATTTCTTTACAATTTGATACCCATTAAAGTTATTCTCTTTAAACTTTATTTTAAGATTATTAGGATTGTGAATAATGTATTCACTTTGTTGTACTGAAACATTGTAAGAACTTATAGGATGCCATCTAGGAATAAATGCGGTAGTTTTAGTTTTATATTCATAATTAAATACAGCTGTATATGGATAAAACGTAGGTGTATAATCTATATACATTACTCTGTCATCTGTATATAATGAAAAGCCATCTACAGCATTAATATCTTTGAATTTTGATTTTGAAAACTTTTTTATTTCAATTCCATTTGCATCATATATAATTAATGAAAGATTATTTATTTTAACATCGTTATCATAGAATAAGTGAGAGTTTAATATATTATTTCCTTTAGAGTTAAAAATAGTAACGGTTTGAGATTGTTGCACATACATTTTATTGCTAGACTCAATTCTTATTCTTTTTGTGTTTTCTCGTATTACTGCATTTGCATTTGTCTTTAGAGTTTCAGGAATTGTATGTTCAAATAGAATATCTTCTTGAGTGAAGATAATTTGTGAAACCAATAAAAATACAATTAATATTAGGTGTTTGTTCATAACTAATTTAAAATCATTTTTTTAACTACCAACTACCAACTACCAACTACCAACTACCAACTACCAACTACCAACTACCAACTACCACCAGCACCACCACCAGAGAATCCGCCTCCTCCAAAGCCACCACCAAAACCTCCTCCGAAGCTACCACCAGAACTACTGCCAAAGCCTCCTGAGCTTCCACCATAACTGCCTCGTCCCATATTGCTCAAAATAATAGCATCAAGAATACTAGTGCCTGACGAACGTCGACCACCTTTTCCATTATTTCCACCACCTCGTCTGTTTTTAGATATAGCGATAATGAAAATGATAAATACAATAAATAAAAATAAAAAGAAACCTATTGGGAAAGCATCACTTGAATTACTTTGTCGAGTGCCTTGATATGCACCAGTTAAAACATCAAAAATAGCATCTGTACCTTTGTTTAGTCCTTGATAATAATCTCCTTTTTTAAATTCAGGAATAATAGTGTTTCGTATAAGTTCACCTGTAATTCCAGCAGTAAGACGATCTTCAACACCATAACCAGGAGAAATCCAAATTTTGCGATCATCTTTAGCTAATAAAACGAAAACACCATTATCTTCTTTAGCTTGACCAATTTTCCATTCATGAGCCCATTTTGGTGTGAGTAACCCAATATTTTCACCTTTGGTTGTTGAGATTATAGCAATAACAATTTGTGTTGAAGTGGTATCAGAGTAGCGAACTAATTTTTCTTCTAAGTTGTTTTTTTCAGAAGTAGAAAGCAAATTCACATAATCATAAAGACTAGTTTGCTTTTCTGGGATAGGCGGAATATTAAACTGAGCAACTGCTACTTGTGAACTTAAAAAAAGCAAAGCCAAAAGTAGCAACAACTTTGTTTGATGCTTTCTTAGAAACAAATTTTTTATGCGACTCGGTATGTTTAACATATTGAATTTAATACTTTTGCTTACTGCTTACTGCTTACTGCTTACTGCTTACTGCTTACTGTAACACTATCCTTTAGAAATGTCATTAGGCAATTCATTAATGTCACCATGAACCCAAGGGAAATGTGTTTCTAATTCTTTACCAGCTTTAAGAACACCTTCAATTAAGCCTTGTTTAAAATGTCCATTTTTAAAATGTGATTGCATGATGTCTTTGGTGCTATCCCAAAATCCAGAAGGAACCACATCATTAATGCCTTTGTCTCCATAAATCACAAAAGTTTTGTCGTTAACAGCTACATAGATTAAAACACCGTTTTGCTGTTTGGTATTGTCCATTTTTAAATAATGAAACACTTCCATAGCTCTATCAAAAGGAGCTATTTTTGAAGAATGTTCAATATGAACTCTTATTTCACCAGAAGTATTGTTTTCAGCAGTGCGTATTGCCGAAATAATCTCTTGCTCTTCTTCAGCGCTAAGAAAATCTTCAACTTGTGACATGTCTAATTATTGAAATCAAATTCTACATCTACAGGCTTTTCTGCTCCAACTTCAGCATCAAAATAAGGTTTGTCATCAAAACCTAATGCTCCTGCTAAAATAGAATTTGGAAATTCTTTAACATGAATATTATAAGGCTTAATCGCTTCATTATATCTCGTTCTAGCGGTTTGAATTGTGTTTTCTGTACTCGTCAATTCGTCTTGAAGTTTTAAAAAGTTTTGATTTGATTTTAAGTCTGGATAACGTTCAACAGTTACCAAAAGACTTTTTAAAGCACCACTTAATCCACCTTGAACTTGATTGTATTGCGCTAATTGCTCTGGTGTTACGTTTGAAGGGTCAATGTTTATTGAAGTAGCTTTTGCTCTTGCTTCAATGACATCTTTAAGCGTGTTGCGCTCAAAATCTGCAGCTCCTTTTACAGTATTCACTAAGTTTCCAATAAGATCATTGCGTCGTTGATAAGACGTTTGTACATTTCCCCAAGCTTCACTTACATCTTCATTAAGTTGCACAGCAGTATTGTTAAATCCTTTAACCCAAGAATAAGATCCTAGTACGATGACTGCAATAATTATTATAGGAATAAGCCATTTTTTCATGATTAGTGTTTTTAAATTAGTGAATGTATTTGTTAGTTGTAGTAATATAGAATATGTTACAACTGCGATTTAATTTTAATAAGTTGAGCTTTGATACCTTCCAGTTTACTAATAATTTCAAAATTATTAAGTGTTTGTTTTTTTCCTTCTTTAAGGTGTGTTTTTGCACCTTCAAGAGTGAAGCCACGTTCTTTTACTAAATGGTATATAAACTGAAGGTTTTTAATGTCTTCTGGTGTAAATTTTCGGTTGCCTTTAGCATTTTTCTTAGGCTTAATGACATCAAATTCCTTTTCCCAAAAGCGGATTAAAGAGGTGTTTACTCCAAAGGCTTTGGCAACTTCGCCAATACCATAATAACGTTTTTCTGGTAAATCTATATGCATTAGTCTAAGGATTGATTTTCTAGTGATGCTTTTTCTAACAATCTTGCATATTCGTCTGCAGAGAGGTTTCCGTAGTAAAAATTAATAGGATTGATGCGCTCTCCATCTTTAAAAACTTCGTAGTGAAGATGAGGAGCTTCTGATCGTCCAGTACTTCCAACATAACCAATAAGATCTCCACGTTTCACTTTTTGATTAGAACGTACATTGTATTTGTATAAATGTGCATATAAAGTCATATAACCATAACCATGGTCTATTCTAATATGCTTGCCATATCCAGACGAATTATTATCTGCTCGTTTTACGACACCATCACCTGAAGCATAAACTGGTGTGCCTCTTGGTGCTGTAAAATCCATACCGAAATGAAATTTTCTAACCTTAGTAAATGGATCTATTCTAAACCCATATCCAGAAGCCATACGAGTGAGGTCTTCATTTTTAACAGGTTGAATTGCTGGTATAGCAGCTAAAAATTTCTCTTTATCTTCTGCTAAAACAGCAATTTCATCTAAAGATTTAGACTGTACAACAATAGCTTTTTGAAGTTGATCTAAACGTTTATTACTTTCAATAATTAATTCAGAATTATCATAACCTTCATACTTTTTATATCTGTTAATTCCACCAAATCCAGCTCTTCGTTGTTCAGATGGAATCGGGTTGGCTTCAAAATATAAACGGTAAATAGCATTGTCGCGCTCTTCAACACTTTCTAGAACAGTAAAGGCATTATCAATACGTTTGTTTAATAACTTGTACTGTAATTGTAAATTTGATAGCTCATGTTTAAGCGCTCTTTCTTTTGGTGATTCAATGTATTGACTAGCAATAAAAACAAATATAAATCCAAATAAAGCTGACGCAAGTATAAACAACATGGCAAACTTTATAGTAGTTCTTTTTTTACGCTCTATTTTTCGATAAGAAAGCGTTTCAGAATCGTAATAATATTTTACTTTAGCCATATCTTAAAAAGTCCTATTTTTGCAGGAATAATAGAACGAAACACAAATATATAAATTGTTTCACACTTTGAAGTCATTTGAACTTTAGTTTTAGAGGTTTTCATTAATTTAAGTGATGCAATTTTTTAATATACAAGCATTTAATTAATCTCTTATGATGAAGTCTCAAGACATTCGTAAAGCATTTTTAAATTTCTTCGAAGAAAAGAAACATAGCATTGTGCCTTCTGCACCTATGGTATTAAAAAACGATCCAACCTTAATGTTTGTCAATTCTGGAATGGCACCTTTTAAAGAATTCTTTTTAGGGAATGCCGAACCTAAAAATAATAGAATTGCAGATACTCAAAAATGCTTACGTGTATCTGGCAAACACAACGATTTAGAAGAAGTCGGTTACGATACATACCATCATACCTTATTTGAAATGCTTGGTAATTGGAGTTTTGGCGATTATTTTAAAAAGGAAGCTATTGCTTGGGCTTGGGAATTATTAACCGAAGTGTATGGCATTAGTAAAGACATACTTTATGTGACGGTTTTTGAAGGAGATAAAGAAGATAATATTCCTATGGATCAAGAGGCTTACGATTTTTGGAAAGCTTTTGTGCCAGAAGATCGCATCCTTATGGGAAATAAGAAGGATAACTTTTGGGAAATGGGAGATCAAGGACCTTGCGGACCATGTAGCGAGATTCATGTCGATATTCGTTCTGATGAAGAGAAAGCTAAAGTTGATGGAAAGTCATTAGTGAATATGGATCATCCTCAAGTTGTAGAAATCTGGAACCTTGTATTCATGCAATACAATCGTAAAGCTAACGGAAGCCTTGAAAACTTACCTGAAAAGCATATCGATACAGGAATGGGCTTTGAGCGTTTGTGTATGGTCTTACAAGGTGTGCAATCTAATTACGATACAGATGTGTTTACACCAATCATTAGAGAGATTGAAACGATTACTAACAAAGACTATGGTAAAGATGATAAAACAGATATTGCCATTCGTGTGATTTCTGATCATGTGAGAGCTGTCGCGTTTTCAATTGCTGACGGACAATTACCTAGTAATACTGGAGCAGGTTATGTGATTCGTCGAATTTTGCGTCGTGCTGTGCGTTACGGATTTACATTCTTAGACAAAAAAGAGCCTTTTATTTATAGATTGGTTGATGTTCTGAATAAAAAAATGGGAAAAGCGTTTCCTGAACTTAAAGAGCAAAAGCAACTTATTGAAAATGTTATTAAAGAAGAAGAGACCTCTTTTTTAAGAACTTTAGATCAAGGGTTGTTATTGTTAGATCGAATTATTTCTACGACTAAATCTAAAGAGATTTCTGGTAAAAAAGTATTTGAACTTAAAGATACTTATGGGTTTCCTGAAGATTTAACCGATTTGATTCTTCGAGAAAAAGGATATACTTATAATCACGATGAGTTTCAACAAAAATTAAAAGAACAGCAAGAAAGAGGAAAACAAGCCTCGCAACTCAAATCTGATGATTGGACGATTATAAATGACGATGAGGAACAAGAGTTTATAGGTTACGATACAACCGAAGCTAATGTGAAATTAGTAAAGTACAGAAAAGTTACCTCTAAGAAAGATGGCGAAATGTATCAGTTGGTGTTTAATTTAACACCGTTTTATGCTGAAGGTGGAGGACAAGTTGGTGATAAAGGTTATTTGGAGGACGCTTCAGGTGATGTGATTTATATTGTAGATACCAAAAAGGAAAACAATGTTATTATTCACTTTGCTAAAAACTTACCTAAAGATGTCAATGCGACGTTTAAAGTTTCGGTAGATAAAAAACAACGTTATAGAACGGAGTGTAACCATACAGCAACACATTTATTACATCAAGCACTACGTGAAGTGTTAGGAACACATGTGGAGCAAAAAGGCTCTGCTGTGCATTCAAAATATTTACGCTTTGATTTTTCACATTTTGCTAAACTAACGGTTGAAGAATTGCGCGATGTTGAAAATTTTGTCAACTCCAGAATTGAAGGCAAATTACCTTTAGAAGAACAGCGTAATATTCCAATGCAAAAAGCTATCGATGAAGGTGCAATGGCATTATTTGGCGAAAAGTATGGCGATACAGTTCGTACAGTTCGTTTCGGACAATCAATAGAGCTTTGTGGTGGAACTCACGTTAAAAACACAGGTGATATTTGGCATTTTAAAATCGTTTCTGAAGGCGCAGTAGCTGCAGGAATAAGACGTATTGAAGCCATTACCAATGATGCTGTTAAAGATTTTTATTTTGAAAATAACAGAGCGTATTTCGAAATGAAAGATTTACTTAATAACGCCAAAGAACCTGTTAAAGCGTTACAAAATCTTCAAGAGGAAAATTCAAATTTAAAGAAGCAGATTGAACATTTACTTAAAGAAAAAGCTAAAGGCATTAAAGGTGATTTAAAAAAGGAAATTTCTGAAGTTAATGGCATACAGTTTTTGGCTAAAAAAATTGATTTAGATGCTGCTGGTATTAAAGATTTATGCTTCGAGTTAGGAAGTCAGTTTGAAAATTTATTCTTACTGTTTGGAGCCGAAAATAATGGCAAAGCGATATTATCTTGTTATATTTCTAAAGCACTTGTTGCGTCTAAAGACTTAAACGCTGGAACCATAGTAAGAGAACTTGGTAAACACATTCAAGGAGGTGGAGGAGGACAACCTTTCTTTGCTACTGCAGGAGGTAAAAATCCAAATGGATTAGAGGATGCTATACAAGCTGTTAAATCTTATATCGAATAATACATTTTAAAGACCACTTTCATGAACGTACATTTTATAGCCATTGGAGGCGCAGCAATGCACAATCTAGCCATCGCTTTACATAACAAAGGTTATAATGTTACTGGAAGCGACGATACCATTTTCGATCCTTCAAAATCACGTTTAGAAGCTAAAGACTTATTACCTGAAACCTTTGGTTGGTTTCCTGAAAAAATAACTTCAGAGTTACATGCCATCGTACTTGGGATGCATGCTAAAGCTGATAATCCGGAACTATTAAAAGCTCAAGAACTCGGATTAAAAATTTATAGCTATCCTGAATTTTTATACGAACAATCCAAACACAAAACACGAGTAGTCATTGGTGGAAGTCATGGTAAAACGACTATTACGTCAATGATTTTACACGTGATGCATTATCACAATCGAGATGTCGATTATATGGTTGGCGCACAGTTAGAAGGTTTTGATGTGATGGTAAAATTAACCGAAGACAATGATTTTATCGTCTTAGAAGGTGACGAGTATTTGAGCTCTCCAATTGATAGACGACCAAAGTTTCATTTGTATAAACCTAATATTGCCTTGTTAAGCGGAATTGCTTGGGATCATATTAATGTGTTTCCAACCTATGAAAATTATGTGGAGCAATTTTCCATTTTTGTAGATAGCATTGTTCAAGGTGGAAGTATTAATTACAATGAAGAAGATCTTGAAGTAAAACGCGTGGTTGAAGCTAGTGAAAATCCGATTAGAAAATTGGCGTATCACACACCAGACTATCGCGTTGAAAACGGACAAACCTTACTGGAAACGCCTGAAGGTGAATTGCCTATTGAAATCTTCGGAAAACACAACCTTAATAACCTTGCTGGAGCCAAATGGATTTGCCAGCATATGGGAATTGATGAAGACGATTTTTATGAAGCTATCGCAACCTTTAAAGGCGCAAGTAAACGCTTAGAAAAAATAGCAGAATCTTCTAAGAGTGTCGCTTACAAAGATTTTGCACATTCACCAAGTAAAGTAGAAGCGACAACCAAAGCAGTTAAAGAACAATACCAAAATAGAACTTTAGTGGCTTGCCTTGAGCTGCACACCTATAGTAGCTTAAATGCTGAGTTTTTAAAAGAATACAAAGGTGCTTTAGATGCGGCTGATGTAGCTGTGGTGTTTTATTCACCTCATGCAGTAGAAATTAAAAAATTAGATGAAGTTACTCATGAACAAATCGCAACTGCTTTTGAGCGTGAGGATTTAATAATCTACACCAATCCAGATGATTTTAAGCAATTTTTATTCTCACAAGACTTTGAAAATAAAGCCTTACTCTTAATGAGCTCTGGTAATTATGGAGGCTTAGATTTTGATGAGGTGAAAAATTTATTTCAATAAAATTCGTCATCCTGAACTCGTTTCAGGATCTTATTATTTTGTTTTCTGTCATTCTGAGTGTCTCGTTTACCAAAGCTTATGCGAAGATGAAAGCGAAGAATCTTAACTTGCAATAAAAGCATTCTTTTTTAGTTTTAACCGTTGAAAGATACTTGACGCTGTTTATGAAACTAACTTTTACAATTTTTTTTATTTTCATTTTTAAATTCTCTTTTGGTCAAGAGATTAAAGTTTTAGATTTCAACTCAAATGCACCTATTAAAAATGTTTCAATTTCTATAGATGAAAAATTTATAGGTTATTCTGATGATTTAGGAAATTTTAAATTAAATGAAGGTATAGGATATACTTTTATCAGTTTTTCTCACTTAAGTTACGAAACACTTTCTATTAAAAAAGAGCATTTTAATGAACAGATTGTTTATTTAGTTTCTAAGCCTGAAACACTTGATGAAGTTGAAATTGAAGCTAAGAAAAAGTATAGCGTACGTAAAGCTATATTTGGTGGATTAAAGGTTAGTGCTGGATCAAATTTAGGTTGGAATACAAAAGTCGTGACATTCATTCCATTTAAAGAAGAAGGAAAAATTACTAAATTAACGTATCAATTAGTTGATATGCTTGGTGTAAAAGGTTTAAAATATTTAAAGTTTAAGGCAAATCTATACTCTATTGATACATTAACAAGATTACCTAAACAGAAATTAATAAAAGAAGACATTATAACTTCAAATAAGAATGGAGATCGTGTGTATTCACTAGATGTGAGTAAGTATAATATTCAAATGCCAAAAGAAGGTGTTTTTGTTGCTTTTATAATTTTGAGTTATGATGAGTATGATATAAAAGTTGTGATGTCTAAGCAAGGACAGATATGTGCTACTCCAGCGATTAAAACAAGAGTAAGAAAAAATAAAGAGAAAAGGTTTTCATTGCAATGTTCTAAAGGATATTTTGATTCTAAACTCAATTATAAATGGAGTAAAATTGATAAATGGAATAAAATTGATGATTATTTTTATGTTATGGGTTTAGAAATAGATGAAGCAAGAAAGTGATTTTAGGCTTAGATTTTGATTAGGTAAGAAATTTATTTCAATAAAATTCGTCATCCTGAACTTGTTTCAGGATCTTATTATTCTGTCATTCTGAGCGAAGCGAAGAATTTCTTTATTAATTTAAAATCATATCAAGTTAAAAAATAGTATCCAAAAACTGTTTAATACTTTCTTGATTGGTCTTAATTAAATGCTCTCGAGCTGCTTCAGTATCGCTTGGTTTTTTATCTTGAGACAATTTGAATTTACCTTCCCAATCTGTAATGGTAATTTCAAACATTTTTATATAATCAAGATTTCTATTGAGCCTGGGATTTTCAGAATCTAGAATATAGTTGTGATTTGGAGCTTCTAAAAATTCAGTCATTGCAATTAAGGATTGTTTTAAAGCAGCTTTGCTTTCTATAGCTTTGACCTTTCCTTTTACATGTACTTTAATATAGTTCCATGTTGGGAGTTGAGTCGTGTTATACACACTAGGAGAAATATAACAATTAGGGCCAGAGAAAATTAAAGTGACCTCATTATCATTTTTTAATAATTCAGCTTGCGGATTGTAAATATCTATATGACCAATAAGTTTTTCGTTGTCTAAAATTAATGGCAAATGTGTAATTAAAGGTTGGTTATTAGCTACAGAAATTATAGTAGCCAATGGATAGGTTTTAATTACGTCTATTAAATGAGCTTTGTTATTTTCTTGATGATGTTGAGGAGGATACTTCACTTTTAAACGCCAAATTGTTTTAAATGATGATCTAAATGCTTGTATTGCATTTTTCCCCATTGTTCACTAGTAAAATTACCAAACATTGGATGAGGAGGCCATTCTGTTTTAGATTTTTCAGCATGAAACTGATTGATTTTCTCAACCAATTTTGATTTTTCAGTATTAAAATCTTTATCGTTATTTACAATAAATTCTTTTGCTGTTGGCATGCCTTGTTTCCATGATTTATCATTATATAAAGATGATTTAAACATTGAAAACAACAAACGCATAAACACATTAGGCTTTTTAAGAGTCAAATCTTGTAATGCAACCTGCAACGGAAAATTACAATGCGAAAGCATTTGTGATACATTCATTGTTCCCCATTGTGCTGGTTTTTGTTCATCAAGTTGATCAATTCTGTTTAAAATTTCTTTGTGAGCTTCAGTTGTAAATAAGGATTTCATGAAGTGTAGTATTTTTTCTATTTGAAGTTGTATATTTATATTGGATAAAATTACAATATATCTTTCAAAATGTCTGAAAAACCATCTTCATTTTCTATTAAAAACTGGTCACAAGATGACCAACCTAGAGAGAAACTTCGCGACAAAGGAAAATCTGTTTTAAGTGATGCCGAACTTGTTGCTATTCTTATAGGATCTGGTAATAGAGAGGAAAGTGCTGTGTCACTTAGTAAGCGTATTTTGGCAAGTGTAAATCATAATCTCAACGCTTTAGGAAAGTTGTCTTTAAAGCAACTCATGACTTTTAAAGGCATTGGAGAAGCTAAAGCCATAACCATAGCAGCTGCATTAGAATTAGGTAGAAGACGACGTGCAACTGAAGCACTTCAAAATAATAAAATTAATTCAAGTACTTCGGTTTTTGAATTGATGCAACCTATTATAGGAGAATTGCCTCATGAAGAATTTTGGATTTTATATTTAAACAATTCTAATAAGGTGATTCAGAAAAACCAATTGAGCAAAGGTGGAATTACTGGGACTTTAGTTGATGTTCGTTTGGTTCTTAAAACCGCTTTAGAAGTTGGAGCAGTTGGTCTAATATTAACACACAATCATCCATCTGGAACCTTGAAGCCTAGTCACGCAGATAAGCAGCTTACTCAAAAACTTAAAGTAGCTGCACAGAGTTTAGATATTAAGGTTTTAGATCATCTTATTATTACAGAAAGCAATTATTTCAGTTTTGCTGACGAATCTCTATTGTAAAATGATGATTTTCCATTCGTAATTTGGTATTTTTAAAATCTGGAATTTTAGACGACTTATGCTCCTTGTTTATACACACAAAATTACACCACGATTGCGTTATACTTTTAAGCATTTGTGTACACGAATATTAGGGATTCCTGTGTCGTTTACTACAACTGTTGAAGAGTTTATTGCTCACGATAGTATTAAGATGTCTTATTCTAAGCAGCCATTGAGTAATGAGGTTTTTGTAAGAAGTCATGAGTTGCTTTTTGAGCAAGGTCTTTCAGATCTTGATATCAATGTTCAAAATTGGGATGATACCAAAGGGTTTTTTTCTACAGGAGATAAGAGCACTTTACCTTTTGATATTTTTGCAGCTTCATTTTATTTATTGAGTCGCTATGAAGAATATTTGCCACATGTAAAAGATAATTACGGACGATTTTTAGCTTCTGAAAGCATCGCTTTTAAAAACGACTTTTTGCATCAACCTGTCGTTGATATTTGGGCATATAAACTTAAAAGAGTTTTAGAGGAAAAATTTGAAGGGTTTCATTTTCCTAAAAAAACATACAAAGTTCAACCAGTTATTGATGTGCCAAGAGCATTTTATTTCAGAAAAAAAGGTTTGATAAGAACTTTGGGAGGCGTGTTTAATGATGTGATTCGGTTTAGGTTACGACGCTTATACCAAAGAACTCTTGTGCTTTCTGGTTTTAAACGTGATCCTCACGATACGTTTAAATGGATTATAAATAAACAGAAAACCGTTAACTTTAAGTTTGTCGTTTTGTTTTTAATTGGCGATTATTCTACTTATGATAAAAATATTAGCGTCAATAAAAAAGAATTCGTTTCTCTTATTAAATCCGTTGCAGATTATTGTAAAGTTGGTTTGAAAGCTTCATATTTTGCTTTAGATGATATTTCCGTTTTAAAAAAGGAAAAGAAAAAAATGGAAGCCATTGTCAATTATGAACTTCAAGCATCGCGACATTCGTATTCTAAGTTAAACTTACCTAAATCGTATCGTCATTTGGTAGAATTAGAAATTCGTGAAGATTATACTATGGGCTATATCAAAGAGCTAGGATTTAGAGCTGGCACTTGTACACCATTTTTGTTTTACGACTTAGATTATGAAGTGCAAACACCATTGCAAATACATTCGTTTCATTGCTTAGACGCAGCATTGTTAAAACACCAGTCTCAGTTAGATAAAAAAGAAGCCATCCAACGAATTATCGACCAAGTAAAGCAAGTCAATGGAACCTTTACACCAATTTTTCATAACTATAGTTTTAGTGATGATATGCTTTGGAAAGGTTATAGAGAATTATTCACCATGATATTAGAATCAGCAAATGAAAATTAAAGATATTAAGCATGTGTTTTTTGATCTCGATCACACGCTTTGGGATTTTGATAAAAATTCAGCATTAACATTTAATAAAATATTCGAACTGCATAAGTTAGATGTCGACAGCAATCAATTTTTATCAGTTTATGAACCCATTAATTTGAATTACTGGAAACTGTATCGAGAAGAAAAAATTGATAAATCTAATTTGCGATACAAACGTTTAAAAGACACTTTTGATGCTATTGAGTTTGAAGTTTCAGACGATACCATAAATCAATTATCTGAAGACTATATCACTTACCTCACGACTTTTAATCACCTTTTTGAAGGTACTTTTGATATCTTAAAGCATTTAAAGCAGAAGTATCAATTGCATATTATTACCAATGGTTTTGATGAAGCGCAACAAAAGAAGATGGATAACGCAAACATTTCTCAGTATTTTACAACCATTACCAATTCTGAAATTGCAGGTGTTAAAAAACCCAATCCTATTATTTTTAATTATGCTTTAGATATGGCAAAAGCTAAACCACATGAAAGTATTATGATTGGAGATAATATTGAAGCAGATATTTTTGGAGCGCTTGATGTAGGTTTTGATGCCATTTTATTTAATTACCATAAAGTTCAAGCTGAAGCTCATATCAAACAAGTGAACTCACTTTTAGATTTAAAAATGTATCTTTAATCCTCATTTTGAAACTTAAAACATCAAACAAATGAAACATGTTTTACCAATATTAGTATTCTTATGTTCTTTTAATGTGTTTTCACAAGAAGTTAAGACCAATTTAGAAGCTATTAATGATTACAAATATATTATTGTTCCAGAAGTTTTTGATTTTTTAAAAAAACCAGATCAATATGATGTTAATTCATTAACTAAGTTTTTGTTTACAAAATATGGCTATAATACATATTTTGAAAATGAAGAATTACCAGCAGACTATCAAGATGATAAATGTTTAGGGTTAATTGCTAAAGTTGAAAAGGCAAAAGGCGGTTTTTTAAACAAAAGACTACAAATAAATCTTGTTGATTGTAATAAAGAAACAATTGTTTCATCTAGCATTGGAAAATCAAAAGAAAAGGATTTAAAAAAAGCGTATAATTTAGCTTTAAGAGAAGCTTTTAAAACGTTTCAATATTTTAAATATGAATATAAGCCTAGTCCTGAAGTATTAGCTAAACTATCTAGTGCTAAGGAAGAAAAAAAGGCAACAATGTTAGCAGCCCAACAAAAAGAAGAAGAAATTGAACGCTTAAAACAAGAGGTAGCTGCACTTAAAAAAGAGAAAGAAAATAATACAAATGAAATTAGAGCTGTTGTAGCAACGTCTTCTAAAGAAAAAACTAACAAGGTAAATAATACAAAAGAAGATAAACTGCTTTACGCACAACCTATAGAAAACGGATTTCAAGTGGTAGATAGTACGCCTAAAGTAGTAATGATTCTTTTAGAAACGCCAAAACAAAATACCTTTATTGTTAAAAACCAAAATGCTATTGTTTACAAAGAAGATGGGTTTTGGTATTTGTCAAAAAATGATGGTAAATCGTCATCTTTAGAAACGTTGAATATAAAATTCTAATACTTGTATTTGTCTTTCCAACGTTGTTTTAAAAACTCACGTTGAGCATTTTCTCTTGCATTGTTTCCAGGATTGTATAATGTTGTGTTTTTTATCTCATCTGGTAAAAATTCATGATCTACAAAGTTGTTATCATAACCATGAGCATATTTGTAGTTGTCTCCATAACCTAATTCTTTCATTAGTTTAGTTGGCGCATTTCTTATCGATAACGGAACCGATAAATCTCCAGTATCTTTTACAAGTTTTTGTGCTTTTCCAATAGCCTCATAAGCTGCATTGCTTTTTGGAGAAGCTGCTAAATAAGTGGCACACTGACTTAATATGATTCGAGATTCAGGGTTTCCTATTACAGAAACCGCTTGAAACGTATTATTTGCAATCACTAAGGCTGTCGGATTTGCATTACCTATGTCTTCGCTAGCTAAAATGAGTAAGCGTCTGGCTATAAATTTGACATCTTCGCCACCTTCAATCATTCGTGCTAACCAATACACTGCTGCATTGGGATCGCTTCCTCGTATCGATTTGATAAATGCAGAAATAATATCGTAGTGTTGGTCTCCAGTTTTATCATATCTAACAGTATTGTTTTGTGCTTTTTTAGATACAATATCGTTAGTGATTATAATCTTTTCATCTGCATTATATGATGAAACAATCAATTCAAAAACATTCAACAGTTTTCGTGCATCACCTCCAGAAAGTCTTAATAAAGTTTCGGTTTCTTTTAATTTAATGTTGCGTTTTGATAGCACATCGTCTTCAGTTATAGCACGCTTTAAGAGAGCTTCTAAATCTTTCTTATCAAAAGCGTTTAATACATAAACTTGACATCTTGAAAGCAATGCAGGAATCACCTCAAAACTCGGATTTTCTGTGGTGGCACCAATTAAAGTTACCCAACCTTTTTCAACAGCTTGTAATAAAGAATCTTGCTGCGATTTGCTAAAGCGATGAATCTCATCTATAAACAAAATAGGATTCTTGGTAGTGAATAATCCTCCACTTTGTTTCGCCTTGTCAATAACTTCTCTAATATCTTTAACGCCAGAATTTATAGCACTTAATGTATAAAAAGGTCTGTTAGACTCGTTGGCAATAATATTAGCAAGTGTCGTTTTTCCTGTACCTGGAGGTCCCCAAAAAATCATTGAGGCAATTGCTCCATTTTGCAATTGTTGGGTTAAAACACCAGTTTTACCAACCAAATGCGACTGACTTAAATAATCGTCAAGTGTTTGCGGACGTAATCGTTCTGCTAAAGGCTCATTCATTGTGTAAAATTACAAAACCAAGGTGACAATATTTCATAGTTTTAACAATTGGAGAACATTTTGATAATTAAATTCTAAATTTGAAAATGAGTCATCACCAACAACAGTTTAGATATTCTACAGGAGTTATTGCATATCCAGTATTTTTTGTGCTTCTAATATGGATTGTTTTTTGGTTGCAAGTCCGTTTTTTTCCTGCCATAAAAACCTTAGGTGTCTATCCTCAAAAGTTAGAGGGTTTAAGCGGCATTTTATTTAGTCCATTCATTCATGCCGATATTCAACATCTATATCACAACAGTATTCCGTTGTTTGTTTTATCGGTCGCTTTATTTTATTTCTATCGAAAAATCTCTTGGAAAGTCATTCTCTATGGAATTTTGCTTTCAGGATTAATTACTTGGATTATTGGTAGGCCTTCAAATCATATTGGAGCTAGCGGATTGGTTTATGTCTTGGTGAGTTTTATCTTTTTTAAAGGTGTTTTTGCAAAGCATTATCGATTAGTCGCTTTATCTTTAATGATTATTTTTCTCTACGGAAGCATGATTTGGTATGTGTTCCCTGTAAAAGAAGGCATGTCTTGGGAAGGTCATTTAGGAGGTTTGATTTCAGGGCTATTTTTTGCAATAATTTTCAGAAAATCGGTCGCAAAACCTGAACGTTATGTATGGCAAGAACCAGAATACAATGAAGAGGATGATGCCTTTATGCGTCATTTTGATGAAAACGGAAATTTTATCGAAAACTTAGAACCCGAAATTGAAGACGAATCAGAAACAAATAATGATCCAAAAATCAATTATATTTTTAAAAAATCCAAGAATTGATTTTTTTACTCCACACTCCACACTCCACACTCCACACTCCACACGTTGTACTTTACACTAACTTCTCTGCCTTACAGCTTCGTATAAAAACGCTCCACAAGCCACAGAAACATTTAAAGATTCAATCTCTCCTAAAATCGGAAGTTTGGCTTTATCATCTGAAACTTTTAAAACAGAAGGATTTATCCCTTTTCCTTCAGAACCCATTACGATTGCGCAAGGTTCTTTAAAAGATGTATCATAAATAGTGTTTTCAGCTTTTTCAGTAGCTGCTATTACTTTTATTCCTGAAGCTTGCATGTAAAACACAGCATCTTTGATATGGTCTACTTTACAAATAGGAATTTTAAAAATCGCTCCAGCACTTGTCTTGACAGTATCACCATTTACAGGAGCTCCACCTTTTTTCTGAATGATAATTCCTGAAACTCCAGTACATTCTGCAGTTCTAATAATAGCTCCAAAATTTCTGACATCGCTTAATTGATCGAGTAGGAGAAAGAGCGGAGTTTTACCAGATTCTAAAACGGTTTCCACTAAGTTTTCAAGAGTATAAAAAGCTATTGGAGCAATTTGAGCAATAGCGCCTTGATGGTTTTGTTTAGATAGTCGATTAAGCTTTTCAACTGGAACATAAGAAATATTTAGACGTTCTTTTTTAAGTAAATCTTCTAGTTCCGAAAATAGTTCGCCACGTAAACCTTTCTGTAAAAAGACTTTATCTATATTTTCACCTGCTTTAACAGCTTCGATTACTGCACGAATTCCAAAAATTGTTGTTTCTTTTTCCATGCCTCAAAGGTATTAAACCTTAGTAAATAATACTACATTAATGCAATAAGCTAAAAAGTATCTTTAGAATACAGCAGTCAGACTTATGTGTACTTTAGAATTTGATAATTTGAAGCGTTGGTTTTCGGTTTTTCCGCTTGTGTAGTTAAATCGCAATAATCCTGCTTTACTAAGTAGACCAAATCCAAAACCAAAGCCAAATAGTTTTCCTTTTTGATCACTGATTTTGTTTTCAAAATAAGCTGCATCAATTACAGAATGCACATAAATATTACGATTTAAACGGTAACGATATTCAGTATTAATAACTCCAAACAGATTAGCAACTAAACTGTTTTCTTCAAAACCTCTAATAGAATTAATACCACCAAATCGAGGAAGTTCATTTTCTAAAAAGGTATCAGAATCTATAATTTGACCATTGCCTCGTAAATAAAAACTATTTTGGTCATTGAGATTAAATATTTTGAAAGTATTCAAGGCAAATTTTGTTTGGTCTTCGTCAATATCATCAAATGTTCGGTTTCCAAATCCAGCAGTAATATCAAATATGAAGTTTATTGGAAACAAGAAGTCATAATTTTGACGTTTGGTATACACATAGTTTGTAAAATAATAGTTTGACTTAAAGTCGTTAACTGAAGAGATTTCAGTATCTAACAAATCTGAAGAATTTACACCACTTAGACCAACTCCTATAACATGATTAGAATTGACTTGATAATTGAGTTTAGCAGATTGACTAGCGGTTACAAATGTGGAGTCTTTTTTAAAAATATTTAGGTTTAATTCAACGCCTAAAGGAGTGCTAAACATATATGGCATTTTTATATTGCCATCAAAAGTTTGTTGGTCATTCTCATCGCTTTTATAAAGTAGTTTTAATGTTTCTCCATAGTTAAGGTTATTGGTAAGACTTAAATTGAGATAGCCATCAAACTCTATTTTATTGGTGTCTTCATTGGTTCCAAAACCTAAAAAGCCATCAAAAGTGTTGCTCTTGGTTTTTTCTATATACATATATAATATGGTAGAATCTTTTGTAAAAAGAACCTCAGGATCTTTAATTTGATTGGCAAAACGTAAATCATTGAGTTCAGCAGTTTTGTCTTTAATTTTTGCGAGATTAAATTCTTGTCCAGTTTTAATTTTCATGTAACGCTTAACAAATGATTTCGGAAACTTTTCATAACCTTTAATGATAATCTTGTCTATAGTACGTTTAAAAGGTTTAGATAATTCAAGATTGGCTGAAAGACTTGTGTTACTGACTTGCTTAATATTTATAAGCTGAAGTGTAGAAAACGGATTGCCTCGATTGGCAATTTCTGCATTTATAAAATTTAAAGTACGCTCTAGTTTTGAAATTGGTAGCGTAAATGATTGACCATTAGATTTGATGTCACCTAATGTTAATATATCCTCATCAATCAAACCATTATGATTAATGGTTATGGATTTGTAACGCTGATTTAAACTAAAAAGCGCTTTAAACAATGAATCACTTTCTTTTTTGAGATGTACTAACTTGCTGTTAATGTAGCCAATAGTTAACAAACGTTTGTTTAGTGAATCAACTTCAGTTTTAAGTGAAGTATAATCTTTAAAATAGTTTTCATAGCCCAAAGAATCAATAACTTGAGTTTCTAAGGAATCATTACCAATAATTTTCAACTCTAAATTTTGCGAATATACCTCTGCAAAAAAAAGAGAAAATAGAAATAATATAAACAGACGAAAGTTATTAAGCATTCAAAAGATTATTTTTCAAAACTAACGCAAATAAATAAGTTAAAATATGCGCATGCTAGAATAATTTTATAAACTTTTTAAAATTAATGCTTTTGCATTTGAAAAATTAATATTTATTTCTACCTTTGCAGCCCTCAAAGTAGAGGGTTAAATAAAATTTATATAGAAATATATGCCAACAATTTCACAATTAGTACGAAAAGGAAGAGCCAAAATAACCAAGAAGAGTAAATCGGCTGCTTTAGATTCGTGTCCACAAAGACGTGGTGTGTGTACTCGTGTTTACACGACGACTCCTAAAAAACCAAACTCAGCAATGCGTAAGGTAGCAAGGGTTCGTTTAACAAACGGAAACGAGGTAAATGCATACATCGGTGGAGAAGGACACAACTTACAAGAGCACTCGATAGTATTGGTTAGAGGTGGAAGGGTAAAAGATTTACCAGGAGTTAGATATCACATTGTTCGTGGTGCCTTAGACACAGCAGGTGTTGCAGGTAGAACGCAGCGTAGATCTAAGTATGGTGCAAAACGCCCTAAAAAGTAATTTAAAACTTTAAGAAGAAGACATGAGAAAAAGAGCAGCAAAAAAGAGACCGCTTTTACCAGATCCACGCTTTAACGATCAGTTAGTAACTCGATTCGTTAATATGATGATGTGGGATGGTAAGAAGTCTGTAGCTTTTAAAGTATTCTATGATGCAATTGATATTGTAGATTCAAAGAAAACTGACGAAGAAAAAACAGCTTTAGAAATTTGGAAAGATGCGTTGTCTAACGTAATGCCTCACGTAGAAGTACGTAGTCGTCGTGTTGGTGGTGCAACATTTCAAATTCCAATGCAAATTCGTCCAGACCGTAAAGTATCAACAGCTATGAAATGGTTGATTGGTTACGCAAGAAAAAGAAATGAAAAATCTATGCCTCAAAAATTAGCTGCTGAAATTTTAGCTGCAGCTAAAGAAGAAGGAGCAGCTGTTAAAAAGAGAGTTGATACTCACAAAATGGCAGAAGCAAATAAGGCATTCTCTCACTTTAGATTTTAATTAACATGGCAAGAGATTTAAAATTCACAAGAAATATAGGTATTGCTGCACATATTGATGCAGGAAAAACTACTACTACAGAGCGTATTCTTTATTATACAGGTGTGTCTCATAAAATTGGTGAAGTGCATGATGGTGCTGCAACAATGGACTGGATGGAGCAAGAGCAGGAAAGAGGTATTACTATTACTTCTGCTGCAACCACTTGTACTTGGAATTTTCCAATGGAAAATGGACAACCAACTCCAGATACTAAAGGATATCACTTTAATATTATTGATACTCCAGGTCACGTAGATTTTACCGTTGAGGTAAATCGTTCTTTACGTGTACTTGACGGATTAGTATTCTTATTTAGTGCAGTTGATGGTGTTGAGCCTCAATCTGAAACTAACTGGAGATTAGCTGATAACTATAAAGTACCAAGAATAGGATTCGTTAACAAAATGGATCGCCAAGGATCTAACTTTATGGCTGTATGTCAGCAAGTTAAAGATATGTTGAAATCTAATGCAGTGCCAATTGTATTAAATATTGGTGATGAGGCTGATTTTAAAGGTATCGTAGATTTAGTAAAAAACAGAGCTATCGTTTGGCATGATGAAACTCAAGGATCAACTTTTGATGTTATTGAAATTCCAGATGAGTTAAAAGAGGAAGCTCGTAAGTATCGTGCGCTTTTAATTGAAGAGGTTGCAACTTACGATGAGAATCTTTTAGAAAAGTTCATGGAAGATGAAGATTCTATTACAGAAGAAGAAGTGCATGCTGCACTTAGAGCTGCTGTAATGGATATGGCTATCATTCCAATGATTTGTGGTTCTGCGTTTAAAAATAAAGGTGTGCAGTTCTTATTAGATGCTGTATGTCGTTACTTGCCTTCTCCAACAGATAAAGAAGGTATTGTTGGAACTAATCCTAATACAGGAGAAGAAGTATTACGTAAGCCAGATGTTAAGGAGCCATTTTCAGCTTTAGCATTTAAGATTGCTACAGATCCTTTTGTAGGTCGTTTAGCATTCTTTAGAGCATATTCTGGTCGTTTAGATGCTGGTTCTTATATCTTGAACAATCGTTCAGGTAAAAAAGAACGTATTTCTCGTATTTATCAAATGCACTCTAATAAACAAAATGCTATCGAATTTATCGAAGCAGGTGATATTGGAGCTGCAGTAGGATTTAAAGACATTAAGACTGGTGATACTATGTCTGATGAAAAGAATCCAATCGTTTTAGAATCTATGGATTTCCCAGACCCAGTAATTGGTATTGCTGTGGAACCAAAAACTAAAGCAGATGTTGATAAATTGGGTATGGCATTAGCTAAACTATCTGAAGAGGATCCAACGTTTACAGCAAGAACTGATGAAGCATCAGGTCAGACTATTATTTCTGGAATGGGTGAGCTTCACTTAGATATTATTGTTGACCGTTTAAAGCGTGAGTTCAAGGTTGAAGTAAATCAAGGTCAGCCTCAAGTAGAGTACAAAGAAGCTATTACACAGCGTGCAGAACACAGAGAAGTTTATAAGAAACAATCTGGTGGACGTGGTAAATTCGCAGATATTGTATTTACGTTAGAACCAGCTGAAGAAGGAAAAGTTGGTTTAGAATTTGTTTCTGAAATTAAAGGTGGTAACGTTCCTAAGGAATTTGTCCCTTCAGTTGAAAAAGGATTCAAAATGGCAATGGTAAATGGTCCATTAGCTGGTTATGAAGTTGATGCAATGAAAGTGACATTAACAGATGGTTCTTACCACGATGTCGATTCAGATCAATTGTCGTTCGAATTAGCTGCTAAGCTCGGGTTTAAGGCTGCTGCAAAAGCTGCAAAAGCTGTAATCATGGAGCCAATCATGAAACTTGAAGTAATCACTCCTGAAGAAAATATGGGTGATATTGTAGGTGACTTAAACCGTCGTCGTGGTCAAGTAAGTGATATGGGAGATAGAGCTGGTGCTAAAACCGTTAAGGCTACTGTGCCATTATCTGAAATGTTTGGATATGTAACAACATTGAGAACATTATCTTCAGGTCGTGCAACATCAACAATGGAATTTTCACATTATGCTGAAACTCCTAAAAATATTTCAGAAGAAGTAATCGCAGCAGCTAAAGGTGTTGAAGCTTAAAACTAAAAGAAAATGAGTCAGAAAATTAGAATAAAATTAAAGTCTTACGATCACAATTTAGTTGACAAGTCTGCTGATAAGATTGTAAAAACAGTAAAAAGTACAGGTGCTGTTGTCACTGGACCAATTCCATTACCAACACACAAGAAAATTTTCACTGTATTACGTTCACCACACGTAAATAAGAAGTCAAGAGAACAATTCCAATTAAGTTCTTATAAGAGATTATTGGATATCTATTCATCGTCTTCTAAAACAATTGATGCTTTAATGAAACTTGAATTACCAAGTGGAGTTGAAGTTGAGATTAAAGTGTAATGAAGGTAATTCCGTAAATACGGAAAGACATGTCCTAAGCTGCGAGCGAAGGAAAAACGGTAAAAAATACAATTCAAGGCTGAAACGTATTTTCAGCCTTGAATTTTAAATAAAGAGTAATAATTAATAATTAATAAATATGTCTGGGTTAATAGGAAAAAAGATTGGCATGACCAGCATTTTCGATGAAAATGGAAAGAATATTCCATGTACAGTAATCGAAGCTGGACCATGTATCGTTACCCAAGTCAGAACCGAAGAGGTCGACGGGTACAATGCCCTTCAATTAGGTTTCGATGACAAGACAGATAAAAGTGCTACTAAAGCTGAAATTGGTCACGCCAAAAAAGCTGGTACTTCTGTTAAAAGAAAAGTCGCGGAATTTAAAGGATTTGAAGGAGATTACAAATTAGGTGATGCAATAACAGTAGAGCACTTTATCGAAGGTGAATATGTTGATATTGCCGGAACATCAAAAGGTAAAGGTTTCCAAGGTGTTGTAAAACGTCATGGATTTGGTGGAGTTGGTCAAGCAACGCATGGTCAACATAACCGTTTAAGAGCTCCAGGTTCTATTGGTGCTGCATCATATCCTGCGAGAGTATTCAAAGGAATGAAAATGGCAGGACGAATGGGTGGCGAAAGAGTGAATGTTGAAAATTTAAGAGTCTACAAAGTAGTACCAGAAAAGAATCTACTTGTAGTTAAAGGATGTGTTCCAGGACACAAAAACTCTTATGTAATTATTCAGAAGTAATGAAAGTAGCAGTTTTAGATATCAACGGAAAAGACACAGGTAGAAAAGCAGAGCTTTCTAAAGATGTGTTCGGTATTGAGCCTAACAACCACGCAGTATATTTAGATGTTAAGCAGTATTTAGCTAACCAACGTCAAGGTACACATAAGTCTAAAGAAAGAGGTGAGATTGCTGGAAGTACACGTAAGATTAAAAAACAAAAAGGTACTGGTACTGCAAGAGCAGGTAGTATCAAATCTGGTGTATTTAAAGGTGGTGGACGTATGTTCGGACCAAGACCTAGAAACTACAGCTTTAAATTAAACAAAAATTTGAAGCGTTTAGCTAGAAAATCGGCTTTATCAATGAAAGCTAATGATAAAGATATCGTTGTTTTGGAAGACTTCAATTTTGATGCTCCAAAAACGAAAAACTTTACACAAGTATTGAAAGCATTAGACATACAAGACAAAAAATCGTTGTTTGTGTTGGGTGCTTCAAATAATAATGTATATTTGTCATCACGAAATTTTAAGGGCTCTGATGTTGTAACTAACTCAGAATTAAGTACTTATAAAATTTTGAATGCTAATAAATTAGTCCTTTTAGAGAGTTCTTTAGAAGGAATACAATCGAATTTAAGTAAATAGGAATAGTCATGAGTATCTTAATTAAACCGATAATCACTGAAAAAGCAACCATGCAAAGCGAGGTGCTAAATGCGTATGCATTTGAAGTGAACACAAAGGCGAACAAGGTAGAAATCAAAAAAGCTGTTGAAGCAGCTTATGGCGTTTCTGTTGAAAAAGTTCGTACTATAAATGTCCGTCCAGATAGAAGAACCCGTTACACAAAAACTGGTATTCAACATGGTAAAACAAATGCTGTCAAAAAAGCAATTGTACAACTGGCGGAAGGTGAAGTAATTGATTTATACACTAACATGTAATTAGACAACAATGTCAGTAAGAAAATTAAAACCAATCACATCAGCTCAGCGTTTTAGAGTAGTAAATGGATTTGACGCCATCACTACTGATAAGCCGGAAAAGAGTTTACTCGTTCCGAACAAAAGATCTGGTGGTAGAAACAGTCAAGGTAAAATGACTATGCGCCAAATTGGTGGAGGTCATAAGAGAAAGTATCGTATTATCGATTTTAAACGAAACAAAACAGGAATTCCTGGTGAAGTTAAGTCAATTGAGTACGATCCAAACAGAACAGCGTTTATCGCATTATTGAATTATCAAGATGGTGAGAAACGTTACATCATTGCTCAAAATGGTTTACAAGTTGGGCAAAATGTAGTGTCAGGTAAAGAAGGAATTGCACCAGAAATTGGTAACGCAATGCCATTAAGTCAAATTCCATTAGGTACAATCATTTCTTGTATTGAATTACGTCCTGGACAAGGAGCTGTAATGGCAAGAAGTGCTGGAGCATTTGCTCAACTTATGGCAAGAGAAGGAAAATTTGCTACAGTTAAATTACCTTCTGGAGAAACAAGAATGATTCTTTCAGAATGTATGGCTACAATTGGAGTGATTTCAAACTCAGACCATCAATTGACAGTTTCTGGTAAAGCAGGACGTACAAGATGGTTAGGTAGAAGACCAAGAGTTAGACCAGTGGTAATGAATCCAGTCGATCACCCAATGGGTGGTGGTGAAGGTAAATCTTCAGGAGGACACCCAAGATCTAGAAATGGTATTCCAGCTAAAGGTTATAGAACACGTTCTAAAACTAAAGCGAGTAATAAATATATTGTAGAACGTAGAAAGAAATAATTGAGATAATATGGCACGTTCATTAAAAAAAGGACCTTACATCCATTATAAATTGAATAAAAAAGTTGAAGAGAATATTGCTTCAAACAAAAAAACAGTAATCAAAACGTGGTCTAGAGCCTCTATGATTTCTCCAGATTTTGTTGGTCAAACAATAGCTGTTCATAATGGTCGTCAATTTGTACCAGTTTATGTAACTGAAAATATGGTAGGTCATAAATTAGGAGAATTTTCACCAACACGATCATTTAGAGGTCATGCAGGTGCAAAAAATAAAGGAAAAAAATAGTAAGCTATGGGAAGTCGTAAAAAACAAATGGCAGACGCTATTAAGGAAGACAGAAAAAAAGTTGCATTTGCAAAACTTAACAACTGTCCAACTTCACCAAGAAAAATGCGTTTAGTTGCAGACTTGGTAAGAGGAAAAGAAGCTGAAAAAGCATTACAAATCTTAAGATTTAGCCAAAAAGAAGCCTCACGTAGATTAGAGAAATTACTTTTATCTGCAATCGCTAACTGGCAAGCTAAAAATGAAGATGCTAATATCGAAGAAGCAGATTTATTTGTTCAAGAGATTAGAGTTGATGGTGGATCTATGTTAAAAAGATTACGTCCAGCACCTCAAGGTCGTGCACACAGAATTAGAAAAAGATCTAATCACGTAACAGTTGTGATTGGAGCTAAAAATAACACACAAGCTTAAATAGAGATATGGGACAAAAAACAAATCCAATCGGAAATCGTTTAGGAATTATCAGAGGATGGGAATCTAACTGGTATGGTGGAAATGATTATGGAGATAAACTTGCTGAAGACGATAAAATCAGAAAGTATATCCATGCTCGTTTATCAAAAGCTAGTGTATCTAGAGTTATTATTGAGCGCACGCTTAAACTTGTAACCGTTACTATCACTACTGCTAGACCTGGTATTATTATCGGTAAAGGTGGCCAAGAGGTAGACAAGTTAAAAGAAGAGCTTAAGAAAATTACTGGAAAAGAGGTTCAGTTAAACATCTTTGAAATTAAAAGACCTGAACTAGACGCATTTTTAGTAGGATCAAGTGTTGCTCGTCAAATTGAAAATCGTATTTCATATAGACGTGCAATCAAAATGGCAATTGCTGCTGCTATGCGTATGAATGCCGAAGGAATTAAAATCCAAATTAGTGGTCGTTTAAATGGTGCTGAAATGGCACGTTCTGAACACTACAAAGAAGGACGTATTCCTTTATCTACATTTAGAGCTGATATTGACTATGCTTTGGTTGAAGCACACACTACTTATGGTAGATTAGGTGTAAAAGTATGGATCATGAAAGGTGAAGTGTACGGAAAAAGAGAACTTTCTCCATTAGTTGGCTTGTCTAAGAAACAAGGTGGCAAGTCTGGAGGACGTGGTGGGAACAAATCTCGTCGCAGAAAGTAATTTTTAAAGAAAAGTAAAAATGTTACAACCTAAAAGAACAAAATTTCGTAAGGTCCAAAAAGGACGTATGAAAGGAAATACTGGAAGAGGTCACAGATTATCTTATGGTATGTTTGGAATAAAAGCTCTCGATGCTACTTTCTTGACATCACGTCAAATTGAAGCTGCTCGTATTGCTGCAACGCGTTACATGAAGAGAGAAGGTCAATTATGGATTAAAGTATTTCCAGACAAACCAATTACTAAGAAGCCTTTAGAAGTACGTATGGGTAAAGGTAAAGGTGCTGTAGAATACTGGGTAGCTGTAGTGAAGCCAGGAAGAGTTATTTTTGAAGTTGGTGGTGTACCAATGGAAGTTGCTAAAGAAGCATTACGTCTTGCAGCACAAAAATTACCAGTTAAAACTAAGTTTTTAATCGCTCGTGACTACGAAGCCGAAGCTTAAAATTAGATATTATGAAGCAAGCAGAAATTACACAGCTATCAGTAACTGAGTTACAAGAAAAACTTAGTGAGACAAAAAAGAGTTATGCAGACCTAAAATTGGCTCATGCAATCTCTCCATTAGAAAATCCAATTCAGTTACGTAACGTTAGACGTTCAGTAGCAAGAATTGCAACAGAATTAACTAAAAGAGAAATACAATAATTGTATTCTGGCTGAAAGATGGAAAAAAGAAACTTAAGAAAAGAACGTATAGGAGTTGTTACTAGTAACAAAATGATGAAATCAATTGTGGTTTCTGAAGTTAAAAAAGTAAAACATCCTATGTATGGAAAATTCGTTTTGAAAACAAAAAAATATGTTGCTCACGACGAAACAAACGACTGTAACATTGGAGATACAGTAAAGATCATGGAAACAAGACCTTTAAGTAAATCTAAATGTTGGAGATTAGTAGAAATAATTGAAAGAGCTAAATAATTATGGTACAACAAGAATCTAGATTAAAAGTAGCTGATAACACAGGAGCAAAAGAAGTATTAACAATACGTGTTCTTGGTGGTACAAAAAGAAGATATGCTTCTATTGGTGATAAAATTGTAGTGTCTGTTAAAGATGCTACTCCAAATGGAAACATTAAAAAAGGAGCAGTTTCAACAGCAGTTGTAGTTCGTACTAAAAAAGAAGTAAGACGTCCAGATGGATCTTATATTCGTTTTGATGATAACGCTTGTGTACTTTTAAATCCAACAGGAGAAATGAGAGGAACACGTGTATTCGGACCAGTAGCTAGAGAACTTCGTGACAAACAGTTCATGAAAATTGTATCATTAGCACCTGAAGTGCTTTAATGACTAAAAAAATGACAAAGCTTAAAATTAAATCAGGAGATACAGTAAAAGTAATAGCTGGAGACCATAAAGGTTCAGAAGGTAAAGTGCTTAAAGTATTTATAGATAAAAACAAAGCCATTGTAGAAGGCGTGAACATGGTTAAAAAACACACAAAACCAAGTGCACAAAATCCACAAGGAGGCATTGTAGAAAAAGAAGCACCTATGCACATTTCTAACCTATCGTTGTTAACCTCTAAAGGAGAGACAACACGTGTAGGTTATAAAATAGAAGGTGATAAAAAAGTGAGATTTTCTAAAAAATCAAATGAAGTAATATAGTTATGGCTTATATTCCAAGATTAAAACAAGAGTACAAGGACAAAGTAGTTTCTGCTCTTACAGAAGAATTCGGATATAAAAATGTAATGCAAGTTCCTAAACTTACTAAAATTGTTATATCTAAAGGTGTTGGAGCTGCTGTTGCAGACAAGAAATTAATTGATCATGCAATTGATGAATTAACAAAAATTTCAGGTCAAAAAGCCGTAGCGACAATGTCTAAAAAGGATGTTGCATCATTTAAATTACGTAAAGGAATGCCAATTGGTGCTCGAGTAACGTTAAGAGGTGAGCAAATGTATGAGTTTTTAGATCGTTTGGTTACTTCAGCTTTACCACGAGTAAGAGATTTTAACGGTATCAAAGCTACAGGGTTTGATGGACGTGGAAATTATAACTTAGGTGTTGTTGAACAAATTATCTTTCCAGAAATTGATATTGATAAAATCAACAAGATATCTGGTATGGACATCACATTTGTAACAACAGCTGATACAGATAAAGAAGCAAAATCGTTATTAACTGAATTGGGATTACCTTTTCAAAAGAACTAAGATATGGCTAAAGAATCAATGAAAGCCCGTGAGGTTAAAAGAGCAAAAACAGTAGCTAAATATGCTGAAAAACGTAAAGCTTTAAAAGAAGCTGGAGATTATGAAGCATTACAAAAGTTACCAAAAAACGCTTCTCCAATTAGAATGCACAATAGATGTAAACTAACTGGAAGACCTAAAGGGTACATGAGAACTTTTGGTATTTCACGTGTAACATTCCGTGAAATGGCTAACCAAGGGTTGATTCCAGGTGTTAAAAAAGCATCTTGGTAAACAACTTTCGCCTAGCGAAAAAAAAGAATTATAAATTGGTCTCAGGTTCGAGAGATATCGAAAACCGTTACCGCAAATTAATATAAATGAATACAGATCCAATTGCTGATTACTTAACAAGAATCAGAAATGCAGTGAAAGCTAACCACAGAGTGGTTGAGATTCCTGCATCAAACTTAAAGAAAGAAATGACTAAAATATTATTCGATCAAGGATATATTTTAAGTTATAAATTCGACGATTCTACTGTACAAGGAACAATTAAAATTGCTCTTAAGTACAACAAGGACACTAAAGAGTCGGTTATCAAAAAAATTCAACGAATCAGTACACCAGGTTTACGTAAGTATGCTGGCGCTAATGAAATGCCAAGAATCCTTAACGGGTTAGGTATTGCTATTGTTTCTACATCTAAAGGTGTAATTACAGGAAAGCAAGCACAGCGTGAAAATGTAGGTGGTGAATTATTGTGTTACGTTTACTAATTTAAAGCAGAAAGAACATGTCAAGAATAGGAAATAATCCAGTAGCAATTCCAGAAGGAGTTACAGTTGATGTTAAGGACAACGTAGTTACAGTAAAAGGTAAATTAGGTGAATTAACACAAGAATTTGATGCTGTTGAAATTAAAGTTGAAGACGGAAACGTTCTTGTAACTAGATCAGCAGATAATAAAAACCAGAAATCTAAACATGGTTTATACAGAGCTTTAGTAAGTAATATGGTTGAAGGTGTATCTAAAGGATGGACTAAAGAATTAGAACTTGTAGGAGTTGGTTACAGAGCTTCAAATCAAGGTCAGAAACTAGATATGGCTTTAGGGTTTTCTCATAACATTGTTATGGATATCGCTCCTGAAGTAAAAATAGAAACCATTTCTGAAAAAGGTAAAAATCCAATTGTAAAATTAACATCTCACGATAAACAATTAGTTGGTCAAGTTGCTGCCAAAATTCGTAGCTTCAGAAAGCCTGAACCTTACAAAGGAAAAGGTGTTAAGTTTGTTGGTGAAGAATTAAGAAGAAAAGCAGGTAAATCAGCTTAAAAAATTAGTTATGGCATTAACAAAGAACGAAAGAAGATTAAGAATAAAAAGCAGAATACGTAAGGTCGTTTTTGGAACTGAAGAAAGACCACGTTTAGCTGTATACAGAAGTAATAAAGAAATTTATGCTCAAGTTGTTGACGATGTTACAGGAAAAACATTAGCAGCAGCTTCATCAAGAGATAAAGATATTGCTTCTGCAAAAGGAACTAAATCAGAAATAGCTGCTCTAGTAGGAAAAGCTGTTGCTGAAAGATCAATAAAAGCTGGTATCAATACTATTTCTTTTGATAGAGGTGGATACCAATATCACGGAAGAGTAAAATCATTAGCTGAAGGCGCAAGAGAAGGCGGACTTAAATTTTAAGACACTATGTATCAGAAATATAAAAACGCAGAATTAGTAAAACCAAGTGGAATTGATCTTAAAGATCGTTTAGTTGGTGTTCAAAGAGTTACTAAAGTAACAAAAGGTGGTAGAGCTTTTGGTTTTTCAGCGATCGTAGTGGTTGGTGATGAAGCTGGAGTTGTAGGTCACGGTTTAGGAAAATCTAAAGATGTTGCTACGGCAATTGCTAAGGCAGTTGAAGACGCAAAAAAGAATCTTGTTAGAATTCCTATTATTAAAGGAACCTTACCTCACGAACAAAAAGGTAAATTTGGAGGTGCAAGAGTAAACATTATTCCTGCTGCTCCTGGTACAGGTGTAATCGCTGGTGGTGCTGTTAGAACAGTGTTAGAAGCCGTTGGTGTTCATGATGTATTATCTAAATCTCAAGGATCTTCTAACCCTCACAATGTTGTAAAAGCTACATTTGATGCTTTATTACAACTTAGAGATGCAAATACAATTGCTAAGGAAAGAGGAATTTCTCTTGAGAAAGTGTTTAACGGTTAATCATTAGAACAATGGGAAAGATTAAAGTAACAAAGGTAAAAAGTGCGATAAATCGTACGCAAAACCAAAAAAGAATATTAGAAGCTCTTGGATTGAAAAAAATTGGTCAAACAATTGAGCACGATGCTTCACCAAGTATTCTTGGAATGGTAAATAAAGTTTCACATTTAGTTTCTGTTGAAGAAATGAGCTAAATAAATCTGTTGAATTGTATAAGATATTGAATAGCGAATTCAATCTGACCTATTTGATAAAATAACACAAACAGATTAAACAAAATAATAAGATATAATGAACTTAAGTAATTTAAAACCAGCAGAAGGTTCTGTAAAGAGCCAAGGTAAAAGAGTAGGTCGAGGACAAGGTTCTGGAAAAGGTGGTACTGCAACTCGTGGCCACAAAGGAGCTAAATCTCGTTCTGGTTATTCTAAAAAATTAGGTTTTGAAGGTGGACAAATGCCACTTCAAAGACGTGTACCAAAATTTGGATTTAAAAACATTAACAGAGTTGAGTACCAAGGTGTAAATCTTGATACTTTACAACAATTAGTTGATGACAAGAAAATAAAAGATGCAGTTGATTTTGAAACGTTAATTGATTTACGTTTAGCAGGAAAGAATGATTTAGTGAAAATTCTTGGTCGTGGTGAATTAAAATCAAAATTAAAAGTGTCTGCTCATAAATTTACTGCTTCAGCAAAAGCTGCTATCGAAGCTGCAGGAGGAGAGGCTGTAACTTTATAAGACAACTTAAAGTATGAAATTTATAGAAACATTAAAGAATGTTTGGAAAATAACCGAACTAAAAGACAGAATCATCTTAACGCTTGGTTTACTTTTAGTGTACCGTTTTGGTGCTCAGGTTGTACTTCCAGGTATAGATGCTAGTCAATTAAGTAATTTACAAGCTGGTGCAGGAGAAGGTATTCTTGGTTTATTAAACATGTTTACTGGTGGTGCCTTTGCAAATGCTTCTGTATTTGCTCTTGGTATTATGCCTTACATTTCAGCTTCTATTGTAGTACAATTGATGGGAATCGCAATTCCTTATCTTCAAAAACTACAAAAAGAAGGTGCTAGTGGACAAAAGAAAATTACTCAAATTACACGTTGGTTAACGATTGTGATCTGTTTATTTCAAGCTCCAGGATATTTGGCTAGTTTACCAACAGCATTTGGTATTCCTCAATCAGCATTCTTATTAGGAACAGGACCAACATTCTATATTTCTTCTGTAATCATTTTGGTTACAGGATGTATCTTCGCCATGTGGTTAGGAGAAAAGATTACAGATAAAGGTATTGGTAATGGTATTTCATTATTAATTATGGTTGGTATTATAGCAACTTTACCTGCATCATTTATTCAAAATGCTGCGTCACGTTTAAGTGGTGGTGGTAATGGAGGTTTAATGATGATCTTAATTGAATTGGTGATATGGTTCGTGATTATTATGGCTTCTGTAATGTTAGTAATGGCTGTTCGTAAAATTGCAGTGCAATATGCTAGAAGAACTGCTTCTGGTGGCTATGAAAAAAATGCATTTGGTTCTAGACAGTTTTTACCATTAAAATTGAATGCTTCAGGTGTAATGCCAATTATCTTTGCTCAAGCTATTATGTTTGTACCTAGTTTAATTGGTAAATCAATTGATGGTAGTGATGCTGGTCAGTGGATGATTGCACAATTTTCAGATATTTTCGGATTGTGGTATAACATTGTATTTGCATTATTAATTATCATATTTACATATTTCTATACTGCTATTACTGTTCCTACAAACAAAATGGCTGATGATTTAAAACGTAGTGGTGGATTTATTCCAGGTATTAGACCAGGAACTGAAACTTCAGAATATTTAGACAAAATCATGTCTCAAATTACTTTACCAGGTTCTATATTCTTAGCATTAATAGCTGTGTTCCCAGCAATCATTGTAAAGCTTATGGATGTTCAAGCTGGTTGGGCTTTATTCTTTGGTGGTACATCTCTATTAATTATGGTTGGAGTTGCGATAGATACTATGCAGCAAGTCAATTCATATTTGTTGAATAAACATTATGATGGCTTGATGAAAACTGGTAAAAATAGAAAAGCAGTAGCGTAATGTAATACTAATTTAGAGTTTGACTCAAACATTTGGCAAGATTTGTGCTAGAGAATGAGCAAATACTAAAATATAAATTATGGCAAAACAAGCAGCAATAGAACAAGACGGATCAATTATAGAAGCATTATCAAATGCTATGTTTCGTGTTGAATTAGAAAATGGTCACATTGTGACTGCACACATCTCTGGTAAAATGCGTATGCATTACATCAAGTTATTACCAGGTGATAAAGTAAAATTAGAAATGAGTCCTTACGATTTAACGAAGGCTCGTATAACTTATAGATACTAATTAAAAAAAAAGTTAAAAAGTAGAAAGTTAAAAGTTGTAAAGTAATTTGCTAAACTTTCAAGCTTTCAAACTTTTAAACTTTCAAACTATTAAAAGATGAAAGTAAGAGCATCAGTTAAAAAAAGAAGCGCAGACTGTAAATTAGTGCGCAGAAAAGGTAGACTTTACGTCATTAACAAAAAGAATCCTAGATTCAAACAAAGACAAGGATAAAACAAGAGACTAGTCATTAGTAATTGGTAGTTAGATGAATCTGTTCGAAATCGAAAGGTTTAGGATTCTAACAACTAAAAACTAACAGCTAAAAACTAAACAATATGGCAAGAATTGCAGGTGTAGACATACCAAAACAAAAAAGAGGAGTGATCTCGTTAACTTATATCTACGGAGTAGGTAGAAGTAGAGCACAAGAAATTTTAGCAACAGCTAAAGTAGACGAAAGCGTCAAAGTACAAGATTGGACAGATGAGCAAATTGGAGCAATCCGTGACGCTGTTGGAACTTATACTATTGAAGGTGAATTACGTTCTGAAACACAAATAAACATCAAGCGTTTGATGGATATTGGTTGTTACAGAGGTATTCGTCATAGAGCTGGTTTACCTTTAAGAGGTCAACGTACTAAAAACAACTCTAGAACTAGAAAAGGTAGAAGAAAAACTGTTGCTAACAAGAAAAAAGCAACTAAATAATAATTAAGACAGTAGTCATTAGTTTAAATGTTAGAGGAGTCTGTTTGAAATCGAAAGGTTTAGGATTCTAAAAACTTTAAAAAACTAACAACTAGAAACTAAAAAGTATGGCAAAGTCAAGTACAAAAAAACGTAAAGTAATAGTAGACGCTATTGGAGAAGCACACGTAGCGGCTTCATTTAACAATATCATTATTTCTTTAACTAACAAAAAAGGTGACGTTATTTCATGGTCATCTGCTGGAAAAATGGGATTCAGAGGTTCTAAAAAGAACACTCCTTACGCTGCTCAATTAGCTGCAGAAGATGCTGCAGGAGTTGCTAAAGAAGCTGGTCTTAAAAAAGTTAAAGTGTATGTTAAAGGTCCTGGTAATGGTAGAGAATCTGCTATCAGATCTATTCACAATGCAGGTATTGAAGTGACAGAAATTATCGATGTTACTCCATTACCACATAATGGATGTCGTCCACCAAAACGAAGAAGAGTTTAAGCAATATCTTACGTTCTAAATTAATATCAACTGTAATGCAGTTGATATTAATTTTTATACGTACATTTGCAAACTGAAAAATAACAAACAAGTATCAACGAGAGATTGACGTTTATCGAAGGATAAGATTAAGACCTTAATTCATAAACACTCTCAAAAACAAATTTAAAATGGCAAGATATACTGGTCCTAAAACTAAAATAGCTCGTAAATTTGGAGAAGCTATTTTTGGAGATGATAAAGCTTTTGAAAAAAGAAATTATCCTCCTGGTCAACACGGAAACAACAGAAGACGTGGTAAAAAATCTGAATATGCAATCCAATTAATGGAAAAGCAAAAAGCTAAGTACACTTATGGGATCTTAGAAAAGCAATTCAGAAACATGTTCAAAAGAGCAACAGCTGCACAAGGGATTACTGGTGAAGTTTTACTTCAATTATGTGAGTCGCGTTTAGATAACGTTGCTTTCAGAATGGGATTATCACCTACACGTAGTGGAGCAAGACAATTAGTATCTCACAGACATATTACTGTAAATGGTAATATTGTAAACATTCCTTCTTACCAATTAAAAGCTGGAGATGTAGTTGCTGTAAGAGAAAAATCTAAATCTTTAGAATCTATCCAAAATTCATTAGCTAACTCTAGCAATGTTTACGAATGGATTACTTGGAATAACGACAAAAAGGAAGGAACTTATGTGTCTATTCCTGAAAGAATCCAGATTCCAGAAAACATCAACGAGCAATTCATCGTCGAATTATACTCTAAATAATAATTAATCATATTGGTATTTAGCCAAAGGATTTATAAGACATCTTCAAGCTTTTAAATCGCGCAACTAAATCACAATTAAAACGAAGACAACTATGGCAATATTAAATTTTCAGAAACCAGATAAAGTAATCATGATTGATTCGACTGAGTTCGAAGGTAAGTTTGAATTCAGACCTTTAGAACCAGGATACGGATTAACAGTAGGTAATGCACTTAGACGTGTATTATTATCTTCTTTAGAAGGATTTGCAATAACTTCAGTGAGAATTGAAGGTGTAGATCACGAATTCTCAACAATATCAGGTGTTGTAGAAGACGTTACAGAAATGATTTTGAACTTAAAGCAAGTTAACTTTAAACGTCAAATTGACGAAGTAGATAACGAGTCTGTTTCAATTTCAATTTCTGGTCAAGATCAAATTACTGCTGGAGATTTCCAAAAGTTCATCTCAGGATTCCAAGTATTAAACAAAGACTTAGTCATTTGTAACTTAGATCCAAAAGTGAGCATCAATATGGAAATCACAATTGAAAAAGGTAGAGGTTATGTTCCTGCTGAAGAAAACAAAAAAGCTTCAGCTCCAATCGGAACCATCTTTACAGATTCAATTTATACGCCAATAAAAAATGTAAAGTACAGTATTGAAAACTTCCGTGTTGAACAAAAAACCGATTACGAAAAATTAGTTTTTGAAATCATCACAGATGGATCAATTCACCCAAAAGATGCTTTAACTGAAGCAGCTAAAATATTAATTCACCACTTCATGTTATTCTCAGATGAGCGTATCACTCTTGAAGCTGATGAAATTGCACAAACCGAAACTTATGATGAAGAATCACTTCACATGAGACAACTATTAAAAACTAAGTTAGTTGATATGGACCTCTCTGTACGTGCATTAAACTGTTTAAAAGCTGCAGAAGTAGATACTTTAGGAGACTTAGTATCATTCAATAAAAACGACTTAATGAAGTTCCGTAACTTTGGTAAAAAATCTTTAACAGAGCTTGAAGAGCTTGTAAATGTTAAAGGTCTTAACTTCGGAATGGACTTAGCTAAGTACAAATTAGATAAAGATTAAATTTAATTAATAATAATCATATTTTGCTCCTCATAAATTGAGTTTGGTAGCAAGATGATAAATAAAAAGTCATGAGACACGGAAAGAAATTTAACCATTTAGGAAGACAAACTGCTCACAGAAAAGCAATGTTAGCTAATATGGCTTGTTCGTTAATCGAGCACAAACGTATTAACACTACTGTTGCTAAAGCAAAAGCCTTAAAGCAATTTGTAGAACCAATGATTACTAAGTCTAAAGAAGACACGACACACAACAGACGTATCGTATTTTCTAAACTAAGACAAAAAAATGCGGTTACTGAATTATTCAGAGACGTTGCAGTAAAAGTTGGTGATCGTCCAGGTGGTTACACAAGAATCATCAAACTTGGTAACAGACTTGGTGATAATGCTGATATGGCAATGATCGAGTTAGTAGATTACAACGAAATCTATAACGCTGGTAAGAAAGCTAAAAAATCTACCAGAAGAAGTAGACGAGGAGGTTCTAAACCAGCTGCACCAGCTGCAGCTCCAGTAGCAACTAACGAAGAAGAATAACAAATGTTAGCAAAAGCGCAAGTGGATTTTAATATCAATACAGATAAAAAAATAACACTGGCTTTATTATTATGTAAATCTCGATTATCGAGTGTTGATAAGCATTTAATATATAAAGGATAATCTGTTTTAGATTATCCTTTTTTTTATAGATTTTTGTAAACATATTTTGGGCGTTACGCTTTTACGCTAAACGCTTTAAAGCGTCAGGCTTTCGGCAGTCGCTTTTTTTATATCATTTCGTACTAAAACGCGTAATCAAAATATAAAAAAGAGCTCCAACAACTGCCTTAATCCTTAACGCAACTTAAATTAAGCAACATACAATTTTACGACAACACAACACACTAATATGAAATACTTAAAACGTAAAAGAGCTTTAATCTTACTCGCAGACGGAACCATTTTTCATGGCAAATCAATAGGCAAAGAAGGCACTGCCTTTGGCGAAGTTTGTTTCAATACAGGAACAACAGGTTACCAAGAAATTTTTACAGATCCTTCGTATTACGGACAACTCATGGTAACAACCAATGCACATATTGGAAACTATGGAACTAAAGCCGACGAAGTAGAATCAGACTCTATTAAAATTGCAGGATTAATTTGTAAAAACTTTAGCTTTAATTACTCTCGTCCTGGAGGAGATAAATCCTTAGAAGAATTTTTAGAAGATAACAATCTGTTAGCAATTTCAGATGTCGATACAAGAGCTTTAGTAAGTCATATTAGAGATCATGGCGCAATGAATGCTGTAATTTCAACAGATGTAGATAATGTTGAAAACCTAAAACAACAACTAGCAGAAGTACCTAGTATGGAAGGTTTAGAGTTAGCCTCTAAAGTGTCAACTAAAGAACCATATTTTTTTGGTAACGAAAATGCAACTTACAAAATAGCAGCATTAGATATCGGAATTAAAAAGAACATTCTTCGTAATTTGGCTAAACGCGATGCTTACATTAAGGTATTTCCATACAATTCAAAGTTTGAAGATTTAGAAGCTTTTAAACCAGATGGCTACTTTTTGTCAAACGGACCAGGAGATCCAGAACCTTTAGTTGAAGCTCAAGACGTCGCAAAAGAAATTATCAAACGCGATTTACCTTTATTTGGTATTTGTTTAGGACATCAAGTGATTGCTTTAGCAAACGGAATTTCAACTTATAAAATGCATAATGGTCATAGAGGAATCAATCATCCTGTTCAAAATTTAATTACGACTAAAGGCGAAATTACATCTCAAAACCATGGTTTTGCAATTAACAGAGAAGAAACCGAAGCGCATCCAGATATAGAAATTACGCATGTGCATCTAAACGATCATACTGTAGCAGGAATTAAACTAAAAAATAAAAATTGTTTTTCAGTACAATATCATCCTGAGGCAAGTCCAGGACCAAACGATTCAACCTATTTATTTGATGAGTTTATTAATAACATCAAAAACAACTAATAAAAAAAGCAACGATTTTAAAATTTCGTTGCTTTTTCGTTACAGCAATATTATGGTTAAAATATAATGTAATTCTGAATATTCAGCATAGATTATAGGATAACTATTTTGTAATTTTGCGTACACGTCACTTCGAGTATTATGCTTCAGCATAATGTATCGAGAAACCTTAGATAGTTTTCTAAGTTTTTGATACAACAAATCTATGATTTGTCACTCAAACTGATAAAAACTAATTTTCAATAATCAAAACAAAAACAATGAGCATTATTATTAATATTCATGCAAGACAAATTTTAGATTCAAGAGGAAATCCAACTGTTGAAGTTGATGTCATTACCGAAAATGGTGTCATGGGAAGAGCTGCTGTACCTTCTGGTGCTTCAACTGGAGAACATGAAGCTGTAGAACTTCGTGATGGAGGAAATGCTTATATGGGAAAAGGTGTTTCTAAGGCTGTAGATAATGTAAATTCAATTCTTTCACAAGAACTATTAGGCGAATCTGTATTCGATCAAAATAGAATAGACCAACTCATGATCGATTTAGATGGAACACCAAACAAGTCTAAATTAGGTGCTAATGCCATTTTAGGTGTGTCTTTGGCAACTGCAAAAGCTGCTGCTAACGAATTAGGTATGCCATTATATCGTTATGTTGGAGGTGTTTCAGCAAATACTCTTCCAGTACCTATGATGAATATCATTAATGGAGGTTCGCATAGTGATGCACCAATTGCGTTTCAAGAATTTATGATTATGCCTGTGAAAGCTGAAAATTTCTCACAAGCGATGCAAATGGGAACAGAAATTTTCCATCATCTAAAAAAGGTATTGCACGATAGAGGTTTAAGTACTGCAGTTGGTGATGAAGGTGGTTTTGCTCCAAACTTAGAAGGAGGAACCGAAGATGCGCTTGAAACTATTGCAAAAGCGGTTTCGAATGCAGGTTATAAATTAGGAGATGATATCATGATTGCTTTAGATTGTGCTTCAGCAGAATTCTATAAAGATGGAAAGTATGATTACACCATTTTTGAAGGTAATTCAGGTCAGGTAAGAACTAGTGAAGAACAAGCCGATTACTTAGCGAGCCTTTCAGAAAAATATCCAATTATTTCTATTGAAGATGGTATGGACGAAAACGATTGGGAAGGTTGGAAATATTTAACCGATAAGATTGGAGATACAGTACAATTGGTTGGCGACGATTTATTTGTAACCAATGTCGAGCGTTTATCTCGTGGTATTGAAAACGGAATCGCAAATTCTATTTTAATTAAGGTTAATCAAATAGGAACGTTAACCGAAACCATTTCAGCAGTAAATATGGCACATAATGCAGGTTATACATCTGTCATGTCGCATCGTTCTGGTGAAACCGAAGATAATACCATTGCCGATTTAGCTGTGGCTTTAAACACAGGACAAATTAAAACAGGTTCTGCATCACGTAGTGATCGTATGGCAAAATACAATCAGTTATTACGTATTGAAGAAGAGTTAGACGAAGTGGCTTACTTTCCAAAGATGAATGCATTTAAGGTGAAGTAAGACTCAATATTCTAGTACATAATTAAACCTATTCGTTAATTCGAGTAGGTTTTTTGCTTTTATGAAAAATGTTAATGTGATTCAGAGTGAAACGGTGAATCTCACACTTTGTTAGATTCTTCAATCATAAAAACATCTTCTAAATGGCAACTCTTAGATATCTAAATAATTAAAAACATTTAAGGCGAAGTGTTTCTAACTCGTCTAATGGTCTAAAATTCTAAGAAGTCTTAATAGTTTAATCTTTCTAAAACGTATACAACAATCCATTGGTTAACTCATATTGAGTTTTTGGTATAGCATCACTTACAGGAACTGCATCAAAAAAGTAATTAAAGGTAGTTTTAAATGCTAAATCATCTAATATTTTAAACAGTAACGACGTGTTACTCGATATTCTGTAATCTTTAAATTTATCTACTCTAGGTTGATAGTAACTCGTACTAATAATACTTATAGTTTCTGTAGGATAGATACTAAACGACAAATACGTACTTCCTCTAACATCTTGTTGCAATCGGTCAGGAATACCTTCAGAAGCTTTTTCATATTCATACATAACCAAAGTCCCTAAGTAAAACTTGTAATTATCATTTTCACTCAGTTTAAAACGCGGACCAGTACCTACTAATGCTCTAAGATTAATATCTGATATAGCATCGTATTGTGATTGAATAAAGGCTTCCCATTTTACTTTTTTTGAGATTTTTCGATTATATCTTAAATGCTGAGTACCTCTATTTACCAATGAGTTTCCTTCAATTTTTTGAAGATTTAAATCATTTACAAACAACCAAAGATTCATACTGTCTTTATATTGAATGTGTGCTTTATTAGCAATTCTAAAAATATCATTGGTGTTTTTAATTAGCGAAATATCTAAACTAACAGAACCAGTCCATTTTGTAGTATCTGAAGATTTACGTAATGTTTCTACGTTTATCACTTGAGCTTGAGATAAAGAGCCTAAAAAGAAAAGAATTATAAACAACTTGCGCATAAATGTGTCTAATTTAGATGGCAAAAATACCATTTAGGGTTTAAATTCAATAATTCAATATCGCTTTAGGAATTATAAAATGTTAAAAATTATAATATCTATTTTATCAATATCGTAATTGTTAAAAGCATTGTAAATAGACTTTATAAATCCTTATATATTTTGTAATTTTGCAATACTTTAAACAAATTAAAATCACAAAAATATATGTCAGATAAAGCTACATTAGAAATCGATGGAAAATCATATGAATTCCCATTAGTAGTAGGCTCAGAAAATGAAGTTGCTATTGATGTAAAAACCTTAAGAGGTGCAACAGGTGGTGTTATTACAATTGATCCAGGTTATAAAAACACAGGAAGTTGTGAAAGTGCTATTACTTTTCTTGATGGAGAAAAAGGAATTTTAAGATATCGAGGTTATTCTATTGAAGAGTTAGCTGAAAAAGCCGATTTTTTAGAAGTAGCTTACCTTCTTATTTTTGGAGAATTGCCAACACAAGAAGAGCTTGATATATTTCATTCAGATATTAAGCATCATTCAGTAGTAGATGATGATGTAAAGAAAATTATTGAAGCTTTTCCAAAGTCGGCTCACCCAATGGGAGTGTTATCTTCGCTAACGAGTGCTTTAACAGCGTTTAATCCTTCATCAGTAGATGTAGAATCTGAGGAAGATATGTATAACGCTATTGTACGTATTTTAGGAAAATTCCCAGTATTGGTTGCTTGGACGATGCGTAAAAAACAAGGCTTACCTTTAGAGTATGGTGATGATAGTTTAGGATATGTTGAGAACGTTTTAAAAATGATGTTCAAAAGACCAGGTACAGAGTATGAGCAAAACGAAATTTTGGTAAATGCACTTGATAAGTTATTAATTCTTCATGCAGATCACGAGCAAAATTGTTCTACATCAACAGTTAGAATTACAGGATCATCACATGCTGGTTTATTTGTATCATTGGCAGCTGGAATCTCTGCACTTTGGGGACCACTTCATGGAGGCGCAAATCAAGCGGTTTTAGAAATGTTGGAAGCTATAAAAGAAGATGGAGGAGATACTAAAAAGTATATGGCAAAGGCAAAAGACAAAGAAGATCCATTCCGTTTAATGGGATTTGGTCATCGCGTGTATAAAAACTTCGATCCTAGAGCAAAAATTATTAAAGTAGCGGCAGACGAGGTTTTAGGTGATTTAGGTGTTGAAGATCCAATTCTAGATATTGCTAAAGGTTTAGAAAAAGAGGCTTTAGAAGATCCGTATTTTGTAGATAGAAAATTATATCCAAATGTCGATTTTTACTCAGGTATCATTTACAGAGCTATGGGAATTCCTGTTGAAATGTTTACAGTAATGTTTGCTTTAGGACGTTTACCTGGTTGGATTTCACAATGGCGTGAAATGCGTTTACGTAAAGAACCAATTGGTCGTCCACGTCAATTATACACTGGAGAAACTTACAGACCATTTAAAACTATAAACGAAAGATAGTTTCTTTCATTTAAGATATAAAGCTTCATAAGAGATTATGAAGCTTTTTTTATATTTGTCACTATGATACAACCTCACATTCAAAATGAAACTTCTCGTCTTCGAGCAGTAGTTTTAGGAACCGCAGAAAGCAATGGTCCAACACCCAAATTACAAGACACTTACGATCCAAAATCTGCCGAACATATCAAAGCAGGAACCTATCCTAAAGAAGTCGATATGGTTAAAGAAATGGAAGCTGTTGCTGAAGTCTTAAAAAAGTATGATGTCAAAGTATATCGACCAGAAATTATTAAAGATTACAATCAAATTTTTGCCAGAGATATTTCATTTGTTATTGATGATAAGTTTGTCTTTGCAAATATATTGCCTGATCGCGATCGTGAGATTGAAGCTGTAGAGCACGTTTGGAATCAAATTCCGAAAGAAAACCGAATCACGTTGCCTGAAGAATGTCATGTTGAAGGAGGAGACGTGATGCCTTGGAATGACTATATTTTTATTGGCACCTATTCTGGTGAAGATTATTCAAATTATATTACTGCTCGTACTAATATGGATGCTGTAATTGCCATTCAAGAATTGTTTCCTCATAAAACAGTCAAATCCTTTGAGTTGCGTAAATCTAATACTGAACCTAAAGACAATGCGTTGCATTTAGACTGTTGTTTTCAGCCTATTGGGAAAGACAAAGCCATTATTCATAAAAACGGATTTCTTGTAGAAAGTGAATACCAATGGTTGGCTGATTTTTTCGGAAAGGAAAACGTGTTTGAAATAACCAAAGAGGAAATGTATAACATGAATAGTAATATCTTTTCCATTTCTGAAGAGGTTATTATTTCTGAACGTAATTTCACCAGATTAAACACTTGGCTTCGTGATAATGGATTTACAGTTGAAGAAGTACCTTATGCAGAAATAGCAAAACAAGAAGGTTTGTTGCGTTGTAGTACAATGCCTTTAATAAGGGATTAGATTGTGAATTCGTTTAACCGATTTTTGTGTGTGGTTTGTGTTGTGCTCACTAAACAAAATGGAAAAAAGACAACCAACTAGATGAAAATTTGCAGGATTTTTTGAGCAAAAACAAATTAGCAAATTCTATTAATTTTTATTTAAAGGCTATGAAATTAGATTTATTCATAAATATATAAATTTTCATAACTATCAGAATTAGATAAACGACCAAGAGGTCCTGCAGGTTCTAAGCCACATGCTTCTGCTTGAGCGATACTTTCTGGATCGTTAATATCAACTATCATATTTTCTGGGCAATTATCACTGTTATCATCATCGGATGAACAGTTAAAAAAGAAACAAGATAGTATAATAAGAAAACTGAATTTTAGAAGCTTATTCATAATTAATGTCTTTGATTAAAATTTGCTAATAAGTAAGATACGGAAATGCTTCCATATTATTAACTAAGTTAATAATTTTCAAGATGATATCTATACGTAGAACTACGTATAAGAGTTAATTAGTTTTCAACTACAAATCCTTCCCAACGCTTCATATACGTTACAAATTTATCACTCAAACCTTCATTGTGTAAATAGTTTTTAGTGACTGGAGTAGGAGTTGGTTCAAAATTTGAATTGGCTAAAACTTGTTTAGGAAAATCGTGGTGTAGAATAGCAGTTCGACCAATCGTTACAAAATCGACTTTAGTATCGAGTATGTTTTTTACGTCTTTTGCAGTTCTAATATGTCCAGCAACTGTTAGTTTAACGTTTTTAAAATCAATATTGGTGAAATGTTCTAGCAAGGTTTGGTCTTTGTGCTCATTTTCTTCAGGATATTTAAAACAATCCCAAAGTGAAATGTCTAAGAAATCTATTTGATCTTCATCGATAAAGCGTTTACAAATGGTTGTAATTTCTTTGAGTTTCATACCAAACCGTTCAGGAGATAGTCGAACACCCAATAAAAAATCAGAACCACAAGCAGCTCGAATGCCATTAGTGATTTCAAAAAGTAAACGTGCTCTGTTTTCTAAACTTCCACCATAATTATCAGTTCGAGAATTGATTTTTGAACTTAAAAACTGAGTTAAAATATAACCATGAGCTCCATGTACTTCAACGCCATCGTAACCGCTTTGTTTTGCTCTAATTGCTGCAGCTATAAAATCGTCTTTAAGTTGGTGAATCTCTTCTAACGATAAACTACGAGTGTTATATTTTTTAATGTTTGAAGCAGACACTGGTTGTCCATCAATTAAATCTTCAGGTGAACGCATGCCAGCATGATGTAATTGTACAACCGCTAAACTTCCTTGAGTTTTAATACCATTAGCTAAACGTGTGTGACCTTCAATATGTTTATCAGAAAAAATGCCAAGTTGTCCAGGAAATCCCTTTCCGTTAGCTTGCACGTGAGAAGCACAAGTCATGGTTAAACCAAATCCACCTTTTGCTCGCATCACTAACCAATGATATTCTTCATTAGATAATGTGCCATCTTCATGACTTTGGGTATTAGTCATAGGAGCTAACATAAACCGATTAGGCATCTTTGCGCCACAAGAAAATTGAATGGGTTGGCTGATTTTTGGCATTGATACTTTTATAAAACGTTAGAATAAACTCTTATTTTCTGTATAAAAAATAATTATTGACTAACTCGATGTATATTTTTTTTGCCTCATCTTCAGTGACGTCTTGAACTTGAAACAATGCATTAGTCTTAAAAGCATTTATAATAGGTTTTCTACTACTAGGTCGACCATAATTATTGGTTGCTTTTTTATAATAAGCGTATAAGCGAAGAAGGAAATCTGCTGGCAATGGTTCTGTGTACGCATTAATTCGTTCAACAGCATCTTTAAAAGCGATATCTAATTCTTCTGAAGTCATTTTTTTTCTGCAATAATACTTTCGCCTCCTCTTACTTTTTGGTTGAGTTTTACTTTAATATCTGCATCTAAAGGTAAAAACAAATCTACTCGACTTCCAAATTTAATAAACCCAGAATCTGTACCTTGAATGGCATCATCATTAACTTTAGCATAATTTACAATACGTTTTGCTAAAGCACCAGCAATTTGACGATATAATATTTGACCGAAATTTTTATTGTCAACAACAACAGTAGTACGTTCATTTTCTTCACTAGCTTTAGGATGCCAAGCGACGAGATATTTTCCTGGATGGTATTTGCTGTAACTCACTTTACCACTAATTGGATATCGTGTAACATGCACATTAATAGGTGACATGAAAACAGATACTTGAATGCGTTTGTCGTTAAAGACTTCTTTTTCAAATACCTCTTCAATTACAACCACTTTTCCATCTACAGGAGACACAGCAGTGTGGTCTTCAAGTTTGGTGTGACGCTTAGGGTTTCTAAAAAATTGTAAGATTAAAATAAGAAACACCAAAAATGTTATAGATAGCAAAAGTCTAAGCCATTCTATTTCAATAAACCAATCAATAGCTAATATTCCTGCAATAACAAGAACTAGTGTTATAGTAATAATTTTGTAACCTTCTTTATGAAACATAGGTAATGAGTCTTAAAAATAAAAATATAAATGGTGCAGCAAAGATAATACTATCCAAACGATCTAATAAACCACCATGTCCTGGCATAATAACACCACTATCTTTTACATTAGCTTGGCGTTTAAATTTAGATTCGATTAAATCACCTATAGTTCCGAAAACACTAATGATAATGGCAAGAATAAGCCAGTTAGTAAAGTTTAGAGTTTCGGTAAACTCTGCAATAAAATAGCTTGCAATGCAAGAAAAGAATAAACCTCCTAGAAAACCTTCAACCGTTTTTTTTGGTGAAATACTTGGGAATAGTTTCTGCTTACCAAAGTTTTTTCCTACCAAAAAGGCAAAAGTGTCATTAACCCAAACTAGAATAAAAGCGCCTAATAGTAAAAGAGGTGTAAAGGTTTGATTAAAATTTGCGATGGAAATTAAAAACACAAAGCCACTTGAGAGGTAAAATGTGGTAATGATAAAACGTTTGGATTCAAATAAAGGAATGGTTTTTTCAGAAAATAGATCTTTTATCAGAATAAGCTGTACAAAGATGGTGATCACTAATAAAATTTGTGTGGCTTCGTCATGACCTCTTGATGTGTTAGAAATAAGTTTCCAATAGGCAAATCCTAAATATAAAATTGTAAATACGATATATGGAAAAAAACTCTTAAGGTTGATTAGCTTTTTTAATTCAGCTAAAGCGACTAGGCCAAAAAGGAAAAAGAGAATTATAGATGCATGTTGCCAATACAAAGCAGTGATAAGAAGTATAACATATAATAGTCCAGAGAATGATCGTGTAAGGATTTCTTTCATCTATAAATCTTCTAATAGTAGCAAATATAAATTTTTTGAGCTACTTCCATAGGTAAGAAAATCTTTGTCTTCAATCGTTTTGAAGTGTTTAATTGTGGTAATGTTTGTTGGAATTTTGTCTTTGTTTTTTCCTTTTATACCTCTTAAGCCTTCACCAATATTTTGAACAAACTGACTAGTAGTTGCATATATAATAAAGTTAGTAGGCAACTCTTTTAATTTTTTTTCTGCAATTTGATTAGAAGAAATTAAAAGTGAGCCATCGTCTGATATAAGGTATTCACAAGTTGAGAGAAAATAAGTGCTTTCTGAAACTACTTTAGTAGACTTGAGATTGAAGTCTTTAAACATATCATTAAGGCGTTCGTCAAAAATTAATACGTTTTGGTCGTTCCAATTATTTTCTTCAAGTATGTTTTTAAGGCTAGTATTTACTTCTTGCATATTTTCACAATACAAGAATTTACCTCCATTTGCTTTAAAATTTATTGTGAATTGTTCGTCTATGGGCAGCTTTATTTCTGGCATATATTTGCCTCTCTCTTCGCTTTTTATGTGGTCTTCAGGTGTGTCTTTTAAACCGAAGATTTTACGAAATAGACTCATTTAAAGAATTACTATTAATCTAGATTTAATATAGTATTTATCAAATATAAAAAAACTTAAATTAATGGTTCATTAATTTAAGTTTTTTATAAGGTTTTAGGCATTTACTCTTCTTCAGATTTTGATGCTTCTAAATTTTGAGTTATCGTGCTATTTTTTGGTTCAACTAGTTCTTGTTTTTCAAAAGGGCGTTTTCCAAAAATCTTTTCAAGATTATCTTTAAAGATAACTTCCTTCTCAAGAAGCACTTCAGCCAATTCGGTTAATTTGTCTTTGTGTTGCTCTAACAAATTAATGGCACGTTGGTACTGCTTTTCAATGATGTCTGAAATTTCTTTGTCTATCAATTCGGCAGTTTGCTCGCTATAAGGTTTTGTAAAACCATATTCAGATTGTCCTGAAGAATCATAATACGTTAAGTTACCAACTTTATCACTCAAGCCATAAATAGTTACCATTGCTCTTGCTTGTTTGGTTACTTTTTCAAGATCACTTAATGCACCTGTAGAAATTTTATTAAAGATCACTTTTTCGGCAGCTCTACCACCTAAGGCAGCACACATTTCGTCTAGCATTTGCTCAGGACGCACAATTAAACGTTCTTCAGGTAAATACCAAGCAGCTCCAAGAGATTGTCCACGAGGTACAATGGTTACTTTTACTAAAGGTGCAGCATGTTCTAACATCCAGCTTACAGTAGCATGACCAGCTTCGTGAAATGCGATGGCTTTTTTCTCTTCTTTAGTAATGATTTTATTTTTCTTTTCAAGACCACCTACAATTCTATCTACAGCATCTAAAAAGTCTTGTTTTCCAACCGCTTTTTTGCCATTACGAGCAGCAATAAGAGCAGCTTCATTACATACGTTTGCAATATCAGCACCAGAAAAACCTGGTGTTTGCTTGGCTAGGAAATCGACATCTAATTTTTCAGATTGTTTGATAGGTCTTAGGTGAACTTCAAAAATTTCTTTACGTTCTCTAACATCAGGAAGGTCAACAAAAATTTGTCTATCAAATCGTCCAGCACGCATAAGTGCTTTATCAAGCACATCTGCTCTGTTTGTTGCAGCCAATACAATTACGTTTGTATTAGTGCCAAAACCATCCATTTCGGTAAGTAATTGGTTTAGAGTATTTTCACGTTCATCATTAGAACCAGAAAAATTACTTTTTCCACGAGCTCTACCAATAGCATCAATTTCATCTATAAAAATAATAGCTGGTGATTTTTCCTTAGCTTGTTTAAATAAATCACGAACTCTAGAAGCACCAACACCAACAAACATTTCAACAAAATCTGAACCAGATAAGGAGAAAAAAGGAACTTTTGCTTCACCTGCAACAGCTTTTGCTAATAAGGTTTTACCTGTTCCTGGTTGACCAACTAATAAAGCACCTTTAGGAATTTTACCTCCTAATGAAGTGTATTTTTCAGGGTTTTTAAGGAAGTCTACAATTTCTTGTACTTCTTCTTTTGCACCTTCTAAGCCAGCAACATCTTTAAATGAGGTTTTGATATCGGTTTTTTCATCAAATAGTTTGGCTTTAGATTTTCCGATATTGAAAATTTGTCCACCAGCTCCACCACCAGCTCCACCAGACATTCGTCTCATGATAAAAATCCAAACACCAATAATTAAAATAAAAGGCAATAATGAAAACAAAAAGTTTCCTAAATGATTTTCTTCAGTAACAAAAGATACAGGAACATCAATGTTATTATTCTCTTTAGTGACGTCTTCTATTTTCTTCTGAAATAATTCTAATTCACCAAACTCAAATGTATAATTTGGTTGTGGAGTTACAGAAGGTAATAAATTGTTTGGTTTCGATTTTTTATGTATTTCTTGCTGAAGCGCTTCTTTAGTCAAGTAAACTCTAGCTTCTTGTCTGTTAACAATTACAAGTCGTGCAACATCACCTTGGTTTAAGTATTCAAAAAATTCTGAAGGGTTTATTTTTTTTGATGTAGATCCACCAAATCCACCCGAAAATAATTGAATACCTAAAAATGCTGCGATGATAATGCCGTAAATCCAATACGGATTTAATTTAGGTTTCTTGTTTAAGTTTTTATTGTCTTTTGCCATTATTTATAGATACCACTATGTGGTTAATTTTATTAGTAACTAGTCTCGATTACAGTTGTTTTTGCATCTCCCCAAAGACTTTCAATGTCGTAATAAGATCTAATGTGTTTTTGAAACACATGTACAACGATATTCACATAATCCATTAAAACCCATTCGGCATTATCAACACCTTCAACATGCCAAGGATTATCTCTATGCTCTTTACTTACCTTTTTTTGTATAGAATTTACTATGGCGTTAACTTGGGTATTCGAAGTTCCTTCACAAATAATGAAATAATCACAAACTGTATTCTCAATTTCTCTTAAATCTAGAATTGTAATTTCCTTTCCTTTTACATCTTCAATTCCAGCAATTACTGTTGCTATAAGTTCGTCTGGGCTCGTATTTTTTTTCGCCATTAAATTGATTTAATTTTGTGCAAAGTTATTATTTTTTTTAGTCTTATTCAGATTAATACTTAATAAGAAATTCTTAAAGTTTTTTAGCACACTATATGCGTATCATCAAACTTAATGCCATTGACTCTACAAATTCGTTTTTGCGCAAGCTTAGTGCAGAAGAATCTATTGATGATTTTACGGTTGTTGTTACCGAACATCAAACTAATGGTCGTGGGCAAATGGGCACACATTGGCAATCTGAAAATGCTAAAAACCTTATGTTTAGTGTCTTTAAAGAAGTAAATGACTTAAATATTGAACAACAGTTTTATATTAGTATGGCTGTGTCATTGGCTGTTTTTGATGCTTTAAAAACCTTTCAAATGCGCACTCTCAAGATTAAATGGCCTAACGACATTTTGTCAGAACAACAAAAGCTTTGCGGAATTTTGATTGAAAATGTCATAAAACAAAACAAAATAAAGTCATCTATTATTGGAATTGGGATTAATATAAACCAAACGTCATTCAAAGATTTGCCAAATGCTACATCTATGACTTTAATTTCAGGTCAATATTTTGATACAGAAGAAGTGCTTCAAGAAGTTTTAAACCAAATGAAGCATTACTTTTCGTTTATTGCATCAAAATCGTTTAAAGCGTTAAAACAAGCTTATGAAAGCAAATTGTTTAGAAAGAATAAGCCTTCAACGTTTAAAGATAAAAAGGATAATTTATTTACAGGCTACATTAAAGGCGTAAGTAAATCTGGTCATCTTCAAGTATTGGTTGAAAATGATGTTTTAAAGTTGTTTGAACTTAAAGAGGTTCAATTGCTATACTAAATAGCTTTTGAAATATTAGTTGACAAAGTTTCAATAAACTTAGTAATTGGACCTTTAATCATCATTGCCATCATGGCATTAAATTCGCCTTCAAAATTCAATTGAGCTTCACTTGTGTTGTCATCAACCTCAGTTATATTAGCAGTAAGTGAAAAGTCTAACTTGCCTCCAGCAGCTCCTAATACGATTTTGTTTGGAGAGATAACTTCTTTCTTTTTAAGTACAATTTCTGGCATGCCTTTTAAAGCAAAGAGAAACTTGTCATCATCAAGAACTTCAAATTTGCTAATGTTTTCTGGCATTAGTTTTTCGAAGTTTTTTATATCAGATAAGAAGTTAAACGTATCATTAGCCGATTTAGGTATAGTTGTTTTAGGTGATTCTAAATTCATTCTTTATAATTTTAATTTCTTTAGAGGTATTCAAAATCCGTTCCATTCACTCGGATTGGCATTCCAAAGTGCTAAAATGTCTTGCTCTTTTGAAGTAATATAATTGGTATCTAAGGCTTGTTCTAATAAATTTTCATAATTGCTTAAGGTGTTTAAGGCAACTTGAGCTTTTTCAAAATTTTCACGTGCAATTTCAAATCCGTAAGAAAAAATAGCCACCATGCCTTTAACATTAACATTAGCTTCTTGTAAAGCTTTTACAGCGTTAAGACTGCTTTTTCCAGTGCTGATTAAATCTTCAACCACAACCACATTTTGTCCGCTTTCAATAAAACCTTCAATTTGATTTTGACGACCATGTGATTTTGCTTCTGGTCTAACATAAACAAAAGGAAGTCCAAGTTCTTCAGCAACTAAAATGCCAATTCCAATTGCACCAGTAGCAACACCAGCAATGGCATCAATATTACCATATTTTGCTTCAATTTGCTTAGCCATAGTAGTGCGAATGTAGTTTCTAATTTTAGGAAATGAAAGTACAATTCTATTGTCACAATAAATTGGAGATTTCCAACCAGAAGCCCAAGTAAAAGGGTTGTTTGGTTGTAATTTTATAGCATTAATTTGTAGTAAAACTTCTGCTGTTTGTTTCGCGGTTTCTTTGTCAAAAATCATGCTGCAAAACTACATAAATTTGACCTAATTTGTTTTCAAATATCAAATAAAAATTAATTTTAAAATAAGGTATTGTCCTTTAAAAAATGATATTTTTACATTCCAAATACTATGACCAATTAGATGCATTGCATTTTTGTAAATCACAAACCTATAATTCTAACCACTGAGGTTAGTAAGGAACACAATTTTAAAAATTACCTGTTGTCTACGGTTAATATAGGCAAGGTTATAAAAGAATTGAATACAACTTCTCTTGAAGAAGTAAGACTCATTGGTAAAAAGGAAGATAATTTACTTAGTAAATTCTTGAAAAAATTACCTAATGTTATTGCTGGAGGAGGAAAAGTTATTAATGATGATGGTGATGTTCTTTTTATTTTTAGAAACGGAAAATGGGATTTGCCTAAAGGTAAAGCCGAAAGAAAAGAATCGATAGAAGAAACAGCCTTAAGAGAAGTAGAGGAGGAAACAGGAGTGTCTGGTTTGTCAATTACTAAACCTCTTGAAACGACCTATCATATTTTTAAGCGTAATGGTAAACACAAAATTAAGATTACCTATTGGTTTGAAATGAAAACATCATTTAGTGGTGGTTTGATGCCACAGGAAAACGAAGGTATTACTAAAGTAGCTTGGTTAAACGCTAAAGCATCTCAAGAAGCACTCGACAATAGTTATGCTAATATTAAGTCTTTAATTTAGCAACTTATTCAAATAACTTGTAAACAGGATATTGTAAATGCGCTTTTTCATAATTTTTACTTTGTTTGTGAAGCCAATCTAATTGCGCATACCAATTTTTAGCAAAATCTTGGTCGCTATTTTTTTTCAAATTGAATTTGTTTTCAAGTTCTGGTTGTGCAGCTAAAATTTCAAGTGCTTTATCTTCCCAAACATATGGAGAGAACCCTTCTTTTTGTTGTAAGATGGTATCAAAAAAATTCCAATTAAAAAACGAGTCAGGAGCTTGTGGTTCAAGCGTTTCAATAATATATCTTATGGCATTTTGATTGGTGTAAACAATATAATCTCCTTTAGCAAAAGAGATTTGTTCTTTGGAAGTGTTTAAGCTAACATTGTAATGCGGATAATGGCCTTCGTATGCTTGGGTTCTAGTGTTGTAATCTTTAATTTTATACGAAGAAACCGTTAGCGTTGAGTCCTTTTTTAATGGAGTCATTTCTACGTGATTCAATTTCAATACATCAATAATTGTCCACCAACCTTGAGGAATGATGTAGGCTTTAGGAATGTCGATTTCTAAAGTAGAAACCATATAGTTTTTATAGATAACATCTTTTGTAAACGGCTTAGCAGAATCATATTTTAGTCGTTTAAAGCCTGTTATTTTACTATCTGTGAATTCACCTTCATAGCCTTTAAATTTTAATGTGCTAGATTTGGTCGAATCTATTGTCCATTGAATAGGATATCTTGTTTTATTCTGAAATTCTTCAGTAGCATTTTTTCTTAATTTTGCAATTTTGTCACCTTCAGTTTCAGTAATTTCGATCATACTTTTCATAAGCTCGTAAGTGCCTTCAACACGTTGTTTATATGGTTTTAACATGTGTGTTTCCACCATCATACCTAAAGTGTTAAACAGCGTTGTGTAACCAGTAGAGTATCTTGGATGGTCCATAAATTGGTTAAATCCTTTCTCTGGTGTTCTGTTAAATACATTTACATAAGGCGTAATGTCCCAATTTTTGTCTTTCAATTTTTGTTCTAGTTGAGGCATCATTTCAGTATGTAAAAATTGACCTAAACTACCACCTAATTTGTTGTGTTGTGTAAACAGATGTGTAAGCGTATATTGATAATCTGCGCCATTGCTTACATGATTATCGATAAATACATCAGGTTGTACTAAATGGTAAATTTTAGCAAAAGTTTTCGCGTTTTTAGTATCACATTTAATAAAATCTCTGTTTAAATCGTAGTTACGAGCATTGCCTCTAAATCCATATTCTAAAGGGCCGTTTTGATTGGTTCTTGTGGTTGAATTGCGATTAAGACTTCCGCCAATATTGTATATTGGAATAGTAACCAAAACGGTTTGTTCAGGCATTTTAATTGTACCTTGAACAATATCTCTAAACAAGAGCATAGTCGCATCAATGCCATCAGGTTCTCCAGGATGAATTCCGTTATTAATGAGGAGTATTCGTTTCTTATTTTTTCTAATAGACTCAAAATCGAATTCCAAATTTGGATTCAATGTTACTATATGAAGTGGTTTCCCTGAATCGGTTTCGCCAATTGCTTTTATAGAAATTTCAGGATAGGTTTCAGCAAGATTTGAATAAAACGATATAACATCGTCATAAGTTGCAGTTTCAGTACCATTTGATCTTTCAAAAATTGTTGTGAAATTTATACTGATTTCATTCTTCTTTGATGAGGTACAGGATGTAAGAAGTATAAGTAATAAAAAAATCTTTTTCATAATGTGATTTTTGATTATCAAACTTAATTAAAAAAAATGCGTCTGTTAATTAGCTGTTTAAGTATTTATGTTAATATGTTATGAATTGTTTTGCAAAAAAACTGTGCTCTCCTTAATTTTTTGTCATAATTTTAAGCAATCCCTTTAAAATAACATACAATGACACAAGATGAAAAAGTTTATAAACTTTCCTTCGGTACAATCATCACTATCAATAATCATCTAGCTGAAGTTATAATAGATGAAGGTATAGAAATGGATGAGCATTTAGTGGATGCATATCATGATTTTTTACTCTCACATCTTAAGGCACCATTTTCGCTTTTAATTAATAAAAAACACTCTTATTCCTATACCTTTGAAGCACAAAAAATTATAGCTAATCTTGAAGAAATTGATCATATGGCAGTATTAGTAGGAACATTAGGAAGTACTTTAGCAACCAAAACCATTATTAGCTTAAAAGGAAGAGAGAATATTAAAATTTTTGTAGATAGAGAAGAGGCTTTAGATTGGCTCAATGACCAGAAATATAAAAGAGATGTGATTTAATTTTTAAGGACTATATTTTTGTGTTAATTATTAAGCTTTTCAATCATAAAAAATACTAATTTTGTGCATATCATTCTTACAATATGCCGCAAACAACAAACACTATATTAATGATTCGTCCTGTGAATTTCAGGATGAATGAGCAAACTGCTGTAAACAATTATTTTCAAGAAGACTTAGCTATTAAAAATGCTGAGATCAATACAAAAGCTCAAGCAGAGTTTGATGCTTTTGTAGAAAAATTAAGAGCAGTTGGAGTACAAGTTATCGTTGTTGAAGATGATAAATTAGCAGATACTCCAGATTCTATATTTCCTAATAATTGGGTAAGTTTTCATGATGATGGCACTGTGGTGATGTATCCAATGTTTGCTGAAAATAGAAGAAAAGAACGTCGTGAAGATGTATTTATTCGTTTAGAAGAAGAAGGGTTTTTAATTGAAAACATTGTTGATTATACTAGTGCTGAAGCTGAAGGTCTCTTTCTTGAAGGTACTGGAAGCTTACTGATAGATCGTGTTAATTCAAAAGTGTATTGTGCCTTATCTGCTCGTGCTGATGAAGATTTAGTGATTGAGTTTTGTGAAGATTTTGAATGTACTCCAGTGATTTTCACTGCTAATCAAACAGTTGAAGGACAGCGTTTGCCAATATATCATACAAATGTCATGATGTGTTTGGCCGAAAAATTTGCAGTAATATGTTTGGATTGTATTGATGATAAAAAGGAACGTAAAAATGTGGTTAAACATCTTAAGCAAGATGGTAAAGCTATCATTGAGATATCTGAAGCGCAAATGCATCAGTTTGCAGGAAACATGTTACAAGTTCAAGGTGATAACAATCAACGATATCTAGTAATGAGTAAAGCGGCTCATGATAGTCTCACGCCAAAGCAAGTACAAACCATAGAACACTATTGTCCTATTTTATCAAGTTCTCTAGAAACTATAGAAACCTGTGGAGGAGGAAGTGCTCGTTGTATGATGGCAGAAGTGTTTTTACCTAAAGTGTAGTTTGTATGCTATCAGAATGATTTGATTGTACAACTTTCAACTACTATTTTATTTGTCTGTTTTAGCAAATCCTGTGCTTACAAAATTTGAAAAATTAGAAGTGGCACGAAATTCATATCCAGTTGAAGAGACTCCTATAACTTCAATAAAAAGTGTGTCTGTTTTTTTTGCTTTAGGAAACATATCACTACCTTTTAATATAGTTCTATTAAAAAGAGCATAGTTGCATTCATCAATCCATATTAAATCAAATTTAGAGTGAATACCTAACTGTTCAATTATTTCTTCTTGAGAAGATTCTTTTCTTATAAGTACTGAAAATCCATAGTTTTCATTTTCAATAATATAAGTTCCGGTTTTTACAGTATTACAGTTTTGAGTAGTAAATAAGAAGCCTGTAAGAGCAAAAATAAGAGGAAATATTTTGTTCATAAAATGTTAATCTGTCTAACACATGCTATTTAGGATTTTATTAATCCAGCTTATTAAAAATATAGCCACCTTTTTCGGCTCCCCAAATATGTTCGCCTTTGTCATCAAAGCCACGATCCCAAGAGATGATTTTATCTGAAAAAATTTCAACTTCACTGGTAGCATAAGACGCTCCATATAATGTGCTTTCACATGTTTTTTCTCCAGTTTGACCTTTGTAGTAGTCTTTGTCAATGCGCTTAAGTATAACTTCGCAGCCTTCTTTTTTTGCAACTTGATTTATAGATAATGAATCAAATGCTTTTGGAGTTTTCCATTTGCCAATCCATAATGAATCATGCTCAATAGTATAAATTGCAGAACTGAACATACTATCATTTACTTGAGTAACTTCATAAATGCGTTGTCTGTAAGGTTTATTTTGTCTAGCATTTAAAGCTTGTTCTACATATAAATAATTGCCTTTATCTTCCCAAATAGGATACATATGTAGCGAAATATTAAAATAGGTTGAGTCAAGTTCAGCTTGGATTTCAGAATTGAATGAACCTTGCATCATGCCAAATAACTCTTCAAGATGATTAGCTTTAGTTGTTTCAGTAGTTTCAGGTGTTTTTTCAGAATTTTTACAACTAAAAACTAGTGTTAGAATAGCAAGAGATAAAATAATACGTTTCATGTTAGATTGATTTTGTGCTAAGATACACAAAATACTAAGATTCAACAGGTCTTTTTTTGGGAAGCTCAACATAGAACTTTGTACCAACATTTGGTGTGCTTTCCACCCAAATACGACCATTATTTAACTCTACCAATTCTTTACAAATGCTTAGTCCTAAACCAGTTCCTTTTTCATTATCAGTACCTCTAGTTGTAAAGGTTCCGTTTTGAAATAACTTATCAACATTTTCACGAGAGATTCCAACTCCAGTATCTTCAACACATATTAAACAGTTTCCATCGTGATCGTTATTAGAAACTGTAATAACATCTCCAACACGTGTAAACTTAACTGCATTCGTGATTAAGTTTTGTATTACAATTTCGATCATGCTTTTGTCTGCATAAATAAAATCTCTATGAGATTCGTCAATAAGAACAATACGTTTTTGTTCCACCTTTTGCTCAACAAGTGCCATTTTATTTTGGAATACTTCTTGAATATTAAACAATTCGGCTTTTGGTTTAAGGTTTTGCATTTGCGACTTAGACCAATTTAAAAGATTGAAAAGTAATGATGATGCATTGTCTGCATTTTCACTTAATTCTGGAATTAAATCGTAAAATTCTTCGCGTGAGATGCTATCTTCTTTTAAAAGGTCTATAAATCCTTTAATTGAAGAAATTGAATCTTTTAAGTCGTGAGATACAATTGAAAACAAACGATCTTTGACTTTATTAATGTCTTCTAAGTTTTTATTTTGCTCAGAAAGCACTTCATTTTGTAATTGTATTTGCTCATTTTTAGCTTGTAATGCTCTGTTTGTTTTTAAGGAACCTCTACGCTTTAAATGCATAAGAAGTAATATAGTAGTCACAATTAAAAAGGCTGCTATTAAAACGTAAGCAATAGCTTTTAGCTTTTTTATGTATTCTTCATTTTTCTTTTTTTCTTCCTGTTTTGCTAGAGTGTTGAACTCATCATCTTTTGTTGTATCAATAACTTCATTGACGATGGTTTTTGTATCTACAGGAATCTTAGGCTGTTTTGCTTTTTCTAATTCTTCTTTTAATGAATAGTACTTGCCTTGCCAAAAGAAAGCATTTTGAAACTTACCATTAATAGAATCTAACTCTTTTCGTAATCGATAGTTTTTTAAAAGCTCTGGTTTATTATTAATTTTTGAAGCAATTGTATAAGCTTCATTGAGTTGAATTCCAGCTAGTTTTACTTTCTTTTGAAGCATATTCAACTCACCAATTGCATTCAAACTTCTTAAAATACCATCGTTGTTTTTTGTTCTTCTATTAAACTTTAAGCCTTCAACTAAATATTGAGCAGCTTTATTATAATCTTTAAATTGTAAATACTCACTACCAATTTTTGGAAGCACTTCGCCTCTTATAGCTTGGTCTTGTTCTGGATTTAATAGCATTAATACTTTTTCGTAATACTCAATAGCTTTTCGGTGTTCTTTTCTGTCAGAATATAGCGACGCAATATTTTTGGTTGAGGTTTTAATTCCAGCACTATCCTTAAGTTGCTCTCTTACATTTAAGGCTTTAATATTAAACTCTAAAGCTTTATCTACTTGATGTGTATTGTAATAAGCTTCAGCTAAATTGTTATAAGCCGAACTTAGTTCGTCGAGAAGATTTCTAGTTTCAAACGTTTGAATTGCAGATAAGGAGTTTTCTAAACCAACACTATAATTACCTCGTTTAATTTCTATTAGACCTATACTATTATTTACTTTAGCAATGCCTAAAGTGTCTCCTAATTGTTTATAATACTTTCTTGATTTGTTGTAACCATCAATAGCATTATAGTAATCATCTTTTTGCGAATAGATTAATGCTTTGTAGTAATTAACGTCTGCAATGCCTTTAGTATGGTTTAAAAACTTTGAAAGTCTTTCGGTTTGATCAATATACAAAAGTGCTTTTTTAAAGTTCTTGCTTTTGTACAATGCTTTAATCAAATACAATGATGTATCTACCTTAGAAGAATCTTGTTTTTGATAAGCTAATTGTATGGTAAGACTATCGATCTCATTTGTTTGCGAAAAACAAAAAAGCGAAGAACATAAAACAGCTAATGTAATTAACCGTTTCATAGCGTTGTATTTAAAGTTACCGAGTTAATTAAATACTTATTATAAGCCTTGAGGGAAAGGGAAAACAAGTTTAAAAAAGTCAAGGGCAACCTCAATAATGATTGAATATTAAGTTTCATCAACATTTGGGACTCTTGATTAATAGCTTACCAAAAATGAATAAAAGGGTTCTAAAATGCTAATTTTCGGGTTTTATTACCTAAAAATTAGATAAAGTGGTCTTTAAGTTTTTTTTAAATATCGACGAATAGATAAACGGCAAAAATCATAGAAAAACGACACTTTTGTCGATGAAATGCATTTTTTAACACAAAACACTGATTGTTAGTGTTTTGATTTGGTTTGTATGAGGTGTTTTTTAGTGCAAAAAATAAGCTTTTTGAGCTTTAAACTGAATAAAAAAATCGAAATAACAGTGTTATGTGTTTAATTCTTGACCAAACTTAATCATGTTTCCATCGCTATCCAAGATTGCAAATTCTCGCATGCCATAAGGTTTGTCTTCTAATGTGCCATTAGGATGAATTACGTCTTGAAGTTTTAGCTCTTCGTATAAGATGTCAATGTCTTCAACATCAACATAACAACTGGTATTTTCAGGATGAATTTTGTCATTGCACTTCCAAAAATGAACTACAAATTGATCTCGAGCAATAATAGCATAATTATCATCAAGATAACCAAGACGGTTAAATCCGAGTTTTGTTTTATAAAATTCAACAGTTTTTTTGATATCTAAAGATGCTAAAACTGGAATACCTCGTAATAAATGCTTTTGTCGTTCCATAAAATTATTGATTGTATCGACTTCTAAAATAATCAATAAAAGCAAGCGAGAGTCATAAAAAAATAATAAAAAACCTATCTTTGCAAACTTATAAATACAGACAAAATGAATCTTCAGGAGACACTTTCAAATCATGTAAAACAGGCTATACAATCAATTTATAGTACTGAATTAGAATCGGTTGAATTTCAAGCCACTCGAAAAGAATTTGCAGGAGATATTACTGTGGTTGTGTTTCCTATGTTGCGCGTTGTAAAAGGAAATCCTGTTCAAATTGGTGAGCAAATCGGACAGTATTTAGTCGAGTATGTTGCTGAAGTAAAAGCTTTTAATGTGGTCAAAGGATTTTTAAATCTTGAAATTAATGATGTTCATTTTATCAATTTTTTCAATAGCATAAAAGACAATAATAACTTCGGATTTGTAACACCTTTAGCTTCTGAAAAAGCTATCATGGTTGAGTATTCTTCGCCTAATACTAACAAGCCGTTGCATTTAGGGCATATTAGAAATAACTTATTGGGTTATAGTGTTTCTGAAATTTTAAAAGCTTCAGGAAAGAAAGTTTATAAAACGCAAATCATTAACGACAGAGGCATTCATATTTGTAAAAGTATGTTAGCTTGGAAGCGCTTCGGAAACGGAGAAACTCCAGAATCTACTGGATTAAAAGGCGATAAGCTCGTTGGAAATTACTACGTAAAGTTTGACCAAGAATATAAAGCAGAAATTCAAGATTTAATATCTCAAGGACAATCTGAAGAGGACGCAAAGAAGAATGCGCCTTTATTATTAGAAGCTCAACAAATGCTTCAACAATGGGAAGCTGGAGATGCAGAGACAGTTGCGCTTTGGAAAAAAATGAATGCTTGGGTTTATGAAGGCTTTAATGAAACGTATAAGAATTTAGGAGTAGATTTTGACCAATTATACTACGAAAGTGAAACCTATTTACTGGGAAAAGAATTTGTCGCCGAAGGTTTAAAAACTGGTGTTTTCTATAAGAAGGATGATGGTTCTGTTTGGTGTGACCTTACTGAAGATGGTTTAGACGAAAAAATTGTATTGCGTAGCGATGGAACTGCAGTGTATATGACACAAGATATTGGAACTGCGATTCAGCGTGTAAAAGATTTTCCAGATGTTGGAGGTATGGTGTATACGGTTGGAAATGAACAAGAATATCATTTTCAAGTCTTATTCTTAATTATAAAAAAGTTAGGTTTTGAATGGGCTAAAAATTTATATCACTTAAGCTACGGAATGGTCGATTTGCCTTCAGGAAAAATGAAGAGTAGAGAAGGCACTGTTGTTGATGCTGATGATTTAATTGTAGAAATGGCTCAAACTGCTGAAGAAATTTCTAAAGAACTTGGTAAATTAGATGGTTATTCAGACTCTGAAAAACAAACCTTATACAAGACTATTGGATTGGGTGCTTTAAAATATTTCATTCTGAAAGTCGATCCTAAAAAGCGCATTTTGTTTGATCCAAAAGAATCTATCGACTTTCAAGGAAATACTGGACCTTTTATTCAGTATACTTATGCTAGAATTCAGTCCATCTTACGAAAATCTGACGTGAATGAAAATACCATATTGAACCTAGCAGAGATAGTACTTCATGAAAAAGAAAAAGAATTGTTGAAGCAATTAGAATTATTTCCAGAGGTGATTCAAAATGCAGCAGCACAACATAGTCCTGCTTTAATTGCTAACTATACTTATGAGTTGGTGAAAGAGTTCAATTCATTTTATCAAAACGTATCTATTTTAGGCGCAGAAAAAGAAACCGAAAAAGTATTTAGAGTACAATTGTCTAAAACAGTTGCAAATGTTATTAAAAACGCATTTGGTTTATTAGGTGTTGATGTTCCTGAGCGTATGTAGTTTAAAATTCACCAATTGGAAACTTTAATTTTGTGAGTTTCTCTTCAGTCATTTTAAAAAGTTTGTTTCTAAACTATTTTTTATTCAGAAATTAAAAACGCACTCTAAAACTAACGTTTGGCGTAATGCCTAACGACAAATTATCGATTGTTACAATGTCATCATTTTCATCTCTAGCAAAATATGTATTGATGACATTCTTTCTGTCAAGTAAATTCCAGATAGAAGCTCCAATAGAAGCATCTAATTTTTTACTAAACTTTAATTTATAGGTTGCCGAAATATCTGTTCTAAAATAGTTGCTTAGGTTATTGCTATTTGGAGATTGGTATTCAATATTAGAGTTTGCTGTATTTTGAATTTCTGAAGGAAGCGTAGTCGGTTTACCAGAATGCCAATTAAAACCAAGTGCTAGTTTTAAATTGTTTACAACGTAAGTGCCAGCAAAAGTAAGCGCATGCCTAATATCTAAATTGTTTCTAAAGGTATTACCATCGTTTAAATTTTGAAAAGTGTAGTCATTATTGCTATACGAATAGCTTAACCATGTACTAAACGTTTCAAATTGTTTATTAATTAAAAAATCAACACCTTTTACTTGATATTTTCCTGTATCGTTAATAAATTGAAACTGGTTTTGAAACCCTTGACTTCTACTGGTAATCCCTTCAACATCTTTAATAAAAGCTTCAGCGCTAATGAATAATTGATTTTTATTATAGTGAATACCAAAAGCGCCTTGAGTACTTTTTATAATTGGTATGTCTTCGTTGTTAGATAAAATCCATCGTCGTTTTTCAATGCCTAAAAAGTCATTTTGAAGGTCGATGATTTGAGATGTGGTCTGACTTTTAAACTCTGCTAAAAATTCTAATCTAAAATTATTATTAAGCTTATGGCTTACTGAAAGTCTAGGTTCTGTAAAGAGTTCGGAGAATTGTTCGATGTAATTGGCTCTTAGTCCAATTCTTGCATAAGTGTTTTTATTTGCTGAAGTAAATTCGGCTTCGCCATAAATGGAGTGTGTGCGATTTACTTCCTTAACTAAGCTCGTAAAATCAGGCACGTCGAGTTCTTCAAAATTGCTAATAATAACTTCGCTAAACTGATAGCCACCATGTAATTTTAAGTGGTCGTCAACATGATTGATGGCATTAATCTTTATTCCAAAATCACTAACCTCGTTTTCTTGATTTTGACGTTGACTATTAATGACATCAAAATTAGTAGCTTTTAAATCGTAATTAGAAACATATACTTGAGCAGTCGTAGTGAGTTTGTTATTCCAATATTTTAAATATTGAACTCCAGCAGCAAAATTATTTTGTTCAAGAGTATTTGTCAATGATTCGTCTTCGTTTACTAGAGACAATTGATCGTAGGTTAAACTGTTATTAATGGTTGAAAAATTAAACCGAATTTGATCCTGATCTGTAACGTCGTAAAGCAATTTTGTAGCAACATCGTAAAAATAAAAGCGTTCGTTATTAGATACAACAGAGGTAGGATTTTGTTGTGAATTTGAAAAGTCTGAGTCCTGAAACACGCGTTGTAAATATTGGTCGTAGGTTGGTGTAAAAATAAAATCGGTAACAGAACGTCTTGCTGATAATTGAATTTCGGCTTTTTGAGTTAATGGTACTTTTGCAAATCCATCGGCATGAATGAGATTAAAGCCTGCTCCAGCCTTGAAGTCTTGATCTAAACTATTAGACTGTTGCATGTCGATAACACTCGAAACACCATCACCATAAATAACACTGGTTCCATTTTTTGAGACATTAATATCAGTCGTTAAATATGGATTGAATGCAGATACTAATCCGAAGAAATGTCCAGATTGATACATTTTAATGCCATCCCAAAGAATAAGATTTTGGTCATGTGTGCCTCCTCTAACATTGATATTTGAAACCGTTTCATCAACACTTAAAATACCAGGAAGCGCTTGAATAGTTTGTAAAATATCTGGCTCAATAAGTCCAGGAAGAATGCCGAAATCTTTAGTTTTTATAGCGATTTTACCATCACTTTTTTTCGAAATTCCTTTAGTTAAATAATTTGTGATGACAACCTCTTCTAGTTTTTCAGTAATAAATTTACTTAAGGGATTATTGCGTTTTGAAATAACAATATTATGGTCGTCAATAATAATAAAATCAAGATTTGTTTGTGCTTTTAGATAATTTAAAAGTGCTTCTAGAGTGAGTTCTCTTTTTGGTTTTTTTATGATTACATCTGCAATAGTCTGATCAATATAAGTGAAATTTATACTGTATTGTGGTTCTAATTCAATTAAAATTTTAGCAAGAGGTTGTAAGTCTTCATTAGTGTCTTGAGCAATACTGCTATTGATACTAGAGAAAAATAAAAATATAAAAAGATAAAAGATACCTTTCTTACTCACGCTTTAATGTAATGATATTGTCAGTTTTACTATACGTTAAATGTAACGGTAAAGTAATGGATTTTAAGGCAATTTCAATATCATTATGAGTAAAACTTCCTGTAAATAATTGAGAATCGTCAATATTTTCAAGAGAAATTAAAACATCATGTTGTCTTTCAAACTCTGCAATAACTTCTCGATAAGGCAGACTTTTAAAACGACTTTGATTTTGTAACCAATATGGAGCGGATTGAATTTCTTTTTCAGTAGTAATTAATTTCCCATCTAAGATAAAGAATGAATCTCCAGGTGATAATTTAGTAGTATTGTTTTTATGAGTAACGGCAACTTTTCCTTCGTAACAAATTACTTCAAAATAATTTTCACGATGTTTCACATTAAACTGAGTTCCTAAAACAGATACAATACCTTCATCGGTTTTAACATCAAAACGTGATCCTTTTGCAACTTTAAAAAAAGCTTCACCTTGTAAAGAGACTTCCCGTTGATCATTCCAACTATGTTTATTAAAAGCAAGAGATGACATAGCGTTAAGCTCAACTTTTGAATGGTCTGGTAATTCAATAGATTGCTTTTGAGAAGCTACTGTGTTGACAATAGTATCTAAAGTTGTTGTGTAAAAATATACTCCAAAGCAAATTACGAAAACTGCTGCTATTTTGATAGCTGTAGATAGCCAATTTGTGTTCTTTTTTGGAGTTGTTTTTATGGTGTTTAAAACCTGCTCTAACTGCTCAGAGGTATTATATTCTGGAGCTTTAAAGTGCTTTAGGTTAGTGTCTAACTGGGTTAATGACTCATAATCTTCAAGCTGCTTAAAAGCTTCAAGTTCTTGAGCATTTAGGTCGTGATCTAACCACTTTTGTATGAGTTTTTCTCTGTTCATGATTTTGTATACATCTATATAACAGCTATATGAATAAAATTCCTACCCTTATATTTTTAAGAATTTTAATTTTAAAGTTCATCAATGTCTTCTCTTAATTTTTTTAAAGCACCATAAATTCGTTTTTCTACAGCTTTGGTCGAAATATCTAACAATGCAGCAATCTCTTTAAAGCGTTTTCCTTCAACGCGATTCATTAAAAATGCGACACGCTGGGCTTCGGTTAAATTAGAAATCGCTTTATTTAATTTGTCCTGATATTCTTTTTCTTGTAATAAGAATTCTGGTGTTTCATTAGTACTAAATTTGGGTTTTATTTGTTGGTGTTTTCTTACAACTTTTTGATGCGCATAAGCATTTAGCATTAAATTATTTGCTGTAGTAAATAAAAAACTTTTGGCTTTGTTAGGTGAGATTTTTCCACAATTCTCCCAGAGTTTTACAAAGGCTTCTTGAACTTTATCTTGTGGGCTAAGAGTGCTTCCAAACTTATAATACAAGAAATTATTTAGATCTTCAGAGTATTTTGAAAATAATGAAGAGAATAACCGTTCTTCGCAAATATTATCATTAAGCGGTTTAGGCATAGTTTGTTAATTGAAGCAATTTTAAATTTAGGTAAAGGTAGGTGATTTTTATGTTTAATTGTTATATAATAAACAATGATACAAACATATAAATTCTGTTTTAACTTGTAAAACGAATTAAAATTTCTATTGTTTTTAATTCATAAATAGTTAATAAAACTGAACCGCTTAAATTTTAGTTTTAGTTTTTAGTTGGTAAAAAGGATTGCTGTTTTAGCAATCCTTTTTTTATACTGTATTTTATAGAACATCACTTTATAAATACATCACAAATACTTAAATTTGCATTTTTGCAATGGCACCTAAAATAGTTAAGGTGAATAATTAATTTTGAAGAAAGACTATGTTTAATAATTTAAGTGAAAAGTTAGATAAGGCGTTACATGTTTTAAAAGGACATGGAAGTATTACAGAAGTCAATGTTGCTGAAACTTTAAAAGAAGTTCGAAGAGCTTTATTAGATGCCGATGTTAACTTTAAAATCGCTAAAGAGTTTACCAATAAAGTAAAAGATAAAGCTTTAGGGCAAAACGTTCTTACAAGTTTACAGCCTGGACAACTAATGGTAAAGCTTGTAAAAGATGAACTTACTGAGCTTATGGGAGGAGATGCCGAAGGAATTAACCTTTCTGGTGCACCAAGCGTGATTTTAATGTCTGGTCTTCAAGGTTCTGGTAAGACTACCTTTTCAGGAAAATTAGCAAATTATTTAAAAAATAAGAAAACAAAAAAACCATTACTAGTAGCTTGTGATGTGTATCGTCCTGCAGCAATTGATCAATTACATGTAGTTGGAGAACAAATTAATGTTGAGGTTTATAGTGATAAAGGAAATAGTGATCCAGTTGCTATTGCTCAAGCAGGTATAGCACATGCAAAGGCTAATGGTCATAATGTCGTCATTATTGATACAGCTGGTCGTTTGGCTGTAGATGAAGCAATGATGACAGAAATTTCTAATATTCATAAAGCCATTCAGCCACAAGAAACACTTTTTGTTGTTGATTCTATGACAGGTCAAGATGCTGTTAATACAGCAAAAGCGTTTAACGATATCTTGAATTTTGATGGTGTTATCCTAACCAAATTAGATGGTGACACTCGAGGTGGAGCAGCGATTTCTATTAAGTCGGTTGTAGATAAACCAATTAAGTTTATTGGTACAGGTGAAAAGATGGAAGCTATTGATGTGTTCTATCCATCACGTATGGCAGATCGTATTTTAGGAATGGGAGATGTTGTATCGCTTGTTGAAAGAGCTCAGGAGCAATATGATGAAGAGGAAGCTAGGAAAATTCAAAAGAAAATAGCTAAAAATCAATTTGGTTTTGATGACTTTCTGAAGCAAATTCAGCAGATTAAGAAAATGGGTAATATGAAAGACCTTATCGGAATGATTCCTGGAGCTGGAAAAATGATGAAAGATATTGATATTGACGATGATGCCTTTAAAGGTATTGAAGCTATTATTCATTCGATGACACCTGAAGAACGCTCAAATCCTTCCGTTATAAATGCAAGTCGAAAAAAACGTATTGGAAAAGGCTCAGGAACTTCAGTTCAGGAAGTCAATCAGTTGTTGAAACAATTCAACCAAATGAGCAAAATGATGAAGATGATGCAAGGCGGAAAAGGTAAAGCCATGATGCAAGCCATGAAAGGCGGAATGCGTTAATTTTTTATCAATACTAATAAGTAATTAATATATACCAACATGACAATCTTAGACGGTAAAAAAGTAAGTAATGACATTAAAGATGAAATTGCTGAACAAGTCAATAAAATGAAAGCTAAAGGTGAAAAAGTACCACATTTAGCAGCTATTATTGTTGGTAATGATGGAGCAAGTCTTACTTATGTTGGCAGTAAGGTTCGCGCTTGTGAACGTGTAGGTTTTGAGTCTACTATGGTTCGTATGTCTAATACAACCAGTGAAATAGAGTTGTTAGATAAGATTGAAGAATTGAATCAGGATGATGATATAGATGGGTTTATTATTCAGCTGCCTTTGCCGCCTCAAATTAATACACAAAAAGTATTAATGGCTGTTAATCCTAGTAAAGATGTAGATGGTTTCCATCCTGAAAACTTCGGAAAAATGGCTCTAGATATGAGTACATTTATTCCAGCAACACCTTTTGGGATTTTGGAACTAATTGATCGTTATGGTGTTGAAACACAAGGAAAACATACCGTAGTGATTGGAAGAAGTCATATTGTTGGTAGGCCAATGAGTATTTTAATGGGACGTAAAGGATTTCCAGGAAACTCAACAGTAACACTCACACATAGTCGTACTAAAAATATTACTCAAATTACATCACAAGCAGATATTATAATATCAGCGTTAGGAGTGCCTAATTTTTTAAAGGCTGAAATGGTCAAAGATGATGCAGTTATTATTGATGTCGGAATTACAAGAGTTCCAGATGAAACGACTCCTAAAGGTTATAGAATTACTGGTGATGTAGATTTTGACAATGTGAGTAAAAAAGCGAGCTACATCACTCCTGTTCCAGGAGGTGTTGGACCAATGACCATCGCAATGTTACTTAAAAATACCTTGTTGGCAAGAGAACAGCGTATGTAAATCAAATTAGTTATATTGCTTTATGCAAGTAACTTTTCTGTCATTGCAAAGAGTAAGGGTTGGTTCACTTGAACACATTATACCTATCTGTATTGCTATATTACTTTCTGTATTGCTAATTAAATATGCTCAGCACACTTCAAATCAAAAAGTAGAAACCAGACTTTTTAGCACTTTAGCTGTTTTAGTATCTTTAAGTGTTTTTAGTTTTCATGCATATCACATTGGTTTCAAATCCTATGATATAGAAACCGATTTACCGCTTTATTTATGTAGTTTGGTAGCGCTTTTGATACCTATATTTTCTTACTACAGAAAGTATTGGATGTTCGAAATTTTAGTGTTTTGGATTATAGCTGGAACTATTCAAGGCGTTATCACTCCAGACATAGCTATGGGCTTTCCTAGTCTAGATTATTTTAGATATTGGATTGTTCATTTAGGATTATTGTGTATTATATTTTATGCAGTCTTTGTTTTTAAAATGAAACCAAAATTCAAAAGTATTTTTAAATCATTTTTTGCGCTTCAGTTATATGTAGTTTTAATTGTTGTCATCAATTATTTGCTCGATGCTAATTATTTTTACCTCAATCAAAAACCAAAATCTGCATCAATTTTAGATTATTTTGGAGAATGGCCTTATTATATCATCATTACTCAGTTAATAGTTTTACCACTGTTTTTTGTAGTGTATATGGTGTTTTATCTTATTTCTAAATATGAAAAAATATAATATTTTTTTGTGTAGCACTCTGTTTAACAGTGATTTGTAATCATAAGTTTTTTCTTACACATCTAATCGCTTAATCTTTTATTTCTGAGAATTGTCTAAAAGTCAATTGTTAATTGTCTTTTTTTTGTAGTTTCATTTTCGATTTAGTATCGCATTTCCCTACAGATATTATTTTTTTAAACACAATAGCATTTTTTTTATTGGTTGATTAATAGCTCTTCAACCCAAGTTTACATACACATGTAATCGGTTTATGTTTGGTTTAATCAATAAAAACCAATCATTATGAATTTACTTGCTATTAATTCGACTAAAAATTGTTGTGAAATATCCAACAATCGATTTTCAAAGCTAAAAGTCAAAAAGCAATTATTGCTTATTCTGACTTTTTTGTTTTTAGGAACTTTTAATTTGTTTTCTCAAACAACGGGAAGTTGTACACCTGCTGCTAATCCAGCATTTTCAACTGAATGTGATATGTGTGTTATTGTTATTTTGGATGAGTCAGGTTCAACAAGTAATATTTCAACACAAATAAAAAACGCCATGATTTCTTTTGCTGGAGCACTTAATGATCCGTGTTTAGATGTCAACATGGCTATTGTTGAATATGGTTCACGAGCGCGAATAGCTAATATTGGTGGTACTGCTGGATTTCGTTATGTAAATACAGATTTCGTGAATGATTTAACGCCTTATTTTGATGGAGGAGGAACTAGTGCAAGTACATATAATTCGTCAGGAGGTACAAATTGGGATCATGGCTTGCAAGTTGCAAAAACATTAGCAGATAGTCCAAGTGCTCCTTGTGATAATCCTTATATTGTAATGTTTTCAGATGGTAATCCAACGTATGCAGGATCTTTAAACCAGATAGGTAATGGCTTTAGTACATCTACTGATGTATTAGAAGCAGCCTGTAATTCTGCTAATGCACTAAAAAATAATGGTAGTAGAATTTTTACAGTAGCCTTGCCAAACCCTAATTTAGTTACGAGTAATGTTCAAGCGATAGAAAACGGTTCATCTAGTTTAGAGTATGTAAGTAGCAATCCTGGTGTTGGACAAACAACTAACATAAGATTAGCTGATTATTTAAGCACTAATTCATCAAATGTAGGAACAGCTTTTACTGCTTTAGCAGCAGGAATTGCTCAACCAACAATTTCAACCACATCTGTTAGTGGGCCAATTGATGGTTTCTGTCCAGAAATTATTGCTCCAACATTCACAGTAAATCACGATTGTCAAGGAGATCCAACACCAACAGTAAACACAAGTGGTCCTACTAATAATGGATGTGAATTTTCTCAAACATGGGAAGCAAGTTATGCACATACTGGTGTTTGTCCAGCTGTAGCTGAAAATGTTTCAATAACCTATACATGGTTTCAAGATACAACTGCTCCAACAATAAATTGTCCAACAGAAGTTATAGATTTAGGAGAAGATCCTAATCCACAGACATTACCAACAGAGGCAAGTGTTGAGGCTTATATAGAAACTTTATCAAATGATAATTGTGAGATTTTAAGCACAGTCGCTACTGCAGGTACTATTTCTAATTTAGATTGTGTTAATACGCAGGAGTTTACAGTTGTTGTAACTGATAAATGTGGTTTAATTGATGAATGCACGTTAACCTATACTTGGAGAACGGATTGTTGTGTTCCAGCAGCAACTTGTAATAATTTAATTGATGTGCCATTAGAAAGTTGTGTAGCAACAATTCCATCTAGTTACGATGCAGGTAATACTGATGCTGAAATAGCAGATGTGTTTTCTGGAGTTGTTACTTGTGGAATAGCAGGAATTAGGCATGAAGATAGTAACGCAGGAGATATTTGTAATGGAACAACAATTACAAGAACTTATTATTTAACCGATGATGGAGTAGATGTTCCAGGAGTAATTTGTACAAGAGATTTTGTTTTTACAGCTCCTAGTCTAACTATTAATTGCCCAACAAATGTAGTTTTGCCATCCTGCTCTACGGAACAAGTTATTATAGATGCTTATAATTTATGGGTGTCTGAGATTACTGTTAGTGGTGGTTGTAATACTATTTCAAATATAGCAGACATACCAGCTCTACCTTCTTACGATTGTGATGCAGGAGTTTTACTTAATTTTACTCTAGAGGCTTCAGACGATTGTGGTACTGTTTCTTGTGAAACGAGATTTTTAGTAGATGTTCCAGAAACATTAATAGTGTCTTGTCCTCAAGATGTTGTTTTGCCAGCGTGTTCTACAGAGCAAGAGATACTAGTAGCATACAACAATTGGGTTGGTGAATTTTTAGCTGAAGGCGATTGTAATTTGACGTCTAATATAGCAGATATACCAGCTTTACCAGCATATGATTGTGAGGCGCTTGTTTATATTGATTTCACTTTTGAAGCTTCAAATGATTGTGATACAGCGTCGTGTAATTCGAGATTTATAGTAGATAATGAAGAAACATTGCAAGTTGTATGCCCACAGGATGTTAATTTACCAGCATGTTCGACTGAACAAGAAATATTAACTGCATACAATAATTGGGTTGGTGACTTTTTAGCTGAGGGCGATTGTAATATGACTTCAAACATTGCAGATATACCAGCTTTACCAATATATGATTGTGATGCAGGAGTGAATTTACAATTTACACTTACAGCAGTTAATGCATGTGGTACTGCATCTTGTAGTTCTTCGTTTGTTGTGCAAGATGAGTTAGATTTAGAAGTAAACTGTCCGACAGGAGTAAGTTTAGATTCATCATCAACAGAGCAAGAGATTCAAGATGCTTACGATGCATGGAAGCTAGGATTCACAATGAATGGTGGATGTAATGCAACAGATAACTTAGATGCATTCCCAAGCTTGCCAGATTTTAATTGTGGTACAGCAGTAGACCTTAATTTTACATATACAGCAACAGATCGTTGTCATCCAAATGGAGTGAGTTGTAGTTCAACATTCTTAGTACCTGGAGTTATAGGATTGACAGTAGATTGTCCAACAGATGTATCTTTAGCGTCATGTGCAAGTGAAGCAGATATATTATCAGCATATAATACATGGATATCAGGATTTGGAGTAAATGATGGAGATAATCCAGTATCAAATATTGGAGACATTCCAGCATTACCAGCATACGAATGTGGAGTAGCAGTAGACTTATCGTTTACATTAAGAGCAACAGATGCTTGTCATCCAAATGGAGTGAGTTGTATGTCAACTTTTAAGGTTGAAGCAGCTCCTCCATTAGAATTAAGTTCAAAGCCAGATGATGTTACAACAAGTGCATGTGTAAATCCAGCAGATGAGTTTGCGTCATGGATATCAGCATTAGAGAGTATGAGTGCATCAGGAGGATGTAATGCATTAGTAGAGTATTCATTAGATTTAAATACATTATCAGTAGATGGTTATTGTAATACATCAGCACAAGTAATATCAGTAGATATAAATGCTAAAGATGATTGTGGAGAGACTAATCCAGTAACAGCAACATTTACAGTTCCAGCTTACTCAAATGATTTATCCTTATTAGGATCATGTCCAACGGACAATGAAGTTGAAGGCTGTTCAACAAATGCAGAGATATCATTAGCATTTGATTTATGGAAGTCAGCAGTGCTTTCAAATTTTAGTGCCACAGGAGGATGTAATGCAGAGGTAGAATATTCTACAGATGTGTCAGCTTTACAAGCACCAATACAATGTGGAAGTGTGGATCAAGTAATATCAGTAGATGTAAAAGCAATAGATGATTGTGGAGAAACATCAGTAACAACATGTAGTTTTACAGTTAAGGCTTTTGAATCTACATTGGAAGTCACAGATGTAGAGGATGAGATTTATGACTCATGTGATTACGCTTCTCAAGGCGAATTAGATTTAGTCTTCCAAGCGTTTCTAGATAAGTTTGGATTTACAGGAGGTTGTGATGCTTCGGGTCAATTAGCGAGTGCTTACAGTGCACCAGATTTATGTGCTGGTGGAACAGTAAATGTAACTTATAATGTGACAGATTTATGTGAGAATGGTAGTGATACAGCAAGTTTCACGATTACACCATCATCAGCATTAGAGGTGAGTTGTCCGACAGGAGTAAGTTTAGATTCATCATCAACAGAGGAAGAGATTCAAGATGCTTACGATGCATGGAAGCTAGGATTCACAATGAATGGTGGATGTAATG
>NZ_JBNAFQ010000003.1:0-317201 GCF_049800755.1 Psychroserpens sp. S379A | reverse complement strand
ACGACATTGGATTTAGAGGTTATAGAGAATCCAATAGCGAATGTAGTAACAGCGATAGAGGTTTGCGATGATGACAATGATGGTTTTACGAGTTTTGATTTAAGTTTAGCTGATGCACAGGCCATAGGAGGACAGGTTGGTATGGTAGTGACGTATCATGAGACACAGAGTGATGCCGACAATGGTGTTAATGATTTACTGGTTCCATATGATAATATTGTACCAAATGTACAGACGGTTTATGTTCGAGTAGAGAGTGGTTCGACAGGATGTTATGACACAACAGATTTAACATTGATAGTAAATCCATTACCAGATACAGTTCCAGTGACAGCATATGAGTTATGTGATTATGATTTACCTGGCGATGAGGTAGAGTTATTTGATTTAACGACAAAAGATGTAGAGGTTGCTAATGGTCAATCGGTAGCTGTAAGTTATTATGAGAGTTTAGCTGATGCACAGGGTTTAGTTAATCCATTAGGGAGTCCATATAGTAATACGAGTAATCCACAGACGATTTATTATGCCTCGGTAAATATGGCTACAGGCTGTATAGCAACAGGGAGTTTTGATTTGGTAGTTAATCCATTACCAGCATTAGTAGTTCCATCAGATTTAGAGGTTTGTGATGATGGAGTTCCAGATGGATTAACGAGTATAGATTTGAGTATAAAGAATGTAGAGATAACAGGTAATAATCCTAATTATACAGTAAGTTATTATTTAACACAATCAGATGCCGATAATGCGGTAAATCCTTTACCAATTCCATATACTAATACGATTAATGGGCAAATAATTTTTGTAAGAGTTCAGGATATCAATACAGGCTGTTATGCAACAACGACCTTAACATTGGTTGTAGAGCAGGCACCAGTAGCATCTACACCAACGCCAATGGAGTATTGTGATGCAGATAGTGATGGGTTTGGAGTGTTTACCTTAACCGATGCAAATACAGAGATAACAGGAGGCGATCCGACGCTGACAGTAAGTTACCATGAGACAATGGCAGATGCAGATAATGATGTTAATGCCTTAACGAGTCCGTATAACAATATAGTAGAAGATCAACAAACGATTTATGCACGTGTAGAGAGTGCTACTATAGCGACAGATTGTGCGACTATAGTAGAGCTTATATTGATAGTAAATCCGACACCACAGATAGAGGACCCAACACCACTAGAGGAATGTGATGATGTTTTAGCAGATGGCTTTGCACAGTTTGATTTAACGAGTAAAGACTTAGAGATATTAGATGGTTTAGATCCTTTACAGTATATAGTAACTTACTATGAAGTAGAGGCAAATGCCGATTTAGGGGTTAATTCAATTTTAAATCCAACAGGTTATATTAATACGACAGCTTTTATGCAAACTTTATCAGTTCGTGTAGAAGACACAGTCAATGGATGTTATAAGTTAACGAGCTTAGAATTGATTGTAAATGCGCTTCCAGTATTGGTTCAACCACAGCCATTAGAGTTATGTGATGATAATAACCCAGGCGATGAGGTGGAAGCCTTTACCTTAGAGGATGCTAATGCGGAGATGTTAAATGGTCAAACAGGAATTAGTTTTACGTATTACGAGACGCAGTTAGATGCAGATAATGGGACGAATCCTATTGTGAGTCCTTATATGAATACGAGTAATGCTCAAACGATATTTGTTAGGGCTACCGATGATGTAACAGGATGTTCAGTTAGTACAACAGCGACGATACTTCTAAGAGTAAATCCAATACCATCACCAGCAGCACCAACAGATTTAGAGGTTTGTGATTTAGATAATGATGGTTTTGAGGCGTTTGATTTAGAGAGTAAGACTGTAGAGATAGAGAATGGAGAATTAGATATTGAAATTACCTACCATGAAACGCAGAGTGATGCAGACATGGATATAAATGCACTTACGAGTTTATATACAAATATTGTTATGGATGAGCAAGTGATTTACATTAGAGCAGAGAATATCAATACAGGCTGTTACAATACCTCACAGACATTAACCATACGTGTATTACCATCTCCAGAGGTTCCAACAGCGATAGATGATTATGTGATATGTGATACGAATGATGATGGCTTTGCCCAGTTTGATTTGAGCAGTAAGGATTCAGAGATTTTGGGCACACAAGTTCCATCAGATTTTATGCTCACTTATCATGTGACAGAAGCAGACGCAGATTCAGGAGCAAATCCAATAGCTAATGTTACCAATTATACCAATGTTACTAATCCGCAGACGATTTATGTACGCTTAGTAAGTAATGTAAATGGATGTGTTACTTCTACAGGTTTCTTTGATATTCGAGTAGAATTACCACCAGAGGCAGTGCAACCAACACCATTAGAGTTGTGTGATGATTTAATAGCCGACGAGGTTACTGTTTTTGATTTAACAGTAAAGGATAATGAGATTACAGGAGGTGAGGCAAGTTGGAGTGTGTCTTATTATGAGACAGATGCAGATGCACAGGCAGAGATTAATGCAGTAGATGCAGAGAATTACACTAATACTTCAGTTAATGGAGCACCAGCAGCCAATCCACAGACTTTATATGTTGTAGTTACCGATACTGATACAGGTTGTGTAGATTATACAACACTAACCATACGTGTGTTACCAAACCCAACACCGAGTTTAGATCCAGAGGATTTAGAGTTGTGTGATGATGTGAATCCTAGTGATATGGAAGAGGAATTTGATTTGACATTGAATGAGGCTTATATCATTAATGGTGAGTCAGGAGTAACGGCAACCTATCATGAATCTGAGGAAGATGCAGAGCTAGACCAAAATGCTATAGCAGATCCAACAGCTTATACCAATACGAGTACACCACAGACGATTTATGTACGTGTAGAAAATGATATTACAGAATGTTATACAATAGTTACTTTTGATATCATAGTGAATCCATTACCAGATGTTGTAGCAGTTACAGATTTTATACTTTGTGAGTTAAACACCGATGGTATTGATGAGTTTGATTTAACTAGTAAAGATGCCGAAATATTAAATGGACAAGATCCTATGTTATTTACAGTAACGTATCATGTATCACAAACAGATGCTGATGATTTGGCCAATCCATTAGTGAGTCCGTATATGAATGTTACGAATCCACAACCGATTTATGTAGCAATTACAAATAACAATACAGGTTGTTCAATAAGTACACCAGTGTTTAATATAGAGGTTCATGAGGCAGCCGAGGCAACATCACCAGCACCATTAGAGGAGTGTGATGATGAGATGGATGATGATGGTGATCCAAGTAATAATAGTACACAGTTTAATTTAACTGATGTAGAATCTCAGGTATTAAATGGTCAAGATCCAGCAAATTATATAGTGACTTATTATGAGACAGTTGCAGATGCTGAGTTAGGAGTAAATCCATTACCATTTTTATATGAGAATATTGTCAATCCACAGGTGATTTATGCACGTGTTGATAATGACACACAAGAAGTAGCGTTGTTGAATTTAGATTTATCAGCAGTAACTATGGCATTAGATTTTGATGGTGATGGTAATGACGATACAATAGATGTTGATAACGATGGCGTATTTGATTTAATAGATGTAAATAACGATACGTTACCTGATGGATTTGATGTTGATGGCGATGGACTTATTGATTATATAGATTTAGATGGTGATGGTTTAGGAGATTTTGTAGATATCGATAATGATGGCGTTATAGATAATTCAATTGATTCATCAATTTGTTATGCAGTAGCACCAGTTGAATTAATAGTACATCCACGACCAGTATTTGATTTAGAAGACAGTTATATATTGTGTGTAGATACAAATGGAACGGAAGTTTTAAATGTACCAGTCTTAGATACAGGACTAAGTACACCAGATTATTTGTTTGAATGGAGTTTAGATAACATGGTGATACCAGGAGCTACAGAAGGGAGTTATATACCAAGTGTTGGAGGAACTTATAGTGTTATCGTTACAGATGCAGTGACAGGATGTTCAAACTTTGATAATCCAGTTGTTACAGAGGTTATAGAGAGTTCACCACCAACAAGTATATTGACAGATGTAACGACAGATGCGTTTTCAGAGTTACATATTATAGAAGTTACAGTGACAGGTTTAGGAGTTTATGAGTATAGATTAGATGGAGGCGCATGGCAGGAGAGTCATATTTTTGTAGATGTCTTGGCAGGCGATCATGTTGTAGAGGTAAGAGATACGATAGGTTGTGGATATGCAGTTGATACGGTAACAGTGATGGATTATCCGAAATACTTTACACCAAATGGCGATGGATTTAATGATACATGGAACATAAAAGGTATTGCTGACCAACCAAGCGCAAAAATTTATATATTTGACAGGTACGGAAAACTAATGAAGCAGATAAGTCCAACAGGCGAAGGCTGGAATGGAACCTATAATGGAAGCCCAATGCCATCGAGTGACTACTGGTTTGTGGTTGAGTACATTGAACCTAATACATTACAACAAAAAGAATTTAAAGCCCATTTTACCCTGAAAAGATAAATTAGCGGCTAAAAGAGAAAATAAAATAGGCTTTATGATTGGTTTCATAAAGCCTATTTTTTGTGATAAATTAAGTTTGTTTATAGGTTAAAAGCTAATGAAAGTGTAACATTTGAATTAATTGAATCAACTTTAGCAGCATCAGTTAAACCAACAGAGTATAAAGAGTTGTTAACTGTTCTTTCAGCTTGATCATATGTTAAATCTAGCCTAGTATTGCCAAAATTATATCCTAAGCCTAAAGAGAAACCTGTTAAATCGCCAACAAATGATTCATCTTCATATGGGCTTTCTTCAAAACGATAGCCACCTCTAAAACTAAATTGTTTGTGTTTATATTCTCCACCAAATCTATATGTATTTGCAACTTTGAAGATATTATTTATAACTTCATTTTGAGATCTGAAAAAGATATCATCTTCAGGTTTAAACTCAATATTGGAATAATCTCTTCGTGAGTAATCAAAACTTAATAAGCCTTTGTTACCAAAAACATAAGCAAGGCTTCCAGAAATTTTACCAGGAGATCGCAGTTTGTATTCAGGGAAAATATTAACAATATTTGGATTTACATTTTTTGTAGGTTCATCATCATCTATGTCATCAACAAAGGCTGAAATACTTTGAGTAGTTTCTTCATTTATTCTAAACCAAGTAGGTGAGTTATATGTAAATCCAGCCCTTAGTCCTTCAGTTAATTTAAAAATTGCACCTAACTGAAAAGAGAACCCATTGCCAGTTGTTAATAGATTGTTTTCAAAACCTACATTAGTTACTAATGAACCAGGATTAGAATTAGTTTCTCTTAAAAAAGTGTACTTTTCATAATTGATAAAGTGAGCATTCAAATTAATGCCTAAATATAATTTGTCTTTATATTGTGTGGCAGCATTAAAACTTACTTTACCATTATAGCCTTCTGAGATGTAATCATATTGTTGGTTAAAAGTTCCTTGAGCAATATTTGAAACATAAGCAGTGTTCTCATCTGTATCATTAATAGGTTCAAGTATAAATGATTCATAGCCTAAAAAAGCTTGTTGATTTCCGTATCCATAAGAGTTGCCAATTTCTGCATAAGCTTGAGAAATTGTTTCTCCAGTAAACCTAGATATTTCATCAAGTCTTAAACCTTGAGCATAGGCTAAAAAATAATTATCTACAGAATTTGTGTTCCTGCCACTAGCAAACCATTGGTCATCATGATTAGCAGTTTTATCGTAGGCTAAGCTAATGACAAATTTTTTCCAGGATGAATTACTGTTAGTGTTTGCAAAAACAAACACACCACCAGCTTGGTGTAAATCTATTTTGGATTCTGATGATGAGTTTTTCTCATTAAAAAAAGAAACATCATTATTAATATTAATACTAGAAAGAGACATTGAAGCATGACTTCTATTAAAAATTGCTGCTCCTGCAGGATTTAAACTAACAGCTGACATATCACCTCCTAGAGCACCAAAAGCACCACTTAAAGCTCTAAATCTCGCGCTACCTTGAATCTCGTCTTGTGAATAGCTAAGAGCATCAGTTATGTCTTGAGCAAAAAGATTAGACATAGAGAAGACTCCTATCATAAATATAGTTAACTTTTTCATATCGATTTTTTTTAATTGATGGGAATTATTTTTTATCTGCGACGACTTGAGCTTCCTCTACTTGAAGATCTAGATGATGTTCCCGAAGATCTTGAACTGCTTCTAGAGCTTCTCATAGATGAACTATTTCTTCTTGGAGTTGTCGTCATTCTTGAACTAGACCTGTTGCCACTTGAGCGTGATCGAGTAGCATTATTTCTGTTTCTAGTATTGGTTCTAGGTCTTACAGTGCTATTTGATCTACTTCTAGTGGAATTTCTTCGAATAGTTGAATTGTCGTTTCTTCTAATCGTTGTTCTTGAATTGGTTCTAGCTCTTGTCCTTGTACCTCGATTTGAAATTATTGATGTATTGCGTCGAGACAAGTTTGAAGTGTTACGTCTTGATATTATAGAATTTCTATTTCTTCCATAAGCTAAATTAGAGCCTCTATACCCATTGTGGTAAGCTAAACCACGATTGTAATAGTAACCGTTAAAGCCAGGTGGACACCAATAATTATATCTCCATCCTGTATTCCAGCCCCAATTATTCCAACCCCAACCATAACCTACATTCCAATTGTTCCATCCCCAAGGTCTGTACCAACCCCAATTATTCCAACCCCAACCATAGCCTGCATTCCATCCCCAGGCACTATTCCATCCCCAAGGACTGTAGCCCCAACTATTGTCTATATAATTTATGGTCACGTTACTGTTAGTTTGTCCCCAACCTGCATATCCATTTTGCGAATCTCCTGCTTGGTTTTCTTCTGAATACTCGCCTTTGTACGAATCAATATCAGTAAAAACCACTTCTTCGTCATCTGGAATTTCACTATACTGATTGGCTTTTTCACTGAAATAAGCTTTGTAATAGCTGTTATCTTCATTTGTAGTTGAAGTTTCAGTTTCAGTATTTGAAGGTTCTTCATAGGTGACTTCATTGTTACTATAGATGCCATCACTTTCATAGCCAACATATTGGTATGATCCACAAGAAGCCAAAACAAAAGAGAAGCCAAGTGCAACAAAAAATGGCAATTTCATTTTAAGGTAGTTATAGAATTGCATGTTTGTATATATTTACTGTTGAACATTACAAAAATAGTTAGTTTTAAGCAACTATTTTTTTATTTAACATAGTCACAATTTTTATGCCAAAAACGTCTATTTGGTTGGTAATCTTTTAAATGTAACTATGCTTTATGGTTAAGTAATTTCATATTATATCAATTTAATGCAACATAAAAAGTTAAGAGTATACATAACCTTTGTTTTTATTATTGAACATTATAAAATTTAATTAGTTTTGTCAAATAAAATTGTTATTAAAACAGTACAGTATTTGTGCTAAAGACTTTAAAATGAGTAAAAACCTTACAAGTAGAGCAGAAGATTATTCAAAATGGTATAACGAGTTAGTCGTTAAGGCTGATTTAGCTGAAAATTCAGCTGTTAGAGGATGCATGGTAATTAAACCTTATGGTTATGCTATATGGGAAAAAATGCAAGCTGAATTAGATCGAATGTTTAAAGAAACAGGGCATCAAAATGCATATTTCCCACTTTTTGTGCCAAAAAGCTTATTTGAAGCCGAAGAGAAAAACGCTGAAGGTTTTGCTAAAGAATGTGCAGTAGTGACTCACTATAGATTACAGAATGATCCTGATAATGAAGGAAAATTACGTGTAGATCCTGAAGCAAAATTAGAAGAGGAATTAGTAGTCAGACCAACTAGTGAAGCTATTATATGGAATACCTATAAAGGATGGATACAAAGTTATAGAGACCTACCAATCCTTATCAACCAATGGGCAAATGTAGTACGATGGGAAATGCGAACGCGTTTGTTTTTACGTACTGCAGAATTTTTATGGCAAGAAGGTCATACAGCTCATGCTACTAAAAAGGAAGCGTTAGCAGAAGCTGAATTAATGAATAATGTGTATGCAGATTTTGCCGAAAACTTTATGGCGATTCCAGTTGTTAAAGGTGTGAAAACTGAAAGTGAACGTTTTGCTGGTGCAGTAGAAACATATTGTATTGAAGCTTTAATGCAAGATGGTAAAGCGCTTCAAGCAGGAACATCTCATTTCTTAGGTCAAAATTTCGCTAAAGCTTTTGATGTTAAATTTACAAATAATGAAGGTCAACTAGACCATGTTTGGGCAACATCTTGGGGAGTTTCTACACGTTTAATGGGAGCTTTAATTATGACGCATAGTGACGATAAAGGCTTGGTGTTACCGCCTAACTTAGCACCTTCTCAGGTGGTTATCGTTCCTATTTATAAAACTGATGAGCAATTAGAAGTTATCACAAATAAAGCTAATAGTATAATCAATGATTTAAAAGTAATTGGTGTATCGTGTAAATTTGATGGGAGAACAACTCACAGACCTGGAGCCAAGTTTGCGCAACACGAATTACAAGGTGTACCTTTAAGAATAGCCATTGGTCCTAAAGATTTAGAGAATAATACAGTAGAGTTAGCTAGACGTGATACGTTAACTAAAGATATTGTTGATATATCTGATTTAATTGCTAAAGTTGATAGTTTGTTAAAAACAATTCAAGAGGAACTGTTCAGTAAGGCACTTAACTTTAGAGATTCTCATATTACTGAAGTTGATGATTTTGAAACCTTTAAAAGCGTTTTAAAAACTAAAACAGGATTTGTTTCGGCGCATTGGGATGGCACTGCTGAAACCGAATTAAAAATTAAAGAACTAACAAAAGCAACAATAAGATGCATTCCATCGAATTCAAAAGAAGAGGATGGAATATGTGTTTTTTCTGGAAAACCATCTTCTAGAAGAGTATTGTTTGCCAAGGCATATTAATTTTTTTTTAAAAAAAATTGATAAGGTGTTGCAACATTTAAAAATAGTTGTATTTTTGCATCCGCAATGAGGAATTGCATGTTCATTTGAAATACTAATTTATCATCTTATTAAATGATAAATTAAAAATTAAATTTTAAACAAATGGCCCGTTCGTCTATCGGCTAGGACGCCAGGTTTTCATCCTGGTAAGAGGGGTTCGATTCCCCTACGGGCTACAATTTTTAATAAGTAAAAAATACAATGGCAAATCATAAGTCAGCTTTAAAGAGAATAAGAAGTAACGAAACTAAACGTTTAACGAATAGATATCAGCATAAAACAACTCGTAATGCGATAAAAAAGTTACGTGAAATGGAAGCTAAAGATGCTAAAGCGTTTTTGCCTTCAGTTGTTTCTATGATTGATAAATTAGCAAAGAAAAATGTTATCCATGATAACAAAGCGGCTAACTTGAAGTCTAATTTAATGAAGCATGTAGCAACATTAAAATAATTACTCTTCTAAGAAAGTAAACACTAAAAGCTTCTCAATTTGAGAGGCTTTTTTTATTTATAAATAGAAATAGAGTAGATGTAATAAAAAAGCCTAGAACAAATTTTGTCTAGGCTTTTTTTTACTTTTATATTTATAACATGGTTTTATCCATTCATAGAAACTAAAAACTCTTCATTGTTTCTTGTTTGTTTAAAACGATCATTAATAAACTCCATAGCTTCAACAGGGTTCATATCTGCTAAGTATTTACGCATAACCCACATTCTTTGAATGGTGCTATCTTCAAGTAATAAATCATCACGACGTGTACTAGATGATGTTAAATCTATTGCAGGGAAAATTCTACGGTTAGATATTTTACGATCTAGTTGTAATTCCATATTACCTGTTCCTTTAAACTCTTCAAAAATAACTTCATCCATTTTTGAGCCAGTTTCAGTAAGAGCAGTCGCAATTATAGTTAACGAACCACCATTTTCAATATTACGAGCAGCACCAAAAAAACGTTTTGGTTTGTGTAACGCATTAGCATCAACACCTCCACTTAAAATTTTACCCGAAGCTGGTTGAACCGTATTATATGCTCTTGCTAAACGCGTAATTGAATCTAAAAGAATCACAACATCATGACCGCATTCTACCAAACGCTTTGCTTTTTCTAGAACGATATTGGCAATTTTAACGTGTTCGTGAGCTTCTTTATCAAAGGTTGAAGCAATCACTTCGCCACGAACATTTCGTTGCATATCTGTAACTTCCTCTGGACGTTCATCAATTAATAAAATCATTTGATAAACTTCAGGATGATTAGCTGCTATTGCATTTGCCACATCTTTTAACAGCATTGTTTTACCTGTTTTTGGTTGCGATACTATCATGCCACGCTGACCTTTTCCAATAGGAGAAAACAAATCCATAATACGAGTTGAAATCGTATTTTGCTTTTCTGCAATATTAAATTTTTCCTGAGGAAATAATGGTGTTAAATGTTCAAATGATACACGATCTCTAACCACTTCTGGTTTCTGACCATTAATTTTACTAACCTTAATTAGTGGAAAATATTTTTCACCTTCTTTTGGCGGACGAACATGTCCTAAAACGGTATCTCCAGTTTTTAATCCGAATAAACGAATCTGAGATTGCGATACATAAATATCATCTGGAGAAGAGAGGTAATTGTAATCTGATGAACGTAAAAAACCATAACCATCTTGCATGATGTCTAAAACGCCTTCACTTTCAATAATGGCATCAAATTCAAAATCTGGTTCTCTATAACGGTTGCGATTATCTTTGTTTCCGTTGTTTTTATTTGAGTTATTATGGTCTTTAGAGCGTTGATTATTTTGTTTGTTGTCGTTATTCTTCTGACGATTATTATGTTTGTTGTCGTTAGAATTTTTTGAACGATTATCGTTACTCTGATTGTTTTTTTGATTGTTCCTAGTATCTTTTTTGTCATTAGATTGAGAAGATTTATCATCTTTCTTATCGTCTAATTCCATTTTTTGTTGCGTAGGATTTTGCTCAGGTTTTTTCTGAACACGTTGTCTAGGTTTTCTTTGTTGAGTAGGCTTCTTTGGTTCCTCATTACTGTCTTTAGTAACTTCTTTTTTTACCACATCTGGATTAGCTGCTTGGAAATCAAGAATTTGATACACCAAATCTAATTTTTTTAAACTGCGGTATTTTGGAACTTTTAATTTTTGAGCAATTTCCTGAAGCTCAGGAAGCTTTTTTGCTTTTAATTCGGAAATTTCGAACATCTATGTTTAATAATTAAGTTTTTTTAAACTGAAATTGATTTCATCCTTACTTTTCTGAAAAATGTGCTTAGTGGGAAAAATTTGAAAAAAATCTGAAGATTTAATAATCTGTAACACTGTTGGTAACAAATTATATGTGCAATAATACAATTTTATTTTTAAAATTTAATACATCTTTTAAAAGAAACTATTAATTTTGTGCCTTATTATTGATACTTATAAATGATTCAACGTATACAAACAGTTTACCTTTTATTATCAGCGTTAGTTTCTGCTGGCTTAATATTTGTATTGCACTTATGGACTAACAGTGATGATGTCGCTGTATTTGCAGTAGATGACTATTTGTATTTAGGTTTGTTTTTGGGATCTGCCTTGTTATCTTTTATTTCAATTTTTAATTTTAAAAACAGGAAGTTTCAATTTGTATTGGGACGACTTAATATCATATTAAACTTTATTTTATTAGGATTTTTTGTGTATCAATTGCTAATGCCACCTGGAGAGAGTAACATCTCAGAGAAAGGTGTTGGGATATTCATACCTATTTTATCTATCGTGTTATTGGTTTTGGCCAATAAGGCCATAAAAAAGGATGAAGACCTTGTAAAATCTGTTGATCGATTGCGATAAACCCTATTATCTTAATTATTTTAGTGCGTAAGCCCAAGGTGAAGATCTTGGGCTTTTTTTATGAAACCCAAAACTCATAAATAAAGTGCATAGAGTTTTGATGGTTGAACTAATCTAGTTGTAAAACGAGATCTTATATTATTTTTCCGCAGTAATATTACCGTTTCGGAAATTCGATCACTTCTAAATTATCAATTGTTTTGCCATCAATAGTAAAGCGAAGCATGGTTCGTACTTTGTGAAATCCATGCTTTCCTACTGCTCCAGGATTCATGTGAATTAAATTATAGCGCTTATCTGGCATCACTTTGAGTATGTGTGAATGACCAGAAATAAAAATCTTTGGTGGATTCTCCTTAATCAAATCACGTGTTCTCATATTGTATTTTGGTGGATAACCTCCAATATGTGTAATCCACACATCAACTTCTTCACACATAAAACGATGGTGTTCTGGAAATTCAACTCGAGCCTTATCGCTATCGATGTTTCCATAAACAGCTCGCAAAGGTTTTAGTTTTTTTATGGCATCAGTAACTTTTAAATCACCAATATCTCCAGCATGCCATACTTCATCTGCTTGTTTGACATATTTTAAGATATCATCATCGATGTAACTATGCGTGTCTGAAAGTAATAAGATTTTAGTCATGTTTTACTTCTGTAAAAGCGAAAATAGTTATATTATGTTAATATGATTCCTGTCTTAGTAGGAATAATTTATCTTTGGACTTTTACAAAAATACAGGTTTACTTGAGATATTTTATCGAATTATCATATAACGGAAAAGCATATCATGGATGGCAAATTCAACCTAATGCTATTTCTGTTCAGCAAGTTATAGAAGAAGCACTGTCTAAGATTCTACAATCTAACATTTCTATAATGGGAGCAGGACGAACAGATGCAGGAGTTCATGCTTCGCAGATGTATGCGCATTTTGATTATGATAAAACCATTGATAATAACTTAGTTTTTAAATTGAATTCTTTTTTGCCAAACGACATAGCTATTCATGATGTTTTTCAAGTTAAAGATGAAACTCATGCACGTTTTGATGCGTTGAGCAGAACGTATATCTATAAAATTTCGCAACAAAAAAATGTGTTTAATTTTGATTATGCATATACCTTAAATAATAATTTAGATGTTGATGCTATGAATGAAGCATGCAATATCTTATTAAAGTATAAAGATTTTCAATGCTTTTCTAAAGTTCATACAGATGTAAAAACGTATTATTGTAATATCATGTTTGCAGAATGGACAATCAATGGTCACGAACTTTTCTTTACCATAAAGGCAGATCGTTTTTTAAGAAATATGGTTCGAGCTATTGTTGGTACGATGATTAATATAGGTTTAGGAAAGATGAATGTTGAAAATTTACACGATGTTATAAAGTCTAAAGATAGAGGAAAAGCTGGTTTTTCTGTTCCTGCGCATGGATTATATTTAACTAAAATTGAATACCCAAATACCATAAGTGATTAATGGCTAACGATAAGAAAAAAGTTTTTGATGTATCGCTTTTTAAGCGATTACTACAATACATAAAACCTTATAAACTGGTGTTTTTTACAGCATTGGTTTGTGTTGTTGGTCTTGCTGTTTTTGGCGCATTACGACCTTATGTCTTACAGCAAGCTATAGATAAGCATATTACTTTACAGCAGTATGATGGCTTTTTGTTTTACATCATTGCCATGCTTGCTTTGTTAACCTTAGAAGTTGTAAGTCAGTTGTTATTTATCTATTACGCAAGTTGGCTAGGACAATCGGTTGTAAAAGATATTAGAGTAAAATTGTATGAGCATGTGCTTAAATTCAAAATGAAGTATTATGATAACTCCTCAGTTGGTGTTTTGATTACCAGAACAGTTACAGATATGGAGCGTATTGCAGATATTTTTGGGCAAGGACTCTTTATGATTTTTAGTGATGTTTTAAAAATGTTGGTTGTTGGCGGAATGATGTTTTATATGAATTGGAAACTTAGTCTTATTGCATTTACAACCATGCCAATTGTATTGTTTGCAACCAAAATATTTCAGAAATATATGAAACGTGCTTTTGAAGAAGTACGTACAGAAGTTTCTAACCTTAATTCATTTGTTCAAGAACGTGTTACAGGAATGAAAATTCTTCAGTTATTTACACGTGAAACTACTGAATTTGAAAAGTTTAAAACCATTAATGAGCGTCATAAAAAAGGTTGGTTAAAAACCGTTTGGTATAACTCTGTGTTTTTTCCAATTGCTGAATTATTATCGTCTATTACCTTAGGGACTATTGTTTGGGTTGGAGGTATTGGAGTTGTTATGAGTAGTACTGCTTCAGAAGGTGATTTATTTGCATTTATCATGTTTGTGCCAATGCTGTTCAGGCCTTTAAACCAGATTGCCAATAAGTTTAATACGCTTCAAATGGGAATGGTTGCCGCAGATCGTGTATTTAAAGTTTTAGATACAACCTCTCAAATTGATGATGCTGGAACTCATATTGCTTCAGAATTTAAAGGGAACCTAGCCTTTAAAAATGTACACTTTTCTTATGTTGAAGATGAAGAAGTGCTCAAAGGTATTTCATTCGATATTAATGCTGGAGAAACAGTTGCAATTGTTGGAGCAACAGGAGCTGGTAAATCTACAATTATTAATTTGTTAAACCGTTTTTACGATATTCAGCGAGGAACGATATGTATAGACGATGTTGATATCAAGAGTTTAACTCTCAAATCACTTCGTGCACAAATTGCAGTAGTATTACAAGATGTATTTCTGTTTGCCGATACAATTTTTAATAATATTACACTTAAAAATCCTGACATAACTGAAGCTCAGGTTCATCAAGCTGCCAAAGATATTGGTATTCATGAGTTTATTATGAGTTTACCTAATGGTTACCAGTATAATGTAAAGGAAAGAGGTGTGATGCTATCTTCTGGTCAGCGTCAATTGATTTCTTTTTTAAGAGCTTATGTGACGAATCCTAGTATTTTGGTTTTAGATGAAGCGACGTCGTCTGTCGATTCTTATTCTGAACAATTAATACAAGATGCAACCGATAAGATTACTAAAGGTAGAACCTCAATTGTTATTGCACATCGTTTGGCAACGGTTCAAAAAGCCGATCAAATTATTGTGATGGATGAGGGAAGAGTTGTAGAGAAAGGCACACATGACGAGCTTCTTAAAAAGGATGATGGCTATTATCGAAACCTCTATGAAGTTCAGTTTTTAAAAGCTGAAGTAGCTTAGGATTTTGGTCTAAAGCTTTTAATTACGTCTATGAGAGCTTCTTTTCCTTCAATTAAGTATATAGCTAAAAAAGCAATTACAATTACTAGAATGTACAATATCATATACACAAATAAGGATAGTACCATTCTTCCAAATATTTCTGCAAAACTTATTTTATAAAGTCTTTTAAAACAATAAGATACGTAGCAAACTTGTAAAGGTAAATTGACATACATAGCAATTCCAAGATCTAAACCAAAAAAGGCACCAACAATATTTATGACTGCTCCAAATAAAGAAAGAAGTGCCATCATATATGTAAATGCGACAATGTGTTCAACGTAATTAAACTTTTTATTATCAAAAAAGACAATCCTAGAAATGATGGCATATATTGGTACAGAAAGCATCATAATTATCGATGAATAATCTTGAGTAAAGCTAAAAATATTATTGAGTGTTGATTCGTTTCCACCAACAGCTAGAGCTGATAAATTGAGTTGTTCAGGAAAAAATTTTCTTAGAAATAACCACTCAAGACCAACTAAAGTTAAAGTAAGACCAAAGAAACTAATTGGGTTGACATAGCGTTTTCTAATACCATTAATATAACCACCTATAACAGCTTCAGGTGTTTTAATTAAACCTACAAGTGTTCTAAGAAGTTTATTGTCATAATTAAAAAAAGTCTCGCTAACATGCTCAAATAGATTTTTAAAGGTTAAGCGATTTCGAATGACTTTTCCTCCACAAGAATTGCAAAAGTCACTTTCTATAGGAAGTTCGGTATGACAGTTTTTACAATTCATTTTATTTGAAAAATTTAAAATACATAATACCTACAATAGCTCCTACAATAAAAATTAATAAAAATATAGTGCAAATAATTGCTAGTGATAGCATGAAACGTAAAACTATAGTCACAATACTTAATGTATGCGTTTTGTAAAACACAAAGCCATAATAAAATACATATAATAACAATGATGTGGTGACTAGTATGCTTATGTTTAAATTTAATGCGGCAAATAATAAATAAGTGAAGAAAGAAAAAATAATATATTGTGATGTAATGTAGGTATTTATAACAATGTGTTCTGTAAAATTATATAGCTTCTCTTTTATAAATGTTAAGCGAGTTACAAATGCAGTAAGTGGAATGCCTATAACATAAATTAAACTTTGATACTCGTTTATAAACGTATAATAATTAGTCATATATTCTTCTATATCTGCTCTTTTTTCTTCTGGATACATCGCTAAGTAGCTTTGAGAATCATTAAATGCTGCATTGAAAAAATCTGGATAAAATTTATTTAAAATAAAAAGCTGTAAACCTAATAATGTAAGTGAAATTGCTAAATACTGAATTACGCTGATGTATTTTTTTCTGGTGCCATCTATATAGCCACTAATAACTGCTTCAGGTTTAGTAAATAGGTGAATAAATGTTTTTAGAAATCGGTTATCAATATTTAAAAACTGTGCACTAAACTCTGAAGTGATATGCTTAATAGTTAATCTGTTACGAATTATTTTTGCACCACATTCTGGACAAAAATTAATATGACTATTTAAAGCTGTATTGCAGTTTTTACAGTTCATATTACACCAAATCTTTCTTCAAAAGGTTAAGCAGTTCTTCTATGTTTTCAAACATGACAAAATCACCATTTTTGATATAAGATACTTGTCCGGTTTCTTCGCTAACAACTAAGGTTAAGGCATCTGTTTTTTCAGTAATACCAACAGCTGCACGATGTCTTAATCCGAAGCGTTGCGGAATGTTTTTTTCATTATTTACAGGAAGAATAACTCGTGTGGCTTTTACTGTATTATTAGCAATAATGATGGCGCCATCGTGTAACGGACTATTTTTAAAGAAAATACTTTCTATAATAGGTTGCGTGACTTTTATATTCATGTCGTCACCTGTATTCACTAAAAAATCTAAGTTATTATTGCGTTCTAAAACAATTAATGCTCCTGTTTTTGTGCTTCCCATTTTATGACAGGCAGCAACAATAGCATCGACATTAGTTTCGGTTTCAATATCACTTTTAAGGAATTTCATTTTGCTGAATAACTTTCCGCGTCCACTTAAATTTGTAGAGCCAACCATGAGTAGAAACTTTCGTATTTCTGGTTGAAATACAACGATTAGAGCAATGATTCCAACCTTCATAAAACCATCAAAAATATTATGAAGCATTTGCATTTCTAATAAGTTTGTGACTTTCCAAACTGCATAAATAATAATGATTCCAATAAAAATATTGATAGCAACAGTGCCTTTAACCAGCTTGTAGATGTAGTAGAGTAAGATAGCGACGAGAAATACGTCGATAAAATCTATAATTCCAAAATCCCAAAATTCGAATGTATTCAAGGTTAGCGTGTTTCTGTAAATGTAATAATTATTGCTTAATAAATGAACTCGTTGTTGTCAATGAGAATTCCTTTGTCTATAATCGTTTGCATTTTAGATTTAATGCTTATATAATTTTGAAAACTTAATTTTGAATGGAATAATAGATAGAGTTTTACATCTGATTCAATGGAGTAATATTCGTCAATCTTATCAATTACTTCATTAATATTAGAATAGAGTTCGGTATTTGATTTGCCTTTATAAGATGACTCTAAGCTATAATTGTGTTCTGAAATAATATTTAATCCTAAACTCATTTTTTCATATTGTGCTTTATCTTTAAAATAATCTCTTAGAGGAATCGTTTGATAACGAACTTCGGTAAACTCAATGAATCCTAAATTTTGAATGCTCGTATCATTACAGGTATAGTAATTTTTAGCATTTTCATTTTTATGCATTTGGGCATTACGCTTTTTGTCTTGTAAAAATTTAATCTTCGGAATGGCTTGTTCTAAAGTTAAACGTTTATCTACATTAAATAACCAATTTGTGGTGCCAATTAAATTCTTCCGATTGAGTTCTATACTGTCAGGTTGCGTTTCATCATAAAACAAATAAGCAGGAGATACATCTAAAATCTCTGTAATTTTTGCATGTTCTATTTCAGGTAGCAATACAGATTTATCTTTTCCGCAGGAAAAAAATAAAAGGAAAATAATGAGATATATGTAAGATTTCATTTTTGTGTTATAATTCAAAGATTTAAATTTTCAATTTTTTAATTGTTCAATGCTTCAGCGCTTCAACAAGTTTAATACACTCCATAGCTTCTTTAACATCGTGAACTCTTAAAACCGAAGCGCCTTTTTGTAAAGCAATAGTGTTAAGTACAGTCGTTCCGTTTAAAGCATTTTTAGCTGAAACGTCTAAAGTGTTATAAATCATAGATTTTCTTGACATACCAACTAGAATAGGTAAATTAGTGATGTTTAGAAGCTCCAATTTATTCAGAAGCTCATAATTTTGTTCTAAAGTTTTTGCAAATCCAAAACCTGGATCAATAATTAAATCTACAATACCTAAGGCTTTTGCTTTTTCGATACGTTTTGAAAAATAAAAAAGAATATCTTTTATTAAATCGTCATAATTAGTTTGCTGTTGCATCGTTTTCGGATTTCCTCTCATGTGCATCATGATATAAGGAACTTTTAAAGCTGCAACTGTGTCTAACATTTTTTCATCTAAACGTCCTGCTGAAATATCATTAATCAAACTTGCTCCAGCTTCAATACATTGTTTTGCAACTTCACTTCTAAAGGTGTCGACAGATAGGATTACTTCTGGAAAATTCTTTACAATCAAATCAATTACAGGTAAAATGCGTTGTAATTCTTCAGTTTCGCTAACGTTGTCAGCATTGGGCTTAGAGCTGTATGCGCCAACATCAATAAAAGTGGCACCTTCCTCTAACATTTGATCGACTTGTCGCATCACAGCAGAAGAATTTCTAAAGCGTCCACCATCATAAAACGAATCTGGTGTTACGTTTAAAATACCCATGACTTTTGGCTGACTTAGGTCTATTAATTGTCCTTTACAATTGATGGTTTTACTCAAAACTATATAGTGTGATTAAAGTTTTTTAATCTGATTAATTTATGCGAAATTTACGGAAAATTAAATGGTTTAAATGCAAGATACTTCAAAACAATATGACGATGTCATTTCGCAATGCAGAAGTCTTTTTATAAATAAAATGAAAGACTACGGAAGTGCATGGCGAATTTTAAGATTACCATCGTTAACCGATCAAATTTTTATAAAAGCACAACGCATTAGAGGTTTGCAACAAAATGACGAACGAAAAGTAGATGAAGGTGAAGTAAGTGAGTTTATTGGGATTATCAATTACTGCACTATGGCTCTAATTCAATTAGAAAAAGGTGTTGTAGAACAACCTGACTTATCTGTAGATGAAGCTATAGTGTTATACGACGATAAAATTGCAATTACTAAGCAACTCATGATGGATAAAAATCATGATTATGGTGAAGCTTGGCGAGATATGCGAGTGAGTAGTTTAACCGATTTGATTCTACAAAAATTATTACGTGTCAAACAAATTGAAGATAATAAAGGAAAAACCATAGTAAGCGAAGGGATTGATGCCAATTATCAGGATATGATTAATTATTCGGTATTTGCAATGATTCATCTTAATGATGAATAATTCAATTTTAATATAAAGTTGTCACTTCGAGCCTAGTCGAGAAATCTTTTAAAAGTAAATGTTAAAGCATGAAAGCATTAGTTAATATCTGCAGAATTTTAGTTGGAGGATTGTTTATCTTTTCAGGATTTATAAAACTGAATGATCCTTTAGGATTTTCATACAAACTTCAAGAATATTTTAGTTACGATGTGTTAGATCTTCCTGTGTTTATGCCTTATGCATTAGGAATTTCGGTGTTTGTTGTTGTGTTTGAAGTCATCTTAGGCGTATTTCTGCTTATTGGCTATAAGCCAAAATTTACAGTGTGGAGTTTGTTAGGAATGATTGTCTTTTTCACATTTTTAACCTTTTATGCAGCTTATTTTGACAAAGTAAAAGACTGTGGTTGTTTTGGAGATTTCCTAAAATTAACACCTTGGCAATCCTTTGGCAAAGATGTGATTTTATTGGTGCTGATTTTAGTGCTTTTTGTTGGAAAACGACATATTAAACCTATACTAAGTACATTCGGATTAACCCTTGGAGCATTATTAAGCTTTATTGCTTGTCTTTGGTTTGCTTATCATGTACTAATGCATTTGCCAACCTTCGATTTTAGAGCGTATAAAATTGGAGATAACCTTCAAAAAAACATGCAATTACCAGCAGATGCTAAAGATGCTATTATAGATTATCATTGGACGTATACTTTAGATGGTAAAGAAAAAGTAATTACAGATCGTGGTCGTGGTCCTAAAACTTATGATAAGATTATAGGTGTAGAAACTGAAACGGTTCAGGAAGGTGACGTGCCTAAAATTCAAGATTTTTCTATTGAATCTGAAGACGAAGATTTAACGCAGCAATTTTTAGATACAGAAAAATTAGTGATGATTGTATCCTATAATTTAGATAAGGCTGAAGTTGATGGCATGGCAAAACTAAAGGCAATGTCTGATGAAGCTAAGAAAAATGGATACACAGTTATGGGTTTAACGGCTTCTGGAACTGATAAAAAAAGAGAAATTCAAGACGCTTATAATTTAGATGCTGAGTTTTATCTATGTGATGAAAAAGTTTTAAAAACCATTGTTAGAGCTAATCCTGGCGTTGTCATCCTCGAAAAAGGAACTGTAACACAAAAAGTACATTGGAACGATATCGATGACCTTGAGTTTAGTAAACAGTAAACAGTAAGCAGTAGACAGTAAACAGTAAGCAGTAATGAGTTAGTAGTTGATTTTAAGTAGTGAATTGTGAACAATGAACAAGTGGTAAAAAAAGAGTTAAATTATGAGATTTCAAGATTTATTTGCTTATCAAAAAGTATTTGAGTTAGCAATGGAGATTTTTGAAATTTCTAAACATTTTCCAAAAGAAGAAATATATTCACTTACAGATCAGATTAGAAGGTCTTCAAGAAGTGTTGCTGTTAATATTGCAGAATCTTATAGAAAAAGATTGTATCCAAAACATTTCATAAGTAAGTTGTCTGATAGTGATGCTGAAAACTCTGAAACTCAAACATGGTTAGAGTTTGCTTTAAAATGTAAGTACATCTCTAATAAAGATTATGTTAGACTATTTTCGGAAACAGAAGAAATAGGTAAGCTAATTAATTATATGATAAATAACCCTAAAAAGTTTGGAAGTAAGTAGTTTGATAAATTACTGAACACTGAACACTGAACACTGAACACTGAACACTAACACTTGTTAAACTATATCCTAAATAAAACCTTTTACGCATTACTCACATTATTTGGAGTGGTAACTGTCATTTTCTTTTTATTTAATGTATTGCCTGGAGATCCAGCGCAAATGATGTTGGGACAAAATGAAGACAGCGAACAAATTGCAGCAGTAAAGGCTAAATACGGATTTGACAAGCCTATTTCAACGCAATATTTGTACTATTTAAACGATGTGTCTCCATTTTCGTTTCATTCCACAAAACCAGAAGATTATACATTTTTACGCGATGGAAAATATCGTGCTTCAGAGTTGTTTACAATTTCAAATACAACAACGGTTGTCAAGTTTCCATATTTAAGAGAATCGTTTACAAAGCAAGGAAAAAAAGTATCTCAGGTTATTGGAGAAACCTTACCAAATACTACTGTATTAGCTGTGTCTGCAATTGTTATAGCTATTTTACTAGGAATATTTCTAGGCATCATTTCAGCATTGTTTAAAGATAAATGGTTAGATAAAACCATTCAAATTTTTAGCACACTAGGTATGAGTGTGCCTTCCTTTTTTAGTGCCATTTTATTTGCTTGGTTTTTTGGTTATATTCTTCATGAATACACAAATTTAGAAATGACAGGTAGTTTATACGAACTCGATGATTTTGGTGAGCAAATGCATATTAAATGGAAAAATCTTATTTTGCCAGCAATCGTTTTAGGCATTCGTCCTTTGGCTGTCGTGATTCAATTAATGCGCAACTCATTGCTTGAAGTCTTTAATCAAGATTATATCAGAACTGCAAGAGCAAAGGGATTGTCTGAGTTTCAGATTATTAAAAGACATGCTGTAAAAAATGCTTTAAATCCAGTGGTAACAGCTATTTCTGGTTGGTTTGCGTCTATGTTAGCAGGCGCAGTTTTTGTAGAATATATCTTCGGTTGGAATGGCTTAGGAAAAGAAATTGTAAATGCGCTAAACACTTTAGATTTACCTGTAATAATGGGTTCTGTATTAGTAATTGCACTTTTGTTTATCATTATCAATATCTTTGTAGATGTCATCTACGGATGGTTGGACCCTAAAGTGAAATTAGAATAATCAAATGAAGTCAGTCATAACGTTTCTGTTTTGTTTTGTTGTGCTTTTGAGTTGTTCTAAAACGGTTCAAACGCAATTTTCTGATGAAGTTTTAAATGAAGAATATATAAGCTTAAATGGCAATTCAGTAAAATTTGGCGATATTCTTTCAAAGTATAAAGGACAACAAATCGTTATTGATGTTTGGGCAAGTTGGTGTCGCGATTGCATTGTGGGTTTTCCTAATCTTAAAGCATTACAAAAAGAACAACCTCAAGCTGTATATTTGTTTTTGTCAGCAGATAGAAAAGTAGATACTTGGAAACGTGCCATTACAAAACACAATATTGAAGGAGAACATTATTTTATGCCAAAAGGCACTAAAGGACTGTTAGGGGATTTTGTTGATATCGATTGGATTCCAAGATACATGATTGTCGATTCAAAAGGTAAGATTGAACTTTTTGAAGCTATTGAAGCTAATGATCCTTCAATCAGAAACACATTAAATTAAGTGAAATTTAAAACATACTGCAATTGCAGACAGAATTATGAGAAAACATATCGTAGCAGGAAATTGGAAAATGAACAATGGTTTAATTCAAACCGAAACTTTAATTTCAGAATTAAAACAGCAAACAAAAACCTCAGATGCTGAGGTGATGATAGCACCAACATTTACCAACTTGTGGCATGCCTTTCAATCTACCAGACAAGACGATATTGAAGTTGTGGCTCAAAACATGCACTTTGCCGAAAATGGAGCATACACAGGAGAAATCAGTGCTGGAATGTTAAAAAGTATTGGCATTCAAACCGTAATTCTTGGTCATAGTGAGCGTCGTGCTTACTTTAATGAAACAGACGAGTCTTTAGCAAAAAAAGTAGATGCAGCTTTAGCAAATAATATGCGAATCATTTTTTGTTTTGGTGAAGAGTTGGCAGACCGTAAAGCAGGTAAAGAAGAAGCTGTTGTAGAAAGTCAGATAAAAAATGCATTGTATCATTTAAGAGCAGAAGATTTTAAACATATTGTTTTGGCTTACGAGCCTGTTTGGGCAATTGGAACTGGCGAAACAGCAACTCCAGAGCAAGCACAAGACATGCATGCTTTTATCAGAAAAACACTTGAAACTAAATATGGAACCTTAGTTGCAGACGATATGACCATTCTTTATGGAGGAAGTGTAAAACCAACAAATGCTAAAGAAATTTTTTCAAAACCTGATGTAGATGGTGGATTAATTGGTGGAGCAGCACTTAAGGCCGAAGATTTTTATGCGATTGTGAATGCATTTTAAATTTATTTTTTTGGCGTTCCCAACCTAAACAAGTTGGTCGTGCTATTCACTGTATCTTTTACTAGTTCTCGATACAATGCTTCGCATCACTCGAACTGACGTAAAAGGATGCCGTTTCTATCACTAACGCAAGTTTATTAATGTCATTCCGATAAAGTAGAACAATGAGGAATCTCAAAAGAACTTATAAAAAGAGATGCCTCAATCAAAACAAATTTCTAATTTCAAAATGACAATGCTATAAAATTTTTGTATTCATTTTAATTAAGACAGATATGTCAAACACAATATATATCGCTTATTACTTTAAAGTAAAACCATTACAACCAGCAGTAGAAATTCTAATTGCAGAATTAGGTTTTGCAGGCTTTGAAAGTTTTGTTGAGACTGAAGAAGGTGTGACTGCTTACATTCAGAAAACAGAACATTATGACACGATTCTAGACGATATTCAAATTCTAAAATCTGAAGAATTTGAAATAACATATACTTCAGAAGAAATTGAACAAACCAACTGGAATGCCGAATGGGAAAAGAACTTCAATCCTATTGTTGTCGATAATCTAGTAACGGTTCGTGCGCCTTTTCATGATAAGCCAAATACAGAGTTCGATATCATCATTGAGCCAAAAATGAGTTTTGGTACAGGACATCATGAAACCACACATATGATGATTCAGCATATCTTAAAAAACGATTTTACAAACAAATCGGTTTTAGACATGGGTTGTGGCACAGGAGTTTTGGCAATTTTAGCCGAAATGAAAGGTGCAAAACCAATCGATGCTATCGATTACGACAACTGGTGTTATATTAACAGTCTTGAAAATGTAGAACGTAACCAATGCAATCATATTACTGTTTTAGAAGGTGATGCGTCTTTACTTCCTGGTAGATCATACGATATTGTCATTGCCAATATTAATAGAAATATCTTACTAAATGATTTGCAAACCTATGCAGATACATTAAATGAAAGGGCATTGCTATTTTTAAGCGGATTTTACAATGATGATATTCCAATCATAGAAAAGGAGTGTAATAAATATGGATTAAAACTCGTTGACACTTTAGAGAGAAATAACTGGGTAGCTTTAAAATTTGAAAAATAATCTTTAAATTTATCTAGCGAACTTGATTTAAGTTTATTATGATGCACCAAATATTAAATACCAAAGAGAAAACAAAAGAGGACGTTCAAGTCGATACACTAGAACAACCTCTTAACGAAATTTTGTTGTATAATGATGATGTCAATACATTCGACCATGTCATCGATACGCTTATTTATGCTTGTGACCATACACCAGAACAAGCAGAACAATGCTCAATCATTGTGCATTATAAAGGAAAATGTACCGTAAAAACAGGTGAATATAAAGAATTAGAACCACGTTGCTCTATGCTGTTAGCAGCAGGTTTGAGCGCAGAAATCATCTAACTATTCATTCGGCCTACAGCACAACTCACAAACGATTTTGCCTTTTTTGTAATAGGATTTGATGCTCCTTCAACAGGATATCCTAATTTTGAAAGTAATTCTACTACTGTTGCTATTTGCGATGCTTCTGAATAATCAAAATGCACTTCATCTGTGTCATTATTAACAACAACATTACTTATGTTGTCAAGGTCTTCTAGTTTGGTTTTAATTGTGTGAGCACAACCACCACATTTTAAATTTTGAATTTTTACAGTTTCAGTCATAGTTTATAATGTTGAAGGACAAACAAAGTCTGTTGTTGGTAAATCAGTTTTTTTAATGGCTCCAAAACCTCCAGCAATATCAACTAAATTATGGAATCCTCTAGCTTTTAAAATAGATGCAGCAATGACACTTCTATAACCTCCAGCACAATGAATATGATAGGTTTTGTCTTTTGAAACTTCGTTCATTTTAGAGTTTATAAAATCCAAAGAGAAGTGTTGCGCATTTTCGACATGCATGCTTTTGTACTCGCCATCTTTTCTCACGTCTAAAATATTTACATGACCTTCTTTAACACGTTGCGCAAATGTTTCAGCAGAAATAGATTCTAAAGTATCAATCTCTCGACCTGAAGCAGTCCAAGCGTTAATTCCGCCTTCTAAATAACCAAGAGTATTATCGTAGCCAACTCGAGATAAGCGCGTTACAGCTTCTTCGGCTTTGCCTTCAGGAACTATCAATAGAATAGGTTGCTTTAAATCGGTAATCAAGGCACCAACCCAAGGTGCAAATTGTCCATTTAAACCAATAAATATAGAATTTGGAATATGACCTTTAATATAGTCGCTTTGAGGTCTTACATCTAAAACTAAAGCTTCTTCATGGTTAGCCATAGCTTCAAAATCTTCAGGATTTAAAGGTGAGTTTCCAGATTTTAAAACGGTTTCAAAACTGTCATAACCTGTTTTATTCATCATGGCATTTTTTGCAAAATATTGTGGAGGAGGAGCAATACCATCTAAAACTTCTTCAATAAATTCGGCTTTAGTCATATTTGCTCTTAAAGCGTAATTGGTTTTCTTTTGGTCACCAATAGTACCAACAGTTTCCTTACTTAAATTTTTTCCACAAGCAGAACCTGCACCATGAGCAGGATAGACGATAACATCATCAGCGAGTGTCATAATTTTATTGCGAAGTGAATCGTATAACATTCCTGCTAAATCTTCTTTGGTTAAATCAGATTTTATGGCCAAATCTGGTCTGCCAACATCACCCAAAAATAAAGTGTCGCCTGAAAATATAGCGTGATTATTTCCGTTTTCGTCAATCAATAAATAGGTTGTAGATTCTAAAGTGTGACCAGGAGTGTGTAGTGCTTTTATAGTAATATTGCCTAGTTTAAATGTTTCGTTGTCTTTAGCAGAATGAATATCATAAGAGGTTTCTGCACCTGGACCAAAAACAATTGTCGCTCCAGTTTTTTTTGCTAAATCTACATGTCCTGACACAAAATCGGCATGAAAATGTGTTTCAAAAATGTATTTAATTTTGGAGCTGTTAGCATTAGCTTTATCAACATATTGTTGTGTTTCTCTTAAAGGATCAATGATAGCGACTTCGCCTTCAGATTCTATATAATAAGCACCTTGTGCTAAGCAACCTGTATATATTTGTTCAATTTTCATAAGAATTCTAATTTAATATTTACCATTTGCTAAGTGGTAAATGGTATTCATATTGCAAAGATAAGAAGTATTCCGTTTGTAAATCTGACAAATGTCAGCTTTTGCTAATGAGGAAGTTTATCTTTGATAACTCCGTAAACATAAGTGCCTAGTAATGCAGCAGCAATAACAATGAGTACAGAAAATGCTCCTGTACCAACTAAAATATACATTGGTCCTGGACAAGCTCCAGATAGAGCCCAACCTAATCCAAAAAATATGCCTCCAATAATATAGCGATATAAGCCTTTGTCTTTTTTAGGTACAGTCATGGTTCCACCATTAATGTTTTTGAAGTTTTTGCTAATTAGGAGTAAAATAATTCCAGTGATTACTGCAGTTCCAATAATGCCATACATGTGAAAGGATTCAAATTTGAACATTTCATAAATGCGATACCACGATACAGCTTCAGATTTTACTAATACTATTCCGAAGATAATTCCGACGATTAAAAATTTCAATGTTTTCATACTAACCAAAAATTAAAGGGAATATTAAATGAATCATAATAAGTCCTCCAAGAAAAAAACCAATTACAGCCACTAAAGATGGTAATTGTAAACTACTTAAACCTGTTATGGCATGGCCAGAAGTGCAACCTCCAGCATAACGAGTTCCAAAACCAACTAGAAATCCACCAATGATTAAAATTAGTAAGCCTTTAATACTAAATACAGCATCCCAACTATAGAGTTCGTTTGGTAATAATGATTTTCCAGCGTTATCAAAACCTAATACCGCAAGGTCTTCAACCGTTTTTGGATTTAAATCTATATTAGTAGGAACTGACAAAAAGTGATGGGCAATAAAACCACCAATGATGGCGCCAAGTACAACAACAAGATTCCAGCGTTGTGCTTTCCAATCGAAATCAAAAAACTTTACTTTTTTTCCTGCACCGCCAATAGCACAAAGTGTTCTTAAGTTTGAAGACATGCCGAATGTTTTTCCGAAGTAGATTAATATAAACATGATTAATGCTATTAATGGTCCAGAAATGTACCAAGGCCATGGCTGTAATATAAATTCCATATAAGTTTAGTTTTTACAAATATATATAGAGCTTTTGAAATGCTTTATGGTTTTTGTTAGAAATAGTTTTGCGAGTGCTGTCTAAAAGACTTGAAGTTGATGTTGCGTAATACTAATACTTTTAAAAATTAAAAAAGACACAAAATAAAAAAGCAAGCATTATAATGCTTGCTTTTTTGAGTTATTAGTGACCACGGCAGGATTCAAACCTGCAACCTCTTGAGCCGTAATCAAGTGCGCTATTCAGTTGCGCCACGTGGCCAATTTTGTGGGTGCAAATATATTCCTTTTTAGAAGAAACACAAAACAAAATTATTCAAAATATTTGATAATGATTTGCGCTATAATTGTAAGTGTGATTTTTAATCTAAAGCACGCATGGTTACATAAGCACGCCATCCAATAATTGCTAATTGAATTTTAGAAGCTTTACTAAGGTCTAAACGTCGTTTTGTATAACTTGGTAAAATAACTTTGTTAAGTTTGGCTAGTGTTTTAAATAGCTCTTTTTTCATTAAGTGTTTAATATTAAAGAGGTTTAAAAATACTGCTTTTAGGAGTGGTTGCCAAATTGATGTTTAAAAGAAAATGTAAAACCTATTCTAGACTAAGCTTTACATTGTTGGTTGATTGTTTTTTGGTTGATTATTAATGTGTTATTTTATTAAAATGAAAATATTACATCGATAATAAGTTTTGCTAATGTCATCATAATGTTTTGGTTTTAAAGGTTAATTATTTGATTGTTTTTTTTGATTGAGTTTTCAATATATAACCTTGGGAATCTCATTACCAAACGTTTTTAACTAAATTCATGAAATTGAATATGATATTATAATCAAAAAAATGAAATATATTTCGATATTTATGTGACTGTCTTAAAAGATGTATTTATTTGTAATTATAAAATGTATTTTGTGTTATAATTTGCAATAAATCAAGGGCGTTTTTTGAGTTGTTTTTTTTAACCAAGAGGAATTTTGTCTAGAAAAAAGCATTTTTTGTCATTTTCGTCATTTTTAAAACAAAAAAAGTAAGACTTGTCTTTTTTTTTGAAACCAATAATTTAGATGTTATTTATGTTAAAATTATTGATTTAATAATCTAATGCTTCGATAAAACATAAATGGATGATTACATTTGTTAAAAACAATATTAAATGAAATCGTTATTACTTTTTATTGTCTTTGGTTTTGTTGTAAATCCATTATTTTCTCAAGTGGTTATCAATGAACTCGATTGCGATACTCCTGGAACCGACAATATGGAATTTGTAGAATTGCTCTCAGAAACACCTAACTTTTCCTTAGATGGTTATGTGTTAGTATTTTTTAATGGTTCGACCTCTGGGATGAACTCAAGTTATTTTACAATTGATTTAGATGGTTATGTGACAGATGTTAACGGACTTCTACTTATTGGGAGTAATTCGGTATCACCTGTGCCTCAATTGTTAATTTCTGAAAACGTGATTCAGAATGGTGCAGATGCTGTCGCTATTTATCAGGCTAACGATTTTGATTTTCCTGAAGAAACAGTTGCTACCATTACTAATTTAGTTGATGTGTTGATTTATGATACATCAGATAGCGATGATTTAGATATGATAGATATCTTTAATGATCACCCAAATTTTGTCGATATAGAACAAATTAACGAAGGCTCGTCTAATAATACCAATTCTATTCAGCGTTTTGATGATGGTATGGGAAATATTTCATATCAATCAACAACACCAACTCCAAGACAATTAAATGATGGAAGCGGAATTATTTTCAATGGTATTAGTATTGATATTGCACAAACACAATATGACGAAAATGAAAGTTTTGATATTACGTTTACTGCGGAAACGACCTTAACTGAAGATTTGAATTTTAATATTCTTTTAAATAATCAAGGGTTTGATGCATCTGATTTTTCTGGAAATACGATGATTACCATAGCTAATGGACAAAACTCAGCGTCTACTACGATAACACTTGTTGATGATGCTGACGATGAAGGTGACGAGGTGGCTAAAATTCGTTTTGAAAGTTTGCCTGTGCCTTACGTACAGCTTAATGATAATGTTGAGATACGAATCGTAGATAACGATTTTACTGTGGCTAATTTTGGAACACCTTTAAATCCTACCTTCGGAAATGTGAGCAGTACACAGCCTAATGGTTATTATGATAGTTTAGATGGTTTGGCAGATACACAATTACGTCAGGCATTACAAGATATAATTGCTGAAGAAGGTGTGGTAAGAGCGCAAACCTATGCAGATGTGATTGATATTTTAATGGAAGCCGATCAAAATCCTGAAAACAGCAATCAGGTGTGGTTAGTGTATACAGAGCAAGGTCGACCGAAATTAGATTTTCAAACCACGTCTAATAATTTCGAAAAATGGAATAGGGAACACACGTATCCTCGTTCTCGTGGTGGCTTTTTTGATATTGATGACGATGATATTTCTGACGGAAGAGATGTCTTTTGGAATACGACTGCAGATTCATTACGTCATGGGAATTCTGATGCGCATGCTTTAAGAGCTGTAGATGGACCTGAAAATAGTTCGAGGGGAAACCAGCATTATGGAGAATATACTGGTCCTAATGCTACTCAAGGAAGCTTTTATGGTGATGTGGCTAGAAGTGTGTTGTATATGGAAATACGATACAACGGACTTCAAGTGGTTAACGGATTTCCAACAACTAATAATGAACCTTTAGGTGATTTAGCGACTTTGTTAGATTGGCACAGAAATGATCCTCCAGATGATTACGAAATGAATCGAAATAATGTGGTGTATACATGGCAATTTAATCGAAATCCGTTTATAGATTATCCTGATTTAGTAGAATATATTTGGGGAACCAATGTTGGCGATATTTGGATGCAACCTTTAGGTGTTTCTGAATTTGATTTAGATAAGTTGTATGTGTACCCAAATCCAACGACTAATCGAGTTTTTATTAAAGGTTTACAAAGTGATGCTAAAATTGAAGTATTTTCAGTTGATGGTCGCATGATTAAACGCTTTAATTTACAAAACGAAACTTTTATAGATTTAGAATTATCTAGCGGAATGTATTTGCTTCATTTTAGTATAGATGATACACAAGTGGTTAAAAAAATTATGATAGATTAGAGTGTTAAAAAAGCCCAAATTTAAATTTGGGCTTTTTTATTCGTTTTAGTTTCCTATAGCTCTAATAAAAAGTTTATCGTCATTAGATTTTCCCATCACAATATCTGGAATAGCTTGATCTTTTTCTTTCCAACTAGCACTAGATTTTCGTCCGTTATTATCATCTAAAGTAATTTTAATGCTAGTGATTTCTCCAGCTTTATTGCGACGCACTTTTGAGAATTTAGCATCGATGCCATGTTTTTTAAGGTCATTTTTTTGCTGGTCTAGAAACGCATTTGACGACGCTTTAGTGATAATAAATTCTATAACATTGAAGTGTTTGTCTTTATCTATTGCATAAACTGAAGAAACAGCTGTGTCAATTTTCCAGGGACCATCCTCTTCAGATTTAATAATTACGACATCACCATCAATTAGTGTTTTTGTTTTACTGTCTTTTTTTGTACTGATAACAAAAACACCATTTTTACCCTTGTCACCATAAGTTTTTATTGCGTTTTTATCTTTTAAAACATCTAGGCTAATGATGTTATTCGGGTTTACATCTTTAAAATCTTCTTCGTTGATGATCTTTCCGTCTAAAATATAAAGCGGTTTCTTACCATCAGATTTAATAACAAATGATTTTTTAGACTTACGAGTAATAATGGTATCTTCATCTTCAGATATTAACTTTTTCGCTCCCTTTTTCGTCATTACTATCACACCATTTTTACCGGCTTTACCATACTTTTTTATAGCGCTACCATCTTTCAGAATAAAAATCGATTCAATATCATCAGAATCTACGTCTTCAAATACAGACTTGTCAACTTCCTTTCCGTTAATTATAAAAAGAGGCGCTTCAGAATCATTAATAAAAACATTAGAATCTTCATTGCTAGAAGCGAATACAAAAGTGTTCTTTTCTGAATCACTATTTGAGTTTTCATTATTAATAACTTTAACATCAACTGTTGTTGAGTTGTTTTCGTTATCTTCATCAATAACAATTACTTTGCTTGTGCCATTTGTTGATTGTGCTTTTGCTTTTCCATTTTTAGTTTCAAAAATGAAAGTGTTTTTATCAATAGTGCCAACACTAAAGTTGTCATCACTACTCTTAAAACGAAATGGTTTAATGCCTTCGTTTCCAGATATGTTGTAATTTGATGAGCTTTTATCACTATTAAACTCAGTATTTATACTAATAATCTCACCATTAGAGTTGCGCTTAACATCCTTATAAATAAAATTAATGCCTTTACTTTTTAAAGTATCTTTAATGCTTTTTAGGTCATCGTCACTGGTGTTTTTTGTGATAATGATTTCAATAGTTTCTTTGTTTTCTTTTACGAGAGTTTCTTCAGTTTTACTAGCTTCAACATAAACTTTTTTGATATTGAAACTCATGACAAAAAGTGCTAATAGAGGTAAGACAATCAAAAGTTTTAATTGATTCCATTTTTTTGACTTTGATTTGTGTAACATGACAATTCGTTTTTTGATTAATGATGTGTAAAAATTATTAGCTAATGCTACTAATTCACGATTTTGAACACTAGCTTTTAGTAAAACAGTTTGGTAGCTTTTTTCACAAGGCGAAATGTATTGTGCTTTTTGGTCTGCTATAAATTCTAAATTTTGAAGAAGCGCTTTTTTGTATAGCCATACAAATGGGTTAAACCATAGCAGTATACAAGCAAGTTGAGCGATTATATTATCAATAGAATGTAATTGTTTACAATGTGCTTTTTCATGATTAATAATGTGTTTTAATTCTGAAACACTAAACTGATTTGGATTGTAAACAATAAAATTAAAGAAAGAAAAAGGTGCGATATCTTCTTTAGATTCCACAAGGTTATAGTTTTGAAATCGACTTGTATTACCATGTTTTAAAAGTTTTCTCAATGATAATAATTGAATGCATAATCTGCCAATAAAGAAAATAACACCAGCAAAATAACACCAATATAAGAGTTGTGTGTAATTAAAAGGTTCACTTTTAATTGGAGTGGTCGACGCATTAGTGGTTGTACTTAAATCCACATTAGACAATGTTATTGGAGTGTATTCGATGTATTGCGGAATGACAATAAAACCGATACAAGAAGCCATGATTAATCCAGAAAGTAAAAACCAACGGTTAGATTCAAAAAAAGTATCACGTTGCAAAAAAAGTTGGTAACAAACATAGAATATAAAAATGATGGCAGATGATTTTAATAGATACTCCATAATTATTTCTTGTTTTCAATTAAAGCTATAATCTCTTTTAGCTCTTCGACACTAATTTTCTCTTCCTTGGCAAAAAAGGAAACCACATTTTTATAAGAGTTGTTAAAATAGCTTTCAATAGCAGTGTTCATAAAGCGTTTTTTGTAAACTTCTTTACTAACTATTGGGTAATATTGGTGTGTTTTTCCGTAAGCATTATAGCTCACGTAACCTTTATCTTCTAGGTTTCTTATTATAGTCGATAAAGTATTGTAGTGTGGTTTGTCGTCTTTAATTTCGGCTAGTACATCTTTTACAAAAGCGTTTTCGAGCTTCCATAAAATATGCATGATTTCTTCTTCTTTATTGGTGAGTTTTTGCATAATTAAATTTATTAGAGCGTTACCAATCTCGATTGCAATCGAGATGGTCGGGCTTTACGTTACAATCTTTTTATTTAAAAAATAAAAAGGATTTTTACTACAATCCCTAACGCGAAACAAATGTATAACTATTTTTATAGTTATACAACTACAATTATAGTTATTTAACTATTTTTTAAGTTTATAAAAAAAACCTTTCATTTTTTATTTTTCACTTTTCACTTTCATTTATCTTCGCAAAAAATTGGATTACATGAGTTTGCTTTGGATCATCTTAGGATTGATACTTTTGGTTGTAGGAGGAGAGTTTTTAGTGCGATCTTCAGTGGCACTGTCTTTTAAGTTAAACATTTCTAAAATGGTGATTGGAATGACAGTTGTAAGCTTTGCAACATCTGCTCCAGAACTATTGGTGAGTTTAAACGCTGCGCTAACTGGTTCTCCTGCAATAGCGATTAATAATGTTATTGGTTCTAATATTGCTAACATAGGATTGGTTCTAGGAATAACAGCCTTAGTAAGTTCTATTGCTGTCGATAAAAGTTTTTATAAGCTCAATTGGCCAGTTATGATGTTGTTTTCTATAGCGTTATACTATTTCTTGAGTAATGATAATCAGCTTACACCAATAGAAGGTTGTATTTTATTTGGAGCATTAGTTTTGTTCTTATTTGTTTTGATTAGAGCAGCCAAAAAGGAAGATGTTGTTGAGGAAGTAGATGATAATCTTGCTGTGGTTTCAAATTTTAAAATCATAATGTGGCTTTTAATAGGTGCTGTTGCATTGTATTTTGGTTCAGAATGGTTGGTTGAAGGTGCTAAAGATTTAGCTAAAACTCTAGGAGTGAGTGATGCAGTTATTGCTGCAACTGTAATTGCAATTGGTACAAGTGTACCAGAATTAGCAGCTTCCGTGATTGCTGCTGTTAAAAAAGAAAAAGCCTTATCGCTTGGTAATTTAATAGGATCTAATATTTTTAATATAGGTTCTGTTTTAGGATTAACGTCAATTGTAAAAACGATTGAAGTCACAGATGCAAACATCTTATCTAGAGATATCTATTGGATGCTAGCTTTTGCTGCGATATTAATTCCGTTAATATTTATTCCGAAGCGATTAAATATTTCTAGATACAAAGGATTATTACTGGTCGTTGGTTACGGATTGTTTATTTTCTTTGCGTTTAAGTCATAAAAAAAACGCCTTCTGTTTAATAGGAAGACGTTTTTTGGTGAGTATATGTATTCTTCTAGCTAATATTAGCAGATTTTACAGTTTTTATAATTCGGCCAGCAATTTTGTAAGGATCTCCATTTGAAGCAGGACGACGATCTTCAAGCCATCCTTTCCAGCCATTCTCAACAGTTATAATTGGAATACGAATAGAAGCACCTCTATCTGAAATACCATAAGAAAAATCAGAAACATGTGCAGTTTCGTGCAATCCAGTTAAACGTTCGTCATTATTGGCGCCATAAACATCAATATGCTCTTCAGTAACTGGTCTAAAAGCTTCACAAATCTTTCTGTAAGTTTCTTCGCTACCACAAGTTCTCAATGTGGTATTAGAGAAATTAGCATGCATTCCAGAGCCATTCCAGTCGCCTTTTACTGGTTTTGGATGATATTCAATATAGTAACCATATTTTTCAGTAAGTCTATCTAACAAATAACGAGCAACCCAAATTTCGTCACCAGCTTTTTTTGCCCCTTTTGCAAACAATTGAAATTCCCACTGGCCAGGAGCAACTTCTTGATTAATGCCTTCAAAGTTTAGTCCTGCTTCAATACATAAATCTGCATGCTCTTCAACAAAATCTCTTCCCCAAGTGTAGCGTCCACCAACTGAGCAATAATATTTTCCTTGAGGTCCAGGAAATCCACCTCTAGGAAAACCTAATGGTAAATCTGTTTTTGTGTCCATCAAAAAATACTCTTGTTCAAAACCAAACCAAAAATCATTGTCGTTATCGTCAATTGTAGCTCTCGCATTTGAAGGATGAGGTGTGCCATCAGAATTTAATACTTCAGACATGACCAAATATCCATTTTTTCGTGTAGGATCAGGATAAATTGCTACAGGCTTTAATAAACAATCTGAAGCACCTCCTTCAGCTTGTTCTGTTGATGATCCATCAAAAGACCAAATAGCGCAGTCTTCTAATTTACCACTAAAGTTATCTTCAACTTTAGTTTTGCTTCTCATGTTTTGTGTAGGTTCGTGACCATCTAACCAAATGTATTCTAATTTTGATTTACTCATGATGTTTGATTTTATTGAAAATTAAAACGCAAATATTATAATTTTTACGAAATGGTCAAAAAAAATAGGGTTATTTTAGATAAAATGTTATTTAAAAATGTTTAAGCCCTAATTTTTTAAGGGATAATTTTATTTAGTTTGTAAATATTGTTATTTTTGCCCTGTAAAATAAAAAACACATACCTATTATGTCTACTTTAAGATTTCATGCGTTAAAAGAAGTTTTTAATCACAAACCAACTACCATTTCAGAAGATGTTAGACGATCTGAGATTTTTGGATCTAACGTGTTTGGTGAATCAGTAATGCGTCAGTATTTGACAAGAGAAGCGTTTGAAAGTGTGATTGATGCTATAAAAAAAGGATCAAAGATTGATAGAACTGTAGCAGACCATATTTCAACAGGAATGAAAGAATGGGCAATTTCAAAAGGAGTAACACACTATACACACTGGTTTCAACCTTTAACTGGAGCTACTGCAGAAAAACATGATGCTTTTTTTGAAACCATAGGAAATGGTTTAGCAATTGAAAAATTTGGAGGAGGACAACTGGTTCAGCAAGAGCCTGATGCATCAAGTTTTCCTAATGGAGGCATTAGAAATACATTTGAAGCTAGAGGTTATACAGCTTGGGATCCAACATCACCTGCTTTTGTGTATGGAACCACGTTGTGTATTCCTACAGTTTTTGTGTCTTATACAGGAGAAGCTTTAGATTATAAAACACCATTATTAAGAGCGCTTCAGGCAGTAGATAATGCTGCAGTAGCAGTTTGTAAATATTTTGATAAAAATGTTAAAAAAGTAAATGCATCCTTAGGTTGGGAGCAAGAATACTTTTTAATTGATAGTGGTTTGGCTACGTCTAGACCAGATATTACATTAACAGGAAGAACACTTCTGGGACATTCTCCAGCTAAAGGTCAGCAATTAGATGATCATTACTTTGGAACAATTCCTAACAGAGCGATGGCTTACATGCGTGATTTGGAAACGGAATGTATGTTGCTTGGAATTCCTGTAAAAACAAGACATAATGAAGTTGCACCAAATCAATTTGAGCTGGCTCCAATTTACGAGGAAGCTAATTTAGCTGTTGATCATAATTCCTTATTAATGGATGTGATGGATAAAATAGCTGAACGCCATAATTTTAAAGTGTTATTTCACGAGAAACCTTTTGCAGGTGTTAATGGTTCTGGAAAGCATAATAATTGGAGTTTAGGTACAGATACTGGAGTAAACTTATTGAGTCCAGGTAAAACACCTATGAGTAACCTTCAGTTTTTGACTTTCTTTATTAATACGATAAAAGCGGTTTATGATAATGAAGAATTGTTAAGAGCTGCAATTGCTTCAGCAAGTAACGATCATCGATTAGGTGCTAACGAAGCGCCTCCAGCAATCATTTCGGTATTTATTGGAGAACAATTAACACGTACATTAAATGAATTAGAAAATGTAACAAATGGTAAATTATCACCTCAGGAAAAAACAGATTTAAAATTAAATGTTGTTGGTAAAATACCTGATGTGTTGCTTGATAATACTGATAGAAACCGAACGTCTCCTTTTGCCTTTACTGGTAATAAATTTGAATTTAGAGCTGTAGGTTCTACTGCAAATTGTGCCAATCCAATGACAGTGCTAAATACAATTGTTGCTAAGCAGTTAGTCGATTTTAAAGCGGAAGTGGATGCGTTGATTTCAAAAAAAGACATGAAAAAAGATGACGCTATTTTTAATGTGTTAAGAGAATACATAAAAACGTCAAAACCTATTCTTTTTGAAGGTAATGGTTATGGAGAAGCATGGGAAAAAGAAGCTAAAAAGCGAGGCTTAAGTAATCATAAAACAACACCAGAAGCATTAAAAGCTAAAGTGTCTAAGAAAAGTATTCAGCTTTTTGAAGAGATGAAAGTGATGAATAAAATTGAAGCTGAAGCACGTTATGAAATTGAAGTTGAAGAGTACATGTTGAGAATTCAAATTGAAGGACGTGTACTAGGTGACATCGCTAGAAATCATGTGGTTCCAACCGCAGTTCGTTATCAAAATATATTAATTGATAATGTAAAAGGACTAAAAGAGATTTACGGAACTTCTTTTAAAAAACTTGCTAAAGAACAACTTAACCTTATTGAGCAGATTTCTAATCATATAGAAGGAATTAATTCAAACGTTACAAAAATGATTGAAGAACGTAAGAAGGCTAATACAATTTCAGGTTTAGAAAAGAAAGCTAAAGCGTATTGTGATATAGTAAAGCCGTTGTTTGAAGATATTAGATATCATTGTGATAAGTTAGAGTTATTAGTAGATGACGAGCTTTGGCCTTTAACAAAATACAGAGAACTTCTTTTTACTAAATAGTACGTTTTTTGAAAGAAAATTTTTTATAAACGATTAATTCAAATCTTATAGGAATGAATTGATTCTGAATAAAAAAAGCATTGATTAAATTAGCCTGTAAACCATATATTTCTATTGTTTTGCAGGCTTTTTTTTGTGTTTAAATCGTTCAACTTTGTACGTATTTCTACTCTATTTGTAGGAAAAAAGAGGTATTTCAACGCCTTATTTTTACAGCTAATCGAAAAAGAGGCTAACACTATATACCTAGCGACTTAATTGATTATGTTTGTAGTGCTATTAATCAATTTTTGTAAAAATGAAAAAGTTACTACTTAGTGTGGCTGCTTTGATGTTTGCTACATTGCTATTCTCTCAAGATGACGCTTCAGATGTCAATGAGGATCTTACGCATGATGATGTCGTAAAGACAGAATTACGTTTACAAGCAGAATCGTAAACACTTTTCAGTTACAAAAGAAACAGTCTTTAGATTACACACTATTGACTAGAAAGACAAACGAATTACAATTATTTCGTTTGTCTTTTTTTATGGATGCAGATGAAATGTTTGTTTGTCGTAATCTATTGAGAATTAATTTTTTATATTACAGTGCAATTGTCCCATAAATTGTGAGCATTACATCTATGTTGTTATTAATTTAAGTTTAATTAATATTAAAATTGATGATAGCAAGACCATCGTTTCTTAAAGCATTTGGTGTTTTAGTATTATGTCTAATGCCTTTAATTGTATTTGCTCAAGATGAAACTTCAAAAGAGCAAAGTGAAGCCAAAGTAAAAGATGTATATAAAACTGAATTTTACGACCTAAGAGGTACGAATGTGTTTGATGTCGCGCTAGGAACTTCTGTGATTAATGGAGATTTCGTAGATCCTATGTTCGAGATTTACAGTCATTTTGGTTATAAAAGACACATCACACCTCATTTAGGAATCGATATTGGTTATCATAAATTCAATTTGGCTTACATCGACATCTATAATGAAGGCTTTATGTCGTTTGATATTAATCTCGAACTTGCTATACTGCCACACAGTAAGGTTTCACCTTTTGTTTTTGCAGGAGCTGGCTTAAATGCATCTAACCATTTTAAAGAAACTGCAAATAAGTTTCAAGGTGGTGGTGGACTTGAGTATATTGTTTCTGAAACGTTTGGAGTAAAATTATATACAGATTATAATTATGTGTTTAGTGATGAATTAGATGGCTTAGAAGCTGGAGATTCTGATGATACATATTTTAGAATAGCTGTTGGTCTTAACTTTTATTTCGGTGGTGCTTCTCAAAAAGCCAAAAAATTAAAAGGTCAAGCTACAGTTATTGATTCTAATCTTTTAAATGATGAATATTACGGTAAAAAATAAATAACAATCCTTATTTTTGTGGTCATAATTATAAATTATGAGTGAAGACATAAGTAAACGTTATGCACAACGTGGTGTTTCGGCTTCTAAAGAAGATGTTCACAACGCCATAAAGAATATCGATAAAGGATTGTTCCCTAAAGCTTTCTGTAAAATTGTTCCAGATTATTTAACCAGCGATGAGGAGTATTGCTTAATTATGCATGCTGATGGAGCTGGAACAAAATCGTCGCTAGCTTATATGTATTGGAAAGAAACAGGTGACGTTTCAGTTTGGAAAGGCATCGCTCAAGATGCACTCATCATGAATATTGACGATTTGCTATGTGTTGGTGCTACCGATAATATCATGCTGTCTTCAACCATTGGTCGTAATAAAAATTTAATTCCTGGTGACGTAATTTCTGCAATCATAAATGGAACCGAAGAGTTAATACAAGATTTAAAATCCTTTGGTGTTACTATTCATTCTACTGGTGGAGAAACGGCAGATGTTGGAGATTTAGTGCGAACAATTATCGTAGACTCTACAGTAACAGCTCGTATGAAACGAAGTGACGTTATCGATAATGCTAATATTAAAGCTGGAGACGTTATTATTGGTTTAGAGAGTTTCGGACAAGCAACTTACGAAACCGAATATAATGGAGGTATGGGAAGTAACGGATTAACATCTGCGCGTCACGATGTATTTCATAAATATTTAGCCGAAAAGTATCCTGAAAGTTTTGATGCGTCTGTTCCTAAAAATTTAGTGTATTCTGGTCAAACTAAATTAACTGATGCTGTTGATGATTCACCTATTGATGCTGGTAAACTGGTTTTGTCACCAACTCGAACTTATGCGCCAATTATAAAAGCAATTCTTTCAAAATATAATAGTGAAACTATACATGGAATGGTACATTGTTCTGGTGGAGCGCAAACAAAAATTCTTCACTTTATAGAGGATTTACATATTGTAAAAGATAATATGTTTCCAATTTCTCCTTTATTTAAATTGATTCAGGAGCAATCTAAAACCGATTGGAAAGAAATGTATCAGGTGTTTAACTGTGGACATCGAATGGAATTATATGTGTCTTCTGAAATTGCAGACGACATCATCGCGATTTCAAAAAGTTTCAATGTTAATGCACAAATTATAGGTCGAGTAGAAGCTTCTGAAGCTAAGAAATTAACAATTACAAGTGAGTTTGGAACGTTTGAGTATTAGATAAATCCTTTTATTACAAGTAAAAACGCACAAGTTATAAAGCTGTCAAATAAAAAAATCACACTGAAAAATTTCAGATTTGATACACCTCGTATACGATAAAAACGAAGACGTTCTCGCATTTTTCTATCGCTTAACATAAACCATAATAAGAACACTAAGCATAGTTTGGTGCCTAGTGCTAAAATCAATTCTGGATTAATAATCGTAATGATTATAGTGACCAAAAACGACCAAAAAGCCATTGATTTGTAGTAGTTTAGTATGGAGGTGAACTGCTTTCGCATATTACATATAACGTTAAAACTTAAAAAAATATTTTTCTGAGTTGTTAACAAATAATCAACGGTATAAAATCCATAAAATATTGTACTTTTGAAACACAATTTTAAGAGATAGATGTTAGAGAAATTACAGATTATAAAACAACGCTTTGATGAGGTGAGTGATTTAATCATTCAGCCAGATATTATTACAGATCAAAAGCGTTATGTACAACTGAATAAAGAATACAAAGATTTACGTTTGTTAATGGATAAGCGTGAATTATATATCGAATTATCGAATAATCTTCAAGAAGCTGAAGAAATTATTGCTGATGGAAGTGATCCTGAAATGGTAGAAATGGCTAAAATGCAATACGACGAAGCTAAAAATGGTATTCCAAAACTTGAAGATGAAATTAAGTTTTTATTAATTCCTAAAGATCCTGAAGATTCTAAAAATGCTGTGGTAGAACTACGAGCTGGAACAGGTGGTGATGAGGCTAGTATTTTTGCTGGAGATTTATTCAGAATGTATACAAAATATTGCGAAGGCAAAGGATGGAAAGTTGATGTCGTCGATTATAGTGAAGGAACTAATGGTGGATTTAAAGAAATTCAGTTTGAAGTGTCTGGTGAAGATGTCTACGGAACATTAAAATTTGAAGCTGGTGTACATCGTGTGCAACGTGTGCCTCAAACCGAAACCCAAGGTCGTGTGCATACTAGTGCTGCTACTTGTATGGTGTTTCCTGAAGCTGAAGAATTTGATATCGAAATCGATCCTAAAGATGTACGTATCGACTTTTTCTGTTCTTCTGGTCCTGGAGGACAATCAGTTAACACAACCTATTCTGCTGTGCGTTTAACACACGAACCTACAGGATTAGTAGCGCAATGTCAAGACCAAAAGTCGCAGCATAAAAATAAAGAAAAAGCCTTCAAAGTATTGCGTTCAAGGCTTTATGATTTAGAATTAGCTAAGAAACAGGAAGAAGATGCAGCCAAACGTGGAAGCATGGTAAGTTCTGGAGATCGAAGCGCAAAGATTAGAACGTATAACTATCCGCAAGGTCGTGTCACTGACCATAGAATCGGACTCACATTATACGATTTGCAAAATATTGTAAATGGAGATATCCAAAAAATTATTGATGAATTACAACTTGCTGAAAACACTGAAAAACTAAAAGCAAGCGACGAACATATTTAATAACGAGCCTCATTTTGAGGCTTTTTTTATAGCATGACAACACAACAACTCACTGAACAAATTCAGAAAAAGAACTCTTTTCTATGTATAGGATTAGATGTCGACCTCAATAAAATTCCGAAGCATTTGCTAGAGGAAGAGGATCCTATTTTTGCATTTAATAAAGCAATTATCGATGTAACCCATCACTTATGTGTAGCCTATAAACCAAACACTGCTTTTTATGAAGCTTATGGTTTAAAAGGTTGGAAGGCTCTAGAGAAAACCATCAAATATCTCAATGAAAATCATCCTGAAATTTTTACAATTGCTGATGCTAAACGTGGTGATATTGGTAATACGAGTCATATGTATGCAAAGGCCTTTTTCGAAGACTTAGCGTTTGATAGCGTTACTGTTGCACCTTATATGGGAAAAGATTCAGTAGAGCCATTTTTAGAATTTAAAGACAAGCAAACAATTTTATTAGCCTTGACCTCTAATCAAGGTGCATTCGATTTTCAAACAAAAACAATTGAAGGCGAAGAAGTATACAAGCACGTTTTAAAAACATCTAAAACTTGGAAAAATTCAGAAAACCTAATGTATGTTGTTGGTGCAACTAAAGCTGAATTTCTTGCAGATGTAAGAAAAATCATTCCAGAAGCGTTTTTATTGGTTCCAGGTGTTGGTGCTCAAGGTGGAAGCTTAAAAGACGTTTGTAAATACGGAATGAACTCAAATATAGGTTTGTTAGTCAACTCTTCAAGAGGCATTATTTATGCGTCTAATGGAAACGATTTTGCACAAGCTGCTGCTGAAAAGGCAGAAACTTTACAACGTGCAATGGCTCAAGAATTAAAATAAGAATATTTGAAATTATAACACATGCATAAAATAGATTTTGAGCTTATCGAAATGACCATGGATGTCATGAAATATGCTATCGATCGCATTTCACATACCAAACAAAAAATAGGAAAACCGCTTAAAGCTGAAGCTCTTAAAGAGTTGGTTGGTGAAACCATTACAGAAAAGGGAATTGGAGGAGAACAGGCGTTTCAGTTATGGAAAGAGCATTTGGCTAAAGCTAGTGTTCCGGTTGATCATCCTCGAAATTTAGCATTTGTACCAGCAGCACCAACCAGATCAGCAGTAATGTTTGATTTGGTGACTTCAGTGTCTAGTATTCATGGCGCGTATTGGATGGAAGGTGCTGGAGGAATTTTCTGCGAAAACGAAGCCATGAAATGGGTTGTTTCTTTAACAGGTTTACCTAAAGGTGCTTTTGGAGTCTTTACAAGTGGAGGAACTGCGGCTAATTTATCTGCTATTGTGACTGCTAGAGAACATTGGCGAGAGGATGATACTTACAAAAGAGAAAAAGGATTAATCATTACTTCTATTGGTGCACATTCGTCTATAAAAGCTATGGCTAAAGTGGCAGATGTTGATATATTATTGGTGAATTCTGAAGAAAAATTAACAGGAACAAACCTTAAAGATACAATTGAAAACTTAACCTTCCATCAACGTAAACGATTATTTGCTGTAGTAGCTACTGGTGGAACAACCAACGCAGGAATCATCGATGATTTAGATGGTATTGCTGAGGTGTGTGAAAAAGAAAAACTCTGGTTCCATGTTGATGCTGCTTATGGAGGAGGTGCTTTAGTAGCTGATTCTGTACGTCATTTGTTTAATGGTATTGAAAGAGCAGATAGCATCACCATCGATCCTCATAAATGGATGTTTTCTCCTTATGACTGTGGAGCTGTAATTTATAAACAACCTGAATTTGCTAAAAATGCGCATTCACAACAAGGCTCGTATCTCGATATCTTTAAAGATGAAGGTGCTCATGGTTTTAATCCAACCGACTATCAAATTCAATTAACGCGTCGTGTTAGAGGATTACCATTGTGGTTTTCATTGGCAACTCATGGTACAAATCGCTATAAAGAAGCTGTCGAAAGAGGTATCGAATTGGCTCAAATTGCTGGTCGTATCATTAAAGATAATCCTAATGTAGAATTGGTTCGTGAACCTAGTTTGTCTTGTGTATTGTACAGAAGAATAGGTTGGAATCCAGAAGATTATACAAACTGGACTTATGACAATCACGATAAAGGATTTGCCTTAGTAACACCTACCAAGTGGAAAAATGGAGACCATTTTGAAACGGTTTCTAGATTTTGTTTTATCAATCCAGATACTACTGAAGAGGATATCAAGATGATTCTTGATACAATGGCTTGAAAACATAAATTTCAATTACATGATATGGTCATAAGTTGTTAAAAACTAAATCCAAAAAATCAACATTCTAAAATCATAATTCGTAAATCAATTATTACTTTTGCACATGCAACACAACAAAGTCCTTATTTTAGATTTCGGTTCGCAATACACGCAGCTAATTGCACGTCGTGTAAGAGAGTTAAATATCTATTGCGAAATTCATCCATTTAATAAAATTCCTAACGATTCTAACAGTTTTAAAGCTGTTATTTTATCTGGTAGCCCAAATTCGGTTAGAGGTAAAGATGTACTTCATCCAGATTTATCAAATATTAGAGGAAAAAAACCAATGCTAGCCGTTTGTTATGGTGCTCAATATCTAGCTCATTTTTCTGGAGGAGAAGTGGCAGAATCGAACACTAGAGAATATGGAAGAGCAAATTTAGCTTTTGTTAAGGCTGATGAAGATTTTTTTGAAAACATACACGAAGGCAGTCAGGTTTGGATGAGTCATAGTGATACCATCAAACAACTCCCAACAGGAGGAGTGTTATTAGCAAGTACTGAAGATGTTGAAAATGCAGCTTACAAAATTGAAGGTGAAGATACCTACGCCATTCAGTTTCATCCTGAAGTATATCATTCAACTGATGGTCACCAATTATTACATAATTTCTTAATTAAAATTGCTAAAGTCGAGCAAGATTGGACACCTCAATCCTTTGTTGAAGAAACGGTTGAAGCTCTTAAAACTCAAATCGGAAATGACAAAGTGGTTTTAGGTTTATCAGGTGGTGTAGATTCGTCTGTAGCTGCAATGTTATTGCATAAAGCTATTGGAGAAAATTTGTATTGCATCTTTGTAAATAACGGATTACTTCGTAAAAATGAATTCGAAGATGTTTTGCATCAATACGAAGGTATGGGACTCAACGTAAAAGGTGTTGATGCTTCGGCACGCTTTTTGGATGCTTTGGCTGGTAAGAGCGATCCTGAGGAAAAAAGAAAAACTATAGGTCGCGTGTTCATTGAGGTTTTTGATGATGAAGCACATCGTATTCAAGATGTAAAATGGTTAGCGCAAGGGACTATCTATCCAGATGTTATTGAAAGTGTTTCAGCAACTGGTGGACCAAGTGCAACGATTAAGAGTCATCATAATGTTGGAGGTTTGCCCGACTTTATGAAGCTAAAAGTAGTCGAACCATTAAAGACCTTGTTTAAAGATGAGGTAAGACGTGTTGGTGCTTCTATGAATATGGATGCACAACTATTAGGTCGTCATCCGTTTCCAGGTCCTGGATTAGCCATTCGTATTCTTGGAGATCTAACTCCTGAGAAAGTTCGTATATTACAAGAGGTAGATGCTATTTTTATTAATAACTTAAGGTCTTGGAATTTATACGATAAAGTATGGCAAGCTGGAGCAATGTTATTACCAGTTAATAGTGTAGGAGTGATGGGAGACGAAAGAACGTACGAAAAATGTGTAGCATTGAGAGCTGTTGAAAGTACAGATGGTATGACAGCCGATTGGGTAAATTTACCATATGAATTTTTACAAAAAACCTCAAACGAAATAATAAATAAGGTGAAAGGCGTTAATAGAGTAGTATACGATATTAGCTCAAAACCACCAGCAACGATTGAATGGGAATAAATTTGTGACCTAATTCTAAGATTTGTTTCTAAATCCTAGAATCATTCTTCCCTTTTTAAGGGAAGGTAGTATTATTCCGAAGTAAATAATTTCGGAAAGGTTATTTTTAATCCTTATAAAAACATAAAATGTCAACTTCGGAAGACCTTAAAGCATATTTTTGAATGAAAAAACTCTTAATCTTCATTGTAGTTTTCTGTTGCAGTCTATCTGTAATGGCTCAAGATTACAAAACACACAAGGTTCAAAAAGGTGAAACCATTGAGCAAATTGCCAAACAGTATTTGGTAACACCTTTCGATATTTTTGCACTTAATCCTGATGCTAATAAAGGTTTGAAACCTAACATGGTTTTAATTATTCCTTCGTCTCGTGTAAAAAACGATCCAATAGGAGAAGAAACTAAAGAACTTATCGGTTATAAAGCACATAAAGTAAGACGTAAAGAAACACTCTTTAGTATTTCGCAAAAATATAGTGTTGAAGTAGAAGATATCAAAAAAGCGAATACATCGTTGTATTCTAAAAACTTAAGAAAAGGAGATAAAATTAAAATTCCGCGTTTTAAAACCGTTGTCAGTAAGGTTAGTTTAAACAATACAATCAAAAAATATACGGTTTTACCAAAAGAAGGGAAGTGGCGAGTGGCTTATAAATTCGGAATTACTGTTCCAGAATTGGAAGCCTTAAACCCAAATATGAATGAGGTTCTGCAGCCTGGTGACGAACTTAATGTGCCTAACATTAGCAATAATGAAGAAAAACCAGTTGAAGAAGATTTCAACTACTACACCGTTTTAAAGAGTGAAGGTTATATGGCTTTAAATCGAAAGCTAGGTGTAACACAAGATCAATTAGAAGCTTTAAACCCAGAACTTAAAGAAGGTGGTTTAAAATTAGGAATGGTATTAAAAGTACCTGGACATATAGAAACAACCAACGTTGTAAGAGATGTTGCTAATACCAACTTAACTGCTAATCTAAAAAACCTTAGTGCTAAACGTTTAGCTTTGATGTTGCCTTTTAGCTTAAATAAAGTTGATGTCGATTCGGTACAAGAAGCAAAAAAGATGATTCGTGCCAATGGCTTATTATCTGTGTCTTTAGATTTTCACTCAGGTGTGTTAATGGCTTTAGATTCAGCTAAAGCATTAGGTATTTCTACCAATTTAAAAGTAATTGATACTAGAAATCAAATAGCTGAGGTTTCAAAAATATTAGAAGCTAATGATTTTTCAGAATATGATGCAGTTATTGGTCCGTTAATGCCAACCAATTTAGATCGTGTGGCTTCACAATTAAAAAGTGATCAAGTACCTGTAGTATCACCTTTAACGATGCCCAAGAACTTATATGCCAATGTATTTCAAACCATTCCAGCAGATGAGTTATTAGAGCAAGCCATGATCAATTACATCAAGAAAGATTCCTTTCCAAGACATATGGTCATCATTTCAGATTCTAAACATAAAGCCATAAGTGACAAGCTTAAAGGAGAGTTTCCTTCAGCAACTCAAATTCAGTCTAGAAAAGATAAAGAAGGTAAAGAAGCTTACTTTATTTATCAAGTTGATTTAGAGAATGTTTTTAAAACAGGAACCAATATCGTATTTCTTGAAACCGATAACGAAGGCTTTGCGTCTAATGTGATTAGTATGATTAACGGACTTAATATTGATGATACCAAAATTGTATTAATGACTACCAAAATGAACAAAGCGTTTGAAGGCAAAGAGATTTCTAACTACCATTTGTCTAATTTAGAATTTCATTATCCTTCTCCAAATAAGACTATTGCTGTAGAATCTAGAAATAGCTTTGTAAAAAAATACATGAATACTTATAATGTGAGTCCTAATAAATATGCAGTTCGTGGTTTCGACTTAACTCTAGATTTATTATTGCGTTTAGCGTCAGAAGAAGATTTATATCAAGCTTCATCTAGCGATATAGAAACCGAATATGTCGAGAACAAATTCAGATATTCAAAAAAGATGTTTGGAGGTTACTATAACGAAGCAGTTTACATAGTAAAGTACGATAATTTAACCATTATAGAAGCTAAACAATGACTTCAAAAGTAATCTATTTAGGTGGTTTAAGAACCGAAAGTACGCATGTTAAATCTGGAAATTCTTTCTTTACAGATGCTCCAACAGACAATAATGGTAAAGGAGAAGCGTTCTCTCCTACAGATACTGTTGCTACAGGATTAGCGAGTTGTATGATTACCGTTATGGGAATTAAAGCACGTGATATGAATGTTGACATGACTGGAACCACAGCGCATGTCACTAAAACGATGGCAAGTAACCCTAGACGAATTTCTAAGATTGAAGTCGTGTTGAATTTTCCGTTTGAAGCAGATGATAAAACGCGTAAAATTTTAGAACATACAGCAAATACCTGTCCTGTGCATTACAGTTTACATCCTGATATCGAAAAAGATATCACGTTTAACTGGAAATAATGCTAACTAGATTTTTTTTAATTCTTACGCTTGTTACATTCAATACTGTAGATGAAGCAGAAACCATTGAATGGAATGAATCTCAAAAACTGTCGTGGAACGATTTTAAAGGAAAAGCAAAAACCAACACAGATGCTGCAGCAGTCACTGCATCTGGCATTACATTTTCGTATTCGGTAAAGAAAACAGACGGACAAATAACAAGTTTTGAAACCCAAGCCTATGCACACTTTTATCCTAAAAGTTCTTGGTATATTGCTTCACGATGTAACGATCATATTTTAAAACATGAACAACTGCATTTCGATATTACCGAATTGCATGTACGTATCTTTCGTTATCGCATATCTCTATTGGAAGTCTCAAACAATGTCAAGTCTCAATTAAACGCCTTGCATAAAGAAATCAACAAAGAATTGGCAAACATGCAAGAAGCCTACGATACCCAAAGCCAAAACTCTATCAATAAAGAAGCACAGGCTAAATGGAATACTTATGTAGCTGAAAATTTAAAGACCTTTGAAGCTTTTAAATCTGAATAATAATTTAGAATATTTTGTCATTCCAATCAACGTCAGAAATCTCATTAAACTCTTCATTAGCTTACTATTATCATTCAGACAGAACAAAGCGACGAGGAATCTCATCAACCTATCCTCTATTGTCATTCCGACCAGAGTGGAGGAATCTAAAGAGATTTCTCGACAGGCTCGAAATGACATTATTAGTTTATTTTAGCAATAAAGATTTATAACATGCTCCAACCAGATCAACAATTCCTAATCAAGCTCGCACATGCTAAAATGCCCTATGGAAAATATGAAGGCAGATACTTAATTGACTTACCAGAATATTATGTGGTATGGTATCACAACAAAGGCTTCCCAAAAGGCAAATTAGGAGACATGATGCAACAAGTTTATGAACTTAAAATTAACGGACTCGAGTATTTAATTAGAGACCTTAAAGATCGGTTTCCGAAGTAATGCAGTTTTAAGTAATTCAAGTTTTTATTTCTTTTAAGATATTGTATATTGAGCATTCAAAAGACTTTTACAGTCGTTAGTCTATATACAAACCAACCTTAAGATGAATAAATTTTACATAGCGTGTTTCTTATGTGTACAATTTGCAACTGCACAACTGTCCTTACCTCAGTTTATTAATTTTGATAACCCTTCTTCAGATGAAGGTTGGACGCATTATGCTCTCGATGGCTCTGATAATTGGGAACGCGGTCATTCAAATTCAAACCCTTTTGATACCGACTTGTCTTGGAATACCACCTTAAATGGTTCTCCAGACTCATATTCAGAAATGGCTTTAGAAAGTCCTGCATTTGATCTAACTAATGCGGCATTACCTTACGTATTGACGTTTAAGTATGAAGCATCAATTAATCAAGGACAATTGTATTTAGAATATACTTTAGATAACGGAGCAACTTGGAGTCTTCTAAATCCTGATGGTGCGTCAAAAAGAAATTGGCAAACAGCTGGTGGCTTTTCATTGTCTTTTGGTGGCTTTAGATATCCAGCGTTAGATATTTCATCATTAGCAGGGAATAATAATGTTAAATTTAGATTTAGATTTAAAACTAGTTTTTACGTCAACGGATTTGGTTGTAGCTTAGATGATTTTGCTATTAAACCTGAATATTATAACATCTATGCGACCACAGGTGAAGATATAGAAATATCACCTTTATGTCCAGAGATTGAAGTCAATACAAGTCTTAATTTCGATAATCAATATTCTCAATATTATGCATTAGAAACCAATTATTACCTTTCAACTGATACCCAGTTAGATGCTTCAGATACATTTCTAGGTACACAATCTGGTAATTGGAGTAGCAGTGATACAACTTTTGAATATGTAGTTCCTACACCTCCAAGCTTAACACCTGGTCAATATTATATTGTATACAAACATGATTACACAGATGCTCTAGAGGAAGATGACGAAACAGATAATGTTGGCTATGCATCTTTGTTAGTAAAACCCATTTTTACATTACCATATACTACAGATTTTGAAGATGACGATATTAACTGGAAATCTAATAGAGGCTCTTTCACCGATTTTGATATTTGGGAACGAGGTGTAGGGACTAGGCATCATATTGAAGAAACACATTCGGGAGATTATGCTTGGCATACAAGTAATACTATAATTGAGCATCCAGATGGCACTTTTCAATCGGTAGAATCTCCATATTTTAATTTGGCTTCTGAAACTGATCCGATAATTTTGAGTTTCTGGTATAAAGCTAATTATCCTAATGGAGTAGGTTACTATGACAACGAATATACTGTACAATATTCGATAGATTGTAATCCGTATTGGCAAGAACTAGTTATTATTCCAGAAAACATGTCTGACGATTGGGAATATTTAAATATTCCATTAGATCCTAGTATAAGCGATAATGAAAATGTAAGGTTTAGAATTACATATCACAATGAGTATATAGAACCTGAAGGCCTTATTTTTGACGATTTTTATTTAGGAGTCGAAAAACCAGACTTATCTATTGAGAGTATTTTTAGTAATGATAGATATACCTCTTCAAACAACGCTACAGATGTACTTAAGTATCAATTAAGAAATTCAGGTACAAATCTATCACAAAGTATTGTCACTAATTTTTATTGGTCTAATGATAATGTATTAGATGCAAGTGACGTGCTTTTAGGTTCTAATACAATATCTACTTTAGCAGGAAATAATACTGGTGAATGGCTAGAGTTTAATTACACTAAGCCAACTGTTGCTACAGGAAATTATTTTATTATCTATGATATAGATCCGAGTAATGCTTTAGACGAAATGAGAGAAACGAATAACATTGGAGTGATTCCTATTGAGCAAACCGAAACATTTAATTTTCCTTATTTTAATGACTTTGAAAATGATATTACTGGATGGAAACACAATGCAACATTAGGTCAAGATGATTGGGAATTGACCAATGCGCAAGGCCAAATTTTAAATACTGTGTTTTCTGGAGACAATGCATTTATCACTAAACCTTCCGGAATTGCTTCTCCATGGAGTAGAATGCATTTATATACACCTGTATTCGATTTAAGTTCATCTGTAAACCCAGTACTAGAGTTTGATATGATACTTGATAATTTTGCGTTATGTCATTGCTTTGAGTTTACTATAAATGTGAGCTATACTACAGATAATGGCGCGACATGGTTACCATTAAACCCTGTCAATGAGTCGTTCTCAAAATGGAAAGATGTTTTAGAATACAATGAATATGATGCAACAGATGTGTTAAATGGCACACCATATACCGAAGCTTTATTTAATAAAACTGAATTAGCTTTAGCAGGATATTCAGCCTATAATTCAAGAGATATAGACCGCAATACAAAATACATCCTTAGCATACCACAATTACAAAATGAAACCAGTGTTCGATTTAGATTTAATGTTGGTACAATGAACAATGATGGCACTTCTGGTAATGGAGACACAGAAGGTGCATTGATAGATAATTTCCAAATCCGTGAAGCCGAAATAGATTTACTCGTACCATATGATAAAAATCTATACCTAAGTGCTGCAACTCAAAAACTCAATTTTTCAATTGATGTGAAAAATGTTGGAAACTATATAAGTTCACCTTCAAATATAAAGTTCTATTTATCACAAGATGAAAACTACGATGCTGGTGATTATTTAATTGGAACACAACCACTAAATCAAATTAAACCTGACCGAAATCACCACCTTATTTTAGAGTACAATCTCCCTAGTACACTATCAGATTATAGTTATTTGGTGTATGTAATTGATGATACTGATTCTAATGACGAAATAGATGAAACAAATAACTCGGGAGCTTGGTCTCTTGGCCTTGGTGGTATTACTCAATTTCCTTATTTAGAAAACTTTGAAGCAGATGTGTTACATGGCTGGAGCGGATTTGCATATACTAATTTTACGTCAACAGCATTAACTAACTACCGAGTTGTTAATAAGCTTGCACTTACCGAAAGAGTAAGTATGAGCGAACGACTTTATGATGGAGTTTTAAGAACTGAAGAAGTTCCTTACGGAAGCTGGCAAACGTGGTACACACCATTATATTACATACAAACTCCAACATTTGATTTTACTAATACAGACACATCAGAGCCTTTGGTGATGGCCTTCGACTTAATGAGCATAGGTAAGTATAATGAAAATGGTGCTAATATGGAATACTCATTAGATGGTGGTGCCACTTGGACAATCTTAACCGTTAATTCTAGTCCTACAACAAGTAATTGGTATCCGTATTGGACATCAATGAGTGATATGGCTGGACAACCAGGTTGGTTTGATTATAACGGAGTAATTTTAGATGTAAAAATGGACATCTCATTCTTGCAAAACGAAAGTAGTGTAACATTCAGGTATAAATATTTCAGCAATTATGCCACTGCATCATCTGCACCAAGAGGGTTTAGATTAGATAACTTTGCAATAGGTGGTGAAACGATTATAAATGATATAGATTGTGTTCAAGATGTACCTTACACTATGGATTTTGACGATTATGAAGCACCTTGTTGGTTTCTAAATGGTGTTCAAATGAGAAGTACTCAAGCTGAAATTCAATGGGAACTTGCAAATAATTTTTCAAGCGATTTTAGTATGTATTCAGCAAAAATAAATATTGACAATCAAGGAGATGCTGATGGAGCTTGGCTAATGTCTCCTAATTTTGATGTCGATGAGCTATCACAGCTTAAATTTAATATTGCACTTACTCAAACAGGGACTAATAATGCAACCAGTTTAGGTAGTGATGATCAGGTTGTATTAATGTCTTCTTACGATAATGGAGAAAATTGGACACCTCTAAGAACATGGAACAGTGCGTCATCTATTTCAAATGAAAATCAATTAATAGAAGAATCTATTACTCAAACAGGTTTTGTGCGCTTTGCATTTTGGGCAACTAACGGAACCATTAATGATGCCAATAGTTCAACATTTTATGTTAGTAATTTTACAGTTAATGAAAGTGTCTTAGGTATTGATGAATTTCAAACAGATGATTTTAGCTATTTTCCAAACCCAGTTACTAATCAATTAACAATATCGGCTAACAATATAAATTTAGAGCGTATAGATGTTTTTAATGTGTCTGGTCAGTTATTGTTAAGTACAAAACCCAACACAAAGGAGTACGAAATAAGTTTCGAAAATCATGCATCAGGGATATACTTTGTAAAAGTAACGTCTAATGAAAACTCTAAAGTCTTTAAGATTTTAAAAGAATAAAAGAAAACTCTAAATAAAAGCTTCCCAAAAGGCAAATTAGGAGACATGATACAACAAGTTATTGCTAAATTTTTAGTCAAAAATCAATCATAATCGATCAGCCATATTTTAGTGGCTAGCTTTTATGTTGTATAATCTTTTTAATTCTCTTGTTTATGATTTCAGATAAGTTCCAGTTGTAAAGCTTTTCATCAGTTGTGCTGTAAAATAAAACAACAACAGTATCAAGTTCTTCATAATATTTCGCGAAACTTTGATATCCAGGAACCCAACCAGAATGTTCGTACTTATACAACGAAGCATAGATTTCTTGTTCTCCTTCTTCAAATAAGGAGCCATCATTTAATGCTCTCAGAAAAATGCCTACATCTTCTGCAGTAGCAACCATACCATAATCTTCTTCTTTTAAATCAAACGGATATCCCAAATGATAACCACTCATTACATCATCTAAAACAACATCATTTAATGAGCCAAACGTATTGTAAAGACCTAATGGTTTAAGAAATTGTTCGCGCTTAAATTGAAAGTTGTTATAACCTAGCACATCATCCATTATTTTATTAATTAAAAGATAATTAGTATTACAGTATTCGTAATCTTCATCAGGCTCAAAATTGGCTGGCTTATCTAAAATCAATGATAAGCTTTCGTTATACGTCTTTGTTGGACTAGCCCAAAAGTTTGGAGTATTCGTAAAATTAGGAATACCACTTCTGTGCTGTATCATTAATCTTAGAGTTATGGTTTCGGCATATTCAATTCTGCCTACAAGCTCAGGCAAATAATCAGCAATGGTTTTATCTAACGATAGCTTTCCATCGTTAACCAGTTTAGTGACAGCTACTGCATCATACAACTTACTAATACTGGCAATCTTAAATAGAGCGTCTGGTTGAGCAGGCGTCTCAGATTCTCGATGGTGTAAACCCGAAGCATAAAATTGTGGAGGTTTTTTGGCTTGGTCTACATAAACAACCATACCATCAAATCCGTGACCAATGGCTTCATCTAATTGTTCTTCAATCGTTTCAGGAAGTGGAAGTATCCATGCCTTAACCAACTGCCACGGAACAAAAAACATCGAAATCACTACAGAAACAACTAAAACAACTCTCAGTATTATTATAGATTTAGATTTGTTCATTTATAATATAAATTCATCTTATTTAGGTTCAACATTCATTTATTTTGAATGTTACTAAGTTAAGCTTTTTATAAACTGTTTTATAAATTCTATACATAGTTCTTTCAATATAAGATCAAAAACAAACTCTATAAAATAACATTAGTAAATAGTTTGTTAACTATTTTCCATTCTCCATTTATGCAAAAAAGTGATAAATAATCATAATAGTTAAAGCCTAGCATAGGTACATGTAACTTTGCCATTGCAATTTTACCAAGTATATCTATACCTATAATAGACATGCTTTGAGTTTCTCCTAAATCATAAGGACTTTTTCTGTTTTCTACCGTTTTTATATACTCATCAATACTTTCAGAGTATTCAACCGAGTTTAAATCACCATAAAGACTCGCATTAGCACTAAAGCAAGCCTCCAGATTCGAGGTTTTACCATAAAAAATTCCCTCAAAATAGGTGTCTATTAAGCGTTCTATATCTCTAACGCAATCTTGATACATCATAATTATTTTTTTGTGTTTAAAGATGGACTTCCATTAACTCCCCAATTCTCAAGAGGTACTTCATCAATTATCACATGAGTCGTTTCAGGTTTTTTGTTTAAAATAGTAACAACTAACGCTGTGGCTCCTTCAATTAAAAGTCTTTTTTGTGTTTTAGTCACATGAGTGTCTGTTACTTTAATGTTTATATAAGGCATAATTTTTTGTTTTAGTTAATTTTAATAATCAGAAAATATAATCCCAACAATTTGCAGATTAAAATTGGTAACCATAAATAGTGAGCTAAGTGTGTAAATGCAGGCCTTCATTGTCTAAAAACTAATAAGGCTACAATTAAGTTTCGCTTTATTAAATCAATCCCATATAGAAGTTGTAGATACAGCATACTTACCAGCACCTAATAAAAATATAACAACCGAACCAAACATAAACAGTCCTTGTAGCTCAATACCCCAACCACCAAAAGCGTTTAAAGTAAAAATGTCAGCTAAGTGAGCCATTAAAATTGCAACAAGCATATTAAATGCTAAAACTAAACTTGCTAACCTTGCTCGCCATCCAATAATTATTAGTAATGGCGCAATAATTTCACCAACAAAAACCAAATAGGCAATAAATTCAAAAAGACCAATACCATTTAGTAAACTTTTAATAAATAAATAGTCAGAAGCCAAGTTTGTGAGTCCGTGTAATAAAATAAGTATACCAATACTCAATCTCTGTAAGAGTAATCCTGTGTTCAAATTTTGAAAATTTTCTAAAGTGTTCATATCATTTAATTTTGAAATAGTATTATCATACAAAAGTCAAATAATGATAAGGCAAACAACAGGACTATTGTCACTATTAATTAGTGACAAATATCACACTCAAAAAAAAATACTTTTACGAACTTAACCTGCTTAAGGTTTCTCTACTAACACCCAAGTAAGAAGCAATTAATTTTTTAGGCACTCTTTGAAAAAGTTTAGGATACTGTTCAAGCAACAGTTCATATCGTTCCTTCGATGAATTTTTTATTAACGATAAAATCCTATTCTGAAGTGCTATTCTGCCAAACTTACTTTTTTTTGCCCAAAAACGTTCCATTTTGTGCATTTCTTTAGTGAGTTTTTCTCTATTTTCATAAGTAATATAAAGCAATTCACAATCTTCAATACAGTCTATATATATTTTAGATTTAGATTGTTTTACAAAAGATTCATAATCTGTAATCCACCAATCTTCCATGCCAAATTGTAAAATATACTCTTTCCCATTCTCGTCAAAAAAGTAACTTTTTAAACAGCCCTTTACAATCCAATATTCTTTATCAGCAATTTCACCCTCTTGCAAAATGTATTGATGCTTACGCTTAGTTGTAGTTTCAAAATAACTCAAGACAAGTTCAAACTCTTCATCTGTTAGTTTAATAAGCTCTTCTATGTGTGCTCTTAAAGGATGCTTCATTTAAATATTATAACTAATTAATATTACATCAATTTTAGTGATGCCTATACAAAGTTATAAATAATGCCTTTACTGCACCTGTCCGTGAGAATGCTTGCAGTACAGTAGCAATTTGTTAGTGCCTAAGTATAATTCACAACATAAAATTAACAAATTATACTATGTCTTAAGTAACTAGCAAAGTAAGCACTACTCTTATCATAAGAGTTGACAAACATTGTATATACAAACAACTAAATCATCAAAAAGTACAACGCCCAAAACCTTTTAAACTTAAGTTTTGGGCGAGCTTATAACTAAAACCAGTTAAACGTCAGTATCAGTTAGATAAGTTAAGTATAGGTTTAACCAAACTAATTAACTATTACTTTCTTTGTCTCAGATCTTTTTTTATCACTAATTTTTATTAGATAAACACCTTTTTTCAAATTAGAAACATCTATTGTTTTTGTTGTAGGGTAGATAGTGTTTATTTTTTTTCCAACGATATCATAAACTTCAATTTTAAGAGCCTCATCGGCATCTATATTAATATAGCCTAAAGAGGTTGGATTTGGATATACTTTATAAGATGGCTCATCATGTAATACAGGATTTGTACTTAAAGTGCCAGGATTTTCATAAGCACCTAAATCTTGAATATTAAAAAACCTAAATTCTCCAGTTACATCATAAATATAAGGTCCAGATGTATTTCCAGCTGCTTCTAAAAGTACAGAGCCATTCTTTGGCATTAAGCCATCATCAAAAGTTCTCCATAAATTATCATTTCCTTTCGGATTGTTTATATCTACAAAAATATCAGTAGCTGTTAATGAAGATAAATCTGTAAAATGTCCTGATACCTGTTCTATTTCTCCATATGTAGTTTGAAAGTCAGAAGCATTATACGTACTACTGCTATATGAAGCGTCTAGATCACCATATACATCATCGTTACTGCTATCTCCATTGTTAAAAAATACAGACTTACTAACCGAACTTGATCTAGTGGTTGAGTATTGAATGTCTAACGGTATCTTTTCATTATTTACTAGTGTACCGTTTAAAATAGTAAACTCTGCATCATCAGTGGTTATAGCACTACCTCGGTTGAAGGCGTAGTTATTATAAAATACAGGGTTGTAAAAACGAACATCATCAGAATTAACTAGGGCTACAGCGCCTCCTGTACCTCCAACACCAGAAAGAACCTCAGCTCTGTTGCCCTCAAAAATGGCGTTGTAAAAAATAGGGTTGGCATCGTTTATTAAAATACCTCCACCTGCAACTACACTTTGTGCAATATTAAAAGAAAACGTAACATTTTCCATAACAAGTCGGTCTGCAAACGGAGATTGAGTAGCATGATTAATATATATTCCGCCACCACGATTAGCCCTGTTTTCAGAAATATTTAAGTTTTTCAATGTTGGTCTAGCATAGGTAATGTAAATTCCTCCACCTGTTTGTGAAAAAAAAGTTCTTCCATCAAAATTAACGCTAACACCACCTTTAGAATTCCCATGTTCAATTGTAAAACCATCTAATAAAGCATCTTTAGACGTGTTGGTAATAATTATTACATGATGACTATTATCACTAAAATTAGCAATATTTCCTATTTCACCACTTAATATGGTTTCATTTGCTATAAAATCTCTTTGAGATAAAGTCGTTTCTGTACCTAAAAAACCTCCATATAGCTTTATATTCTTATTAAGGTAAAAGCACCATGATCGCAAATCACCTTGTGCACTTGCATCTGGAGACTCGGCTGGTTTATATGTTCCAGAAGCCACCCATACCTCATCAGCAACGTTAGCATTGTTTATAGCAGTTTGTAAATTAGTGTACGCATCATTCCATGAAGTACCATCATTAGATCCTGTAGCATCATGTTTTACATAGATCTGTCCTGATAGTGAAGTAATATTTACGACTAGACATAAAAGAATAAGGTTAATTTTTTTCATAGTTTGGTTAAATTAAGTTAGTTAAATTTAGTTGCTAAAATTGATTTTTTTTATGATAAGCAAAACACAATTGTAATATTTTTCCTAAAAAGTTGATTTTGTGTATCATACGGTTATTAGTGATTAAATACGTAATAATACAACAGGTATAACAAGAAAACTCCTACTTATTAGTAGGAGTTTTTTTATGCATTATCTTAAATTAAGACAGCTAGTTTTTAAAATCATCAAGCAAAAGCAGTGTATTAAGGCTTAAAATCAGTTTCAGATAAACCTGTGTCAAAACGAATATCGCTCCAAGTCACTCGCGTCCAAGGCGCTGTGCTAACATCCGCATTCCAATTAGAGGTCTTGTATTTACGTTGGGTAGGTATTAAAAAACCATCAATCTCCTCATAATCCAACTGCATCAAATACGGTGTGTCTATCACGCCAAAATCGGCAACTGTAAATAAAAACTGATCTACCAAACCAGTCTCAGAGTTTATATACAACTGATAAATGTCGGTTGGCTTGTCATTATCCAGTTCAAAGGTAATCTTTACAATATCATAAATTTGGTCATCAACCTTCTGTTCTCCTAAATATGTATAATGCAACCCTGGGTCTAATAACTTCTGAAACATAGTAAACCAATAAAAATTAGTAGGTCTATTAAATTGAACACGCTTCAATGCGTCTACATCATTAACTATGTTACCATCAGCCTTAAGCCAATACTCTTTACCATCATAACCTTGTTCCAAAACACCAGCCAATCCTGGTAACGTACGTTCATGCTTACCATATGCACCATACGAAAGTTCATTAGCAAAAATGTATTTTTCAGTAGATACATCACTCTTATTGTCTGGAGTCATGTAGGTATAAGTATAAACCACATCATGTTTAGCGCGTAATTGCTCATAAGTACCAACAGTAGCAATCAACTCATAAACCAATTTATGACCTTTATTCATAAAGTTTTTCGGGTTACGAACTTCAACTTCAGAAGAAGTATTCTTTTCAGAAGACTCATGTTTACAACTCGAAAAAAGTACAAGAAAAATAACTGTAATAAGTGATGGAATTTGCTTCATGCTAAAAAATGGGTTAAGTAATAAAAAGCAAAGATACAGTTACCATCAAGCAACAACTCTAGTTTTAGATAATATTAACGTCTATACCTAGTTATACAAAATAGTATAATTAAGTTTTACAAAAACAACCAAGAGCATACTCGGGTCATAAGCGGGTCATACTCGGGTCATAAGCGGGTCATACTCGGGTTATAAGCGGGTTAACTTGATTACTAATCGTTATTGCATTACCTTTAAGTCTTGTTCCAGGTCTCCTTCAGGTCTCCTCCAGGTGTCCTTCAGGTCTCCTCCAGGTCTCCTCTAGGTCAGCTATAAATATAAAAATCTGATAATGAATTTATTAAGCTTGACAAACCAAATGCCAATAAAAAAATGGTCTTATCTCTTCAAATAATTTACTAAAGCCATTTTTTATTGTAAATTTGCCTGCGTTAATAACGCAACATGGCAACTACTAAATACATTTTTGTAACTGGAGGTGTAACATCCTCACTTGGTAAAGGAATCATCGCAGCTTCCCTAGCAAAATTGCTTCAGGCACAAGGTTACAAGACTACCATTCAAAAATTAGATCCATACATCAATGTAGACCCTGGAACTCTAAACCCATACGAACATGGCGAATGCTATGTTACAGACGATGGTGCAGAAACCGATTTAGACCTTGGGCATTACGAACGCTTTTTAAATGTACCTACAAGTCAGTCTAATAATGTAACCACTGGTCGTATCTACCAAAGTGTGATTGAGAAAGAACGTCGTGGTGAGTTTTTAGGGAAAACCGTTCAGGTGATTCCTCACATTACAGACGAGATTAAACATCGCGTGCAAATTTTAGGACAAACAGGTGATTACGATATCGTTATTACCGAAATTGGAGGTACTGTTGGTGATATTGAGTCGTTACCTTATGTTGAAGCTGTACGTCAGTTAAAATGGGAATTAGGCGAGAACAATGCCATTGTAGTCCATTTAACATTAGTACCGTTTTTATCTGCTGCTGGCGAATTAAAAACAAAACCAACGCAGCACAGTGTTAAAACCTTAATGGAAAGTGGTGTCATGGCAGATGTTTTAGTTTGTCGTACAGAACATGAATTACCAAATGAAGTACGTACAAAACTGGCTAAGTTTTGTAATGTACGTCCTGAAGCTGTCATTCAATCTATTGATGCATCAACCATTTACGATGTTCCTAATCTAATGCTTGACGAAGGCTTAGATAAAGTCGTATTAAAAAAGCTAGCTTTAGAGAGTTCGCAACCTAACTTAACACGTTGGAATCAATTTTTAACACGTCATAAAAATCCAAAAGGTGAAGTGGTTATTGGCTTAATTGGGAAATATGTCGAACTTCAAGACTCATATAAATCAATATTAGAAGCTTTTATTCATGCTGGTGCAGAAAACGAAGTAAAGGTTAAAGTAGAGTCGATACATTCTGAGCATTTAACTAAAGCTAATGCTGCAAGTCAACTAAAACATCTCGATGGTGTTTTGGTAGCTCCTGGTTTTGGAGAACGTGGTATTGAAGGTAAAATTGAAGCTGTTCGTTTTGTACGTGAGCAAAGTATTCCATTTTTAGGAATTTGCTTAGGCATGCAAATGGCAGTCATTGAATATGCTAGAAATGTCCTCAACTTAACAGATGCAAATTCTACCGAAATGAATGAAGCAACTGCGCATCCTTTTATTGATTTGATGGAATCTCAAAAGGCAATCACAGACAAAGGTGGTACAATGAGATTAGGTGCTTGGGATTGCAATTTGTTAGATGATAGTATCGCTAAAGAAGTATATCAATCTTCAACTATTAAAGAAAGACATAGACATCGTTACGAGTTTAATAACGATTACAAGCAACAAATTGAAGATGCAGGCATGATAGCAACAGGACTAAACCCTGAAACTGGATTGGTAGAAATTGTTGAAATCCCAGAGCACAATTGGTTTGTTGGTGTACAATATCATCCAGAATATAAAAGTACAGTGGCTAATCCGCATCCATTGTTTGTCGCTTTTGTAAAAGCAGCACTAAATTTTAAAACCAATAAAAATAGTGTCAGTATGGCACAAAACTAATATTGGACGACTTTTTGTTACAGTAAAGGAAGTTCAAAACTAAATCTCCTCCTACAAAGGGAGGAGAAATTTTATAACTTATGGAAGAAAAAAAATTTGACTTAAACTCCATTATAGGATTCGTCCTAATTTTCGGAATCTTGTTATTCATGATGTGGCAAAATCAGCCAACACCAGAAGAACTAGCAGAACAGGAAAAAGCCAAACAAGAACAAGTAGAAGCAGATAAAAGAGCTGCAGCACAAACTGCTAAAGACACTAAAGCAACAACTGCAGAAAACTACTCTTATGTGTCACCAACCGATTCGTTAAAAGTTGTTGAGTTAAAAAGTAAACTAGGTGCTTTTGCTTATGCTGCAACTTTGCCAACAGCAAAAGACAAGGAAACTGTTGTTGAAACAAATGTTTTAGATTTAAAATTCAGCAATAAAGGCGGATTCCTTTCAGGAGTTAGACTTAAAGCATTTGTTGATTATGATTCTATTCCAATTGATCTTATTAAAAATAATAACCAAAGCTTTAATATTCAGTTTCCAACGGCAGACAACCGTATATTAAATACTCAAGATTTACCTTTTGAGCCTTCAGTAAGTAAAAATGGTGAGAATACTGTGGTGTCGATGAAACTTAAAGTGTCTGAAAGTAAGTTTTTAGAATATCGCTACGAGTTAAAACCTAATGATTATATGATTGATTTCTCAATCATTTCAAAAGGGATGAGTGATGTCATCAATAGTTCACAGGAGATCAATTTAGATTGGGCATTAAAAACCTATCGTCACGATCAAAGCATCACTTACGAAAATCGTTATACGCGTTTAACCTACATGTACGAAGGTGATAAAATAAGTAAGTTAGCACAAGCTGGTGATGATGAAGAAATTATTGAAGATGCTAGGTGGTTGTCATATAGACAGCATTTTTTTAGTACAATATTAGTTGCAGATCAACCTTTTAAAAAGGCTACAATTTCATCTAAAGATTTAGTTCAAGATGAAGAGATAGATACAGTCTTTACAAAGGCATATGCTTCAAAGTTGCCTTTAGTGTTTAATGCTGGTGAAGCTAACAATAATTTTCAACTGTACTTTGGACCAACAGATAGTAAGATTCTAAAACAATATGATTATGATTTAGAAGAGAGTATCCCATTTGGTTGGGGAATTTTTGGTTGGATTAATAAACAGTTATTCATTCCGTTATTTGCCTTTTTAAGTTCGTTCTTACCTTATGGTATTGCTATTATTGTCATGACTGTCTTAATTAAATTAATGATGTCGTTTGTGCAATACAAGCAGTTTTTATCTCAGGCAAAAATGCGAGTGCTAAAACCTGAATTAGATGCGATAAGAGAAAAATACAAAGACAATAAAATGAAGGCGCAACAGGAAACGATGGCACTTCAAAACAAAGCAGGAGCAAGTCCGTTAGCTGGATGTTTACCAGGTTTAATTCAGTTGCCTGTATTCTATGCTTTGTTTATGTTTTTTCCAACAGCTTTCGATTTAAGACAAAAAAGCTTCCTTTGGGCTGATGATTTATCGTCTTACGATGTGATTTTTGAATGGGATACTTATATTCCTGTTATATCTACATTCTATGGAAATCATATGAGTTTATTTCCAATTTTAGCTGCCATTGCTATTTTCTTTTATATGAAAATGACAACAGGACAACAAATGGCATCACAACCAACACAAGAAGGTATGCCTGATATGGCTAAGATGATGAAATATATGATTTACTTTTCACCTTTATTAATGTTGGTGTTCTTTAATCAATATGCTTCTGGTTTGAGTTTATATTACTTTATTTCTAACTTGATTAGTATTGGTATTATGATTGTAATCAAGAATTACATCTTAGATGAAGATAAGATTCATGCTCAAATTCAAGAGAATAAGAAAAAGCCTAAAAAGCAAAACAAGTTTCAGAAAAAAATGGCTGAAATGATGGAGCAAGCTGAAGCTCAAAAACAAGCACAGCAACAAAGAAAGAAGTAATTAATACATTAAATTAATTACAAAAGCACAAAAAAAGCTGTCATTATTTACTTTGGCAGCTTTTTTGTAAAATAACATTTTGAAATTATTAACGTTATTATATTTTTATTTAGAACAATAATTAAAATGAAAACATTAGCATCTATATTTTTATTGGTAATAACAGCTTCAACTTTTGGACAAACGGTAAATCAGTTTGATAAAAACGGAAAGCGACATGGTGTTTGGAGAAAGTATTTTGATAAAACTAAAGAGTTGCGATATCAAGGAACTTTTGAGCATGGTAAAGAAGTAGATACCTTTAAGTTTTATACCTTAAAAAATAAAAAGAGTGTTTTGAGCGCTGTAAAAGTGTTTAATCCAAACAACAATAAGGCTTCGGTAAAATTTTTGTCTTCTAATGGTAAACTCATTAGCGAAGGCAGCATGAATGGTAAACTTTATGTTGGGAAATGGATATACTATCACAATAAGGTTGACGCAGTCATGTCTACCGAATTTTTTAATGACAATGGTAATTTAGAAGGTGAAAAAATTATATACTATCCTAATGGGCAAGTTGCTGAACGTTCTCATTATAAAGATGGTAAACTTCATGGAGATTCTAAATGGTATTCTGAAAAAGGGATCTTATTAAAAGACTTTTTGTACGATAACGATGAACTTCATGGTATGGCTAAATACTATGATGCAGATGGAATCATTCTTGCTGAAGGAGAATATCAACGAGACCGTAAACATGATATTTGGAAATATTATGAAGGTGGAAAACTCAAAGAAACAAAAGATCATACTAGACGAAGTAAGAATCCTAAAAAGCAATAGGTAAAACTTATTTAACATATAGTCATTTACAATAGCGACAGTGTTTATGTTGCTATTTTTATTTCTTAATTTTACAGCATGAAAAGAGTTATCGTCGGACTTTCGGGAGGAGTAGATTCAAGCGTTGCTGCGTATTTATTAAAAGAGCAAGGCTATGAAGTTATTGGCTTGTTTATGAAAAACTGGCATGACGATTCTGTAACCATTTCTGACGAATGTCCATGGCTTGACGATAGTAATGATGCCATGTTAGTTGCAGATAAACTAGGAATCCCTTTTCAAACTGTTGATTTGAGCGAACAATACAAAGAGCGTATTGTAGATTATATGTTTGATGAGTACCAAAAAGGAAGAACACCTAATCCAGATGTGCTTTGCAATCGTGAAATCAAGTTTGACGTTTTTATGAAAATTGCTCTTAATCTTGGAGCAGATTATGTAGCCACTGGTCATTATTGTCGGCGAGGTGTGATTGAAAAAAATGGAAAAACTACATATCAACTCTTAGCTGGAGTCGATACAAATAAAGATCAATCGTATTTTTTATGTCAATTATCACAAGAGCAATTATCTAAAGCCTTGTTTCCTATTGGTGAGCTGACCAAGCCAGAAGTTAGAGACATTGCTTCAAAGCTCGATTTAGTTACAGCAGACAAAAAAGATTCTCAAGGTTTATGTTTTATTGGTAAAGTGAGATTGCCTGAGTTTCTTCAGCAAAAATTAAAACCAAAAGAAGGTGTTATTGTTGAGATTCCTAAAACTTTAGAAACGTATAAACAAAAATTACCTCAATTCAATTCTAAAGAAGAAGAATTACAATTTCTATCAAAAAAACAAGAATACGCTGTTTCAGATGGAACTATTGTTGGATCACATCAAGGCGCACACTATTTTACAAAAGGGCAACGTAAAGGCCTTGCTGTTGGAGGAACTGTTGAACCCTTATTTGTTATTGATACAGACGTTGAAGATAATGTAATTTATACAGGTCAAGGTAAAAGGCATCCAGGACTTTTAAAAACTACACTTTTTGTGTCTAATGACGAATTGCACTGGATTCGTGAAGATTTAACCTTAGCCAATGGCGAATCGATGCAAGTCAAAGCTAGAATTCGCTATCGTCAACCACTTGAAGAAGCAACAATTTATAAAGTTAGCAATGGACTTTTTGTGGAGTTCAGCAATCAGCAATCTGCTATTACAGAAGGACAATTTGTAGCTTGGTATTTAGAAGACGAATTAGTAGGTTCGGGAGTTATTTCTTAAATTGCAGTAAAACTTACCCAAACAATTGCTAGATGAAGAAACTTTTAGTTTTAGGAGCTTTACTGTTTCAGTATATGTCTTTTGCACAAGAAGAACACGCTTGGGTGTATCTTACAGACAAAGAAAATGTTGCAACTTCTATAGCCAATCCAATTTCTATTTTAACTCAAAATGCTATTGATCGTAAAGCAGCGCACAATATTCCTATTGATGAACGTGATGTGCCTGTTAACGAAAGTTATATTTCACAATTAAAAGCCCAAAACGGAATTGCAGTTATGGCAAAATCTAAATGGTTTAATGCGGTTTATGTTATTGGTTTGGAAGTAGATATCAATGCTTTAGAAAATTTAGATTTTGTAGATCATATCGACTTTGCAGATAGGAGTCTTAATGCAGAATCTAGAGTTGCTATGAGCAATGACAAGTTTGAAATTGAAGAAAGCTTAGTCGATTTTAATTATGGAAGTGCTCAAAACCAAGTCGAAATGATTGGTGTAGATCATTTACATATTTCAGATTATACAGGCGAAGGAATTGTTATAGCTGTATTAGATGCTGGTTTTCCTAATGTAGATACAATGGGAGCATTTCAACGTTTACGAGATAATGGTGATTTGTTAGGTGGTTATGATTTTGTTGAAAGAAGTGATGAGGTATTTGAATTTGATGGAAGCGAACATGGTACAAGAGTTTTAAGTGATATGGCTGGTCATATTCAAGATGAATTTGTAGGTACTGCTCCTGATGCTTCTTATTATTTGTTTAGAACAGAAGATCCAACAAGCGAAATGCCTGTTGAAGAAAGTTATTGGGTTGAAGCTGCCGAACGTGCAGATAGCTTAGGAGTTCATATTATTAATTCCTCTTTAGGATATAGAGTGTATGATAATGAAAATTACAGTTATGCACCTAGTGATATGAATGGTCATACTGCTTTTATTACTAAAGGCGCAAACATTGCTAACGAGAAAGGTATACTCGTTGTTAACTCCTCAGGAAATTCTGGTGATGACTCATGGCAAATTGTTGGAGCTCCAGCTGATGCTTCTGGAGTATTGAGTGTTGGAGCAGTAGATTTTGAAGGTAATTATGCACCATTCAGTTCTCAAGGAAATGCAACGCAGCCTACTCTAAAGCCAGATGTTGTTGCAAGAGGAGCTGCTGCAGCTGTTGTGAATTCAAGTAATACAATTGTTAATAGTAACGGAACATCATTTAGTGCTCCAATAATGGCTGGAGGAATTGCTTCATTATGGCAAGCCTTGCCAAATGCTTCTCACGAAGAGATTAAAGAATTTGTAAGAATGTCTGCTTCACAATTCAATTCACCAGATTTCTTTTTAGGTTATGGTATTCCAGATTTACAATTAGCTTTAAATATCGCATTGTCAATTACTGAAGAAGAATTTGTGCGTTTTAAGGTATTTCCTAATCCAGTAACAAACATGCTTAATATTCAAATTCCTACAAGTACCGAAGCTACCACTTTGAAGATTTATAATATGCTAGGAAAACTCGTTTTAGAGAAAGATATTATTCAGTCTCAAACTAGATTAGATATGGCTTCAATGACTTCAGGAATTTATATCATGTCTTTCAAATCTAATAAAGGTTCTAAACTTTTTAAACTTATAAAATCATAAATGGCAAATAAAATTACCGAACTATTCAATATAAAATATCCAATAATTCAAGCAGGAATGATTTGGGCAAGTGGATGGAGATTGGCTTCTGCAGCTAGTAACGCTGGAGCTCTTGGTTTAATTGGAGCAGGTTCAATGTATCCAGATGTGTTACGAGAACACATTCAAAAATGTAAAAAAGCAACAGATAAACCGTTTGGTGTTAATGTTCCGATGCTCTATCCTAATATTGAGGAAATTATGAATATCATTGTTGAAGAAGGTGTAAAAATTGTATTTACTTCCGCAGGAAATCCTAAAACATGGACCACTTGGTTAAAAGATAGAGGTATAACTGTGGTGCATGTTGTGAGTAGTGTAAAATTTGCTCTTAAAGCACAAGAAGCAGGAGTAGATGCTGTAGTTGCTGAAGGTTTTGAAGCAGGAGGTCATAATGGTCGTGAGGAAACAACAACGCTGACTTTAATTCCTATGGTTAAAGAACAATTAAGAGTGCCTTTAATTGCAGCTGGAGGAATTGCAACAGGAGCAACCATGTTAGCTGTGATGATTTTAGGTGCTGATGCTGTTCAAGTTGGAAGCCGATTTGTGGCTAGTGAAGAAGCGTCTTCTCATCAAGCATTTAAAAATGTTGTTGTAGATGCTAAAGAAGGTGATACGCAATTAACTTTAAAAGAATTGGCACCCGTAAGACTTATAAAAAATAAGTTTTATGATGAATTACAAGAGCTGTATAAAAAAGGTGCTTCAGTTGAAGCGCTAAAGACTCATTTAGGTAGAGCGCGTGCTAAACGAGGTATGTTTGAAGGAGACCTTGAAGATGGTGAACTAGAAATAGGGCAAATCGCAGGATTGATTCATAACATAAAGCCTGCAGCTCAAATTGTTACAGATATGATTTCTGAATTTAATAAAGCTCAGCAACATGCCAATCAACCATTCTTTTAAAAAGAATTATATTTGAAACATAACTGACTAATTTTCCCTACAATTAATGAACCCTAAGTGTCATGTTTTAATTCCCGATGGTAATAGCACTTGGGCTCTAAGCGTTATAAATTGCTTATCTCTTAATTTAGATTACAAGCTTTATGTCTTATCAGATAAAAAACGGACTGCTGCTAAGTTTTCAAAGCACATATCTTATTACAAGCATTATGAAAAGGCTTCAGATAAAGATTGGTTAAACACTATCTCTAAAGAAATTGAAGCTCATGATATTTCAGTAATAATTCCTATTGCCGAAGAAGAAATAAAATTTTTTATACGCAATCAACAGTTTTTGCCTAGCTCAGTTAAAGTTATAGCACTTCCAGAAATTGATAATTTTGAAACAGCAATTAGTAAGCATAAGTTAAGTCGCTTTTTAAAGACGCATAATTTAGCACATCCTAAGTATCGTTATTTTGATAATTTTGAATCCTATTCAAAGGAAAAATTAGGGCTTGCTTTTCCAGTTTTAATAAAACCAATGCATGAAAAAGGTGGAGATGGAATTGTTAAGTTCAATACTCATAAAGAACTCAACTTATATTTAGATGAGCATTCAAATGTAGAAGAGTTACTTTTTCAAGAGTATATTGAAGGTTATGATATCGATTGTAGTGTGCTTTGTTTAAATGGCAAAATTCTAACACATACCATTCAAAAAGGAAAACTTAAAGGCGATAATGCTTTTGCACCACAATTATGCTTTGATTTTTTAAAAAATGATATTTTACTCAGTGTTGTGACTCAACTTATGCAAAATTTAAATTGGTCTGGAATAGCACATATAGATTTGCGTTATGACAAAAATGCTGATGATTTTAAAATCATTGAAGTCAATGCTCGTTTTTGGGGAAGTGTTGAAGCTTCTGTGTTTGCTGGAATAAATTTTCCTAATTTGGCTATTCAATTGGCTTTGAATAACCAAATAAAAAAACAGCACTATGATGATATTGAATATATGCGCTTAAAAGGTGTATTGAAAACAATTAAAAAGAATCCTTTATTTATATTCAAAAAGAATTATTTGTTAAACAATACCGAAACAAAATCTTTTCTTAAAGATCCAATTCCAACACTTTATAGGTTTACAGAATGGCTTGGAAGACGATTTTAGTGTTTTTTGATTAATAAAAACACAAAACTATAAAATTCAAAACGTATAACTTCGTTAAACAACATAAGTCTATAAACAACAAAAAGAGGACATGTCCTCTTTTTGTCTGAAACGTTTTTTAACAACAAAATTTTTAAATCCCTCTAAAATAATAGCTAAAAAAGTTTCTACCCCAAATACCTAACCTACTAAAATAAGGTATTCATAGGGTAAAAATAAGGCTTTCTATCATTTTGGATAAACAAATAGAAATCAAGTTATTAACAATTGTAAGTTTATAACATTAAGCTTTCAAATTATGGTGCTTTTATATTTCTTCACTAAGAAATTTATCAAAAGTACATCTGTAAAACTTACCTTTGCCGCCAGAACTTATGTTATAAATGGTAGTATCTAATTACACAAAAGAATTTAAACAAAATTGGCAATTGGCAGCTCCAGTAATGCTAGGCATGCTAGGTCATACGTTTGTACAGTTTATTGATAATGTCATGGTAGGACAACTAGGAACAGCAGAATTAGCTGCTGTGTCCTTAGGCAATAGCTTTATGTTTATTGCAATGTCTTTAGGTATTGGTTTTTCAACAGCTATCACACCTCTTGTTGCCGAAGCTGATGCTGCTAATCAATTTAAAGAAGGAAAGTCCTCATTTAAGCATGGCTTATTTTTATGTACAATTTTGGGAATCGTTTTATTTTTGTCTGTCTTTTTGGCAAAGCCTTTGTTGTATTTTATGAAACAGCCTGTTGAGGTTGTTGACTTAGCGATACCTTATCTTAACTTGGTTGCTTTTTCATTAATTCCTTTAATTATTTTTCAAGCGTTTAAACAATTTAGTGACGGACTCTCAATGACGCGATACCCAATGTATGCAACTCTAGTAGCAAATATTGTTAACATCGTATTGAATTATGTACTCATCTTTGGGAAGTTTGGTTTTCCAGAACTTGGTATTGTTGGAGCCGCTTATGGAACTTTAGCTTCAAGAATAATTATGGTCATTTACCTTTGGTGGTTACTTACTAAAAAGGAAAAATCTAAAGCTTATGTAACAAGCATTAAGTTTTTTGTTTTAGATAAATTGATGTTCAAAAAAGTTATTAATTTAGGTTATCCTAGTGCAATGCAAATGTTTTTTGAAGTAGCTATTTTTACTGCTGCGATATGGTTAAGTGGCTTGTTAGGTAAAAATCCACAAGCTGCAAACCAAATAGCGCTAAACTTGTCATCAATGACCTTTATGGTAGCTATGGGATTGAGTGTGGCTTCAATGATTCGAGTTGGAAATCAAAAAGGATTACAACATTATTTTGAGTTACGACGAATCGCATTTTCTTTATTTCTACTAGCAACGATACTTTCTGTTTGCTTCGGAATTGTGTTTTATGTATTTCATGATCAACTTCCAAAGTTATATGTCGATTTTAAAGATGCCGAAAATTTAACAGATAACATTGAGGTTGTTAGTATTGCTTCAAAGTTAATGATAGCAGCTGCAATTTTTCAAGTTAGTGATGGGATTCAAGTTGTGGTATTAGGAGCTTTAAGAGGTTTACAAGATGTCAAGATTCCAACACTAATTACATTTGTTTCATATTGGGTTATTGGCTTTCCTATAAGCTATTTTTTAGGAAAAGAGGAAGCTTATGGTAGTTTTGGTATTTGGTTAGGTTTGTTAGCTGGATTAACTGTTGCAGCAATTTTATTGTTTATTAGGTTTAATTATCTAACTAAAAAGTTAATTTTGAATTCAACTAATAGTTAAGACTAATTTTTTTAATATATGGAACTTCCAAAATTTATACTAGGTGATAATACAGATCATCCTAATGCGATTTATGTGATTCATACCGAATTTCCTAGATTTATTATAAATCTTGAAGATGATGAAGTAGAATGGTTTGAAGAGTTTGATGAGCACGATCAAAAAGAAATTGAAGCTGAAGCTGAAAATTTCATTCAAGCAGCAACAGATTTTTATGATAGAGAAGTTTCTAGATACGACGATTAATGTTAGAAGAGTTAGTACAACTTGATACCGAATTATTTGTCTACCTCAATGGTTTAGGCAATAAAACTTGGGATGCCTTTTGGTTGTTTTATACAACCAAGTTTAATTGGATTCCGTTTTATGCACTTTTATTGTTTTTAATGTATAAGCATATTAAAAACACTAAAGTGTTTCTTTTGACACTTCTTGTAATTGTATTGATGATTACCTTTACAGACCAAATTACTAATCTTTTTAAAAAGGTTTTAGTGATGCGACTTAGACCTTGTTACAACCCGGAAATTGATGATATTATTCGGTTAGTAAAACGTTCATGTGGTGGTAAATATGGATACTTTTCTGGCCATGCATCAAACTCAATGGCTGTAGCCACATTTGTGAGCTTAATATTGCGATCTAAGTACAAATACCTGCCATACATTTTAGTTGTTTGGGCTATAGTTATGGCTTATAGCAGAATTTATGTTGGTGTACATTATCCATTAGATATACTAAGTGGAATGCTGTTTGGAATGATATCTGGTAATCTGTTTTATAAGCTCTTTAAGTACCTACAAAATAGATATGAAAACAATTAAAAACTGTGTTTGATTACCTTATATTTTAGATGCTTTTTTTTCATCCATAAATACGCAAAACAATCTGTTAGAGGACCAATTAACCGATTGCTAATACCAAATTTTGATGTGCCAGCACGTCTTGAAAAATGTTGCACAGAGACTTGTTTAATGGTTCCGTCTTGTAAAAGAATCATGGCTGGTAAAAAACGATGCAAACCTTTAAACATGGGAATGCGTTTGGCATATTCGGTTTTCATCACTTTTAACGGACAACCAGTATCGTCCATACCATCTTTAGTGAACAATCGACGTATATTATTGGCAATTTTAGAACTAAGTTTTTTTAATAAGTTATCATTCCTACGTATTCTTACACCTGTTACTAAATCGTAATCGTTAATATGTTCTAAAAGCAAATTGAAATCGTTTGGAGTTGTTTGTAAATCGGCATCAATGTAACCAACAAGTTCAGTGTTTGTGTGATCGAATCCAGCTTTTAAAGCAGCACTTAATCCATAGTTTTTATCAAAAGATATAAAATTAAAACTATCGTTTTTATGGCATAAGGCTTCAATATTTATAAGGCTTTGATCAGTAGATCCATCATTTATAAATAACACTGTAGTCTTTATTTTTGATGTTTCGATATAAGTTAAAAGCTCCTTTCCGAGACGACTTATATTATCTTCTTCATTATATACAGGAACAATTATGGTAAACTTAAATAACATACTAAAAGTTGTCTAAAAATATGAAGAATGGTATAAGGTTAACTTTAATTAGTCTTTTAGCTTAAGCAGATATTCAGCAGCGACAAAAGGGGTTGTTTTACCGTCTTCAATGAGTTGCAATTGTAATTTTAAAGCCTCTTTAATTTTTGATTGATTAAAAAAATCTGATTTTAATCGGTCTTCAATAGTTTGTAATAACCAAAATTTACTTTGTTCTTTTCGGTTATGATCAAAATATTGATTTGTGGTAGTATGCTCAATATACAATTCAATCATATTCCAAAGCTCTTTAATACCTTCTTGTTGCAGAGCACTACAAAGCATAACCTTAGGTTGCCATTCAGAATCTTTTAAAGGATACAAATGTAATGCTCTGTTAAATTCTACCTTAGCCAATTTTGCCGCTTTAAGATTGTCGCCATCTGCTTTATTAATGGCAATAGCATCAGCCATTTCAATAATACCTCGTTTTATACCTTGAAGCTCATCTCCAGCTCTAGCCAGTTTCAGCAATAAAAAGAAATCAACCATACTATGTACAGCAGTTTCACTTTGTCCAACGCCAACAGTCTCAATCATGATGGTATCAAAACCAGCAGCTTCACATAATATAATGGTTTCACGAGTTTTTCGAGCAACACCTCCTAATGAATTTCCAGAAGGCGAAGGCCTTATAAAAGCATTTTTGTTTTTCACTAGATCTTCCATTCTAGTTTTATCACCTAAAATACTACCTTTACTTAAGCTACTACTTGGGTCAACAGCTAGTACAGCAACTTTTTTTCCTATAGAAGTTAAGTGCATTCCAAAGGCTTCAATAAACGTACTTTTACCAACACCAGGAACACCAGTAATTCCTATTCTTACAGACTTATTTGCATGTTGAAGACAGCCTTTAATAATATCGTTGGCTTGTTTTAAATGTTTTGGGTTAGAGCTTTCAACTAAAGTAATGGCTCTACTTAACGCAGTAATATTGCCTGTAATAATTTGAGAAATTAAGTCTTCTGTACTGGGTTTAGCTTTACGCTTTTGCCTAATTTTATTAATAGACAATGCATTAGTGATTTCAGATTGAGAAACACCTTCCTTGTTTTTTAACGCTGAAGATTTTGTTTTTTTGGTCAACTGCCTTTATTGCTTTTTATCTTTTAGTACCACTAAAGGTACAGCAATTTTTGTTTTGTCCCAAGCCATGGTTAGCTTAAGGTCATCTGTAGAATTATCAAAGGCAATAGTAAATTGCTCAACAGTTTTATTTAAAGTTTCTGTAGTAACTTCAATTTCTAAAAGGTCGTAATTAGGATCCCATAACGGTTGCATTTGCTCATCAACTCCCCAAGGATATTGTTTGGTGTTTAGCATTACTTTCCAAGTGCTATCTTTTGGGACTGTCCATACAGTATATTTTCCTTTAGGCACATAAATACCATCAATCATAAGATTTTTATTCGTTTCAAAAGTGGTTGCTTCATTTGCACCTGTTCGCCAAACTTTATCAAATGGTACTAATGCACCAAAAATTTCACGCCCTTTTTTTGAAGGTCTGTTATAAAAGACTTCTAATTTTAAATCGTTAAGTTTAAACTCTACTGTATCTTTCGGACTTAAACGTTTTGAAAAAATATCTTCAACAAAGTATGAGTAAAGAAAAAGTCCAATAGCTACAATGGACAATATAACAAGAAGTCGTTTTAAAAACGTGTTCATAAAAATCAATTTCAAAAATGGATGATAAAGATACTAGTAAATCGATAACATCACAACATAACTTAACGTACTTTTAGGATAAGTATTATATTTTATAAAAAAGTTTCATGTTTTTGCAACACTCTGTTTTTTGTGTCGTCTTTATAGTGAACTCAACCAAACCAAAAGCAATTTTAGATGTTAGAATCTAATATTATTGAAAAATGCAGGCAAAACAATCGCGTAGCTCAACTGCAATTATATAAGCAGTATTGTGATGGTATGTATGTCGTTGCCATGCGCTTTATGAAAAATTCTATGGAAGCTGAAGATATCGTACAAGAAGCATTCATTAAAGCATTTTCAAGGCTAGATCAATTTAAAGCTGAAGTTACTTTTGGAGCCTGGTTAAAACGTATCGTGATTAATAAATGTATTGACTGTTTGAAATCTAAAAAGCAACATTTGCAAGAATTAGATGAGGTGCACTTAAAAGTAGTCGATTCAAACTATGAAAGCGAATGGTTAGTAGAAGATACAATAACTTTAGATGAGGTTAAAGATGCTATTCAAAGATTACCAGATAAATATCAATATGTTGTCATGTTGTATTTGGTAGAAGGCTACGATCATCAAGAGATTTCTGAAATTTTAAATATTACAGAAGTGACATCGCGAACTCAATTATCTAGAGGAAAATCGAAATTAAAAGAACTATTAACACCTGTTAAAAATGGCACAAGATCTTAGGCAGTTATTTGAAAATGAAGACAAAGATTCGCAATTAAAAATGAGCGAAGGTCATGAAGCACGTTTTCTTAAAAAGTTAGACGCAGCTTTTCCAGAAGAAACATCAATCAAAAAACGTTTCAGTGTTTTACAAATAGCAGCAAGTATAGTTATTTTGATCGGATTAGCTTTTGGAGCATATAAGTTTATGAAACAACCAAAATCTATAGAAAATCAAGTAGTAGAAAATCAGAATAAAACAGATGAAGACCAATTAAAATCACTTGGTGATATTTCTCCAGATTTAAAAAAGGTTGAAGATTATTATTTAGCCAATATCAATTTAGAGTTATCAAAAATTAAGCAAACACCAGAGAGTAAAGAGCTTTTTGATGGTTATTTAGTAAGATTAGCCGAATTGAATCAAGAGTATAAACGTTTGTCTGTTGAGCTTACTGAAAATGGTCCTAATGAATTAACAGTGAGTGCGCTTATAGATAATTTAAAACTACGTCTCAATTTATTGTATCGTCTTAAAGAACAATTACGCGATTTAAATACTTCGGAAGAAGAACTAATGTAAAACAATATTAAAGACCAAATTTGAATGCAAATTCAAAACAAAATCAAAATTATGAAAACAGCATATAAAATAGTCGCATTACTTTTATTTTGCTTTGCTTTTAGTGTTTCAGCACAACAAAAGTTAACCAAAGCATCACAAAAAATTAATGTGAGCAAAGATGTAAATATCGATTTAAATACGAGTTATGTCGAAATAGAAATCGATACATGGAATAAAAACTCCTTAGAGATTGAAGCTTACATCGAAGGAGAAAAAATGTCTAAAGAAGAACTTCAAGACGCATTAAAAAATTGGAATCTTAAAATCGAAGGCTCAGGCGATTATGTAAACATCAGTTCAGAAGGAGATCGATTCCCAAATTGGAACGCATCACAATCTTTTAGAATTGACCTTGAGGATTTAAATCTCGATTTAGAAGCACTTAAAAGTTTGGAGGATATCAACGTCTACATTGCAGACATGCCAGAATTACCAGAGATGCCAGAGTTGCCTGAAATGCCTGAAATAGCTAAACTTAGAGTAGAAAAAATGCCTAAAGTTCCAAAAATCCCAAAATTGCCTAAAGGTGTAAAAAACATAAGTTTTGATACTGAAGCTTATGAAAAAGAAGGCGAAGCTTATTTAGAACGATGGAGTTCAGAATATGCTAAAAAGTATGGTGAAGAGTATAAACAGGCGATGAAAGCTTGGGGAAAAGAAATGGCAGCAGTAGATTTTACATCTTATGAGCAAGCTATGGAAGAATGGGGAGAAAAATTTGGAAAAGATTATGAAGCAAAAATGGCTATTTGGAGTAAGAAGCTAGAAGAATCTTTTGATGATGAATGGGCTGAAAAAATGGAAGCTTGGGAAGAAAAACACGGCAAGCAAATGGAAGAACGCGCTTTAATTATAGAACAACGTATGGCAGAACGAGAAAAAGCTCATGAACTTAGAGCAAAAGCCTTAGAAAAACGACATGAAGAAAGAGCAAAGCATATTGAAGAACGCGCGAAACATCTTGAAGAGCGTGCTAAGGTTGTAGAAGAGCGTCATGCAGCACATGCTAAACGAAATGAAAGTCTAGCAAGACGATTACACTTAAGAGGAGATAAGGTTAAAAAAAACATTAAAATTAAAATGCCTAAAAAGGCTAAACTGAATATGAATGTAAGGCATGGCGAATTAAAAATTGGTTCGGTTATTCATAACCTAAAAGGTGATATTTCACATTCAGTTTTATTAGCAAATCACATTGATGGAAGCGAGACTTCCATCAATGTTGCTTATTCTCCTGTAGAAATCACTACATGGAGTTTAGGGCAACTCAATCTTAAATATGTCGAAGATGCACACATTCAAAATGTAAACCGATTGGTTTTAAATAGTAATTCATCAGATATTGTATTGAGTAATGTATTAGATAATGCTATTATTGATGGAAGCTTTGGTGATTTAACTATTTCTAATATTGCAGATTCCTTCAGTAATTTGAATATAATTTTGGAAAATAGTGATGCGCTTATTTCACTTCCAAAGTCTGATTATAGTGTGTTTTTTAAAGGCAATCGCTCTAAACTCAATAATGAAATGACTTCTCAAAAAACGATAGAAAATTATATTAGCGATAAAAACTCTGGTAAATCTATTGTTGTTAATGCTAAGTATAGTGATGTTATCTTGAGGTAACTATTAAATATCTACAAAAGTAAAACAACCTTGTTTTATTTTATATATTTGAGAAAAACAAACCATGTCTTCAATAGTGTTTTCTCAAGTTTTAAATGAATTAGCTAAAGATTCATTTCCGCTTTTAGAGCCTTCAATTTCAAATTCAGATTATGTGTCTTTAGATCTTTCAAAAGATAATAAAGCATTGCAGAATGTTGATGTGTCATCTTCAGAAAAACTAGCAATTTATATTAATAATCACATTCAGTCTCAACACGGAAAAGTTGCTTATGGTGGTTATCTTGAAACCAGAGCTATTTATAATCGAAGCGCTTATTTTAAGACGTCAAATTTAGAAACCGAACGTAACATTCATTTAGGTTTAGATTTATGGATTGCTGCCGAAACTCCAATTTATACACCTTTTGATGCTACAGTTCATAGTTTTAAAAATAATACCAATTTTGGCGATTATGGTCCGACAATAATTTTAAAACATCATTTAAAAGATGTTTCGTTTTATACCTTGTATGGTCATCTAAGTTTAGAGTCTTTACAAAATGTTGAAGTGGGACAGGAGTTTCAAAAAGGAGAACAATTGGCAACTTTAGGAGATGCTTCCGTTAATGGTGATTATCCACCACATTTACACTTTCAGATTATAAAAGATTTGCAAAACTATGTTGGAGATTATCCTGGAGTGTGTTCAAAACAAGATTTAGCGTTTTATAAGCATAATTGTCCAAATCCTAATTTGATTTTGAAACTTAAAGGTTAACCTTATTTAGATATTTGTTTCTTAGCAAGCGACTTTCCAACGAGAAAACCTATAATTACTAAAATACCATCAGATAAGGTAAACCATAATTCTTTTGGTAGTATAGCTATATTGAAAAATGTAGCTGCAAGCATCAAGCCTCCAACAATATAAGCAGGAATCATACTCGTTTTAGAAATTTTTCCTGCAACAAACATACCAGCAATAATACCTACAAAATGAGCGATAACGACACAAAATTTTGAGCCTATAGGAATAAGATGCATGTTGTCCTTAATCTATTCCATATCCATAGGTTTTGCGCCTTCTGGTAATGGAAATAAATTATGACCAATAAGTGATTCGAAAATGTAAACAGTTACTGAAGCAACTATAAATCCGACAATGGTTGCAAGAACATTTCTCATAGTGTTTTGTGTTTCGTTAGTGCTATCAAGGTAATAAAAAAATCCCGAATGTTTAATTTCAGGATTTTTTAGATTCATCACTTCGTTCTGAATGACAATATGTTATGCGCGTTTGAGTGAGATAATCAAATACCACTTAGTGGTTAGTCTTCAATTAAAACCCATTCACCTTTAGCAATTAAAGGCTCTGCTTGCTTGTATTTAACCGTTTTGTTTTCACCACTCATAACATGCTTAATCGTAACACGATCATTACGACCAATTTTTGGTTTATCACGAACAATGGTTTCGACCACTTGCTGTTGTTGAGAAGCATTGGCTCCAGCAGCTCTACTTTGAGCGGCACGCTCGTCCATATTTGGAATGTCTTCTTTTTGCGTTTGTAGTTTCTCTTGCTTGCGAGCTTTAGCTTCTTGAATGTTGTTTTGTGTTTCGGTAGGTAACTCTCCTTTAAATAAGAATGAAATCACATCTTTATTCACCTGATCTATCATTTCTTTGAAGAGTTCAAAAGCTTCAAACTTATATATCAATAATGGATCTTTTTGTTCGTGTACTGCTAATTGAACCGATTGCTTAAGTTCATCCATTTTACGTAAATGGGTTTTCCAAGCATCATCAACAATGGCTAAAGTAATGTTCTTTTCAAAATCATTAATGAGTTGTGTGCCTTTAGTTTCGTAAGCTTTTTCTAAGTCTGTTACAACTTGAAGATTTTTTACACCATCTGTAAATGGCACAACAATACGTTTGTATTTATCACGCTGATTTAAATATACATTTTCAATTACAGGAAAGGCTAACTCAGCATTGCGTTGCATTTTTTCGCGATAGTGCTCAAAAGCAGCTTTGTATATTTTTCCTGCAATATCTTGAACTGAACTTTTAGCAAATTCTGCTTCAGAGATAGGAGAACTCATAGAGAAGTAGCGAATCAATTCAAACTCAAAGTTTTTAAAATCTTCGGCAGCTTTATTCGTTTCTGCAATGCCTTCCGAAGTATCATAAATCATATTCGCTAAATCTACACGAAGACGCTCACCATGTAAAGCGTGACGACGACGTTTGTAAACCACTTCGCGTTGTGCATTCATAACATCGTCATATTCTAACAAACGCTTACGAACACCAAATTGGTTTTCTTCTACTTTTTTCTGAGCACGTTCAATAGATTTTGAAATCATAGAATGCTGAATCACTTCACCTTCTTCTAATCCCATTTTATCCATCATTTTGGCAATACGTTCACTACCAAACAAACGCATTAAGTTATCTTCTAATGACACATAAAATTGAGAACTACCAACATCTCCTTGACGACCAGAACGACCACGTAACTGACGGTCGACACGACGTGAATCGTGACGCTCAGTACCAACAATTGCTAAACCTCCAGCTGCTTTAACTTCGTCAGACAATTTAATATCTGTACCACGACCAGCCATATTGGTTGCAATGGTTACTTGACCAGGTTGTCCAGCTTCGGCAACAATATCTGCTTCCTTTTTATGCAGTTTTGCATTTAATACATTGTGAGGCACTTTACGTTGCGCTAATATTTTTCCTAACAATTCTGAAATATCTACAGAGGTTGTACCAATTAATACTGGACGACCAGCTTGCGATAATTTGGTCACTTCATCAACAACCGCATTGTATTTTTCACGCTTAGTTTTATACACTAAATCCTGTCTGTCATCACGAGCAATTGGTCTGTTGGTTGGAATTTCCACCACATCTAATTTATAGATTTCCCAAAATTCTCCAGCTTCAGTCACAGCAGTACCTGTCATACCAGATAACTTGCGATACATTCTAAAGTAATTCTGAAGCGTAACCGTTGCAAAGGTTTGTGTGGCATCTTCAATTTTTACATTTTCTTTAGCTTCAATCGCTTGGTGCAATCCGTCACTATAACGACGACCATCCATGATACGACCTGTTTGCTCATCGACAATCATAACTTTATTATCCATCACAACATACTGAATATCTTTTTCGAATAATGCGTATGCTTTTAGTAATTGGTTAAGTGTATGAATGCGTTCAGACTTAATTCCGAAGTCTCTAAACAACTCTTCTTTTTCGGCAGCTTCTTCCTCTTTTGAAAGTCCTTTAGCTTCAATTTTAGAGATTTCCATACCAATTTCTGGCATGACAAAGAAATCTGGATTGTCTTTACCAGATAAGAATTCAACACCTTTATCGGTTAATTCTACCTGATTGTTTTTTTCTTCGATAACGTAGTAGAGTTCAGCATCAACTTTTGGCATCTCTCTATTGTTATCTTGCATGTAGAAGTTTTCAGTCTTCTGAAGTAATGTTTTTATACCTTCTTCACTTAAGAATTTAATTAAGGCCTTATTCTTCGGAATACCTCTATAAGCTCTCAATAATAGGAAGCCACCTTCTTTGGTATCACCTTCAGCAATTAATTTTTTTGCTTCAGCTAAAACACCTGTCAAATATTTACGTTGAACGCTTACTATATTGTCAACCTTTGGTTTTAGTTCTGTAAACTCATGACGATCGCCTTGCGGAATAGGTCCAGAAATGATTAAAGGTGTACGAGCATCATCAATTAATACCGAATCGACCTCATCGACAATAGCATAGTGGTGAGGACGTTGTACTAAATCGTCTGGCGAATGTGCCATGTTATCTCTTAAGTAATCAAACCCAAATTCATTATTGGTTCCATAAGTGATATCTGCACGATAAGCTTTTCGTCTTGCTTCAGAATTAGGTTGATGGTAATCAATACAATCGACACTTAAGCCATGAAATTCAAAAATTGGAGCCATCCAAGCACTATCACGTTTTGCTAGATAGTCGTTAACGGTTACTAAGTGTACGCCTTTTCCAGCTAAAGCATTTAGGTACACAGGCAGCGTTGCTACTAAAGTTTTACCTTCACCAGTTTGCATTTCGGCAATTTTACCTTGATGCATGGCTGCTCCACCAATAAGCTGAACATCGTAATGAATCATGTCCCAAGTGATGGCTTTACCAGCAGCATCCCAAGAGTTTGCCCAAATGGCTTGGTCACCATTTAAAGTGACATAATCTTTATCGCCAGAAACCAAACGATCAAACTCATTAGCTTGCACAGGGATTTCGGTATTGTGAACAAAACGCTTTGCTGTTTCTTTTACAACGGCAAAAGCTTCAGGCATGATATCGTTTAGAACACCTTCGGTAACCTCGTAAATATCATCTTTGATTTTATCTATAGATTCGTAGATGTCTTCTCTTTTGTCAATATCATCTGTGTTTTCGGCATCTTTTAACAACTGATCGATGTCATCTTGAAGTGGTTTTCTTGCCTCTGCTATTTTCGCTTTGAATTCTGCTGTTTTTGCTCTTAATTCGTCATGTGATAATTGCTCAAGCGCACCTTCAAATGATTTTACTTTTTCTACGATAGGAGTTAAGGCTTTAACATCTTGTTTAGCTTTATCTCCTACAAATACTTTTAATACTGAATTTAAAAAACTCATTGTGTTTATTTATATGATTTATAAACGTTATTTATAACGTTTCATCTTTAATGTTTAGTAAACCTCAAAGATATGATTTGTGTTATTTATTTTGAAAGATTAAGGCACAAAAAAAGTCTCAATTTGAGACTTTTTAACTTTTATTTTACGTTTAAAGTAGCTTGAGCATCAAGCAGCTTTAATATTCGTCTTCATTCCAGAGATAATCTTCATCTGTTGGGTAATCAGACCAGATTTCTTCAATTGAGTCGTAAGAATCGCCTTCATCTTCTATCGCTTGTAGATTTTCAACAACTTCCAAAGGAGCTCCTGTTCTAATAGCGTAGTCAATTAATTCGTCTTTTGTTGCTGGCCAAGGCGCATCACTTAAATACGATGCCAATTCTAATGTCCAATACATTTCTTTATAGGTTTATTTTTTTGCAAAAATAAAATTATAGTTCATAAAGTCAAGAAAAAAGTGAATTAATTAAATAAAAATTTAAAAGAACTTATAGTTTCAATCGTTTAAGCCAAGTAGAACTAATTATTTATTCTGCAAAGTGTGTTACTCTAGGATTCTTTTTGCGGAATCCATTTTACTTCATCGGCTTGCAAGTCATAGGACAACTTTCGTGCCAACACAAAGAGGTAGTCAGAAAGTCGGTTTAGGTACTTTAAACTTTCAGGTTGAAAAGGTTCTATTTCGTTTAATGCACTTGCTAAACGTTCGGCTCTACGGCAAACACAACGTGCTATGTGACAGAATGACACGGTTTGATGTCCACCAGGTAATACAAAGTGCGTCATTGGAGGTAATGCTTCGTTCATAGCATCCATTTCTTGTTCTAATTTAGCAATGTTGCTTTCAGAAATCTTTGGAATATTTAAACGTTCTTTGCCGCTTTTCAAAACTGCTTTTTCAGGATCTGTAGCTAAAATAGCTCCAACAGTAAATAGTTTGTCTTGAATATCTATTAAAACATCTTTATAATGTTGGTTAATATTTTGATCTCTTATGAGTCCTAAGTGTGAGTTGAGTTCATCAACGGTTCCGTAGCTATCAATACGAATATGGTGTTTTGGAACACGTGTGCCACCAAAAAGTGCAGTTGTTCCTTTATCTCCTGTTTTTGTATATATTTTCATATATGCAAGTTAAAAGTTATAAGTTGAAAGTAAAAGTTTTATTGCAGTATGTTCTATACTTCTAATTTCTAGTGTCACTTTCGATTATGCCATCTCTAAGACGAATTACTCGTTTGGCATGTGCTGCGATATCTTCTTCATGGGTTACCATTATAACTGTGTTTCCTGCTTTGTGAATTTCATCAAAAAGCGTCATGATTTCATGACCAGTTTTTGAATCTAAATTTCCGGTAGGCTCATCGGCTAGAATAATTGAAGGTTTATTGACTAAAGCACGACCAACAGCAACACGTTGTCGTTGTCCACCAGACAATTGATTAGGTTTGTGGTCCATACGATCTGCTAGTCCAACATCTGTTAAAACTTCTTCAGCACGTTTATTACGATCTGATTTTGACATTCCTGCGTAAACCATTGGTAAAGCCACATTGTCTAGAGCAGTCGTTCTTGGTAATAAGTTAAAGGTTTGAAATACGAAACCAATTTCGGTGTTTCTAATATCGGCAAGTTGGTCATCAGTCATTTGACTAACGTCATTTCCATTAAGAATATAGGAGCCAGCTGTAGGAGTATCTAAGCAACCTAGTAAATTCATTAATGTAGATTTTCCAGAACCAGAAGGTCCCATTATGGCAACATAATCTCCTTGTTCGATATCTAAATCGATGCCTTTTAAAACATAAACTGTTTCTTGACCAAGTTGAAAATTTCGAATAATACCTCTAATTTCAATAACGTTGCTCATTCTTACCTAAGTTTTTATTAATGCATCTGCAAGATACAGATTTCAGTCCATAAGACGTGTTACATTTCTGTATGTTACAATCTGATGGTAAAATTTTCTTTAGCTTGTTCTTTTCTAAAAAAAACAAATCCCCAAAAAAAGGTATCAATACTAACAGTTACTTTAGGATGTTTTTTTATAATTTCCCAAGCGTCTACCATATTTTTTGACCAATGAATGTCATCAAATATAAATACAGAATCATTGTGTGTATTATCAATAAGTTTATGAAAGTATTGTAAAGTAGCTTTTTTATTGTGGTTGCCATCAAAAAATACTAAGTCAAAATGTTTCTCTTTTAATTCTGAAAGTGATGATGAAAACTCTCCAGTTTTTTGAGTGACATTTATAATATTGAACTCATTGAGTTGTTGTCTTGTGATTTCTGAAATATTCGGACAACCTTCAAGTGTTGTGACATGGTTTTTATAATAACCTAAAGCCATTGCTTGAGTTGCAATTCCTAGCGAAGTGCCAAGTTCTAAGGTGTGTTTTGGTTTTAAATAATTAACTAGTCTGAAAAGTAATTGGGTTCTTTTTAATGTAGATCCAGAGGTTTTAGCAATGGTATTAACGGCTCTTAAATTTGATTTAAAAACTCTTGATCCTGAACCGAAATCTGTAATTTTAATTTGCTTTTTGTTTTTTAATAATGCAGTTCTATAAGCTGAAAGTTTGGAATAATCGTCATGCTTTTTAGAATCATAAAAACATTTAGTAACTAAATTGTATACAAAAGGAGAGTGCACACCATGTTGATTGGTAGATTTGAATAAAAATTTTATGTATTCAATAATTTGAAACACTTATGATAATTAGTAGTTAGTAGTTAGTAGTTAGTGGTTAGTGGTGTGACGAATGATGTTTTACATAATTCAAAGTTAAAAGTTCTTTTAGGGTTTTTAAGCAACAGTCAACAGCCAGTTTAGGATTCAAATTTTTCGGCTAACTCAAACCAACGCATTTCTTTGTCTTCAATATCAGTAATGATATTTTGAAGTTGTTGTGAAAGCTCATTTATTTTGTCTTGAGATAATGAAGTGTCATTGAATTTTTCTTCTAAAGCCTTCTTGTCTAATTCTAAAGAACGAATTTTACTCTCTAAGTTTTTATATTCTTTCTGTTCATTATAAGATAACTTTTGGGCTTTGTTTTGATTTTCTTTTTTCTCTGTTTCAGTGGTGTTATTTGTAATTGGTTTAGATTCTTGAGGTTGAGATGATTCGTAAACTCTATAATCAGAATAATTACCTGGAAAATCTTGTACTTCGCCTTTACCTTTAAAAACGAACAAGTGATCTACAATCTTATCCATAAAATACCTGTCGTGAGATACAACCAGTAAACAACCTGGAAAATCGAGTAAGAACTCTTCAAGGATGTTAAGTGTAACGATATCCAAATCGTTTGTAGGTTCATCAAGAATTAAAAAATTAGGATTCTGAATTAAAACTGTACATAAATATAAACGTTTCTGTTCTCCACCACTTAATTTTTCAACAAAGTCATGTTGCTTTTTTCCATCAAAAAGAAAACGCTCTAGCAGTTGCTTTGCACTAATTTGTCTGCCTTTAGCTAAAGGAATAAATTCACCAAATGCTTTGATAACATCGATGACTTTTTGTTCAGGTTTTACTTCAATTCCGCCTTGTGTATAATAGCCAAATTTTACTGTGTCACCAACGATGATTTTTCCAGTATCTGGTTGTATGCTATGCGTTAGCATATTTAAAAATGTAGATTTTCCTGTCCCATTTTTTCCAATAATACCAATACGTTCACCACGCTTAAATACATATTCAAATCCGTTAAGAATAATTTTGTCTTTAAACGATTTTGAAACCTTATGAAACTCAACAATTTTGCTACCTAGACGTTCCATATTAATTTCAAGCTGAATTTTATGATCTTTGCGACGTTGGTGTGCTCGTTTTTTTATGTCTGAAAAATCGTCAATTCTCGATTTAGATTTCGTAGTTCTCGCCTTAGGTTGACGACGCATCCATTCAAGTTCCTTTTTATAAAGTTGTTTAGCTTTTCCAGTTTCAACTTGTTCTAATTGAATTCGAGCTTCTTTGTTTTCAAGGTAATAAGAATAGTTGCCTTTATAAGTATATAGTTTTCCGTGGTCAAGTTCAATGATTTCATTGCATACACGCTCTAAAAAGTAACGATCGTGTGTTACCATGAATAACGTAAACTGTGATTTTGAAAAATAGTGTTCTAACCATTCAATCATTTCTAAATCTAAATGGTTAGTAGGTTCGTCTAGCACAAGCACATCAGGATTACTAATTAAAGCTTGAGCTAAAGCTAACCTTTTTATTTGTCCGCCAGACATGGTACTAATCTTTTGGTTAAGATCGTCTAGTTTAAGTTGTGATAATATTTGTTTGAACTGCAATTCGAATTCCCAAGCATTATGAATGTCCATTTGTTCAAAAGCCTTTTGGTAAGCTTCTGTGTTTTCAGGATTCAATAGTGCTTTTTCATAGTTTTCAATAATTTTTAATTGAGGAGAGTCCGAACTAAAAATAGTATCATTAATGCTTGCGTTAGAATCGAATTGCGGTGATTGGGACAGAAATGAAATTCGCAAACCATTACGCATTACGACTTGTCCTGAATCGGGACTATCTTGACCTGAAAGAATGTTTAGAATAGACGTTTTTCCGCTTCCGTTTTTAGCAACAAAAGCTATTTTATCATCTTTATGAATGCTAAATGAGATATTAGAAAAGAGCTCTAATTCGCCATAAGATTTCGATATATTTTCAACAGTAATATAATTCAAAACAATTTTTTTACAAAGAAAGTGATATTACTCAAAAATACATCGAATAGTTTTGATATTAATAGCGATAAGTTATATTTGTCAAGCAACAAGTGGATTTAAAATGAAAAGAATATTATTGCTTTTAGGATTATTACTTTGTGTCTTGTCAACATCTTGTATACCATATAAAGATACAATCTACCTTCAAGAAAAAAATACGCCTTCAGATTCTACGCAAACAATGACAGAGCAACCAAAAGCTTATCGAATACAAATTAATGATATTTTGAATATTCGTATTAAAGTTTTAGATCAAGATAATGTGACTATTTTTAATCCTGTAGGAGAAGAAAGTTTAAATGCAAATAGTTCAGAACGTGCTTATTTTGATGGTTTTACAGTAGATCTTCATGGGAATATTAGAATTCCTGAACTAGGCAAAATAAATGTTTTAGGTTATACAACTGAAGAGGTTGAAAAGCAATTAAAGGAAAAACTTTTAGCCGAACAATTTAAAGAAACGGCTAACATATTTATAACTGTTAAACTATCGGGATTGCGTTACACAGCAAATGGCGAAGTTGGCAGTCCTGGTTCTGTGACACTTTTTCAAGATCGAGTTAATATTTTTGAAGCAATTGCAAATGTTGGTGAAATTCCAGTGACAGGTAATAAGAAAGAAGTTCAAATTATTAGACAATATCCTCAAGGTCAACAAATACATACTATCGACTTAACAGATGTTAATGTGATGAAATCAAAGTTTTATTACATTCAACCTAATGACATCATTTACGTAAAACCTTTAAGACAAAAATCATTAGGAACAGGACGTACAGCAGTTGAAACTTTTGGAACTATAGTTACTGTATTATCATTTATCACAACATCGATATTACTATTTTCAAGAATATAGATAATGGAGCACAACAACGAAGAATTTGATCATGGAGAATTAGGACGAGTAAGTTTTGATTTTAGAGGTTATCTATTTAAAATATTAAACCTATGGAAACTAGTGTTGTTGTCTATAGGAACAGCTCTTTTAATTGCCTACTTTATAAATGTAAGAAAGCAAAATGTATACAAGTTAGACTCGCTTATTTCTGTTGAAAATGATCAAAATCCTTTTTTTACAGCAAATACAAGTATTTCATTTAATTGGGGAGGTGTTTCTGGGAAGGTTGGAAAAATAATTACTGCAATAAAAACTAGAACTCATAATGAGAAAGTTGTAGATTCATTACAGTTCTACATGAACTATTTGGTTGAAGGTAAATACAGAAAAGTAGATATTTATAAAAAGGCACCATTTGATTTTGAAATAGATAAAACGAAACTTCAAATTATAGGTTATCCTATTGGAATACGTATGCTAAGCAATAATGAATTTGAAGTTTTTACAGAATTTGAAAACGCAAAAAGAAGTGCTCAGAAATATCAAGATAAATCTATTGAAAGTGTAACAGTACCAGTTGGTGTTTTTACTAAAAAATATAGAAGTGGAGAATTAGTAGAACTGCCATTTCTCAATGGACATTTAAATTTAAAAACGGATTCAAATATTAAAGTAGGATCTGAGTTTTTTATTCAATTTTTAAACTTTGATGCAGTTGTTAATAATTATAAAAAGAGTATTATAATTTCCCCACACTCTAAGTCTGCACCATCAGTCTTGCAGCTTCAGTTAGCAGGAACTAACAAATCAAAAATTGTTGATTTTTTAAATGCAACATCTAGAATTCTAACTGAGTCTGAGCTAGAAAAGAAAAACTTATATGCCACTAATACAATTAAATTTATTGATAGTAGTTTGGCTGCGGTTAATGAAAAGCTAAAGGATTTTACAGACGAGATGAATGAATTTAGAAAGAAGAACCAAGTATTTGATGTCACCGATGAGATTACTCAAATTTCTACTCAATTACGAGGGTATGATACAAGAAAAGAAGAAGAAGAATTAAAATTAAATTACCTAGATAATTTAGAAACCTATCTTAATACAAAAACCGATTATACTGAGATTGCTGCACCAACCAGTGTTGGAATACAAGAAAGTAATATATTGCGAAGTGTGTCAAATATACTTACATTGGCTGCAGAACGTCAAAATTTAGAGTATACAACAAAAGAAAGCTCAGGCTTGTTTAAAGAGTTAGATAAACAAATTGATTCTGAAAAAAACGTGCTTTTAGAATTAATAAAATCAACTAAAAAAACAATTGGGACGCAATTATTATCTCTTAATAGAAACATAGCTAATTTAGAAGCTAAGCTTAATGATTTACCAGAAGATCAACAACAGTTTTTGAAAATTCAACGAAAGCTAGATATTAGCCAAGCAGCGTATGATATTTATACAGCTAAGCGAAGTGAGGCTGCCATAGTAAAAGCTGCAAATATTTCTGATATACTAGTTATCGATGAAGCGAAAGACATTGGAGGAGGAAAAATTGGTCCTAACAAGTCACTCAATTACATGATGGCTTTAATGATGGGCTTTTTTATTCCAATGTTGTTAATTTTTATAGTTTTTTTATTAGATAACACCATTCATGGATCTGATGAGGTTGAACAATTATCTAAGATTCCTATTTTAGGTTTAATAGGGAAATATAGATATAAAAATAATTTAATAGTATTCGAAAAACCTAAATCTGCTGTTTCAGAATCCTTTAGAGCTATAAGATCCAGCTTGCAGTTTATTTATAAAAAACAAGGTAAAACAGAAGGGCGAACATTAATGATAACATCTTCAGTAAGTGGAGAGGGAAAAACCTTTTGCTCAATAAACATAGCAACTGTTTATGCTTTATCAGGAAAGAAAACAATACTATTGGGTCTTGATTTACGTAAGCCTAAGATATTTGGTGATTTTAATATACAAAATGATTTAGGTGTCGTTAATTACTTAATTGATGAACACACATTTGATGAAGTAAAATACTCAACTCATATTGAAAATTTAGATATTGTTCCTTCTGGACCAGTACCTCCAAACCCTTCTGAACTTTTAATGTCTGATAACATGCGTGATCTTATGGCTAATCTCAGACGAGATTATGATATGATTGTGTTAGATACACCTCCTTTAGGATTAGTCACTGACGCTCTTGAACTTACTCAATATGCAGACGCAACAATTTTTATGATTCGTTTAGATTACACTAAAAAAGGAATGTTATCACTTATAAATGCTAAGTATAGAACAGGTGAAGTCAAGAATATTAGTTTTGTTCTTAATTTCTACAAACATAAAACAAACCATAACTATGGTTATGGCTATGGTTATGGCTATGGTTATGGCTATGGTTATGGAGTGTATGGAAATGCTTATCATGAAAAGGATAAAAAATCAATTTTAAAACGGATTAAAAATTTATATAATCGCGTATAATTGTGATTACAAAAACTCAACTTAGAGTAAAACGATTTTTTGATTTAGTATTTTCTATAGTATTAATTCCAGTGTTGATTATTCCAATTGTATTATTTGTTGTTGTAGCAACTATTGAAACAAAACAGTTTGGTTTGTTTTTGCAAAAAAGAGTTGGGCAGCATGGAAAGCTATTTTATATCTTTAAAATAAGAACCTTACGAAAAGAAGAACATGCTTTAGGTCATTTAGATATGAGTGCTACTACCTTCGGAAAATTTTTAAGACAATATAAGTTAGATGAACTACCACAAATTTTTAATGTATTGGTAGGTCATATGGGTTTTGTAGGTCCTAGACCAGATGTTCCGGGTTTTGCAGATATTTTAGAAGGAGAGGATAGATTAATTTTAAAAGTGAAGCCAGGCATTACTGGTCCTGCAACTTTAAAATATAGAAATGAGGAAGAGATTCTGTCGCAACAACTTGACCCTGAAACTTACAATAGAACGATTATTTGGCCAGATAAAGTCAAAATAAATAAAAAATACATTGATAATTATAGTTTTTCTTTAGATTTGAACTTTATTTTAAAATCTATATTGAATTAAGATGAATAGCACACATAAAATAACAATTCTTGGTCTAGGCTATGTTGGTCTGCCACTTGCAGTGGAGTTTGCAAAAAAGTATATGGTCATTGGGTTTGATATCAATGAAAAACGTATTAATGAACTAAGAAGTGGAGTTGACAAAACTTTAGAAGTAGACGATGATCATTTAAAGTCTGTACTTACTTCTGATCCAAATTCTACTACAGGATTATTTATTACCAATGAAACAAATCATTTAGCAGATTCTAATGTCTATATTGTAACGGTTCCAACACCAACAGATGAACTTAAAAGACCTGTTTTTACTCCATTGATTAAAGCAAGTGAGAGTGTAGCTAAAGTGCTTAAAAAGGGAGATATTGTAATTTATGAATCTACAGTATATCCTGGAGCAACTGAAGATATTTGTGTGCCAATTTTAGAAGAAAACTCTGGTCTTAAATACAATACCGATTTTTATGCTGGCTACTCTCCAGAACGTATAAATCCAGGAGATAAAAAGCATACAGTAACAAAAATTCTTAAAGTAACTTCTGGTTCAACTCCAGAAATTGCTAAAATTGTTGACGACTTATATAAAAGTATTATCACTGCAGGAACACATTGTGCACCAACTATTAAAGTTGCAGAAGCTGCTAAAGTGATTGAGAATTCTCAAAGAGATATCAATATTGCTTTTGTGAATGAACTCTCTAAAATATTTAGATTACTAGACATCGATACTAAAGCAGTACTTGAAGCTGCTGGCACTAAATGGAATTTTATAAAATTTAGTCCAGGTCTTGTTGGAGGACATTGCATTGGTGTTGATCCTTATTATTTGGCTCAAAAGGCGATTGAGTCTGGTTATAACCCTGAAATTATTCTCGCTGGTCGTAAAATGAACGATAGTATGGGAGCTTATGTTGCTCAAGAAACGGTGAAGATGATGATTCAAAAAGGTGTTAGAATTAAAGGTTCTAATGTTTTAGTTTTAGGAATTACCTTCAAAGAAAATTGTCCAGATATAAGAAATTCTAGAGTGATAGATATTATTGAAGAATTTGAAACCTACAATACTAATATTGATGTTTTTGATCCTTGGGCTTCAAAAGAAGAAGTAAAGCATGAGTATGACTTTGATTTATTAGATGATGCTTCTCAATTGCGATCAGATTACGATGCAATTGTGCTTGCGGTTTCTCATAACGAATTTTTAGAGTTAGATTTACAAAAAATGAAATCAGATATAGGTGTGATTTTCGATGTTAAATCGTTATTACCTATACAATCAGTAGATGCTAGATTATAATGTACGAAAATAAATACCATTCAGAAGATTTAAGTCAGTTATCGTTTCTTGTTACTGGAGGAGGAGGTTTTATAGGTTCTAATATTGTTGAGTACCTTTTAAAGTATGGAGCAAAAAAAGTGCGTGTGCTTGACGATTTTTCAAATGGACATCGTGAAAACCTATTAGAGTTTTATAATAATCCTGCTTTTGAATTATTAGAAGGCGATATTAGAGATTTACAAACTTGTAAAGATGCAATGAAAGGTATAGATTATGTAACGCATCAAGCAGCCTTAGGTTCTGTTCCTCGTTCAATTAATGATCCAGCGACGACTAATGCAGTTAATATTTCAGGATTTTTGAATATGATGGTTGCTTTAAAAGAATCATCATCTGTAAAGCGCATGATTTACGCAGCGTCAAGTTCTACCTATGGAGATAGTCTTGAATTGCCTAAAGTTGAAGATAATATTGGTAAACCTTTATCTCCTTATGCAGTGACCAAATATGTAAACGAATTGTATGCTGATGTTTTTGGAAAAACATATGATACAGATGTTATAGGTTTAAGATATTTTAATGTGTTCGGACCAAAGCAAAGTCCTGATGGTGCTTATGCAGCAGTCATTCCTTTATTTATGCAAGCCTTAAAAGATAATACTTCACCTAAAATAAATGGCGATGGAGAGCAAACACGTGATTTTACGTTTGTTGATAATGCTGTGCAAGCCAATATAAAAGGGTTTTTTGCTTCAAAAGCAGCAAAAAATCAAGTGTATAATGTAGCATGTGGTGAACGAATTAGCATCAATTATTTATGGAATTCCCTTAAAGAATCTGCAAAGTCTAATGTAGATGCTATTTATGGACCACCAAGATTAGGTGATGTTAGAGATTCTTTAGCTAACATTTCTAAAGCTGAAAACCTATTAGATTATAAACCACAATTTACAGTTAAAGAAGGGTTACATATCACTTGGAATTATTTTAAAGATAAAGTATAAGCATGTATGATATACTAACTAATTTTTTTAGGAGTAAAGTCAGTAATAAAAAGATTGTTTTTGTTATTGGTTCTGGACGTTCAGGCACTCATTTATTGGGAAGAACCATAGGCAATCTAGAAATTTTTGATGCGTACATAGAAGATGAAAAACTGTTTAATAAAGTTACCGAAGTAGCTGTTAACCCTAACAGAAATTTAAAAGATATTAAGCACATATTAAAGCTTTATGAAGGTGTGTTTAATAAGGCTAACAAAACCCGTATTTTAGAAAAAACTCATCCAAATATTTGGTTGGTTGAACCCTTAAAAGAGCATTTTAACGATGCTAAATTCATAGGCATTAAAAGAGATGTTTACGCCACAGTCGCTAGCATGTTAAATCATTCAGGTGTTTTAAGTTGGTATAATAGATTGCCTTTAAATGAAGTCAATCCTTTTTTAGGAATTAACAACGAAAACAAAGATGTTTTTAGTAAGTTACCCATTGAAAGTAAATGCGCTTTGCGTTGGAAATCTCATATTGAAAGACTAAATTATTTGGAAGAAAAATATCCACATGAAGTTTATGTAGTTAAATATGAAGATTTTTATCATGATTATGATTTTTTAATGAAAAACATTTCTGCTTTTTTAGAAGTAGATGTACCAATTAAATCTGAAAAATTAAATACAGATAGTATTGATAAATGGAAAACATTTTTGACTGCAGAACAGATTAACAACATTGAAAATGTAATAATCGGAAATTACAATTATTAATCATGATAGATGTTTATTGGTGGTCTAAGGTTAAATCTGAAAAATCTGATAAAGAAAATTTTGGAGATTTATTAGTACCTTTTTTATTATCGAAGCTAACTTCTTTGCGTTTTCGCTGGTCGAGACCTCACAAAAAAAAATACTTTAAGATTTTTAAAAAGAAGCACTATTTGATGATAGGTAGTATTATCCGATTTGCTAATTCGCATAGCATTGTTTGGGGTTCAGGGATTATAGATTCTAATGATAATGTAGCCAAAGCCACTTTTTTAGGCGTTAGAGGACCTCATACAAGAAAAAGATTATTAAATTTAGGATATAATGTTCCTGAACGATATGGTGATCCTGCTTTATTATTAGCACTATTCTTTAAGCAAAACAAGAATCAAATCAAATATAAATATGGTATTATACCACATTATGTAGATTATGATGAAGTTTGTAAAGATTATGCAAATGTTCCAAATGTGAAGGTTATAGACGTGCTTACAAATACTCCAGAAACAGTTATAGATGAGATTTTAAAATGTGAGTTTACGCTATCGTCATCGCTTCATGGAATAATTGTTTCACATGCTTTGGGAATTCCTTCATTATGGCTAAAAGTTTCAGATAGATTAACAGGTGATGATATTAAATTTTATGATTACTTTGATTCCTTGCATTTAAATATTGGTAAACACATAACTTATAAACAGTACAATGTTGATGAGCTTGATGAAATTTTTCGTGCCAACGAAACAGAATCTATGCCACTGAAGAAGAATTTAAGCAAAGTTTTATTAGATTTAATAAAATCATTCCCTTTCAAAAAATCGAAACAATTTAAAAGAGCTATAAAAACATACTTCTCAAATGAATGATTTTCCATTGGTTTCGGTAATAATTCCTTGTTATAATAAAGGTGAGTATCTTTCCGAAACATTAGCTTCAGTATTAAACCAAGCTTATAGTCATTGGGAATGTATTATTGTTAATGATGGAAGTACTGATGATTCTGAAGAAATTGCTAAAGAATGGATAAATAAAGACCAGAGATTTAAATACATAAAAACTGAAAATCAAGGTGTAAGTCATGCTAGAAATGTTGCAATTTCAAAAGCACAAGGGACTTATATTTTGCCTTTAGATGCTGATGATAAAATCTCTAAGGATTATACGAGTTTAGCGATTGAAGCTTTTTCTGAAAAACCAAATCTAAAGCTGGTGTATTGTGAAGTGGAATGGTTTGGGCAAAAAAGCGGAAAATGGAAATTAAAAGAATTTTCATTAAAGGAGTTGGCAAAAAGTAACATGATTTTTTGTAGTGCTTTCTTCAAGAAAAAAGATTGGGAACTTGCAGGTAAATATGACGAAAAGTTAATTCATGGTCTAGAAGATTGGGAATTTTGGATTAGCTTGTTAAAAGGAGGCGGAGAGGTTTATAAAATACCTAAAACATGTTTTTTTTATAGGAAAGTTAAAGGGTCTCGTGATAATTCTATTACAGAAGAGCAGTATAATTCAATCTATAATTATATAAGTATAAAACATGTTGATTTTTATGTAAAACAACTAGGATCATTTCATAGTTTGCATCATGAATATCTTCGATTAAAAAATGAACATATAAAAAAGACGACTTATAAAAAGGAAGTTTTAAATTCATTTTGTAAAACCTTTTTTGGTTTTAAATTATTCAAGTAGTTATAATTATTAAGATATCATTTCTATCTTAGCATTTCCAAAAAACAAATAACATTGAGTACCCTTAAAGACGACAATTGGTTATATACAATTTCTGCTAAACGAAAATTGATAGATTTCAATTTTCAAGAGATATGGAGATATAGAGATTTGTTAGTCTTATTTGTAAAACGAGATGTAGTTACAGTCTATAAACAAACTGTTTTAGGACCATTATGGTATGTTATACAGCCCTTGTTTACATCTGTTATTTTTACTTTAGTATTTAATAATTTAGGAAATATAAGCACTGGTGGAGTACCACCTTTTTTATTTAATCTAGCAGGTATTACGGCGTGGAATTATTTTAAAGAATGCTTAACTAAAACCTCAAGTACTTTTACTGCTAATAAAGGTGTTTTTGGTAAAGTCTATTTCCCTAGAGTTATTATGCCTTTATCAATTACCATTTCTAACTTATTAAAATTTGCTATTCAATTAGCCATATTTATAGGGTTTTACATCTTTTTTCACCTTAATGGAGCTGATGTGAGTTGTAATGTTAAATTGATATTATTCCCGATTTATATTACAATGATGGCGCTTTTAGGTTTAGGACTAGGAATGATTATTTCATCAATGACAACAAAGTATAGAGATTTATCCATTTTAGTTGGTTTTGCAGTACAATTGCTAATGTATTTATCTGCAGTGCCATACCCAGTTTCTGAAGCAAGAGCTAAATTTCCAGAAAGTGTAGCTTTATTTGTAGAATTTAATCCAGTAACACAAATTGTTGAAGGGTTTCGTTATATGTTACTAAATACAGGAACCTTTACCTGGTTTGGTTTTTTCTATACTTTAATTGTTTGTGTCACCTTGTTTTTAATTGGTTTAGTTATATTTAACAGAACAGAAAAATCCTTTATTGATACTGTGTAATTATGAGTAATACCATTCTTAAAGTTGAGGATATAAGCAAGCAATATCGATTAGGTCTTGTAGGTACAGGTACTGTAAGTCATGATTTGAGTCGTTGGTGGCATCGTATTCGTGGTAAAGAAGATCCTTTTTTAAAGGTTGGTACTGTTAATGATAGAACTAATCAAGCAGACAGTAATTATGTATGGGCATTAAAGGATATTAATTTTGAAGTCCAAAAAGGTGAAGTCTTAGGGATTATAGGAAAAAATGGTGCTGGAAAATCTACATTATTAAAAATATTATCAAGAGTCACTAGTCCTAGTACTGGCGAAATTAAAACTAAAGGTCGAATAGCAAGTTTATTAGAAGTAGGAACAGGATTTCATCCTGAATTGACTGGTCGTGAAAACATCTATTTAAATGGTGCTATTTTAGGTATGACCAAAGCTGAAATTAAACGTAAAGAACATGAGATCATAGAGTTTTCTGGTTGCCAAATGTATATCGATACTCCAGTAAAACGATATAGTTCTGGGATGCGAGTTCGATTAGCGTTCGCTGTTGCAGCATTTTTAGAACCCGATATTTTAGTAATTGATGAGGTTTTAGCTGTTGGAGATGCCGAATTTCAAAAAAAGGCAATAGGTAAGATGCAAGATATTAGTAGAGGCGAAGGACGAACAGTTTTGTTTGTTAGTCATGATATGAGTGCAATTCAAAACCTATGTAGTAGATTAATTGTTATAAGTAATGGCTCAGTATCCTATTCTGGCGAAGTTCAAAAAGGTATTGATTTTTATTTAGAAAACACAAATACTACTGGTCTTAATTATAAAAATTACGACTGTAAATATGGAGTGAAAGAGGTGAAATTTTTTGATTCCAATATGAAAGAAATAAATGCAGTCGTTGTAGGTCAAAGAGTTATTATAAAAGTCAGTTTTATAAACCCAGAAAGGAAAAACATTTCGCTGTCTGTTGGCTTTTTTGATATGTTCTCTAATTTTAAATTTTCCTGTAGAAGTGATATTATCAATAAGTTATTTGATGAAGCATCTGGAGAAGCAAGTTTAGTTATAGACAAGTGGCCTTTAAGTGCTGGTAATTATTATTATAATTTGGCTGTACATGAAAAATCAACCACAGTAGAAAATGTTAAAGAGGCAGGAATTTTAAATGTAGAAAAAGGGGATTACTACGGAACAGGTAAATTACCAGGTCATAATAAGGCATTTTATATAGATTATAAATGGTTATGATTTTTAAAAAGTATATTACAAAATATTTAGATAGAGTTTATACTTATTTTAGAAAAAAGGATAAGGAACTTATAGCAAATGAAAAAAAGTTCCTTATCAATAAGATACGAAGTGTTGGTTATGGATTTCGATTAAATGGAGATAAACACTTTATTTCTAAACCTAGAAATGTTATTATTGGAAATAATGTTCATATAGGTGATAATTTTTATGTAAAAAGTGATGGAGGTCTAGTAATTGGTCATAACACTCATATTTCTCGTAATCTAACGATTTACACTGAAAATCATAATTATCAAGGGAAAGCACTTCCTTACGATAATGAATCAATACATAAACCTGTTTTTATAGGTAATAATGTATGGATAGGAATGAATGTTTCTATAATTCCTGGAGTAACCATTGGTGATGGTGCAATCATAGGCATTGGCACAACAGTTAATAGAGATATAAGACCTTTAGAAATTGTAGGTAGTGGAAAAGCAGTTACGATTAAGACTAGAGATAAGAGTCAGTATGACACTTTAGCTGAAAACAATAGCTTTGGTGGTAAAAATGGAAGACCTTTAAGTGAGCAAGAACAATCATCATTTTTAAAAACGTATAGCGAACAAAGAGAACTACCAATTGTATTTGTATTGGGTACAGGTCGTTCTGGAAGCAAGTCAATTGTAAATATTTTAAATCAGCATCCTGAATGTGCTGCTTATCATGAAGATATTGGTCAATTAATAAGGTTAAGTACAGAAATAGCTTATAACCAATCTGATAATCGATTTTTTGAAGAATTAAAGTTAATACTAGAAACCAAAACATGGAATTGTTCTAACGACCAATTATTAATTCATTCCGATCAACGTTTATGGAACTTAATTCCTTTTCTTTCTAATTATTTTCCAAATGCAAAGTTTATACATTTAATAAGAGAGCCTTTATCATGTATAAAATCTATGGTTTTTCGAAGATGGTATAAAGACATGGAGCATTATAGACATGATTGGGACAAATACAGACTTAGAGGCGATTTAGTAGGTGAATTTTCTTCAAGCGAGTGGCAAAATTTGACCTATATTCAAAAATGTACATGGTATTATTATTATATAAATACCAATATAAATAGAATGTTAAATGACATTCCAAAATCTCAAACATATACTTTAAAGTTGGAGCAATTAGATTCTGAAATTTCTAACGTTCTTGAGTTTATGAACTTAAAGCAACTAGATTTACAAGTTTTAAAAAGCAATCAAATAGACAAGCAAAGTAAGATTAATAAAGCCAGTTTTGATATAAACGAGTTAGAACGAGAAGTTTTAGAGGAAATGAAAAAATACGCTTAATATTACAGCAATTAACAGACTTAAAATTCATGTCTAATAACAATTTAGTTTCTATTATTATTCCAACCTATAATCGTGCACATTTAATAGGAGAAACGTTAGATTCTGTATTAAAGCAAACTTATCAAAACTGGGAGTGCATTGTCGTTGATGATGGTAGTACTGATCATACAGAAACAGTTTTAAAAACCTATGTAGACAAGGACAAGCGCTTTAAATACCTTCATAGACCTAAAGATGCACATTTGCCAGGAGGAAATGGAGCACGAAATTATGGATTTGAGGTAAGTCAAGGTGATTTTATTCAGTGGTTTGATAGTGATGATCTTATGGTGCCTCAAAAAATTGAAAAAAAAGTCGATGCGATTTTAAATCACGATGTCGATTTTGTAATTAGTAAATCAAAGTATTTTAATAAAGATAAAAGCAATCCATATAGTTATGATTATAAAGAAGATGATATTAACTTTTTATCATATAGTACTACATATATAAGTTGGATTACTAATGATCTGTTTTTGTCTAGAAGTATTGCTGAAAAAGTAAAGTTTAACGAAACTATAAAGGTTGGTCAAGAGTATAATTTTTCTTGTAGGATGTTGTTCCAAACTCTAAAAGTAAAAAAAGTTGACGAATTTTTATCATTACGTCGTTTCCATTTAGATACTATAGGAAAAAAACGAAGATTAGATAGAAAGCATCATTTTGCATCAACATTTCATTTGCATTGGACAACACTAATGGAGTTAAAAGAAAATTACGACTTGCCAAAGCATTATGTAAAGTACGCCTTGATAAAGTGTTCAAAGGCTTATTTAATGAATCCTGAAATTAAAATACCAATACATTTTCATGAGATGTTAATTAAAACATTTAGATTAAAGACTTTATATTTGTATCTGGCTAAAGCTTCAAAGAGACTCTTTGGCAAGCACAACTACTTTTTTAAAAAATTTAAAGAGAATCGGTGAAAAATGCATTTTGCACGTTTATTTATGGTAACTATGATAGGTTTATTCCGTATTACCTTTTAGGAATAGAATTACATTATCCAAATGCCGCAGTCATTATTTTATTAGATAAAAAATTACCTGATAAATATTCCGATTTAGTAAAATCATATCCGCAGTTAATACTTATTGAAGATGCTATAGATAACTCAACATGGTTAAAAAAAATCAAACATAGAGGAGCAGCAAGGCAATCACTTAGGCATATTTTGCAATTAGAGGTTTTTAATCAGTTTGATACCATTTATTTTGGAGATGTAGATATTATTCATCTAGATGAAGGCTTTAATTTATTCGATTTTCATTTAAACCAAGCTAAAACATCTGGAGTACCTTTTAGTAATAAAGTTAGAGCACTTCCTAACCATCCAAATAAATCATCAGGTAGATTAACAGGATTACATTTTGTAAAAGTTAAAGAGTATTATGAAAAAATGAATCCAATAATTAGTGCCTTTAAAAATGATGAAGCTTTTCAATTGAAAATTTTGAAAGATACAGAGCGAAATGAGCATGTATTATTCAATTTATGTCAAGCCGCTTTTAATTTTAATGCTGATGCATTGTTGAATAATAAGCGTCCATGGCATGGTTTTCATTTAGGATTAGTAAGAGGTAGAGATTATTTAGACATACAGACTATTAATGAAAATTCAAGCATTGATGTTGAAAGTTTAAGAAATCAGTTAAAACAAATTAATAAAAACAACACAGTTAATAAATTGCTCTTAAAGTATGAATGTGCAGAGGTCTATTATACTTATAAATACTTAGATTTGAAGATGCCATTGCGCGTTACAATGAAATATGAAATTTTAGAGAAAAGAAAACACGTTATTAAATTTTTGAAGCGTGTTAAAAACAAGAATTTTGCTTGGCTAAAAAAATAGCTAGATATTAAAAGACGAAATGGTAAATAATAATAAAGTATACATTCATTTAGGTTTGCATAAAACGGGATCTACTTTTTTTCAAAAAAAGTTTTATCCAATGTATTCTGAATTTAATTATAAGCACTTACGTGATGCTTCTACCTTGTCAGATTTTAATCAATATATACTACGAGAAAACGCACTTACTTTCTCGCTAGAACATGCCAAAACACTTTTTTATAAGTATTTAAGTCCTAATGAAACAGAACAAGGCATACTCACCTTATGCGAAGAACAATTTTCGGGATTTCCATTGCAAGATGCTCTAAATAGAAAAATGATATTCGACAGATTGCTAGCGTTTTTTCCGAATGCAAATTTTGTTATTGTACTGCGCAATCAAAAAGATTTTGTTAAGAGTATGTATGCCGAATACTTAAAAAAAGGAGGTACAGCAACGCTTAAAAATTTCTTAACTCGAAAAGATTCAACTTTAAATTTTTCAAGAGGTTCTTATCTTAAGTATTATGATTACTATAACTACATAAAAAATAAGGTAGCCGAAAAAAAAGTTAAAATATTATATTACGAAGATTTAAATTATAATCCAGAATTGTTTTTTAACGAGTTAAATTCATTTTTTAATTTGAACCTTTCAATTTCTGAAAGTATTTTAAACGCAAAAGAAAATGTATCATTCAAATCAGATTTTTTTAATTCCGTTCGATTTTATAATATTATAGGAAAGACACCATACGGAAAGGATCACCTAATACCAACAAGATTCAAAAACAAAATCATAAAATTGCATCGTAGTTTTAGTAAAAAAAATACTGAACTTGATGAACAATATATAAATCAATTTCTTAATTCATTTGAGTTTAAGAATAATTTACTCCCTCAATATGACAGAGTAAATAAATATGGATATTGATTTTAATCGTAATGAACATGACAAAAATTCTACACGTTTTAAAATCTTTTGGGCATCCTAATCAGCCTTACACCACCAATTTAATTGAAAAATTAAACGAGGCTTCTGAGCAAGTAGTGCATGAGGTTATTTGCAGTAAGATGTTCGTAGAATCTAAAAAAGTTAAAGCTAGAACACTTAATTCTAATAAAGCATTATTTAGTTTTAAGGTGTTCTATTTTGTTTTAAAAAGCTTGTTTTTAGATAAACACTATAAAACGATTTTACCAGACGCTACGTTAAAAAATAAATTTAGATTTTTTTTAAAATGGGAACCCTTATTAAATCAAACTGTTAGTGTCATTCATGTACATCATTTGCATGTTGTTCCGCACGAATTAATTCATTATTTAAAACTAAAACCAAACAAATTAATCGTTTCGTTAAGAGGTAAAGAACTGGTTAGTGATACTGTAATTAAAAACCAAAAAGCTAAGTTTTTAAATAAAGTGTCTAATTTTGATTTAGTACATGTTATAAGTAACTTCATGAATCAAAAGGCGATCGCACAAGGTGTTCCTGAAAATAAATTAAGACTAATTTATAGAGGTTTTGATTTTAACCTTTTAAAAACAGAACACATTAAAGAGTCTTTTGATATCAAAAACAAAAATAAAATAAAGGCTATTTGTGTTGGTAGATTTGCTTGGGAAAAAGGACAGTTTTATTTATTAGATAGTATCTTTAGATTAAAAAATGAAGGTGTTTTTGTGAACTTAGATATTTATGGAGAAGGCTCATTTAGAGAGTTTTTAGAATATAGAATTCATCAATTAGGTCTTGAAGGTCAAGTAGTGTTAAAAGGGCATGTACCTTCAAGTGTATTAAAAGAGGTTTATAAAAATTATGATTTAGCTATTCAGCCATCAATTTACGAAGCTTTATCAAACGGTTTATTAGATGTAACATTTCACAATTTGCCAACAGTAGTTTCTAGTAATGGAGGTATGGTCGAAATTATTAGCGATGGTATTAATGGCATTTCATTCGATATTTGTGAACCAATGCAATTAGATGAAGCAATTATAGCTTGTTTACATTTAAATGCTGAAAATTTAAAAGCACATAACCATAAATTGCGACATAAATTTTCAATAGAAAAAGAGCTTGTTGAATTTAATGATATGTATAAAGAACTTTGTTAATTTCGAATGGTTATTAATTTATGTGTGGATTTTTAGGAGAGTTTAGTTTTAATAATAAGGGATCTTTAAGTACTGCTGAAAAATTTTCTCAAATTTTAGAGCTATCTAAGCATCGTGGACCTGATGCATCTGAAACTTATTGTGGAAAAAACTATCAATTAGGTTTTAATCGTTTATCAATTTTAGATCTTTCTGCTAACGGAAACCAACCTAAGAAAAGCCCTTCTAGACGTTATGATGTTGTATTTAACGGAGAAATTTATAATTATAAAGAACTTGCTAAAACCTATCAACTACAAAACTTAAAATCATCTTCAGATACCGAAATTATAGTGCATTTATTTGATGTAATTGGCATTGAAGAAACGGTAAAGAAACTCAATGGAATGTTCGCAATAACAGTGATAGATTTGCAGACAGATTCAGTTTTTTTAACACGAGATTTTTCAGGGATTAAACCTTTGTTTTATGGTGTAAATGAGAAAGGTTTGGTTTCAGCTTCGCAATTTGATCAAGTTTTTAAACATCCTTGGTTTAAAGACGATTTAAAGCTTCGTCCAGACATAATGAAAGAGTATTTCGGATTTGGATATATGCAAGCTCCAAATACGGTTTATCACTCAGTTTTTCAGGTTAATCCTGGAGAATTATTAGAATTTAAAAGTGATAGAACACTTAATAAAAAGCAACTTACAAGTTTTGAAAAATTAGCTAAACATCAAAAAAAAGAAGATGATGAAACAGCTAATAAATACAATACACTATTAGATGCTGTAGTAAAACGACAATTAATTAGTGATGTTCCTATTGCAACATTTTTAAGTGGAGGAATTGATAGTCCGTTAATTACTGCACATTCAAAAAACAATAAACCAGATATTCAAGCCATTACTTTAAAGGTTGATGATGCATATCTTAACGAAAGCGAAATAGCACAAGATTACGCAAAAGAACTTTCGGTTAATCAAGATATTTATAAAGTGAAGCCTTCAGAAATTTTAGCGAGTATTGATGATTATTTTGAAAAATGCGCAGAACCTTTTGGTGATTATTCGTCATTGCCAACGTATTTGTTAACCAAGCACGCATCCAAAACATATAAAGTCATGCTATCTGGTGATGGAGGTGACGAGCTGTTTTATGGATATCCACGTTTTAGACAATTTGCAGAGCATTTTTATCTGTTTAAAATTCCATTTTCAATAAGGAAACCAATTGTTAGATTATTAAATAAAAGTAAGTTAAGTAATACGTCTGCACCTTACTATTACAAAACATTTAGTGAATGGCAAATGGCAAAGCACATGCATATATTTCCATTACATTTAGATGAAATGTTTCCTAATACTTCTTATTCTAAGGAACTTTTAGAGCTGTATAATTTTGATGAGGTTACGACAAAAAAACAATTGCTAAATAGTTTACGATATAACGAGTTTTATGCACATTTACAGCGAGTACTCATTAAAGTAGATCGTTCTAGTATGGCAAATAGTTTAGAAGTTCGTGTGCCTTTTTTAGATAAAGAAAGTGTAGATTTTTCATGGCATTTAGAGTCTAGTTTACCACAACACAAAGTTTTAAAGAAAACATTAAAAACCTGTTTAAATCATTTTATACCTAAAGCTCTAATAAATAAAAAGAAAATGGGATTTATGGTGCCTTTAGACGATTGGCTTAATAACCAATTAAAAGACGACGTCATGCACCATGTTTTTGAAATTCCATTTTATGGAGCAGAATTTTTAGATAGTGAACGCCTTAAAGCATCTATTTTAGATTATTATAATGAAGGGCGATTTTCAGCTTGGGGAGTTTGGCATATTTACGCTTGGCAAAAATGGGCAGCAAAACATATATATGATTAATTTTATGGAAAAAAAGTCTCTAGCTATAGTTATTTCATTGGCAAAAAGTCATATTCATTATTGCAAAGCTTTAATTGCAAGTATTGAGCATTATGGTATAGAAAATCCTGTGATAGTTATTAAAGATGGAGATTTTAAGATTAATTCTATTGATAAAAAACAGAATGTCACAGTACTCTCAACAAAAGAAATAAATACCTACCATAGTTTTAAATTAACAGGCTTATTAACTAAAATTAATATTTGTTTTTTACCAGAAATGGGATATGCTTATGATTATTATATGCATATGGATGCAGATTCAATAATTACAAGTAGTGATTTTAAAACAAAACTTAAAAACTTAAAAAATGATTTTTATATTTTTCAAGGGAAAGCAATAGATTACTCAGACGAAAAATTAGCTAAAACATTTAATAATTTTGCCTTTGTACCAGAGGCTTTTAGCAATGCAAAGTTTAACCTTAAGCATTTATGGTATTTTTCATCGGGACACTTTGCAATGAATCTGTTGTTTATAGAGCATTTAAAAACCTATTTAAAAGACTACAGAAATGAATTAAATACAGGGTTTTCTAAACAAACGCGCTTTAAATTTGGAGATCAAGGCTTTTTTAATTTTGTGGTTAATCTGTTAGCTCTTCAGAAGATAATACAGGTTAAAAAAATTAATAGCGGCATTTATGGTAAAGAAAAAGAAGACAATTATAAAACTTTGACGATTAATACTGTTGTTGAAAAAATAAATACTGAAGTGGATTTTATACACTATACAGGTCCAAGTCGTAAACCTTTTTTAAAAGCGCATAACTTTGGTGAAATATTATATTTTTTTAATAGGAAATTCTACAACAATGGTTTCATGTTTTATATTGACAACCAATTAAGAATTACAAGATATTATTATCAATTCGTTAAAAAACGGATAAGGCTTAAAATTGAAAAAAAATTCAATAAATAAGATTATTTACCAATCTTTTTCTTCATAAAAGTGCTTCCACACCTCATAAGTGCCAAGTTTAATTTGTTCTATTTCTTCAGTGCTTAAGCGTTCTTTCCATTTTAGTATATTCGATTTTGAATCACGCTTTAAATCAGATGAATTTGTAGATGTTGTAGTTTCTCTAATATAATTTTTAGTATTATCATCAAAAGGTAAGTTTAAAAAATCAAATAGCTCTGAAAATTTTTCAATAGGTTTTTCAGACAAATCTTCATGTTTTACAAAGTACCACGTATTCTTATAAGTTTCTTGATAGCATAACACCACAGAATATAAAATATTCCACAGTAAAATTCCTTGTAATAAAATAGGCTGTTTCTTATTAGTGAAGGAAGTCATTTCATCTCTGTATGACTCAAGATAGGTGTGCATTAAATCGGGTTGATCTAAAAACGCGTTAAAATTAAATTCCCATCCTTTAACCTTTAAGCTTGCTATAAAAGCTGCTGGATGTCTAATTAAAATTACAACGTCTGTAGGGAACGTTTTATAAATCCATTCTGCCGACATAATGGCAATAGGATCTTTAATTAGAGTACGTTTAAATGTTTTTCTGTAGAAATCTAAAAAGTAAGAGTAAAATAATTTTGGACCTTTAAGAGTTCCAAAGTGTTTATATTTATTAAAAATAGAAGGTTTTAAAAATGATTCTAGATACACTTTTATATCATCTTGATAGTTGGTGTCTTTCGAAATGTTGAGGTGTTCAAACCAAGATTTTATTGGCGAATTATACTTCTTTATGGAAAGATTAAAAGGCTCTTGAACATATCGAACGTTTTTAGACTGACTTATAACTTTGCCAGTCCATGTTGAGCCTGAACGATGTGCTCCAGTAACCAAAATTGCTCTTTTCATTTCAAATCATTTTTGCGATATAAATATAGGGCAATTATTATTGGATAAGTCGCTTAAATTCGATAGAAATTGAATTTTTTATCCAAGTTTTTTTATTAATTTGGCACACTGTGAATAAGCTCGTTTCTGTCATACTTCCTAACTATAATCATGCTGCGTTTTTACCAGAACGACTGGATAGTATTTTTAATCAAACATATTCAAATTTTGAAGTGATTATTTTAGACGATTGCTCTAATGACAACAGTTTACAGGTCTTGGAGTCTTATCGAAATCATCCTAAAGTTTCACATTTTATAATCAATACTAAAAATACAGGTTCACCATCTAAGCAGTGGCAAAAAGGATTCGATTTAGCAAAAGGCGAATATATTTGGATTGCCGAAAGCGACGATAAAGCAGAGTCTGATTTCTTAGAAAAGCAAGTTCAAGTCCTAAACTCACAAAATTGTGATGTTGCAGTTGCAAAAACATTAAAATTCAGCTTAAAAAAAGGAGTCTATGGAGAATTAAATCATCCAGTATTTAAGAAAAATGAAGATGAGATCTTACATACTAATGAGATACTGTATTGTCCTATTTTAAATGTAAATGCTGCTGTTTTTAAGTCTAATTTGTGTCACTTAGCAAAAACGTATACATCTTATAATATTATTGGAGATCGTGTATTTTATCATGAAGCCTTTTTAAATAAAGCTATTTCTAAAAATAACGATACAATTGCCTATTTTAGAAAGTCTGGAGATAGTGTTTCTACTTTAGATAATAGAAATGTGGCATATTATAAAGCTTACTTTTTTGAGCATTTAAAGTTTATAAAAAATGTTTATAAAGAAGATGAAATTTCGATATCATTATATAATTCCTATGTTACTCGTTTCTTCAATCGTGTGAGATATAAAATGACTAGAAGTGAAAAACTTAGTTTAAGTTTTTTAAATATGTATATGCAGTATAAACGTAACTTAAAGTAAGTTTGATGAGAGTAGCATTAGTTATAACAGTAAAAAACGAAGCGCGTTTATTGAGGCAAAATTTAAGATATCATTTTGCAATTGGTATTGAAAAAATTTACGTTTATTTTGATGGAACTACAGATAATGGGAAGCAATTAATTGCCGATATAGAAGGCGTTGAAAGTAATGATTCTATATCTGCTGAAAAATTTAAGCATCTCGATTATATGGAACACCTTTGTAGTAATGCAAACGTAATTCATACAGCGAGACAATGTTTAAACACTTATGATGCACAAATGAAATGTCGCGATTTAGGTATAGACTGGTTGATTTCTCTTGATGCCGACGAATTATTTCTTACAGACTATAAAAACGCAATTAATTTATCTGCTTTTTTTGAACCTTTAAAATCGTTTGATGTTGTGCAATTGCAAACTTTAGAGGTACTAACTACAAAAATGGCATATCAAAACGTGATGCTTGAAGAAACACAATTTAAGGTTCAAAAAAACTTCAAAAGTCATTTTAATCGCATCTATTATTCATTTTATAACCCTTACAATAAGCAATCCATTGTACATTCATATTGGTTAGGTCACAATATGGGAAAATTGGCAATACGAGTAAATTCTGAAACGATACCTAAAAACGTACATCGCTATAAAACAATTGATGAGTCACCTTTAAAGAGTATAAAAAGAGGATTCTTATTGCATTACCATTTATACGATTTTGAAGATTTTTTAAAAAAGTATAAAAACTTTAAAGCACATCCTAATACATTCTTAAGTGGAAATAACATAGGAACCTTAAAGACGCTTTGGAGAGATATGGTTAATGACAAACAATTTAGTGAAGCTTATTTAAAAGACTATTTCCAAAAAAATATATTAATAGATAAAAAGAAATACAGACAATTACTTTATTTGCGTTATTTTTCATTCATTAAAAGAAAAATGCCAGCTATAGTTAATGTTACACTACCAAAGGAGGTTCTTGAAAAAGTTAAACAGTACTTGTAATCTATGCCTAAAATAACAACATCAATTATTCCAGAAAAGCAAACAGTTGTTGCAATAAAAGGCGAGCCTGAATCTTTAGACTTAAAAGCTATTTGTGTATATATAGCCACAGGCTTTTTTTTAGATAATGATACATTTTGGAAACACAAAAAAGTACTTCGCCCAGGAACAGAAAACGTATTAGATGAAAATGGTTATCTAGTGTCATCATCTCAATATTTCAATTGGGTTTACAATCCAGATGAAACTTTATCGTTTTCAGATACGGTTGATGCTTTTGGCGAATTGTTTGAAGGTGTTATCAATAGACAAGTTGAAGATAAGAAGGTTATTTTGCCTTTATCTGGCGGATTAGATAGTAGGACACAAGCTGTTGCGCTTCATAAGTTGGGCAAAGAGGTGTCTTCCTATAGTTATTCGTTTAAAAATGGTTATCCTGAAGGAAAAATAGGAAAAGCAATTGCTAACCAATGTAATTTTGAGTTTGAAGAATTTATAATTCAGCCAAATTATCTATGGTCTAACATAGAGCGTTTAGCCAAAATAAATGAATGTTATTCTGAGTTTACTCACCCAAGACAAATGGCACTCATTGATCATTATAGTAAAATGGGAGATGTTTTTAGTCTAGGACATTGGGGAGACGTGCTTTTTAATGATATGGAAGTTCCTAAGCATTTAGATGTTGTTCAACAAGTTGAGGTCCTCTTTAAAAAAGTAGTAAAACCTTCAGGAATGCAGCTTGCTCAAAAGTTATGGAAGCATTATGGTTTTGAAGGTGAATTTAAAGATTATTTGTTTCAGCGTGTTAAAATGTTGCATCAAGCTATAGATATTGAAGATGATGCTAATGCAAGAATTAGAGCCTTTAAAAGTATATATTGGGCACCAAGATGGACGAGTATAAATTTAAATGTGTTTAGTGAAGTAAAACCAATTACGATCCCGTATTATGATAATGAGATTTGTAAATTTATTTGTAAAATTCCTGAGTCTTATTTAGCTAAAAGAGCTATTCAAATTGAATATATTAAGCGAAGAAATCCAGCATTGGCTAAAATAGTTTGGCATCAAGAAAAACCGTTTAATCTGTATACTTATAACTACAATAAATCGCCATATAATTTACCATACAGAGTGTATTCAAAACTCAACAGAATGCGTAAAGCGATTATGCAAAAACCATTAGTTCAGCGTAATTGGGAGTTACAATTTTTAGACGACTCAAGTCAATTAGAACTCAAAGATTACATATTTCAAAATAGTATTGTGCCTAAAGAATTAATTTCAGAAGTGCATAATAATTTCAATCAAAAAGATAAAGTATATCATGCGCATGCAGTGAGTATGTTATTAACTTTGAGTCTTTGGGATAAACTATATAATAAGTAACTTGCAATAGTTTATTTTTGTAGCAGAGTTATGAGTGACGTTCCCAAAGTTAAAATCCTATTTACAATTCCAAATTTTGATACTGCTGGTAGTGGTAAGGTTGTTTATGATTTAGTAAAAGGAATTGATAAAACAAAGTTTGATATAGAAATTGCTTGCGCTCATAATAGAGGTGCTTTTTTTAAAACGGTTGAAGCATTAGGTTGTCCCATTCATATATTCGATACAAAAACGAAATACAGACCTTACTATTCGTTGCTATTTAGAGTATTGCCAATTTCAAAATTTTATAAAAAAAATAACTACGATGTAGTACATTCTTGGCAATGGAGTAATGATTGGACTGAAGCTATTGCAGCACGATTGGCAGGAACAAAGTGGATTTACACTAAAAAAGCTATGGGCTTTAATAAGCATTGGAAAATAAAAAGCCAGCTAGCACATTTCATCATTACCATTAATGATGAAATGAAGATGTATTTTCCAAATAAAAAAAATCAAAAATTAATTCCTTTAGGGATTGATACAACATATTATAGTTCATCTCAATTTAAAAAAAGTAAATCGGAGTTTTTTGAGATTATCACTGTCGCAAACCTTGTACCTGTTAAAGGAATTGAAGTTTTAATACGAGCTGTTCATCATTTAAACGATCGTAACATTAGATTAAGTATTCTGGGAGATAATGATAACGATTATGGTAAAACCATGCACAATTTGTGTGCTGAATTAGATCTGTTAGATCAAGTTGTTTTTCATGGCAAAGTATTAGATGTACGTCCTTATATAACGGATTCAGATTTGTATGTTATACCTACACTTAATCAAGGAAGAAAAGAGGGAATGCCAATGGCTTTAGTTGAAGCAATGAGTATGGGAATTCCAATTCTTGGATCTGATATTACTGGAATCAATTATGTGTTGAAAGACTTTAAAACGCTTCTTTTTCCTGCTGGAGATTATAAAGCACTTGCTAAAAAAATAAAGCACACTCAACAGTTAAACAGCGACGAAAGAGAAAAAATAGGTGCTTCACTTAGAGCATACTGTGTTAATAATTTTACAATGCATAGTTTTATAAAAGCACACGAAGATTTATATACAGAGCTAACTGTTAAAAATTAATGTCTAAGTTTAATAAACATATTGTTGTTGTAGGTACAGCAAGAAGCGGAACAAGTTGGTTGAGTGAAACTATGGCTCAACAGTTTCGTTACAGAATGTTATTTGAACCTGAACATGACACTAGAACTAGGAATGGACATTTAATATGCGACCAATGGTTTGATGAAAACACTTGCAATGCAAAAGCACACAAATATTTAAATCGCGTATTTAAAAACCAAGTGGATTGTAATTGGATTGCTCAAAACAGCAATCGGAAATTTAAAATGCACCTTTGGCCTTTTATTCCAAAAAAGTATATCATCAAATTTGTACGTGCAAATCTTTCAGCGCATTACATTAATGATGTGTTTAATATTCCTGTAATTCATATTATTAGAAACCCTTACGATGTCATTCGATCTCAAAGGCAATCAGATTTTCCATGGCTTTATGATTTGTCAATATTTTCAAAGCAAGCGCAATTAGTTCAATTAATTCAAGACAAATTCAGCTATAATATTACAGGATATAAAACTCTTTCAGATACCGAAAAGCTATGTTTAAGATGGTGTATAGAAAACGTGATTCCTTTAGAAGTATTTGGTGTTTACAAAAAGAAGTCTGCTGTTGTTAAGTATGAAGATTTGATTGCAGATGTTCAAGAATTTTATAATTTATGCGAAGCATTTTCGATAGAACCAATAGCGAACTTAAAATCATCTTACAGAAAACCTTCAAGCAAAACGCATCCCGAAAGTGATTTGCTAAAGCATGAAAAACATGTCAAACCTAAAATCACAACACAAGATAGAGCAGATATTAATAAATTATTAGATATCTTTGAAACTCAATTATACAAAAGAGAATAATTTATTGCAAAGTATTAAATGAAGTTATACTACCCAGAATCTCTTTATGATTCAAACCCAAAACATCGCTTTGCTTTATTTCCGCTTTTAAAAGTTTTTATAAAGTCCGACACATTTATTGATAATCCAGCAAAAGAAGTGTTTGGATTTTCTAATCAAAAAATGCAATTGGTTAAACAACTAGAAGCTGCAAATATTATTATTTTACCAATGTCTTGGGACTTTTATGTCAATCAAAAAAAAGAAGCATTAGCCAAGGCATTTATTGAAAAAATGAATCGTCTTAATAAAATAGTTTTTGTTTTTATTTCGGGTGATTTTGGTGTTCATATTCCAGATTTTTCTAATGTTCGTGTATTTAGATGTAGTGGTTACATGAGTAAGTTGCCAAATTCTCATTTAGGATTGCCTGTGTTTCATAGAGATCCTATACATCGCTATTACGACTCAGAACATGTAATTTTAAGATCGTATAATGCTAAACCTACGATTGGTTTTTGCGGACAAGCATCTCAATCGTTATCTAATAGAATTCAAGAAACACTAAGAGTCGTTCATAGAAATTTAAAATACTATTTTAAGTTCGTAAAAATGAGTCCTCAAAAAATACAATCTACCTCATTCAATAGATTTAAAATTTTGAGTCAGTTGCAAAGCGCTTCAAATATTAAAACTAATTTTATTGTTAGAGACCAATATGGAGGAGGCGTTAAACACGGAAGAGGAGTCACTAAAGTAGCAGAAGAGTATTTTGAAAACATGAAAAATTCTGATTATATCGTCTGTTATCGTGGCGCAGGAAACTTTTCAGTACGATTTTATGAAACCTTAGCAATGGGACGAATTCCAGTGTATATAAATACAGATGGCTTACTCCCTTTATCTAATAGTATTAATTGGAAAGAGCATCTTGTTTGGGTTGAACCTTTTGAAATAAATACCATTTCAGAAAAAGTGTTAGAGTTTCACAAATCGTTAAATGCTGAACAATTTGAAGCTATTCAAATAAAAAATCGCAAATTATGGAAGGAGAGCTTAAATTTATGGAGTTTCTTTTTTAATCAATTTCAGTTAATACAAAATTAAAGGGATATATGTTGTTGAAGCGTATTAAAAAAATGAAAGTTTATAGGAAGATTAAACAGCGAAATAAGATGTTTAAAAATCATCCTGTCACAAAGAATCATCCTAATAAAGCACTTTTAAGATATGTGATTTTTAATGTAAAAAATAAGTTTCTTAAAAACATTAAGTATAAATGGGTTGGCAATTTAAAGTTTTTAGCCACAAAAGGAGATGGTGGAATTGTAGGTAATATTTACTTTGGCTTGTATGAATTTGATGAATCGATGTTTTTAATTCACTTTTTAAGAGCAGAAGATACATTTTTAGATGTAGGCGCAAATATAGGCCATTATGCGTTATTAGCTTCAGGAGTATCTAAATCTAATACAGTTGCAATTGAACCTGTTCCAAATACTTTTAAAAGGCTTAATAAGCAAATCGCATTGAATAAATTGAATGATAAAATTCAAACACTTAACATTGGAGTTGCCGACAAAGCCAGTCATTTATTTTTCTCTACAGACAATAGTACCATGAATAGAGTGGTAGATGATACTTACAAAAACGCTGTTAAAGTTGAAGTGACAACAATTGATGCTTTGGAAGCTTCAGAATCATTTAATCTTATGAAAATTGATGTCGAAGGATTTGAAAAATTTGTACTCAACGGAAGCGCTTCAACGCTAAAAAATAAAAATTTAAAAGCTATAATTATAGAAATAAACTTTAGCAATCAATTTTATGGAGTAGAAAACCAAGAAATTTTAGATATACTGCTGAGTTATGATTTTCAACCATATAAGTATGAACCAGAAAGAAGACAATTAGTTAAATTACAATCGTACAATCAAGACCAGTTTAATACAATTTTTATTAGAGATTACGATTTTGTTGTAAAAAGAATAACTGAAAGTCCAAAAATTAAAGTTTGGGACTCTTACTTTTAAAGCATCAAACATTTTATTTGTAAAATGAAAAATAGTATAAAGCAATCCATTAAAAGCTTACCATTTATAGGTGATTTTATAACGTCTGTTTATCATAAGTTAAATCCTAAACCAGACTTTCATTATGATAGTGCTTCGTTATGGCTTGATCTTCTTTTTAACGAAGAACCTACAAACGTCGTTCAAGTTGGTTCTAACGATGGTGTTACAGGTGATCCGTTATACAAATTGATTACCAAACATAAAAAATGGACTGCTTTATTTGTTGAACCTGTACCTTTATTGGTTGAAAAACTAAAAAAGAATTACAATAACGATTCTCGATTTATTTTTGAAAATGCAGCAATTAATAATGGCTCTTTTCAAACATTTTATTCAGTATCTGAAAGTGTAAAAGATCATATTAACGATTTACCATCTTGGTATGATCAACTGGGTTCCTTTAAAAAAGAAAACATTACCAAACACCTTAATGGTATTTTAGAGCCTTATATTGTTGAGTCTAAAATAAAAGGATTGACCTTAGAAAATCTTTTCGAAAAACATGATGTTAAAACAATTGATATCATGCATATTGATACCGAAGGTTATGATTGGCAAGTGCTTTCTCAATTAGATTTTAATATCTATCAACCTAAAGTAATTTTATTTGAACACAAACATCTTTCAGAATCTGAAAAAGAAGCTTCAATACATTACTTAAAACGTAACAATTATATCATTCATGTGCTTGGAGGAGATTATTTGTGTTTAAGAGCAGAGAATTTTAATATAAAACCTGTAGAACATCTTAAATCCAAAGCGGTTTTATAATTTTACTACAAAGAGATACTCAAAAATAGATAATGCGTGATAAATTAAAAATAGCAATTTATTCTGGAGTTATTCCTTCATCTACTTTTATAGAGCGCTTAATTAATGGCTTAGCTTCTAAACATGCCTGTGAAATTTATCTTTTTGGAATTGTAAAAAACAAGAGCGATTATCACGCTAATGTTACCATTGCTGGTTTTAAAAATAAAAAATGGTATAAAATTATTCATTTAATCAGATACAGTGTTTTGCTATATCTTTTTAGACTAAAGGATAAAAAAAAGTTAGATGCCATTTTAAAGTCTCAAGATAGAAACACATTGCTTGATAAAATAAAATTCTATCCTGTGTTATGGCACAAGCCAGATGTTTTTCATTTGCAATGGGCAAAAGGATTAAAAGATTGGATTTGGGTAAAGGAATTTGGTATAAAGTTAGTATTGAGTTTAAGAGGAACGCAGATTAATTTTTCGCCTATTGTAGATTCTAGTGTTAGAGCAGCTTATAAGACCTATTTTCCTAAAGTAGATATGTTTCATGCAGTGTCTAAAGCGATTGCTTTAGAGGCTGAAAAGTATGCTGCAAAACAAGAGAAAATTAAAGTTATTTATAGTGGCTTACATTTAGAGCCTTTAACCAATGCGATAAAAAAGGACGATTCGGTATTTAATATTTTATCGGTTGGTAGACCACATTCTATTAAAGGTTATACTTATGCTTTAGATGCTTGCAAACTATTAAAAGATAATGGTGTAAAATTTAAATACACCATAATTGGTGCGCAAGGAAATATACAATTAGCCTACCAAATTAAAGATTTAGGACTAGAGGCTGAAGTGGTTTTATCTAAGCAAAAGCCGTTTGATACAGTGCAAAAAATGATGCAATCTTCAAATGTATTAGTGTTGCCAAGCTTAACAGAAGGCATTGCTAATGTTGCATTAGAAGCAATGTCATTACAAACACTTGTACTTACAACAGATTGTGGCGGAATGACTGAAGTGATACAAGATTCGTATAACGGATTTGTAGTTCCTATTCGTAATTCTGAAAAATTAGCCGAAAAATTGATAGAGATCAATACAATGCCAAAAAATGAGCAGTTAAAAATTACTCAAAATGCGTTAAAAACTGTAAAAGAACAACATAATGAAGCGCAAATGCTAGCAAAAATGTTTGAGCTATATAAAAATGTATAATGTAATACATGCATAAAACACATCAACATAAAATAACCATCGGACTTGTACTTACTACAGTGCCAAGATATTCTGAAACCTTTTTTAGAAATAAAATAAAAGGGTTACAAAACAATGGTTTTAATGTGATGTTGTTTGTTGATTATGTAGAAGAAGGTGACCTCAATTTTCCGTGTACCATTGTTAAATCTTCAAATTTTAATAGCAATAATCCATTGCGCTCTATTTTTAATAGCTGTACATCAATTTTAAAGAGTTTGTTGTTGCATCCTAAGCGTAGTTTTAAATTATATCAGTTAGATAAAAAAGATGGTTTATCTTTCAAAAAAAGGATAAGAAATGTAATAGTTAATGAGTTTCTACTAACAAAACAATTAGATTGGTTGCACTTTGGCTTCGGAATGTTAACCAATAACAGAGAAAATGTAGCTGAAGCAATAAATGCTAAAATGGCAGTAAGTTTTAGAGGTTTCGATTTGTATCTATCTCCTTTAAAACATAAAAACTGTTATGATAGGCTCTTTTTAAAAGAGGTGAAATATCACGTGCTGTCTCAAGAAATGAAGCAAGACGTAATAAATTTTAACGTATCTGCTAATAAAATTGAAGTCATTCCTCCAGCAATAAATATCGATTTTTTTAAACCTCAAACCATTCGTAAAAGTAATGAAGTTGTAAACATTGTAACTGTTGCAAGATTACACTGGAAAAAAGGAATTGAATATACACTACAAGCCATTCATCAATTAAAACAAAAAGGAATTAATTTTCATTATACAGTTATTGGTGATGGTGGTCAGTTTGAGCGTTTAACTTTTGCAATTTACCAATTAGGTCTTCAAGACAACGTAACTCTAGCAGGAAAGCTGCCACAAGAAACCGTAAGAAAGCATTTAGAGCAATCTGATATTTACATTCAGTATAGTGAGCAAGAAGGCTTCTGTAATGCAGTTTTAGAAGCTCAAGCTATGGGTTTAATGTGTATTGTGTCTAATGCTGAAGGATTGAGTGAAAATGTTTTGAATGAAAAAACAGGATGGGTTATTCCAAAACGAAATCCGAAACTATTAGCAGATAAAATTGTTGAAGTCATTAATCTTAGTTCAAGTAAAAAACAAAACATTAAAGAAACAGCTATTAATCGCGTGAGAGAAGAGTTTAATCTTCAAAAACAAAATGCATCTTTTGTTCGTTTTTATAAAGATTGATTTTGTGCACTAAAAATTTGAGGCAGCTTTTTATAAAACTAGATGGTTATTTAATTCATTATCTATAATATTGTAGTTACAAATAAGATCATAACATTTATGACAAACTACGAATTTATGCGCTGGGCAACGTTCTCTATCATGCCTACACATTTAGTTACTGTGCGTAATGACATTAAACGACTTATAAAGTCTAGTAAAAGCAACAAATCAAAAATGTCTGTATTAGATGTAGGAGGCAGAAAATCACCTTACACTATAAACATACCAGCCAACATAACATTGTTAGATGTACCTCAAGAAAGTGGTACTCGTGAAGAGCTAAATTTAGGGTTTACCAAAAACATATTAAAAACCATTCAAAAAAAACGAAGTAACATCAAAGACCTTGTAGTTCAAGATATGACTGAATCTACACTGGAAGATGCTTCTTATGATGCTGTGGTTTGTATTGAAGTAATAGAGCATGTTGAGAAAGATGATATCTTTGTGAAAAATATTTCAAAAGCAATAGACAAAGGCGGTTGGGCTTATTTTACAACACCTAATGGAGATTTTATAAAAAATGAAGGTCCAGATAAAAATCCTGATCACGTTAGGCATTATACTAGACAAGAATTACAAACGCTACTCGAAAAGTATTTTGACTCAGTAGATGTACATTATGCTGTAAAGACTGGAAAGTATAGAGTACAAGGTTTAAAAAGTTATAGTTTAAAAAATCCGATTGGCTTAATTAAGTCAGTTTTTTCTAATATCATCAATAGATTTCAATCTAAAAATAGTGCAAATTCAAAAGTGAATACAGCACATTTAATTGGAATAGCTTATAAGTAGAATTCGCATTAGCATACATTACAGTTATGATTATAAAAAAGCTATTAAAAAAAATATATTATACGTTAAATCTTGATGCTTCAAAACATATAGAAACTAGCTTGTGTGGTGTGCCACTTAAAACGGTTTCTGGAACCATAAGAAAACATGTAGATCAAGACGATGCGTGGTGGTTTTATTTATCTAAGCACCATGAGGTTATTTTTGATATTGGAGCTAATATTGGTTATACAGCATTACTGTCATTAATTCAAAACCCAAAGCGACAAATTGTGCTTGTAGATCCTAATCCTGAAGCATTAGAAAAAGCAGCAGCAAACATTATAAGAAATAACTTAGGAAGTAGAGCTCAATACCTTACAGCTTTTGTAGGTAATACTTTAGACGACACTGTTAAGTTTTATACAGTAGGAGCTGGAGCAGCTGGAAGCATGTACGAATCTCATGCAGAAACTGCAGCTTCAATGAATTCCTTTTTAGAAGTAAGAACAGTAACGCTAGATTATATTTATTCATTTTATAATATAAAACCAGATTTAGTTAAAATTGATGTAGAAGGAGCAGAAACACTCGTAATGCAAAAAGCTAAAACACTTGCAAAAGAAACACAGTGTAGCTTTTTTATAGAAATGCACAATGTCGAAAACTTAGGAATGGAAGCCGCAGGACAACTCATGTTAGATTGGTGTAAAGAGATGAATTATAAAGCTTGGTATCTTAAAACAGGTGAAGAGTTAATAACAGCCGAAACCATTAAGAATAGAGGAAAATGTCATTTGTTATTACTTCCAAAAGAAAAAGCTTATCCAGAATATCTAAAAGGAATCACTCAAAATCATAAACTGCCAGAATCAATCTAAAATTAGTTTTATAAATCAAAATGGTCTTAAATAAAAAACATTTCTTTTAGATTAATATTAGAGAATAAGATGCTCTTTAAGTTTTTAAAATACCTTCAGCCAACGCATTATTTTCAATGCTATACCAATACAGGAAAATCTATATTTCCTATTGCTGAAAATTTGCCAGAAGAAGTTATTTCAAAACTTACAATGGATGAAGGGTTTATCTCAAAACAAGCAAGAGCATACGATTTATCATGGCAAGCTGTTCAAAAAGGATACATTGGAAATGTAGCTACTTATACTAGTTTTACTGAAGTAGATATACAGGATAACTATCATTTTATTAGAAAATACTTTAACAAAGCTTGGGTGTTTTATGTTTTAATATTACGATTACTATCATTTAAAAATCCATTCAAAGAAATTAATTCTTGGTATAAAACTAGAAATGTATCTAGAGTGCAAATTAATAATGTTAATTTGTATGATGTTGATTATAAGAGCTTCCAATCAAGTTTAATAGAACGTAATCCAAAAGTAAGTGTTGTGATTCCAACGCTAAATAGATATACATATTTAAAAGATGTATTGTTAGATTTAGAACAACAGGATTATAAAAATTTTGAGGTTATTGTTGTGGACCAATCAGATGCGTTTAATGAAGCGTTTTATAAAGATTTTAAATTACATCTTAATATTATTCAACAACAAGAAAAGGCCTTGTGGTTGGCTAGAAATAATGCTATAAAAAACGCTAAAGGTGAATTTATTGCTTTATCTGAAGATGATGTAAGAATCAAACAAGATTGGATTTCATCACATTTAAAATGTTTAGATTACTTTAATGCTCAAGTGTCTGCTGGTGTGTTTTATCCTAAAGGAGGTCAAATTCCTGAAGCTCGTTCGTTTTTTGCAGTTGCATCGCAGTTTGCTACTGGTAATGCAATGCTGTATAAAAGTGTTTTTAAAACCGTTGGATTGTTTGACCGTCAGTTTGAAAAGCAACGAATGGGAGACGGAGAATTTGGAATGCGATTGTATCTTGAAGAACTGAAAAGTGTTTCTAATCCGTTAGCATCCTGTGTAGATGTTAAAGCTGGAACTGGAGGTTTAAGAGAAATGGGAAGTTGGGATGCTTTTAGACCTTCCAACTTTTTTGCAGCAAGACCAATACCAAGCGTATTATATTATTTCAGAACATATTTCGGTAATGCATCTGCAAGATTGGCATTGCTTAGAACGATACCAATATCAATATTTCCTTATCAGTTTAAAAAAAATAAACCCTTATTATTAATTGGGTTAGTTGTGACTATTTTGATTTTACCAATCGTGATATTTCAAGTATCGAAATCTTGGTATCTGTCCAGTAAAAAATTAAAAGAAGGCGCTTTAATCGAGTCATTGGTATGAAAGCATCAAAGCCAAATATTTTAATTGTCACATCAGAATTTCCGCCACAACCTGGAGGAATAGGGAATCATGCCTATAATTTGGCATTGCATTTAAGTAATATTGGATACAAAATTAGAATAATCGCAGACCAACGTTCGCAAACGGGTTCTGAAGAATTAGATTTTGATGCTACTTTACCTTTTTATGTAGAACGTATTACGTTGCATAAGTTTCGATTTCTCATGTATATTAAGAGAATTGTGAAGACGTTTAAATACATGAAAAGCACAACACATTGTATTGCAACAGGAAAGTTTTCGCTATGGAATGTCGCTTTTTCTAGGCTTTTTTTTAAAAGAAAAATCATAGCTGTTGCTCATGGAACTGAAGTTAATTTTAAATCGACTTTGTTACGTGGTTCTATAAACGCTTCATTAAAACGATTTAATGTTATTGTTGCAGTATCTAATTACACCAAAAGTCTAGTAAGTCATTTAAATAAAGCTATTGTTGTGATTCCTAACGGAATTACAACTTCAGAATGGGAGAATTCTAAGAGTGAAATTACTCTAAAAGGTCAGCCTGTTTTAACAACGGTTGGTCGTGTAAGCTCCAGAAAAGGGCAACTAAATGTGATTAAACATCTTCCAGAATTAATTAAGAAATTTCCAGAAATACATTACCATTGTATTGGTATTCCAACCGAAGCTGAAGCGTTTATGACCACTGCTAAATCTTTAAAGGTTGAGTCTTATATTACATTTCATGGCAGTGTAGATGATTCTAAATTAAAGCAGTCTTTAGAAGCTACAGATATTTTTGTAATGTTAAGTTCAGAAACTAATACAGGTGATGTTGAAGGCTTCGGAATTGCTATTTTAGAAGCAAATGCAATGGGAATTCCTGCAATTGGAGCCAAAGGTTGTGGTATTGAAGATGCTATAAATTCAAATCATTCTGGAATTTTAATTGATGCAAATAATGCCAATGAGTTTGCTGAAGCTGTTCAGCAAATTATTGAAAACAAGTCTAAATTTAATAATGAAGCCAAAACTTGGGCTAATGCTCATGATTGGAAATATATTATAAAACGATACGAAGAATTATTATAGAAATTTAAACACTAAGTAATTACAACCAATGTTTTTTAACTCCATAGACTTTGCTATTTTTCTACCAATCGTTTTTGTACTGTATTGGTTTGTGACTAATAGAAATTTAAAGTTACAAAATGTATTACTTGTGGTTTCTAGTTACGTTTTCTACGGATGGTGGGATTGGCGATTTTTATCTTTAATTTTATTTAGTACTGCTGTTGATTATTGTGTTGGAAGAGCCTTAGCCAACCAAGAAGTTGTACTGAAACGTCGCGCATTGCTTTGGACGAGCATTCTTGTAAATATTGGCTTTCTAGGATTTTTTAAATACTATAATTTCTTTCTAGATAATTTTGTATCTGCTTTTTCTTTCTTCGGAACAACTATTAATGTCAACTCATTAAACATCATTTTACCTGTTGGAATTAGTTTTTATACGTTTCAAACACTCAGTTATACCATTGATGTTTATAAAAGAAAACTAAATCCGACTAGAGATTTTATAGCCTTTTCTGCTTTTGTAAGCTTTTTTCCGCAGTTAGTTGCTGGACCAATTGAGAGAGCGACTAATTTATTGCCTCAATTTTATAAAAGCCGAACATTTGAATACAATAAAGCTGTAGATGGTTTGCGACAGATACTTTGGGGAATGTTTAAAAAAGTAGTCATTGCAGATAATTGTGCTAAATATGCTAACTACATATTTAATAATTCTGACGATTTAAACGGAAGCACTCTAGTGTTAGGTGCTGTGTTCTTTACCTTTCAAATTTATGGCGATTTTTCAGGATATTCTGATATTGCAATAGGAGTATCGCGATTGTTTGGGTTTGATTTGAAACAAAATTTTGCGTTTCCATATTTTTCAAGAGATATGTCAGAATTTTGGAGACGATGGCATATGTCATTATCAACATGGTTTAGAGATTATCTTTATATTCCTTTAGGAGGTAGTAGAGGTCAATTAAAAACTACAATTAGAAATGTATTTGTCATTTTTACTGTTAGTGGCTTTTGGCATGGAGCGAATTGGACCTTTATAGTTTGGGGAGTTTTAAATGCCTTATATTTTTTACCAATACTACTTACTAAAAACAACCGAAACCATTTAAATACAATTGCCGAAGGTAGATATTTACCAAGTCTAAAAGAGTTTGGTTTAATGCTAATAACATTTGGTTTAACCGTTTTTGCTTGGATATTTTTTAGAGCAGAAAACATACATCACGCATTTAGCTATATCTCAACAATATTTTCAAGCTCACTTTTTAATGCGCCTTATTTTAAAGATGGAACCCTTGCCATACCTACTATAATATTAATTGTTTTCTTTTTATGTGTTGAATGGTTTGGAAGAGAAAATAAATATGCGATTGAACAGATGTTTACAAAAAGCAAGTGGAAGAGTTGGTGCTTTTATTATTTAATAGTTATATTGATTTTTGTTTTTGCAGGATCTAAACAGGAGTTTATCTATTTTCAATTTTAATGAAGAAATTTTTATTAAAAATATTCGTTTTTGCGCTTCCTATTATTATAACTGCTTATTTTATTGATGTTTTTATTTCTACTAATCTGAAAAAATCTAATGGGTTTGCATTTAAAGAATATACTACTTGGAATGCGGTTTTAGATGGCAAATTAGAAGCAGATGTACTCATCTACGGAAGCTCTCGTGCTTGGGTTCATTTTGATCCTAAAATAATTGAAGATTCATTAAATCTTTCAGTCTATAATCTTGGTATAGATGGTAATACGTTTAATATGCAACATCTAAGGCACAAGCTTGCTTTAAAGCATAATAAGCAGCCAAAATTGATAATTCACTCCATTGATGTCACAACTTTGCAAAAAGGAAATTTTTTCAATTCAAAACAGATATTGCCTTACATGTTATGGAATAATGACTTTTTTGAGGCGACTTCAGAGTATCCTAATTATTCTTATTTTGATTATAAATTACCACTCATTCGATATCAATCTAAAACAGATGCAATCACAATGGCATTGAATATGAGTTTAGGAACTCAAAGTAATGAACCAGAAAGAATTAAAGGCTATGAAGGACAGGATAGAACATGGAATTCAGATTTTAAAAAAGCCAAAAAAAAAATGAAAAAGTATGAAATTGAATTTGATAGCGATTTAGAGCAAAAATTTAATGCGTACTTAAAAGAGTGTAAAGACAAAAATATTGAAGTACTCTTTGTATATTCTCCAGTATATATTGAAGGACAAGAGTTTATTAAAAACAAAGAAGGTATACTAGATTATTATAAATCGCTTGCTGAAGCATATGATTTCTTATTTTTCGATTTTAGTGAAGATGAGCTATGTTACGATAAAAAGTACTTTTATAATGCGAGGCATTTAAATAAACAAGGTGCTGAGATTTTTTCAAGAAAAGTAGCTAATCTTATTAAAAAGGAAGATGTATTAATCAAGAGAATTCATAATTAGAAAGCAGAAAGCGAGTTAATATCATTTTAAATGCAGAAAAAACTAACCATAATTTCACATACAGAGCATTACAAAACTCTCGAAGGTCAAATTGTTGGTTTAGGTGCAACAGTCACAGAAATTAATCATTTAATTGATGTGTTTGATGAGATTACTCATGTAGCGATGTTGCATGATTTGGCTCCTCCACCAAGTTCATTACCTTACACATCAAAAAAAATCAAATTTGTTGCATTACCTGCATTGGGTGGACCAAAGATTACCGACAAACTAACAATCATTTTCAAGGCTTATTCAGTTTTAAAAGTAATTAGAAAAGCTATTAATGAAGCAGATTATTTTCAGTTTAGAGCACCAACAGGAATAGGAGTTTTTGTTATTCCGTATCTAATGTACTTTAGCTCAAAAAAAGGCTGGTTTAAATATGCAGGCAATTGGAAACAAGAAAATGCACCCATTGCATACAGCTTTCAGCGTTGGTTGTTAAAACATCAAAAACGTAAAGTGACTATTAATGGTCAGTGGGAAGACCAACCACACCAATGCTTAACTTTCGAAAATCCTTGTTTGACTAATCAAGAAATTGTAGATGGAGAAGAGATGATTAAAAACAAAGTTATAAATCATAAAGGATTTGATTTTTGTTTTGTTGGTCGATTAGAAGACGAAAAAGGAGTAGGTTTATTGATTGATGCTTTTAAGGGTTTAGAGGAAAGATTAAAACAAGGCGTTAATAAAATACATATTGTTGGTAATGGTAAGGCTATTAATTTGTATAAAGAAAGAGCACATGAGAGTGATTTAAACTTTGTGTTTCATGGTTTTTTATCACGTGTTGATGTTCATAACATATACAAACAATCGCATGCAATATTGTTACCATCTGCTTCTGAAGGATTTCCAAAAGTAATTGCAGAAGCGATGAATTATGGTTGTTTGCCAATAGTTTCTAATATATCGTCGATAGATAATTACATAAAAAATGAAGTTAACGGGTTTTTATTTTATCCAATAACTATGGAAAATTTGCAGAGACAGATAGAAACACTACTAAGTTTATCAGCAGAGCAATATGTAAAAATGATTAATGCCAAAAGAAACGCTATTCAAAAATTCACTTATGAGTATTACAATACTAGAGTGGTTAATGATTTAATAGATAGCTGTTTATGATTTTATAAATAGGAGTCTGATTTATACTATAAATAGTATCATTATTTTAAAACATTGATTTCAATACTGTTAAGTTATAATTAATTAGGTCTAACAAAAAAAAAATTTTACATTTATCAACTTCTTTAAATTTAATATTGATCAATGATTAAAAAGTTACTTTGGGTATTTAAAAGACATCCATTTTTATACATAGCTCGTTTTAAATTGCTGTCTAAAAATTCTAGCATTGAAGATATTGATAAAATTTGTTATAATGATTTGAACCCTAAAAATCATATTCCAGATTATTTTAAAGAAGTTAATAACATCATTTTTTCAGCCCATAAACCAGAATCTGATTTAGAACTTGTTAAAACATTAAATATTTGGTTAAATAATAATATTAAAGGAGGTCCAGGTTTGAGTGAGCCTTCTGAGAATGCACTAAAGATAATGTTAGAGGGGAAAGGAGGAGTTTGCAGCGATATGGCTCAAATTTTTAATAATTTTGGTGTAATAAATGATATTAAGGTTCGAGAATGGGGAAACACTAGAGCGCCATTTGATGAAAGTTATGGAGGACATTCATTTAACGAAGTCTTTATAAAAGATTTAAATAAGTGGATTCTTGTAGATACATCTTCTAGCGTAATGTTTTATCATAATGATATGCCATTATCTGTTTTAGAATTATATCAATTAATTAATGAAAATAAAGAAATCAAGTTTAAGTCTTTTAATACTCTAAAAGTATTAGATGAAAATAATATTAAAAGAAACTATTTAAATCCAGATACTATTCCTTTTTTGGTGTGTAATTATTCTAATAAAACGTATGATGCCTTTTTAAAATATACTAGGCCTTATATACCTATATTTGTTACACATTTTATATTATTCATTTTTGGAAAGAGTTATTATTATCGCTTTCCTTTAGGAGACTATAAAAAAATATTTCTAAAAAAAAGCCAGTAATTTCTCGAGGTTTAATTTTTTATTTTAAGCAAGTTAATTAACTATTGAAAACAGATGTTACTTATATAAATGCTATTGGACTGCATGTTGTAATAGGTATGCTGGTTTATTTTAATGAGGGTTTGGCTAAAATCTATTTTTTGGCTGCTTTTAGTTACTTTCTTGCTAAAATTCTTTTAGCTCCTAAATCCTCTAAAACATACCATGTATTAACTGCATGCGCTTATTTTGTTGGAGCAGAAGTATTGTTTAGAATGACTAAAGGCTCTATTTCATATGAAGCAGGTAAATATTTGGTGATATTTTTTGTGATGTTAGGTATGTTCTATAAAGGAATTTCAGGTAGTGGATTCCCTTACTTTTTATATTTAATGTTGTTGGTGCCATCTATATTTGTAGCATCTACGACATTAAGTTTTGATGCAAATTTTAGAACAAATATTGCTTTTGTATTAAGTGGTCCAGTATGTCTAGGTGTTGCAGCTTTATTTTGTTATGGTAAAAGAGTAAGTGTCGAACAAATTAATAGAATACTATTATGTATGCTATTGCCTATAATATCACATACCATTTATATACTATTTTATAATCCTAGTGTAAAAGATGTATTGTCAGGAACAGGATCTAATAGATCGGCTTCAGGTGGTTGGGGAGCAAATCAAGTATCTACAATTTTAGGATTAGGTATGTTTATTTTGGTAGTACGATTGTTTACAAAGTCTCCTAATTTAGGCCATAAGATTTTAAACATAGGTTTGTTTTCAGTAATAACATATAGAGCTGTAGTGACTTTTAGTCGTGGAGGAGTAGTAACAGCAGCCATGGCTGCTTTAGCCTTTTTGGTAATTTATTATTTTAAAGTATCTCGAAAAAGAAAAAATGAAGTCATATTGCTTTTTACGGTGTTTGCTTTTGTGTCTGTAGCAACTTGGATGTTTAGTTCTAATCAAACCGATGGTTATATAGACTTAAGATATACTAACAAGGATCATTTAGGTAGAGACAAATCAGATATTACAACAGGAAGAGGAGAATTATTTCTTGGAGAGCTAGAAGGTTTTATTTCTAATCCCTTTTTTGGTATTGGTTCTAGTCGTGCAAAAGATCAACGTATTGAAGTTGAAGGTCAAGGTGTTACATCTCACAGTGAGGTTAGTAGAACTTTAGCTGAGCATGGAATTTTAGGCGTTATAATGTTACTTATTTTAATATTTAAACCCTTAGATTTGAGATCAAGAAATAAGAGTAATTACTTTTTCTATGCATTTCTATGTTTTTGGTTTGCAACGATTAATCATTCATCTATGCGATTAGCTACTCCAGCTTTTATATATGCATTAGCGCTTTTAAATATTACTGATGGAAAACGTCCTATACATAGGAAACAACTTAAACAACAAAGTATCTAATTTATCTGGAATACAAACTTTAGGCTCTTTGTTTGAAAGCGAAGGTTTTTGTGTTTATTATGCATCTTCAAAGTCTAATAAATTGTTGAGGTTGTTAGATATGGCTTGGACGTGCATAAAATTATCTAGAAAAATTGACATTGTTTTAATAGATACATATAGTACTCAAAATTTTTATTATGCTTTGTTAATTAGTCAGTTATGTCGAATTTTAAATGTCAATTATATCCCAATTCTTCATGGAGGGAATTTAGCCTCAAGATTAAAAAACAATCCGTATTTAAGTCGCCTTATCTTTAAGAATGCTAAACGTAATGTATCTCCTTCAATGTTTTTAAAACAGATATTCGAAGACGCTGGATATAATGATATTACTCATATTCCTAATACAATTAAAATTGATGATTATAATTTTGCAACCAGAGTATATGAAGCACCTAAATTGCTTTGGGTACGTTCGTTTTCTAAAATTTATAATCCAGAATTAGCTATTCATGTATTACATAAGTTGAGCGAATCTTATCCTAATGCTAGTTTATGTATGGTTGGTCCTGATGCTGATGGATCTCAAAAAAGTGTTGAATCCTTAGCAATGAAACTAAACTTAAAGGTGAAATTTACTGGTAAATTAGAAAAAAAAGAATGGATTGATTTATCAAAAGATTACAATGTGTTTATAAATACAACTAACTTCGACAATATGCCTGTTAGTGTTATTGAAGCGATGGCTTTAGGATTACCAGTAGTTTCTACTAATGTTGGAGGATTACCATATTTAATTGACAATGATGTTGATGGAATACTCGTTGCTCCAAACGAACCTGAACAAATGACAACTGCCATTATTTCTGTGATAAATAATTTTGAAAAAAGAGAAAAACTGATTAAAAGTGCTAGAAATAAAGTAGAAAAATTTGATTGGAAACAAGTAAAACAAGTTTGGTTTAAAGCATTAGATTTGAATTCATGTTAAAAGTTATTTTTACTTGTTATATTTATCAATAATTTGAAGAATGACTAAGAAAAAAGGCATACATTTCGAAATATCAGAACGTAAGATTCTCTTGCGTATTTTTGATATCATATCTATTTTCTTTGGCCTATATATTATTGAGTTATTTCTAGATTTCGATTATTTAATGATTAATAATCGAAATAGTGTAGCGTTATATGTATTGGTGCTATATATTACTGTTTTTGGAACCATTTTTGAAATTTATGACCTTCAAAAATCTGATAAACTAGATGTTACTTTTAGAAATATTGTAATTACAGTTTCAACGACTGTTTTGTTTTATCTGTTAACTCCTTTCTTTACACCATCATTACCCGAAAATAGGTTGCAAATTCTTTACTTTTATTTAACTATAATCGTCATGTTATTTTTATGGCGACTCATATATACAACCTTCATTTCTTCGCCACGATTTTATAAAAAAGTAGTCTTAGTTGGCGAAATTTCTAATATTGAAAACATTATTAAACCTTTAAAAGAAACAGACCCAAACTACAAGATAATTGGATTTATTAATTGCGAAAAAGAAGCTAACAAACCGATTAAATTTAAGGGTTTAAAAGAGTTTCAGCCTCATGAGCTTATGGATGTGATTCAGAAGCATAAAATATCTGAAATTTTAGTCGCTAGTTACAATTCTGAAACCATAACTCCCGAAATATATCACGATTTAATAAATTTATTAGAACACGGCTTTACAATACGAGAATACACTCAAGTTTACGAGGAAATCACTTATCGCGTGCCAATACAGTTTGTAGGAAAAGACTTTTATAAATACTTTCCGTTTAGTAGGAGCAATCAAAATACGTTATACTTATTTTTTCACAGAACGTTTGATATTCTCTTTTCAATTATTGGTTTGTTAATAGGAATACTTTTATTACCAATTATTCTAATAGGAAATCTTATAGCTAATAAAGGACCATTATTTTACTCTCAAGAGCGTGTTGGTAAAAACGGAAAGGTATTTCAGATTAAGAAATTAAGGAGTATGATTGTTAATGCTGAAAGTGATGGAGCAAAATGGGCTGAAAAAAATGATGTTAGAATCACCAAGTTTGGTAAATTTTTGAGGCGCTCTAGACTAGATGAAATTCCTCAGTTTATTAATGTTTTAAAAGGAGAAATGAGTATCATTGGACCAAGACCTGAACGTCCGTTTTTTGTTAATGAATTGTCTAGAATTATACCATTTTACGAAACAAGACATATAGTTAAACCTGGACTTACAGGTTGGGCTCAAGTAAAAACAAGATATGGCTCATCAGTTGACGATAGTTTAATGAAGTTACAATACGATTTATATTATATCAAACATCGAAGCGTGTTTTTAGATTTAAACATCGTAGTAAAAACCTTAAGCACAATACTGTATTATCGTGGACAATAAAAAGTTTATGCTTTGCTTAAAAAATTATAGATGTAGATATATCTATAAAGCAAAGCAATAAGTAATGGAATTAAAGCTATTGCAAATACCTGAACACCAATAATCCAATGCAAGGTAATTAAGCCAAACATGATGATTAAAAACTTTAAATAACTTTTAAACCAGTTTTTTATCTTCGGTTTTAATAGTTGACCAATCACTAGTAAGTTTAATGGAAAAGCCCATAAAATATTATAGTTTTGAGCTGTTGCAGAATGATTAGTGCCAAACCATAAGAGTAACATCAAGACTCCTAAAACACCTGTAATTCCGAAAACAAAAACATCTAACCATTTACTGCGTTTGTGTTGTTTTTTATCCTTGTAAGTGATATAAAGAATAAAAACAGCAATCAAAGTCATTATCATAAAAGGGCTCCATAAAAAGTTTTCAGTATGGTTTTGATGCCTTTTTTTATAAATGGTTTTGCTTTCTTTTACCAAGGGTTTAGAGTTGCTAATTTTTGTTTCACCAAAAAAATCATGAATATACTTAGGTAAAAACATCTGTTCATAAGGTTCTGCTGTTTTATCAATTACAGAGCCTAATGCCATATCTATTCCAAAACTTCCCCAAGTGTTAAGTCCAACATGTTCATGTATAAGTTGCCTAAAAGTTTTTGCTTTGTAGGTTTTAGGCGTTGAAAAGGTAATTGTCTTATCAGAAATATGATTGGTCACATCTCTAATTTTAGTTGCGCAATTATCATAAAAGAAATCATACAGATATCTTCTGTTTTCAGGTTTATAATTATGAACTAAATAATCATATAGCTTTTGTTTTTCTGAAGCCGATAAATTTAAAACCTGCTCTTGTATGGTTCTGTCATAATAGGTGTAGATTTTATAAAAATCTGAAAACGAATGTTTACTAATAAGGTAGTTGAGTTTTCCTTGTGCAAATTTTAAATAAAAATTAGGCGTATCAAAATCATATTCGCCATAACCATATACAACATCTAAACCTAACTGCCTGTCTTTAATTCTGAAACCATTATGACCAAAAGCATCATTGAGATTCGTTCCAGAACCTATAGTTAAAACTGAAATTTCTGCTTGAGGTGATAACTGCCTTTGTTGTCCAAATGTGATTGCGGAAATTAAAAAAGAAAAGAGGAATAAAATATTTAGCTTCATATAGGCGAATGTATTCACTATCTAAAGATACTAAAATCAAGTTTTAAAGAAAATACATTACTATATAATGCAACACTTTGGTCTCCTATATCTGTAAATGCATAATCTATATATATGCCTTTGTATTTAAAACCTAAGCCCAAACTAGGTTGAAAGGTTAGCTTTTCAGAATTATCGAGTTGTAATTCATTTTGAAAATTTCCTACACCACCTCTTAAAAACACTAAATCTGTATAACCAAATTCAAAACCTAAGGCAGGATTAATACTGGCTATAGACGTAGATATAAGATCGTTGTTTTCTTCAAATCTAACATTTAAATCAAAAGACGCTAATAATGAGTAATCGTAATGAAAAATGAATTTTTTAGACATTCCTATTTGTAATTTCGGAATGGTTAGCTCTGTGCTTTCAGGTTCGGTTTGGTTTTGACCTTCAATAGCACTTTGAATGTCTTCAAGTTTATCATCATCAAAAGACCAAGCGTTAAAGGTTGTAGTGATATCTCTTGCCATGATACCAAACTTCCAATCGTTATCATTTTCAAATTGTATTCCTAAATCTAAACCAAAACCCCAAGAACTAGCAAAATCACCAATAATTCGTCTTACCACTTTGGCATTAACACCATAGCTTAAACCAGGTATTGGCAAATTTCTAGCATATGAAAATGTTAAGGCATAATCTGCAGTAGAGAAGAGGCTCACACGATCGTAATTAATATTACCTTGATCGTCAATTAATTGTGTTGTGTCTAAAATATCGTCGACACTAAAACGAATAAGAGATACAGCAATAGCGCTTCTGTCATCTAAAGGTTTTGCAAAGGCTAAATAATTGTAGTTGGCAATATTAGCAAAGTAACTAGAATGCATGGCTGCAAGTTGGTTGTCTTCTAACTCAACTAATCCAGCAGGATTCCAGTAACCAGAGTTTACATCTGAAGTATGTGAAACCACAGCATTACTCATACCAAGAGCAGCAGCATCAACACCAATATTTAAAAATTCATTGGAATATTTGCGAGTAGTTTGAGCAGAGCCTGCCAATGTCATTAATGACAGTATGATGAGTAAGTATGTCTTCAACAGCAAAAATTTTTACAAAGATGCATAATATTTTTAATCTATTAAACTGCAAAATGATGTAGTTATTGCATTACACTTGTATAAGTCTAAAATAGTTTGCTATTTTTACATAAATCTTTTGCATGTCTGTAAAAAAGTACATTCCTAATTTTGTTACACTTCTTAATTTGTTCTGCGGAAGCATTGCAGCAATATTTGCCGTTTATAATAATTTTGTGGCTGCTGCATTTTTTGTTTTTCTCGGAATTTTCTTCGATTTTTTTGACGGACTTTTAGCTAGAAAGCTAAACGTGCAAAGTGCTTTAGGCGTACAGTTAGATTCTTTAGCAGATATGGTTACTAGTGGATTGGTTCCTGGTATTGTCATGTTTAAATTAATGTCTATGAGCATGAATGTTCCAGAAAAGGTAACTGAAACTCAATGGAGTTCTGAGACAATGTTAGACCTTACATCTATAAGTCTATTGCCATTAATAGGTTTATGCATTACATTAGCTTCGGCTTACCGATTGGCTAAATTTAATATAGATGAAGACCAACAAACCTATTTTAAAGGCTTGCCAACTCCAGCCAATACTTTACTCATCATATCATTGCCTTTAATTGTTGAATTTCAGAATAACGTAAGTTTTAATTTGTTGATCTCAAACCAATGGTTTTTAATAGGAATAACTATAGTAAGTTGTTATTTACTTAATTCAAACATTAAGCTATTTGCGTTAAAATTTAAAAACTTTGGGTTTACAGATAATAAATTTCGGTACATTTTAATTAGTATAAGTGTACTTTTTATGATTGTGTTTCATTTTATTGCAATTCCATTAATCATCATACTTTACATCGTACTTTCAGTAATTAAAAATCTTACAACTAAATAATTTATTTCTATGTTAGAAGTCATTTTTACATTATTAATGCTTGTGTTGCTTCAGGCAGTATTAGGATTTGATAACCTGCTTTATATTTCTTTAGAATCAAAAAAAGCACCTTTAAGTGACCAGAAACGTGTTAGAAAAATTGGGATTTTAATTGCTATTGTACTTAGAATCGTATTGTTATTTGTGTTGGTATCTATTATTGATTTCTTTCAAGAGCCTTTCTCATGGTTAACAGGTAAGATTGGCGACGTATTTCATTTTGCATTTAATGGTCACAGTTTAATTGTACTTGCAGGAGGTGCTTTTATCATCTATACAGCTATAAAAGAGATCTGGCACATGATTGGGAAAAGCAATTTTGAAGAAGACCTTAATGGTAATCAAGACAGTAGGAAATCTTCAAACGCAGTGATTACTAGTATTGTGATTATGAATTTGGTGTTTTCATTCGATTCTATTCTAGCTGCTATCGGACTAACAAGTGATATTGAAAACTCTACAACTGCGTTTGTCGTTATGGCTATTGCAATTGTTGCTAGCGGATTGCTTATGTTATTGTTAGCAGACAGAATATCAATATTTTTAGCAAAAAACCGAATGTATGAAGTTCTTGGTTTGTTTATTCTTTTTATTGTCGGAATCATGCTCGTAACCGAAGGAGGTCATCTGGCACATTTAAAAATATTTGGAAATGAAATTGTTCCAATGAGTAAAACGACCTTTTATTTTGTAATTGCTATTTTAGTTATTGTTGATATTGTACAAGGTCGATATCAGAAAAAATTGATACAAGAAGCAACAAAATCAAATAAAGAAAAATCCTAAACCGCATATTCCTTTTGTAAGTCCTGTTTGTATAGCTGAAACAATTTTAGAGAATTTTATTCAGAAATAGCAAGGCTGCAATTAATAATAAAACCTGTTAGGTTGGGCCGTAATTTTGAGCAACATCTAGTAATTATGACTTGATTAAAACATTTAAAAAGGAATTTGGGTTGTTGTTTTAGATTGCGATTTGCAAGATCAATTTAAAGAAACTCTTAATGGATTTGATGCTGTATTATGAGTTGAGTAATGAGCAACAAGAAAAGGTTTTAAAATTAGTAAAACAATTTTATGAAAATTAAGGTGTTTTTATACTACATGTTTATTTACATGTGTTTATACATTTTTAGTCTTTGTTTCAGTTATATTGAAGGTGACGATGCAGCAACAGTGATGTATCATCTTATGGGAAGAAAAGCTGAAATGCAGCCACCATATTCTTCTTATCATAGTATGTTTGATATAATTTTATCGGTTTTAGATGCAAAAAATGAACCTTTTATAAGAGGTTTTTCAATATGTATTTCCTTTATATTTGGTTTGTTGTCGTTATGTTTGTTAGCACACATCATATTTCTTAAAAACGGTAACAATCACAAACATAGTTTCTACGGATTGTTGCTACTGCCTTTTATTATTCCAGAAGTACTTTTTTCAAGCCTTTTAGTTAATCCTACCATGATTTCTATTTCAGGTTTATTGTTATCGCATATTTTTTTATTAAAATTTTTGAAAAATGGAAAATGGACGCATTTAACTTTTTCAGTTTTACTATTCGGATTAGGTGCTAGTTTTAGATGGAGCTGTGGCTTTTATTTATTCATTTTGTTTGGCGAATATATTTTATATCAAGCTAACGGTTTTAAAGAGGTTTTGTCTAAAATATTTTCAAAAAAAATGGTGTTTGTATTCCTAATGTATACATTATCTGTGGTTTTCTTTATTTACTTATCTGGATATTCTCCAACAGATATATATATGACCTATAGCGAAGGGAATTCTATTATGCAACGAAAAGAAACCTCTTTACTAAGTTTAGGTGCTGTTGCAATTACGTTTTTGACACCTGCATTAATTTTTCTATTAATAGCTGGTGTTTATTATGATTTTAAACATGCAACATATAAAAACGGTATTCTTTTTTTAATTGGTTTGTTTCCTTATTTGATAATTGGTTTGTATCCATCATATAAATATATGATTACATTAATTGTGCCTTTAATTTTGTTGAGCGTTTCAGGAATGAAACTAATGAATCATAAAGGAGGTAAAGTTCTAGTTATTTGTACAATATTCTTGCCTTGGATTATAGGTGTAAATGTTACTTCTAGTTCGGCTTGGGGACCTGGATTTGAACTCAAGAATAAAGTTGGAAATGAGTTAAGTATTGATGCAGGCTTCAATCCAGATAATTTTGTTAAATTAAATACAGTTGAATTGGTTTTTAAATCAGGAATGGCCATGCCAACTCTAGAAGGACCAAGACCATTGTTTGGTTTTTCATATTGCCTCTTTGAAGAATGGAAAGATTTTGTGTACGACTTAGATTTAAATAGAAATGAATCTGTCAATTATGCAATAGATAACAATCTAAGTATATTACAAGATGTACAACATAGTTATATGACCAACAAGTTGATAGAGTTGGGCTATATGACAAAACATAAAGCAAACAGAAGAATAAGATCTAGTAAAGTTAGAGATTTTGTAAAAGATACTGATACAGTAACCGTTAGTGTGTTAAAATCTAAAAACGAACTGTTTGATATTGAAAACATTAAATCTTTAAAGCTAAAGCAATCTGAAGTAGTTATATATACTCAGTACACAAATATTATTTCAAAATTGAAGACAAAATATAAAGAGAATTTTTCCCAAAAAAGCGCACATTGGGGCATTTTAAAAATCCCTTAAAACTCTAATTTCTTTTTACGCAGTTCAAAGTTCTGACCTAAGTAAACTTTTCTAACCATGTCGTCATTGGCTAATTCTTCAGGCTTACCAGCTTTAAGAATACTTCCTTCAAACATTAAATATGTTCGATCTGTAATTGCTAATGTTTCTTGTACGTTGTGATCTGTAATTAAAATTCCAATATTTTTTTTGGTAAGTTGTGCAATAATTCTTTGAATATCTTCAACAGCAACAGGATCTACACCAGCAAAGGGTTCGTCTAGTAAAATAAAATCAGGATCTGTAGCTAAAGCTCTAGCAATTTCGGTACGACGACGCTCACCACCAGATAATAAATCACCTCTGTTAGTACGAATATGTCCTAGGCTAAACTCTTCAATTAAGGATTCCATTTTATGCTCCTGTTCTTTTTTACTGAGTTTAGTCATTTGAAGCACGCTTAAGATGTTGTCTTCAATACTTAATTTTCTAAACACAGAAGCTTCTTGAGCCAGATATCCAATTCCGTTTTGAGCACGTTTGTACATTGGATAGTTAGTAATTTCAGTATCATCAAGATAGATATTACCACCATTAGGTTTTATGAGTCCAACAATCATGTAAAAAGAAGTGGTTTTACCAGCTCCATTTGGTCCAAGTAATCCAACAATCTCTCCTTGATTGACTTCTAACGAAACGTCTTTAACGACTTTTCTTCCGCTATAGGATTTCATTAAATTATCGGCTCTTAATTTTTTCATGATTGCTAAAATAGTAAATTAACTACGACTTACTTTTTCTTTATTATAAGTTTAACGCTCTTAGATTTACTGTTGATTTTCTAAGGCATCCCAATATTCATAAGCACGTCGTAAATGAGGTATCACAATTGTTCCACCAACCAAAGTTGCAATACCTAAAGCTTCAACAACTTCTTCTTTTTTAAGACCTTCTTTGTAGGTTGCTTCTAAATGATATTTAATACAATCATCACACCTTAAAACCGTAGAAGCTACCAATCCTAATAACTCTTTGGTTTTTTTATCTAAAGCACCTTCAGTAAAAGCGTTGGTGTCTAGATTAAAAATACGTTTAATAATTTTATTATTATCTGCTAGTATGGCATCATTCATTTTAGAACGATAGGCATTAAACTCTGAAACACTATTAGGCATGATTTTTTCTTTTTTTATTTAAGTTTTTTAATACAACTTTTGATATGTATATACTCACTTGGTATAATATTAAAATTGGAATAGCAACAATAATTTGGCTAGCTAAATCTGGAGGTGTAATTATAGCAGAAAGCACTAGGACAATTACCAAAGCAAACTTTCGGTATTTTTTCATGATTTGAGGAGTAACCAATCCAATTTTTGTTAAGAAATAGACAATAATTGGCAACTGAAATACTAATCCTGAAGCCAAACTCGAAGATCGTAATATTGAAATGTACGAACTAATATCAAACTCATTTGAGATTTCTGAACTTACACTATAGTTAGCTAAAAAATTTATTGATAATGGTGTAACTATATAGTAACCAAATAGCACACCAAGAAAGAATAACAAAGACGTAATAAAGATAAATCCTTTAGAGTATTTACGTTCACTGCTACGTAAACCAGGACTAATAAAACTCCATAATTGATAAACTACATACGGAAAAGCCAATACAAGTCCAGCAAAAATTGAGGTCCAAATATCTGCCGAGAACTGACCAGCCATAGTTCTACTTTGAATTTTAAAAGGAAACTCAGTAGCACAAAATGTTGCATCATTAATACCTATTAACTGCGAAGCTTTACATAACCATTTATAGGTAGGAAAGTCCATTCGCTTTGGCGCAAATATGATATGCTCAAAAACGAAGCCACTAAAAATAAAAGCAACAGTTGCACAAACTAAAATGCCTATAGTTATACGAATTAAATGCCATCTTAAGTCTTCAACATGATCTAAGAAAGACATCTCATTAGGATTGTTCTTTGCCATTATATGATACCTTCTTTAATTAAATCATGAATATGAATAACACCAGCATATTCTCCGTTTTTTTCAACTAATAATTGAGAAATACCATTTTCTTCCATAAGCTCCATAGCATCAATAGCCATAGCATCTTCATCGATACGTTTTGGATGACTTCCCATAATATCTTGAGCACTTAAATGAATAAAATCTTCACTTTTGGTTAGCATTCGTCTTAAATCACCATCAGTAATAATTCCTACAATCTTATTATTCTCATCAACTACAGCTGTAACACCTAGCATTTTTTCCGAAATTTCTACAATCACATTTTTTGCCGAAGTGTCTAATTTTACTTTAGGCTTTTCATTTACAGATGATAAATCACTTACTCTTAAATATAAGCGTTTTCCTAAAGCTCCTCCAGGATGGTATTTTGCAAAATCCTGACTTGAAAAACCACGAAGTTCTAACAAGCAAACCGCTAATGCGTCTCCCATTACTAACTGAGCAGTTGTACTTGTTGTTGGAGCTAAATTATTCGGACAAGCCTCTTGCTCAACAAATGTATTTAGTATAAAATCTGCTTGTTGTGCTAAAAATGAAGTGTCATTTCCAGTAATGGCTATCATTTTATTTTTAGCATTTTTAATTAGAGGCACTAAAACTTTAATCTCTGGAGTATTTCCACTTTTAGAAATACATATCACAACATCATCTTCAAGAATTAACCCTAAATCGCCATGTATTGCATCAGCAGCATGCATAAAGACTGCTGGAGTTCCTGTGGAATTGAGTGTAGCTACAATTTTATTAGCAATAATGGCACTTTTACCAATTCCTGTAATAATAACACGACCTTTAGAGTTGTAAATTAAAGATACAGCATGTGCAAAATCATCAGTTAATAAATGACTGAGATTAGCGATTGCATCACGCTCTAAATCAATAGTTTTTCTACCAGTTTCTAAGATAGATTGTATACTGTTCAAAATTAATTTTTTTTGAGTTTGATGGATTTAAAGAAATTGTTATCTTTAGTCTTATGCAAATGTATCAAAAATACTAATAGGGATTAATGAGTATAAAAGAAATTGATATACATTCTGCGCTTAAACAATACTTTGGTTTTTCAAATTTTAAAGGGCTTCAAGAGAGTGTCATTAAAAGTGTTGTTGCTGGTGAGGATGTATTTGTTATCATGCCAACTGGTGGAGGAAAATCATTATGTTATCAGCTTCCAGCGCTAATAAAAGAAGGAACAGCCATAATTGTATCTCCTTTAATTGCTTTAATGAAGAATCAGGTTGACGCGATTAGAGGTGTGTCAAATGAAGAAGGTGTTGCACACGTTTTAAATTCGTCATTAAACAAAACTGAAGTCAAACGTGTTAAAGAAGATATCACAAATGGAATTACAAAATTACTGTATGTAGCTCCAGAATCTCTTACCAAAGAAGAGCATGTTGAGTTTTTAAGAACAGTCACTATTTCATTTATGGCAGTAGATGAAGCCCATTGTATTAGTGAATGGGGACACGATTTTAGACCAGAATACAGAAATCTAAGACATATTATTAAACGTATTGGAGACAATATTCCAATTATTGGATTAACAGCAACTGCAACTCCAAAGGTTCAAGAAGATATTTTAAAAAGTTTAGATATTACTGATGCAACTACCTTTAAAGCGTCATTTAATAGACCGAATTTATATTATGAAATTCGCCCTAAAACGAAAAATGTAGATGCAGATATCATTCGATTTGTGAAGCAAAATGAAGGGAAGTCTGGTATTGTCTACTGTTTGAGTCGAAAACGAGTTGAAGAGTTAGCTCAAGTGCTTCAAGTTAATGGCATAAATGCTGTGCCTTATCATGCTGGTTTAGATCCTAAAACGCGTGTGAAGCATCAAGATATGTTTTTAATGGAAGATGCAGATGTGGTTGTAGCTACCATTGCATTTGGTATGGGAATAGACAAACCTGATGTACGTTTTGTAATTCATCATGATATGCCAAAAAGTATTGAAAGTTATTACCAAGAAACAGGTAGAGCTGGTCGTGATGGAGGAGAAGGACATTGCTTGGCATATTATGCTTATAAAGACATAGAAAAATTAGAAAAATTTATGTCTGGTAAACCTGTTGCAGAGCAAGAAATCGGACAAGCACTATTGCAAGAAGTTGTTGCTTTTGCTGAAAGTTCAGTATCTAGACGAAAGTTTATATTACATTATTTTGGTGAGGAGTTTGATAATGAAACTGGTGAAGGAGGAGATATGGACGATAATGTTCGTCATCCAAAAAAACAGCATGAAGCTAAAGCAGAAGTGATTACCTTATTAGAAACGGTCGATAAAACTAAAGAGAAATACAAATCTAAAGATTTGGTAAATGTTTTAGTAGGAACTTCAAATGCACTTATTTCTTCACATAAAACAGATACCTTACCATTTTTTGGTATAGGAAAAGATAAAGACAAACGTTACTGGATGGCTTTAATTCGTCAGGTTTTAGTGGCTGGTTATTTAAAGAAGGATATCGAAACCTATGGTGTGTTACGATTGCCAAAAGCAGGTCGTGATTTTATCGATTCTCCAACATCTTTTATGATGACCGAAGATCATGTGTTCGATGAAACTTCAGATGATGGAATTATTACTGCGTCTAAAGGAGGTGGAGGTGTTGCTGATGAGAAATTAATGACGATGCTTAAAGACCTTAGAAAGCGCAATGCTAAAAAATTAGGAGTGCCACCATTTGTTATTTTTCAGGACCCTTCTCTTGAAGACATGGCTTTAAAATATCCGATTACTATTGATGAGTTAAGTCATGTTCATGGTGTTGGAGAAGGAAAGGCTAAAAAATATGGAAAAGACTTTATAGCACTAATAGCTACTTATGTTGATGATAATGATATTTTAAGACCTGATGATTTTGTGGTTAAAAGCACAGGATCAAATTCTGCAATTAAGTTATATATCATTCAAAATGTCGATAGAAAATTACGTTTAGATGATATTGCCTCTTCTAAAGGAATGGATATGTCTGATTTTATTAAAGAGATGGAAGCTATTGTGTTCTCTGGAACCAAACTCAATATTAATTATTGGATAGATGAAATTCTTGATGAAGATCAACAAGAAGAAATTCACGACTATTTTATGGAATCTGAAACCGATAAGATTTCTGAAGCTGTTGATGAGTTTGATGGTGATTATGAAGAAGAAGAACTCCGATTGTTTCGCATTAAGTTTATGAGCGAAGTGGCTAATTAGAACCTTGTTTTAAGCAATATACAACCTTATTTTTATAAAGAGTTATAAATTTTACATATAAATATTTTTAAAAGTAAGGAATCCTAACTATATTTGTATCGCAATATTGCAATAATTTAAAGTTTATTAAAATGAGAAAATCAATTTTTTATCACGCAGGATGCTCTGTTTGTGTAAGTGCAGAGCATGACATTATTAATTTAGTAGGATCAGATAATGTTGAAGTTGTAAACATTGGAGAAGAACGATCAAGAATTTCAGAAGCAGAACAAGCTGGAGTTCAATCTGTACCAGCATTGGTAACACCAAACGGAAACACATTGCATATCAATTTTGGTGCCTCTATAGCAGATGTTAAAGGCTAATCTTTAATTTAAATAGTTAGGGATCCTAATTTAAAATCAATAATACAATTTAATTATGAAATCTATACAAACATTAATTATAGTAGTATTACTTATAAGTCAAGGTCTTATCTCTAGTGCTCAAGAACATAAATATAAATCTGATGATTTTATCATTTCGAAAGTAGAAGTGAAACATCAAAACGATTTGGGTATAACAGTTTGGGAAATATCTGTAAACGGAATAGCTGGACGAACAGTGCCATCAAAAATTGGTAAATTAGATGGCGCTGAGGTGTTAGGTTATGTTTTTCCAACGTCATTAAAATCAACAGATGTAGGTTTTAATCAAACAGAAGGTATTGTTGCACTAGCATTAACCTCTCATCCCGATTTTGACGATACGCCTTTATGGGACGAAAATAGTGATCAAGTATATGATAATGATGGAGTTGTTTGGCATCCTCATTGGGTAATACTTCATAAAGATGATCGAGTTGCTGGAGGTCTTTCGGTAAAACAATTTAAAAAGGCTGACGATACTGTGGTTTTACCTCCAACAAATCCAGGAATGCCAATGTATATGGATTCTCCTGGTTATCCTGTGATGACGAGTACAAATACAATTAAAGTTATAGTGCCAGATTACAGAATAAATAACAGAACAGATTTTAACTACGATGGTGTTTCGGCTTTTATGAAAGTGAATACGAGTAATAATGAATTACCAATGTTAGGTGTGTACGACGTATTTAGTGTGGCGAGCGAAAACTTATCATTACCATATAAAGTAAAGCAATAAGTTATGAAAGTTTCAGTTTGGGATACCTATGTTCAAAGAAAGGATGGCAAAACAATGCATTTTGATATTCTTGTACCAAGCATCTTAAATGATGAAGAAAAGATCTTTCAATATGGGAATCAGTATTTATCTAGTAAATCTTTTGAAACGGATGAGTTAAATTCTAAAAAATGCAACTTCTGTCATATAGAAAAAGCTTCAGAAGCTGTTATAAATGAGATAGTCAAACAAGGCTATTCAATAATCGAAATGGAAAATTGTCATTAATTTAATTAGGATGACTAACTTTGCCTGTCGACCAAAATTCGGCAGGCTTTTTATATGATGAACAAAAGTATTTTTAATCCTAGTTATCAGCAGAACAATCTTCCTAGTAAGATTGTAGCTGGTCTTGAACGTATATCTGAAGTCTTCAAAATTTTACTTTGGGAAAAAGCGAAACAAGTTGGATTAAGTCCAATACAAATTCAAATTTTAATTTTTATAGCCTATCACAAACAAGAACTTTGTAATGTAAGTCATTTGGCTAAAGAGTTTAACGTTACCAAACCAACAATAAGCGATGCCATTAAAATTCTAAATAAAAAACAATTAATTCTTAAAGATTATTCGTCTAGTGATAGCAGAAGTTATACGATTCATGTTTCTCAATTAGGAAAACAAGTTCTTTCTCAAACTTATGATTTTGCGTCACCTTTAAAACATCAAGTAGATACATTAGAACAAGAAGATTTAGAAAGTGTTTTTAAAACCTTAAGCGAATTAATTTATAAATTAAATCGAAAAGGAATTTTAACAGTACAACGCACATGTTTTGGATGCAAGTATTACCAAAAACAAAATGATTCAGATTATTGTAATTTATTAGAAAAGGAATTACTAAATACTGATATACGATTGGATTGTCCTGAGTTTGAAGAAAAAATCTAATTATTCTTCCTCGTCATTTGATTCATAAACCGAGAATTCAATAACTTCTTTTTTGCTAGTTAAAATAAGCTGTTTCAAGTTAGAACGCTTTATTTTTGCAGCATCAGTTTCTTCAATTTGAAAATCAATTTTAGAAATACTTCTGTTAGATACATTAGAATGGTCAGATTCTAATTCTACCATATCAGACTCTAAAAGCAATTCAAAATCATGACCAATCACTTTAAGTTGTGCGCCTTTATTTGTTTTTATATGAAAGGTTCCAACAATAACAGTTTGTAAAAAATAATAACCGCCTAGCTCATTTAAACCAGCATACAACACGTTAGAATCAGAAATGGCAAAGGGCTCATGTTCTATATCATTAATAATGGCTTCTGTATGGTCGTCTACATGAAGTTTTTCCATTGCTCTCGGATTTCCAAAAGCGGCTTTTAATTTGGTAATAAAACTCATAGAGTGGAATTTTCGGTAAAATTAGGTTTAATATTTACGAGTACAAAATTAGAGTGTATTTCTTGAATCGCAATTCGAAAATCCTAAATCATTGTGTATCTTTGCACCTCAATTTAAACAAAACACAATGCAAGACGGTTTATACGCAAAATTTAATACTACAAAAGGCGAAATTTTAGTCGCTTTAGAATTCGAAAAAACGCCAGGAACAGTAGGTAATTTTGTTGCTTTAGCTGAAGGTAATTTAGAAAATTCAGCAAAGCCACAAGGAAATCCTTATTACGATGGATTGAAATTTCATAGAGTAATTCAAGATTTTATGATTCAAGGTGGTTGTCCGCAAGGAACAGGAACAGGAAATCCAGGTTATAAATTTGATGATGAGTTTCATCCAGATTTAAAACATGATGGACCAGGAGTTTTGTCTATGGCAAATGCTGGACCAGGAACTAACGGAAGTCAGTTTTTTATAACGCATGTCGAAACACCTTGGTTAGATAATAATCATACGGTTTTCGGAAAAGTAAAAGAAGGACAAGAGGTTGTTGATGCTATTGCTCAAGGTGATGCAATTGAAACCTTAGAGATTATTAGAGTTGGAGCAACTGCTGAAGCTTTTAATGCTATTGAAGCGTTTAGAACTTTTGAAGGCGCACGCGAAAAACGTGTTGCTGCTGAACGTGAAGCTGCTAAAGCTGAATTAGATAAGTTGGCTTCAGGATTTGAAGAAACAAAAAGTGGATTGCGTTATCAAATCATTCAAAAAGGTGAAGGTAAAGCAGCGGAAGCTGGTAAAATGGTATCAGTACATTATAAAGGTCAGTTAGCAGATGGAACTGTATTTGATTCGTCATACAAAAGAAATGCGCCTTTAGATTTTCAAGTTGGAGTCGGACAAGTGATTCCTGGTTGGGACGAAGGTATTTGTTTACTTAATGTAGGCGATAAAGCACGTTTGGTAATTCCTAGTGATTTAGGTTATGGTTCTGCTGGAGCAGGAGGAGTTATTCCACCAAATGCGACTTTAGTTTTTGATGTGGAGTTGATGGATGTAAAGTAAGTAGCGAACCAATTTTGCAAAGCAAAATTGAGTGAGTCACTTATACTGAGCTTGTCGAAGTATCTTTTGATTTTTAAAACTATTAATATTGAACTTGTTTCAGTATCTCATAGCAAATAAAAAAGCACCTTTACTAAGGTGCTTTTTTATTTGAATACTATTTTATTCAGCTTTTGCATGACCACTTCTAATATATGAAAACCGTTTCTTAAACCTAAGGAAAAACGATTCAAAATAGGTATATGATAAGCTAGACATTAGTATGGTTAAAGCCAAACTCAGTGGATATAAAATCCAATTTGTGCTAAAATCTAACGATAAGCTTATAGACAGCGCTAATACAATACCAATGGGATGGTACATGTATAAACCATAAGATATAGAACCAAGATAATTCAAGATTTTATTTTCTAATGATAGTTTAATCTTATCATTAACTGAAAAATTAAGAATGATTATTCCAAAGAATACAGAGTAAAATTCATAGTGAAAATTAGGAATGCGTACACCTTTTATCATCAAAATAGAAACGATAAGAATTGAAGCATAAAACAAATCATTTCGTAATAGGTATTTTAAAAATCGATGCTTTTGAAAAAGAAGAATAGCATAGATACCACCAATTGCCATACAATCAATAGGAAATGAATTCCAAAATGAACGTAATATTTTGTGGTGAGGAATAAAACTAGCAAACGAGGTTGTAAAAAAGAACTTAACAGCGAGATAAATAATGATAATGGCAAACATTAATACAACGCGATATTTTTTTATATGTTTTAGAAGTACTGGCCAAACCAAATAGTATTGTTCTTCGGTTCCTATAGACCAAGTATGAGACGCATAAGGAACAATTCCGTATAAAGAAAGCACTAGATTTGGTAAGAAAAAAACATACAAGAGTAATTTCCAAGATAAATTTGAATAAATAACATCTTTACCATAATTAGGTAAAATGAAAATGTCTATGTTCGGAAGTACTAAAAAAGCTAAGAGAATAATGAAGAAATATAAAGGCCATATACGTAATATTCTACGCATGTAGAATTTAGAAATACTTATTTTTTTAATTGTCTTTTCTTCAACCAATAATAAGTAGGTTATTAAAAAACCACTAAGCACAAAAAATAAAACCACTCCAAGTTTTCCAATAATTCCAATAAAAGGAATCTTAACTTGTGAGTTAGCAACACCATAGATTACTTTAAATTGTTCGATGTGATGTATTAATACTAAAAACGCAGCTATAAACCTCAATCCATTTAAGTTTGGGAAATAGATGTTTTCTTTTTTCATTTCTTATTTGTGCGTAACTGTAAGCGTTTTAAAACAAACGACCTTTCAAGCATTAAGTTTATATCGAATTAACGCAGTACCAATTTACTAATAATGTCTTTGCCTAAAGCTTCATTAAGCATCTGTATGATTTTTTCTTTTCCATAACTCAGTTCTTCACGCAATACGCTAGAACTCAATTGTACATAAAGCGTGCCGCGCTCTAAAACAATATTTGTGGTGTAATTGTTGACGCCATTTCCCATCATTTTAGCCCAAGCCTCTCTAACATTGACTTTATCTAAACCAGTTTGAAGATTGTTTGCATCAACAAACTCTTTTAAAATATCACTTATCGGTAAATGTTCATTATTGCGTTTTGCCATGAGAGTTTAGTCTAAGTTAAAAGCTTCGTACTTTTTATAAAGGTACATATCTTTATTAGCGTTTATGATTAATAATTGATCTTTATTAGCATTTAAAACTGTTTCTTTCCAACTAGCATAAGGCGTAGTGTATAACAAATGTAAGCTGTCATTTTCAATTTTAATGGTAATACCTTCTTTATCTGTTGAAGTTTCATAAGTTCCAGATAAATTAGGCTTTAATTTGGTTCTAAATCCTGTTAAACTATCTGAAATTTCAATATAATCTACAGTATCATTATAAGTATAGCTTTTTTTGGTTCCGTTAGAAAGCGTCACTTCTTCAATTTCCCAGTAACCATTAAGATGAGGTATAAAAGAATTCGGATTTTTCGAACATCCAAAACAGATTCCTATTAAGACGATAAAGCAAAGTAATCTTTGTTCTTTTTTCACAATTTAAAAATTTTATACGATTGATGAATTTGCTTGACTACATTTTCAGTCCGTTCAGCATGTGTGTCACTTATAAACAACTGACCAAAATTTTCGTTATCAACCAAACTGATAATTTGTGCCACACGTTGTTCGTCTAATTTATCAAAAATATCATCTAAAAGCAGTAAAGGCGTAACACCATTTTGCTGTTTTATAAAATCGAATTGTGCCAGCTTCAACGCAATTAAAAAGGATTTTTGCTGACCTTGACTTCCAAATTTTTTAATAGGATGTGTTTCAATTTCAAAACTTAAATCGTCTTTGTGAATTCCAACACTTGTATACTGTAAAGCTTTATCCTTATTGATGCGTTGTAGTAAAAGCGTGTTTAAGTCATTTTCAAACAAATCACTTTTATACACTAGATTAACCTGTTCATTTTTATTACTTATCGCTTCATAACGTGCTTTAAAAATAGGAATAAAAGCCTTTAAGAATTCATGTCTTGTTTTAAAAATTTCAGAGCCAAAAGTGTGTAATTGTTCATTGTAAACCTCAATAGTTTGTTGATTGTAAGTATTGTTGAGCGCAAAATATTTTAAAAGTGCATTACGCTGAGAGAGCACTTTATTGTAGTTAATCAAATTGTTGAGATACACTTTGTCACTTTGTGAGATAACACTATCTATAAATTTTCGCCTAGTGTCACTGCCTTCAATAATTAAGTCACGATCTGCTGGAGATATGATAACTAATGGAATAAACCCAATATGATCGCTAAATTTATCATAAGCTTTTCCATTGCGTTTAATCATTTTCTTTTGTCCGCGTTTAAGAGACACAATAATTTTTTCAGTACGTTCGTGTTTGTCAAAAATACCATCAACCACAAAAAAATCTGCATTATGATTAATGTTTTGTGTGGCTATTGGATTAAAATAACTTTTTCCAAAAGACAAATGATATATAGCATCTAGAACATTAGTTTTCCCAACGCCATTAAAGCCAACAAAGCAATTTATCTTGTTGTCAAACTCAAAATCCTGACTTTCAAAATTCTTGTAATTGACCAAGCTGAGGGTTTTTAAAATCATAAAACAGACTGGAATATTCGTATTTAGGTTTAATCTCTAATAAGAAGAAGTAAAAATAACAAATAATTTACCTTTTAATTCCCAATAAAAATTTTATTTTTGCGGGCACAAATAAAGAATTATGGCAACTTATAAGAAAAGAGGTTACAAACCAAAAACAAAAGTTGAAAAAGTTGAAGCTATTGAAGAAAACTCAACAACTGCTGAAGTTTTTAACACCTTAGATGAAGGTGCTTCTAAAGCTGAAGATTGGGCTGTTAAGAATCAGAAGAATATTTTTATAGTCGTTGGTCTTGCTGCTGCTATTGTTTTAGGATACTTAGGTTACAATAAGTTTATTGCAGAACCAAAAGCGAGTGAAGCTATGAACGAAATGTTTACTGCTCAAAAATATTTTGAAGAAGCTGTAAACGGAACTGCTAAAGATTCATTATATAATCTAGCCTTAACTGGTGGAGAAGGAAAATATGGTATGCTAGATATCGTTAATGAATATGGAAGCACTCCAGCTGGAAACTTAGCCAATTATTATGCTGGAATGGCATATTTAAATACTAAAGATTATACAAATGCTGTAAAGCATTTAAGCGACTTTAAAACAGATGATGCTGTTTTAGGACCTGTTGCTCAAGGTGGAATTGGAGATGCATTCGTACAATTAAATCAACCAGAAGATGCTCTTAGTTATTATGAAAAAGCAATTGCTGCTTCTTCAAATGAATATACAACACCAATGTATTTGTTTAAAGCTGCTAATGTGGCTTTAGGTTTAGGACAATCTGAAAAAGCATTGGGTTATTTTAAAAGAATAAAAGAAGAATTTTCAAGCGCTTCTGAAGCTACTAATATTGATGTATTTATAGGAAGAGCAGAAGCAAAGAACTAATATGGCAACTGCAAACCATAACTTATCAAATTACGATAAAAACACAATCCCAAACGCGAAAGATTTTCGGTTTGGGATTGTTGTTTCAGAATGGAATGATACCATTACTAACGGACTTTACAAAGGTGCTTTAGATGCCTTGTTAGATTGTGGTGCATTACCCGAAAATATTATTAAATGGGATGTTCCAGGAAGTTTTGAACTCATTTATGGATCTAAAAAAATGATTTCTCAAAATGTTGATGCAGTCATTGCTATTGGATGTGTGATTCAAGGCGAAACGAAACACTTCGATTTTGTTTGCGATGGTGTTACACAAGGGATTAAGGATTTAAATGTAACATCAGATACTCCTGTGATTTTTTGTGTGCTTACCGATAATAATCAACAACAATCTATTGATCGCTCAGGTGGTAAACATGGTAATAAAGGTACCGAAGCTGCTATTGCTGCTATTAAAATGGCAGAGTTACGCAGAAAGTAAGTATTGTACTAAGTATAATTCTTAACTTTCCTAACTTTCCAACTTTATAACCTTCTACATTTCTAGTTGTTAACAATTTTTAGGTTTTCTGAAGCCTTTATTCCTTGTAAATTCAGTACTTTTGAATATAACATCTATAAGGTTTTGTAGTGAATTTATTTCAGCAACAAAAAAACAAACGCTTTAGTTATACTCCTAGACATCTAAGGGAATCTCAAGACAGTTCAGATAAAAATATCAAGTCGCAATGGGAAACCATTAGAAGTCAGGGGAAATCTAAAAGTAAACCTGCAAACAAATTAGTAGTATTATTAATTGTTTTAGGAATGATAATTGTTGTTTGGTTTATTTTAAATCATTACGAAATATCATAATTATGGGAATTTTAAACACACGCAAGAACAAAAAGTACAGTTATACGCCTCGTTATTATAAAGGCGAAGGCAATCCGTTTGAGCTTAAACATAAGTTTGATGAGTATCGTGTAACGGCTTCTAGCAATAAAGGTTTAAAAACAAAACTCAATAATGCTTTAGATGATTATAAATACAATGAAGATAAATCTGGAGCTAATAGACGAACCATGATTATTATCGGAATTTTAATTTTAGTATTCTTGTTTATCATAGATTTTGACCTTACAATATTCTTTCCAAATCGCTAATGGCAGACATCATTCAACTTTTACCAGATCATGTTGCTAATCAAATTGCAGCAGGCGAAGTCGTACAACGTCCAGCTTCAGTAGTTAAAGAATTGCTTGAAAATGCTATTGATGCAGAGTCTCAGCACATTAAACTTATTGTAAAAGATGCTGGAAAAACTTTAATTCAAGTAATTGATGATGGTAAAGGAATGAGCACTACTGATGCGCGTTTGAGTTTTGAACGTCATGCGACCTCTAAAATTCGTTCTGCCGAAGATTTATTCAGCTTAAATACAAAAGGTTTTCGTGGTGAGGCTTTGGCAAGTATTGCTGCCATTGCTCATGTAGAATTGAAAACCAAACGAGATGACGATGAGCTTGGCACTCAAATTGAAATTGAAGGTAGCGACATCAAATCTCAAGAGGTTGTTGTGACGCCTAAAGGGACTTCAATAGCTGTAAAACACTTGTTTTTTAATATTCCTGCACGACGAAATTTTTTAAAATCGAATACTGTCGAATTACGACATATTATTGATGAGTTTCATCGTGTTGCCTTAGCGCATCCTGATATTGCTTTTGTGATGTTTCACAACGGAAGCGAAAACTTTAACCTTCCAAAGAGCAATTATAGACAACGTGTGGTGAATATTTTTGGAGGAAAAACCAACGAGAAATTAGTACCTGTTGAAGAAGAAACCGAAGTTTTAAAAATATCTGGTTTTGTAGGTAAGCCTGAATTTGCTAGAAAAACAAAAACTGAACAATTCTTTTTTGTCAATAATAGATTTATAAAAAGTGCATATCTCAACCATGCGATTAATGCTGCATTTGAAGGGTTGTTAAAAGAAGGAAGCCATCCAAGTTACTTTTTAAACTTAACGGTCGATCCAAAAACGATTGATATAAATATTCATCCGACTAAAACTGAAATTAAGTTTGACGATGAGCATACGTTATATGCTATTTTGCGGTCTTCGGTTAAACATAGTTTAGGACAGTTTAATATTGCGCCTGTTTTAGATTTTGATCGTGATAAAAATCTAGATACACCTTACAATTTTGAAGGAAAACAGGTGTCTAATCCAACGATTGAAGTTGACAGAAGTTATAATCCGTTTCAGGAAGAAAAAATATCTGAAAGATCAGGTAATTTTTCAGCATCTTTTAAGAAAGAACCTGTTGCAAACTGGGAAAGCTTGTATGTTGGATTAGAAAGTAAAAGCACAAAAACAACTCCTCAAGACTTTAGTGAAATTGAGTTAGAGAGTCAACCAGAGAATGTGTCACTTTTTAATGATACGAATGCTGTTGAATCGACTCAAACGACTTATCAATTACACAATAAATATATTATTAGTACGATTAAATCTGGAATGTTGATTGTAGATCAACATCGAGCACATCAACGCATACTTTATGAAGGTTTGCTAAAACATACAACTGTTAAAGAAGCTGTAAGTCAGCAATTATTATTTCCGTTACAGTTACAGTTTTCATCTTCTGAGATGGAATTGCTAAAGCAATTGAAAGAAGATTTAGAACACACAGGTTTTGTGTTTTCAAAGTTTGAAACTAGTAGTATAGAAATTACAGGTGTTCCAGTAAACGTTCCTGAAAGTGAAGTGTCTATTATTTTAGAACAGCTCATTAGTGATGTTGAGCAGGAAGTACCAGATAGTAATTTTAGTGCAACCGATTTACTAGCTAAATCATTATCAAAAAGTTTAGCTATTAAATCTGGACAATCGTTAACAAGTATAGAACAAGAACATTTGGTCAATAGTTTGTTTGCTTGCAAAGCGCCTTCAGTGTCACCAAGTAATAGAACGACGTTTATAACGATGAGTGTTGATGATTTTGATAAAAAATTTATGTAAAAATTTATGATGAGAGGCATTACAGATACCGTAAAACATTTATTAATCATTAACGTGATTATGTTTGTTGGAACAATAGCTATCCAAAACGGACTATTATTTGGTCAATGGTTTTCTTTATTTTTTCCATTAAATGATTGGTTTAAGCCTTGGCAGATTATAACTCACATGTTTATGCATGGAGGACCAGCACATATCTTTTTTAATATGTTTGCTTTATGGATGTTTGGGACCGCTGTAGAAACACAATTAGGAAGTAAGAAATTCTTGTTTATTTATATGTCTGCAGGATTTGGTGCGATGTTATTTCAATTAGGGTTTAATTATTTTGAGTTTTATGACTCAATCAAGTTGTTATTGGAAAAAGGTTATACGGTTTCAGAAATTGTGTCTGTGATGAATAGTCCTGATGGTCTAAATGAGGCTGCAGTTAGTAATTTGATTGGTTCGGAAAATTTAAAAATTCTCAATGAATCATTTTATGGCAGAATGGTTGGAGCTTCAGGTTGTATTATGGGAATTTTAGCAGCTTTTGGTATGATGAATCCTGAAGCCAAACTCATGTTGATATTCTTGCCAATTCCTATTAAGGCTAAGTATTTTATTCCTGGAATTATCATTTTAGATATCGTCTCAGCAATTACTGGTCAGTCATTTTTCAGTCCAAGTAATACAGCCTATATGGCTCACGTTGGTGGTGCATTAACCGGATTTATCATTATGTGGTATTGGAAAAAAACACAGTTTAACCAAAATCGTTGGGATAGATGACCTCTTTAACTTACGATATAAAAGAAAAACTCAAGCACCTCAATGTTTTTGAAAAAATCATTGTAGTTAATATAGGTGTTTTTTTTATAGGTTGGCTAATTCAAGTCTTTGTAAATATTCCAAGAACGCATACTTTGGCTTGGTTAGAGCTACCTAAAGATTTTTTTGAATTTTTAATCAAGCCTTGGTCAATAATTACCTATGGTTTTGCGCATTATGGGTTGTTGCATTTAGCATTTAATATGATTGTACTGTATTTCATTTCAAGAAGTATGGTTAACTTATTTCCGCCTAAACAGTCGCTAACCATTTATTTTATGGGTATTTTATCTGGAGCTTTATTGTTTTTGTTAATCTATAATATTGTGCCTCAGTCGCTTTTAGTAAATGTTGGACCATTAGTTGGCGCATCAGCAGGAGTGAATGCTTTATTGATATTTTTGTGCGCATATATGCCTTATCGTGAAGCGCAATTTTTTGCCATAACTATAAAATTATGGCATATTGGCTTAGCAATTGTTATTATTGATTTTATTGGACTTTTCGGGATAAATCAAGGTGGTAAAGTGGCTCATTTTGGTGGCAGTATTTTAGGCTATTTGTATGCCACACAACTCCTTAAAGGCAACGATATTGGTAAAGGGTTTGAGAGGTTTATGGATGGTTTTACTAATTTATTTAAAACAAAATCTCCATTAAAAACGGTTCATAGAAACAAAAAGAAACCATTTGCTGGTCATAATAAAGAACAGTTTAACGAGTTTAATAACCAGAAAAAAATTGATCTTATCCTAGATAAAATCAGTAAAAGTGGTTATGATAGCTTAACTAAAGAAGAAAAAGCGTTTTTGTTTAAAGCAGGAAAGGATTAATGATTTTTAAATGAAAAATCTAAAAGGTTTTGACAAGTTGATATTTGTCGTCAATTCATTGATGGCATTTGCCTTGTTATTATCTTACATCTTACCATATATGTCGCCAAAGCAGTTCGCTTTCTTGTCGGTTTTAAGTCTAGCAGTTCCTGCATTAATCATCATCAACATTTTATTTGCTGTGTATTGGCTACTTAATGTTAAGCGTCAGCTTTTACTCTCAGTTTTCGTTTTAGCTCTAGGATATAACCATGTGTTTTCTTTGTATAAGTTTTCAGCGTCTAAAAATATTGATGATAGCGAGAATATTTCTATAATGAATTATAACGTGCGTTTATTCAATGTGTTTGATTGGATTAAAGATAAGACTGTAAAACAGGATATTTCTAATTTTATTTCTGAACATCAGCCAGATATTCTTTGTATGCAAGAGTATCGACCAGATAACGAGATTAATTTTGATGGTTATTATAAGTATGAAGAGTTATCTGGAGATAAAGTGAAAAACGGACAAGCGATTTTTACAAAGTTCCCGATAATTAAATCTGGTTCTATTGAGTTTCCAAAAACATCTAATAATGCCATTTATGCCGATGTTGTTAAAGGAGCAGATACGATAAGAATCTATAATGTTCACTTACAATCCTTAGGAATTGATCCAGCAGTTGAAAAATTAGCCAACGAAAATTCTGAAAACTTATTCAAACGTGTAAGTAGTACGTTTAAGATGCAGCAATTTCAAACTGAATTGTTTTTGATGCATAAAAAACAGTGTTCGTACAAAATGATTATTTGTGGTGATTTTAATAATACCGCATATTCTTACGTTTACAAAGAAATAAAAGGTAATCTTAAAGATGCATTTAAATACGCTGGAAATGGCTTCGGAAGAACCTTCGATTTTAAGTTTTTTCCTGTTCGAATAGATTTTGTGTTGGTTGATGAAGCCTTTAAAGTAAATTCGTTTAAAACCTTTGACGAAAAGCTTTCAGATCATTATCCGATAATGGCTAAAGTAAAGCTGGAAAAATAGAGTTTTTGTTTTTCACCTAACACCTAACAGTTACATCATTAAGCAATCTGCAGTATCAGCTAGAATATGAATTAATAATCCAATTCCTAAGAGCCTAGTTTTCTTAATACATGCTAATAACACATAAATTCCAATGGCATAATAGGAGTGAAGCGGATGAAAATTGATACTACAACGATTCGCATCAAAAATTGGTGTTGCTAAAAGATGGTCTAAATCGATAAGCATTGTACTTAGCATAACGATAGTCGCAAATTTCCATTGGTTTTTAAAGTAAAGTAAGGCAATTAGTAATGGTAGTATAAAATGAATACTATAATGAATTAGTGATTGAAGCATTACAGTGTCAATTTTTGAGATTCTAAATATATAGTTGAATTAGGACCTTCATTAAAGAGCAAATCTAAAATGCTTAAGTTATTTAAGAAGCCATGTTTGTCATCAAATACTTGAGCGTAAGACTGGAAATTTTGTACGATTTCTTTTCTGCTATTTGCTAGAGGTCTTGCATCTATAATGTTTTTGGGTTCTTTTTCAAAATGTGTTGTAACTTGGTATTTAAATGGTAATTGCAAACAATCAAATATGGCTTCTAAACACTTAAAGTTGAAATCCATGATATGTTGCACGTTCATTTCAAAAAGTGGTTTTAAGTCGTCAATGTAAAACTCAAAAAAAGGCGATGCACGATATGCAGATTCTAAAGATTTTAGATGTAGATCTTGCCAATTATCAATAGTTGATACACAAACTTCTTTATACAATTGCCTATTTTTTTGAGAATAATGCACAGGTACATTAAGGTCTAACCTTCCGTTTGCACCAAAAATAGTAGCTCTGTTTCTATAGGTTTGTTTTTGGTAGTTGTCATGAACCTCAAACACAATAGTTTCAGCCTTCATCATCGCTACAAAATGTGCAATACTTGGAAAGTAAGTAGGATGTAATAAGACTTTCATTACTCTATTTAGAACTAAAAGCGTTTAACTATTCGCTTTTTTTCGTTTACGCCATTTACTAAAGCCAATCCAACCAAATAAAATAACTAAAAATGGAATAAGGTAAGATGTCGCTTTTCCGCTTCCTCCAACAGTTGTAAACCAACGTTCCCAACGCGGATTTTTAAGTCCATCCCAACTCATCCAAATAAAAACAGGTTTTCCAACCACATGGTCAAAAGGCACAAATCCCCAAGCTCTAGCATCAATAGAGTTGTCTCTATTGTCTCCCATCATCCAGTAATAATTTTGTTTAAATGTATAGGAAGTAGCAGGTGAGCCATTAATTATAATTTGATTGCCTCGAACGACAAGAGAATTACCTTCATATTCAGAGATTAAACGTCTATACAATGGTAAAACGTCTAAATCTAAATTGATGGTTTCGCCTTCTTTTGGAATATAAATTGGACCGAAATTATCGTAATTCCAAGGATATTGAGGATCTCTAGGAAACAGGTTTCCATCAAAACCTTTAGGAGATATACGTCTAGTGATACTTGCAAAATAAGGATTGTTTTTTGCTTTAGCTACAGATTCTTCAGTAGCTTGAACGACAATAGCACCTTCATCTACTTGATATGGATTGTCAGTAATGTCATAGCGTTTTAAAGCTTCCAAAATTTGCTGACCAGTATAATTTCCTTTTAAGACAATATCGTAAGCAAACTGAAGTTTTGCTCTATCTGGCAATTGATTTTGTTTTCCGTTAATATAAACATAACCATCAATAATCTCTAAAGAATCACCAGGAACACCAACACAACGCTTCACTAAGTTTGTTTTTTTATCGATAGGTTTGTAGTAATTACGATCCGGATTAAAATCGTTCATATCTAGCAAGGTGTCTGCTGGCTGATTAAAAACTACAATGTCATTACGCTCAATATCTTCAAAACCTGGCAATCTCAAATATGGTAACTGAAGTTTGTTTTTCCATGAACTCTCTCTTTTATCAAAGCGATCATCAAATACATAAGACTTTTTATTTAAAACAGGAATGGTATCGTGAACCATTGGAGCGCCAACTGTAGTCATTGGTATTCTGGCTCCATAATGAAATTTGCTTACAAAAAGGAAATCTCCAACTAGCAACGATTTTTCTAATGAAGAACTAGGAATCGTAAAAGGTTGAATAAAATAGGTATGAACAATAGTAGCCGCAACCACAGCAAATAAAATAGAGCTTACCCAATCACCTGAACTCGATTTCGGCTGTAAGTCTCTATCTTCAATATATGACACATCAGCAGCATAATTTAAGTAGTAGTTATAAAAACCTAATGTGATTATGGCTAAAAAGGTGTCTTGATATGTGTTTTTACCAAAACTTCTAGCAGTTTCAACCCAAACCACAGGAAGCATAATCAAATTTACTATTGGCACAAACAGTAAAATCGTCCACCACCAAGGTCTGTTGATGATTTTCATTAAGATTACTGAATTGTATACAGGAACAAAGGCTTCCCAAGCTTGTCGTCCAGCTTTAACGTATAGTTTCCATGTGCCAAGTCCGTGAACAACTTGAATTATTAAAATGAAAATTAACCACTGCGTTATTGTCATAATATATTATTTGTGTTGTTGGTTGAAAAATATTTAAAAACGTTACTCATAACCATTACATTAACCAATGTTTAACACATCTTTCATGGTGTAAACTCCTGTTTTATTATAAATCCATTCGGCAGCAATTACAGCGCCAAGCGCAAATCCTTTTCTATTATGCGCTGTGTGTTGTATTGAAATGCTATCAACTTCAGATTCATAATTGATTTGATGTGTTCCAGGAACGTTTTCAATTCGTTTTGCTAAAATACCAATCTCATTTGGTTTTGCAGTCTCTAGCGTCCAGTTTTTATGGTTTGATTGATTGATAATATCTTCAGCTAAAGTAATCGCTGTGCCACTTGGAGCATCAAGTTTTTGAGTATGATGAATTTCTTCAATACCTACTTTATATTGAGGTAAGTCTTTCATCAACTTAGCTAATATTTTATTGACTTCAAAAAAGATATTGACACCTAAACTAAAATTTGAAGCGTATAAAAACGTCCCATTGTTTTTTTGGCAAAGTGAAACTACATCGTCATACTTTTCTAGCCATCCTGTAGTTCCTGAAATTACAGGTGTTTGCTGTAAAATGCAGTTGCTTATATTTTTAAAAGCTGTTGAAGGCAAACTAAAATCGATTGCTATATCAACATTCTCTAATGAATAGTCTTTAGTGTGACTCGATACTTTTTGAACGATATGATGTCCTCTGCTAACTGCAATGGTTTCGATGGCTTTGCCCATTTTTCCGTAGCCCAATAACGCAATGTTCATGGTTTAGAATTTAAAGTTGAGTGTGAGTCCTAAGTCTGAAGAATTCTCCATTTGATTATACTGAAAATGCGGTTTAATGGCTAGGTTTTCATCAACATTATATTGCAGTAAATGTGCATCAACATTAGCGTCAATAATGTTTAGAGCATATAATCCAATGGTAATGAGTAGAGATAGTTCTTTATTACGTTTAAGCGTTTTTTGAGCGTTAATAAGTCCTTCGTCACTAACACCAGGAAATTTACCACTTAACGGACTATTGCCAGCTAATCGTCGCTTGTATTCATCTCTGTATTCGTTATATTCTTTATTGTTTGTACTATAAAAATAGATACCAGCACCAAGAGCTGCGTATACAATAGGAATTTTCCAATATTTTTTATTGTAGGCTTGTCCTAAACCTGGCAAAACAGCAGAATAGAAGGCCGCTTTTGAAGGCGCTAAAATGTTTATTGGTTTACGCTGAATGCTATCGGCAACCACAATAAAATCTGTATCAACTTGTAAACTGTCACTGTCTTTTTTGTTTTGAGCAAACGAGCTCAACCCAAAAAGAATAAAAAGACCAATGATATAAAGCTGCTTATTTGGCACTTTGAACGAGTTTTTTTATGCGATTAAAGTCTTCTTCAGAATGAAACGGAATAGAAATATGTCCTTTACCATTCTTAGATACTTTAACGCTAATTTTATGTCCAAAGTATTCGGAAAATTCTTTAACTCCTTTTTTAATAAATTTTGGAAGTTCTTCCTTTTTAGTAGCCTTAACAGTATTGGTGTTGTGAAAGTTTTTTACAAGCTGTTCAGTTGCTCTAACCGATAATTTGTCGGTTATAATTTTTTCATAAATATCCAGCTGTGCGCTTTGGTCTTCTATGTTTATAATAGCTCGACCATGTCCCATTGAAATAAAGCCATCTCGTATTCCAGTTTGAATAATTGGGTCTAGTTTTAATAAACGTAGATAGTTAGCAATTGTAGAACGTTTTTTTCCAACACGTTCACTCATTTGCTCTTGCGTTAATTTGATTTCATCAATTAAGCGTTGGTAAGAGAGTGCAATTTCGATTGGATCTAGGTCTTGTCTTTGGATATTTTCAACCAAAGCCATTTCTAAAGATTCTTGATCGTTAGCAATTCTAATATAAGCAGGAATGGTTTCTAATCCGATTAATTTTGAAGCTCTAAAACGACGTTCACCAGAGACAAGTTGAAACTTATTAAAGTCTAATTTTCTTACTGTAATGGGTTGAATAACACCAAGCTCTCTAATTGAAGATGCTAATTCGCGTAAGGTTTCTTCATTAAAGTTGGTACGAGGCTGAAACGGATTGATTTCAATAGCATTAATATCAAGCTCAACAATATTTCCAATGATAGTATCAGCGTTTTTGTCTTTAGCAGAGCTAATATCGTTAGAAGGATCTTTCAGAAGTGCAGAAAGTCCTCGTCCTAATGCTTGTTTTTTTGTTGCCTTCGCCATTATTCGTTTTTATTAATAATTTCTTTAGCCAAACTTAAATAATTTGAAGCACCTTTACTACTAACATCGTATTTAATAATACTTTCTCCATAGCTAGGAGCTTCTCCTAAGCGTACATTACGTTGTATAACGGTTTCAAAAACCATGTCGTTGAAATGTTTTTGAACTTCTTCAACCACTTGATTAGATAAGCGTAAGCGTTGGTCATACATGGTGAGCAGCATGCCTTCAATATCTAATTCTTTATTGTGTATTTTCTGAACACTTTTTACAGTATTTAATAATTTACCGAGGCCTTCAAGTGCAAAATATTCACATTGAATAGGAATGATTACAGCATCTGAAGCTGTTAAGGCGTTTAAAGTGAGCAACCCTAAAGAAGGAGCGCAATCTATTAAAATGTAATCGTAAGTAGATTTTAAGTGCGATATAGCATTTTTGAGCATGTATTCACGTTCGTCTTTATCGACAAGCTCTATTTCTATAGCCACTAAATCGATATGGGCTGGAATGATATCAACGTTTGGTGAATTGGTGCTTACTATACAGTCTTCTGCAGTTACAGTATGTTCTAACAATTGGTAGGAACCAACTTCAACACTTTCAACATCTATTCCTAGTCCAGAAGTAGCATTAGCTTGAGGATCTGCATCTATAAGCAATACTTTTTTTTCTAACACACCAAGAGAAGCTGCAAGATTTACAGAGGTTGTTGTTTTTCCAACACCTCCTTTTTGATTGGCAATTGCAATGATTTTACCCATTAATTGATTTGGTTTTTATGAAGTGTAAAAATACGATTATTTATGTGTTTTAAAAGGGTAAGTTGTTAACAGAGGTATAAACAAAAACCACCTTTGCAATATGCAAAAGTGGTCTTTTAGATTATAGTGTTAAGATTTATTGTTCAGGATTATGAATGCCTAAAATGTACCCTTTTGTAAGGTATTTTTTTGCAACATTTTGCAGGTCTGCAGTTGTTAAACTTCTTACGGTTTCTTCAAAATCAAAAATCTTACTTGCATCTTTGTCTTGGTAGTCAGCATTCTTTAATGTTCTAAGCCAAAATCTGTTTTCTTTTATGTCTTCTTTTCTGTCTAGAATTTGAGCTTCTTTAACTTTGTCTAAGTCTTTTTCACTAGGACCACTAGCAATAAGCTTTTCTACTTCTGTAAGCGCAGCATTTTTTAACTTCTCTACATTTTCTGGTCCACAAGGGAAACTAATATTAAATCGATACCAACCATAAGGCATTTTACTTATGCTAGCATTTGCACCAGCTCCATAAACACCACCTTCTTCTTCTCTAAGTTTTTCAATAAGCTTGATAGATAATACTTCGGCTAAACTTTTAAACGCAAGCGCTTCTTTAGCATCGTATTCTGTCGGTCCATGATAGGTGATTCTAACCGCACTTTTTGGGTCTTCACCTTTTTCGATGATTTTTTCGTGCATTCCAGTAAGTGGTCTAAAATCGCTTACTTTGTAAGATTCTTTAGAATTAGTAGATGGTAAACTAGCTAAATATTTCATGCTAAATTCGGCAAGCTTTTTTTCATCTATATTACCAACAAAGTAGAAGTGAAAATCTCCAGCATCAGCAAAACGTTCTTGGTATTTTTCGTATGCTAAATCGTAGTTTGCTTGATCCATTTTTTCTGGAGTAGGAAAGCCAGTATATCTTGGGCTTTTGCCATACATAAATTCTCCCATTTTTACTGAAAAATAAGTTTGCGGATTAGACATCATATTGCCAAGAAAAGATTTTTGTTTTTCAATGAATGACTTAAATGCTTTTTCGTCTTTGTTAAGTGAAGTAAAATAAAGATGTATTAGCTGAAATAAATCCTCCATATCTTTAGGTGTTGCATTACCAGACATGCCTTCGCTATATGTGCCAATACTTGGTCGAACTCTAACAATTTTACCAGACATCATTTTTGACATTTCAGTTTTATTGAATCCATTTACACCTGCTTCTGCTAGACCACCATTTGCATTAACAGTAGCAATATGCTCTTCATTAGTGTATAAGGAATTTCCTCCGAAGCTAAACGAATCAAATAAAATTTCATCATTTTTAAAATCGGTAACCTTATAAGTTACTTTTGCACCATTACTTAGCGTAAGAGTAGTAGTGCCAAGTTTCTCGTCAACAGAATAATCTGTGATTGTTCCAGAAGCAGGAAGCGTTGTAATAAGCGATTCTGCAACAGCTGTATCTTCGTATGGAGTGAGTTTAGTGTTTTTAACACTTTCTAAGAGTGATCTAACTTCTTCTTCAGTAACTTTTGTAACACCATCTTTTTCAGGACCAGTTAGGATAATCACTCTGTTATCATCTTTAATATAGCTAGAAATTAAAGCATTAACCTCATCTAAGCCTATGCGAGGAAGTTGTTGTTTGTAAAAATTGTATTCCCATTCAATTCCAGGCATTGGCTCATTTTCTAAAAAGTGTCTAATATATTCGCTAACGACTCTGTTAGACTCCATTTTGTCACTATCTTTGTATGATTTTTCCATACGAGCGATAATGTCTTTTTTAGCACGCTCTAATTCACCTTTAAAAAAACCATGTTGTCTTACACGTTCATTTTCTTCCAATAGAGTTTTTAGAGCTTGCATTTGTCCAGTTTCACTAGTCATAGCAAAAGATTGATATGCATTTTTAGTTCGTGCATATGTTCCACCATATCCACTAGAACCAAAAACAAAAGGTGGATTTTCACCATTTCTTAGTTCTTCTAAACGATTGTTTATCATTTGAGAGAACAAACTTTGAACAATAGATTGTCTGTATTCACCTAGAGTTTCATCTGCTTTAGAGTTTTCTCTATCCTTAAACATTACCTGTACTTGCGAAAAGGAAGCTTCCTTATCTGATTCTATTGCCACAAAAGTTTCTTTGTGATTAGGTAGGTCAAATACTGGTCTTGGTCTAGGATTCTTGGCAGCTGGAATTTTACCAAAATGCTCTTTTATTTTAGCTTCAAGTGTTGCTACGTCAACATCACCAACAGCCATTACTGCCATGAGGTCTGGTCTGTACCAATCCTTATAATAACGCTTAATGCTTTCGTAGTCAAAGGTTTCTAAGTTTTCTTTAGTTCCAATAGGAAGACGTTCAGCATACTTTGAACCATATAGCATTTTTGGTAGATACTTTTGCATCATACGTTCATTAGCGCCTTTACCTAAACGATATTCTTCAAGTACAACACCTCTTTCATTATCAATTTCTTCATTGGTTAAAAGTGCATTGTGTGCCCAATCTTCAATAATTTGAAACCCTTTTTCTAATTTTTCAGGATCATCACTTGGGATAGGAAGAATGTATACTGTTTCGTCAAAACTAGTATACGCATTTAAATGCGCTCCAAATTTCACACCAATACTTTGCAGGTAATCAACGAGTTCGTTTTTCTTGAAATTCTTAGTTCCGTTAAAATTCATATGCTCCATAAAGTGTGCTAAACCTAATTGGTCTTCATCTTCTAATATAGAACCAGCATTTACGACAAGTCTAAGTTCAACTTTATTTTCTGGCTTTCCATTGTTTTTGATATAATAGGTGAGACCGTTGCTGAGTTTTCCTATCTTGACTTCTGGATTAAAAGGAATTTTTTCAGTAGGATTGATCTTTGTTGTCTTTTTTAAGACTTCTTGAGCCTGTAGATTAAGAACAAGCATAAAAAGCATCAATACTGATGCTGAAAGTGATAGTTTTTTCATGAGTTTTTAGAGTTTTTGGATTGAAAAAAATGTTGTTAACCAAATATAACTAAAAATTTAGTTGAAAATTGCATGGTGTGCTAATTTTCTTCCATTTAGATTAAAAAAAATCTAAACATTTAAAAATGTGACTCTTAGAGGTTGTTGATTTTAAGAATAGGGTAGAGAGATTTATGAAGTAGAAAAATATTCACTTCAATTTTATAGAGGTATAAAAATAGAGTGTTGCTTACTCAATTAAAATCTCTAAAATCTTAATTGCTGCATCACTAATTTTTGTTCCTGGTCCAAAAACTGCAACAGCTCCAGCATCAAACAAATATTGATAATCTTGCTTAGGAATTACACCTCCAACGATGACCATGATGTCTTCACGACCATAGTTTTTGAGTTCTTCTATCACTTGAGGTACAAGTGTCTTATGTCCTGCAGCTAAGGACGATACGCCTAAAACATGAACATCATTTTCTATAGCTTGTTTTGCAGCTTCTTGAGGTGTTTGGAATAAAGGACCAATGTCTACATCAAAGCCAACGTCTGCGTAACCGGTAGCGACTACTTTAGCGCCTCTATCGTGACCATCTTGTCCCATTTTTGCAATCATGATACGTGGTCTTCTTCCGTCTTGCTCAGCAAATTTGTCTGCTAATTCTCTAGCCTTTTGAAAACTTATATCGTCTTTAATTTCTTTACTATACACGCCTGAAAATGATTTTATTTGAGCTTTGTATCTGCCGAATTCAGCTTCTAAAGCGTCACTAATTTCTCCTAAAGTAGCTCGATTACGAGCGGCATCTACGGCTAAAGCTAATAAATTTTCTTGTCCTGTTTTAGTGGCTTCAGTTATTTTTTTTAAAGATTGCTTTACAGCTTCAGGATTTCTAGATGCTTTAATTTTGTTTAAGCGTTTAATTTGTCCGTTTCTTACAGTTTGGTTGTCGACTTCTAAAGTAGATATTGGATCTTCTTCTTTTAATCGGTATTTATTTACACCGACAATGATGTCTTGACCAGAATCAATTCGTGCTTGTTTACGAGCAGCAGCTTCTTCAATTCTTAATTTTGGAATTCCAGCTTCAATAGCTTTGGTCATGCCTCCAAGTTCTTCTACTTCTTCGATTAGCGACCAAGCTTTTTGAGCGATATCATGTGTTAGTTTTTCAACATAATAGCTTCCAGCCCATGGGTCAACAGTTTTTGTGATTCCTGTTTCTTCTTGCAAAAATATTTGAGTATTACGCGCTATTCTTGCTGAAAAATCTGTAGGCAAAGCAATGGCTTCGTCCAAAGCATTGGTGTGTAAGCTTTGTGTGCCTCCAAATGCAGCAGCAGCAGCTTCAATGGTTGTTCTTGCTACATTATTAAATGGGTCTTGCTCTGTTAGGCTCCATCCTGAGGTTTGACAATGTGTTCGTAATGCTAAAGATTTTGGATTCTTAGGATTGAATTGACTGACTAGTTTTGCCCATAACATTCTGGCAGCTCTCATTTTAGCGATTTCCATAAAATGGTTCATGCCAATAGCCCAAAAGAAGGACAGGCGAGGAGCGAAGGTGTCGATATCCATTCCTGCTTCTAGACCTTTTTTGATGTACTCTAAACCATCAGCTAGAGTATAGGCTAGTTCAATGTCGCATGTGGCTCCAGCTTCTTGCATGTGATAGCCAGAAATACTAATGCTGTTGAATTTTGGCATGTTCTGACTGGTGTATTCAAAAATATCAGAAATAATTTTCATTGAAGGTGTAGGAGGATAGATATAGGTGTTTCGTACCATAAACTCCTTCAGGATATCATTTTGTATGGTTCCTGCTAGTTGTTCGGGTTTTACGCCTTGTTCTTCTGCAGCTATGATGTAAAACGCCATAATGGGTAATACTGCGCCATTCATGGTCATTGAAACCGACATTTTATCTAGCGGAATTTGATCGAAAAGAATTTTCATGTCTTCGACGCTATCAATTGCAACACCAGCTTTTCCAACGTCACCAACAACACGTTCGTGATCGGAATCGTAACCTCTATGTGTGGCTAAGTCGAAAGCAACAGATAGTCCTTTTTGTCCAGCAGCAAGGTTTCGTCTGTAAAATGCGTTACTGTCTTCGGCAGTAGAAAAGCCTGCGTATTGACGAATTGTCCATGGTCTGCGCACATACATGGTTGAGTATGGTCCTCTTAGGTTAGGAGTAATGCCAGCGACAAAGTTAAGGTGTTCAAGGTTTTTAATGTCTGCTTTAGAATATGTTGATTTGATATCAATATCTTCAGCCGTTTTAAATTCACTTGCTGGTTGTTCTTTGGTGTTTTGATTAGATGTTTGGTCTAACTTAATATGTTGAATATTTTTTCTCTTCATTTCAATGGGTTTCGTCATCTAACCATGATTGTGTCCAGCGTGTGGATCTTTTTCTTTTTTAAGCTTTTGGTCTTTAGGTGTCTCTTGTGTTTTAGACAAATCAACATTAGATAGTTTAGAGTAATATAGTTCTAGAGCTACATAAGTTGCTAAATACTTGTCGGTGTTGAGTCTGCTGCTTTTTGATACTAGAACATCTTTCAGCATTCTAATACTCATACTATTTGTTGATAAAAGCGCATTAAAGGTGGACTTTAAATCTTGGTCTTTGATATTGTTGCTAATGCAGTTAAATATGTCGTGGTTGTAATTAAGTGAAAGATTATTGTCTTTGTTTATCCATAAGCCTTCAATACGTTTTAGGCTTTCAAATATATCTAAGGCGTGTTGGTTAGAAATGGTGTTGTAATTGGTTCTGTTGTTTGTGCTTTCTTTTAAAAAAGCGCGATAAGCATAAGTTAAATTTGGGTTTTTGCTTACGTAATTTTTAATGAGGATTTCTTCTAAATTATAAATGGCTTCGTTGAGTAATTTAGAGTTTTCATCTCCACAATTAACGAGTTCTGGTTTGTTGGAATACTTAAATGTTAATTTAGGTTGTGGTTCTTTGCAATTTACAAGAGTTAAACATATTACAAAAAAAATAAATTGTGTTTTCATTGTGTTTGATTTTAATTGTTTTCTTCTTCTAATCTGTTTGTATCCAATCTGTTTGATAGTCTTTTTTGAAGTATTGGTTCAATTAATGTTTTGATAGGATTAGTTTTTAAAAACGGATGAATTTCTAATTCATGTTGCATTTTATCCTCTTTATTTGGATGTTTATTAGTACCTAATAGTACAAGTTTTCCTTCATCAAACTGAGCCTGTTCTTTAGTAGCACTCTCTTTAATTTTTCTTTGAATAGTTCCGTTTTTTAGTTGGCTTAAAAACCCTCCATTCTCTTCTATATCTTTAAATAATTCTAAAGCCTTTTCTAAAATTTGATTGGTTAATGATTCGATATAATAGGTTCCATCAGCTGGATTATTTACTGTATTGAAGTAGCTCTCATGTTTTAAAATGAGTAATTGATTGCGGGAAATACGTTCACTAAATTCATTGCTTTTGTGATAAACGACATCGTATGCTAAGTTGTTAATTGTATTAGCACCACCAAGAATTGCGCTCATACATTCTGTAGTGGTTCTTAGTATATTTGTGTTGTAATCGTATATGGTTTTATTTCGCATTGAAGGTAAAGCAAAAATGTGACATTCAGGATTTGCATTATACTCAGACGCTAAAGTTTTCCAAAGCACTCTCAAAGCACGAAGCTTTGCAATTTCAAAAAAATAATTTGTACCAACAGATACATTAAAGACAACTTGTAACTGCTCTTTTGACGTGAGATCTAATTTTTTATCAAAATGATTTAAATATTCATTGGCATGCGCAAGTGCGTATGCTAGTTGTTGAATGATATTTGCTCCAGCATTTTGGTAAAGCGACGCATTGATACTTAATGTTTTTGTAGTGTTGACTATAGATTCAAAATGATTGTGGTCGTCTTTAAGGTTAGAAAACCAATTTCCTGAAGCTGCTAGATTGCCAATAATATCTGTATTGATGTATATAGAAACATCTTCTTTTTTTAGAACCTGTATTTGTTTTACATATTCTGAAGATAAAAACTGTAACTCAAAGTAGGTACTAATCTTGGATAGATCAATATTTTTAAGAAGGTGTTCTATGGAAACGCTATCGGTTGGAATAATAAATTTCAAGGCTTCAGCACCTCTTGAAATGACATCTAAGGCTTTTGCATTCGATTTTTTTACATCTGCTACAAATATGGTTTGACAAATTTTAAAGGTTGTTGCTTTTGAAGCAGAAACCTCTGGAAGTTCATCAAACTCGTCCTTATGATAAAATGGTTTTACATCAATACCTTCATTGGTTTGCCATATAAGTGTATCGTTGTAATTTGCGCCTTTAAGATCTACCTGAATTTTTTGCTTCCATTCTTTTGAGGAAACTTCAGAAAATTGTTTAAATAAAGATTTAGTCATCTTTTGTTTTAGTTTTTAAGCTGTCTTCATATTCAATGATATAAATGTCTTCATTATCTTTTTTCATATAATATTTTTCACGAGCTAATTTTTCAATACCATCTTCTGTACTCAATTCTTTTATTGCCTTTTTGTCTTTTTCGATTTCCTTTCGGTAATATTCTTTTTCGTCTTCTAAATCGGAAATGTCTTCATTAAGTTCGTGATGAATCATTAGCGAGTTAGAATCAATAAATAGCATCCAAACCGAAAAAACAATAAAGATAATGACAAATATGTTTTTGAGATATTTACTCATTAATTCAGTCTTTCATTAATAATAGTTTTTACAATATCAACAGCTACAGTATTGTATTTATTGTTAGGTATAATGATATCTGCATACTCCTTCATTGGTTCAATGAATTGTTGATGCATTGGTTTTAAGGTGTTTTGATATCTTGACAAGACTTCGTCAATATCGCGTCCACGTTCTGAAATATCTCTTTTAAGTCGTCTAATTAAGCGTTCGTCACTATCTGCATGTACAAATATTTTTATGTCGAACATGTCTCTGAGCTCAGGGTTTGTTAAAATTAAAATCCCTTCAACGATCATTACCTTTCTAGGAAGAGTTTTTATGGTGTCTCCAGTTCTATTGTGCTTAACAAATGAATATACTGGTTGCTCAATAGCTTTATCATTTTTAAGGTCTTTTAAATGCGATTCTAACAATTCAAAATCAATAGATCTAGGATGGTCAAAATTAATCTTCACACGTTCGTCGTAACTTAAATGAGAGGTGTCCTTGTAGTAGGAGTCTTGAGAAATAACTCCAACTTCACCTTCAGGAAGTTGGTTTAGAATTTGATTGACCACTGTGGTTTTTCCACATCCAGTTCCGCCAGCAATACCTATGATGAGCATAATTTTGTTTTAAAATGTATCTACAAATTTAATTATTTATGCTCAGTTTATGGTTTAATTTTTGAAACTTCTTTTTTAGTTTTTAGTACTCAATTTTAGTTTTACGAATTATTACTGATATGGTACTTTATTTCTTGAGTAGTTTTACGATTCCTAAATTTTCAATGCCAACATAAATGAAACCATCAGGACCTTGATTTACAGATCTAACACGACCTAACCCATCGAGTAATCGTTCTTCTTTTATTACTTTACCATTTTTAATATAACAGTTGTTTAAATACTGAAACTTTAAAGAGCCAATAAGCAGATTTCCTTTCCAACCTTTATACTTGTTACTTGAAATAAAAGCCATTCCGCTAGGTGCAATTGAAGGATCCCAATAATGTAACGGTTGTTCCATGCCTTCTTTTTTAGTTATATCTGTAAAGCGAGTTCCGCTGTAATTTATTCCGTAACTAATTACTGGCCAGCCATAGTTTTTTCCTGCTTGTATTATGTTTATTTCATCTCCACCTCTTGGACCATGTTCATGTGTCCAAATGGCTCTAGTATCAGGATGAATAGTCATGCCTTGCGGATTTCGATGTCCATATGAGTAGATTGCTTTTTTTGCGTTTAGACTGTTTACAAATGGATTGTCATCGGGAATTCGACCATCATCATGTAAGCGATAAACTTTTCCGCCATCACGAGTAATATCTTGAGGATTTTTATCGCGATTTCCACGATCTCCTATCGTAAAGTATAGATAACCTTTGTCATCAAAAACAATTCTTGAGCCAAAATGCTGGCCTTTAGTTGTGTTAGGTGAAGCTTTATAAAGAAGTTCCTTATTTATTAAGGTGTTATTTTTAAGTTTAGCTCTCATTAAGGCTGTATGACCACCTTTATCATTCTCATCAGAAGAAGCATAGGTTAAATAAATCCAGCCATTATTAGTATAATCAGGATGTAATACGATGTCTAAAAGACCTCCTTGTCCGTGATTATAGATATTAGGTGCATTTTTAATTTCAGTTTTTTTTCCGTTTTTAAAGTGAATAATTCTGCCATCTTTCTCGTTAATTAATATTGACTTATCGGGAAGAAAAACAAATCCCCAAGGATTGTTGAGGTCTTCGACAATCACTTCGTAAGTGTGTTCTGTGTTTATTGGGTTTTTATCTTGAGCACAGGCTAGTAAAGCATAAAATACAATGAACACTAAAAAATTATTCTTAAAGGTCATAAAAAAAGCTTTAGACTTTAAATTTAATAATAAAATGTATCAGTTTTTAAAGAAAAGATATATATTTGCAATCCGATTTTAGAAAGTGTAAGATTTTGCTTTTTAAAATTTAAAGATAACCAATTCGGAGTGTAGCGTAGCCCGGTTATCGCGCCGCGTTTGGGACGCGGAGGTCGCAGGTTCGAATCCTGCCACTCCGACAAGCTAAAGCTGAGCAGAAATGTTCAGCTTTTTTTAATGTATGATAGTTTCAATTTTTATTCTATTCGTTTGTAGTTTTCAGAATATAGATACGATTACCATCGTCATCAATTTCAATTTGAATAAATGAGTTTTCAGTTAAATGGATTTCATAAATAAATTCTTTTTTCTCTTGAATAATCTCACTCATAATTTTTGAACCATAATCTAAAACTTCAGAAAGTGTATTGTCATTAAGATCATATGATCCATAACCAAACCATTCAGTAAAATCTTTTGGAACACTTTTGCTCCACATAACTTCAGAGGAGGTATACATTTTTACTTGTCTATAGTCTTCAGAGGTTTTAAAAGAGTCTTTTATAGTATTTTTTTATAATTATAAACTCCTATGAGTTCCCATGTGCCAACAAGAGATTGATTGGTTTTAGTTTATTTAGAAATTTTACTGATTGTTTTAAGTTCTTCGGTTGTGTTTTTGGTTCCTATTGAAAACATGAATATTTAAATAGGAACTGTTGATAACTTCTATGTTAGGTTTCTCTCAAAAATTCTACTTTTGTTTTAGAAAAAATGTAATAAAAATATGTCAGAGACTATTGAACACGTAAAATGCCTAATCATAGGATCAGGACCAGCAGGATATACTGCTGCTATATATGCTGCAAGAGCAAATATGAATCCAGTTTTATATCAAGGAACACAACCTGGAGGACAATTAACAACGACTAATGATGTAGAGAACTTCCCAGGTTATCCAGATGGAATTACAGGACCAGAAATGATGATAGAGCTTCAAAATCAAGCTGCTCGTTTTGGAACAGATATTCGTGACGGATGGATTACTAAAGTTGATTTTTCGGGAGATATTCATAAAGTTTGGGTAAACGAAACTAAAGAAATTCATTGTGATACTGTTATTATTTCAACTGGAGCTTCTGCTAAGTACTTAGGGTTAGATTCAGAACAGAAATATTTAAAACTTGGAGGAGGTGTTTCTGCTTGTGCTGTTTGTGATGGATTCTTTTATAGAAATCAAGAAGTTGTAATTGTTGGTGCAGGAGATTCAGCTTGTGAAGAAGCGCACTACTTATCTAAACTTTGTAAGAAAGTAACAATGCTAGTAAGACGAGATGAATTTAGAGCCTCTAAAATTATGCAAGCTAGAGTTGAGAATACTGAAAATATTGATATTCTTTATAATACTGAAACTGATGAGGTTTTAGGTGACGGACAAGTTGTTACTGGAGTTCGAGTTTTTAATAATAAAACAAATGAAAAATTTGAGATTCCTGCTACTGGCTTTTTTGTAGCTATTGGTCATAAACCCAATACAGATATTTTTAAAGACTTTTTAGATTTAGACGAAACAGGTTATATCATTAATGTGCCTGGAACAGCAAAAACTAATATTGATGGTGTGTTTGTTTCGGGTGATGCTGCAGACCATGTATATAGACAAGCTGTAACAGCTGCAGGAACAGGATGTATGGCTGCTTTAGATGCTGAGCGTTATTTAGCGGCTAAAGATTCAAGTTTTGAGGTAAGTACGTCTACTTACAATTAGTATTGTAAAATATAGATATAAAAAAGAGCTTAAAGTTAATTTCTTTAAGCTCTTTTTTTATTGAATTTAAATGACACTATAAACTTTCAGGAAGCGTATGTGTTCTTCCTTTGTTTACTTCTTTTAGATAGTCCATTAACGGATTGAAATATTCTAACATTGGCTTAGCACTCATTTCACTACCAACACTTTCATAAAGTAATTTTCTCCAATCGTTATTAGCTCCTGTTTCTAGAACACCTTTTAAAAACGTTCCTACCTCTTTGCTTCCAAAATAATTAGTTGCATGCGGATCTTGTTTTAAGATGTTTTTAGAAATGTGATCGTGAAACTGAAACAATAAAATATAAGATACAGCATAGTCATAATATTGAGCAGCATCATTGTTTATGTGTGTTTTTGAAGCAGCATCGCAAAATTCTTCTCCACGATCTGATGGAGGAACCATACCTTGATACTTTTTAGCTAGTTCCCACCATTTTTTATTAAATTCATTTTTTGATAAATTTTCAGCATATAACGCATTTTCAAATTCGGTCATAACACCAGCTGAAAATGGTAAGAACACAATATTACTTAAAGCTTCTTTTAGTAAGTTTTGAGTTTCGTCAATTTTTGCATTTGCGTCTACAAGACCTTTACCAGCTAAAAATGGTTTTTGCATGGCAGCAAAACCTAATAAACTTCCAATAGCTTCATGGTAACCTCTATTAGCTCCACCACGAAGTAAAGGAGGAACATTTGGATTGGTGTAAGCTTGGTAATAATAAATATGACCTAATTCATGATGAATGGTTTCGTAGTAATCAGCATTTGGTTCAACACTCATTAAGCAACGCAAATCATTTTCTAAATCCATATGCCATGCTGAAGCATGATTGTTTTTTTTGTAAGGAGCATCAGCAGGAAGAGGATACATACTTGATTTCTCATAAAAACTCTTTGGAAGAGGATCAAAGCCAATGCTTTTGTAAAAATTTTCGCCTTCTTTTACAATCCATTCAGGATCTTTACCTGCTAAAGCAGCATCAATATCTAAACCTTCAACAGTAACTAGCGAACTCCAATCTTGTCCCCAACGATTAGGCAACCAGTGTGCTGGAAGAAACTCTGGAACTTTAGCGTTAAACTTTTTAGCAAGCTCGTATCTAGCCCAAGTATGTAATTCTCTATATAGTGGCCAAACTTCTTTAACCATCTTGTTCATTTCATCTAGCATTTCTTGACGTGTCATTCCATAATCTGAAACTTGGTAAGTGAAATAATCGTCATAACCTAAAGCTTTCACTGTTTCATTACGTAGTTTTCTCAAGTCTTTTAATCCATCCTTAAGGCCTTTACCAACAGCTTTTGAGGCTTCCCAATTCGCTAAACGTTCGGCTTCATCATTAGATTCGCGTAATACTTTATCGATGTCTCCTGTAGTAACAGATTTTCCGTTAACTTGAAAGTCGTATCCAAAAAGGGCTTCGTTTTGAGCATTTTCAGCAGCTATACGAACTTTAACTAACTCTGAAACCGTTTCAGGATTATTTGCAGCTGCATATAAAATAGTGTTAAGCTGACGTATTTGTACGATGTCTAAATCACCTTTGTTTTCAAGAAATTGTTTTGTTTTTTCAATAACATCTGTGCTTCCAGTAAATTTTGCTAAAGCTTCATTAGCTTTTTGAACGTTGTAAGCATTAGTAGTATCACCTGCTACAATTTTGGTGTTGGCATCCCATTCTGCAAGTGCAGATTCATAGTATAGTTTTGTGAATTCTCCAGTGTACTCATCTAAAAAAGCTTGTACATCTTCTTTTGATGCCGTAGTTGTTTCTGCTTTTGTAGTGTCATTTTTACACGACGCTATAGATATGAGAATCGCAAGTAGTAAAAGTGTTTTCTTCATTTTAAGTTAATTAGAGTTAAAGTTATTAATTGGTTATTATTTTTCTTTTTTCTGAAGTTTTGCAGTATCAGTAAATTTATTTATCGTGATTTTTGGATTTGCAAACAGGTAGATTTCGCTAGATCCTGAGGCTTCAATAATGATAGATTCGGTAACCTCTAAATAAGTGTCGCTATCAAATTCACATATCGCAGTACAGGTTTTTGCAGTGAAATTTTTACCATCAAATTTTGCATTGTTATCAGAGGTTAAAAGTAAATTATCGGTTGTACCTTCAACATCTAAACTAGCACGTTGATATAAATCTATTGTGGTTTCTGTAGAGTTAATAAGAGCACTAAGTTTACTATTATCGCTCAATTGTATAGTAGTATTTGTCGCAGTTAGATTGAGTTTTGCTTTAGCTTTATCTAAACTATTAATATTGAAGTTAGTGGCTTTAATGTTTAAGTATGCTTTTGAAGATCCTGAAGTTTTTAAGCTTGCATTATCTAGCTCTAAAGAAGTTAATGATCTTATTTCGGCGTTATCTCGTGTTTCAATATGTGAAAACCCATTGCTGTAATTTACTTTAATTTTCATGGCTTTTTTAGACCTAATGTCTTTTGTTGTTCTAAAAGTAAGCACACTGTCAATCACTTCAATTGTAATATATTCATGTAAATTATCGTCAGTTTCAATTTCAACAGAAGGTTTACTGTTAAAGTATAGTTCAACTTCAAAATCTTCACCAACTATAATTGTATTAAAGTCGTCAATGTAGGTTTGTTTAATGGTTACATTTCTATCTCCTTTTATTTTATCTGTATCTTGCGAAAAACCAAAAACACAAAAACTCAAGGTAATTATTAGAAATAAGGCAATTTTTTTCATTCGTTTACATTAAGTGTTATAACAAATATAAAACAAAAACCATCCCAAACTCGAAATTGAGTTTGAAATGGCTTAAAAAAACAAGTTGGTTAGTTGATTTTTAGCAGGTTATCTTTTTTTTATGCTTCCAGATGGACCGTCGTTTTTTTCTACTTTTTCAGGATTTCCATAATATTTTATGTCGCCTCCACTATTGGCACTTGCCGTTAATTCTTTTGAAGTATTTACTGAAATATCTGCGCCACTGCTCGCTTTAGCCATGGTACTGACAGCTTTAAGATTGGCTGCTTTAATATCGCTACCACTTGAAGCTTCAGCTCTGAGTGTATGCGTTGTGCCAGATATTTTAAGATCACTACCACTAGAAGATTCGCAAACGAGATGGTTGACCTTAACGTCTAGTTTTGCATCACTACCACTAGATGTATAAACTTCAAGTTCGTCTGCAGTAATGACTGAAGTTGATGTAAGGTCGCTTCCGCTAGATGCTGATATTTTATCAATAGTTTTAAAATTTACGATTACCTTTTTTGAAGCTGCATGACTAATGTTTTCTTTGGTGTGAATTTTTAATACGCCATTTTCAACTTCAGTAAGAATAATATCTTGAAGATTTTCGTCGGCTTGTACTCTAATACCTTCGGTATCACCTTGAGTAAGGTAAACATCTAAGCCTTCATTTGCAGAGATGGTATTAAAATCTTCATTTATTTCTCTGTTAGTTGTTGTCACATCTCCATTGCCTTTAACTCCAAAGTTCATATCGAAGTTACAAGACACTAATAGCACACTCAGTAGAGCGCTTACAATGATTTTTATTAGTGTTGTCATGATTGATTGTTTTTTACTGAATTATTTCAGTGTGTTAATGATTAATTGTTCGTTTTTTGATTGATGGTTCAAATATTTCAGTTTTAGAATGGTTTTCAAAACTGAAATACCTGAACTGTTGATTTATGTTTCTGAATTGTTAATTATCATCTGAAGTGATTTCTATACCATCATCATCGATGTTGAGATTTACGCTGTCTGATTTAGCTTTGATACCATCATTGTCAATTTTTAGGCTACTATCTTCGGTATTTACTTCAATGCCTTCATCATTTATTTTGAGTCCAGTAGTTTCGTTTTCAATATCTACCTTTACCTTGAATTCTTCATCTTCAGGACAGTCTAAACATTTCACGCCATTAGTTGTTATCTCTAAAAACTGATTTTCCATACCATTATCTAAAATGTCATTATAGTAACTAGAGTTTCTGTGATATGAATAGGTGTTGTCTTCAGCATAAAGAATAGTGCCTTCAGGTAAGTATAATGTAACTTCTATTTCTTGATCTCTAAATTTGTTTTCAAAAGCTGTAGTTAAAAAGCCATCTAGTTCAAGTTTTTTATTTGTTAAATTGTAACCGTAATTTATTTCTTGTGCTCTTTGCTTAGCTTCTTTATAATTTCTGCCTTCAGCAGTTCTTTCAATATTAATTGAAGCTAATGAATCTTTTGTAGAACGTACAATAAGTCTAACATCTCTACTGTAAATGAGTTTTTCATCATTTTCATCGTATACAGCTCTTAAAGAATTGCCATGTCTTCCAAATTGCTTGCTATACATGGTATTATTAACCATAGTGAGTGTTAATGTATCATTAGTTTTAATGTTGAGTAGTTCTTTTTTGCTAACAGTAGCATCATAAGCATGTTCACTTGCTTGTCTAATGCCTATAATAACACTACCAATAATTGCCATTAGCCACAAACCTAAAAGTGTGAATTTTGCAACATTGCCAATAGATTTTAAGTTATTGATTAAAATTTTAAGTCCTAAATAGAAAACAAAGAAAAATGGTACTCCAATGGCAAATAGTGAGATTAATGAAATTAGCCACACAGGTGTATTTGCTGCATTTGCGGCTTCAAACAAATCTAGTCCAGGAAAATGAATGACGTCTATGGCTCCAAGACTTAAGCAAAATATCAACAACGAAATTAAGGTTGCTGCTCCTACGATAATTAAGATGATTCCAATAAATTTTGCAAACACTTTAAAGAAGAACATAATGATATCACCAATGGTATCAAAAAAGGTTTTTGATGAGGACTTAATTTTTTGTCCTTGCTTTGGTAAGTCTACATTTTTTACCGTGTCTGAAACAGTTTGCGATACACTATCAAATCCGTCTTTAATTTTTTTTTCGATGTTACTAATGTTAACTGGTTCACCAGTCATGGTTAGTTTTTCTGATGTTGTTTTAGCTTCAGGAACTAAAACCCATAAAAGGATATATAGTAGTACTCCAGTTCCTGCACCAAAAATTAGTAAGATCCATATTAAACGAATCCAAATGGCATCGATACCAAAGTAATGTCCTAACCCAGCAGAAACTCCACCAATATAAGAGTTGTCTGTATCACGAAAAAACTTTTTAGAAGATCTATGACTTGAACTTTTTTGATACGATGTTTTAGGTTCGTCTTCAAAGATTTCGTCATCTACCAAATAATCTTCTGGTTGTCCCATGATGGCAATAATTTCATCGACTTCTTTAATTCTAATAACTTGTTTTTCGTTTTGAACACGTTCGTTAAATAATTCTGCAATACGTGCTTCTATATCTGATATAATTTCTGATTGACCTTGAGAGTCTGTAAATGAACGTTTTATAGCCTCAAGATAGCGCTGTAATTTTAAGTATGCATCTTCATCGATATGGAAGAATATACCTGCTAAATTTATGTTGACTGTCTTATTCATTATTTTTTTGTTTTTTGACTGGTTACTATATTAACTGCGTTTTGTAATTCGGTCCAAGTGCCATTAAGTTCTTTTAAAAACAATTGTCCTGTTTCTGTAAGCCCATAATACTTTCTTGGAGGTCCTGAGGTGGATTCTTCCCAACGATAATTGAGTAATCCAGCATTTTTAAGTCTCGTAAGTAAAGGGTAAATCGTACCTTCTACTACAAGCAGTTTTGCGTCTTTAAGTGTACCTAGAATTTCTGCAACATAAGCATCTTCATCTTTTAAGACCGATAATATGCAGTATTCTAATACGCCTTTACGCATTTGAGCTTTTGTGTTTTCTATCTTCATACTTTAGTGAGATTTAGTTTTGATAAACTGTTCATTTTTTGATTGATGATTGATGGTTAATTGATGAAATATTATTTTTATTTTATAAAGTCTATAGTTAACGGATAATGATAAAACTCTCCATCTCTAGCTTTTAAACTAGCGATAACAATAAATACAAGTTCTAATATAAAGCCTAATACAGCCAAAGCACCTAATCCGCCTCCTAAATACAATAGAGGCGAAGGTTCTGAGATATTAATATGTATGCCATCAAAAGCATTAATATCTAGAAAGTCTAAAGAACTAATTACATTGAAAAGAAAAAACGGAACCGTTAGTAATCCTAGAACTAGTGCATACAAAAGGATGCTCATTTGAAAATTGATAGCTTGTTTACCATGTGCATCTACAAATTCTGATTTTTCTTTATTAGCCATCCATAGTATGATTGGTCCAATAAAGTTTCCAAACGGAATGATAAACCTGCTAAACGTAGATAAATGAATAAATGTTGCGATGTTTTTTTGATGATTGTCTTGCATGATTTTTAAAACATATAGTAATTTCTTATGCAAATATATGTCTAAAAGAAGGTATTATGTTACGCATAGTACTAAAAATTAACATAATATTAACAAATTGAAATATGGATTATTTTCAATATTTTAGCTGAAACTTCTAGTAAATATGACTGTTTCGCCAAGAAAACTAAATCTCTTTTTATTATTTAAATTGCCTGCTGCTTATTTTTGTGGTGTACGTACAAAGTCGCTATCTGATACAGCCTGTGAAGTTTCAGTTAAGCACAGGTGGATCAATCAAAATCCGTTTAAATCGATGTTTTGGGCAGTACAAGGTATGGCTGCAGAGTTAACCACTGGAGCTTTAGTGATGTCTAAAATTAAGTCAAGCGGACAAAAAATGTCGATGTTAGTAACCAGTAATAATGCGACATATAGTAAAAAAGCCACTGGACGAATACGTTTTACCTGTAACCAAGGTCAAGCCATCGATGATTTAATTACTAAAGCTATTCAAACAGGAGAAGGACAAAGTATAGTGTTAAATTCTAAAGGTATAAATTCGGAAGGTATTCAAGTTTCCGATTTTAATTTTGAATGGAGTATTAAAGTTAAAAGTTAAAGGTGTAAAGTGAAAAGTTTGCAGTAGGAATTATGGATTTAGAATTTGGAATTTTTTTAGTCTGTAACAAAAGTCAAAACAATTCAACTTATAAATAAATCAACAACTAAAGATATAGAATTATGACATCACATGAAATAGATTACAGAATTTACGGCGAAGAAATGCAATTTGTAGAAATAGAGTTAGATCCTAATGAAGGTGTTGTTGCTGAAGCAGGAAGCTTTATGATGATGGATGAAGGTATTAAAATGGAAACTGTTTTTGGAGATGGTTCTCAAAAAGATTCTGGATTCTTCGGAAAAATTTTAGGAGCTGGTAAGCGTATACTTACAGGCGAAAGTTTATTTATGACAGCTTTTTATAACGACTTAACAGGCAAACGAAATGTATCTTTTGCCTCACCTTATCCTGGTAAAATTATTCCTATTGATTTAACAGAATTTAATGGAAAGTTCATTTGCCAGAAAGATGCTTTTTTATGCGCAGCTAAAGGCGTTAGTGTTGGTATTGAGTTTTCAAAAAAATTAGGTCGAGGATTGTTTGGAGGTGAAGGGTTTATCATGCAAAAGTTAGAAGGTGATGGTATGGCATTTGTACATGCAGGAGGAACAATGGCTAAAAAAGTATTGCAAGCTGGTGAAGTAATGAAAGTCGATACAGGATGCCTTGTCGGTTTTACGCAAGGAGTGGATTACGATATTGAATTTGTTGGAGGTATTAAGAATACCATCTTTGGTGGAGAAGGTTTATTCTTTGCAAGATTACAAGGTCCTGGTACTGTATATATTCAATCTTTACCATTTAGCAGATTAGCTGGACGAGTGTTAGCATCTGCACCTAGAAGCGGAGGGAAAGATAGAGGAGAAGGTAGTATTCTTGGTGGATTAGGCGATTTGCTTGATGGCGATAATAGGTTTTAAAATATTATTTTTTCTGTTAAATTTTTGTTTAGGTTCAACAAGCAATCAAATTTTTTACTAAATTTATAAGGTAATCAAAATGGAAAGCCTATACATAAATCTACTTAACTAAAACCTAAATTAACTTTACATTATGGCAAGAGCAATGTTCGAGTACACCAAAACTGTACTTGCAAAAGTAAGTTTTGACAGTACATTGTTTTGTAAAGAATTAAAAAAAGCACTTAGTCGTTTGTTACCTTACGAAATTGAAGAGCTTAAGATTTATATCAAATCTTTAATTCTACAGAACCCTGAATTAGATCAATGTTTAATATTATTAAAAGCATAAAAAAGAGCGACTCAATGAGTCGCTCTTTTTTTATATTTAGTTTCACCATGAATTCATTTTAGATTAACTTTGTTGCAAAATTAGTGTCCTGAAGAAATTATTCGTTTTCATATTACTACTAGCTTTTGCATTTCGACCAATATACTATGTTGGTCAGGTTTTGTATTATCAGTTAAATATTGATTATATTATCGAAACCTATTGTGTAAATAAAGAAGAGCCAGAATTACAATGTAACGGAAAATGTCATTTATCAAAACAATTGCAGGTAGTTTCTACTAAGACTTCAAATAGTAGTTCAAATACAATAAGTAATGTTTTGGCTGAATCTTTTTTTCCTGTTTTTTTTCATAAAACCTTAGAAAAGCAAAAGGATATCTATGTTAGTAAATGGAGTGTAGTTCACAATTATAAGTATGCCAATCTTTATGCATTTAGCTTAGGATCTAAGCTTTATAAACCTCCTATTTCGTAAGATTTATTTATCGTTTTATTCAGTTTTTATACTAAAACTTGAAACCTTAAAGGAAGACCGTAAAGTGCTTCCTTAATAGTATATTATTCAATAATTAAATCAAATACAAATGAAAATTACAAAAATTACATTTGCACTATTACTGTGCATATCAATCATATCATGTTCATCAGATGATGACGCATCACAAGAAGACCTTGCAGGACAAAAAGGAGAGTTAGTTTTAAAATTTGACAATGGAGTTGGAGACCAAGACTTTATTTTTGGCACGTCTTATAGTAAATCAAATCAAGAATCTTACCAATTAGAAACACTTAAGTACATCATTAGTAATGTACGTGTTAAAGATGATAATGGAAATGTATATACATATCCAACAGAAGATAATATATTTATTGTTGATGAAGCCGATGGGAATAATGCAGGCGAAATATTTATAACTTTAGATAACGTAGATGCAGCTAATTATACTGAAATTACTTTTGGTATTGGTGTAGATCAAGGACGTTTTGCATTAGGAGCAGAAGGTCAAGGAGATTTCTTAGACCTTGCTCAAGAAGAAGGAATGTTATGGTCTTGGGCTACAGGTTACAGATTTATGCGTTTTGATGGAACTTATACTTCTAATACTTTAGATACTAATGAACCAGTTAATATACATATGGGAAGTGTAGGTACATCTTTAGATAATTATAGAGAAGTAACTCTTACATTTCCAAACACGGTTAGAGTTAGAGAATCAGCTCAGCCAGAAGTTCATATTGTTGCCGATATCTCTAAAGTTTTTGATGGTGAAACATCTATTAATTTCTCAGATGGCTATAATCAAGTACACACAAATCAAGAAACAACTCCTGTTATCGCAAATAATTTAATGGGAATTTTTGAAGTACATCACGTACATAATTAATTTGAGGTTAAGTTTAAGGTGCTAGAGAGTGATTGTTTAATTGCTTTCTCTGGCACTTTATACTCAAATTTAAATATTACTAAAATGAAAAAAAAACTAATTATAGTTATTTTTCTTCAACTAGTTTTGGTGTCTTGTTCAAATGATGACAGTTTGTATGTATCAAAGCCATTGGTTCTAGATTTACCATCTAATTTTCCAGATTTAGTTTATGATTTAGATAACAATCCTTTAACTCAGGAAGGTTTTGAACTAGGAAAATCATTGTTTTACGATGGGAGATTGTCTTCAAATAATTCAATCCCTTGTGCATTTTGTCATGAACAAGCATTTGCATTTACTCATCATGGGCATAATTTAAGCCATGGTGTAAATGGTGGTATTGGATTTAGAAATGCGCAACCCATTCAAAATATGGCTTATCAAATGGATTTTATGTGGGATGGAGCAGCGTCACATTTAGATTTACAACCTATTATTCCGATTACTAGTGAACTAGAAATGGGAGAAACATTAAGTAATGTTATTGATAAATTAAAAAATGATGCTGATTATCAATATCAATTTGGTCGTGCTTTTGAAAATGGCGAAGTGAATAGTGAAAACATGCTTAAAGCTTTATCTCAATTTATGGTTATGATGATTTCATCTAATTCTAAATACGATAAATATGTTAGAGAAGAAGATAATGTACAGTTATCTCCTATTGAATTGGATGGAAGAAATAGTTTTCAAGCTAAATGTGCAAGTTGTCATGCAACAGATTTATTTACTGATCATTCGTTTAGAAACAACGGACTACCTGTAAATCCGATGTTAAATGATAAAGGTAGATTTAATATTTTAGAAGACCCAAACGATCTTTATAAATTCCGTGTGCCTAGTTTGAGAAATGTTGAAAAAACGTTCCCTTATATGCATGATGGACGTTTTTCTACATTAGAAGTTGTTTTAGATTTTTACGATTCAGGATTAGTTGATAATGGAAATGTAGACATTTCTTTACTGAGAGAAGATGGAACTTACGGAATTACACTTTCTGATTACGAAAAATCTAGCATCATTGCTTTTCTAAAAACATTAACCGATTATGAATTCTTACAAGATGAGAGATTTTCAGAGTTTTAAATGGAACAAAAGCTTGGTGCTTTTGATTGGATTGACTTTTTTATTCGGAAAAGTTTACGCTTGTGATCTTTGTGGTTGTTCCACAACTAGCGGAAGCACTTCTTTTGGAGATTTAAGTATGTCGAATTTTGTTGGATTGAGATATATACACCAAAGCTTTGAATCTCGCGATGGAATATTTGAAGATTCACCTAAAAGTAAAGAACGTTTTAATACCTATCAACTTTGGGGAACAGTTCCAATAAATGATTCTTTTTATATGAGTGCAGTAGTGCCTTTTCAGGATTTAACGCGTGACTTTCAAGATCGTTCTGAGCAAATAAGTGGTTTAGGAGATATTAATGTAATGGGTTGGTACCGCTTTAAATTTTACAAAAAGAAAAAAGAGGGTGTAGTCGATTTTAATACAGATAGAGAACGTTCAGATCACGTTTTAAATATAGGTTTGGGAGTGAAGTTTCCAACAGGAGAGTTTGAAGAAAAGTTAACTAATAAAGTTAACCCAGGGTTTCAAGTGGGAACAGGTAGTTTAGATGTGTTTCCAACTTTAATGTATGGATTTAGTAAAAACAACATTGGTGTTATAGCTAATATGTCTTACTATTTTAAATCTGAAAACAAGAATGATTATAAATTTGGAAATCAATTTAGTTATGCAACTAGTTTGTTTTATAATTTCAAAGTTAAGTTAACATCAATTAAACCGTTTGTTGGTGTTTCAGGAGACGTATATGACTCTATAGAACAATTTGATGAAGAATTGAAAAATACTGATGGATCAATTTTTAATGCTTCTGTTGGCTCAGAATTCACTAAAGGAAAATTTTTATTAGGTGCTAAATATACGCTGCCTTTAAAACAAAATTTATTAAATGGAGATGTAGAGTCTAAGCAGCAGTTATCTCTTTATTTAAATTTTTCGTTATAACCTTTTTACTACATAAAAAACGCAGCTAAATTTAATTTAACTGCGTTTTTTTATTTAGGCATAGGACTAATAATATCAACATTTTGAAATGCAATCGCACCTCTAATAATACCAGAAATAGTATTGTGCAAAGCATCGATAATTTGCATCTTTAATTCATTTTTATGGTAAATAATGCTAACTTCTCTAGCTGGAGAAGGCTCATTAAAATGACGTAGTTTGTCTTTTTGTTTATCGTTTAATTCCATGGTATGTAAATAAGGCAATAACGTCATGCCTAAACCTTCATTAGATAGTTTGATTAGAGTTTCTATACTTCCGCTCTCTAATTGAAATTGATCATCTATATGGTTTTTGAATGTTTTACATAAATTAATCACGCCATCTCTAAAACAATGACCATCTTCTAATAAAAGAATGTCATCAATATCTAAATCGGTTGTGTCTAATTTTTTCTTGCTATATAATCTGTGATCATTAGGAATATAACCAACAAAAGGCTCATAATACAAAACACGCTCTTTAATAGATTCTAAAACTAAAGGTGTAGCAGCAATGGCAGCATCGAGATGACCATCGTTAATACGAGTAATAATTTCTTCGGTTGTAAGCTCTTCAATTTTGAGTTTTACTTTAGGATATTTTTTGATAAACGCCTTTAAAAACATTGGAAGTAATGTTGGCATTATCGTTGGAATAATTCCTAACTTAAACTCACCTCCAATAAATCCTTTTTGCTGGTCTACAATATCTTGAATGCGACCTGACTCATCTACAATATTTTTTGCTTGATGTACAATTTTCCGACCAACATCAGTTAACTCTATTGGTTTTTTACTTCGGTCGAATATTAAAACGTCCAATTCATCTTCTAATTTTTGTATTTGCGTACTTAAAGTTGGTTGCGTAACAAAACATTTTTCGGCCGCTTTGGTGAAATTTTTATGTTCAGCTATAGCGAGAACGTAGTGAAGTTGTGTGATTGTCATTTTTGTATTTATTTAGACTATAAAAATATAAAAACTATTTATAAAAACTATGATTGAGCAAATAAATTATGTGTTAAATTTGTATCAATAAAAACAATATAAAAGTATGACACTAAATAGTATTGGTTTAGATACCAAAAAAGCACAGACAATCGCTAATGATTTAAATGATTTATTAGCAAATTTTCAATTGTATTATCAGAATTTAAGAGGAATTCATTGGAACATAAAAGGAAAACAATTTTTTGATCTTCATGTGAAGTTTGAAGAATTATATACTGATGCAAATGTAAAAGTTGACGAAATTGCTGAGCGTATTTTAACTTTAGGAGAAACACCATTACATACGTTTGATGATTATTCAAAAGCGGCTAAAATTCCAGTTGGAAAAGATATATCACAGGATGATAAAGCTGTAAAGTTAATTGTAGATTCGCTTACTGAATTGCTTAAACTAGAACGCCAAATATTAGATGTTTCTAGTGATGCAAATGATGAAGGTACTAGCGCTATGATGAGTGAATTGATTACAGAGCAAGAGAAAACAGTTTGGATGATGAAAGCTTGGTTAGGTGAAACAGTTTAGAAAACACCAAGACCAATAAAAAAACCTTCAAAATATATTTTGAAGGTTTTTTTATGAGATAAACTTATTATTGTGCCTATTCGCAATCTAATGCTATCTGAGAGGCAGGATTGGTTGCACTATTGACTTGAAGACTGTTAATTAAGTTACAATCTACAAAATGCCATTCGTCATTAAAGTTTCCGATGTTTGCTTCAATATTTACAACTGGATAACCATTATTACCCATAAAAATAGTCCATGATCCTACAGTTGTTAAACCAGATCCAGAAATGGTTACTTCTCCATTGTCGTCAAATTCATAAGTTATAGAATTATTAACAGTCCAAGGACATTCAAGTAGTATAACTAAAACAGGGTCTATGGTACAATCGCTATTTTCTTCACAGTCTATAATGTCTTCAGAAGTAAAGCCTTCACATAATGCCTCACATTCATTATTAAATGGAAGTCTTATAATATTACCATTTGAATCAGTAAATTCAACACAAACAGGATCATATTCTTCATCATCGCATTCGTCACAAGGCTCAACTATTATGTCTTCACAATCTAGGTCAATTTCTAAAGACTGGTTTCCATTTGTAAATTCTAGTTCTAGCTCTTCACATTCAGATAATTCCCAGCTACCATTTAAATCTGTAAAGGTTAGTAAACCGTTAATAGTAAGAATGGTATTTTCGTTAGTAGTAGAAATACTCCACGAACCAGAATCAACAACAGTTGGTTCGCCATTAACAATCAATTCTCCATTGCCATCAAAGGCAAGATAATATTCATTTTCTAAGTTGTCTCCATTAGCATTATATATTTCTGCTTCCATGTTGTCACATTCTTGCAACAATACTTCTAAAGAAGCAATATCTAAAAGACATGGTTCTTCATAATCATCAAAGCAGTCTTCTAATTCTTCATAAAAATCTTCAGCATCTTCGATGGTTTCAATGTCACCATCGTCTGTCGTTATTTGGAAAGGATATACAAAGTCAAAGCTATATGTATTATAAAGTGCATTGTCAAGTTCATTTTGGGAGTTAACCACAATTGTAACATCTGCATCAGTTACAATTGAGATAGGGAAATTAAATTCAAAACATTCAAATCCGCCAGGATTATTGTAGTCTTCTTCACAATTATTCGAAAAATCGTTTGGAGTAAATCCGTCACATAATGCATAGCATTCATTAGGATAAGTAATAACAAATGAATTTCCATTTGGATCTTGAATTTCAATACAAACAGGATCATAAACTTCGTAGCATTCACAAGAATCATCATCATCCCAAAGGTCTTCAATTAAATCAAGAAATTCTTCTTCGTTATTAATACTGATTACAACAATAGCATCAGAATCTTCATCATAGATTTCAACTTCAAAAGGGAATTCGATTCCATTGACGTATAAATTATCAGTTGAGTTTATTAAAATTTCAATCAACTCATCTAAGTTATTTACTGCAACAGTAGCTCCATTGTTAAATGATAAGTTTAATGGGTATATAAAATCAAAACCAAAATCAAACACAATGTTACCAGCAGGATTTGATGTTGCAACCACATTACCATCATTGTCAAATTGTTGTGCAAGTCGGTTTAAAGATTGAGTAATAGCTTCGGTTTCGTTAATGTTTTGTTCTTCAACAACTGAGTCTTCATTAGAACATGAGGTTAAAAAACCTGCTATAAGAGCAAAGCTTAAAAGAAATATTTTAAAATTTTTCATCATAGAATTTTTTAAGTTAATTGATTTTTTTTAGCGATTAATCATAACTAAGACAACTCTAAAAAAAAATACCCTACTTTTTTCTCTAATTTTTTTTTAATTAGTTTTGAGCTTCATTCATTCATTCTTTTTAATGCCTAAAGACCAACATAATATTTGTCATTCCAAAACATTTGAAAAGCTTTATCAAATGTATGCAAAAGATATAAGACGTTTTATTTTTTTTAAAACCCAAGATATAGATAAAGCTGAAGATATTTTGCAAGAGACCTTCGTAAAACTTTGGGATAATTGTGGTCGGGTTGAATTTGACAAAGTAAAGAGCTATTTATATACTGTAGCATCAAACATGTTTTTAAATCTAGTTAAGCATGAAAAAGTGGTACACAAGCACCAACAAAGTATAAGGCATCAACATACCAATGAATCTCCAGAATTTATTATGTTAGAAAAAGAATTTATGGAGAAGTTGCAACGCACTATCGACTCACTTCCCGAAAAACAAAGAGAAGTGTTTTTACTTAATAGAATTGAAAAAAAGACGTATAAAGATATTGCAGCACAGTTAGGTATTTCGGTAAAAGCAGTGGAAAAACGAATGCATTCTGCACTATTGGTTTTAAGAGCAGACATTGGAAATATTTAAAAAAGAAAATAAAAGTAGGGTTTTTTAAAACAGAGTTGTCCTATATATGATAAGTCATGAATATAACAGATAAAAATAACGAAAACGATACGTTTTTAGCACAATGGTTAGCTGGAGAACTCTCTGATGCTGAGTTAAAAACTTTAGTTTCTGAAAGTGATTACAAATCATTTTTAAAACTTAAAAAAGGACTTGTTGCCTATGAAGCTTTAGAAGCGTCTACTGAACCTTCCTTTGAGAAAATTCAAGAAAAAATTGCTCTTAAAAAAAGAAAAGTACGTCGTTTAAATAGCAACCCTTGGTTTATAGGAATTGCTGCTTCAATTGTGCTGTTTATAGGTTTGTTTTCAATTCTTGGTAATGATGTAGTAACTATTGAAACTAGTTTTGGCGAGCAAAAAACCATTGCATTATTAGATGGTTCTGAAGTCATTATAAATTCCAAATCTACCTTAACTTATAATGAAGACGATTGGAAAGAAAATAGAACGCTAACCCTAGATGGCGAAGCGTATTTTAAAGTTAAAAAAGGAAGCACATTTACGGTTGAAACAGCTAATGGAAAGGTTCAAGTTTTAGGAACTCAATTTAATGTAAATACAGTTGAAGATCTTTTTGAAGTGGTATGTTTTGAAGGAAAAGTTAGCGTACAAACTAACGATGAATCTTTTATACTTCGTCCTACAAATTCTGTAAGACGAATTAACGGAAATACCATTGAACAATGGAATGTTACTAATGTCAATCCGAGTTGGATTTATGGCGAAAGTAGCTTTAAAAGCGTACCAATAAAGTATGTGATTTCGGCTTTAGAATCGCAGTATAATATTCAAATTCATTCTAATGCAATCGATGAAAACATATTATATACAGGTAGTTTTACCCATAAAAATTTGAACACTGCTTTAAAAACAGTATTTAAGTCTTTACAAATACAGTATTTTGAAAAAGAAAAAGGAAACATTTATTTGAACATAAAGTGAAAAAATTGATTATTTGCTTTTTGGTATTACTACCTAGTTTAGCCTTTTCGCAAGAAGAGGCTAAATTTTATATTAGTTTCAATTCTGAAACCTTACAAAATGCTTTTGAAATTATTGAAGAGGTTTATGATGTTCGATTTTCTTACTATGACAATATTTTACCTGATAAAACAATTTCTTTAAAAAAAGAAAAACGAACACTAAGCGAAGTTTTGTCTGAGATAGAGCTTCAAGCACAACTCAGTTTTGAGGTTGTAGATCACAGATATATTATTGTAAATAAAAGGACTTCCGAAGAACGTATTCAAGAACTAGAAAAGGTCGTTATTACAAGTTATCTCGCTAAAGGTATTTCAAAACAAAAAGATGGTTCGTATGAAATACAACCAACTAATCTTGCAATTTTACCTGGATTAACCGAACCAGATGTTTTGGAGAGTATTCAATTATTACCAGGAGTTGTGAGTCCTAACGAAACAGCTTCTGGTTTTTTGGTTAGAGGCGGAAAATTGGATCAAAACAGATTTGTTTGGGACGGAATAAATATATACCATAAAGGACATCTCTTCGGAATGATTTCTCCTTTTAATCCTAATGCAACAAAACATATTACGTTTATTAATAAAGGCTCGCATCCTAGATATGGAGAACGTGCTTCGAGCGTTATTACCATGACGACCAATACCAAAATAGAACAAGAACTTCAAGTTCAAATGGGTTTTAATGGGATTAATGCAGATGCTTTAATCGAAACTCCAATTATAAAAGATAAACTAGGAATACAAGCTTCAGTAAGGTCTAGTTATGCCAATTTATATCAAACAGTTACTTTTAATAGATTGGCAGATAAAGTATTTGAAAGTACCAAAATTGAAAATGGCGATAATCCTGATAACGATTTTAGCTTTTTAGATTATAACATCAAATTGAATTATAGACCGAATGCTAATAACTACGTGTTTGCAAGTCTAATTTCTATCGACAATCAGTTAGATTATACTGTAAATAATACAACTGCTAATAGCACATTTAATGATCGTATGACGATTAAAAACACAGGCTATAGTTTGGGCTGGGAAAAACAATGGAATAAAAATTTAAAGCAATATACTGCTGCATTTTTTTCAGATTATGAATTGGATTATAATTATATAACTTCAGAAAACAGCTCACAAATTTCAGATTTTGAAAAACGAAACCTTATTCATGATTCAGGAATTTCTACGGAGTTTCAACAGAAGATTAATACTAAAAACACTCTGACGTTAGGCTATCAATACACGCTAAAAGATGTTGGTTATATTTTTAAAAACACAGCTAATCTTGAGTTTATTTTAGATCAAGATGAATCGATGGTTCAAACACATAGTTTGTATGCCAATTACGATTATAAAAACAAAAAGTTGTTTGATATTTCTATTGGAGCAAGAGTGACTTATTTTGATGAGCTAAATACTTATAAGTTTGAACCTAGACTTTTATTGTATAAACAATTGTTTAAAAATTTTAAGCTTCAAGTATCTGGAGAAATTAAAAATCAAGTGATTAGTGAAATAGATGAAACCATTATTAGCGATTTATCTTTAGAAAACAGTCTTTGGCGTTTGGCAAACGAAAAAGAGTTTCCAATTATAAACAGCAAGCAAGTGTCTTTAGGTTTTATATATACTAATAAAGGATGGACTTTTGATATTGATAATTATTACAAAACACTTGATAATATTACAGCTTTGTCCTTTGGGTTTTTAAATCCGCAAAACAGTCAGTTTAATTTAGGAGAGCAAAGCATTTATGGTGTAGATGTGTTTTTAAGAAAGCGGTTTAACGGTTTTAATTCTTGGGTAAGTTATTCGTTTAATAATTCTGAAAGCACCTATCGTAATTTAAACAATGGTAAAGCATTCACATCTAGATCTAATGTGATGCATTCGCTTAGTACATCATTGAGTTATAAGATTTCAAATTTTCAAATTGCTTTAGGATGGCGTTGGCAAACAGGAAAACCATTTACAGAATCTACAGAAACTTCAAACGGAATTCAATTTAACGATGGTATCAACACTAAACGATTGCCAGATTACCATCGCTTAGATTTATCGTCTACTTATACCTTTAGCTTTTCTGAAGGTAGTAAGCTAAGGGGAAAAATCGGACTTTCAATACGAAATGTTTACAATAAAAATAATTTGATTAGTAGAGAGTACCTCGGAAATAACAACTTTAATAATGATATTGAAGTGATTGATAAGTTTTCTTTAGGATTTACGCCTAACCTCATGTTTAGAGTGTATTTATGATTAAAAGTTTGAAAGTTTGAAAGTTTGAAAGTTTGAAAGTTTGAAGGATTGAATGATTGAATGATTGAAAGATTGAAGATTTGGATTTATAAGATGCTTCGCTTCACTATGTTCGCTCTGAATGACACTCGAATAGTGTTTGATTATTAATGTGTTTTAATGTCATTCCGACTAGAATGGAGGAATCTATAGTTATGCATTATGATAAGATGCTTCGCTTCACTAAGTTGGTTCTGAATGATACTCGAATAGTGTTTGATTATTAATGTGTTTTAATGTCATTTCGATTAGAATGGAGGAATCTATAGTTATGCATTATGATAAGATGCTTCGCTTCACTATGTTCGCTCTGAATGACACTCGAATAGTGTTTGATTATTATCGTGTTTTAATATCATTCCGACTAGAATGGAGGAATCTATAGTTATGCATTATGATAAGATGCTTCGCTTCACTATGTTGGTTCTGAATGATACTCGAATAGTGTTTGATTATTATCGTGTTTTAATGTCATTTCGATTAGAATGGAGGAATCTATAGTTATGCATTATTATGATAAGATTCTTTGCTTCAGTGCTTTGACTTTGAATGACACTCTAATGATGTTTAATTGTCATTTCGAGCTTGCCGAGAAATCTTAACCTATTTAGAAAAACTGGAGTTGTAAATGATGAAGATTCTTCCGCTTCGGTCAGAATGACACTTAAAGTAGCCCTCTTGCTTTAATTTCTAAGTATTTGTTAATGGTATTAATTGTGAGCTCTTCAGGAGCAGTTAAAATACTTTGAATGCCATGTTTTTGAAGTTCTTTAACCATCAATCGTTTTTCGTAAGCAAATTTTTCGGCTATGGTTTTATGATAAATGCTTTGTAAATCTTCAGCATTAGTAGAAATAAGTGTTTCTAATTCAGTATTTTCAAATAAAATAACCACAAGCATATGTTTTTTAGAAATAGCTTGAAGGTATGGTAATTGGCGTTTCAAAGCACTAATGTGCTCAAAGTTTGTATAGAGTAAAAGTAAACTTCGATGTGTTACTTTTCGCTTTATTTGCGCATATAGCAATCCGTAATCACTATCCGTAAATTGTGTGTTGATGTTATATAAAGCCTCTAAAATTTTATTGAGATAAGTAATTTTATGAATGGCTGGCAGAAAGGTTTCAATATTTTTTGAAAAACTTAGTAATCCAACTTTATCATGTTTTTTTAAAGCGACGTTGCTAAAAGCTAAAGCCGAATTGATAGCGTAATCTAATAACTTTAAACCATCAAAAGGCATTTTCATCACACGACCAGTATCAATTATAGAATAAATGGGTTGCGACTTTTCATCTTGAAATTGATTAACCATCAATTGCGCACGTTTTGCAGTGGCTTTCCAATTAATCGTTCTGTAGTCATCACCAACAACATATTCTTTTATTTGTTCAAACTCTGAAGTATGGCCAATACGTCTAATCTTTTTAAGTCCGATTTGTGTTAAATGGTTTCCAATAGCTAGAAAGTCGTACTTCTGCATTTGAATAAACGAAGGGTATACAGGCACCATTTGCTCATTTTGAAACTGGTATTTGCGCTTCACAATTCGCAATTTAGACGAGGTATAAACATTAAGATTACCAAACACATATTCACCACGTTCTACAGGTCTTACTTCGTACGTAAAATCATGATTTTGATTAGGTTTTAAAATGGTTTTATATGAAAAATCTCGTTTTTGAAATTGAATAGGCAGTTCATCAATAACATCAATATAAAGAGTAAAAGGATAGTAGTTACTAAGCGTTAACGGAATAGAGTTATCATCACTATTAGATAATTTATCTGGTAGAATGCGTCGCGCTTTAATGGCATTTTTAAAACGATAGAGGAGGAGCAAGTCGGTTATAAAAAGAACCGCTAAAAACACAACCAGTATCCATGAAAAAGCATATAAAAGTGGTAGCCAATAAGACACTAAAAAGCACACCGAAATTACAGCTAAATAGATGTAAAATTGTTTGTGTATGTATAGTGACTTTATAAATTTCATCTTTTATTTCAATAGATTTCTATTTCTAATAACTCTTAACGTGGTACTTCAACAGATTGCACAATCATATCTACAACCTGTTCGGTAGTCATGCCTTCCATTTCGCGTTCTGGAGTTAGAATAATTCTGTGGTTTAAAACTGGTTTTACAGCTTTTTTTACATCTTCTGGAATCACAAAATCTCGTCCGTTAATTGCAGCAAAAGCTTTTGCAGTATTTAAAATTGAAATAGATGCTCTTGGCGAACCACCTAAATACAAATGCGGATGATTTCGTGTTTTTGAAACAATTTCAGCAATGTATTTTATAATTTTTTCTTCAACAACAATAGCTTGAGTTTTAGATTTGTATTCTTCTAAGCTTTTGGTGTCAAGTACAGACTCAATAATAGTTTGTGGTAGTTGTCCTTGACGTTTATGATGAGAATCAATAATTTTAATTTCATCTTCAAGACTCGGATAATCGACTTTAATCTTAAAAATAAAACGGTCTAATTGTGCTTCAGGCAAAGCATAAGTACCTTCTTGCTCTATCGGATTTTGAGTAGCTAATACCATAAAAGGAGCTTCAAAGGTATAGGTTTTACCATCTATGGTTGCCTGACGTTCTTCCATCGTTTCAAATAAAGCCGCTTGAGTTTTTGCAGGAGCTCTATTGATTTCATCTATAAGAACGATATTTGAAAATATTGGACCAGGTTTAAATTCAAATTCTGAATCTTTCATGTTTAGTATAGACGTTCCTAAAACATCACTTGGCATTAAATCTGGTGTAAATTGAATTCGGCTAAAATTAGTTTTAAGCACTTTGGCAAACAGTTTTGCAGTAATGGTTTTTGCAATACCAGGAACACCTTCTATAAGCACATGACCATCGGCTAAAAGTGCTACGATAAGCAATTCTACAAACTGATCTTGTCCTACAATAACTTTACGCAATTCGCTTTTGATTTGATCTACCGCATTTTTTAAGTCCTCTAAAGGAATTCTATTATCAAAATTTAGGTCTTTTTCTTCCATGAGTTATTACTTTTAAAAGTTTCTATAAGCGTATTTAATCGCTCTAATTGTATATTGTCGAGTTGAGTGTTTTGGCTAAAATATTCAATAGTTTCGAATAAAGATTTTGTGTCTTCAATGCTATTATTACTCCTTGCAGCAAGGTTTTTTATAAATTCATCATTAATAGTAGTGGTGCTTAAATGTAAATGCGTTCTGATGTATTCTAAAAAATGCTGAATTTTATGTTGTGCAATTTCATAGTGTTTTTCTTTTTCGTAATACATATTAGCAATGGTACGTGTAAAATCTAAAGTTTGATTTTTAAGAGGCTTTACAATAGGTATGGCTCTTTGTTTACGTTTTCCTTCAAAAATTATATAGACTACAACTCCAATAAGCATGATGTAATAAGCCCATTTTAAAGCTTTGGTGTTTAATAAAATATACATTGGTGATGTGTAATATGCTTTTCCAGACTTGTAATGGTGATCAATATATAATGGCTTAGAATCGCTTAAATACGACATCAATCCTGCTGTGTAATTTTGATTGGGAGTATTTAAAATAAAGTAATTTGTAAATGCTTGCGGAAAAGTACTTAATACAATAGTGCCATTTCCGAATGGTTGTTTTATGGCATTGATAGGTGTTTTTACTTGAATTGAATCTTGAGTGTCTTCATCAACTTTAATTTCTTTTATAGTGCTTAAAACTGAGGTGTTAAGTGTGTCGATGGTATTAAAAAATGAAGCGTAATTACTCTTGTCAAAAGCAACAGTTGTAGTGTCTAGTGTAGTGTTACTAAGCTGAAATTTAAAATGATCACTTTCAACTTCAAAAATGCTTAGTACATCTGTGTCAAGTTGTAGAGTATCTAACAGTTGTTCATCAAAATCTTCTGAAGCTATAAAAAGAGTATTGCCTTTAGAGGTCCAATCGAGTAATTTTTCTAGTTCTGTGTCGCCAAATTGAACATAGTCATTTATAAAGACATAAGTTCCATTTATACTATCAGATTGCGATAAATTTTGATAAGGAGGATTTTCAAGATGTGTGATTTTTGATTCAGAAAATAAACGTTCAAGTTGCTCATGAAAAACATAAGTGCCAAACGGAATTTTATGATGCTTTACATAAGAGGCAAACCAATTGATTTGTTTGGGTTTAGAATACTCTAAGAGTACAATTCCGAAAATTGCCAATGCAGTTAAAGCGATATAAAATTTAACTTGTTTACTCACGATTACTTATGCTATTGTTTAAGGTTTCAAACGATGTTTTAAGGCTTTCAAATCGTAATTGGTCAATATCAAATTCGCCATACCAAACATAATCGTATATTCTTGTAATGCTTTTAAAGTTGTTTTTTAAGGTTTCAGATTTTATTTCAGTAATATAATCTTCATTTGTTTTTTCTTGTTGCCAAACAACGACTTCTTTTTCAGTAAGATATTTTAGAGATAACAAATAATAATAGCGAATGGCTAATCTGTAGTTTTTTTCTGAAACTGCCTTAGTGATTAATGCGTTAATGTCTTCATTTTTAATAATTTGCTCTTCTTCGGTAAACTGAAAACTTGCCGCTTCTTTTTGACCAGTAATAAGTGTTCTTGAATTGACTTTTAAGAAAAACCGAAGCAATAAGAAAATCAATAACGCTAATATAAGATATGGAACTACATTAAAGATAAAGTATAACAACCCTTGAGCTTCACCAACACCAAAAATAGCTTCTACAATTTCACGAATAAGATTGCTAATCCAATTTACAAAAGTGTTGTATGCTCTAACAAGAAAATTATCTTCTGGCTCACTCTCAATGTAATTAAAATCATCATCACTTTTATAACTTTCAAGATCATCTTCTGAAATATCTCTGACCTCAAGTGCTGAATCGTCATAAGATATAACCGAATCTTTGTCTTGTGTTGAGCTAAACTGAACACATAAAAAAAAGCAGATAAAGAACCAGAATAGCCTCATTTACTCGTCTAGTTTTCCTAATGAGTCAATGCGTTCTAAAGTGCCTGAAAAATATTTTCGTTCATTTAAATTAAAATAAATAAAGGCAGTTCCTACAATAGTTATGATATTAAGAAGGTATTGAAAAAAGGTGCTTAAAACATTCAGTAGTATATACACAGGATCGATAAAAGTATCAAAATTACCAGGATCAATTTCACCACTAAAAACACCCATTTTGGCATAGGTGTAAATCACTGTTGGAACAGCAAATACGCTAGAAACTACCCAATAAATTATTAGAAAAATAATGATGGTCGCTAAGGTAATCCAAAATTCATCTTTTATAAGCGAATAGCTTTTACTATAGGCATCACCAGCATTACTTTTTTCAAACACTAAAATAGGTAAGGTAACAATCATTGGAACTATAAAATAAAATACAGGTAAACAACAAATTAATATAGATACAATGATGGTTAATCCCTTAAGGATTGAAAGCCCAAGAAAACTCCAAAAGCTCTTATAAACATTTTGCTTAATGTCGTCAACATTAGCAATACCATTATTATCAATATAAGATTTGATGTAATGTAATACTGTTGATGTTGTAAACGTATAGGCTAAAATAGCAGTAACAAAATAGAGAACATAGGCAAAAATCATTTTTAAAGGGCTAGCACCAAATTGATTTGATTGTAATAAATCAAAATTAAACATATCACCTATAATGTATATGTAAAACACCATAGCAAATAGAAATAGAGCTACATAAGGTCCAGATATTTTTATGATGGCACCAAAAAAGGGTTTGAATTCATTTCTAATAAAGGCAAATGTATCAGCTAGTAATTGTCCGAATTCACGTTGCTTTTTTAATTCTATATAGTTTTTCATTTTGTTTTAGTCGGTTTTAAGTTCATTAAGTTGAATTTGTTGGGACTTTTTATAAAGCTGTCTTGGGTAAATCACATAATAAAAAATAACGATAGCAAGTGAACCACCAATAATACAAATGGCTAACCAATCTGGCATTTCAGTATGTCTAGTGACAAAGCCTTCAAGAAGTCCAGCAACTATAAAAAATGGAATGGTACTTATTAAAATTTTAAGTCCGTTAATAACACCACGTTTAAAAGCTTCTAATCGTGTGTAAGTTCCAGTAAATAACATACCATTTCCTAAAACTAATCCAGAGCATCCAGCAATTATGATTACAGAAATTTCAAAAGTTCCATGAATCCATATGGTTCTTACAGATTCCCAAAGCAAGCCTTTTTCATAAAAGAAATATTGAAAGCTGCCAAGCATGATACCGTTTTGCATCATGATAAATAAAGATCCAATACCAAACATAATTCCGTAGGCAAAAGCCATAAGTGCTACTTTTATATTATTGATGGTAATGCCAAGTGCCATGTTAAACTCTCCCATTTGTTTGTAAACTGCCATGGGATCATTGTTTTCAATGTTGTCTAAGGTCATATTCACATAAGCATCACCAAGAATGGAACGCACAAAATCACCATCAGTAGCAGCCGAATAAGCTCCAGCGATACAGAACAAAAGAAACACAAAAAATGCAATTAAAAGCTCGCGATGATGCTGATAAAACATCAATGGAAATTCCGTTTTAAAAAATGAAATAAGACGATTTTTAGATTCTTTTTTTGTTTTGTAAATTTTTTGATGCGCTTGCGATGCAATTTGATTTAAATAGCGCTCAGTGTTACTGTTTTTGTAAAACGTGTTGGCATAACTGAGATGATCTGTAATTTCAATATATAAGTCTGAAAGTTCGTTAGGATCTATGCTATTATTATTTGAAAGAACATTTTCAAATTTTAACCATTTATCTTTATTTTGCTTAACGAAAGCAGCTTCTCGCATTAGAGGATTTAATTTACTTTCAAAGAAAAGAAAATATGGAAGAATTTCAAATAGAAACCGCTCAAAATGTAGGGATTCAACAAAATGTTGCTAATTTAGGAGATAGACTATTGGCTTACCTTATTGACACCTTAGTTATCGGACTTTATTTTTTTGCCATGATTATAATTATGATGTCTTTGGCACTTGATAATTCAGATCTTTGGGCATTATGGCTTTTAGTGTCATTACCAGCTTTTTTGTATTATGTCTTATTAGAAACCTTTTGGAATGGTCAAACCATTGGTAAATATACTATGAAGACTAGAGTTGTAAAATTAGATGGCTCAAAACCTAGTTTTGCAAATTATTTTGTACGTTGGATTCTTCGTATTGTAGATGTATCGTTAACAAGTGGTGGATTAGCAGTATTGTCGATATTGATTAGAGGTAATGGTCAACGTGTTGGAGATATAGCTGCAGGTACAACAGTGATTAGCGAAAAAGTAAAGTTAAGTGTTCATGATACCTTGTTAAAAGAGATTCCAAAAGATTATATTCCTACCTATAGTCAAGTGACGGTTTTTAAAGATGACGAAATGCAATTTATCAAAAATCTTTACGATGAAGCACGTGTTAAAGGTCAGCACAATATTATTTTATCGCTTTCTAATAAGATCACTAAAGTCATGGAGATTGAAACCACGCAAAAACCTATAGATTTTGTGGATACTGTTATTAAAGATTATAACTACTTCACACAAAACATGTAAGCAGAGAACCAAGTTTTTTGAAAAAAAAAACTTGTATGAATCGCTTATGCTGAGCGAAGTCGAAGCATCTCACAAAACGAAAGTCACTTATTCCGAACCAAGTTTTTTGAAAAAAAACTTGTGTGAATTGTCTTTAGATTTAACTTTTTATAAATTAAATAATTATTCATAATTGATGATGATCTACATTTGCAAAGTACATTTGTTATCTCTAGTTTAGACTCAGTATGTTTTTTCAAATTTTAGACATTTTAGGAACAGTAGCGTTTGCTATTTCTGGTGTGCTAATCGCACTTAATAAAAAGATGGATCCTTTTGGAGTACTTATCATTGCTTTTGTTACAGCAGTAGGAGGAGGTTCTTTGCGTGACGTACTAATTGGTATTCAACCTGTATTTTGGATGACTAATATGACTTATGTTTATGTCATATTTGGAGCAACAGTATTTGCAATAGTGTTAAAAAGCAAGCTTAGTTATTTGCGTAAATCTCTTTTTCTATTTGATACCATAGGTATAGGACTTTACACAGTTATTGGTATAGAAAAAGGCGTTATTGCTGGATTGCATCCTATTATTTGTATCGCTTTAGGTACAATTACAGCTTGTTTTGGAGGTGTGATTAGAGATATTTTATGTAATGAAATTCCTGTGATTTTTAGAAAGGAAATTTATGCAATTGCTTGTATTATTGGAGGTCTGACTTATTTTTTGCTTCGCGAATTTACGATTAATAACAATGTTGTTTTTATTATAGCTGGTATGATTGTTATCATCATACGTCTACTTGCTGTAAAGTTTAAAATTAGTTTGCCTAGCTTGTATAAAGAAAACTCCTAAGCTTCTATTGTTTATTTGATAAAGATGTATATTTAATTATCATAACAATTGAAGCTATTATAGTTATTGAAAAATAGGCTAATCCTACAAATAGAAGCGTTTGCGCTTCAGCATTAAAACTTGGAAATTCACGAACTTCTGAAAGCAACGCTATAATCATATAGAAGCAAGTTAAAATCATTATAGTAGGAATTATAATACCAATAACCTTGTTTTTGTAAATCATTTGTAAAATAATGATTACTAAGAGTACAATTGCAATATAATTGATGACTAAACCTGCAGACATCCAATAAAAAAGTACAGCAGCAATTAAAAGATATTCTGGAATGTTTAGAAAAATCTTTTTATTAAATGTCATGATAAATTATGGTTAGTTTGATAAAAAACGAATGAATTTGTTATTAATTGTATAGATTAGTTTTAATAAAAAACCGTTATCAAATCTTACAATCTGATAACGGTTTTTTATATTTAAAAATAGTTTACTTAGTTGAGGTTACAGGAAATCCTCTGTCTCTCATTAGTGCTTCAATTTTAGCATCACGACCTCTAAATAGTCTGTAAGCTTCAGCAGGATCCATAGCATTTCTAGGTGCGAATAAGTATTTTACTAATTTTTCAGCCACATCAGCATCGTAAAATCCTCCAGGAGCTTCTTTAAAAGCTTCCGAAGCATCACTCGTTAAAACATCTGCCCACATATAACCATAATAAGCAGTTGCATAGCCTTCACCAGAAAATACGTGTCCGAAGTGAGGTGTTCTATGACGCATAGGTAATTCTTTTGGCATGTTTAATTCAGCTAAAGTTTCGCGCTCAAATTTATCAATATCAATATTAGCTGGATCTGCTAAATGTAATTTCATATCCATTAGAGCAGATGCTAAATATTCAGTAGTTCCAAATCCTTGATTAAAGGTAGATGCTTTCTTAATTTTTTCAACCAATGCAGCAGGAATAGGCTCTCCAGTTTTATAATGCACTAAAAATTGATTGATAACTTCATCTGTAGACAACCAACGTTCTAGTAATTGTGATTGAAACTCAGTATAGTCTCTTACACCTCCATTAAGTGTTGGGTATTTTACATTACTCGAAAAGAAGTGTAATGCATGACCAAATTCGTGGAAGAAAGTAGTAGCATCATCCCAAGACACCAAAACAGCTTCACCAGGAGCTGGTTTTACAAAATTAGAATTATTAGAAGCAAGTACATTAGTTTCGCCTTCAAAAGAGGTGTAACTTCTGTACGTAGTTGCCCAAGCTCCAGAACGTTTTCCTTCTCTAGCATAAGGATCTAAATACCATAAGCCAATATGCTTATCTGAGTCTTTGTCTGTAACTTCCCAAACGTTTACATCTTCATGAAATACAGGAACTTTTCCTTTTTCAATAGGTGAGAATTTGTAATTAAATAAACGTCCAGCTACATAAAACATCGCTTCAGTTAATTTATCTAATTGTAAATATTGCTTTACTTCATCGCTATCTAAATCGTATTTCTTTTTACGAACTTTTTCAGCATAATACCTGTAATCCCAAGGCTCAATAGTAATCTTATCTCCAAGTTCGTTGGCAACCGCTTGCATGTCTTGAACTTCTTCAGCAACACGAGCAATTGCAGCAGGCCAAACCGCTTCCATAAGATTCATAGCATTTTCAGGAGTCTTAGCCATACGATCTTGTAAACGCCATTGCGCATAATTATCATAACCCATAAGTTCTACACGTTCTCTACGTAGTTTAAGTATTTTAGCAATGAGTTCATTATTATCGTATTCATCACCATTATCTCCACGAGAGTAGTAGTTTGTCCATACTTGTTTACGTAATTCACGCTCAGTAGAATAGGTTAAAAAAGGATCCATTGAAGAACGTGTATTGGTAATTGCATATTTACCATCTTGTCCTTTATCTGTTGCTATTTTAGCTGCCGATTTTATAAACCCTTCAGATAAGCCATCTAATTGATCTTTTGTTAAATAGGTCACATAATTTTCTTCATCGTGTAATACGTGGTCAGAAAAATCATTATAAAGACTAGATAATTCTTTGTTGATTGCAGCATAACGCTCTTTTTTAGCAGCATCTAAGTTGGCACCATTCATTTCAAAACTCTTATAAGTTAAATCAACAACACGTTGTGCTTCTGCTTCAAGAGGTGATTTTTGAGAGGCTTCATAAACGGTTTTAATGCGTTGAAACAAGGCTGCATTCTGAGATATTTTTGAGGAAAATTCAGATAATTTAGGTGCTAATTCGGCACGAATTTCTCTAAACTCTGGAGATGACATATTACTACTTAAAATTCCGTAATAGGTAAACACATTATTTAAAGTTTTACCAGCTGCTTCCATAGCAACAATAGTGTTTTCAAAGGTTGCTGGTTCTTCATTATTAGCAATAGCATCGATTTCGGCAAGGTTTAGTTCCATACCTGTTTCTACAGCTTCTTTAATATCTGCTGCATTCATTTTATCAAATGCAGGAACACCTTCGTAAGGACCAGTCCAATCCTGTAACAAAATATTGTCACTCATGGTTGTCGTTTCTTCTTTGTTTTCGGCTTTTTTTTCGTCTTCCTTGCAACTTGCAAATAGGACAATACTGCATAAAAGAGCAGCTTTAATCGATTTTGAAATCATTATGTTTGTTAAATTAGTTTTAGTGTGGCTCAAGATATTGAAAAATCCTTTTAATCTATGTAGAATTTATGTTAAAACAAGTAGAGTTATATTGAATTAATCTAGTATTTCTACACGTTTTATATAGACATTTTGTAAAGGCCAGTCGCCATCATCGGTTTCAACTTTAGCAATTTTGTCGCAAACGTCAAGACCTCTAATTACTTTTCCGAAGATGGTATAATCGCCATCCAGTTGATAGACATCTCTTAAAGTGATAAAAAACTCATAAGGAGAGGCTAGTTTATGCGGATTATCAATTTCGCTACTTGGCATAGAAATAACGCCTCTATCATGTTTAAATCCTCGTTTAGTATCTGTTGGTAATAAGTATTTGCCAATGGCTTTTCGTTTGCGCATTACTTTTCTGTCGTCTGTACTGCCAGCTTGTACGATGTAGTTTTCGATAACACGATAAAATTGTGTGTTAGTAAAATAACCTTGCTTTGTTAAGTAGATAAAGTTAGCGCGATGGAATTTAGTTTCATTAAACAATAAAATATCGATATTACCAAAATCGGTTACAATACGAACTTTATTTTCTTTGTGTTTTTTTTCATACTGAAGAAAAAACTCCATCGCATTTTTTTCGGTTAGTAATGGAAATTCACGATTTTGAGTATTTGGTATAGAGTCTTTTGAAGCTATAACTTCTTTTTTTTGAGTGACTGTTAATGAATCTGAAGCTGATACGTTTGTATTCTTATGAGATTGCTTATCTTCACAATTCATAATACAGATGCAACATATAATAAAAAAAAGTCTGGTCATTTTAAGATGGATTTCAATATATTTTTAAAATCGATATCAAAAATAAAAAATCTAGAACTTCCTGGAGAAGTCTCTCAGATTAAAATGTCTCCACCTTATCGTTTGGAGTTGATGGAACGTAATAAAGTTTTGATGAAATCTGCAAAACAAGCAGCTGTTTTATCGTTGTTTTATCCAAATAAAAACAACGAAACGCATCTTATTTTAATTTTAAGAAAAACCTATAAAGGTGTGCATTCGGCTCAAGTAGGATTTCCTGGAGGAAAAGTTGAACACTCAGATCGTAATTTGCAAACCACAGCGCTTCGTGAAACTCATGAAGAAGTTGGAGTGCCAGAACATCAAGTTCAGGTTTTAAAACAAATGACTCCAATGTATATTCCTCCAAGTAATTTTACAGTGCATCCTTTTTTTGGTGTTTCTGAGTCTACACCAGATTTTATAAAACAAGACGAAGAAGTGGAAGGTCTTATAGAAGTTGCGCTTTCTCATTTTTTAGATGACGCTTCGGTAATAAGCACTTCAGTTAAAACTTCTTATAAAATTGATGTTCAGGTTCCTGCTTTTAAACTTAATGACCATGTGGTTTGGGGAGCAACAGCCATGATGTTGAGTGAAGTGAAAGACTTGTTAAAAAAGGTGTTGTAATTAAGAGATTTTGTAGATTTGCTTTTCCGCTTAATAACTAACACTTAATGGGATTATTTAAGAAAAACCCTTTTGGGCATATACTTTTTGTAAAAAAATGGCTGATAAGAATCCTCGGATTATTTACACATCGAAGATTTAGAGGCTTTAATGAACTGCAAATTGAAGGTTCAGATATTATTAAAAACCTACCTGAAACAAATGTGCTTTTTATTTCTAATCATCAAACTTATTTTGCTGATGTTATTGCGATGTTTCATGTGTTTAATGCAAGTCTTAGTGGTCGATTAGATAATATTAAAAATGTTGGTTATTTATGGAATCCTAAATTAAACATGTACTATGTTGCAGCAAAGGAAACCATGAAATCAGGATTGCTTCCTAAAATATTTGCCTATACTGGATCAATAAGTATTGAACGTACTTGGCGTTCAAAAGGTCAAGATGTGAACAGACAGGTTAAAATGAGTGACATTACTAGTATAAAAAAAGCGCTAGATGATGGTTGGGTAGTGACCTTTCCGCAAGGAACAACAACACCATTTAAACCAATTAGAAAAGGAACTGCACATATCATAAAACAATACAAACCTGTTGTGGTTCCTATTGTGATTGATGGTTTTAGACGATCGTTTGATAAAAAAGGATTGCGTGTTAAAAAGAAAAATGTATATCAAACATTTGAGGTAAAAGAACCGCTTCAAATCGATTATGACAATGAAAGTATTGCAGAAATTGTTGAAAAGATTGAATATGCCATCGAGCAGCATCCTTCATTTTTAAAAGTGATTCCGCAAGAAGAATTAGAAGAACAAGAGCGTCTTAATAAACTTCGTGATTGGTAAAAAAAAACATCAATCAATCAATCAATCGATTTTGTGTCTTCAGAATGTTGTGAATTCGTCATATTTGATGATGTAGTACAAAGTGAATTGAACATACACATCAATCCGATAAAAATAAAAAACGGAGACCAATCAAAAACGATAGATAAGAACGTCAGTATTAAACCTGTTATAAATGAAGAGTTTTCAGGATGTTTAAGTTCATCTTTATGAACAGGAGAAAAATTAAATGCTATAACTTTTTCTTCAATAAGAATAGTATTGTGAAATAATTGAACTGTTATCAAACCTGTTGAAAACGATTGCTTTGAGGTAATGAAAAAAGCTTCTTTTTTACCAGATATTTCTATATTAAATCTATGTTTTCTTTTAGGTAAAGATAGTTTTTTAGATACTTGAATGTCATTCACTGTTATAGTTTCAATTCCCATCCAAGTTACATGGTAACGAATGGTATGTTGGTCAATATTAAAATGAACGCAATTCATTATTAAACTTCTAGCTTTTTTAATTCGTGATAGTTTCTATTCAAACGCTTTAAAAGAATGCCATAAATTAACCAATAGAACACTAGTAAAATGACAATAGTTACGGCTAAAGTAAAAACTGTAACCAAGGCAATACTTGCGTAATATTTTAACAATTCACCATTTGCTTTAGCAGTTTCAATTAGCGCTTTAGAGTCTTCATTTTGATCAAGTGCATATGGCATCATGTAAGCTGTTCCAATTACAAGTATTAACAAATTAAAAAAGACATACTGTTTCACTGTTCGTCTTGTTTTTAAAATGTTTTCCATTAAAACTTTGGCATTGTCTGTAGTATTAATGGTCTTATAATTCATATAAAACCTGTAAAAGAAATAGGCTAAAATTCCGTAGGAGAAAATAGTGATAGCTATAAAGCCAAAATTCTTTTCTATACCATCAACTTCTAGGCTAAATCCTGAGGCTTTTAAACCAAAAGAGATGCATAGCCAAAATACAAATTCTATGAGGCTTATTATAAAAATCCATTTAACAATTGATGACGACTTCCTTAATATCATATTGTAAATTTCATTATATGATAACTTAGGATAGGATTTATCTTTGTTTTGCCAGTCTTTCTTTAATAATTCTAATTCATCCATAATGTTACGGATTTAATATTGTTTTTAATTTCTTTTTAACCCTATTCATTTTCACACGAGCATTCACTTCAGTAATACCAAGGGTTTCACTTATTTCACTGTAATTTTTATCTTCGAGATATAAAAACACTAAGGCTTTTTCAATATCATTTAATTGATGTACAGCCTTATATAATAGCTTTAATTGTTGTTCTTCTGTATCATCATAAGCTTCAGATTTAATTTTAAACTGAACACTTTCAAACTCCTGAGTTTTGATGCTACGTTTTGATTTTCGGTAGAGTGTAATTGCAGTATTTAAACCAACACGATACATCCAAGTACTAAACTTAGCATCTCCTCGAAACTTAGGATAAGCTTTCCATAACTGTATAGTGATTTCTTGAAACAAATCATTGTGCGCATCTTGATTATTGGTGTATAATCTACAGACTTTATGTACAATGTTTTGATGCTTTTCAAGTAATTCAACAAAACTATGTTCGAGTGCTTTATCCAAATTTTTATCGGTTAGTTACTTATATGTAGTATTCGCTTTTAAAATGTTACAAATAGAACAAAGTAATATTCCAAAAATAAGATTTTAGGTGTTCAAAATCGTATCTTTGTTATGGTAATTTTTAATCAAAATTATGAATATTCCAGAATCTACTTTGCCTCGAGTTGTTGTTATAGGAGGTGGGTTTGCAGGTGTTCAACTTGTAAAGACATTAGCCAATAAAAACCTTCAAATTGTTTTAATAGATAAACACAACTATCACACATTCCAACCTCTATTATACCAAGTTTCTAGTTCGGGATTAGAACCAGATTCTATTGCTTATCCACTTCGAAAGATTATAAAAAAGCACAAAACCTCTTTTTTTAGGTTGGCAGAAGTCCATCAAATTTTACCTAATCAAAAGCGTATACAAACATCAATTGGAGACCTTAGCTATGATTACCTAGTAATTGCTACTGGAACAAAAACAAACTTCTTTGGTAATACTACAATAGAAGCACATAGCATGCCTATGAAAAGCGTTCCTCAAGCTTTAAATATTAGGAGTTTAATTCTTCAAAACTTTGAAAAAGCTGCCATAGCTAATTCGAAAGAAGAACGTGAAGCATTTTTAAACTTTATTATTGTTGGAGGAGGACCAACTGGTGTAGAATTAGCTGGAGCTATAGCAGAGCTTAAAAATAATATCCTTCCTAGAGATTATAGAGATTTGAATACTCAAGACATGAATATTCATTTACTTGAAGGTGCTCAAAGAGTGTTGCCACCAATGAGTGAGCATGCATCTAAAAAAGCAGAAAAATTTTTAACAGACTTAGGCGTTAAGGTACACTGTAATACGTTTGTCGAAAATTACGACGGAAGACAAGTGACCACAAATACAAAGCTCAAGTTTAGTTCTGAAACTCTAATTTGGGCTGCAGGTGTAACAGGAGCTCCAATTCTAGGCTTAGATGCAAATACACTGCTAAAAAGAACCAACCGTTACAAAGTCAATAGGTTCAATCAAATTGATGGTTACGACTCAATTTTTGCTTTAGGAGATATTGCGTCTATGTCAACAGAAGCCTATCCTAATGGTCATCCGCAAGTGGCACAACCTGCAATTCAACAAGGTCGATTGTTGGGCAAAAATCTTTTAAAGCTTATTAATAATCAGCCAATGAAACCTTTTGTTTATAACGACAAAGGTTCTATGGCAACCATCGGAAGAAACAAAGCGGTTGTAGATTTAAAGCACTTTAAATTTGGTGGTTTTTTTGCATGGTTCATCTGGATGTTTATTCATCTAATGTCTTTAGTCGGATTTAGAAATAGAGTCATTGTGTTTTTTAATTGGACCTATAACTATATCAATTTCGACAAAGCAGCACGTTTAATTATTCGTCCGTTTAAAAAGTGATTTTTGGGCGTTTCAAACCTACACTTATGTTTCGGTTTGTCAGGCTTTCCGTTAAATCTTTTTGTTTTGCCACCTTGAGCGTAGTCTAAAGGTCTTTTCTAAAACAAAAAGGATATCACTTCAATCCTTAACGCGAATTAGAATTTTGCTTTAAAATTCCAATAACAATACAAAATTGTGCTAACGCGTAGGTGCTCATGATGAGTAGTGAACTCAATTGAAAAGATTGATAAAACTTGTCTAAAGCTAAGATACTATCAGAAACCATAAATAGAATTGCACCTAACAATACCCAATTATAACTTGCGATATTGTTCTGTTTCTCTCTTAAAAACGCAGAAGTAGACATACTCAGTATAACAATCATATACACGATTACTGGAATTAATAAATCACCTAAACCATCTTTCAGTATATAGAATAAGAAAGCAGCATAAAAAAGCATTAAGCCAATAAAACCTAAAGAGTTTTTAGAGCTGTCTCTGTGTTTTAAAAATACTAAGACATACATTACATGTGCTAATAAAAAAGATGCTAAACCAACAATAAAATAGATAGGATTATAACCATCAAATAACAATGCTACATCACCAATTAGAGAAAAAACTAAAGCTAGAATAGTAAACGTCTTTATAAAACTGTTGAGTTGTTTGCTTTGGTTAAAGAAAAATAGGAGCAAGGAGATTACAATTAAAGGTTTTGTAAAATAATGTATTGTAGAAAAGTTGTTTACTTGTCCGCAGATTAATTCAACAATAACAATAATGATAAAAATCCAAGTAAATTGTTGTTCAGTTTTAGTAAGCATTAGGTCGTAGTTTTTGTAAAAATATGCAATTCGTCATTCAATATTAACAATTCGGTAAAATAGAATTCTTCAAAATTTAAAAAAGCTAGAAGTTTGAGGCATCAATTAAAAACGAACATATTATATAATCAACCATGAAACGATCAACGTTTATCATTTTTCTCTTAATCTCATCATTATCTTTTGCGCAAAGTACTATTAGCGGAAAAGTAACCGATAATAAAAATCAACCTATTATTGGAGCTAACGTTTATTTAGAAGGCACTTATGATGGTGCAACAACAAATGACATAGGAGAATTTTCGTTCGAAACCTCAGAAACAGGAACACAAGTACTTACCATTTCTTATTTGTCTTATGAAACCAAAACCATTGCTGGAGATGTGACAACACTTAGTAATCTTCAAATAAAACTTAGAGAAGATGTTAATACTTTAGATGCTGTAGTGATTTCGGCAGGAACGTTTGAAGCCAATGATAACAGTAAAGTCTCTGTTTTAAAACCTCTAGATGTAGTTACAACGGCAAGTGCTGTTGGTGACTTTGTAGGTGCTTTACAAACACTTCCAGGAACTTCTACTGTAGCCGAAGATGGTCGTTTATTCGTTAGAGGAGGAGATGCTAATGAAACACAAATCTTTATCGATGGTATTCGTGTGTTTACGCCTTATTCTCCAACGGCAAATAACATTCCAACACGTGGTCGATATTCACCATTTTTATTTGATGGCATTACTTTTTCAACAGGAGGTTATTCTGCCGAATTTGGTAATGCACTTTCAAGCGTATTGCTATTAAATACCATTGATGAACCAGATCAAGAAAAAACAGATATAGGTATTATGAGTGTTGGTGGAGCATTAGGTCATACCGAAAAATGGAAAAACACTTCACTTAGTGTTAATGCGGCATACATTAATTTGGCACCTTACATTGCTTTGTATCCAGATAGAAACGATTGGGAAAAACCTTATGAAGGTGCGCAAGGTGAAGCAGTTTTTCGTCAAAAATTTGATACTGGAATGCTTAAATTTTACGCAGCTTTCGATGCATCTAGTTTTGATTTAACCCAAGATGATATTAACGAACCAGATGGTGTACGTTTTAAACTAAAAAACAGAAATTTTTATGCCAATACTTCTTATCAAGGTATTTTAGGAAATAATTGGTCAGTTCAAACAGGGTTGAGTTATACCATTGCCAAAACAGATATTGGTATTAATGAGGCTTTAGATGTAGATGATAGTGAAAACTCAGTTCATGCTAAGCTTAAACTAAAAAAACGCTTTAGTAGCAGATTCAAATTAAGTTTTGGTTTAGAACATTTTACAACAGATTTTGATGAAGCGGTCAAGTCAAATGCATTTACTGGAAGTTATGGGTTTACCAATAATAATTCGGCAGCCTTTGCAGAATCTGACATCATCTTTAGTAAAGACCTAGCATTAAAAGTAGGAGTGAGAGCAGATAATTATGAATTGTCTAATGAGTTTAATGTGTCACCAAGAGTGTCTTTAGCTTATAAAACCTCTAAAAACGGACAACTATCTGTGGCTTATGGTGATTTTTATCAGAATGCTAATAACGGAATCTTAAAGTATAATTCTGAAGTTAAAACACAAAATACAAGGCACTACATTATGAATTATCAATATGTTAACGACGGAAAATTATTTAGAGCTGAACTCTATCGTAAAGATTATGATAATCTAGTGAAGTTTGATACAGACATAGAAAGTTTTGATTCTAATTTTAATAATTCTGGCTCAGGTTTTGCGCAAGGTCTAGATGTGTTTTGGAGAGATAATAAGAGTATCAAAAATACCGATTACTGGATTAGCTATTCGTATTTAGATACCGAACGTGACTATAGAAATTTTCCAAGGCAAGCACAACCTAGTTTTGCTAATACGCATAATTTTTCAGCTATTGCAAAATATTGGATTGACGATTGGAAGAGTCAAGTCGGTTTTGCATACTCATTTGCTTCTGGACGACCATATACCAATCCAAATACTAATGAATTTCTTGGAGAGAAAACCAAAAGCTTTAATAGTGTGAGTTTAAATTGGGCATATTTAATTAGTCCGCAAAAAATTCTATATGCTTCTGTGAATAATATCTTTGGCTTTAAAAACATTAATGGTTATCAGTATGCAAACACACCAGATATTAATGGAAATTTTGCTAGACGTTCTTTACAACCTGCTGCAGATCAATTTTTCTTTATAGGTTTCTTTTGGACCATAAGCGAAGATGGAGCTGATAATCAGTTAGATAATTTGTAAAACCATGACTCAAACTATCTGGTCTACATGATAATTATCATATTTTTTTGAGTTATATTGTAGTAACTTAATAGTATTAAATACTAGAGTTATGCAAGTCAAGAAAAACCCAGAGGTAGAAGTTGGCAGAAATAGTAGTCTCTATTTTGCTGTTGGCTTAAATTTGATGTTGTTAATCACTTACATTATGTTTGAACATAAAACGTATAAGAGTGATGTTGTTATAAGAGATATTGTTCAAGTGGATAATTTTGTTGAAGAAGATATTCCTATTGTAAATTTAAATGTACCACCACCTCCACCACCAGCATTAGTACCTGATGATATTAAAATTGTTGAGGATGAAGTTGAAGTAGAAGAAACGATTATTGAAAGTAGTGAAATTGGTCAAAATGAAGCGATTGAAGAATACGTGGTTAATGTTGAGGATGTCGAAGTAGAAGAAGTAGAAGAAGATATAGAAGTTCCCTTTGCTGTTATTGAAGATATACCTGTATTTCCTGGATGTGAAGGAGGTTCGAAAGAAGAAAAAATGGCTTGCTTTCAAGCTAAAATGTTAGAGCATGTTAGCAAAAATTTTAAATATCCTGAAAGAGCATTAGAATTAGAAATGCAAGGTAAAGTGTATGTGCTTTTTGTGATTGATAAAACAGGTCAAGTTACTAAAATTAGAAGTCGAGGGCCAGACAAACTCTTAGAGAAAGAAGCAGAGCGTATTATTAGTTTGCTGCCTAAAATGACACCAGGAAAACAACGAGGCAGACCAGTTAATATGCCTTATAGTATTCCAATTCATTTTAAATTTAAAGAGAGATAGTTTTATAATTAGAGCTGTGTTGGTGTGTGTTTATTTCCACTTGATATTGCAACCAATACTTGGTTTTTGAATAGTACTTATCGCATTATTATTTAGTACAGCATCTATGGCAGTTCGTAAATCTTCTCCAGTTACAGGAATTTCATTTCCAGGTCTAGAACTGTCTAGTTGTCCTCGATACACTAATTTTAAATCACTGTCAAACACATAAAAATCTGGAGTACAAGCAGCATCATAAGCCTTTGCAACGCTTTGCGTATCGTCATATAAATATGGAAATATAAAATCATTGTCTATAGCGTTTTGCTTCATTTTATCTGGAGCATCTTCAGGATAATTTTCAACATCATTACTTGAAATAGCAATGCATGTTATACCTTTTGAACTATAATCTTTTGCTAATTGTGATAATTCGGTATTAACGTGCTTTACAAACGGACAATGGTTGCAGATAAACATAATGATTGTTCCGTTCATTCCTTTTGCTGATTCTAACGAAACATATGTGTCATCAATGGTGTTTTTTAGATTAAAACTAGGTGCTTTTGTTCCTAACGGAAGCATATTTGAAGGTGTAAGTGCCATATTTTTTATACTTTTATATCATGGATAATATAATAACTTTCGAAGACTTCTCAAAAGTTGATTTACGTGTTGGAACTATCATTGAAATTAATGATTTTCCTGAAGCTCGTAATCCAGCTTATCAAATAACAATAGATTTTGGAGCATTAGGTATTAAAAAGTCATCTGCTCAAATTACTACGCTCTACAATAAAGAAGAATTACTAAACAGACAAATTGTAGCTGTAGTTAATTTTCCCAAAAAACAAATAGCTAAATTTATGAGCGAATGTTTAATTCTTGGAGCTGTTGATGGTAAAGATGTGATACTTTTAAATCCAGAACACCAAGTTAAAAATGGAAGTGTAGTATCGTAATACCTTTTCTCGTTTATGTGTTAGGTTATTGATTTGTAAAAAAGAAATTCAGTACTTGAAGTAGAGCTTTTTTTAAATTAACCATCTAACTATCTAACTATCTAACCATCTAATAATATCATATTTCCTTTCTAAAAAAGATAGCATTCATTAGCAATTTGTTAGTGCCATACCAAAAGGCTCTAAAATTCGTATTATCTGTAAACGAAATGACTTTTCCAGATCCAAAACGATTCATTTTAAACGGAACAGATAGAGCAAGACTATCTAAATTTTGTTTAGAGATATAACCACTTAGCAATGGCTTTTTTGTGTATTGCAACGGATTGTTATAACTCTGTTTATTTGGATTTAAAAATAGAGTATTGTTTTTAAACAAAGCAATACGATTATTTTTATAACCAAAATTTATAGGATGCGATCGATCTTGTTTGGCTTCAAAAATAGCACCACCAATGACTTGCGCACCTCTAAAGTTTCCTTTGCTTTCAAAGCTTATGTTTTTAGCAATGGTTTCTTTAGATTTAAATTCAAATTTTACAATTTCATTCCTGTTTAGCCATCGTAATGCACTTCTGTAAGCAATTAAAGTACCTCCATTTTGTAGCCATTCTTTTAAATGTTCAGAAGCGTCTTTTTCAAGCGAACCACTAGGCAATATAATTGTATTATAACGACTTAAATCTGTTCTGTCTAAGTTTCTTGTATCTAATTTGGTGATATGCATATCGTAACGTTGGTCGAATAGATGCCAGATTTCTCCAGCATCATAACTTCTAATACCATCACCTACAATTAACGCAACTTTTGGCTGTGTTAAAGCTCTAAATTGACTACTGCCTAAGTCAATACCATGAGTTAGTCCAGTGGATACAGCATCAATTTGAAGATGACTGTTTTTGGCTACATTTTGCAAAAAAGAATATAAAGCTTCTGCAGATTTATTCTGATTTTGAACAGGAATTAAAATGGTTCCGTAGTCATATGTTTTACCATTTATGCTAAACGGTTTCATACCAACTTTTGCTCTTAAACCACTACTAAGAATTGTATTTAGCGCTTTTGGAGCATAGTATTCGTGCCACTCCATAAGATAAGCATAATTGCTTTTAGCTGAAACAGCACCTGTTTTCATTTGTAAATTTTCTACTTTGTTTCCAGCAATTGAAGTCGATACATTGTCTTTATAATCTAAACCAAAAGCTAAAGGAAACGTCCATGCAGAGACATCGTAAAACAAGCTATCTTGAAATATGGTACGTTTTTCAAACATGGCATTGATGAGTCTTGTGTTTTTTTGATGCTTCGGAATAACATAACTGTATCCTGTTTTGAATTGCTTTCCATGAGTTTTAAAGTCATTTTTAAGTTCATAAAACTCAATTTGATGTCGTTTTAATACCTCAGCTAAATGAAAGGTTTTTGCAGCATCTTTTGCATCACCAAAAACAATGGCTTTACCAGTTTTTTTCTCAGCTTCAGTTCGCGCATTTTTATAAAAATCGTGTTGGTATTGCAAGATGTCTTTTCGCATAGATTTTGCCGCTTCAAGAGTAGATAAAGCTGCTGTAAATTGATTGCGAATGGTAAACGGAAAAGTTAATAAACCATTTGCAGTTTCTTGAATATGACCACGAGAACTACCTTGTTCAAATAAAATTCCAATGCTTCCGTTAATGTCTGGAAAGGTTGATCCTTTTCCGTAGTAAAAGTCATCAAAATTTTCTTCAGTATAGTATAAAGAGCCAATTTTATCTAACGCTTTGGCGTGATAATTTCCAATAGCCTTTGTGAGTTCTTGATTGAGTTTAGGTGTTAATGGATGTGTTCTAGAAGGAATGCCTGGTTGAAAAAAGAAAGTTGAATGAGTTCCCATTTCATGATGATCGGTTACAATGTTTGGCAACCATTTATGGAAACTCTTAATTCGAACTTTAGATTCTGGCAACTGAACAGGTAACCAATCTCTATTCATATCAAACCAATAATGATTGGTTCGTCCACCAGGCCAAACCTCGTCGTATTCACGATCGTTAGGATCTGGATTTAAGTTTTTGCTTTTATTGGTATTTGCCCAATATGCAAAACGTTGTAAGCCATCTGGATTATAACAAGGATCGAATAAAATAACCACATGGTCTAATAATGTTTTAACAGCATCGCTTTCTGCAGCAGCTAAATAATATGCAACGAGCAATGCAGCATTTGAGCCACTAGCTTCATTACCATGAATAGAAAATCCTTGGTAAACTAGTATTGGTCTATTGTCTGTGTTTGTTGAATTACTTTCGGTTGCAGCAATATGGTTGGTTCGAATAGTTTCAATATTTGAATGGTTTTTTGGAGCTGTTATGGTGAGCAGAGGTAAAGGTCTATCTTCAAAAGTAGTGCCTCTGTTTTCAATAGTAATTCTATCAGAAGTTTCTGCTAAAACTTGCATGTATTGTATGAGCTTATCATGTGTAATATGCCATTCGCCAACCTCATGACCAATAACAGATTTTGGTGTCGGAATTTTAGAGTTATAGCTTGTGTTTTGAGGAAGATAGTAGGATAAGTTAGTTTTTGTTTGTGCACTAATGCTGAAGCAACTAAGTATAATGACAAGTAAAATAAATCTCATAAAAAATAAAATAGAGGTTATAAGCGTATAAAAATAAAAAACCGCTACGGAATGTAACGGTTTAAGTTAGTTTTTAACAAAAGTGTTGATTAAATGTCTTCAAAATTGATATCAGTAAACTTGTCGGCAGAATCTGCATTGTTTAAAGCTTCGCCACCTTCAGCTACATCATCAGAAATTGTATTGTAATCTTCTTTTTTAAAATCTTTTTGGTGTCTTTCACTAATGACTTCATCACCTTTTTCGGCAATGATGTAATCTGTCATTTCTTTTAATATATCATTAAATTCATTAAAATCTTCTTTGTAGAGGTAGATTTTATGTTTTTTATAATGGAAAGATCCATCGTCATTTGTGAATTTTTTACTTTCGGTAATTGTTAAGTAGTAATCTCCAGCTTTGGTTGATCTTACATCAAAAAAGTAAGTTCGTCGTCCTGCTCTTAATACTTTTGAAAAAATTTCTTCTTTATCCATCATTCCGTAATCACTCATAGCTAAATTTTATTTTTTTGAGTTGTTATAGCTTCAAAAATCTAAAAAAAAAGTAAAGTAAACAACAAATACTTACAATTCTTTTGAGTTGAGTTGTTTTAGATAAAGTTCTTTGTAGTATCCATCAATATTAATGAGATGTTCGTGAGTTCCGCTTTGAACAATTTTTCCGTCATCAAGTACAATAATTTTATCTGCATTTTTAGCAGAAGACACACGATGACTTACAATAATTGTAGTTTTTCCTTGAGAGACTTTCTTTAAACTATTAAGAATTTTTTCTTCGGTTTCGGTATCAACAGCAGAAAGACAATCGTCAAACAGCATAATTTCAGGAGCTTTAATCAAAGCTCTAGCAATCGAAATTCGTTGTTTTTGTCCACCAGAAAGTGTAATGCCACGTTCGCCTAGTTTGGTTTTATAACCATTGGAAAATTTCTTGATGTTTTTATGTACATAAGCTAGTTTAGCAGCTTCAATGACTTCAGCTTCAGTAGCATCTTCTTTACCAAACATGATGTTATTTTCAATGGTATCTGAAAATAAAAAGGCATCTTGAGGCACATAACCAATACTATCTCTTAGACTGTATAAATTAACTTGATCTATTGAGTTTCCATCAATAGTAATACTACCATTTTGAATATCGTATAGTCTTCCAATTAAATCGAGAATGGTAGATTTTCCAGAGCCAGTTTTTCCTAATATGGCTAATGTTTCCCCTTTTTTAAGTGAAAATGATATTTTGCTTAATGCTGTAATATTAGTATCTGGATAAGTGAATGTTACGTCTTTAAAATCGATGTTCCCTTCAATTTGAGTTGGTTTTAAAGCGTTGTTTTTAATTTCAGGCTTTTGTCTTAAAAACTCATTAATACGTTTTTGTGAAGCTTCAGCTTGTTGTACCAAATTGGTCACCCAGCCAACAGTAGCTACTGGCCAAGTAAGCATATTTACATACATTAAAAATTCGGCAATGGTTCCAATGTCTTCTATTTCGCCATTTATATATTGCATGCCTCCAATGTAAGCCACTAAAATATTACTAATCCCGATGAGTAAAATCATTGACGGAAAAAACAGTGCTTGAACTTTGGTTAAGTCGATTTGTTTGGCTTTACTTTCTTCAGAAAGAGTATTAAAAGCGACATAGTTTTCATCTTCAATACCATATGCTTTAATTACTGAGATTCCACTAAACGATTCTTGAGTGTAAGTTGATAAGTTCGACAAATATTCTTGAACAATGGTACTTCTCTTGTTTATAACTGTGCTTAGTTTATATACAATATACGATAAGAATGGTAAAGGCAATATGGTATAGAGTGTTAGTTTAGGAGCAGCACTAAACATATAAATTAAAGCGACTATAAACAGTGTAATCATATTTATGGTATACATAATAGCTGGTCCTGTATACATTCTAACTTTAGTGACGTCTTCACTAATTCTGTTCATCAAATCTCCTGTTCTGTTAGATTTATAAAAGTTAAGAGACAAACGTTGGTATTGTTGATAGACTTCATTTTTTAGATCATATTCAATATAACGTGAAACATTAATAATGGTTTGACGCATTAAAAACGTAAGGATACCTGCAATGACAGCAGCTCCAATAAGGTAGATGATATTTGTTATTAATTCTTGTTTGAAGACTTCATTGCTTATTTCATTATTAAGTCCTTGAGAAATGATATTAATTGATTTCCCAACAAGTCTAGGCGTGAATACTGCAAATATTTTAGCACAAACGGTAATGATAACGCCTAAAAGTAAGCGGTATCTATATTTGTAAAAGTATTTATTGATGTGTTTTAATGCTTTCATTAAAAAAAAATGGAGCTCAAGTTGTTAACAGATGCATAATTTTACATCTATAATTTTGTTAATACTCTAATATTAATTTATTTTTGCTCGCTATTTTGAATAAACTACAAATTAGCCTTCAAATATAATCACATGACTTCAGAAATTATTAGTTCAAAAGAACTTCATAAAGTAGACCCAGTATTTGGGCAATTATCATTTGATAATCACGAGCAAATTGTTTTTTGCAACGACAAAGATACTGGTTTAAAAGCAATAATTGGTATTCATAACACAGTTTTAGGACCAGCACTTGGAGGTACTAGAATGTGGAGTTATAATAACGAATGGGAAGCGCTTAACGATGTGCTTAGGCTTTCTCGTGGCATGACTTTTAAATCGGCAATTACTGGATTAAATCTTGGTGGAGGAAAAGCCGTTATTATTGGAGATGCTAAAACGCAGAAGACACCAGAGTTGATGAAAAAATTTGGTGAATTTGTACATTCTTTAAATGGAAAATACATCACTGCAGAAGATGTTGGAATGACAACTGCTGATATGGATTTAGTTCGCGAAGTGACACCTTATGTTACTGGTATTTCAGAAAGTAAAGGAGGCGCAGGAAATCCGTCACCAATTACTGCTTATGGCGTTTTTATGGGAATGAAAGCAGCAGCTAAATTTAAATTTGGTAGTGATATTTTAGAAGATAAATCTGTATTTGTTCAAGGTATTGGGCATGTTGGAGAAGCTTTAGTTGAGCATTTAGCTAATGAAGGTGCTAAGGTTACAATTTCAGACATTAGTCAAGAACGTTTAGAAGCTGTAAAATCTAAGTACGATGTAACTATTTATCAAGGAGACGATATTTACTCTGAAGAAATGGATATTTACGCACCTTGTGCTTTAGGAGCTACGATTAATGATGATACAATTCCTAAACTAAAAGCTAAAATTATTGCTGGAGCAGCTAATAATCAATTAGCAAATGAAGATATACATGGCAAACAATTGCAAGAAAGAGGTATTGTTTATGCTCCTGATTTTTTAATTAATGCTGGTGGAATTATAAATGTTTATGCCGAATTAGAAAACTACGGTAAACAAGAAATTATTCGTAAAACGGAAAATATTTTTAACACTACTGAAGAGATTTTAATTAGAGCGAAAGCAAATAACGTAACAACCAATGTTGCTGCACTGCATATTGCAAACGAGCGTATTGAAACACGTAAGCGAGAGCAAAGCAAGTAATTGTTTTGCCCTCTTAAAATTATAGCATTTTTGCCAAACGTTATTTAACGTTACATCATAATTTCTTAACGATATTATTTAAAGTTCTTTACATGTTAAACAGAAGACATATTCGTATAAAAGTCATGCAAGCACTCTATGCTTTTAAAGGAGGAGAGAGCGAAAATTTAAATGTATGTGACAAATTTTTAAACGATAGTTTAAATAACATGTACGATTTATACCTTAGCATATTATCATTAATAATTGAGGTTCATAAAAAAGCAGAAGATAGGCAGAGCAAATCTCAAAAGAAGTTTTTAGCAACTCAGGAGGAAAAGCATCCAAATCAAAAATTTGTTAAGAATGAAGTTTTAGTGCAACTTAGCACTAATGAAGCACTAAACTCTGAATTAGAGCATCGTAAACTCAATCCTTGGTATTTAGATTTTGAATATGTAGACCTTATTTTTAAAGCCATAACAGAAAGTGATCTTTATAAAGCATATATGTCGACCTCTGTTTCAACATTTAAGGAAGATAAAGATTTTGTAATTTCAATTTTTGAAGATATTATTGCGCCAAATGATAAGCTTTATGATTATTATGAAGATAAAAAGCTCACATGGTTAGATGATATTCCAGTAGTGAATACTAGTATAATGAAGCTTTTGAAAAAAGTGAAGGCATCAACTACTGAGCAGCATTTTCTTCCAAAGTTATTTAAAGATGAAGACGATAGAGAATTTGGAATAGATTTACTAAACAAAACAATTTTAAATCAAGGAAGCTTTAATTCTGAAATAGCATCTAAAACCAAAAACTGGGATTCAGAACGAATCACTCAAATAGATACAATATTAATGCAAATGGCAATTTGCGAGTTTCAGAAGTTTCCATCGATACCAGTAAAAGTAACTATTAATGAGTATCTAGAAATCGCTAAAGAGTATTCTACACCAAAAAGTAGCAATTTTATTAATGGGATTTTAGATAAAATTGTGAAAGAATATAAAGCTGAAAACAAGTTCAATAAGGTAGGTAGAGGATTACTATAAAATCCTTTAAAAATCGAGTGTTAAGGTTTGTTTGTTCATCTAAAAAAATGCTAAAAAATTTTGATTCGATGAAATAATCACTACTTTTATCGCCTTAAATAAAAAATCATTTTTAAACGTTTAATTTAAAATTATAGCAATGAAAAAAGTAATATTAGGATTAAGTGCACTTTGTATGGTCGCTTTTACATCTTGTAAAGAAGAAAATGCAGCGAGTAAAATTAATTCAGATAATGTAGCTGCTGCTGCCGAAAGAGATGCAACTGCTGGAGATTTTCCAGTAATTACATTTGATGAAACTGAGCATGATTTTGGTACTATTGTAAATGGTACACCAGTTGAAACTAAATTTAAGTACACAAACACAGGAAAGTCTCCTTTAGTAGTGAGTAACATTAAAAGTACTTGTGGATGTACAGTACCTTCAGATTGGAATAAAGACCCAATTGCTCCAGGTGATTCTGCTGAGTTTACAGTAAAATTTAATGGTAAAGGAAGCAATCAGGTAACTAAAAGTATTACTTTAACAACAAATACTGAAAAAGGTTCAGAAGTTGTAAAGATTAAAGCTTTTGTTGAGCCAGATCCAAATGCTCCTGCTAAAGCAAAACCAGCAGTAAAAAAAGTTCAGTAAATTATAAAGCGTAAAAACCTATGATGGATTTACTACCTTTTGTAGCCATGTTTGCTGTAGTGTATTTTTTTATGATAGCGCCTCAAATGAAGCGTGCTAAACAAGAAAAAAAGTTTGCAGCAGAATTAAAACGTGGAGATAAGGTGATTACTAAAAGTGGCTTACACGGAAAAGTTATTGATTTAAATGATAAAGACAATAGCTGTGTCATTGAAACTATGGCTGGAAAGATAAAGTTTGAACGTTCTGCTATTTCTATGGAAATGAGTAAGAAGTTAAATACTCCAGCAACCACAAAATAAGGTTTTCAAATTATAAAGTAAAAAAGCTCCAAAATTTCTTTTGGAGCTTTTTTTATGCTTTATTTCTAGAAAGTGTTAAGTCTGTCTAACAATTTTTATACTTATCATGCAAACCAACACCATTTAGAATCATGGGAATTATTTTTTCTATTCTACTAAATTTAGTAGCTTCACGTTTAGCGTCTGCAATATGAGCACAATATTCACGTTGTTTTCCAGGAGTAAGCGCATCAAAACTTGCTTTTAAGTCTGAATTGGCTTTGAACACAGAGTTTAATTCATCAGGAATTTCAATAGCTTTGGTGTTGCGAGTAGGCTTAATTTCTTTACCTAATTTCTGATTTTCAATAGCTTCTTTTACATAAGCTAAGACTAGATTTTTGTCAATGTCTTCAATAGACTTAAAACGCATTTGTCTTAAGGCCTTAGTTTTGTTTTCTTGAGCGTTTACAAGTAAATTATGCTCGTCTTTGAGAAATACACCATTGAAAAACCAAATTCCGAAATGGTTTTTAAAAGCTCCAAGTCCAACCACATTTTTTCCGTTTAATGTATAAACAGGAGCACTCCATTTTAGAGTTTCTTCTAATTCGGTTTTAGTAATTATATCGCGTAATACTACTAAAGCTTCACCATAATGCGAATTACTTTCGATGTATTCTTCAACGGAATGAACTTTTTTCATTGTTTAAGAATTTAATGATTTAATTGCTGTCAATTCAGCAATTTTACAAATCACTTCAGTAGCTTTAATCATACTTTCAACAGGAACATATTCGTATCGTCCATGAAAATTATGTCCACCAGCAAAAATATTCGGACAAGGTAATCCCATATAACTGAGTTGAGAACCATCTGTTCCACCACGAATAGGTTTAATTAAAGGCTCAATGTTTAATTGTTTCATGGCTTCTTCTGCAATATCAACAATATGCATTACAGGTTCAACTTTTTCCTTCATATTGAAGTACTGGTCCTTAATTTCTAAAGTAATGACTTCTCGACCATATTCAGAATTGATATCATTGGCAACTTTGCTCAACATTTCTTTTCGAGCTTCAAAATGCGCCTTGTCATGATCGCGTATAATATATTGTAAGATTGTTTCGTCAACCTTACCATCGATATGATGTAAATGGAAAAACCCTTGATAACCTTCTGTATGTTCTGGTGTTTCAAGTCTTGGTAAACTATTAATAAAGGTCGTTGCGATGTACATTGAATTTACCATTTTTCCTTTAGCATAACCAGGATGTACGATTTTTCCTTTAATATGTACTTTGGCTCCAGCAGCATTGAAGTTTTCGTATTCTAATTCGCCAATCTGACTGCCATCCATTGTGTAAGCCCAATCAGCTCCAAATTTTTCAACATTAAAATGGTGTGCACCTCTTCCGATTTCTTCATCTGGAGTAAACCCAATTCTAATGTCTCCATGTTTGATTTCAGGATGCTGAATAAGGTATTCCATAGCAGAAACAATTTCAGTAATTCCTGCTTTATCATCAGCACCTAAAAGTGTGGTTCCGTCAGTAACGATTAATGTATTGCCTTTATATAGCAATAGGTCGTCAAAATAATCTGGAGAAAGCACAATGTTTTCAGCTTCATTTAATATAATATCTTTTCCGTCATAATTGTCAACAACACGTGGTTTTACATTGGCTCCAGTAAAATCTGGAGAGGTGTCAAAATGAGAGATAAAACCAATGGTTGGTACGTCGTGATCTACATTGCTTGGTAAGGTTGCCATGATATAGGCTTTGTCATCAATAGTCACATCACTTAAGCCAATGGCTTTAAGCTCTTCGGCTAATGCATTAGCTAAATCCCATTGTTTAGCAGTACTTGGTGTGGATTCGCTTTCAGGATCAGATTCTGTATCTACAGTAACATAACTTATAAATCTATTGATGAGGTGTTGCTTGTTTATCATTATGGAAGTTTTTTCAAAATTAAAAATTCAAATGGCATTTAGAAAGTATTATTGGCAAAAACATCAATCTAAATGCTACAAAAACAAAAGCACCTTAAAATTAATTAAGATGCTTTTTTTAAGATTAATCGTTTGTTTTACTCTCTAAATGTAAATACAGGCAATTTAGAATGATTGACTAAATCTTCAGAAATGCTTCCACCAAATAAATGGCTTAAACCAGTACGACCTTCTGTAATCATACCTATAGCGTTAATATCATGTTTATTTGCATATTTTAATATGGCTTCTTCAACATTATAGTCTGAAATTAATACGATATTGTCTTTCCAATCTTCGTGATTTGTTTCGCTAAGAAAATTGGAAATTTTCTCTTCAATTTCATCAGTACTTGAAAAATGTTGACCAGGAAGATTTACATGCAGTAAGGTCACTTTATTTCCGAGTTTACTTAATAATGCCATTGCTGTTTTTGCTGCTGTAGCACTTTCAGACGAAAAATCTGTAGCTAAAAGGATATGTTTAAAATCAATATTTTCTAGTTTAGATTTAACAACAAGTAATGGTGTTTTGCTATGACGTACCACTTTTTCGGTATTAGAACCTATAAACACACCATCGTGATCACTATGACCTCTAGAACCCATAACTATTAAGTCGGCTTTTAGATCGCTAGCCACTTCATCTACTTCTTTTAAAACCTTATGATTTTTGATCATTGGTGTAATTGAGATGCCTTCTAGATATGGTTTGTCTAGGAAGCTTTCAAATTTTTTATTGGTAACCATTAGCATAAAAGCAGTTTCTTCATTTCTCTCTGAGCTTGAAGAAGAAAATATAGACTCAGAAAGCTCTAACATATGCATGACAATTAGCTCAGAATTGTACTTTTTTGCAAGGAGAGCAGCAGCTTCAAGAGCATATTCTGAATGTTGAGAGAAATCTACAGGTATTATGATTTTTTTCATTAGTTGTTTAATTTGATTAGTACTCAAAAGTAAAGAATCTCTTAGAGATATTCTATGACAAATTACATGTTTTAGATGAATTGTTAATCGTTATTCTTATTTTTGTAGCGAAACTTGATACTCATGTATAAACTCCTTATAAGACCACTATTTTTTCTTTTTGATCCTGAAAAAATTCATCATTTCACGTTTTCGTTAGTTCGTTTTTTATGCAAAGTTCCCGGAGTAACATCTATTTTTAAAAGCCTTTATACTGTTAATCATAAATCCTTAGAACGACAGTTGTTTGATTTGCATTTTAAAAATCCAGTAGGTCTAGCTGCTGGTTTTGATAAAAATGCAGTGTTGTATAACGAGCTAGCAAATTTTGGTTTCGGTTTTATTGAAATTGGAACAGTGACTCCTAAAGGTCAAGTTGGAAATCCGAAGAAAAGATTATTCAGACTTAAAGATGATAAAGGAATTATTAACCGAATGGGTTTTAATAATAAAGGCTTAGAAGCTGCAATTCATCAATTAAAAAAAAATAGAGGACAGCTTATTATTGGTGGAAACATAGGAAAAAATACACAAACGAAACCAGAAGATTATACGAAGGATTATTTAGAATGCTTTAATGGATTGCATCCTTATGTAGATTATTTTGTACTCAATGTGAGTTGTCCAAACGTGAGTAGTCATGCAAAGCTTAATGATAAAGATTATTTGTTAGAACTCATTTCAGAAGTACAAGCAGCCAATAAAACTTTCGCCAAACAAAAGCCTATTGTATTAAAAATTGCACCAGATTTAAATACGAGTCAGTTAGATGAAATTATAGATCTCGTTAAAGAAACCAATTTAGATGGTGTTATTGCTAGTAATACTTCAGTAGATAGAACAGGTTTAAAAGCTTCAGAAGAACGACTAACAGAAATTGGTAATGGAGGATTGAGTGGTCAGCCCATAAAAGAAAAATCAACACGAGTTATTCAATACCTTTCAGAAAAAAGTAATAAAGCATTTCCTATTATAGGAGTAGGAGGTATTCATTCAGCTAAAGACGCTTTAGAAAAAATTGAAGCAGGAGCAGACTTGGTTCAGATTTATACAGGCTTTATTTATGAAGGTCCGAAGCTAATTAAACAAATCAACAAAGCAATTATAAAGAAAGCGAATCAATAACTTACTGATTCGCTTTTTTATTAAAATTATCCGTTGTGCATTTTGAGTTCAATTTAACATCATACGTCAGTTCGAGTGGTTTTGAGGGACGAAAAATTGTATCGAGAACTTTTTTTTAAGATGAAATTCTTTTTCTCGATACAAATTTTACTAATTTCAATCGTAAAATTCACTCGACACGAGACGAAGTCGAACTGAGTGAAGCTAAATGACGAATTTTATCAAAATGCACAACGGATTATAATTGTATGTTTTAGTGTAACACTAGTCTTTTTGTAGCTTGTGAACCATCTTTAAGCTCTAGTCTTACCAAATACATACCTTTATTTAGATGTCTCAAATCTAAATTCAATGAGGCTTGTAAATTTGGATTGATAACCACTTCAACTTGCTTTCCTAAAACATCAAATACTAAAACTTCTTTTAAAATGTTTGTATTTGAAGCATTGATTTTAACCAAGCCATTAGAAGGATTTGGAGACAATGTCACTTCAGCAAGTTCTTGATTATCTACACTAAGTACTTGATCTAATGTAATTGTTATTGTACCAATGGGTTTAGCGTTAAAAGGTGTTTGATTTACTAAACTTGAAATAGTCTCGGCAGGAACTGTAACTTGATCGCTTGCAGTGTAAGTTGTACCACTATCTGTTCCAGCATCATAAGGAAATAATGGTATAGTAATTTCATTTTGCCAAGAATCACCTGCTCTTAAATTTATACTATTAATAGCAATCATCCAATCTGGACTAGGAGCAATCATAGATACTAAACTTAATAAAGGATAATCTGAAGAAACTACAACACCACTTAGTGTTGCTGAGCTAATTGCTGCAAATGGAGAAAATGGTTCTTGCAACCATTGGTCTGCATTACCAGTGTTATTAATTTCATTCAAGACTTCAGTCATAAGCGCATCATTATTTCCTGTTTCTGCAACATTTTTAATACCAAGAGACGCTAAAGTTCCCATTTCAACCATAGTATAATTGCTATTATGAGTTGCACCAACAAGATTAGACCAATGTGCATTTCCAGGAATTGCAGTAGTACTATTCCCATTTATAGGATCTACAATTTCATTTTCCCAAACACTCGAAAAAGTAATGTTGTATCTAGCTGTAGATTGAGAAAAAGCTACACTAATCTGTAAAACTGAAATAAGAAGAATTAAGGATTTTAATTGTAAAGTAAAGTTTTTCATGTGTTTATGGATTAGTTATAAAGTATTTAAGTCGTAAATGTTTTTCTAATCCTTACAGTATTTTTTAATTATTTTTACTAAAAAATTGTACATACTGAATTACGACCTTTTAATATCATTTGTACTTGCCACTTCGGTATTGGCAATATCTCCTGGACCAGATAATATTTATGTATTAATGCAGAGTATAGTAAACGGAAAGATTTTCGGTTTAGCTACTGTAGCTGGTTTAATATCTGGATGTTTGGTGCATACAACATTAGTAGCCTTTGGCGTTTCAGCAATTATAAAAGAAAACGACTCCCTTTTTTTTATCATCAAACTATTTGGTGCGTTGTACTTACTTTTTCTAGCTTACAAAGCATATACATCTAAATCTGATTTAAAGTTGAGCTCAGACAATGTTCCTAAAAAGGATTTACTTCAACTATTTAAACAAGGCTTTATTATGAATGTCTTAAACCCAAAAGTATCTATTTTCTTTTTGGCTTTTTTTCCAGGGTTTTTGTTTAGTAACACTTTAAGTACAATTTCACAATTTTATGTTTTAGGCTTGTTATTTATGTTTGTTTCTGCAATTGTTTTTTCATCTATTGCCATGTTGGCTGGTTCAATTTCAGAATTTATTAAACAGCATAGCAATGTTGGATTGTATCTTAAATGGATGCAAATTATTGTGTTTGTTGGGATTGCAGTTTTAATTTTAGCCTCTAAAAATTAGATGTAAAAACAGAATCTTAATTACTATATTTGGACTATAAATAATGAAGAAAGCACTTAAAATAATTGAATGTCCTAGAGATGCCATGCAAGGCATTAAAGATTTTATTCCTACAGACAAAAAAGTTCAATATATTCAATCCCTTTTAAGGGTTGGTTTTGATACCATAGACTTCGGAAGTTTTGTTTCTCCTAAAGCGATTCCGCAAATGGTTGATACTGCAGAGGTGTTATCAAAATTAGATTTGAGTGCTACTAAAAGTAAATTGTTAGCAATAATAGCCAATACTCGTGGTGCGACTGATGCTTGTAAGCATCCTGAAATTAATTATTTAGGGTATCCATTTTCAATCTCTGAAAACTTTCAGATGCGAAACACGCATAAAACCATTGCACAATCTGTGGTTACTTTGTCAGAAATTTTAGAGCTAGCCCAAAAACATAACAAAGAAGTTGTGGTTTATATTTCTATGGGATTTGGAAACCCTTATGGTGATCCTTGGGATGTAAACATTGTAGGAGAGTGGACTGAACGTTTGAGTAACATGGGAGTGAAGATATTATCTCTGAGTGATACCATTGGAAGTTCAAACCCTGAAAGTATCGATTACCTATTTTCTAACTTGATTCCGAAGTATCCAGACATCGAGTTTGGAGCACATTTACATACCACACCAACTACTTGGTTTGAAAAAGTAGATGCGGCTTATAAAGCTGGCTGCATGCGTTTTGATGGAGCCATTCAAGGTTTTGGTGGTTGTCCGATGGCTAAAGATGAGCTTACTGGAAATATGCCAACCGAAAAACTATTGTCTTATTTTACTTCAAATAAGAACAATCATCTTAATGCGATGAGTTTTGAAAGTGCTTATAATGAAGCGTCAAAGATCTTTAATTATTATCATTAAAAAACCCTCATTATAGCATGTATAACAAGGGTTTTTATCAATAGTGTTTTAATAAATACCTACTGTAATAATTTGTATACAAATTCTGCATTACCTCTTACGTTTTCAGCATTTGTAAGTGCTAAAAATTGTAACTTATAGTAATTACCATTCGCATCGTTAATAACGTAAAAGAGATCTTCTTTTAATGAAGGTGAAGTTCCTGGTCCACCACCATTTCTCCAACTACTACCAATATTTCTCTGATCGTTCTCAAAGTTTACATCGTTGACATCTGCTAATGTGAAATCTTCGTAAGTGATGCCTTCGGTAGTTTCGTCAATCATGTAGGCTGTAGCTCCAGACTTGATGTTATTTACAATAAAATCAGCATAAGCATAAGCACCATAACTGTCACCACCAAATACAGCTTCATCTGTAAATACAGTATAGCATAAATCCCAATGATTCTTTAAAGGTTCTACACTAACTAAAGTTTCAGTATTGAAACTAAAGAATGTAAAGTTATAGTCAGCGTTTTTGGCTATGGTTATACTTTCAAAAGTAGTATCATCTAAGTCGGCATATTGCAGAGTATAATCATTTCCGCTTTTTAGAATTCTTATTTTTTTCCATCCTCTAGCGCTTCCTTTGTAATTGGAAGAACCTGCTTCAGGTTGTTCCGTTCCTACTTCGTAACCTAAATTAACAAGGTATACAAAGTTCTCTGAATCTGTTTCAGAAATGGCATCAATTGCAGTACCTGAAAGATTTCCATTAGGTGCGTCAATATAAGCCATGTTAGCAGGATTAAAATTACCAACTTCAGCTTGTGGTTGAATTGTTTGTACTTCAGCATCAGATGAAGAAACCGCATTAATATCTGTAGTTGAAAGTTTTGCTGCCATCATTAATATTGAACCATTAATAACAACTCTATCCTGAGACGAACTAAAGCCTAAATCCCAAGTTGTACGGTTAATATCTGTTGTGGTATTGGTGCTTAAATCAATATAGACTTGATTGGTCATGTTAGCACTGCCAATGTTTGGAGCAACTGTAGCTCCATCTATAGTAATTTGAATTGGTTCTTGTGGTGCATCATCGTCACTACTACAACTTGTAATAAAAAGTAAGCTAAATACTGCTAGAGCAGTTAAAAAATTATGTTTCATGGTTTTAAAAATTGAGTTTATATAATAATTTTAAATAAAATGAGCGTCCATAACCTAAAAGAATAGAGTTGACATTAGAGTCATGTGTTCCTCCTCCAGAACTATAATCTGTATTAACACGTGTTACATCAAATAGATTTCTAACACCAAATGTTGTTTCTAGGCTGTTTTTTAAAAATGATTTTCTTACAGAAGCATCCATCCATGCATAAGCATCTGTTGTAATAAGAGAGAATGTAGAATTTCCATTAGTATCAGCTCCTGTAGCTCTATAATTTTGTTGCTCACCATTGTAATTGAGTAACATAGAGATCATAGTATTCCACTTAGGAATGTTATAACTTATACTCGAGTTAAGTTGAAATTGATACAAATACTTATCATTGGCATTAGCTTCGTCAGATAAGGTTCTTGAAATACCGAAAAGTGTCGCGCCTAAAGATAAATTCCAATTGTCGCTTTTAAGTGAATTGGTAGTCGTGAAACCTAAAAAACTATACTTATCAATGTTGATGTATCTGTATTGTAAAGGCAGTGTGTTAGTGATTGATAATTCAATTTTGTCACTTAAGTCTATGTAAGATAATCGTAATGTGTTTTCTAATCGTAGTCGATTTTTAATCCAACTTTTCTTTTTTAAACTTAAAAAGGTGGTAATGCCTTCTTCTGGTTTTAAATCTTCATTTCCTCTAACATCGTGATTGGCATCTACAAAATAGTAGTACAGCTCAGTGAAATCTGGAACTCTATATGAAGTGCCTACATTTGCTCTTAATTCATAACCTTTATTAAATAATTGTCTTGCTGTAAGTTCATAAACCGACTTAAAGCCAAATTGAGAATTGTTTAAAACACGTATTCCTGGCCTTAAAGCTAATTGGTCATTCATTTGTATTTCAGAAGAAGCAAAAACAGCAATATCACTTATGCTGTGTCGTTTAGGATTAAGTAAATTCTCTCCAGCAGCTTCACGATCAAAGCCTTCTTGATAGGTGAATTCATATCCTGCTTGTGCATTAAAATGTGCTCCTTTAAATAAATTACTCAAGGTTCCTTTTGAAAAGAAAACTTCACCTGACTGATTTGTCTCATCAATTTCGGCAGTTTTTTCTTGCGTTAATATGAAATAATTGAATTCATTCAAACGTCGTTTTTGCTTTTGGTATGAAAACGAAACATTATAGCGTATACCAGAATTAAATACACCAGAACCATTTAAATGATTAAACAACCGGTTGGTTGTGTAATTTCGATCTGTAGCTGAAGGGTTTATGGTTGATGTTTGTGTATCAACATTGTTTCTAACAGTGGCATTGTAAAAGTTTATGGTTTCATTATAATACTCAAACTTGTAAAAAAATTGATGATTATTTTTCTTGTAATTGATTAAAGCGTTTGTTGTAATTTGTTCTTTTGGCAGCCACTCATAACCTCGTAAATTATCGTTTTCAATATAGTCGCGTCCTTGACGATTATTAAAGAATCCAGCAAAATCATTTCTGTTAAAACCTACACTAGCATACCAATTATCATTAAAATTATGAGATAGTGTCACACCTTGTATATGTCTTCCTTTGTCAAACCATTCGTATTCATCACTAACCGTTTCTTCTTGTATAGTGGCGTTTATTCGCCATTTGTGTTCAGAAGATTTCTTCGTGATAATATTTAAAACTCCAGACATGGCGTTAGCACCATATTGAACTCCCATTGAGCCTTCTACAATTTCTATACGCTCAACATCATCAAGATTAATTTGTGTTAAGTCAATATCACTACCTACACCATTATCACTCACAATAGGAATGTTATCTATAAGCACATTAAAATAACGCGCGTCTAGTCCGAAAAACGACACTGTAGAACGTCCATTTTGAGCATTAGGAATGATGTTAAGGTTTAGGTTGAAGTTTAACAAATCGGCCACATTAACAGCTGCTATTTGCTTGATTTGCTCCTTGTTGATAACTCTAACATTATAAACTGATTTTTTGATGGATTGCGGATTGTATTGACCTGTGACAACAACCTCGTTTAATTCTTGGGTTTTTATTGAATCCTGTTCCGTTTCCTTTGTTTCTTGGGAGTAGCAGAAGCTTATCAAAAAAAATAAAAAATAAAAGCAAAAATTATTTTTATTTAGACTCATTCTTAATTAGATTTGCGGCAAATATATAAGTTATTTTAATTTAATCTAAATAAGAATTCAATTTTTTTAAAATTTTTCAAAAACCAATTATGAAACGATTATCAGTACTTTCTATCCTATGTTTATCTGTGTTTACAATAGCATTTGCTCAAAACAAAAAAGAACAAGATCAAAACGCTATCAAAGCTATGTGTGGCTGTTTTGAAGTGACGTTCAATTTTGCAGAAACATTTTCGTATAGCCAAGATTCATTATATAAACCTTCAAAAACTAAAGTTGATAAAGGTTTAGAATGGGCTGAACTTGTTGTTGATAGCGACAATAAAATTTCAATTCAGCATTTACTTCAAGTTGGTAATCCTGCCGAACCATATATTGTAAAACATTGGCGACAAGATTGGTTGTATGAAAACACCAATTTATACATGTATAATGCAAATAATAGATGGACTTACACAAAAAAGTCTAATGACAACGTAGAAGGGCAATGGACACAAAAAGTATTTCAAGTCGATGATAGTCCGCGTTATGAAGGTTCTGCAACTTGGGTTCATGTTGACGGAAAAAGTTTTTGGGAAAATACCACGCCAGCACCTTTACCAAGACGTGAATACACAAAACGTAGTGACTATAATATTACGTTAAGAGGAAATCGTCACGAGATAACAGATTATGGTTGGGTTCACGATCAAGATAATGCTAAGGTCATTAGAGAAGAAGGCACAGAAGATGTGATTTTAGCTAATGAAAAAGGCTATAATACTTACGTTAAAGTTGATGACAGTAGATGTCAAGCTGCTAAAGACTGGTGGAAAACCAATTACGATAAATGGGCTTCAGTAAGAGCTAAATGGGATGAGGTTTACAACCGAAATACCAATCTTGAATTAGAAACTAAGGTCGATAATAAAGTGTTGTTTAAATATTTATTTGATGACGAATTGGTCAAAGCTGATGCGATCAATGCCATTATTGAGTCATTTGTAAAAACTAAATAAGAGCACCATGAAAATACGTCTTACGCTGTTAGCTTTTTTTCTATGCTTGACTTGTTTTTCGCAAAACGAGAATGTTTTTCTCAATCGCGATTATTGGAAATCAAATCCTTCGTTAGAGCAAGTAAAAACTCAAATTGAAGAAGGTCACGATATTTCTGAACTCAATTCGTATGCTTTTGATCCTGTGGTTTATGCTTTATTAGAAAATGTTGACAATGCAACCATTGCGTATATGGTAAAACAACCAGGAAATGATGTCAACAAAATCACACATGATGGTCGTACTTATATTTTTTGGGCAGCATACAAAGGCAATGTTGATTTTATGACCTATTTGCTTAATCAAGGTGCAAAAACAGATGTTATAGACGATAAAGGGAATTCCATTTTAAACTTTGCTGCATCAACGGGTCAACAGAATACTAAAGTTTATGATTTGTGTATTGCCAATGGGATTCAACCCAAAATCGATCTAACACCAAATGGTGCTAATGCTTTATTATTGGCTGCTCCTAGTGATCAAGATTTTAAGTTAATTAACTACTTTACTGCTCAAGGTTTAGACATTCATAGTGTAGATCGTGATGGAAATGGTGTGTTTAATTATGTGGCTAAAACAGGAAACATTAAAATGATGAATGCTTTACTTGAAAAAGGCATCAAAGGTTCAGATCAAGCTTTTATCTATGCAGCTTATGGAACACGCAGAAATATCAATGGGATTGAAGTTTATAAGTTTTTAGAAAGTCTTGGACTTCAAGTTAATACTGTAAATAGCGAAGGAATATCACCATTACATATCGTCGCTTCACGAAACAAAGACCTCGCACTTGTATCGTATTTGCTATCTAAAGGCTTAGACGTTGATGCTAAAGATACAAATGGTAATACAGCACTTATGAATGCTGCTTCAAGAAATAGTATGGAGATTGTTAAGGTATTGGTAGAGCATGCCAAAGAGATCAATAGTGTTAACAAGAAAGGACAATCAGCATTGTCACTAGCAGTTCAAAATAATGCTCCAGAAGTAGTCGCTTTTTTATTGGATAAAGGCGCAAAACCTTCAATTACAGATAAGGATGGAAATAATATAAGCTATTATCTAGCGCAATCGTTTTCTAAGGACAATTCTGAAGCATTTTTTAATAAAATGGAATTATTAAAAACTAACGGATTTGAGCTTGAAACGGTTCAAGATAATAGGAATTCTTGGTTTCACATGGCTGTAGATAAACAAAGCTTAGATTTACTAAAGTTGGCATTGAAAATGAAACAAGATATTAATGCTAAAAATGCGCAAGGCTATACTGCACTGCACTTGGCAGCGATGACCTCCAAAGATAACACGATGCTCAAGTATCTTATTGAAAATGGCGCTACTAAAACGGCAACCACAGATTTTGAAGAAACGGCTTACGATTTAGCACTTGAAAATGAGTTGCTCAAAAAGAATAAAGTCTCTGTTGAATTTTTAAAATAAAAACCACTAATGAAACACTTATATATATTTATAATCTTATGTGTCCTTGCGATAGGATTAACGTCGTTTAAAACCTTTTCCGATTCTGAAAAATACAAATGCATGATTCAAATGACCAATTATTCTGGCGAAGGTGCTTACATTGTAATTTCATTAATTAATCCTGAAGGTGCATATGAAAAAACCTTACAAGTTAAAGGTGATGATGACGAATGGTACAATACGGTTGAATCTTGGTGGCAGTTTCAAGGTAAAGTTAGAGCTGATTTAGATGCCATTACAGGTGCGACGATTAGTGGAGGAGAACGCGCTATTAGTGTTATTGAGATTGATAACGATAAATTAGATAAAGGATACAAACTCCGATTCGAATCTGCTGTCGAAGATCAAGAATATTACCAAGATGATGTAGAGTTTGAATTGACTTCTCAAAATTTAAAGAGTAAAATTAATGGAAATGGATTCATACGTTACATTCGTATGATGCCTCAATAAATCATCAAGTTTATGACCATTTCTATTTGGAGATTTAGTCATTTTGCCTTAGCATTAATAACGTCTGTTTTTTTGATTTTGGCTTCAGTCACTGGAGCCATTCTAGCTTTTGAACCCATTTCAAATCAGTTTCAGGAATTTAAGGTATCTGGACTTGAAAACATCACACTTTCGCAAGCCATAGAAAGTCTTAGTCAGAGTAATGAGGAGGTGTTTACGATTCAGAAGGATGGAAACGATTTTGTCTCTGCTTCTGTTATCACTTCTAAAGGTGAAAGTGATACGTTTTACATTCATCCTAAATCTGGTGAGTCACTCGGAAGCATTATCGAAAAAGCACCTATTTTTAAGTTTACGACCAACCTGCATCGTTCGTTGTTTCTAAAATCTACAGGAAGATGTATTGTTGGTTTTGTGTCCTTTTTTTTAATCTTGATGGCTGTTTCTGGTGTAGTATTGATTGCCAAGCGTCAAGGTGGTCTTCAACGGTTTTTTTCTAAAGTTGTAAACGAAAATTTTGAGCAGTATTATCACGTTGTTTTTGGCAGATGGTTGCTTGTTCCAATGCTTATTGTCGCAGTTTCTGGTGTTTATCTGTCGTTGGAAAAGTTTTCGCTGTTACCAGAATCTAATATTTCACATAGCACTAATACGATACAGCAGGATTCGTTTTCAGAAACCAAATCACATCACGAATTAGAAATCTTCAAAACAATTGCAATAGCAGATGTTCAATTGGTGGAGTTTCCTTTTTCAGAAGATCCAGAAGACTACTTCTTTGTTAAGCTTAGCGACAAAGAATTATTAATACATCAGTACTCAGGAAAAATATTAAGTGAACAGCACTATCCTTGGATGCATTGGACTTCTTTTTGGAGCCTAAAATTACACACAGGACAAGGCAGTATTGTTTGGTCTGTAGTGTTATTTGTAGTCTGCTTAGGAATCTTATTTTTTATTTATTCAGGCTTTGCAATGAGTTTAAAACGATTAAAAACGTCAAAGCGTGTGCTTAATAAATATGATAAGGATGATGCTGAGTATATCATTTTAGTTGGTTCTGAAACAGGAACAACCTATCGTTTCGCTAAGTTATTTTTTAATGCCCTTTTGAAGTTGAATAAAAAAGTTTATTTAACGGATCTGAATCATTATACCAATTTCGAAAGCGCAAAACAATTGGTGATTTTTACATCAACTTATGGCGAAGGTGATGCGCCTTTATCTGCCAATCAGTTTGAAAGTAAATTGCGTATTACTGCGCAATCTAATCCTATTGAATATGCTGTTCTTGGCTTTGGTTCACTCTTATATCCAGATTATTGTAAGTATGCCATTCTAGTTGATGGCTTACTTCAAAAGTATGACATGTTTACACCAAAATTACCCTTGCATAAAATCAATAATCAGTCTGAAACAACCTTTAAACACTGGGTTAAGAATTGGAGTGAGGCTAATAATTTAGAGCTCAATATTGATGACCTAATGTTTAAACCAAAACGCAATAAACAGCATAAGTTTTCAGTCATAAACAAAACAGAGCTTAATCTCGATTCTACATTTTTAATTGAATTACGTCCTAGTAAGCGACTCAAATTTAAATCTGGTGATTTGCTTTCAATAGCTATAGATAAAGATCAATCTCCAAGATTGTATTCTATTGGAAAAAAAGAGGATCGCATCTTGTTAAGCATAAAAAAACACGATCAAGGATTGTGTTCTAATTATCTAAATCAGCTTGTAAAAGGCGACATCCTAAATGCTGAGATTCAACAAAACACAGCGTTTCATTTTCCAAAGCATAAAAGTGAAGTTGTCATGATTGCTAATGGCACAGGAATAGCGCCTTTTTTAGGAATGATGAACGACAATAAAAAGCGAAAAAACCTTCACTTATTTTGGGGAGGACGAACAAAGGCGTCTTTCAATTTATATAAGGATGATATTGATAAAGCTATTACCAAAAAACACCTTTCAAGTATTGCTATTGCTTATTCTCAAGAAACGAATCAACAATATGTGCAAGATTTAATAAAAGAGCGATTCAAGTTCTTTGCTAATCATTTGAAAAATGAAGGTGTCATTATGATTTGTGGTTCTATAGCTATGCAGAAAGACGTTTTTGAAACTTTAGATAATATAACAAAATCAGTATTAGACAAACCCTTAAGCGACTTTGAAAAAATGGGACAAATCAAAACAGATTGTTATTAAATAAAACTTTATGTGTCACAAAATCAAAATTTTAAGCAAGACTAAAAATGGAGAATTGACCTTTTGTAAAAATTGTAAAATATTTCATTTAGAATACAACAACATATATCTAGAGTTCACGAAACAGGAATTTTTGAAATTTAAGTCCTATGTAAATGAGTTAGAAATTGCGTTTTGGGAAGACAAATACGCTTGTACTAGATTAAGACGAAAAATTCCCATTCCTACACAACAATCAAATTTGGTACTCATGTTTAATAAACAAGAGTTAACCGAATTAAAAGTATTACTTAATACAGAGCAAGTTAATACAATTAGGTTTCTAAGACTTGTAGATATTGATTATACTCTAATTATTAATTAAAATGAATGATTTTCATACGATATATTACAATACAGTAGGTATTGCTTTTCAATTAAAGAGAGCTGTAGATGCCGATTTTTCAAAAATTATGATGGTTTATAAAAATAAATTTTTAGCACTTTCAAAATCAGACGTCGTAAACCTTACCAATATCGTGAATCAAATGCTTATTAATAATCCTTCAAAAAATGAGGTTCATAATCCGTTATATCTTTTGAAATATCATCCAGATTTTAGTTTGCTTCTGAATCATAATTCAAACTGTGATATGAACGCTTTATTAGAGTTTTTAAAAGGCACACTCAAACAGGTTGAACATTTGAACAGTTGCGAAATTTCTCAAAAATTGTATAACCAATAACATGAAAATTTTAAATGAAGGAAGATATCAACACGTTATACCATAACGATTTTGGAATGTCATTTAAATGGGTAGATGACTTAAGCAACAATGATAACAACATTCGAATTATATTCAGACTTGCTTGTTTATATGTTTCAATAACTCAAATAAAGTCTCTATTGTGTGAAGTGAATAGTACTTTAAATAAAGCAAAAACGAGTTGCTGTAATGATTGTGAATTAAATAGTTCATGTAAATCACTCTTAATGCATATTCCAAATTCAGACGTAAGTTTTGCAATGAGTCATATTGAAATGGAGCAAATGAAGGAACTACTTGAAGGGACTTTGTTTCAAATTGAATTACAAAATTTTCTTGACAGACTGGATATTATGTAATTATTTAAAATTAATCTAAATAAATTTTGAAGAAGTTAAATACTATCTTAAATTTGCGCTCAGAAATAAAAATTATTTATAACAAGTCTAAATAAAAACTAATCCAACGTAATAATGAAAAAAATCACTTTAATTTTATTAGCTCTAGTAGGTTTATTCACTTCATGTAGTAATGATGATGATTCTACAACTAATTCAGATCCTCAAGTTGTAGCTCCTGCAACTTATAGTTTTGAAAGAAATGGTCAATCAACCATAAGTTATGGTGGTCAAACGACTAGAATCATGATGGGACAAGAATTTATTAATGCCTTAAAAGATGAAACTTTAAGTGAAGCTCAAATTGATGCTATGTTTGCGCATGTAGAAGGTAATGCAAGTTTTTCTAATCCAGATTTAAACGCCTCAAATAAAAGTATTAGAAGTAAAACAGCTGCTTCTTCAGATTATTTCTCAGCAAACACTACTGATGCTAATGCAATAAAAGCCGATTTTGATAGCTGGATTGCTGCTCAAGTTAATGATGTGTATCCTAATTGGAATACAAATGCTGTTTCTGGAGTTGCTGGACAAATACAAGAAGCTGGAGGTGGTTCAATTCGCTACGTAAATGAAAAAGGGTTAGAATACAATCAAGCTGTTAATAAAGCTTTAATTGGTGCTCTAATGGTAGACCAAATGCTTAATAACTATTTGAGTACATCTGTTCTTGATGCTGGTGAAAATAGAGCTAATAATGATGCAGAAATTTTAGCTGAAGGGAAAAATTACACTACAATGGAGCATAAGTGGGATGAAGCTTTTGGGTATTTGTATGGTACAGACAATGCTGAAGTTCCAATGTTAGAAGCAGATAGTTTTTTAAATAAGTATTTATCTAAAGTAGATAGTGATGAAGATTTCACAGGTATAGCTAGCAACATATATAATGCTTTTAAATTAGGAAGAGCTGCAATTGTTGCTAAAGAATACACAGTTCGTGATCAACAAGCAAATATTATTAGAAAAGAGGTTTCTAAAATTATTGCCATTAGAGCAATTTACTATTTACAACAAGGAAAAATAGCGATGAATGGTGGTAATCAAGCTGGAGCATTTCATGATTTATCTGAAGGATTTGGATTTATTTACAGCCTTCAGTTTACACGTCAGCCAAATAGTGATGACCCTTATTTTACAAAGATAGAAGTTGATACAATGATTTCTGAACTGATGGAAGGTAATGGTTTCTGGGATGTTTCAAATGAAACACTAGATGCAATCTCTCAAGATATTGCAGATGTATTTGGTATATCAATGGTTGAAGCTGCAAGTTAATTTTAAGTGAATTAGTCTAAAAGCAGGCACTATTCTAGGTAGAATGTGTCTGCTTAATTATCTTTGCAAGCCGAAATTGAAAACAAATAATGTTATGATAAAGAAATTAGTATTGCCTTTTTTTATAGTTGCACTTCTGTTTGCATGTAGTTCAGATAGTAGTGATTCAGATGATGGTAATCAAGATCAGTTTAACAGACAAGCCATGCTTGTCAATTGGGCAGATAATATTATTATCCCAGCATATCAGGATTTTTCACTTCAGTTAGATGAAATGGTAACGGATAAGAATGAATTTTTAGCCGCTCCAAATCAAAATACATTAACAGATTTAAGAACCTCTTGGCTTGACGCTTATACAAAATGGCAATATGTTGAAATGTTTAATATTGGAAAAGCAGAACAAATCAATTATGCGTTCCAAATGAATATTTATCCAACGAATGTTTCAGATATTCAAAACAATATTTCTTCAGGTAGTTATGATTTAACCAATGTAAATAATAATGACGCAGTAGGTTTTCCTGCAGTAGACTATATGATTTATGGTATAGCTGCAGATGACTCTGCAATTCTTGAAGCTTATACTTCTAGTGTAGATGCGAATGCAAATTTACAGTATCTTTCTGATTTGATTAATCAAATGCAAAGTCTTACAGACATTGTAATAAATGATTGGACTACAACCTACAGAGACGAATTTGTTGCTAGCTCAGGAAATTCTGCTACAAGCTCTACAAATAAATTGGCTAACGACTTTTTATTCTATTATGAAAAAGGACTTAGAGCTAATAAAATTGGAATTCCTGCAGGAGTCTTTTCAACGACACCTCTTAGTGATAAAGTAGAAGGGTTTTATAATAAAGAGGTTTCTAAAATTTTAGCTTTAACAGCTTTAGATGCTGTTCAAGATTTTTTTAATGGAAAACATTATGCGAACAATCAAACCTCAGAAAGCTTTAAAAGTTACTTAGATTTTTTAAACACGATAAGTCAAGGAGAAAATTTAGCTACACTAATTAATAATCAATTTAATGAAGCTAGAGTTAAAATACAGGTTTTAGATGATAGCTTTTCTCAACAAGTGCAAACAGATAATACTAAAATGACCGAAGCTTATGATGCTCTTCAAACAGCAGTCGTGTTATTAAAAGTAGACATGATTCAAGCCATGAATATTAGTGTTGATTTTGTTGATGCTGATGGAGATTAAGGAGAATAAAAAATAAATGATTAAAGATTCTTTGATGATATATTGTAATCATTTAAGAATCTTTTTTTTTATGAAACCAAACAATCAAACATATTTCAAATCTCTCACTGATGCTGCACCTTTAGCTATATTTCGTATTGGCTTTGGGTTAATGATGTGTTTTGGAATCTTAAGATTTTGGTATCATGGCTGGATTGAAAAACTATACATTCAACCCAATTTCCATTTTAAATATTATGGTTTTGAATGGGTTAAATCTCTAGGAGAATATAACTATTTGTTGTTTGTAATCTGTGGTCTTTCGGCTTTGTTTGTGGCTTTAGGATTAAAATACAGAATAGCAATCATAACGTTTTTTCTTAGTTTCACTTATATCGAATTAATCGACAAAACCACCTATTTAAATCATTATTATTTTATAAGTATTCTTAGCTTTTTGATGATTTTCTTACCTGCTAATGCGTACTTTTCTGCTGACAATATTTTAAAAAAACACTATACTTCTAAGATTCCTAAATGGACCATTGATAGCATAAAATTGCTTTTAGGAATCGTTTACGTTTATGCTGGTTTGGCAAAAATTAATAGCGACTGGTTGTTTAAAGCAATGCCTTTAAAAATATGGTTGCCATCAAAATACGATTTACCAATAATTGGAGACAATCTTATGCAGCAGGATTGGTTTCATTTTGCAATGAGTTGGTCAGGCATGTTATACGATGTAACGATTCCGTTTTTGTTATTATTCAAGCGTACTAGATTATTTGCATTTGCTTTAGTAGTATTTTTTCATGTGTTTACAAGAGTCTTGTTTCCAATAGGAATGTTTCCATTTATCATGATTGTTGGGACGCTCATCTTTTTTGAAGCAGATTTTCATCATAAAATTATTGCAATTATAAAACGCATGTTGAAAGCTTTTCAGATAGAACCAAAATCAATAAGAGAGCATCAATTTAATGCAACTAAACAACAATTTATACTTCCGATAATTGGATTGTTTTTTTTACTTCAAGTATTGATTCCATTTAGATATTTGTTATATCCAAATGAATTGTTTTGGACAGAAGAAGGCTATCGATTTTCATGGCGAGTTATGCTCATGGAAAAAGCAGGTTTAACGACATTTAAAATTGTTGATGCTAAATCTGGACAGTCATTTTATGTGCAAAATGATGATTTTCTTACGTCTTTTCAAGAAAAACAAATGAGCTTTCAACCTGATTTTATTTTAGAGTATGCACATTATTTAGGTGACCATTTTACAGCTCAAGGTCATAAAAATATTCAGGTATTTGCTGAAAGTTACGTCGCACTCAACGGAAGAGTAAGTCAACCTTATATTGACTCAAGTGTTGATTTGTATCAAGAAAAGGAATCGTTTAAACACAAACATTGGATTTTACCATTTAAAGATGACATTAAAGGATTATAAATTATTAATAGCAAGCTTTTTGCTTGTATTTGCATTACAGGCTCAGCATAAAGTGTCTGGTTACATTACTCATAGTGATACCAACAGTATTGTAGAAAATGTTGAAGTCTACGATAAGGTTTCAGGACTATTAACGAGTTCTGATTCTAATGGGTATTATGAGTTTGTGACTTCAAAAAATAAAATGTCTTTGGCGTTTTATATTGCTGAATTTAGAATTTTTGAACAAGAACTTGTTATAGAAGATGATGTGAGTTTTAACGTGGTACTGACACCTTTAAAGGAAGAACTTTCAGAAATAGTTATAAGCGCTAGAAAAACAAAAGTTTTTGAATTAAAGCGTTTAAAAGAAGTTGAAGAAACTGCTATTTATGCTGGTAAAAAAACTGAAGTAATTCTTGTTGAGCAATCTATGGCAAACTTAGCGTCTAATAATGCCAGACAAATTTATAGTCAGGTCGCTGGTTTGAATATTTTTCAAAACGATGATGCAGGTTTGCAACTAAATATTGGTGGTCGAGGTCTAGACCCAAATCGTACATCTAATTTCAATACAAGACAAAACGGTTATGATATTAGTGCAGATGTTTTAGGTTATCCTGAAAGTTATTACACACCAGCTAGTGAAGGATTAGAAGAGATTCAAGTGATTCGTGGCGCAGCTTCGTTACAATATGGAACTCAATTTGGTGGTTTGATTAATTTTAAAATGAAAACACCTAATGCCAACAAACCTATTGAGTTGATTACCAGAAACACTTTAGGAAGTTATGGTTTGTATACTAATTTTTCTAGTTTAAGTGGAACCATAGGAAAGTTTAGCTACTATACTTATTTCAATTATAAAAAAGGAGATGGTTTCAGACCAAATTCGCAATTTGAATCTAAAAATGTATATGCTCATGTTGGTTACCAATTTAATGAGCGTACAAAGATTTCAGCAGATATTACGCACTTGTATTATTTAGCGCAACAAGCAGGTGGATTAACAGATGCACAGTTTGAAGACGATATATTTCAAAGCAATCGTAAGCGAAATTGGTTTAAGATAAACTGGCTTTTATACAACATTAAGCTGTCACATAAATTTTCTGAAAAAACCAATTTTACATTTAATGTTTTCGGATTAAATGCTGAACGAAATGCACTTGGTTATAGAGGAAACTTTAGATTGCCTGAACCAAACCCAGTTTTAGATGATGATGAATTTTTTAATAATCAATACGATTTTAGAGATTTAATTCTTGGAGAGTATAATAATTTTGGTTTTGAAACGAGGTTGCTATCTAACTATAATTTGTTTAATCAAGAAAGTACTTTCTTGATAGGTGCAAAATATTACAATGCTAGTAACGTAGAAAGTCAAGGCGCTGGTTCTAGAGGTATTAACCCAGATTTTAATTTTGTAGAAACAGGTGATTACATCAATTCAGATTTTGACTTGCCAAATGAAAACATTGCTGTATTTGGTGAAAATATTTTAAGACTGTCTGATAAGTTTTCAATCACTCCTGGTTTTAGATTTGAATATATCAAGACACAATCTAAAGGAGAATACACTAGAATTAATAGAGATGCTGCTGGAAACCCAATAGCAAGTATAACCGAGTTTGATAATAGAACAAATGAAAGAAATTTTATCTTATTTGGTATTGGAGCTAGTTATAAACCTAATACATCGTTTGAGTTATATGGTAATGTGTCTCAAAATTACCGTTCAGTTACGTTTTCCGATATCAGAACTGTCAATCCTTCGTTTTTAGTTGACGAAAATATTTCTGATGAAAAAGGTCAAACCCTAGATCTTGGAGTGAGAGGAAAGTGGTCAAAATTTGTAAACTATGACATTAGTGCATTCGGACTCTTTTATAATGATAGAATAGGTGTTATTTTAGAAAGTGAAGGTCCAGATAAAGGAAATCGATTACGAACAAACATTGGTGATGCTTTGATTTTTGGTTTTGAAAGTCTTGTAGAATGGAATGTTTTGTCAACGTTTAATATAGATAACTCAAATTATAAGTTCACGATCTTTAATAATTTATCATTAATAGCTTCAGAATATACCTCAACCATTAGCAGGTTTGGTGTTGAAGGAAATGAGGTTGAGTTTGTACCAAATGTGAACTTAAAAAGCGGACTTAAATTTGGTTATAAAAATGTCTTAGCTAGTGTGCAATATTCTTATTTGTCTGATCAGTTTTCTGATGCTTCTAATGCCATTGAACCAAATGAGTCTGGAACTAGAGGGAAAATTCCTGCTTATAGCATTTTAGATTTGTCCTTATCATATACTTACAAAATGTTTAAACTTGAAACAGGAATTAACAACGTATTAGACGAAACCTATTTTACACGTCGAGCAACAGGTTATCCTGGACCAGGAATTATACCTTCTGCACCTAGAAATTGGTTTACAACGCTACAAATTACTTTTTAAGTGAATCTAGTATAATTCTTGTATTTTTATTGAGATTTTAATAAAAATGAAAGGTAGTTATACGCTTTTATTATTCTTTTTTTCTCTAACCATTCATGCTAGTGAATGGCGTTCTATTTGTGCGTATCAAAAAGCAACGCAACAAAAAGAATTATCTCCAAGCGATTGGTTGGCTTCCGATAGACGCCAGAATAGTATAACTTGGCAAAACGCTAATGCGTATAATCTCACTCACAACTTGCCTAATGAGTATGCAAACATGAAGCAACGCAGAGATTTTTATAAATGGTTCGATGCGCAAATTAAAGCAAAAGGTCATGAGGTAGTTTGGCCTTCTATGGCTTATTATGTCTCAAGTAAATTGAAATTAGTTAAAACATTTCCTTTGAGTTTATTGGCTAGAAAACAAGTTAAGCATTATGCGAGTTTGGGAGGAGAAACGGTTTTTAATAATGCTTTTGAAATACTCAAAACACTCTATGCTTCTAATAAGATATTAAAAGCTGATGCTGCCTTAAAGTGGGATGAATTAATCATCTATAAAGAGCAATATGTTTGGATTGAAGGCATTTATAAAATGATGGATGAACGCAGTCTAAATCAAATAAAACGAATGGCTAAAGGAAAGTTTTTATATGGTCTGGCAATTCCAAAAGTGATTAGATTTAAAGGCGATATTGCTAATGCTCAAGATCGCTATGCTTACGCTTTTGAATCCCTTAGGCGATATTGCAAAGATTCAAAAAACGAATAGCTGTTCGCTTTTTAAATTTAAAGTTTATTTAGGATTTGATGTAATGCTATTACTTATTTATGTTGTATATTTTTCATTCATATTTATTTGTTTTTAAGGTATTCAAAAATCTACTATAATTAGTTAAATAGATATTTAAAGTGAAATAAAATGCGTAGATTTGCATGCAATTATAACTGTAATTGCATCATGACAGCACACGAAAACAAAATTGTTGGTGAAGGTCTTACTTACGACGACGTACTTCTTGTTCCAGCTTTTTCCGAAATTTTACCTAGAGAGGTTAACATTCAAACCAAATTCACACGTAACATTACCATCAATATTCCTGTGGTTTCTGCTGCGATGGATACCGTTACTGAGAGTAAAATGGCTATTGCTATGGCTCAAGAAGGAGGTATTGGTGTGTTGCATAAAAACATGACCATTGAGCAGCAAGCTGAAAAAGTACGTAAGGTTAAACGTGCCGAAAGTGGTATGATTATCGATCCTGTGACGCTTCCGTTGACAGCGAAAGTTTCTGATGCAAAACAAAACATGGCAGAACATAGTATTGGAGGCATCCCAATTGTTGATGATAACGGAACACTAAAAGGAATCGTTACCAATCGCGATTTGCGTTTCGAACATGAAAACCAAAGACCAATTGTTGAGGTCATGACGAGCGAAAATTTAGTGACGGCTTCTGTCGGAACGTCATTAAAAGATGCAGAGCAAATTCTTCAGCAAAATAAAATTGAAAAATTATTGATTGTTGATGACAATTATAAACTAAAAGGTCTTATTACCTTTAGAGATATCACTAAAGTTACTCAAAAACCAAATGCCAATAAAGATCAATACGGAAGACTTCGTGTTGCAGCTGCTATTGGAGTTACAGGTGATGCTGTTGAAAGAGCTTCGGCTTTAGTAAAAGCTGGTGTAGATGCAGTGATTATAGATACAGCTCATGGTCATACCAAAGGTGTGGTTATGGTTTTAAAAGCTATTAAAGCTCAATTTCCTTCGTTAGAAGTTATTGTTGGTAACATTGCAACTGGTGAAGCTGCTAAATATTTGGTTGAAGCTGGAGCAGACGCTGTTAAAGTTGGAATTGGTCCTGGTTCTATTTGTACGACTCGTGTAGTTGCTGGTGTTGGTTTTCCTCAGTTTTCGGCAGTGTTAGAGGTTGCTGCTGCTATTAAAGGTTCTGGTGTTCCTGTGATTGCTGATGGTGGAATTCGTTATACTGGAGATATTCCTAAAGCGATTGCTGCTGGAGCAGATAGTGTGATGTTAGGTTCGCTTTTGGCTGGAACTAAGGAAAGTCCTGGTGAAACTATTATTTATGAAGGACGAAAGTTTAAGTCGTATCGAGGAATGGGTTCTGTTGAAGCTATGAAACAAGGGAGTAAAGATCGTTATTTTCAAGATGTTGAAGATGATATCAAAAAACTAGTTCCTGAAGGCATTGTTGGTCGTGTGCCTTATAAGGGTGAGCTATTTGAAAGTATTCATCAGTTTGTTGGTGGTTTACGTGCAGGAATGGGTTACTGTGGTGCAAAAGATATTGCAACGTTAAAAGATACTGGACGCTTTGTAAAAATCACAAGCTCTGGTATTCACGAAAGTCATCCTCATGATGTTACCATTACTAAAGAAGCTCCAAATTATTCAAGGTAATATTGAATTAACTAAACTTTAGTAACTCTAAAAATACAATAGCTGTATATTTACACTTCATTAGAATTGTATTTATGCCAACCAATTGTATTTCGTTTAAAGAGACTAACTATTTTTCGTCATTAATATGTGATTATTTAGATGAAAAAGAAGCGTTAAAATCATTCTATAATCGCTTTCCTAAGCTCGAAAATTTTAAAGCGCAAATCGAAGAAAAGCAAAGTGCTTTCAATAGTGATTCTAGAGCAGTTTTAGTTCAAGCCTTAAATAAACAATATCAAAATTCTGTTGTTTCTAAAGCGACACAAACGCATATTAATCTTCTAAAAAACACGAACACATTTACTGTTGTTACTGGTCATCAATTGAATATATTCACTGGACCACTTTACTTTTTTTACAAGATTATTTCTACCATAAATTTATGTAAAACGCTAAAGGCTCAATATCCAGATTTCGATTTCGTGCCAATCTATTGGATGGCTTCAGAAGATCATGATTTTGATGAAATCAATTTCTTCAATTTTAAAGGAAAAAAATTACAATGGAATCGTCATGCTTCAGGTATTGTTGGTGATTTAGATCTAGAAGGTTTAGACCAAGTTTTTAAAGTGTTTGGGTCACAATTAAATGGAACGACTAACGCTTCAGAGTTAAAACACTATTTTAAAAAAGCCTACCTCAATCATTCTAATTTAACCGAAGCGATGCATGATTTGGTTAACGAATTGTTTAAAGATTATGGACTCGTTATTGTTGATGGAAATGACAAGACTTTAAAAAGGCAATTTGTTCCTTATATTAAAAATGAACTCATCAGCAAAACCTCTTTTTCAAAAGTTTCTGAAGCTAATAATCAATTGAACTCGTTGGAAACTAATTATAAAATTCAAGTCAATCCTAGAGAAATCAACTTGTTTTATATTTCTGAAGGAATCCGAGAGCGTATCATAGAAAAAGATGAGGTGTATTATGTTAATAATACAGATATAAGTTGGAATTCGAGTGAGCTAATAAAACACCTCGATGAGGTGCCAGAACGATTTTCACCTAATGTGATTATGCGACCACTGTATCAAGAAGTGGTGTTGCCAAATCTCTGTTATATAGGAGGAGGAGGTGAGTTGGCTTATTGGTTGCAGTTAAAGTCATTTTTTGAAAGTCAGAATGTGCCATTTCCAATGTTATTGCTTCGTAACTCTGCTTTGCTTATCACTGAAAAGCAAAAGGAAAAACTAAGTAAGCTTGATGTTCAAATTTCCGATTTGTTTTTAAAACAAAATGATTTAAAAACAAAAATCACCAAACAGATTTCAGAAATAGAAATAGATTTTTCAGAACAGAAAGAATATTTAAGACAACAGTTTAAAGCTTTACATGATTTAGCCGAAAAGACAGATGGTTCATTTAAAGGTGCTGTTGCAGCACAAGAACAGAAACAGATTAACGGATTAGCACATCTAGAGAAACGCTTATTAAAGGCCCAAAAAAGAAAACTTTCAGATCATATCAATCGTGTTGTCGCTATTCAAAATGAATTATTCCCAAATAAGAGTTTACAAGAACGTTATACAAACTTTTCTGAGTTTTATTTAGAACATGGTTCAGGTTTCATTCCTAAATTGGTAGATAATTTAGAGCCACTACAAGGAGAGTTTTCTATCATTACCTTGTAAGTTTTTGCTATGCTTAGTTTTAAAGATCAACTTAATAGAACAATCACGTTTAAACAAACACCCAAACGAATTGTGAGTTTGGTGCCTTCGCAAACCGAATTAATTGTTGATTTAGGTTTAGAAGATTCCCTTATTGGTGTGACTAAATTTTGTGTGCATCCAAAGCATTTGCGACAACAAAAAGCTATAGTTGGAGGAACTAAACAAGTTAATATTGATAAGATTAAAGCATTAAAACCTGATGTTATTCTTTGTAATAAAGAAGAGAATACCAAAGCAATGATAACTGAATTAGAGCAAATCGCTCCAGTGCATTTAAGTGATATTTATACAATTGATGATAGCTTAGAGCTTATTAATAGCTACGGAAAGTTATTTGATAAGACTTTAGAAGCAAAGCAAATGGTGAATGCTATTCAAGACAAACACCATTGTTTTAAAACGTCTATTGAAGGACGCTCTAAGCTAAAAGTGGCTTATTTTATTTGGAAAAATCCTTGGATGGTGGCTGCAAATCATAATTTTATTCATAGCATGCTTCAGCTTAACAATTTCGAAAATGTATTTCAAAACCTAACACGTTATCCCGAAATTAAGCTTTCAGAATTAAAAGAAAAGCAACCAGATGTGATATTGTTATCTAGCGAACCTTATCCTTTTAAACCTAAAGATGTTGAAGCCTTAGCTTTAGAATTTCCTAATACGACAATAAAAATAGTTGATGGTGAAGCGTTTTCTTGGTATGGCTCTCGACTTTTAAAAGCGTTTGATTATTTTAAAGTATTACACAGTACGCTTTAATGTTCTTGAAGTAAGTTTAAATCTCTAATTAAAAACTTATGTTTATTCATTTTATGAAGCAACTTAATGGCTTTATATTCTGAAATATCACTTAAAGCAGAATCTGTTTGTCTAAAGTTATACGCTTGCTCAATAAGCGTTTTATATCTCGAAAGTAATAAGCGTTGTTTGTCTATATATTTTTGAGAGTTCTTCATTAAGTTTTACAAATGAGCTATTAAATATATAGAAAAAAAAGCAATTCAACAAAAAAAAATCGGTCTGTAGATTTAGACCGATTTTTTAACTAACTATCCTAATTCAAATAATGTGAGAAGATTTATTCTTAACAACTAACTGGTGCAAATATCTAATATAATTAATGGACTAATGTTATGTTAATATTAGCATTGTATTAAGAATGATTTGTTAGCTTTAAAACATCAACTTTATGCTGCTTATTATGAAAACGACACTACTCTCAATGGTTCTATTATGTACGTTAAATTTTTATGCGCAAACCCAACCTTGTAATTGTTGTACCGAAAAACATGCAGAGTTTGATTTTTGGATTGGCGAATGGCAAGTCACTAATCCAGATGGATCTGCAGCAGGAACCAATACTATTGTAAAAGTTCAAGATAATTGTGTGCTTCAAGAACATTGGACAAGTGCTAAAGGAAACTTTACAGGAACAAGCAATAATTTTTATAATTATAAAACCAAGCAATGGGAACAAATTTGGGTAGATAACCAAGGACAAAGTTTGCACTTAAAAGGCCACCGAATAGCAAATCAAATGATTTTACAGACTGATGAAGAGAACAACAAAGATGGTGTTCCGTTTTATCATCGTGTGACTTGGACATTAAACGACGATGGCTCTGTTCGTCAATATTGGGAAACTATAACCAATGGTAAAGACATTACAGTTGCTTTTGACGGATTGTATAGAAAAAAGTAGTTTGGTAGATAGTAAGCAGTAAGCAGTAAGCAGTAAGTAGTAAGTAGTAAGTAGTAAGTAGTAAGTAGTAAGTCTTTTTTAGATTAAATAAATTATTTAAATTTCACTAATCACTAATCACTAATCACTAATCACTAATCACTAATCACTAATCACTAATCACTAATCACTAATCACTAATCACTAATCCTGTAACGCAAATACTTTTCTAAGTAAATCTGTGGTTCTAGAAGAGACTTTGTTTCGTATTTCTTTTTCTTCAACAGCAATCATGGTATATACACCTTTTAAAGCTTCACCAGTGACGTAATCGGTTAAATCTGGATTTACATTATTGGTAAACGGAATGGCATTATACTTATTGATTAGATTAGCCCAAATTTGATCAGCACCAACTTTACTAAAACTACTATTAATTACAGGTTTAAACTTATTGTAAAGCGCAGTTTGTGTTTTATTAGTCAAGTACTGGGTTGCAGCATTGTCATTACCAAGTAAAATGTTTTTTGCATCATCAAATGTAATGTCTTTTACAGCGTTTATAAAAATAGGAGTTGCTTCCTTAACGGCATCTTCAGCAGCTCTGTTTAATACTTTTAAGCCTTCATCTGCAAGGTTATCCAATCCAATATCACGTAAACCTTTATCGACTTTTTGCAACTCTTTTGGTAATAAGATCTTAACCAATTCATTTTTAAAAAAGCCATCCTTTTGCGTGAGTTTGCTAACCTGTTTGTCAATGCCTAAATCTAAGGCTTGACGCAAACCTGCAGCCATATCAGCATTACTTAAAATAGAACCAGATTGTTGAGGGAGTTGGTCAACTACACTTTGTAATTCTGCGCAAGCAGTTAAGTTGAAAAACACTAATAATAAAGCTAATAACTTACGTATCATCAATTGAAATATTTTATATTGTTCGACAAATATATAGATTTGAACTTATTGGTATCTTGATTTTTGACACCATTTTTTTTAGAGTGTCACATTTATGAATTTTATTCAATAGAATTAAACATTAAACTATTCTAAATCGTAAAGCTCTTCTTTTGAAAATTCCGTAAATTTGTGTCCTTTAAAACACATAATTTTACGAATGAAACAAATCGCACCATATAATCCGAAGTATAAAGTAAGAATTGTAACCGCAGCATCATTGTTTGATGGTCATGATGCCTCTATAAATATCATGCGTAGAATCATTCAAGCTACAGGAGTAGAGGTGATTCACTTAGGACATGATAGAAGTGTCGAAGAGGTTGTAAATACTGCCATTCAAGAAGATGTAAATGCTATCTGTATGACTTCTTATCAAGGTGGTCATAATGAGTATTTTAAATACATGCACGACCTGTTAAAAGAAAAAGGTGCTGGTCATATAAAAATCTTCGGAGGTGGAGGTGGAGTGATTTTACCTTCAGAAATTAAAGAGTTGATGGATTACGGAATTGATCGTATCTATTCACCTGATGATGGTAGAGAAATGGGATTGCAAGGCATGATTAATGATTTGGTTCAACAATCAGATTTTGCTATTGGTGATGCGCTTAATGGTGAGATTGATAGCCTTCCGAAGAAAAATCCTAAAGACATTGCTCGTGTGATTTCTTCTGCTGAAAACTTTCCAGAGGTTGCTAAAGCAGCTTTAGATAAAATTCATACTAAAAACAAAAACTCTAAGACACCTGTTCTCGGAATTACAGGAACTGGTGGTGCAGGAAAATCGAGTTTGGTTGATGAACTCGTTCGTCGCTTCTTAATCGATTTTCCAGAAAAAACCATTGGTATTGTGTCTGTCGATCCTTCTAAACGTAAAACAGGAGGCGCACTTCTTGGAGATCGTATTCGTATGAATGCCATCAATTCTTCTAGAGTGTATATGCGTAGTCTAGCAACACGTCAGTCTAATCTAGCCTTGTCTAAATATGTAAATGAGGCTGTAGAAGTACTAAAAGCTGCCGAGTATGATTTAATTATTTTAGAAACTTCTGGTATCGGACAATCTGATACTGAAATTATAGAACATAGCGATGTGTCACTTTATGTGATGACGCCTGAGTTTGGAGCAGCTACACAATTAGAAAAAATCGACATGCTCGATTTTGCCGATTTAGTAGCGATTAATAAGTTTGATAAACGAGGTGCTAAAGATGCCTTACGTGATGTAAAAAAACAATACATGCGTAACAATAATCTTTGGGATACACCTCAAGACGAGTTACCTGTTTTTGGAACCATTGCGTCTCAATTTAACGATCCTGGTATGAATACGCTTTACAAAGCGATTATGGATAAGTTGGTTGAAAAAGCAGATTCAGACTTAAAATCTACTTTCGAGATTTCTAAAGAAATGAGTGAGAAGATTTTTGTCATTCCGCCTGCGAGAACACGTTACCTTTCTGAAATTGCTGAAAACAATCGTGCATACGACAAAACGGCTAATGCACAAGTTGAGGTGGCTCAAAAGCTATACGGAATTTATAAAACGATTTGCTCTGTGGCTAATGTCACATCGAGCGAAGTCGAGATGTCTTTCCTTGGAAAATTAGGACTTAATGATGATGAGATCCTGAATCAAGTTCAGGATGACAATACAAAGGATTTTTTAGGCTTGCTTGTTAAAGAATTCGACCGCGTAAAACTCAACCTCGATCCTTATAATTGGGAAGTCATTACAGGTTGGGATGACAAGGTTAACAAGTATAAAAACCCAATCTATTCCTTTAAAGTAAGAGATAAAGAAATTAAGATTGAAACCCATACAGAATCGTTATCGCATACGCAAATACCAAAGGTAGCGTTGCCAAAGTACCAAGCTTGGGGAGATATTTTAAGATGGACCTTACAAGAAAATGTACCTGGTGAGTTTCCATATACATCAGGATTATATCCATTTAAACGTACAGGAGAAGATCCAGCGCGTATGTTTGCTGGAGAAGGTGGACCAGAACGTACCAATAGACGTTTTCATTATGTGAGTCAAGGGATGCCTGCTAAACGTTTATCTACGGCTTTTGATAGTGTAACGCTTTACGGAAACGATCCAGATCATAGACCAGATATCTACGGAAAAATTGGAAATGCTGGTGTGTCTATTTGCTGTTTAGATGATGCTAAAAAATTATACTCTGGTTTTAATCTCGCAGATGTAATGACCTCTGTAAGTATGACTATTAATGGTCCTGCGCCTATGTTACTTGGCTTTTTTATGAATGCAGCCATAGACCAACAATGTGAGATTTACATTAAAGAGAATGGTTTAGAAAAAGAGGTAGAAGCTAAAATAGCCAAGCTATATAAAGAAAAAGGAATTGAGCGTCCAAAGTATAATGGAGAGTTGCCAGAAGGTAATGATGGTTTAGGTTTGATGCTTTTAGGTGTTACAGGAGATCAAGTATTACCAGCAGAGGTATACCAAAATATTAAAATTAAAACCATTGCTCAAGTTCGTGGAACGGTTCAAGCTGATATCTTGAAGGAAGACCAAGCGCAAAACACCTGCATTTTTTCAACAGAATTTGCATTGCGTTTAATGGGAGATGTTCAGGAGTATTTTATTGAAAATAATGTACGTAACTTTTATTCAGTATCTATTTCTGGATATCATATTGCCGAAGCAGGAGCGAATCCTATTTCGCAATTAGCGTTTACACTCTCTAACGGATTTACCTATGTTGAGTATTACCTTTCTAGAGGGATGGACATCAATAAATTCGGGCCAAACTTATCCTTCTTTTTCTCAAACGGTATCGACCCAGAATATGCGGTTATTGGTCGTGTAGCTCGTAAAATTTGGGCCAAAGCATTAAAGCATAAGTATGGCGCCAATGCAAGAGCACAGATGCTAAAATATCATATTCAAACATCTGGTAGGAGTTTGCATGCACAAGAAATTGACTTTAATGATATTCGTACAACCCTTCAAGCTTTATATGCTATTTACGATAACTGTAATTCATTACATACCAATGCTTATGACGAAGCCATTACAACACCAACAGAAGAATCGGTACGTCGTGCGATGGCAATTCAGTTGATTATTAATAAGGAGTTAGGATTAAATAAAAATGAAAACCCAATACAAGGCTCTTTTATTATTGAAGAGCTTACCGATTTGGTAGAAGAAGCAGTGCTTATGGAATTTGATCGCATCACAGAACGTGGTGGTGTGCTTGGTGCTATGGAAACCATGTACCAACGAAGCAAGATACAAGAAGAGAGTTTATACTATGAAACCTTAAAGCATAATGGCGAGTTTCCAATTATTGGAGTAAACACCTTTTTAAGTTCTAAAGGCTCTCCAACGGTTTTACCTGCGGAAGTGATTAGAGCTACAGAAGAAGAAAAACAATTTCAAATCAAAACTTTAGAGAACCTTCATAAAGCAAATGATACTAAGCAATTGCTAAAAGACTTACAACACAAAGCCATTAACAATGAGAATATCTTTGAAGCCTTAATGGACGTTTGTAAAGTATGTTCATTAGGTGAAATTACATCAGCTTTATTTGAGGTTGGCGGACAATATCGTAGAAACATGTAAGCAGAGAACCAACTTTTGTTTACAAAAGTTGTGTGAATCGCTTATGCTGAGCGAAGTCGAAGCATCTCACTAAAAAGTACAAAACATTGCGAACCAACTTTTGTTTACAAAAGTTGTGTGAATCGCTTATGCTGAGCGCAGTCGAAGCATCTCACTAAAAAGAACAAAGCACTGCGAACCAACTTTTGTTTACAAAAGTTGTGTGAATCGCTTATGCTGAGCGGAGTCGAAGCATCTTAAACTCGTTTTAGAAATTCTTTATGATATACATAGTATCAAAATAATAAACAGCAAAAATCCCGAGCATATACTCGGGATTTTTGTTACCTACATTTAAGCCTTTTATAACCCATTTTTAAAGACGAATAAGACTTTAGATGACTTTCAATAAAAAATGATGATATCATCTAAAAACGTCAAAATTTTGACACAGATTGACACAAATTGACACAGATTGATACAAATTGATACAAATTGACACAAATTGACACAAATTGACGCATCCTGATACAAATTGACACATCCTGACACAAATTGACACAAATTGACACAATTTTAGGCCCAAAAAGCGTTTTTTGGTGGGTTTTCTTCGAGTGTTGTTCGAGACTTGTTCGAGAAACGCTTTGGTATATATTTTAAAAATATGATGTTGTAGGAGGAATCTCGAAGCCATCTTTAAGCACACTTATAAAACCTTTAAAATACTAAGCACAACCTAAGTATATAGGTATAAGCACCTTTCTAGAAAAGTAAAAAATGAGTTGATATAAAATAATATATTAGATATGAGTATATTTATATCGTATAAAACGAGTTAGCCACAAACACGAGAAACACCTGTTAATAAATGAACAACATTGGAATATTAAAAGATTTACTCAAAACCTATGCGGATGATATTGAAAGGAATAATCAACTATTGATTGCACTTTTAATATTTATATCGATTAATTTAATAACGACAATAATCAATATAATTTCCCAGCATAAACTAAAGTCTAAGGACAAAAGTATAATTTCATTTAAAATAAAAGAACAAAAAAGAATTTCAATATTTGAAAGCATATACAGAAAGTTAGACAAAATGACTTTTTTAGATGGGAAAACAGAAGCTGATGAACTATTACAATTAATACAGAATGTAGAAAAATCAATCAGTAAAAACAAACTCTATATACATAAAAAAAATCAGAAGTTGATGTATGACATAACAGACTATTTCAAAACGACATTGACGGATTATAGGAAAAAAGACTACCGTAAAGAATTAAAATTATTTGACAAACTTTCATCAAACTTTGGTAAATGATTCTATTCGAGTTCCCTAAAATACTTAAACCAAATTCAATTTATGAGTTATTAAATTCACTGGAACGAGCTTTCAGTATGGAGGAAAAACTTGTACCTAATGTTGTCATAAATTTACAAAAAGTAAAAAAAACATCTTTGTTAGGTATTTTACTTAACTATAAGTTTATAGAATACACTTATAAACACAATTGTTTTAAAAAGCCTAATCTATTTGTTAACGACTATATCGAAAAAGAATGGGAAAGATATGGTTTCACAAAATTGATTCACTCTTTTGTTTCTAATAAAGATTTGACTGAAAGAAACTACAAAAACCTAAAGGTTTTTGTAGATGATAGATTTATTATAGCACCACAAGCTTTACTACGCTCAAAAGATTATTCAGATAAATTTTTAAAATCTGAGTTTTTACCCAAAATTGAAGAATATTATAAAAAAAATGATAAAGTAGTATCTATGATTTTCTTATGCTTATCAGAGATATTACTAAATTTTTGGGAGCACGCAGTCGATGATACAAATTCCATTCTTGTCGCTGAAGGAAACGAAAATCATATAGAAATTGCTTGTGCAGATACTGGTAATGGAATTATTACAACATTAAATAGAGTCTTTGAAAACAGCTCTATCGATAGACCAGGAACATTAAAGAAATCTGTAGAAAAATTTGTTACCTCAAAAAAAATGACAAATCATATGGGTTACGGTCTTTGGATTTTAAACCAAATAGCAACAAAAACAAGAGGTCGATTCCATATTTATTCCGAAGGAGCATTTTACAAAAACGACTTTGGCAAAGAATTTGCAAAAAAATGTGGGTATTGGAAAGGTACTATTATTTATTTATCACTACCTTTAAAAGAACCGATAACTCTTAGTGATATTGAAAATCACGACAATAAAAAATTTAACGATATTAAAATAAATTGGAAATAATGAAAAATATAAGTTTAGACGATTTCGGTCCAATTATAAGTACTAAAGAATCAGGAAGTAAAATCCTTGGTTTAATAACAGAAAGTTTAAAAACTAACCCGAAAGTTTCTGTAGATTTGGGAAATATAAGGTCAATGGCAACATTCTGCGCTAAACAGATTTTCGGAAAATTATACGTTACATTAGGTGCTGAAAAGTTTTTTGAAAATATAGAAATTGTAAATGCCTCGGACGATTTAAAATCAATTATTAAAATCGGAATTCAAAGTGCAATTCAAGAAAGTGTCAGTGGCTAACAACGTATATAATCCATTGCTAGTGAAAGCTTACTTACGAAAATCCTCGCGGATTTTCTATTCGGTTTTTATTTGCTAAATTACGTGCTAAACCACGCAACGAATCATATACAAATCCGTTAGCTTTAATTGTTCTGAATTATGAAAAATATACTTTTTGTCTGTTCTGCGAATAAGCAAAGATCAAAAACAGCATCGGATTACTTTTCTGAAAAATTCAAAATATTTGAATTCGATTCTGCTGGAACGAACCATAAGATTTGTAATAAAGAGGGAACTAAACCTCTAACAATGGATTTAATGAACTGGGCGGATTTAGTCATTGTTATGGAGCAAAGGCACAGAAAATTAATTGTGGAAAATGGTGGATCAGAATTCGGAAATAAAATTAAAGTTTTAGCTATTCCTGATAGATTCAAATATTATCAAAAAGAATTGATTGAATTACTCGAACAGAAAGCTGAACCTCTTTTCTATCACAACTAAAAGCTAACAACGTATATAATTAATTGTTCAGTCTGTGTGTACTTAAAAGAGCTGTAAAGGTTTTATATGTAGTGGGTTACGTGACTTAAAATAATGTAAGGCTTGCGGCTACTTGTTTATTTCTTCGAAAGAGTTATTGTTAGAAGATTATTATCTTTACTCAAGTGAATAATATGGCAACATACGAGGCATTTGTAAAAAGAGTTTTTAACAGCTACTGTACTGTAAGTGAAGTATCTGTAGCTTCTGTTTTATCCATTTCTAGAGTACAGCATTTAAAAAAAGGCGACTTGTTGTTAGATATAGGCAAGGTTTCTAGAGAGAAACATATGTTGTATAAAGGCGCTATTGTATCTTATTTTATCAATAGCCGAGGTGATTTATACCATAAGAATATTTTTTTAGAAGATGATTTTGTGGGTTCTACAGTTTCTGCCTTAAAGGAACAAGCTTCAGAATTTGCTCTAGAAGTGATTGAAGATAGCACATTAATAAGCTTTAATTACAATATGTACCGTAAACTTATGGCTAAGCATTTAGATCTTAATGACTTTTATATAGCATATCTTGAAAAAAACTGGGTTATAGATAAAGAAAGACGAGAAATAGATATTGTTTTAAAAACTGCCTATGAGCGTTACCTTGATTTTATAAGTGCTCATCCTAATATCGAGACCAGAATACCATTGCATTATATTGCTTCGCATTTAGGAATAACACCTACTCAATTAAGCAGAATTAGAAAAAAAATAAAAAAAAGATAATTTAAATCAACATATGTAAAGGCATCCTACTTTCTTCTTGCTCACCTTTGCATTATGAAATCAATACTTCTTTATTGTCTTGCCTGTGCAGGAGGTGTGTTTTTGGCTATACAAGCTGGATTTAACACCCAACTTGGCACTATATTAAAGCAGCCTATTTTGGCAGTAATAGCAACATCAATTGCCAGCTCGGTTTTTGGGATTGTTGTTTTTTTAATTATAGGTAAAGATACTTTTCAATTTGAACGTATAGTTCATGTGCCTTGGTATTTATGGTTTATTGGTGGTTTGTTTAGTATGATTGGTATTTCGCTATACTTTTATACCATACCCAAAATGGGAATTTCTAAAATGATTGCTTTTGGGTTATGCGGACAACTTATTTTCTCGTTAATAGCAGGAACATTTGGTTGGTTGAACCTTCCGGTAGAACCTTTAACATCTAAACGCCTAATAGGAGCTTTTGCAATGATTGTAGGCATTATATTAATAAATTTAAAATGAAACACAACACATTAAATACGCATAACTTAGGATTGTTATGGACCTTAGCAGGAACAGCATTTGATGGCTTTAAAGAAGGCAAAGGATATTTTGTTTCTTTAGTAGAAAACTCTGAGTGGCCCAATAGAATTTGGGTTAACAAGAAACTCACTCCAGAGCTCATGACGAGCGTCATATCTGAAATGAAAGCTAATAACCAGATTACGTTTTCACATTTTAATGAAAACAAAAGTGAAACCAGTTTGTTAGAAGGTAGTGAGTTGCAACTCAAATCATTACAATATGGTATGAGTTTACCGCTTAATTCAAAATTTATAATTGAAAGAACACTTACCTTAGATAGAGTTGATAGTTTGGTAAAGGCCAAGCTTTGGAGTAGGGCTTTTAAAGAGGCGTTTCAATATAATATCTCTTCTCAAACCATTGTAAAAACATGCGATGCCATAGCCTATTATTTGGTAAAACAAGAAGATACGCTGGTAGGTACCATTATTTTGTTTGGAAGTAATAATACCATTGGAATTCATAGCCTTGGAATTATACCTTCACAACGAAAAAAAGGGTATGCCAAAGAAATCATGCACCATGTTTTAAATATGGCAATAGATAAAAATTACGACTTGGCCACATTACAAGCTTCAGAAATGGCGAGACAGATGTATGCTAAAATGGGATTTTCTTTAGACTTTATGATGGAAAACTATATTCTAAAACAATAATAACTTATGAACTATATTAAAGACCAAGAATGGCGTTATGCCACTAAAACGTTTGATGCTTCTAAAAAAGTGTCTAAGGCACATATTAATCTTATTAAAAGGGCAATACAACTCTCTGTTTCTTCTTACGGATTGCAAACCTACAAAGTGCTTATAATTGAGAATGCCTCAATACGAGAACAGCTCAAACCCGTATCATGGCAGCAGAGTCAGATTACAGACGCTTCGCATTTGATTGTGTTTTGTAATTATACGCAAGTTGAACCACAAGTTATAGATGATTATATTGATCTAACAGCAAGAGTTAGAGGATTAGATCTAGAGTCTTTAAAAGGTTATGGCGATTTTATGAAAATGAAAATTTTAGAACAGCCTAAAGCAGACCTATTTAACTGGACTAAAAACCAAACCTATATTGCTCTAGCCAATTTGCTGTCGGTTTGTGCTTCTCTACAAATAGATGCTTGTCCGATGGAAGGCTTTGAAGCCGCACAATACAATGAAATTTTAGGTTTAAAAGACAAAGGCTTAAATGCCTCTGTAATTGCTGCAATAGGTTATAGAAGTGCCGAGGATGCGACTCAATATTGGAAGAAAGTAAGAAAGCCTTTAGAGGATCTTTTTGAAGACTTATAGACTACGGTATTTGAAGTCATGCATAGATAGAAGCAGTTTGAGTATGATCTCAAACTGTTTTTTATTTAGATAGAGTATGTTGTATCTTTGAAAGTAAAGGTATACGATTAGTAATTACTTAAAACAGGTGTTTTTAGTAGTGCATAAAGCGTCTTTTGAAATGAATGAAGTTAGAACTTTTATTGAACAAATAACTCCAATAACCGATTCAGATTGGCAATTATTCTCATCAAAATTACAAAAGGTAACTTTTAAAAAGCATTCTGTATTATTAGAATTAGGAACGGTTGAAACCTATTTGTCATTTATAGTAAAAGGCATTGTTAGATTTTATGTTCCAGGAGAAGAAACAGATTTAACGTTTGGGTTTTTGTTTGAAAATGAGTTTGTTACAGGTTATGATTCCTTTTTAACACAAGGTCCTTCAAAATATGAAATAGAAACCTTAACCGATACAACTTTATGGCGAATTTCATATGCAGACTTAGAGGAAGTTTATGCACAGACCAACACAGGTAATGTTATTGGACGAAAGATGGCAGAGGCTATGTTTCTTATAAAATCTAAACGAGAACTATCCTTATTAAGTCAGTCTGCAGAGGAACGGTATTTGGATTTATTTTTAGAACGTCCCAAATTATTACAACACATCCCTTTAAAATATATTGCATCATACATTGGTGTAACGCCACAGGCATTAAGCAGAATACGAAGACGAATTACTTAACTTAGGTTCATTGGTTTTACTTTGGTGTTTTTAGACCTTTGCTTTTTAGTAATTAAAAAAAACATGAAACCACTCATTGTACTATTAGTAAGTTTTATAATCTCAGTTTTGTTAATAAAAGCTATTACAGCAACCTATAATTTTACCTTAGCAGCAAGAGTCGCAATGGCTACAATGCTTCTATTTACAGCAATAGGGCATTTTGCGTTTACAAAAGGAATGTCGATGATGATTCCTAAATGTATTCCATTTAAAGAGGGTTTGGTTTACGTAACAGGAGTGTTTGAAATTTTAGTAGCAATAGGACTATTAATACCAAGATTTAAATCCCTTTCAGGCTGGGCATTAATTATTTTTCTTTTACTCATGTTACCTGCTAATATTTATGCCTCAATGCATCATGTGAACTATCAAAAAGGGACATTTAATGGTAATGGCCTTTTGTATTTGTGGTTTAGAATCCCGTTACAAATTGTTTTTATAGTTTGGACTTATGTTAGTTCTATTAGATTATAATCACAATACGGGTTATAATTGAAACAAGCGGCTTTTTGTTATGTAGTATTAATTCCTTAATTTGAAATTCTTCAAACTAAAAAATGAATTGAATTACAGCAAATCACATACACTTATACTTAACAATATAGGAAGGTTTATTGAACTCACTGAGTTAGAAAAACAAAAATACCTCTCATTACTTACAGAAATAAAAGTTAAGAAGAAGGATTTTTTGATGCAAGCAGGTGATATTACTACTTATGAGTATTTTATAACCAAAGGCTGTTTAAAGGTATATACTTTAGATGAAGAAGGTGCGCCACATATCTCTATGTTTGCTGTAGAAGATTATTGGACAGGCGATATGTCTAGTTTTATGACCAAAACGCCAACACGCTATTTTATTAAGGCTATAGAATCTTCAGAATTATTAGGAATCTCTAAAGCTAATTATGATTTGTTATTTCAAGAAATCCCTAAATTTGAACGGTTTTATCGCATCCTCTATCAACGCTCGCTAGTAAGCTATATAAGGCGTTCTAATCATGGTATATCATTAACTGCAGAGGAAAGGTATATGGCTTTTAAAACAAAGTATCCAGAAATTATTCATAGAGTCACTCAAAAAGATTTAGCAGCTTATATTGGTATTACGCCAGAGTTTATGAGTAAAATTATATCTAAAGTCAACAGAATGTAAAAATCTTAAACTAGTTCATTTTTTTTCATGTATTCCTATCGGAATTTTGAAGCATGAAAAAAATAATTCTCATAAGCGCTTATCTAACTATTGGTTTTGCAAACAATTTGCAAGCACAATTTACACAAGTAGAACTGTTTACGGGTTTAGATAAAACCGATTTTACATTATACTCCAGTTATACTCTCAATAGAGGTGAAACGCTTAATCTTACTACTTTGGCTTTCTTTCAGAAGTTTAGAAAAGAAGCTCATAAGGACTTTGATGAGGTTGGTGTACAACCAACATTATTTTGGACTATTAATAAGCATATTGCTATTGGTCCATCAATATATTACAACAGTTTTTCTGGCTATTCAGAACGCTTTTCGGTTAAGTACACACTAAAAACATCTAGAATTTTATTTGTTGTTATGCCAACAGTTGCTCATTCTGAGCAAAAGCAAGCTAGTTATACCGAATTGTTTGCTCAGTTTCAAATAAACAAACCAATAAACGATAAACTGTCTCTTTGGTTAAATGGACAATTTTTATCGGTTTGGGACGAGTTTAAAACGCATTCTAGAAGCTTTCAGCAATTGCGTTCGGGCGTGTCAATTAATGATCATCAATTTGGAATAGGCTTAGACTTTGACCAGTATGGCCCTAACCCTATAGAACAAACATCTTTCGGTGTGTATTACCGAAACACCTTATAAACAATTTAAATCTTAAATAGTATGAAAAATTTAGTAAAAACACTTTTAGCAACGTCTCCAAATATTGGATTTAGTATTTCACGATTAACACTTGGGCTGGTGATCTTTCCGCATGGCGCACAAAAATTATTAGGACTTTTTGGCGGTTATGGTTATTCAGCAACCATGGATGTATTAACTACTCAATTGGGATTGCCTAGTATGGTAGCCTTTTTAGTTATTATGATTGAGTTTTTTGGCGCTATCTCATTAATTTTAGGTTTCTTTAGTAGGTTTTGGTCATTATCGCTAGCAGTTATGTTTGTAGGTATTATTTACACCACACAGATAGACCATGGTTTTTTTATGAATTGGTATGGAAACCAAGCAGGTGAAGGATACGAATTTTCACTTTTAGTAATAGGTCTTGCAATAAGCATAGTTGTTAACGGAAGCGGAAAATGGTCACTTGATACATTCATTACAAAAACACAATAAGCATGAAAACAATAATCACAATCGCAGGAAGTAACAGTCAAGATTCCATCAATAAAAGTTTAATCTATTATACTTCAGGACTGTTAGAAAAAGTTGACATTATTTCAATTGATTTAAACGATTATATATTGCCTGTTTATGGTGTAGATTATGAAGCTGAAAATGGCATACCTACAGCCATTAAACGACTAGACGAATTATTAGACCAAGCAGATGGTTTTATCGTAGCCCTTGCGGAACATAATGGGTCTTATGCAGCAGTATTTAAAAATACTATAGATTGGTTGTCGCGAGCTAATATAAGCATATGGAGAACAAAACCAATGCTCTTAATGGCAACGTCACCAGGTAGTAGAGGAGGAGCAACCGTTTTACAGTCTGCTAAAGCCTACTTTCCTTATTTGGGTGCTACGATAGTAGCAGATTATTCACTGCCAAAATTTTATGATAAGTTTTCTGAAGGTAAAATTGTTGATGAAGAATTGAGTAAAGAATTGAACCAAAAAGTATTGCTTTTTGAACAAGCTTTATAAAATAGTATTTAATTTTAAACCAATGAGTTATAGGTTTGTTTCTTGGAACAATTACAAATAGTTTTTGCAATATGCATCTTTTTTTAAGGTTTCTCGTCTATTATGTGAACTTAAAAAAACATAAATTATGAAAACCCCTGAATGCGTATGCGATTGTAAAGGTTGTAAAGATGGAAACTGCAATAATTGTACTTGCGAAAATTGCACCTGTAACAATTGTAACTGTTAAGTAGTATTAAAATTAAAAGATTTAATGTCTGTTTTGGTATCTTTATACTAAAGGAGGCATTATTTGCTCATATATTATGACCACAACAAAAGCGCTTTGGAACCATCATGCTGATGATATCAAATACTTTATTTTAAGTAAGGTTAAAGATGCTTCGGTTGCCGATGATTTACTGCAAGACACCTTTATAAAAGCCCATACAAAATTAGAAACCTTAAAGCATGATGATAAGGCCAAATCATGGTTGTTTTCAATTGCAAGATATACGGTTTTAGATTATTTTAGAACACGCGATATCGTTTATGAAATGACTGATGAAGATTTTGCTTTTGAAGACCAAAAATTAGAACACACTGAAATGGATTGCTTGCATGGTATTATTAAGCGGTTGCCAAAAAAATATAGAGATCCACTCTTTTTAAGTGATATTAAAGGAATGAAGCAAGCTCAGGTATCAAAACAACTACAACTGCCTTTACCTACTGTAAAATCTCAAATACAACGTGGACGAAAATTGATTGCTCAAGGTTTTATAGATTGTTGCGATTTTAAAGTTAACGACAATGGTTTTCTTGTTGGAGAACTCAAAGAAAAAGCCGATTGTAAAGTTTGCAATTAAATCTTAAAGTGTCATCATCCAATGACGTTGTAAACGTTTGAATTTTTTTAACTCATTTTGAAGTATAGGTAAGTAGTCTTTTCCATTACTATTACAATGCTGTAAGCGATTACAATTTAAATGTAAGCGATGCACTAATCGTTCTAGTGCAGCTAAATGTTTGTGTTTTTTTACAGCGCAATGTTCGGCTTGAACTTTTTCAATTTCGGGCGCTAAAGATTGTGATTGCTGAACAATATCACCTGAAAAATAAATGTTGGTGTCTTCAGAACCATCAGACCTTAAATACGATAAATCTTGACCAATGTATGTAGAGATACTTCTTGATAGCACAAGAATATCCATAGCCTTTTGATATATAGGCAGTTCAGATAAGTGAGATGGGATATTATAATTCATTTTTTTAATAGCAATTGTAACAAAATTAGTGACTAGTTTTGAATTTTTACTTTAGGTATTAAGGTAAAAATGTATATTTGATTTAATTATTAATGTATATTGTGAAAATTCTTTAAATGAATATGGATAGCTTAAATTGGAAGATTTTAAAATGCTTGCAACTAAATGCTCGTTTATCTAATGCAGAAATTGGTCGGCAAGTGGGTATTAGCTCTCCAGCAGTTTCTGAGCGTATTAAAAAGATGGAAGATGCAGGTATTATACAAAGTTATAACACTTTGGTAAGTCCGTTTGAAGTTGGTTATCAGCTTAAAGCATTAATTACACTTCGTGCTTTTATGGGTATGCTCAAACCCTTTTTAGAAAAAGTAAAAACCTATAATGAAGTGATTAATTGTTATCGTATTACTGGTAATGAAAACATTGTTATGGAAGTGGTGTTAAAAAACCAAAAGCACTTAGAGTCGTTTATCGATCAACTCATTGTATATGGCGAAACCAAGACCCAAATTGTATTATCGCATGTTGTTAAACACAATGAAGTAAAACCTTTGAAGTAGTTACTCTATTATTAAATGCGGTACATTGTTTAAATTCCAATCAATGACTAAACCATTAGCTAAACGTTTGGCAACATCTTTTCCGTAAAGATGTTCGCATAGGTATAAAGCTGCTTCAAATGATTTTGCACCTCCAGCTGAAGTAATATACTTTCCGTCGTGAACAAACAAGACCTCTTTTCTAATATCTAATTTAGGAAATCGCTCTCTCATGGTGTCAATATCACTAGGAAAGGTTGTAGAAACCGAGTTGTTAAGCAATCCAGCTTGTGCTAATACAAAGGCTCCATCGCAATGTGAGGTTATAAATTGCGCTTCGGCATCAGTTTTTCTAACAAAATTCAGCATGGCTTCATCTTCTAAATCGGTATCCAAATGATGTTCTGCACTTGGCACAACTAGAATATCGATTTTGGGTAAATCATCCTTCAAATAATTAAAATCTGGAATAATTCGCATGCCTTCAAAAGACATAATAGGATTGTTAGTATTTGCTACTGTAAAGACATTCATTGCTTTAATGCCATCTCTAAATATAGTATGTTGAAAAATATCAAAAGGCGCAGTGAGTTCGGTATTATAAACACCATCCATGATAAGAAATGCTACATTGTAGCGATTGGGTTCGAGTTTAGGAAATTCCCTTTCGTCATGCTGAACTCCTGTACTGAGCTTAGTCGAAGTATGTTTCAGCATCTCATTATTTTGCTTTACTTTTTTATCTTCGGAAGAGTTACAGCTTACGAGTAACAGTATTGAAAGGAATAGTAGAACTGATTTCATAGGTTAAAAATTTAAACCTACAAGGTATTGAAAACCTTGCAGGTTTTTATTTAGGACAATTCATTTTTCTTAACAAGCATGGTTTTTAAGTATAACAATAATAATACACCAATGCCTCCTAAAGCGATCATAATATACCAAGTGTTTTCATAGCCAAGTATATCTACTAAGCGCAAACCGAAAGAATGACCAAAAATATGAGTTATAGAAAATGCCATGACATACATGGCTAGGTATTCGCCTTGTTTTCCTTTTTTAGCGCGTTCCATTGCAAAGGCATTAGAAAACGGAAACGCAATCATTTCTCCTATAGTCATAAAAAGCATTCCGATAATTAAAATGCCAACCCATGAGGTAAGGTTTAATACATAAAAACTAATAGCAGTCAGTAGCAATCCAAATAGAACTAAGCCAATTTTAGTATAACGACTGTCTTCTAAATATTTTATGAGAGGCATTTCTAAAATAAAAATGATAAAACCGTTAAGTCCTAATAGCAAACCAATGTCTAATTCTGTTAAAGCATGAACCTCTTTATAAAATAATGGAACGGTTGAAAAATACTGAAGGAATATAATACCAAAGATTAGCATTGCTGCAAAGAACACCCAAAAGGGTTTGTCTTTATATACCGAAACAGGATTTTCTGCAACCACATCGTCAATAGGTTTAGCTCTTTTAGGGTTTAACACCATAACTAGAAGCAAGGTTGCTAAAATGCACGTAATACCATCTATCCAGAATAAACCAGAATAGCCAATTGTAGTAATTATGAGTCCACCAATTGCTGGTCCAGCAGAAAAGCCGAGATTAATAGCTAAACGAATTAACGTTACAGAACGTGTTTTGTTTTCAGGTTTGCTATACACGCTCATTGCTACAAACATGGCAGGTCTAAAGGTGTCTGCAACTAGCATTACTAAAAAAATACCAATGCAAATTGAAGCAAAAGTATTAAGATATTGTAATGCAATAAAAAGAATCCCTGTAGATAGTAAGCTCCTTACCATAACTTTGTAATAGCCTATGGAATCTGTTAGTTTTCCTCCAAGCCAAGTGCCAACAACAGAGCCTAAACCAAAGCAAGCCATAATCCAACTAATTTCAGAATTTGAAAATTTAAGGTCAGATTTTAGATAAATGGTTAAAAAAGGAATGACCATTGTTCCAGACCGATTAATAAAAGTCATAAGCGCGAGCCACCAGACCTCTTTAGAGAGTCCTTTAAACGTATTGATATAGTTTTTAAATAGTGTTTTCATTTTTGGTTGATGTATAAAAGTAAAAAGTCCGACAATAATGTCGGACTTTTTATGATTGATTAGTAATATATTTATATTATCATAGCATATGGCAAGTCCGACTCTTTAAAAAAGAAGTCTGTTTTTGTGAATATGTTACGACGCAGTTTTTCATGATCTGTTTTTATTAAGCATCAAATCTATAAAAAAATTATTTAAGTTGTATTTTTGAGATTCAAATTTTAGCTATGAAATATGTTATAAGCTTATTGATATTAGTATTGTTATTGAGCTGTAATGATGAAAAACAACCCATTTTAGGAGATACTGATTATCAACGAAAAGTGAATGCCGAATTTAAAGATGCGTCAAAGTCACCATTAAAGGATAAAGACAGAAAGCACTTTACGGGTTTAGACTTTTTTAAGTTTGATTCAACTTATGTTGTTACTGCTCATTTAAAAGCTACTCCAAATACAGAATGGTTTGATATGAAGACTACCACAAGTCGTGTATCTCCAGAACGTATTTACGGAGTTTTAACCTTTGAACTGAAAGGTCAAACGTTTACATTAAATGTCTATCAAGGCAAGGACACTATGAAGCAAGAAGGATTTGAAGACTATTTGTTTCTTCCGTTTTTAGATGATACTAATGGTGACGAAAGTTATGGAGGTGGACGCTATATTGATTTAAGAATTCCTGAAGGCGATACGATTGAAATCGATTTTAACAAAGCTTATAATCCGTATTGTGCCTACAATGAAAAATATTCTTGTCCGATTGTACCTAGAGCAAACTATTTAGCATTACGAATTGAAGCTGGTGTAAAAGCTTTTAAAAAGTAAAAGCGCCATGTTACCTGACGCTTTTACAGTATTATTGTTTTATGATGCGTTTAGAGATTTCACCAACATTAGTTTTCAATTGTAATAAATAGACACCATTTGAGAGCTTAGATAAATCTATTTTATGTAACTGCTCTTGGGTATAGAAAACTACTTTGCCATTTAAATCTATTAACTGAACGGTTTCAAGAATGACACTTTCAGGTAGTTTTAAATGTATGTTATCATGTGTTGGATTAGGAAACATGCTTATTTCATTTAACGTTTCAGTTTCCAGACCTAAAGTACTGCTCACTTCAAAGTGTGCTCTTTCATAAAGAGACCATGAACCATCAGTATTTTGAACTCTAATATAAACATAATGATCACCTTGAGCCATACTTCCAGAAGTAGAGATAATTAGATTTTCATCTATGCCATCACCAGAAGCAGCAATTTGAGTTCCGTTTCCAAGTCCAGGATCGGTATCAATAAAGTATTCTGCTGCTACAATAGAAGCATTATTAAAAAATGCTGGTGTCTTGACAGCTATAACTGTATGAGTATACAAGCTGTAGGTGCCATTGGTGTTACCCACGCGAACAAATAATCTATGACTACCTGTGGTCAAACCAGTCGTTGGAATTGCTAGATTTTGATTGACGATTTCTGTGTCGGTTAAGTTAATTTGACTTCCCATGCCAACTCCAGGGTCATTATCAAAAAAGTATTCTATGCTATTGATGTCTGCGGTGTTTATATCAGCTAAAGGAACTACAGAAAAAGACACACGATCATACATTGACCAAACATCATCAGCATTTTTAACTCTCAAAAAAGCACGATAACTTCCTTGTGTAAGTGTATTTGTAATAAATGCTAAGTTTTCATTCAAAAGTTCTCCATTAGAAATAGCGATGTTTACAGCGTTTCCAACACCAGGATCTGTGTTAAGGTAGTATTCGGCAGCAGTTATGTTACTCGTATTAAAAACAGCAGGCGCATGCATAATACTAAACGTAACATTATCATAAGTACTATAAGTGCCATCACTGTTTATTGTGCGAATAAATAATTTGTGATTTCCAGCACCAAGTGAGGTCGTAGAAATATTAAACGATTGGTTTACATCTTCAGCCTCAGTAACAGAGAGTTGTGTGCCATTGCCAATTCCAGGATCTGTGTTAAAATAATATTCAAACCCATCAATGTTTGCAGAGTTAAATGTGGCATTTGCATTTCTAATACTGAAACTTTGCGAATAATAATAACCAACAGATCCGTCATCTTTAACCGCACGAACAAACAGTTTGTGATTGCCCGAAGGTAGTCCAGCTGTAGGAATGTTGAAGTTTTGATCAAGTAATTCAACATTTGGGTCTATAGCTATACTTGTACCATTGCCAACACCAGGATCAGTATTAAAGTAATATTCTAATTCAGAAATATCACTTTGAGCAGACATTAAGTATGATGCAAGTATAAATGTTATGTAAATAAGTCGCTTCATAATCATTGTATTTGTGATTATTAGTTAGACTTATTGGCATTAGCTTGAACGTTTACATTTATGTTTTCACCAGCATTAATTAGATTGTTACTGATTGTGAAGTTTGTAAGGTAAGGTAATTCGGTTGGGTAACCACGCATATCAAAATCGTAATCTCCATTATGAATACCAATATCGTTACCATCAGCACCAGCATTTAGACCTGGAGAGCTAGGAGATAGGGTGAAATCATCTTCAGGAGCAATGTCGAATAACGTTGAGGCAACACCTTCGAAAAAAGGATTCTGGCTATCAAAGTTTCCAACACCAGACATCGTAAGACTTATGGTGCCTCCTGTAGACATGTAGCTAATAGAATTATTGATAGTTAGTGTTCTCCCAGCGGTAGGCGCAAACAATGTATTTACACCATTAGAAATGAAAATGTTGTTGAAAACCGTTACATCTCCTGTCATATTAGGGAAAATGTTAACGTTACCCCAAGTAAAATTAATTCTAACAACATTATTGTTAAATACAGTAGTATCGTTAAAGTAGCGTAATGCGTAGGCAGCTGAGGTGCTTCCGTTTAAAAGTGTAATGTGATTGTTCGTAATTACTGTATTAACAGATTTTGTTGGATCTGCATGTAAAGAAATACCGTAATTAATAACATTTCCTCTAATAATCCAATTGTTATTTGTTGTTGCGAGAGTAGCATTAGTAGCACCTACAAAAATAGTTTGGTTGACGTAATTGTCTTCGATTATGATATTATTAGAGGTCGATGAATTAGAAGCGTATGAGATGAAAGTACTTATATAGAAGCCGCTAATTTTAATGTTATCGGCATCAATTCTTACGCTAGTTAATTCGGTTCTTCTGCCATCATTTAAAATAGGAGAGTGACCAGAACCAAATAACGTGATTTCTTTGTCGATTGTTATAGCGCCATACCCTGTTATAGATGGCTGTACATAAATGATGTCACCATTATTTGCTGCAGCAATAGCATCAGTAATGTTATCAAACATATGAGATGGAGAGGTGTCGATTACAGGATCGTTGTCGACAATTAAAATGTTTTGTGCTTGTGCATAGCTCAGCACAAAAATAGTTAATAAAGTAAATAATTTTTTCATGATAATTAGGCTTTAATGATTAATGAATCAAAAGTCCTAATTAATTCAACGTGAGTACATACGTCAAATGTCGTATATTTAAAAAGTTTATTATTTAGCTAGGTAAATTCCAGCAAAAACCGATAGAAAACCTATAACAAAACTAGCAATGGTATATATAGCAAACGAGGTAAAATCTCCCGATTTTAAAAACACATGATTTTCGTAGGCAAAGGTCGAAAATGTCGTAAAACCACCACAAAAACCTGTGGCTAATAATAAAGTTTGGTTGGATGATATGGTGTCGTTTTTGGCAGCCATGCCTAAAATGATTCCAATTAATAAGCTGCCGATGATATTAGCAGCAAAGGTTCCGTAAGGGATTCCGTTTTCAGTAGTATTAAGAAATTTGCCAATAGCAAACCTTAATACACTTCCAAAGCCACCACCAATAAATACAAGTACTAATTGTTTGACCATTATTTTACAGCAATAAAGATTTCTGTAACCCAATTGGCTGGATTTGGAGTTTCCATTGGATCTGTGAGGTACGATTCTAGCATTGGTCCATCTTGAGTAAATTCCAAATTATTAGTTTGGATGTATGACATGGTTTTATCCCAAGCTTCTTTTAGATGCTCATAATTGCCATTTAAAACAGTTTTAACAGCTTTAAACGATTCTAACTGACCAGTAAGTACTTCTGGATCTGTGGTTTCAAATTTTGATGAGGTAGGAACAGCACATGAAAACATGACTGCATTATTGGCTTCATCCCATTTGTGGTAAATCACAAAAGGACTTCCAGCCATCTTGATATTATTAGCAATGGCATAACCACCAATTTTTGGAAACATCTCTTGCATTTTTTCTTTGAAGTTATCCATTTTACATGAGGTAGTATTATAGAGATAAAAACCACCACTATGCTGTGTTACACCTTCTACAGAAATAGAATAGCGTTTCATATCTGCAACTAAAACACTATCTAACAATTCAAGGCCACGCTCGTAATGTGGACCAATCAATTTTTCCATGCCTCCCATTGCAGTAGTATATGCTTTAAACCCAAAAGGCATGTCTTTGCCTTCAATAGTCCATGTGACATCTGTCGTACCATCTTCATTAGATTTTAGAAACCAATTGATATCGTTTTCAGGAAAATCTGCAAATTGCATTTTTTGTGATATTGAAGAATTAGGTTTTGTATCAACAGTTTTCATTGTGCCAACACCATCTTCATCTTCCCAAGAATAAGAACCACCAATGCCTTTGGTTTGGTCGGAAAGTGAGATCATTGTTTCAGGTTTCTCTTCAACCCAAGACGACCAAGCTTCCCAGTTTTTAAAATCTATGATATTATCGTATACCACAGCAGCAGGTGCATTTATTGTTCGGCTTCGTTCTACTTTAAATGCATTGGGTTGTACAGCAATATAAATGGCAAAGCCTATGATTAGGATTAGGATTAAAAATGAAATGTATTTGAGTGCTTTCATCTTTTGAAGATTTTTGATTGTATAATCAAAGATAATCAATTTTAGATGATCTTAATTTTAGAAGATATGAAACCCTAATTAAGGAAAAAGAAGTTAAAAAAGATTATAAATTGAATGGTTACACAAATATAAACTTGATAGTTGCTATAAAAGCAATAAACGATACAAAGGCAATTAATATCCAAACACTACCTCTGTAATACTTTTGATGAAGTTTAAAATCTTTTCGGTAGGCAAAGTAAATGAAGATAATAAATGCTATCGCAAATAAAATTCCAAAAATCAATTGACCATTAGTAAACATATAGCTATTTTTATGCAAAAATAACTAATACTATTGCAAAATTCTGATAAAATCACGTTAATATTTGTGAATTTTTAATAAGTTCCACGAACTCAATAAACTACTAAAAATGAAAAATAAAATAGATGCAGTAAAAGCGTTTCACACTGCTTTTAAAATTGGACATAGAGAAACACCTAAAGCAGATTTGGGTATTGAAAAGAATATGTTGCGTTATAAATTAATGCGCGAAGAAAATGAAGAATATCTTGAAGCAGCAAATGAAAATGATTTAGTAGAAGTTGCAGATGCTTTAGGTGATATGCTTTATATTTTATGTGGAACGATTATAGAACATGGCTTACAATACAAAATTGAAGAAGTTTTTGATGAAATTCAACGCAGTAATATGAGTAAACTAGGTGAAGATGGTGAGCCTATTTATAGAGAAGATGGTAAAGTTTTAAAAGGTCCAAACTATTTTAAACCACATATAAAAGCGATTTTAGAATCCTAAAAAAAGGAAGCCATTTGGCTTCCTTTTTTTTACTTTATTTCATATCTCCAACCATGTTTATCTTCAGCTAGATTATGCTGAATGGAAAGCATATTTTGTTTTAAGGTTGTTGAATAAGATTGTTCATTAATTTCAGGAAGTTCATATTCTACACCATGATATTCAAAAGCAGAAACTGGACTTATTACTGCTGCTGTTCCTGCACCAAATATTTCTTTTAAGCGTCCATTTTTTGATGCTTCAATAATTTCATCAACTTTAATTGGTCTAACTTCACATGTAATGTTGTTGTCTTCGGCCAATTGTATTAAGCTTTTACGTGTAACACCATCTAAAATACGATCACTAGTTGGAGCAGTAATTAAGGTGTCATCAATTCTAAAAAATACATTCATCGTTCCTGCTTCTTCTAAAAAGGTATGTGTATCAGCATCAGTCCAAATCACTTGTTGGTATCCTTTTTCTTGAACCAAACCTGTTGGGTAAAATTGAGCTGCGTAATTACCTGCAGCCTTTGCAAATCCAACACCTCCATTAGCAGAACGGCTATACTTACTAGCAATAGAAACCTTTACAGTACCTTTGTAATACGCCTTAACAGGAGAGCAAATAATCATAAACCTATAATTTTGTGAAGGCGCAGCTGCAATGGCAGAGTCTGTAGCAATCACAAAAGGTCTAATGTATAATGAGTTGCCTTTTCCAGATTGAATCCATGCTCGATCTAGATTTAATAGTGCAGTAAGACCTTCAAAAAAGTATGCTTCAGGAAATTCGGGAATGGCTAATCGTTTTGCCGATTTGTTAATACGTGCAAAGTTTTCATCTGGTCTAAATAAAAAAACATCATCATTATCATCTTTGTAAGCCTTCATACCTTCAAATACAGCTTGACCATAATGAAATACACGAGCAGATGGATCAATTTGCATAGGACCATAAGGTTCTATTTTGGGTTGCTGCCATTTGCCATCAATAAAATCGCAATAAAACATATGATCTGTAAACACTCGTCCAAAAGGGATATTGTCAAAATCTACATCGTGAATTTTAGAAGATTCCCTTTTTACTATATCGATGTCGTAAGTTGAAACTTTACTCATTTTATTTGAAAATTTGATTATGCAAAATTAATCATTTCAGCTTTAAAAAAAGCATAAAAATTAGCTAAAAAATACGTATCTTAGTAGCTTAAAAATTTATCTAAAAATTACACTAAATTATGACACGTATTTTTTTAATGTTAATGCTTACAGTCTTTGTTTTTTCTTGTAAAAATGAGAATAAAGAGGTTAAAGAAAATAATGATATTGCTCAAGAAGTATCAACTAAACAAGAGTTGTCTTACAGTTCTTTTGGAAAGAAAATTAATGCTGATGATGCACTTTCGGCAGAACATATGGCAACACGTTTTGAAGGGATGAGTGTTGGTGATTCTATTGATACTAAAGTGATTGCTAAAGTTGATGAGGTTTGTCAAGCTAAAGGTTGTTGGATGAAAGTTAATCTCGAAAATGGTGAGCAAGCCATGGTGAAGTTTAAAGATTACGGTTTTTTTATGCCTAAAGATATTGCAGGTAGAGAAGTTGTTATAAATGGTAAAGCTTTTGTTAATGAAGTACCTGTTGATGAGCAACGTCACTATGCTGAAGATGCTGGGAAATCTGCCGAAGAGATTGCTAAGATTACTGAGCCTAAAAAAACATTTTCATTTGTTGCTGATGGTGTGTTGTTAAAAGAAGAATAATGATAAAACACATTGCTTTTTTCTGCTTATTAAGTTTGTTTTTTAGTTGTAATTCTTCTGAAGAAAAAACGAAAAAAGAAACAGAGGTAACGATTGTTGATGGTGCAGAACGCTACGATGTGTATCGAGGTTCAGAAATGGCTAACCTTATGAGAGGCATGCATGCTTTTAATGTGCAGCTAAAGCAAGAGGTTATTGATGGAAATGTTACATCTGAATTTCCTGAAGAATTTTTAAAAATTCATTCTGCTGAATTTTCAGAATCAAAATCAAGAAATAAAACCTTCGATCATTATTCGGGACAATTCATTGAAGCACAAAAGTTGGTATTTACTAATGACTCTAACGAGTCACTTGCTCAACGATACAATAATGCCATTAACTTGTGTATAACCTGCCATCAAACCGAATGTACAGGTCCAATTCCGAAGATTAAAAAATTACTGATTAAACCATAAGCTTGAAGCGTAACATAATAACCACAGCAGACGGTTCTAAAACCATTCAAATTGAAGAATGGAACGAACAATACCATTCTGTTCATGGTGCCATACAAGAAGCAAACTATGTGTACATACAACAAGGTTTGCTTTTTTATGTTAGCGAATTTCCAAAAAACTCTATTTCTGTTTTAGAAATTGGCTTTGGTACAGGATTAAATACCATTCTTACGTTACAAGCTTCTGAAAAACTTAACTTAGAGGTTAATTATTTTGGAGTTGAAGCTTATCCTGTATCTTCTCAAGAATTACAGCTTCTTAATTATACTGAAGCATTAAACATTACAGATGATTCTTTTAAAAATATTCATAATTGTGATTGGGAAACTTCACATGCAATCACAGAGCATTTCAGATTAACAAAACAGCAAAAATTCTTTACAGATATAGATGATATAAATTGCTACGACATCATCTATTTTGATGCTTTTGGAGCTAGAGTACAGCCTGAGTTATGGACCGAAGTAATTTTTGAAAAGATGTATAAAGCTTTAAAGCAACATGGTGTTTTGGTAACCTATTCGGCAAAAGGAAGCGTAAAACGCGCGTTAAAGGCTGTTGGTTTTTCTATAGAACGTCTCGATGGACCTCCTGGAAAACGACATATGCTAAGAGCAATTAAACGTTAAACCATTCCTAAATATTAGTTGATTAATAAGAGTTTTATTACTTTTAATATGCGATGAAAACAGTGTTGATAACAGGAGCTACAGGATTAATCGGACAAGAAATTGTGAAGCTTTGTCATGATAATAATTGGACAGTTCATTACTTAACCACTTCAAAAGAAAAGCTATTAAACAAAGAGAATTATAAAGGGTTTTACTGGAATTATAAAAACCAAACCATTGATCTTTCTTGCTTTGAAGGAGTTGATACTATTATAAATTTAGTTGGTGCTACGATTTCAAAGCGATGGACTTCAGATTACAAACAAGAAATCATTAGAAGTAGAACCGAAACTGCTAAGTTTTTATTTGAAACGATTCAGGCTAATAACTTTTCTATAAAGCATATTGTGTCTGCTAGTGCTATAGGAATCTATCCTAGTTCTCAAACCAATTATTATGAAGAAGATTTTCAAAACACTTCTCAATCGTTTTTAGGTCAGGTTGTAGAACAATGGGAAAGTGCAGTTGATCAATTTTCGCCTTTAGGAATTAAAGTATCAAAAATAAGAATAGGTTTAGTGCTTTCTGAAAAAGGAGGAGCTTTACCAGAATTAGTTAAGCCAATACGATTTGGAGCAGGAGCAGCTTTTGGTAATGGACAACATTGGCAATCTTGGATACATATTGAAGATTTAGCTCAGCTTTTTGTACACATTATAAAAAATAACTTAGAGGGAATTTACAATGGAGTAGCTCCAAACCCTGTAAGTAATTTAGAATTGACTAAAACCGTTGCTAGAGTATTAAATAAGCCTCTTATGTTACCAAACATTCCTAAATTTATAATGAAATTAGTTTTAGGTGAGATGCATATTTTATTATTTGAGAGTCAGCGTGTGAGTTCTCAAAAAGTTGAAAATACAGGTTTTGAGTTTAAATATCATCATTTAGAACCAGCTATTAGAGCTATGTTAAACTAAAAAAGCCACTCTAAGCGAGTGACTTTAGTCCTTTTTTATACAAAATCAATTCCTAAGCCTTTTTTGCTTTGATATTAATTTTTAGCTCAATGTCATCATTAATAAAACGATCTCCTAAATTATCAAAAATTGATTTAGAACCGTAATTAACATTCCATTTTGTTCTATCAATTGTAAAAGGCTCACTTTCAATAGTTATTTGGTCACCATTGTTAGTAATCGTCACTGGAAATGAGATATTGTGCTTTTGACCTTTAATAGATAGGTTACCAGATAATTTCGTTTTTCCTGCAGCTAACGATTCTGTGCCTGTTATTTCAAATGCAGCAGTAGGAAACTTAGTAACATCAAAGAAATGGTCTTCTTTTTCTTCAACAGTTCCTTTTAAATGTGCTTCAAGATCTTCTTTTCCATCGCCAGCCTCTAAATCGGTTACAATAATACTAGTCATGTCAATTAAAAAGGTACCACTTTGTAACTTACCATCATCGGTTTTAAATACACCATTATCGAGACTTATAGTTCCATTATGAGTACCTGTTGGTTTAAAACCTTTCCATTCAATGGTAGACTCTGCAACGTTTACTGTGTACTTTTCAGAAGTACTTTTGCTAATCGCTGCTGCTTCAGCATCACTTGTGTTAGCTTCTTCAGCTTTGTCTTTACATCCAACAATTGAAAGAGTAAATACTAGTGATAATGCAATAGGTAATATGTTTTTCATCTTTTAAAATAAGTTTTAGTGTTAATTTTCCAAAATTAATCATTTCTGAATAGACCTCAAACATTAATTTTTTTTGATGACATTTTGACATTTTAATAATAATGGCAGTACTTTTGCCAATCTTAAATCTAAGATTTACAAAAAATAACCAATAATGGGTAAAAAAGATAAAAACGAAGCTATTAAAGATACAGAAGTTAAAGACACTTCTAATAATGAAACACAAGTAGAAGAACTTTCTGTTGAAGAGCAATTACAAGAAGAACTTGGTAAAGAAAAAGAAAAGTTCTTACGTTTATTTGCTGAATTTGAAAATTATAAGAAGAGAACTTCAAAAGAACGTGTAGAACTATTTAAAACAGCAAGTGAAGATGTCATGTTGGCAATGCTTCCTGTGTTAGATGATTTTGAACGCGCATTAACTCATATTGAAGACGATAAAGAAGCCGAAGAACTTCGCAAAGGAGTGCTTTTAATTTATAATAAATTATTAACCACACTTAACCAAAAAGGGTTACAAAAACTAGAAGTAAATTCTGGTGATGTTTTTGATGCAGACATGCATGAAGCCATTACTCAAATTCCTGCACCTTCCGAAGATTTAAAAGGTAAAATTGTTGATGTGGTTGAAAAAGGATATAAACTTGGAGATAAAGTGATTCGTTTTCCGAAAGTAGTCATAGGACAATAAACATTAATTTAAAACTCTGTTTTTCTTCTGAAGAACAGTTAAACTAACATGGCAAAAAGAGATTATTACGACATATTAGGTATCAATAAAAATGCCTCAGAATCTGAGATAAAGAAAGCCTATCGTAAGATGGCAATTAAATACCATCCAGATAAAAACCCAGACGATAAAGACGCTGAAGCAAAGTTTAAAGAAGCTGCCGAAGCTTACGAAGTATTGAGTAATGCCGATAAAAAAGCGAGATACGACCAGTTTGGTCACCAAGCATTTGATGGTGCAGGAGGCTTTGGTGGAGGTGGCATGAATATGGATGACATATTCAGTCAGTTTGGTGATATTTTCGGAGGTGCTTTTGGAGGTGGAGGAGGTTTCTCTGGTTTTGGAGGTGGCTTTGGTGGAGGTCAAAGACGTGTTAAAGGCAGCAATCTTCGTATACGTGTAGCACTTACCCTAGATGAAATTGCTAATGGTGTTGAAAAGAAAATTAAAGTAAAACGAAAAATACAAGCGCCTGGAACTACATACAAAACATGTAGTACCTGTAATGGAACTGGTCAAGTTACTAGAGTTACAAATACGATTCTAGGAAGAATGCAAACCTCTGCGGCTTGTCCTACCTGTGGTGGAGCAGGACAAAGTATTGATAAAAAGCCTAGTGATGCAGATGCTCAAGGACTTAAAGTTCAAGAAGAAACTGTGTCTGTTAAAATTCCTGCTGGAGTTGTAGACGGGATGCAATTAAAAGTAACTGGTAAAGGTAATGAAGCTCCTGGTAATGGTATTTCTGGAGATTTATTAGTCGTTATTGAAGAAAAAGAACACGACACACTTAAACGAGAAGGTGATAATTTGCATTATGATCTCTATGTTAGTTTACCTGATGCTGTTTTAGGAACCTCAAAAGAAATTGATACGGTTACTGGTAAAGTTAGAATTAAAGTTGAAGCTGGTGTTCAGTCTGGTAAAATTTTGCGCTTACGCGGAAAAGGTATTCCTAGTATTAATGGCTACGGAACAGGAGACTTATTGGTTCATGTTAATGTATGGACACCTAAAACTTTAAATAAGCAACAAAAAGAATTTTTTGAACGCATGAAAGATGATGAGCACTTCAATCCTAAACCAGAAAGTAGTGATAAATCTTTTTTTGAAAAAGTTAAAGATATGTTTTCATAAAAAAGGGTGTTTTAATAAAAAACACTATATTTGAATATCACTAATTTATTTTAGTGGTAATTTTTCTTTTTCATAGCAATTTTTTCCCATCCTTAATTTATTAAGGGTGGGTTTTGTTTTTTAAGCACAGTTAATGAGTTTGTTAGACGATTGGTATATCTTTTTAATATGTCTGACTTTAATGTTGAATCTAAAAAATAGTAGGTGTAAGCATTCAAATCATCAGTAACATTTTTATCTTTACACGTTTCAAAATATAACCTTTCAATTTTAATTTATGAATAACCTCTTAGTTGCTGATTCAGTGTCTAAAAGTTTTGGAGAGTTTAAAGCACTTAACTCAGTGTCTGTTTCAGTTCCCAAAGGAAGTATCTTTGGTTTATTAGGTCCTAATGGAGCAGGTAAAACAACACTAATACGTATCATTAATCAAATTACAATGCCAGATACTGGTCGTGTACTTTTAGATGGTGAAGCTTTAAAACCTGAGCACATACAAAATATTGGATATTTACCTGAAGAACGTGGCTTGTATAAGTCTATGAAAGTTGGTGAACAAGCCTTATACTTAGCTCAACTTAAAGGTCTGACCAAGCAAGAAGCTAGAAAGCGACTAAAATATTGGTTTGAAAAATTAGAAATTGGTGATTGGTGGAACAAAAAAATTCAAGAACTTAGTAAAGGTCAAGCCCAAAAAATTCAATTTATTGTAACGGTTTTACATCAACCAAAATTGTTGATCTTTGATGAACCTTTTTCTGGTTTTGATCCTATTAATGCTAATTTAATTAAAGATGAAATTCTTCAGCTTAGAGATGAAGGCGCAACTGTGATTTTTTCAACACATCGAATGGAATCTGTTGAAGAGCTTTGCGATCATATTGCTTTAATACACAAATCGAATAAAGTGCTTGATGGTAAGTTAACAGATATAAAACGAGAGTTTAAAACCAATACCTTTGAGGTCGGACTTCAAACAGCTAATATTGAAAGTGTTTCAAATGCTATAAAAGAAAAATTTGAAGTCTTTCCAGCCACATTCAAAAATTTAAACGATGATGTTAAGATGAATGTAAAGTTAAACGCTAATGATTCGTCTAACGATTTATTGTCATTTTTAACTTCAAAAGCAGAGGTGCATCATTTTGTTGAAGTGATTCCAAGTGCAAACGATATTTTTATTCAAACAATACAAAATAATTAAGATGAACCATTTACCACTTATCATAAAGCGAGAATACCTTACCAAGGTGAGAAATAAATCGTTTATCATTATGACCTTTGTGAGTCCGCTAATAATGGTTGCCTTAATTGCACTCGTAGCATATTTGTCTCAGCTTAATAATGAAAAAGATAGAAGTATTTCTGTTTTGGACGAGACAGGAGTTTTAAGCGACATATTTGTCGATACTGAGCATACAAAATATACAATTTTAACCAATGAGAGTTTAGAATCTGCTAAAGCAATAGTGAAAGCAAAAGAAGAATTCGGGTTGTTATATATAGAGAATAGTATAGATATTGCTAATGTTTTACCTCAAGTAAAATTTTATTCAGACGAATCACCTTCCTTGTCTATAATGTCAAGTTTAGAGCGTAAGATTGAAAAGAAATTATCTGATGCTAGATTAGAAAAGGATGGTGTTGATATTGAAAAAATACAAGCAGCTAAGACGAATATTGATATTACGCAAGAAACATTTTCAGGCGAGAAAACTTCTAAAATTGATAGTTATTTAAAACTAGCCTTTGGTGGAGCAGCTGGTTACTTGTTGTTTATGTTTATCATTATTTATGGTAATATGATTATGCGAAGCGTTATTGAAGAGAAAACCAGCCGAATTATTGAAGTCATTATTTCTTCGGTAAAACCTATTCAGCTTATGATGGGGAAAATTATAGGGACTTCATTAGCTGGTATTACTCAATTTGCAATTTGGGTAATTTTAGGAAGTATTTTAATGCTTGTATTTACATCAATTTTTGGAATAAGTATGGCAGAATTACAAACACCACAGCAAGAATTAATGAATCAAGCCATGCAAAACCCTGAAGTAGCCAACGAAGTGCAACTAGCCATGCAATCGTTTTTTAATTTACCAATAGCAAACTTGATTGTAGCGTTTATGTTCTTTTTTATAGGAGGTTATTTACTGTATAGTTCTTTATATGCTGCTGTTGGTGCTGCTGTAGATAATGAAACAGATACACAACAGTTTATGATGCCAATTTTAATGCCTTTAATTTTGGCAGTGTATGTTGGTATTTTTACGGTTATTGAAGATCCTCACGGAACCGTGTCTACTGTGTTTTCATTTATTCCATTTACGTCTCCTGTAGTGATGCTTATGCGTATTCCTTTTGGAGTTCCAATTTGGCAACAAGTAATATCCTTTGTAATTTTAGTGGGAACTTTTGTGTTTACAGTTTGGTTTGCTGCAAAAATTTACCGTGTTGGTATTTTGATGTATGGGAAAAAACCTAGTTATAAAGAATTGTTTAAATGGATTAAGTATTGATTGTGATTCAAAATAGACCTAAAATAGAAGATAAGATAATAGAAAGTACTGCTTGGGAAAAGGTTAAGGGTTTTCTTAATATGCACCTTGATTTATCTGAAAACATTAGTATATCTATTTTAGATGTTTTAATTGTAATTACAGTAATTTTTATTACTACCATTGTTTTAAAATTAGTACTTAAAGCTTTTACAAAAAAATTACCTCCTGAAGATAAGGTAAGATTTAATGCTGCTTACGGTTACTTTAGATGGCTTATTTATCTTGTTATTTTATTGATTACATTACATTCAGTTGGTGTAAATGTTACAGCTGTTTTTGCTGCTTCAGCAGCTTTGTTGATTGGAATAGGTTTAGCATTACAAACCTTATTTCAAGATATTATTTCAGGAGTGTTTATTCTAATAGATCAGTCGGTTCATGTTGGAGATATTATAGAGCTTGATGGCAAAGTTGGTCGTGTTGAAGAGATTAAGTTAAGAACAACAAGAGCAGTAACTATCGATAATAAAGTATTGGTTATTCCCAATCATTTATATCTAGAGAATAGTCTGTATAATTGGACACAAAACGGAACAACAACAAGAGAAAGTGTTTCAGTTGGAGTTGCTTATGGTAGCGATGTTCAGTTGGTTAAGAAACTGTTGCTGCAAGCGGCAAGTTCTCATCCAGAAGTGCTAAGCCATCCAGAACCTACTGTTCTTTTTACAAATTTTGGTGAAAGTGCTTTAGATTTTAAATTAGTGTTTACAATAAACGATAGTTTTAAAGCTGTATTTCCAAAAAGTGATATTCGTTTTGAAATCGATAAACTATTTAGAGAACACAACGTAACAATTCCATTTCCTCAAAGAGATGTACATATTAAGGAACAACCTTAATACCTGTTAATTATAAAATATAGATATGTCAAAGATTTTAGTCATTGAAGATGAAGCAGCCATTCGTAGAGTATTAGTGAAAATATTGTCTGAAGAGAGCGATAATTATAAAGTTGAAGAAGCCGAAGATGGTCTTGTTGGCATTGAAAAAATAAAGAAAGAAGATTACGACCTCGTACTTTGCGATATTAAAATGCCTAAAATGGATGGTGTTGAAGTTTTAGAAGCAGTTAAAAAAATTAAACCAGAAACGCCTATGGTGATGATCTCTGGTCATGGCGATTTAGATACAGCTGTAAATACCATGCGTTTAGGTGCTTTTGATTACATATCGAAGCCACCAGATTTAAATAGGTTACTCAATACAGTTCGTATTGCATTAGATACCAAAACGCTTGTTGTTGAAAATAAAATGCTTAAAAAGAAAGTCAGCAAGAAGTATGAAATGATTGGTGATAGCGATGCGATTACGCATATCAAAGACATGATTGAAAAAGTGTCAGCAACAGATGCTAGAGTTTTAATTATTGGACCAAACGGAACAGGAAAAGAGCTTGTAGCACATTGGCTACATCAAAAAAGTGCACGTTCAAAAGGACCTTTAATTGAAGTGAATTGTGCAGCTATTCCAGCAGAACTTATCGAAAGTGAATTGTTTGGTCATGTAAAAGGTGCATTTACAAGTGCTGTAAAAGATAGAGCAGGTAAATTTGAAGCGGCTAATGGAGGAACTATTTTTTTAGATGAAATTGGAGACATGAGTCTATCTGCTCAAGCTAAAGTGTTAAGAGCATTACAAGAAAATAAAATTCAGCGCGTAGGTAATGATAAAGACATAAAGGTCGATGTTCGTGTTGTTGCAGCGACAAACAAAGACTTAAAAAAAGAAATTGCTGATGGTAAGTTTAGAGAGGATTTGTATCACAGGTTGGCTGTGATCCTAATTAAAGTACCAGCTTTAAATGATAGACGCGAAGATATTCCGTTGTTAATTAACCATTTTACATCTAAAATTGCAGAAGAACAAGGTACTGCAAAAAAGGAATTTTCAGATAAAGCCATAAAGTTACTTCAAGATTATGATTGGACAGGTAACATTCGTGAACTTCGAAATGTAGTCGAACGTCTTATCATTTTAGGTGGAAATGAGGTTAGTGAAAAAGATGTCAAACTGTTTGCTTCAAAATAAAAGCTTATGAAAGATATTAAGATTGAAGATTTTAAGGTTACTGAAGCAATTCAGCTAAAAAATATAGCAACTGCATTCGATTTAAAAGCTGATAAAAAAGAGATAGAAGACGAGTTAGAAGACGTTCGTGAAAAATTAGGTGACTTTCAAAATACCATATATGCACATGGAAAATATGCTGTTTTAGTGTGTATTCAAGGTATGGATACTGCTGGTAAAGATAGTATGATTAGAGAAGTTTTTAAGGATTTTAATACCAGAGGAATTGTAGTACATAGTTTTAAAGTTCCAACTGAATTAGAACGTGATCACGACTACTTATGGAGGCATTATATTGCTTTGCCAGCACGAGGAAAATTTAGCGTATTTAACAGAACACATTACGAAAACGTATTGGTTACTCGTGTGCATCCTAGTTATATTTTAGGCGAAAACCTACCTGATGTAAATAGTGTTGATGATGTTAATGAAGCCTTTTGGGATAAGCGTTTTGAGCAAATCAATAATTTTGAAAAGCATATAGCTGAAAACGGAACCATTATTTTTAAATTCTTTCTTCATTTATCTAAAGATGAGCAAAAAAACAGATTATTACGTCGCTTAGAAAAACCAAGTAAGAACTGGAAGTTTTCTCCAGGTGATTTAAAAGAACGTAAACTTTGGGACAACTATCAAGCTTGTTACGAAGATGCCATAAACCGAACTTCTAAACCACACGCGCCTTGGTTTACAATTCCAGCAGACGATAAGCCAACAGCAAGATATATTGTGGCTAGAATTTTATATGATACACTTATTCAATATAAAGATATCGAAGAACCTGAGCTCGATGATGATATTTTAGCTAATTTAGATACTTATATTAAAACACTCGAAAGTGAATAGTTTTTTATGATTTAATTATAAATCGCCATTGTTTTAAATAGTATATTTAGCTTCGATTATAAAATTCTCCACATGAAGCGAATATTTCTATTACTTTTAATAGTAGTTACTGTTCAAATATCAGCACAAACTGATGCTGAAAACCTTAAAAAAATCTATGATAATTCTTTAACTAATGGCATGAGCTATCAATGGTTAGATCACTTGTCTAATCAAATTGGTGGACGACTATCTGGATCTCTAAATGCAGAAAAAGCAGTTCAATATACTAAAGAAGAGTTTGAAACACTAGGCTTAGATAAGGTATGGTTACAGCCAGTAATGGTACCACGTTGGGTGAGAGGAGCACCAGAATTTGCTTATATAGAGACTTCACCAGGAAAGACTACAAACGTTAATATTTGTGCTTTAGGAGGTTCAATAGCGACTCCTGAAGGAGGTGTTAAGGCAAATATTATAGAAGTCGCAACGTATAAAGATTTAGAAGCTCTTGGCGAAGCTAAAATTAAAGGAAAGATTGTGTTCATCAACAGACCAATGCAAGCTAATTTAATCAATACGTTTGAAGCGTATGGAGGTTGTTCTTCAGAGCGTTATAGAGGTGCTCAAGAAGCTGCCAAATATGGAGCTGTTGGTGTGATTGTTCGTTCTTTAAATTTGAGATTAGACGATTATCCTCATACTGGAAGTATGAGTTATGGTGATTTGCCTAATTCGATGCGAATTCCTTCAGCAGCTATTAGCACAAACGATGCTGAGTTATTAAGCGGAATGCTAGCGCTTGATGAGAATATTAAGTTTTATTTTAGTCAGCACTGCAAGAAACTAGCAGATGTACAATCGTATAATGTGATTGGTGAAATTACAGGTAGTGAGTTTCCAAACGAAATAATTGTAGTTGGTGGTCATTTAGATTCTTGGGATTTAGGCGATGGTTCTCATGATGATGGAGCAGGAGTCGTGCAGTCAATGGATGTGCTACGATTACTAAAAGAAAGTGGTATTCGTCCTAAACGAACTATTAGAGTTGTGTTATTTATGAATGAAGAAAATGGGTTACGAGGCGGAAAGAAGTATGCTGAAGTTGCTAAAAGCAAAGGCGAAAATCACATTTTTGCATTAGAAAGTGATTCTGGTGGATTTACACCTAGAGGATTTAGTTTTCAGTCGAGTGAAGCTATGTTAACTAAAATTCAAAGTTGGCGACCATTATTTAAACCGTATTTAATTCACTACTTTGAAGAAGGTTACAGTGGAGCAGATATTAGTCCGTTAAAAAATGACAATATTGTTTTAGCAGGTCTTCGTCCAGATTCGCAACGCTATTTCGACCATCATCATGCTGCAAACGACACCTTTGAGCATGTGAATAAGCGCGAATTAGAATTAGGAGCTGCGTCAATGACAGCCTTAATTTATCTCATTGATAAATACGGAACTGATACCATAAATGCCGAAGTTCAACTAAAAGATTAGCATAGTGTTATGTATAAAGAACGACTAGAACTTTATGATAAAATAGTAGATAAATGTTCGCGTTTTGAACGTAAAGGTAAAACCATGCCTTACACATCAGCTAATGGCTATATGTTTTCGTTGTTAAATAAAGATGGTGAACTTGGTTTTAGATTTTCAAAAGAAGTTCAAGAAAAATATATAAAGGAATTCAATTCATCATTATTCAAATCGTATGGAGCAACTATGAAAGGTTATGTGTTAATTCCAGATGCAATGCTTTCAGACTTAGATAAATTGGCAGAATATTTAAATGAAAGTTATGACTATGTCATGACTTTAGAACCCAAATAAAATGAAGCACATTCTACTTTTACTAGCTATAGTTTTTTCAGTATATATTCAAGCACAAACTGAAGAATTGCCTTATTATGAAGTTCCAGAATATTCTGAAAATTTCACAGCAGGAACTGTTGCAGCTCGAATGGTTGATGGTTTAGGATTTCGATTTTATTGGGCTACTGAAGGTTTGTCTGAAATAGATTTGAAATACAAACCCAATGATGATGTGAGAAGTACTGAAGAAACGATTGATCATATTTTAGACTTGTCATACATCATTGTAAATTCAACATTAAAGCAAACTAATGGAAAGGTTGATCACTCTAAAATGAGTTACGCTAAGAAAAGAGCACAAGCTTTAATAAATCTGAAGACTGCTGCAGATATTTTACGAGATAGCGATGATATTTCTCAATTCAAAATTAGATTTGGAGAACGTGAGTTTCCGTTTTGGAATCAAATCAATGGACCAATTGCTGATGCGATTTGGCATTGCGGTCAGTTAGCATCATTTAGAAGAACCTCAGGAAATCCAATCAATTCAAACATTAGTCATTTTACAGGTACTGTAAAGCAATAGCTAATTTTTGCGTTTGTAATAACGACCAGGTTTTAGTTTGCTGTATTTCATTCCTCGAAATTTAAAAGGAATAGAAATACTTCTAGATTTGTATAGCACAAAGTGCAAATGCGGAATCGTAGTAAAACCTGTCATACCAGAAATTCCAATAGGCTGATTAGCTTCAACTGTATCTCCAACATCAACCAAAGCGCCTTCAAAATCTAAATGCACATAATGTGCCATTGTGCCATCCTCATGTAAGATGTAAATTTTATTAGCCATGTCAATACATTTCCGAGTACGACAGTGCTCTTTGGAATCTTCCTTCACAAAATACACTTTTCCTTTTCTAGCTGCAGTAATTGTATCACCAATGGCTAGTCCTATATCAATGGCATATCTTGAATGTGGTTTGTTGTGCGAAAACTTACCACCAAAGGATTGAATAATTTTATACTTTTTTCCTTTTTGAAAAGGTAATTCATATTCAAAATCTGTATCGTAAGTTTCGTTAGGATTACCAAATTTTGCACTAAAATTTAGATAGTTCTTAAAATCTATTTTCGAGGAGTCTTGAAGTTTGTTTAACGGAATTACGAGCGCTTGTTTTAAGGTGTCGCCTTCTTTTAATATACCATAAGGATTAACTTTTACATACGATTTTACCGAATCTAAAGCCGATAGTTTAATTTCTATAGGAACCATAAACGGATTGATGAGTCCAAGATATATCGAATCATTTTGAACCTGTTTTGAGCGCTGTAATTTTTGAGCATTTACAAATTGAAAAAACAGCAATACGCTTATAACTAATATAAATTGCTTCATAAAAGAAAGAGTGTTCTTTAATTAAATTGTTACATTTATAAAGATAAAAAAAGTCATGAAAGCGTATTTAAAACACATTCATCCTGTACTTCCAGTAAAAAATGTTACTGAAGCGATAAACTATTACACTCAAAAACTGAATTTTAAATTACATTTTAAAGATCAAGGAGAAGATCCAAAATATGGAGGTGTTGGACGTGATGGTATTGAAATTCATTTGCAATGGCATGATGAAGTAGAATGGGAAAATGGATTTGACAGACCTTTGCTTAGAATTTATGTTGACAATGTAGATGCTTTATTTGACGAATATAAAACCAAAAACGTTTTTCATAAAAACACGCAGTTAAGAGATACGGCTTGGGGAACGAGAGAGTTTGGTATTTATGACTTATACAGTAACGGACTTATTTTTTACAGAGATTTAAATCACGAATAATTTAATTATGGACTGAATCATTTAGGTTCCATAATTAAAAAAACAGCAGTATTGTCGCCAATATTTAGGACTTCATGCCATTCTACTTTTTCGTTGTAAAAGCTATAACCTGTTGGAATAGTCACTTCTCGTGTTCCTGTGGTATCAGTAATTCTAAAAGTTCCTCCTTGTAACGTGTAACCGAAATGTGTGTCGTGGTAATGACGTTCGTGTCCAACATTAGGAGGAAAGGTGCATTTTAAAGTTCTTAATTTTTCATTGTCTTCTAAAACGTCGCAAACAGCTTGATTATTCCAGCCAGCTTCTAATGGATCTGGAAGAGAAGTCTTATGATTACAATTCAGAACGATTCCGAAGCAAATAAATACACAATATTTGAATTTCATTTTATAACGGAATATAAGTTACAAGTAAAGCTTGAATGATGAAAAATACGAGAAACGGAATTACAAAATAGCCCATCACATCACGTGCTTGAATTTTTAAGCCTTTTCCCATAATAGGAAAGACTAAAAGAAGAAAAAAGGGTTGTAATAAATTGGTTAGACTTTCACCATAAGCGATCGAAAGAGATGCTCTGGCTATCATTGCAGTCACTTCAGTTTCTGGAAGTCCAGAGCCAATCTCTGTAACAGCATTAATCACACTCGGACCAACCACTGCAAATTCACCTCCAGCCGAAGGAATTGCAAAGTTGATTAAGCCTCCTGTAACAAATGCAAAAAACGGATAGGTGTCTATGGTTGCTACAGATGCAATAATATCTGCCAGTTGCTCTCCTAATCCTGTAGTTAACATAATGCCCATAATTCCTGCATAAAAAGGATATTGGTACAAAATTCCAGAAATATTACTACTAGAACGTTTCATTGCAATCACGTATCGCATTGGTGTTTTATGAAGCGCTAATCCAACGATTAGGAAAATGAAAATCATAATATTAAAATTGAGATTGAATCCATTTTTATAAAAATGATAAATGATGTAGGTCAATCCCATTAATACGATAAAGATTTGAAGTAGCATTCCATTGTTCAAAGTATCAGAAACTGCACCAATTTGAAGTTTAGAGTTTTGGGCTTCTTCTTTTATAGAAATAGAATCTTCTAATGCTGAACCATCACTCATATCTTTCAACTCTTTAAAGTTTTTAATTCTTGGAGCTATAACTAGGATGAAAAAAGGTGCAAAAACCAAGAATAGTAAAATCGTTACAATGTTTAAGGTAGAACCTAATGTGTATATTGTTGGAATAGTTTCAGATAAAACACCAGATTTTATTAAATAATTATTGTCAGTTCCTAAGAGTAAAGGTATTGAACTTGATAATCCGCACACCCAAGCACAAAAACTAAAATAGACACAAGCCACCAAAAACGGATAATTGATGCCTTGAATACGTTGTGCCAAAGCTCTAGCTAGTACACAAGTTATAACAACCCAACCAAAACTTATAAGCGATAGCAAGACACCAATAAAAACGACAAAAAAATACACTTGAGTAGGTGTTTTTATAAACTTGGTAAGTTTGTCAATGCCTTTATTAACAGTAGACGACAGTGCAATAGCATAGCCTGTAACAATGATAAGGATGATTTGCATTCCGAATTCTAGTAAAGACCAAAATCCGTCATACCATGCCACAATAATATTTATAGCATCTGTATCTGTCCAGATTTTAGCAGATATTACAGTAATTAGTGTAAGTATAATAGCAAATACAAAAGCATCAGGCATATACTTTTGAAATAAAAGGGTAAATCGTTCACCTAGTTTGGTTAGCATAAGAATAACATTTCATTAATCTTTTATTACATGAGGTGTAACAAAAGTGCGTTTTAAAACTACAAATTTGTCGACAATAAAAGCAAATCTAACTAAACTAAACGTATACCTTTGATTTAAACTAGGAGTTAGAATTAAGGCTATTTTGGAATCGTATTTGCTTTTAACAGTGTGTAATCACTTTTAAAAACAGAAAGCACATCTTCAGACACTGGCATTTCAGACTGAGTAACACCACTGTTTTTAAGAATTGTTCGTATGCTTTGAGCTTTTTTATGTTTCCAAAATGCAGCTTTTGTATAGCCAATGGCTGCTATCTGATTGTTTTGCTCAAAAATTTGTTTGTGATACACCCATTTGTCATTCCAACCTTCTAGAACGAGTGTAATGGTAAAAGTTGACCATCGTTTTAAGGGTTTTTTATAAATCACCTTTTGGGATCCTAAAACGGCATATATTCCTTTTTTTACGGTATTGTCATAAAGTTTAGATCGAAACATTTTTTCAAATCTGATGAAATCCATGTAATAGGAGTATTTAGAATTTGCCATATATCTAAACGTGTCACAATCTAAGAGGTTTACAAATCGTTTTCTACTGAGATTAGAAGTGAGATCTGTTTTACTCCAAAATAACTTTGAACCAATAAAAATGTATAGAAGATGAAGGATATAGTATATCATATTAGTGCTTTCATTACATTTAGCTATCAAGTATGTAATAAGTAGAACTTGCTTGGTTATTTTGTGTTTACTTATTAGAACTTTATATCTGAAGAATTTATAAAAATCACATAATCGCAGTCTTTTGAAAACTGCTGTATATCTGATTTGGTAGTAGAATTGATTTCACAAACATGCAAATGTTCAGCATGATCTAATTCCATAAGATGCTGATAGTTTTCTTTTTTTGAAATGTCTTCGGTAGATACTTTCACATCAAATTGCTTTTGTAATAACAATGAAATGATTTCACTTTCAATAAATCCTGATCCTCCTATGACTCCAACTTTTTTCATGGTTAAAGAAGTAGACTTTTGTACTATAAATAGTTTGAAAAAAAACAGGCAGTTAGCAATTAAGTTGGTTGATTTACTAAATGTTAACACTAAAATGTAGTCCTCGTAATTACTTTGATTTTCTCCACAAAAAATCAATTCTGCCTGTTATAAAATTTTATAATGAGGGTTCTTCTAAAGCATCACTTTCTTCTTCATCTTCAGTAAGTTTCTGTTTTGTAGCTTCAATTTCTTGAAGGTTTAAGACAATTTCAGTAGAGTTCCACATACCAACTTCTCTAACAATTTTACCATCAATAAATTGATACGTTAAGTGAATAGGAATTTCAATTTCTTTGCCATTACCTTTCATAACACATTTCCAGTCTAACCAACAATTAACCCAAGTTTTTCCTTCATCGGTTACGACCATTTCATATTCTGGATCTTCACCTGTAAATCCTCTACTAGAATAGATTTTATCATTTTCTTTATGATAGGCTATCAGATCTTTTCTAAGTATTGGATTTTTGGAGTTATTAAAAAAGCTCTTTGCGGTATCTGCCATAATAGAAATATCATAATTTTTGGTATTATAGTTTTCTATGTGTTTTTTAACAATTTCAATCTCTGGCGATTGTTGTGTGTATCTTTTTTCGTTTGGTTGACAGGCTGTAAAGCAAATTACAGCCATGACTATGATTACAATATTTTTCATTAGATTAGAATTTAAATTATTTCTTAATTCATGCTTAAATCTTTAGCTAAAGTGTAAGTATAGCTCCAAGCATCGTCTAAGCATTCACTGAATGATTTTCTGATTTCTTTTGTTTTTGCCTCACCATGAACACTTTCATAAACTTCCCAAACACCTTCAACATCTTTATCTAAATCTGCAAAGTCTTTATATGGCGACGATACAAAATAATCTCCAGCTTCGCCTCCCATATATCTATACCAATAAGCTCTACTACCACCTTCTTTTTTACTAATTGTAGATGATACTTCATTCACAATTCTATTAAACTCTAATGAGTTATTTACCTTAAAACTAGTAACCCATACAATTGTGTTATCACCTAAACCTTCTTTTTTACTAATTTTTGGCATATAACGAGCAGTATTATATTCAATGTTTTCAATATGAGGTATGATAGAGCTTACTGCTATGGTTCTACAAGATTTTGCAGCGGGATCTTTTTTATCCATTTCTGCCCAATTATTCATTCGTGAAGCTAAAATATAGACGTTACCTTTACCTTGTAAACGATTCCAAACATTCCAAGTGTCTTTTCCACCATTGTCTTTATAACATTTGTTCCATTTTTTTACGCCATCAGTAAAATTAGTATCATGGCCAAATTTGATGGTAAATCCTGTAAGACTTAAAATAAAGCTTTCATTTTCTTCTTGAGCTTGAGTTGTTGTTGGTAGCATTACTAATAAACAAGTTGCTACTAAGATTGATTTTAATGTTTTCATAATAATAGTTTTTAAAATGGTTGACTAATTAATTTAGCTTCAAGTACGTGATAACTATAGGTTTATGAAATTCATCTAGGACGAATGCAACTAATTTTTGTCCGAAGGATAATGTTTCTTTATCGGAAGTTTTTCTAATTAAATGGTTTGAAGTCGTTTTAGAAGTTCTTCTTTAAGAGATTTACTGACAGGAATTGCCTTTTTACCAATAACGATGTGGCTTGTTGCAATTTCTTCAATTTGCGAAAGATTTACAATAAAAGATCGATGCACTCTTAAAAAGTGTTTGCTAGGTAATTTTTCATCAATGTCTTTTAAAGTTATGACTAATAAGTATTCTTTGTTTTTTGAATGAATACGACAATAATTACGTTCAGCTTCAATGTACAAAATGTCTTTAATGTTGACCTTTACCATTTTTTCATGATACCTTACAAAGATGCAATTGCTTAAAATAAAAGGATCAGTTTCTGGAGTTGAATGGTTCTCTGAAGCATCACTTTCTGGTTTATGATTTAATCTATCTATGGCTAGTTCAATAGCACGTTGTAAATCTAATTTTTTGAATGGTTTAGAAATAAAACCATAAGGATGTGTGCTTTTTGCACGATTAAAATTGTCATCATCTGCATTTGCGGTAAGGTAGATAATAGCTACATCATGATCTTTTTGAATGAGTTTACTAGTTTCAATGCCATCAAGATCACCTTTAAGGTTGATATCCATCAATATAATATCTGGACATTCTTGTTCTACGCAAGCGATAGCTTCTTCAGCTCGAGGAACAATGCCAACCACATCATATCCAAGTCCTGTAAGCTGTAAAGATATGTTGGCTCCTATGACCATTTCATCTTCAACAATTAATATTTTAACAGGCGTTTTCATTATGCAGCTGATTTAATTTTAAATTCGAATGTTATAGCAGTTCCATCATCATGCTTTTCCTTCATTTTGCCATTGAGTTGTTGTGTAAGTAGTTGCACTAATTGAGAACCAAAACCAGTTCCTTTAGGTGCAGTTTCTGTGGTTTTTCCAATACCATTATCGACTACTTTTAAGGTCAATATTTCAGAAGAAGCTCGACTCATACTTATTTTTATGTTACCATTTCTGTCATTTGGAAATGCGTATTTTAAAGCATTAGTTAGGAGTTCATTTACAATTAAACCAATTGGTATGGCAGTATCGACGTCTAATTCTAATTGATCCATAGCGCATTCAATGTTTACTTTGTTTTCAGCATCAAAAGTGTCTAAAATACCATCGCCTAGATTTATGAAATAATCTTTCATGTCTATACTGCCTAAATTTTCACCTTGATACAATTTTTGATGAATAATTCCCATAGATTGTACACGATTCTGACTGGCAATCATGGCATCTTTTGTTACCGAATCTTCAAGTTGAGCCGATTGTAATGCGATTAGGCTTTTTACCAATTCGAGATTGTTTTTTACACGATGGTGAATCTCTTTAAGTAATAATTCGTTTTGCTTATTTTTTTGATCTAACTCTTGATTTAAAATTAATAATTGTTGATTGCGTTTTTTTCGTTTTTGGTAATTATAAAGCAATCCAAATAAAATTAAAGCGAGTAAACCAGTAAGAATTAAGTATAAGATTTTTGTGCGTTTTTGTTGATTTATTTTTTCGTCCTGAAATAAAATCGTCGCATTTTTTTGTCCAATTTCATATTTAGATTGTGATTCTCTCTCAAGGCTTAAAATAATATTATCTTTAAATAATTCTTGCTCAGAAGCATATAGTTGATGATAGTACAATGCGTTTTTAAGATCTCCAAGGGTTTCATAAATTTCAGAAATATGCATGTAGTTTTCCCATAAATTTCTAGTGCGTCCTGTTTTTTTTATAAGCTCAACGGCTTGAAGATTATATGGTAAGGCTTCTTTATATCGACCTTGCATGATATAAACATGCCCAATGTTTCCGAGTGAAGGAATGAGATAGCGTTCTAATCCCATAGCTTTTGAATTATCAAAGTTAGCTTGGTAATCATCAATAGCTTCATCATAGCGTTCCATATATTTATAGATGTTACCTCTCCAATTTATCGAAGCCATCATCGGAATACCTACTTCATTTAAGTCTTCATATAGAGAAATAGAAGCGTTTATTGAAACCAATGCACTATCTAAATCAAATCCTGTAAATAATTGACTATTAGATTTAAATCTGTAAGATTGAGCAAGCGAAACTTTATCTCCAATGTCTTTTTGTATTGCAATGGCTTTGTTGCAATACACTATGGCTTCATTATAATTGTTTTCATAATATAATAAATCACCTATGTTAGCATAACAATTGGCTATGCCTTTTTTATGAGCATTACTTTCATATAATTCTAAAGCTTTGTAAACACTAGCTTTGGCTTTGTTGTAATCTGCTTTGACTGTGTAATACGCTTTTAGATCAATATAGGTATCTGCAAGTAGTATATTGTTAGATGCTTTTTGGTAAATATCTTTGGCAGAATTGTAATAATATAATGCCGAATCTAAAGACGCATATTCTTTATGGTATTCTGCCAAATAGCGATAAGATTGTGCTAAAGAGGTTGAGTTATCTAATGCTTTTGAAAGCTGTATCGTTTCATGTGCTTTAGTAAACAAGTTAGAGGAATCTTTAGGAATAGAGATGTGTTTGTCTAACCAATCAAGAGAAGATTCTAATTGAATTTCTTGTGAGTTTTGAGCATACAAAAAATATGTACTAAATAGTACCAATAGTATGGCTAGTATTTTCGTCATTAGTCTTTTTTAATAGCTATTATAAAGACTTTAGGGAATATTAAAGATAGTGATTTTTAATAAATTAAAGTTAACAAATACGATTTGTATAGGTTTTGAATCTGTTTTTATTTCATAATGTCATTTTAAAAGGTCTTAATCCTTTTAAAAAATATTGGTAAAAACCTTAAGTATGTTTACTTTTGTGCACGTAAAAAATTACTTCGAAAACGTATTCGAAGACTAACAATAAATTTCAAGACCAAATGAATTTACACGAATATCAAGGAAAAGAATTATTAAACAGTTTTGGCGTACGTATTCAACGTGGTATTGTTGCTCAAACTGCAGATGAAGCAGTAGCAGCAGCTAAACAACTAACTGAAGATACAGGTACTGGTTGGCATGTTATTAAAGCGCAAGTTCACGCAGGTGGACGTGGTAAAGGTGGAGGAGTAAAGCTTGCCAAAAATTTAGATGAGGTTAAAACGATTGCAGGAGAGATTATTGGAATGGATTTAGTTACACCTCAAACTTCTGCCGAAGGAAAACGTGTTCATCAAGTTTTAGTTGCCGAAGATGTATACTATCCTGGAGATTCTGAACCTGAAGAATATTACATGTCAGTTTTACTAAATCGTTCTAATGGTCGTAATATGATTATGTATTCTACTGAAGGTGGAATGGATATTGAAACGGTTGCTGAAGAAACACCTCATTTGATTTTTACTGAAGAAATTGATCCAGCAACAGGTATTTTACCATTTCAAGCACGTAAAGTAGCTTTCAATTTAGGATTGTCTGGTGTTGCTTTTAAAGAAATGACAAAGTTTGTAACATCATTATATAAAGCCTATTCAGCATCTGATTCTTCTTTGTTTGAAATCAATCCAGTGTTGAAAACGAGTGATGATAAAATTATGGCTGTTGATGCTAAAGTATCTTTAGACGACAACGCTTTATTTAGACATAAAGACCTTGCAGCTTTACGTGATTTACGTGAAGAAAATCCTATTGAAGTTGAAGCAGGAGAATTAGGATTAAACTATGTTGACCTTGATGGAAATGTTGGTTGTATGGTAAATGGAGCTGGACTAGCAATGGCTACGATGGATTTGATTAAACAAGCAGGAGGAGAGCCAGCAAACTTCTTAGATGTTGGTGGTACTGCTGATGCTGCTCGTGTTGAAGCGGCATTTAAAATCATATTAAAAGATCCAGCTGTAAAGGCGATTTTAATTAACATCTTTGGAGGAATTGTTCGTTGTGATCGCGTTGCTCAAGGTGTAATTGATGCTTATAAAAATATGGGTAATATTGAAGTGCCAATTATTGTTCGTTTACAAGGAACCAATGCAGACATTGCTAAAGAATTAATTGATAATTCTGGTTTAGATGTAATGAGTGCTACAGAGTTTCAAGAAGCAGCAGATAAAGTACAACAAGTATTGTCTTAATATTATATATGTTATTCTGAGCGTAAGCAAAGGATCACTAAATACAAAAAGCTCTCAATTTTGAGAGCTTTTTTATGCTATAAATGTAATTAGTTGTCATTTCGAGCTCGTCGAGAAATCTTTACACTTTATAAAGATTCCTCCACTTCGGTCGGAATGACAATGGAATATAGAATTTGTAGTGTTTATCGAGAAACCTGTTTAAGTATAGAGCTTTGAGAAATACTTTACAAATGTAATCCGCATTCTGTCTTCGGATTATTATTCCAACGACCACTACGATCATCACTACCAGGAACTGTACAATGCTTACAACCTATAGAATGATAACCTTTAGCAACTAAAGGATGGAATGGTAACTTATGTTTTTTAATGAAAGCATCACGCTCTTTTTTTGTGATATCTAATAAAGGGTAAAATTTAATGATGTCACCACGACGTTCAAAAATATCAAGAGTTGCACGATGATCACTTTGCCATTTCATTAATCCAGACACCCAAACTTTATAGTTTTTTTTAATACTGTCTAAAGGCTTTACCTTGTTAATACTACAACAAAAATCAGGGTTTTTTGCCCAAGTTTCATCTTTAGTAGTAAACTCATGTTCTTCTTTTAAAGCACTAATCGAAGTGACATTAAGTCCGTATTGTTTGGTTAGTTGTTCTTTATATGTTAAGGTGTCATTAAAATGATATCCTGTATCAATAAAGAATACTTCTTGTTTGGTGTTTATATCAGAAAATAGCTTTAATAATAATGCTGAGGTAGCAGCAAATGAACTTGTAAGCATCACATCATTGACATCAAAATCTAGGTATAACTGTTTGATGCGATCTCTTACAGATAGAGAATTGTATGTCTTATTTAGAATAGATAGTCTATCGTCTGAGATTTCAGACGAACATAATGTAGTTTGAATGTTAGGCATAGTTTTATTTAGGACTAAATTGTCTTATTTAGTGCAATTTAAGAATATTATTCAAAAACTATACCAATTTTTAACTTTTTTTGCGTTTACTAGTTGAAGGTGCTTTAGCTTCTTTTTTAGGCATCGGACCACGAAGATGTATGATTAATCCGTTAAGAAAATTTCTTAAAATTTGGTCACCACATTCCATATACTTAGGATGATCTTCTCGTCTAAAAAATGCACCAAGTTCACTTTTAGTGATTCTAAAATCTACTAAGGCTAAAATTTTCACAATATCATCGTCACGAAGTTTATGTGCGACTCTTAGTTTTTTAAATATATCGTTATTAGTCATTTTTGTGTTCAAATCTGTTGAAAACGAATGTACATAAAATTTAACGATTTCTTCATGTGTATTTCATCGATAATAATTTTCAACGACTTAAAAGTCGATGAAATACATGTTTATTTTAACGTGTTGATAATCAGTTGTTTAATTTTTGATTTTGTATGAAAGTAGGAAAAAACCGATGAAACGCAAATAATTTTTCGATAAGCGACATGATATCAAGGTTTACGGCAAATTAAACTTATTAACTTTAAAAAACTAAAAATTATAATCCCTCGTCATGATAAATCGCGTTGAAAAATTGAGTTTACTTTCAGAAATGATTGCCTTTGCTCAAAAAGATGAAAACATAAAGTCTATTGAATATAAATTCCTTTTTGGAGTCGCTAAACAACTAGACATCTCAAAAGAAGATTTTGACTACCTAATAGAACATCCTGTTACCTATGTGCATCTTAAATCTCATAGTGAACGCATTGTTCAATTTCATAGGTTAGTATTATTAATGAATTTAGATCACGAAATTTCTTCAAAAGAATTAGTGAAATTACATAATTTCGGACTTAGAATGGGTTTGAGTCATGAATCTATTAATAGAGTTCTTGATTTAATGGATAGCTTTCCTAATAAAATAGTACCACCAGACTTTTTAATCGACATTTTTAAAGTCCAGTATAATTAAATAAAACTATAAATTGAAAAGTTTTTCACGCATTCAATTTAACCAATAGAGCTTATTCTGCTGAAAAGCGGAATCTTATAAGTGTTATAGGTTACTCAAGTAGTTAACAAGACTCGTTTTTATAAAATAATTCCAACCAGCGAGACAACTTTCTCTTTTAAACTCTGGAATATCATCAGGAAAATCTTTAACAACTTTTGTTGTTAGTGTTAATTGTGTTTGATTGTTTTTTTCTGATAATTGAAATGTAACATAGGAATCACCTTGAAAGCCTTTATATGTCCAGTTATACACAATTTTTTGTTGTGGAATGACTTCAGTGATTTTCCAAAGATGTGGAAAAGTGTGATGCTCAGTTGCAACATCAAACTCCGTTTTAAATCCAACTCTAGCTTCAAAAGCAGGAATATTATCAAAAAACCATAGTCGCATTTGAGTAACATCAGTTATAGCGTTCCATACGATTTCAATTGGTTGCTTAAACTCTTGTTTTACAATAACTGAAGGTTCATTAACTTTCATTTACGACAGGTTTACTTTTTCTAATTTTTGTTGATATACTTTTATTTCATCGCGAAGTTGAGCAGCTACAATAAAATCTAAAGCTTTAGCAGCTTGTTCCATAAGTTTGCGTTTTTCGCGAATTTTCTTTTCTAACTGACTCTTAGTTAGGTATTCACTTTCTGGTTCGGCAGCTTTTGCAGCTTCCAATTCATAACTATACGTGCTTACAGAGTTTTTAGACAAAGCATTGTCTAAGCTTTTATTTAAAGCCTTTGGTGCAATCTTATGTTTAGTATTGTAGGCAATTTGTTTTTCACGTCTGTATTCTGTTTCATCAATTGTTTTTTGCATGCTTTTTGTGATTTTATCAGCATACATAATGGCTTTACCATTTAAGTTTCGCGCAGCTCTACCAACAGTTTGAGTTAGAGAACGTGCTGAACGTAAAAACCCTTCTTTATCAGCATCAATAATCGCGACGAGAGATACTTCAGGTAAATCTAAACCTTCACGAAGTAAATTTACACCAACCAATACATCAAATAATCCTTTACGTAAATCTTGCATAATTTCTACACGTTCTAAGGTGTCTACATCACTGTGAATGTAACGACATCTAATTTGAATACGATCAAGATATTTGGTCAATTCTTCAGCCATACGTTTAGTTAAGGTAGTCACCAAAGTACGTTCGTCTTTTTCTACACGTTGCTGAATTTCTTCAATTAAATCATCAATCTGATTTAAACTTGGTCGTACTTCAATTACAGGATCTAAAAGTCCAGTAGGTCTAATCACTTGTTCTACATAAACACCATCTGTTTTTTGAAGTTCATAATCAGCTGGAGTAGCACTCACATAAATAACTTGGTTCTGAAGCATTTCAAATTCTTCAAATTTTAAAGGTCTGTTATCCATTGCAGCTGGTAAACGAAAACCATATTCAACCAAATTTTCTTTTCGACTTCGATCACCTCCATACATGGCATGTACTTGAGAAATGGTGACATGACTTTCATCAACAACCATTAAATAATCTTCTGGAAAATAATCTAACAAGCAGAATGGTCGTGTTCCTGGTTGTCTTCCGTCAAGGTATCGAGAGTAATTTTCAATTCCCGAACAGTAACCGAGTTCACGAATCATTTCTAAATCAAATTCGGTACGTTCTTTTAAGCGTTTGGCTTCTAAGTGTTTTCCTATCTCTTTAAAATAATCATGTTGTTTCACTAAATCATCCTGAATGTCTTTGATAGCATTTTGAAGCACATCAGGTGAGGTTACAAACATGTTGGCTGGATAAATATTGAGTCGGTCATAATGCTCAATGACCTCATTAGTTTGAATATTGAACTGTTCAATATCTTCAATCTCATCACCAAAAAAATGAATACGAAAAGCATCATCTGCATAACTAGGAAATACATCTACTGTATCACCTTTTATTCTGAAATTTCCATGATTAAAATCGGCTTCAGTCCTAGAGTACAAGCTTTGTACGAGTCGATGTAATAAATCGGTTCTAGAAATTTCCTGATCGACTTCTAGTGAGATGACGTTCTTTTGAAACTCCACAGGATTACCAATACCATACAAACAAGACACCGAAGCGACTACAATCACATCACGACGACCAGAAAGTAGAGAAGAGGTCGTACTCAAACGCATCTTTTCAATTTCTTCGTTAATAGATAAGTCTTTTTCTATATAAACACCAGAAACAGGAATGTAGGCTTCAGGTTGGTAGTAATCATAATAAGACACAAAATACTCTACAGCATTATCAGGAAAAAACTGTTTAAACTCTGAGTACAATTGCGCAGCTAAGGTTTTATTATGCGCTAAAACCAAGGTTGGTTTTTGCACTTCTTGAATGACATTCGCAACCGTAAATGTTTTACCAGAACCAGTAACACCAAGTAAGGTTTGATATTTTTCGTTTGTGTTTAAACCATCAACCAATTGTTGAATGGCTTGAGGTTGATCTCCTGTTGGCTTAAATTCGGATTGTACTTTAAAACGCATCTTACAAAGTTACATAAACTTTTGTGTAATTAATGCTATCGTTTTAGTGCGAAATGACCTTTGAGTTGTTGACCATTTCTTAAGTTAATTAAATACCAGTAATCATTAGCTTCAAGCGCTTTTCCGTTGTAAGTACCATCCCAATATACTGCATTTCCTAAGACGTGTTTTAAAAGTTTTCCGTAACGATCAAAAATAAAAACCTCTTCGATGACATTGTTTCTATCAATAATTTTCCAAGTGTCTTTAAAGGTATCTCCATTTGGTGTGAAAAACTTCGGAATAAATAAATCTATATTGATTTCAAAGACAATATGTTTGGTAATACAACCTCCAATTTCTCTAACATACAGAGTATAAAAACCTACAGGTAAATTAGAAAATACAGGACTAGTTTGAAAATTCACATTATTAATCGAGTATTCGTAATTAAGTGTTTGATCACTCATACTTACGGTTATTGTTCCGTTTAGAATATCGATATCGGATTCAGAAAGTGTAAAATCAGTTGAAGTATTAATCGTTATAGAAAAACTAGATTCGTTAGAACAGATATCAGGAGCAGTTCCGACTTCATTGTAAATAAAAATGGTTTGCGTAGTCGAAATAACATCACCAGCATTTAGTTGTATTCCACTACCATTTGTTCCCGTAAAATAGTTTCCGTTGGTTAAAGCAGGTAAGGTATAATCTGAACAAACCGTTTGATTAGCAATCGTGTCAACTAAAGGTGTTCCAGAGACAGTTACCGAAAAACTAGATTCGTTAGAACAAATATTAGGCGCAGTTCCGACTTCATTGTAAATAAAAATGGTTTGCGTAGTCGAAATAACATCACCAGCATTTAGTTGTATTCCACTACCATTTGTTCCCGTAAAATAGTTTCCGTTGGTTAAAGCAGGTAAGGTATAATCTGAACAAACGGTTTGATTAGCAATGGTATCTACAGGAGGTGTTCCTGAAACGGTTACTGTAAAACTAGATTCGTTAGAACAAATATTAGGCGCAGTTCCGACTTCATTATAGATAAAAATGGTTTGCGATGTTGAAATAATATCACCAGCATTTAGTTGTGTACCACTACCATTAGTTCCCGTAAAATAGTTTCCGTTGGTCAAAGCAAGTAAGGTATAATCTGAACAAACCGTTTGATTAGCAATGGTATCTACAGGAGGTGTTCCAGATACAGTCACTGAAAAGCTAGATTCGTTAGCACAAGTATCAGGCGCAGTTCCAACTTCATTGTAGATAAAAATGGTTTGCGATGTTGCAATGATATCACCAGCATTAAGTTGTGTTCCACTACCATTAGTTCCTGTAAAATAGTTTCCATTAGTTAAATTTGGTAAAGTATAATCTGTACATACATCTTGATTTGCAATCGTATCAACTAAAGGTGTTGCGGAAATAGTTATTGTAAAACTAGATTCGTTAGAACAAGCATCAGGAGGAGTTCCGACTTCATTATAAATAAAAATCGTTTGCGTAGCCGAAATAACTTCACCAGCATTTAGTTGTGTTCCACTACCATTCGTTCCCGTAAAATAGTTTCCGTTGGTTAAAGCAGGTAAGGTGTAATCTGAACAAACCGTTTGGTTAGCAATCGTATCAACTAAAGGCGTTCCTGAAACGGTTACTGTAAAACTAGATTCATTCGAACAAGTATCAGGAGCAATTCCAACTTCATTATAGATAAAAATCGTTTGCGTAGCCGAAATAACTTCACCAGCATTTAGTTGTGTTCCACTACCATTGGTTCCCGTAAAATAGTTTCCGTTGGTTAAAGCAGGTAAGGTGTAATCTGAACAAACCGTTTGGTTAGCAATCGTATCAACTAAAGGCGTTCCTGAAACGGTTACTGTAAAACTAGATTCATTCGAACAAGTATCAGGAGCAATTCCGACTTCATTATAGATAAAAATAGTTTGCGTAGCCGAAATAACTTCACCAGCATTTAGTTGTGTTCCACTACCATTAGTTCCCGTAAAATAGTTTCCGTTGGTTAAAGCCGGTAAGGTATAATCTGAACAAACGGTTTGATTAGCAATGGTATCTACAGGAGGTGTTCCTGAAACGGTTACTGTAAAACTAGATTCGTTAGAACAAATATTAGGCGCAGTTCCGACTTCATTATAGATAAAAATGGTTTGCGATGTTGAAATAATATCACCAGCATTTAGTTGTGTACCACTACCATTAGTTCCCGTAAAATAGTTTCCGTTGGTCAAAGCAAGTAAGGTATAATCTGAACAAACCGTTTGATTAGCAATGGTATCTACAGGAGGTGTTCCAGATACAGTCACTGAAAAACTAGACTCATTAGAACAAGTATCAGGTGCAGTTCCGACTTCATTGTAAATAAAAATCGTTTGTGATGTTGAAATAATATCACCAGCATTAAGTTGTGTTCCACTACCATTGGTTCCAGTGAAATAGTTTCCGTTAGTTAAAGTAGGTAAGGTATAATCTGAACAAACCGTTTGGTTAGCAATGGTATCTACAGGAGGTGTTCCAGATACAGTTACCGTAAAACTAGATTCATTAGAACAAGTATCAGGAGGAGTTCCGACTTCATTGTAAATAAAAATGGTTTGTGATGTTGAAATGATATCACCAGCATTTAGTTGTGTTCCGCTACCATTCGTACTTGTAAAATAGTTTCCGTTAGTTAAAGCAGGTAAGGTATAGTCTGAACAAACCGTTTGATTAGCAATAGTGTCAACTTCAGGACTTAGAACTTGAAGCTGAACAGCAATACTTGTCAGATCGCAAGAGGTAGACGTGATTTCACAATAATATTGATTTTCATTAAAATTTGCAGGAATGTTGTTTAGCGTTAATGTGTTCGTGGTTGCTCCTGAATAGATTGCATCATTTGTAATATTCATCCAATTGCCTGAAGCATCTAGAACGTTCCATTGATAGTTGTAAGTTCCTGTATCTACTGAAACAGAAAAGGTTGTAGTAGAATTTTCGCAAACAATTTGAGGATTAGGTTGTGTAATATTAGGAGGCATAATGGTGTCTTCAGAATGCATATCTAAGTCCGAACAGTCTTCAGTATCTGAAAACATCCATTCACTAATATCAAATGTAGTTGAAGGTGCAACAGCATCAGAATTTCTCGTAAAAGTGTAACCTATATTTACATCAGTATGCATGACATCAATAGCTGAGGAATTTTTAAGGAGTACAATTTCATCATTAGCATTAATTCCAGCACCTTGATTTAAATCGCTAGACAAACCACTACAAGTGTTTCCTGTGCTTCCCATTTCTATAATAAATGTGTCTAATGGGTTTATTGAACCTGTTAGTAATATTGAATAACTAGGTGTAACGTTTCCTATATCACCATAACGATCTATTTGATAAACACCATCTAAAGTAATTACATTATTGGTTGGATTGTAAAGTTCGATAACACCATAACTTCCACCATCTGAATCGTAAACTTCTGAAATGTAAATTTCATTATTTGTACTAGTATTACATTCGGAAATAATATAAATGAAATCTGTTGCAGAATTACCTGAGCATCCACCATTAGATGTAATTGAAATATTAGCAGTTGAAACCATAATACCTGACGGAACCAAAACAGTAATTTCATTATCGTTTACGATAGTAAACGCAGCATTGATGCCATTAAACTCTACTATTGAGGCATCGTTGAAATTATTACCAGTAATTGTTATCAAGGTGTTTTCAGGACCACTTGATGGATTGAAACTTGTAAGTATAGGAGCAGGACATGCTCTGTAATTGCTTGTTAGAGCAATGCTTTTATAACATATTAAAAATATGCATGTTAACGTAATTATAAGTTTAAACTGTTTCAAAGCAATAATGAGTTGTACTAATTTTATTTATTAAGATAAACCCAACCTGAATAAGATTGTTTACTTGTATTGTTATCGTTAAGATTTAGAACATAAAAATAAGTACCAACAGGTAGTGTGTTACTTGTTTTTAGTAATCCTTTATTGGCTTTACCATACCATTTTTTGTTATTATTTCCTTGAAATACTAATGTTCCATATCTATTATAGATTTCTAATTTGTGGTTAGGAAAAACATCATATAATCCTTGAATGTTAAACCAGTCGTTTTTTCCATCATCATTTGGTGAAAATCCATTAGGAATAACTAATTCTTGAGCAATAAGTGAAATATTGAAAAGTAATGATTTAACAACACAGCCATTGTCATCACTTACATATAATGTATGTGTACCATTTGAAAGGTTTGAAAATATGTTGTTGGTTTGAAAATCTTGATTATCAATAGCGTAAATATAGTTTATTGAAGTGTCACTCATAGTAACTGTTACATTGTTTTCACTTATAGAAATATTATTATCTGTTAGTGAAAAATCAATAGCAGGATAAATTGTAACTAAAAAACTAGATTCGTTAGTACAAATATCAGGAGCAGTTCCAACTTCATTGTAGATAAAAATCGTTTGTGATGTTGAAATGCTATCATTAGCATTTAGTTGTGTTCCAGTACCATTAGATCCAGTAAAATAATTTCCGTTAGTTAAAGCAGGTAAAATAAATTCAGAACATTCGGCTTGATTACTTAAAGTATCAACAGAAGGCGTTCCAGAAATGGTGATTTCAAAGCTACTTTCATTAGAACAACTTAGAGTACTAGTATTTACTTCATTATAAATAAAAATCGTTTGTGATGTTGTTATGATGTCTCCAGCATTTAAAGCAGTTCCGTTGCCACCAGAAGCAGTGAAGTAATTACCATTAGTTAGTGTTGGTAATGTAAATTCAGTACAAGCAGTTTGATTTTGTAATACATCTACAAGTGGACTATCTGTAATTGTTACAGTAAAACTAGACTCGTTAGTACAAGTACCTACACTATTAAAAATATAAATAGTTTGAGATGCTGTAATCACATTTCCTGGATTAAGTAGAGAACCAGTACCATTTGGACCAGTAAAGTATAATCCGTTTGTTAAAGTTGGTAATGTATAATTATCACAAGTATTTTGATCTGTTAAAGTATCTACTTCAGTAATATTAACTTGCAATTGAACTGTGTCACTTGTTAGGTTACAGGTTGCAGATACCATTTCACAATAGTATTGATTATTGTTAAAACTAAATGGAACATTATTTAATGAGAGTGTATTGGTTGTGGCTCCAGAATAGATCGCATCATCAGTCACATTAATCCAATTACCAGAATTGTCAAGAATTTTCCATTGATAAGTATAGGTTCCAGTATCGACTGAAACAGAAAAACTTGTAGAATCATTTTCGCAAATATTTTGAGATATTGGCTGAGTGATGTTTGGAGTAGAGCCTCCATTAGAGGTATGCATTCCAATGTCTGAACAATTTTCAATGTCTGAAAACATCCAATCATTAATATCAAAAGTAGTTGATGGTGCATTTGCATCAGCATTTCTTATAAATGTGTAACCAATATTAATATCTGTATGTAAAACATCTATACGATTGGTGTTTTTTAGAAGTACAATTTCATCATTCTCATTAATACCAGATCCAATATTAATATTAGGAGTAAAGTTATTACAGGTGTTTCCTGTGCTTCCCATTTCGATTATATACGTTTGAGAAGGGTTTATTGTTCCTGTTAATGGAATTGTAGCACTTGGAGTCGGATTTCCAATATCTCCATAACGTTCTATCTCGTAGATACCATCTAAGTTAATTGCTGTATTTGTAGGATTGTAAAGTTCTATAATACCATAGCTTCCACCATCAGAATCGTACACTTCTGAAATAAATATTTCATCTGAAACCGCATCACATTCAGAAGTAATTAGTGAAAATGTTTGTGCTGATGTTTCAGAGCAACCTCCAGAACTAATAAGTGTTATTTGAGAATCAGAACTTAAATTGGTTGGAATGGTTACTGTTAATTCTGTATCACTAATCGTATTAAAGTTTACTGTAACACCATTCATTTGAGCAGTGGTAACATCTAAAAAATTAGATCCAACGATTGTTACAATAGTGTTTTTAGGTCCAGATAATGGTGAAAAGGATGAGACGATTGGAGCAGGACAAAGTGTAACTGTATTGTTTAACGCTACTTTAGCATTAACGTCTTTAAATGGCAAAAAAAAACTTATTAAAAATAAGATGTAAATAGGTGTCTTCATAATTATAAATGTGGTGCAAATTAAACAAATATTATTATTCTACATGTTATGGAAGTGTTACTTTAATTAACAAAAGAAAAAGAAATCTTTCATAACTATCATATCAATAGACTTAAAATATGATTTGATGATTTGCTGCTCTTTTGAGTTGGCAACTGTAATAATACTTTGCGGATTTTTAAGCGTTTTTAAATGATTGAAGTTAAATAGTTTAACATTATAAATGTGCTTGCCTATTTTTTTTGGGTTATCACAAATCCATATAAAATCGATATTTTTTTCTTGTAAAAGCTTTGCTATGGTTTTTCCTTTTTTTCCAGCTCCCCAAATTGTAAGAGGTCTTGACGGATTATAATTAAGTTCTAAAAAATAGTGCAGTTTTATATCTAAAAAATGATTTTCAGCATAGTTACTATCTGTTCGAGAGGCTCTGGTACTGTAATCTCTCCAATAATGTAACAGATGATTACTCGGAATACATTTTATATGGTGCTTGTAAAACCGAAATGTAAGGTCGTAATCTTCAGGATAACGATTTGGTTGAAACGCTTCGCAAGTCATTAAATCCTCTCGATGTATCATCCAGCAAGGTGAAGGAATCACACATTCTTTATAAATTTCAGAATAGTTTTTGCCTTTAGAAGTCAGTTTATTTAACCATGTTTCGTATTTAGCATAACCATCACCAATACCTGTTTTGCTAAAGTATTTTACATGTCCTAAAGCAATATGTTGCTTTCCATGAGTCTGTAAGTCATTCAGCATGAATTCTAACTTTTTAGGATGCATAATATCATCGCTATCCATCCTCGTAATGTAAGTTCCAGAACTTTTTTCAAAAGCTAATCGCAAAGCATTGATAATTCCTGAGCCTGAATTTTTAAATAGCTTAATGCGAGCATCGTTTTGAGCATATTCATTAACAATCGCATAGCTATTATCTGAAGAATGATCGTCTATAATTAATAATTCCCAATGTGTATAGCTTTGTTGAATGATTGAATCTAAGCATTCTGGTAAAAACTCAGATGTATTTTTAAAAGGCGTAAGAATACTAATCAATGCTTGAGACATAAGACAAAAATACAACATCTATTTTAACAAAACCTTTGCTAAATTATATGTAACCAATTGTAGTTTTGTGCGTCTTTTAAAAGGAAATTAAATTTTTATTATGAAACAAATCCTTTCTATTACAGTATTAAGTGCTTTGCTTTTTGCTTGTGGAGCCTCAAAAAATGGTGTAAACGATTTAGCATCAGCAAACCCAATAGCAACTGCAATTGATTTAACTCAAGTTGTAGATGATAAAGCACCAGTTGTTATAAATCCAGGTCGTTTTACAGAAGATACAGTTATTTACAGACTACCAAGAATTATTCAAGGTAGTTATGCTGTAAATGATTTTGGTAAGTATATTGACAACCTAAAAGCTCTTGATTACAATGGAAACTTACTTCCTGTATCTAAATTAGATGACAATACTTGGCAAATTACTAATGCAAAGCAGTTAGATAAATTAGAGTATTATGTGAATGACACTTTTGATCTGGAGGTTCAAGGCGGAATTGGAGAAGAGATTCCTTTTTCTCCTGGAGGAACAAATATTTCTCCTGAAAATTACGTGTTAAATTTACATGGGTTTATTGGATATTTTGATTCACTTAAAAACGCACAATATACCTTAGACGTTACTGCTCCTGCAAATTTTGAACGTACATCTGCATTACAAAATACAAATATGAAGTCGAGTCCTGATGGGACAAAAATTACAACAAGCTATTTTGCTCCTCGTTATTTTGATATTACAGATAACCCAATGATGTATGGTAAATTAGATGTTGAAGAGTTTATGGTTGGTGATATTAAAATTGTATTAAGTGTCTATTCACCAAATAAAAAGCATAAAGCATCTACTTTAAAAGATGTTGTGTATAAAATGATGGAAGCTCAAAAAGCATACTTAGGAGATATAAATAGTACACCACGTTACGATATTTATCTTTATTTAACTACTCGAGGCGAAGGTGAACCGAAAGGTTTAGGCGCATTAGAGCATCATACATCTACTGTAGCTGTTTTGAGCGAATCTAGTAGTCTTGAGCGACTTTCAAAATCGATTACAGATGTCATTGCTCATGAGTTTTTTCATATAGTAACACCATTAACTGTTCATTCTGAAGATGTGCATTACTTTGATTACAATCAGCCAACATTTTCAAAGCATTTATGGATGTATGAAGGTGTAACTGAATATTTTGCACAACATTTTCAAGTTTATGAAGGATTAGTTACTACTGAAGACTATTATGAAGCGATTAATAGACAGATACTAATTTCTCAAAATTATTACAATGATGCGATGAGCTTTACAGAAATGAGTGAGAACGTTTTAGAAAGTCCGTTTAAAGAAAACTATGCCAATGTGTATCAAAAAGGTGCTTTAATAGGTATGTGTGTTGATATCTTATTGCGTGAAGAAAGTGATGGACATAGAAGTATGTTGAGTTTAATGAAGGAGTTATCTAGTAAATATGGAGTGCATAAACCATTTGAAGATGAATCGTTAATTGAAGAAATTGTAGGAATGACTTATCCTTCAGTAGGTGAATTTTTAAATACGCATGTTATAGGTGAAACTCCAATAAATTACAGCGAGTTTTTCCAAAAAGTAGGATTGATATTTAAAGAAACTCGTATCGAAACAGGATTTATACAATCTGGTAAAGGCTCAATATTTGAAGCAGATGAAGCTAAGGATATTGTTTTCTTTTCGAATAATGTAAAAGATAATAGTTTTTGGACAGATAATGGTGTGCTACCAAACGACATTATTAAATCTGTAAATGGAACTGAAGCAACGATTGCCAATGCAAGAGCTATTTTAATGCAAATGTATAGTGCTAAAATAGGAGATGATGTTCACGTTGTATTAGAGCGTAATGGAGAAGAGGTTGTTGTCAAAACAAAGTATGCTCAAGCTTATACTAAAGTAAAATCAATTGTAGAAGATGAGAATGCAACTTCAGCTCAAATAAAATTACGTAAAGCTTGGTTAAATATTAGTGATGAATCCTAATAATTGATAGAGTGTTAATTAAAAAGCTGTTTGTGTTTTCAAGCAGCTTTTTTATTTAAAAGCCTTCAAAGACACCTAAGCCAAATAAAGCAAAATCGTATTTTACAGGATCGTTAGCATCTAATTTTCTGAGAGCTTTATCTAATTCGGTTAAAGCTTTACTGTCATTTTGTTTACGTTTTAATAATCCCAATTTGCGAGCAACATTTCCAGAATGTACATCTAAGGGACACGATAGTAGGGAAGGACTAATAGTTTTCCAAATCCCAAAATCTACACCAGAATTATCATGACGAACAAACCATCTAAGCATCATATTTAATCGCTTTGCTGCTGAATTTTTTAAAGGATCACTCACGTGTTTTTGAGTTCTTGATAAATGTTCAATTTCGAAAAAGTGATTTTTAAATTGATGAATAGCATATTGAAGTGTTTGCGTTTTACTATATGTTGAAAACACAGCTTCTAATCCGTTATGATGATTGTATATATGATGTAAACTTTTAATAAACTGAATAAAATCTTGTCCGTTAAACGTACGATGTACAAAATCAGATAGGCTTTCTAAATCGGATGCTTGATGATTACAAACAAAATCATAAGGCGAATGGTCAAGCAATTGCATCATTTTATGCGCATTTTTAATGATGCTTTTTCGATTTCCCCAAGCAATAGTCGCTGTTAAAAATCCAGCAATTTCAATGTCTTCTTTTTTTGAAAACAGATGTGGTACTTGAATGGGATCACTTTCAATAAATCTAGGATGATTGTATTGTTCGACCTTAGTATCAAGAAATTCTTTAAGCTCTTTTTTTGAAAATTGTAATGCTTTAGACAACACTAGCTGGACTTATTTTACAGCAATCATGCTAATTTCTACATTGACAAATTTTGGAAGATTAGCAACTTCAACCGTTTCACGAGCAGGAGCAGAGTTGGCATCAAAATATGTAGCATATACGTCATTAATTTGTGAAAAATTGTGCATATCACTAATAAAGATTGACGTTTTAATTACGTTGCTAAATGTCATTTCAGCAGCTTCTAAAACTGCTTTTAAATTTTCCATGACCTGTTTGGTTTCAGTTTGAATTGAATCCATAACCAATTCTCCTGTATCAACATTTAAAGCAATTTGACCAGAAGTGTATAAAGTGTTTCCAGTTAAAACAGCTTGATTATAAGGTCCAATAGGAGCAGGTGCTTTAGATGTGTTTATGATTGTTTTCAAAGTAGTATAGGTTTAAATCTTAATGAAGCGAAATTAGTTAAAACTATTGAGACTTATTATAAATTACAGGCATTTGTCCTTTCCATTTATTCCATAAATCACCATCGTTAATTAGGTTAGCCATGAAATGACCTACATTTATACGGCTAGTTTTACCAGAATTAAAGATTGCGCTTCTAATTGGAGATGGATGTATTTCGTAATCGGTTACTTTATCATTATTAATTAAACTGTCTGGTCTAACAGCAGCCCATTCAATAAATTTATTATCCTTTCCAACTTGGGTTCGTAAATAATCTGCAGCTTTTTCATTATCAACGTGAGGAGGTAAGAGAAGCCTTAAAAGTCCAATGACACATTTTTGAGCAAACGAAATAGATTCGTTTAAATCACGATTTTGATTGCCTGTAGTATTCATTAAAACAAATTTAATGGTGCTTTCAGGTTTGTTTGTTTCAATCGCATTACATAGTCTACGAACAGCATCAGTTACTAGTCTTCTAGGATGTCCATAAATTCCTTTCCAATTCAAATTATGACCAAGGCAAGAGGCGATTGAATGGCAGCCATATGTCAATTCCTTCATTTCAATATCACTTAAATCTAAAAGACTTGCAGAGATAATTTCAATACACTTATTACTTTTCCATGATTCTGGCAATTTTTCAGGATTCCTAACCACTGCTTTAACATTATTTCCTTGAAATAAAAGCTGTTCAACTAACTGTCTTCCTGTTGCTCCACTTGCACCTACTACTAATACTGTCATATATTTTTTTTAAGAAATTGATATTTAGTAGACGATATATAAGTTTATATGTTACAACTACACTAACTTATTTGTAAATCATTGTTAAACTTGAGATGAGAACACATTTACTTTAAGATGTTTTGTCTCCGAAGCGACAGATTAAAGCTTGCCTTTAATCAATGTATTTTCATCATGTCTGGTATAATTTCGTTGTGTTGGCTAGGACTAAGTTAGCAAAAATAAAACGAACCAGAGAACAATTCCGCAGGAATTTTCCGAGTATGCACAAATTGAACAATGAATTATACACGTTGTTGGCTGTAGTTATTTATTTTTGATTGGGTTTTTCCTTTCCCATTTTTCCCATTCTTTTTTATTTCCATTTAACCATTCAATGTAGTGGTCAATAATTAAACCTGAAATTTCATCTCTTCCAAACATCTCATTTCCGAAATCTCTATCATAAAAATATTTTAGCAACCTTGAACCACCATTAATTCCCCAATTATTTCTTATCCACATTCCAAGTCCACCCATATGAGAATTAAATTCCCAACTGTTTTTGGCTTCTCGAAGTTGTTTTTTGTTCTCGAAGTTTAGTTTTTTGTCTAATTCGACCATACATTCGTAAAGATTTTTTGGAATAAAAATCCCATCTATTTCAGACAAGGTCAGACGTTTTTTATATTCTTCAGCTCGTCTTTCTTTTTCTTTTAAAGTTTCTTGCTGAGCAATACTATCATTAAAACTTCTGTAGCCACCAAAAAAATTGTCTAAATATATTTTATCAACTTGACGAGGAATGAAGTCAGTTTTGAATTTTGTGTTTAATAGATAGTCCTTGATTTTTTCCTTGTCAAAATTCTCGTCAAGCTTAAATTTTTCAATTTCAAATGTTCCATTTCTATCGAGATAACCTGTCAAATCTATTCTAAAAAGTTTGTATTTATGAAAAGTTGAATCTCCAATAGAAATAAATTTAAGATTGGATAAATTACTTATACTCTTGGATAATTTTTCGTTTGAAATTGAATTTTCAATGTCGATGACATATTTATAAGGATAATCATAGTAATCGATATTGCTTTTAACCGATTCAAATCTTTTAATCCTTGGATAAATTGAATCAAAATCGATTTTTGATTTTAAGATTTCTCCTTTATTCAAGTCAAACAAGGTGACTTTTTTTCTTGAATCTATGACATAAATAGTGTCGTTATTATTAAAAACAAAATTATGTCTTAAAAATTTATCCTTTTCGGTTATGTCTTTTTTGTATTTTTTTAAAGTTGGTGTTGTCCTTTCATAAACTTTATATTGATTATTATAAAACATATGACATTTTTCTTTATCGCTGTCACAATTGATAAACTCATCTGTGTTGAATACTTTCTTTAGTTCTCCATTAATATAGTAGGTTACATTTTGGTGTTCTTTGCCATCGTAATATACTTTGTCTTTTATGTAAATAATTTTCTTTCCATCGTTACTAATTGCGACAAAAAAAGGGTAGCCATCATATAAATCAAAAGAGCGATTTATTTTATAGAACTTTTTTTTCACTCCAAAACTTTCATATTTTTTATTATATGAGACTTGAGATTCACCTTTTGTATTTGGGAATTCATCGTCGAAGGAAATTGACTTTAATTTGAACTTACCATTATAAGAATAGGTTTCAGAGATTGGTACTCTTTGAGTTAAAATTTGTGCGTAACCAATATTCCAAAAAATGATAGGTAATAAGTAGATTAATTTTCTTAGCATTTGAAATTGATTAATAACTGTTTTTGCCGAATATATTTCATTTGTTAATGTTTGAAAATGTCTAATTAGTAAAATAATTGTCTGATTGAGTTAGCGACTCCATAATTACAGCCAACGTGTTTGTATATGGTTTGTTGCGTGGTTTAAGCACCTAATTTAACAAATAAAAACCGAATAGAAAATCCGCGAGGATTTTCGTAAGTAGACTAGAACTAGCAATAAATTATATACGGTGTTACAAACAGTTTTTTAGTCAGATAAATCTTGAGTTAATTGTAGTTCTCCAACATAACTTCCGCTGACTGTTCCGAAATCATTCGTTTCAAATGAGAAATTCAAAGTATAAATATTATTTGCACTTTCGATTGTCAGACTACCAGAGTTTATTTGGTCTTCATCAATGTCGTTAGAACTCGTCACACAGTTGTTTTCCACAACAACATTGGTTGAAATGTTTGTTTCGTTCAAGGATGGCTCATTGGTAAACAATTCATACGTATAAGTTCCATTTGCTAATTCAGAAATAGAGCTTGACGTGATGTTAAAAATCACTCCTTGTGTTAAATTATTTGAGAAATCACATCCTTCTCCAAACCATTCGTTATTTAGTATTGTTCCATTGAGCAAATAAATAGCGTGTCGACTATTGTTTGTTCCGTCAAATGCTGATAAAATAAACCCGTTAGAAATAGAATATTCAGTTCCGTTAATAGTGAATTCAGATTCTGCTTGTGGCGTGTCATTTTGATTATCATCATCAGATGAGCAAGAAAAAATGATTAATCCGATTAAGATTCCAAATAGTAAGTTTAATTTTTTCATTTCGTAAAGTTTGGTTTAAATTGTAGCTAACGGTCTCGTATAACCGTCAGTTATGGGATTAAAGTTAATAATTTTCGGTTAGGAACTGACGTTAGCAATTTCGAGTGGATTCGGACGTAGTCGAATCCGCCGTAATTGCGGTTATACATTGTTGTGCATAGTTTTTTATCTCAGTTTAGGTTTATTTTCAATCGCTTCTTTAACAACTAAAGCAACTGTATCTTTTGTAATTCCCTTGTCTTTGCAATACTTACTTTCGAGCCATATTTCTAATAATTTAGCACCTTTGCTCGCATTGCAGGACATACAACAAAGAGCAATATTGTCAGCTCCATTTATTCTAATGTCATTTACTATATGCTCCCAAGATTGTTTTGTTTTTCTTGAATTGTCATTTTGATTAAAAATCACTCCGCAATAAACACAGGATTTATCTCTTGATAATACTAAATTTTCAACTTCAATCGGAATTCCCCATTTGTTTGCCATAATTCCTATTTATTCATCCAATTCGATTATAGATTCCGCTATTTTTTCCGTTTCTCCAATTTCGTGATTCCAAAAGTAAATTTCGTCAGTTAAAATTCCGTCTCCATTGTGAGTCAAGATTATTAAATTTCCAAATCCGTCAGAACCAATTGCAATTCCGTTTTCTGGAAATCCAATCCAATTACAAGAATTTTTTGTTTCAAGTCCGATGTGATTACAAGTGCGACTTATTCTTTTTCGGTCAGATTTATCAAAAAAAGGAAAAAGTTCAAATTCAAATTCGTCCGTAACCAATTCGCCACCATTTGATTTAATCATACGGTTTTTAAATTCAGTAGGGAATTTTACGTTCAATTCTGATTCAGTTTCTTTTATATATTTTTCGTCTAATGGAAATGGCATTTTGCAGGTTGGTTAAATTATGCACAACGGTCTCGTATAACCGTCAGTTACGGGTTAAATTAGCGATTATTTTCGGATTAAACACTAGCCTTAGCAATTCCGAGTGGATTCGGACGTAGTCGAATCCGCCGTAATTGCAGTTATACATTGTTGTGTACAGTTTTTATTATTTTTCTTAGTTTATTCAAATCGCTTGGATCTTCTAATTTATGTATCATACTATGGCAATTACTACATAAAACAGCAAAATCATTTTCCAAATCCACTTTAAATTTTCCGATACCTAATTCCGAAATTGGCTTTAAATGATGTGCCTCAATAAATTTTTCTCCTAAAACTCCATATTTTTCTTTGAAGCTCATATCACAAGCTTCGCAAGTATAACCTTTTAATTTTTTTACTTTATTTCCTAAACTTGTATTTCTTTCTATTCTCCAATGAAGTCTGATTTGTTTAGTTTCAAAATGGTTTTTTTCTGTATGATCACTGAAAGAATTGTCTGAATAAGCTAAACTTTCATATAAATTAAGAAATTTTGTTATGTCTGATTTTAGGTCAAATGAACTTGGAAGATTATCACTTGGGTAGTATTTGGCAATTATATTTCCAGCTTCATAATGTTTTGCATTTTTAGTATTAGATTCTAGTTTTATTTTAGTTAGAAATTCAGAAGATTTATAGTTGATTTTTGCTCTAAAATCTTCTGCTCTTAATTTTAAAACTTCTTTTGCATTTCTTTTGTAATTTTCAATTACATCAGTTACTCCTTGGTTTAACGATAAATAAACTCCAGTCATATCAGATTTGAATAGAAAGACTGGATAATATCCTTTCTGAGGTGTTTCTGTTATTAAAGTGTCAAGGATTGCAATCCAAGGACAATCTGTCCAATTTCCTTTACCTGGTGAGCCAATAGTTTTATATCTAGCTTTATCAATTAGAAGTTTGTCAATTTCTGATGGGAAATCATTTCGGAATTTTCCAGCTAATTCATTTCCGCCAAAGTTTTTTGACTTTTCATTTAAATAGCTTTCAATTGGTTCGTTTAAAATATTTTCCATTCAGTTTTTAAATTGTACACAACGTGTTTGTGTATGATTACGTTGTGTTGGCAAGGACTAAGTTAACAAAAAGAAACCAAACCAGAGGAAAATTCCACAGGAATTTTCCGAGTACACACGAATCGAACAATGAATTATACACGGTGTTGTACCCAGTTTTTTATTCAGATAATTTTTGTTTTCTTTCCGTAATTCGTTTTTCAAATTTTGGATTTGATCCAATTCCGCTTATAAATTCAGATTCAAAGCTTCCAATCGTTATAAACTCAAAGTTTACAAAAAAGTAGTGTTTTAATCCGTTTTGCATTAAAATCTGTTTTCTATTATTTTTAGGTAATCTGTCAATTTCGAGTGTATCCGAAATCGGTTTATTGAATTGATATATTCTTAATTGTTTTGTGTTAAGTTCGAGTATTTTTTTCAATCCGTTCAAATCTGTTTGAATATCCATTTCCATTTGTCGAACAGACATGTTTTTGAATTCGGTTCCGCTTTGAGTTTTTAAATCCGTTTTCCACCATTCAATGATTTCATTTGGCACAAACTTGTGAATGAAAATGGTATTCAGTTCTTTGTCAAAAAGTTCCCAAATTTCCTCGTTAGAATTAATATGAAATGTTAGTTCGTTCATTTTCTCAAATTGGGTACAACG